>DATMMW010000017.1:0-373173 GCA_035569555.1 Candidatus Dormiibacterota bacterium | reverse complement strand
GTCGGCTCATCGCATCCTGGGGCTGTAGAAGGTCCCAAGGGTTAGGCTGTTCGCCTATTAAAGCGGTACGTGAGCTGGGTTCAGAACGTCGCGAGACAGTTCGGTCCCTATCTGGTGTGGGCGCAGGAAACTTGAGAGGAGTTGTCCCTAGTACGAGAGGACCGGGATGAACAGACCCCTTGTGTACGAGCTGTCCCGCCAGGGGCACCGCTCGGTAGCGAAGTCTGGTAGAGATAATTGCTGAATGCATCTAAGCAAGAAGCTCGCCTCAAGATAAGGTTTCCCAAGGCAATAAAGCCTAAGAAGAGCAGTCGAAGACTACGACTTTGATAGGCTGGAGGTGGAAGCACGGCAACGTGTGGAGCTGACCAGTACTAATCGCTCGTTCGGCTTAATCATAAAACTTTCTCATGCCGTCATGAGTCAGTTTGCAGTACGTCTTGTTCTAATCAAACAAGTTCACAGTAATGTTCGATGAAAAGTCGAACTTGTATGCCAGCCAAATTCTGTTGTTAGTGGCGCCGCAGTGTTCAGGCGGCGCTGTCAAATTTCTGCTATGCGTTCAACGAGCGCATGGCGACAAGTTTCCGGTGATCATACCGCGAGGGTCACACCCGTTCCCATCCCGAACACGGAAGTTAAGCCTCGCCGGGCCGATGGTACTGCACGGGTAACTGTGTGGGAGCGTAGGTCGTCGCCGGGATTAAATTAAAAAAGGCCGGTCTGAATTTTCAGACCGGCCTTTTGCTTTTTCACTCGTTCGGACCGCGTTCAACTTCACGGCAGATTGTCATCTATGAATTTCCACGTAGCCTCTTGCTGAAAATACTGCGTATGCGCGACCGACTCAACCAGAGGCGGCGCTCCGTAATATTTTGTGACTTTGTCCGGAAGAGTTGTACCGTCAATGTTCGAAACACCAAGCGTTGGCACAATCACGTCATTCAGATTCCCTTTAAAAAGATACTTCAACCCTTTTAAGAGCACAGTGTTTACGACTCCGTTCAGATCAAAATTGGATTGAATTGCAAAGTAGTCTCCAAGCGGGGAAACAGTGCCGGGCGGCCCCGGTAGATTGATCTCTTTTAGAAATGCATCTGCGGGGTCCATATTCCGCATTCCGGGCAGCACCCTGAATCCATTTTCCGCGACGAATGCCGCGCTGGAGAGAATTCCCGCGAGCGTAAGTCCTGCCCCCGGAATCCAGGCAGCGATATTCGACAACAGCTCAAGTGAGTCCGGAATATCCGAGGGATCCGCGAGTGGCGTGCCAATGTTCGGCGTTCCCACGAAAATGATCTTCCCGATCTTGAAAGTGGCAGAGCATGCACAATTTGAATTGGTCGCTGTCGAAAGCTGGGCTGGTGTCAGCTCTTTGAGTGCTCGCGCCACGAGCCCTCCCCGGCTGTGGCAAACAATGTCAAACGTGTAGGTTCCCCTGCCTGGAAGTCCCGCGTAAAAATCAGCGGCGTTCCCGGCTACACTTTTTGTCAGAGTGTGATGATTGAATCCAATCACGCGGCCTTCATATCGTTTGTAAAGTTCTGCCTGCGCAGGGAAATTCAGAAGGCCGCTGAACGCGCCGCTTGTGGTGCTGGTTGTGCCGTGAATAAAGAGCAACGATTTCTTCCCTTCACTGTTCAACGCTGCCCAGTCATTGCTGTTCAGCGCAACAGGATTTTCGGCAAGCAAGGTGTTTGCGTCAGGGCCGCCATGAAATCCTTCGAACGCGCGCGCCTTGCTTTCCCAAAGCCAAACGGCGCCGTAGTCCGCAGCACTTACCAATGGGCCGGCCGCCTTTTTTATGATTTTGCCAACAACCAGCTTCAGCAATTTCTTGCCAATCGCGGCTAAGCCAAAGCGGGTTTGGCGTTCCCCTTCTTGAGGGGGAGGTGGGGGAGCCGGAGTGCGTAGTTGGATTCGATAGTGCTGAAGGCCATTTCCAGCGTCTCGAGTGGCACGCTCAACGTCAGAGCTTTCGGGTTTAGCGGTGCTCAGTCCTTCGGGAAAGTGGAGACTGATGGCACCCGCTTCATCTTGATAAACGACGAAAGAATATTCGTCTGGCCTTGGCTTGTAGTTCAAAATCGCTTCATCATTCGCTAGCTTATCCGTTCCGGATCGGACACCTTCGGCCTCCGAAACCACGGGTGTTCGTGCTTTCGTCTCAAGATTGAAAGCCGTCAAACCGCCAATCTCTTCAATAGCGCCGTCCACCGAATCCGGCGATGCAATCTCGCTGGAGTCCCGAAGGCTGCTACGAGTGAGTGTCGCGTCCGCGGCCGGGGCAGACTTAACTTCTACCGTCAGTTCACCCTCTAAGCCAGGTGCCGCAAAGCTGATTCCAGTTGCCCCGATGGGTTGGGGAATCGTTCTTCCCTTTTGTAAGACTAACTTGAAAGCCGGTGCCACAAGGCCTCCTTACTAAAATTTTCAGACTTGAGAGAGTTTCGCGGGTTATCGTGTCAGCGTAGTGGTCGGATCGCCGTAAAGAACGTATCCCAAGTGAGTAAGGCTTTTTTTGCTTTTCCACTGAGCGCGAATCACGCGAAGCGCCTCGCCAAGAGTCATGGGTGGATTTCCTGCCGTTCCCAGCAGGGTGGATTTATAGAAATCCTCCGCAATATCCCTCGCGCTTTGATCAACCACTTTCCAGAGTGGCGCAATACACGCCGTTGCGCCCATTCTCAGAAATGCTTGGGGCAAACCGAAAACCATGCCGATGAGTCCGCCGCCCGCCGCTGCCTGGCAAGCGTTCAGGAAAACGACGGGATGAGTTTTCCCAGCACCGGCACGAGATTCGACGGCCGCAACGGACGGCGCTAACAGTCCAATCGGATCGTCTTCCGTTCTGAGGGCGGCTTGATCTGGGGCGAGTCCATTGGATTCACCGTGACAGGAAAAATGAATGACGTCTGCTGAACCGTGCTGAAGAAAATCAAGAAGCTTCGGCAACTGCAAAGGTATGTCCTCCGCATTGTAAGGGCTCGCCAAAAGGAATTTGCGTTCGTCCGCCGCCCAAGGCAGAGGACGCAGCCCCGCGACTTTCGTAGTTTTGTAATCCGAAGCAGAAACGGCAATTTTCTTCACGTTGAGCGAATTCCGCAATTGCGTGGAGTCCCATGCCATCCAACGGCCAACGCTGTGTTTCACACAAAGAATCTCAGGTGGAAAAATGGATTCGTCCGAGGGATCGGAAACTCGCATTAGTTCCCACGGAATAAACGGCTCATCAGAAACAATTTGAATCGTCTCAAGGCTCTTGCGCAAAGGATCCTTCGCAACTTCCTGCGCCAAGTTGCGGTATTCCTTCCGAAATCCTTTTGGAGCGGCTTGGTAGATCAAATCGCAGTGCGAATTCAGCTTATTCACGTCAATGTCGCTAAGGCTGCTGCCTGCGAAGATCTCAAAATGTTCCGTTACATAGTTGAAAGGGTCCGCCATGGACATGCGCATCGAGGCGGGATCTTTCGGGAAGCTCATATGTGGCGAGAAGAGACTCCATTCGAACTCCGTGAGGCCGACCTTCTTAATGCGAATTAAGAGGTCTGGCGGCGGAGTGCCGGGGGCTACGAGCAAGTCTTTACGCCATGGTGGAGTTTCTGGAGTCGCAATTACGGCAAGTTTGTCGCTCTTCTCTGACGGAAGTACTTCAATTCTTCGAATAGCCTCGCCACACCAGCGATTTTCAAGGTAGAAATTTACGCAGATGTCAGAGACAGGATGACCACCGATAGTCTCTTCCGTTCCGTCCAAGATGGGAGCGGGAACGTCGCGGAAAATTGCCTCACCTGTAGTTCCCAGCGGCCGCTGAAAGGTCAGCTTGCTCCATCGCGATGTCTTAGCAACTAGCAAATGGATATCGAAAACGTGAATTTTATCGTCCGCAGGTGCGGCCACAGCTCCGGAAGTTTCTTTAGAAGGCTCGAACTTTAGTGAGACCGTAATGTCGAAAAGTGATCCCTGAACGGGATGCGAATTGGGGATATCGATGTCCGGATAAACTGGCAGCGCAAGGGAAGCGGAGGACGCAACAGGCGTGGGTGAGCCGCCGTCGGTTGGAGCCAATTGTATTTCCTCTAGCGTTGTATCTCCTTCCTGATTTCTCAAAAAGGAAGCAGTATCCAAGTTTGCCTGCAAATTAAAGTCTGCGGATTCGTCGCTAGAGCTGACGCTCGGGACGTGCTCAGGTGGCTTTGCTCTTGTCCGCCCTCTTTGCGTTTGGGTTTTCCCTACGCTTGGTAGAACTACTCCTCCCCAGCCTGAACCACGCTGTTTTCCTCTGCTAGGAACAGAAGGCGCTGGAGCTCTTACCGGTTTTTCTTGGGCCGCAGGTGACAAGATCGGTGAATCGTTTACCGAATCGCTTCGTTCTGGGGGAATCGTTCCATCCGTACTTACATCCACGACCATAGGTACCGTCTCGAACTTCCCGCCGACTGTCGCACTCGCCACAATGCCTACGCCTTCGAAACTCGCTAACACTGCGTCGTGCAACTGTGGAGGGAGTTGCTTTCCCATTCCGAGAACATCCGAAATAACAAGCTTTACAGGTTTATCGTTGTGAACCTCCAGCATCAACGGCGTTTGCGTCAAAATTCCTGCTGTTTCCTTGTCAATTCCTGCGGATCGCTTGAGAAACGGAAGACTCGGGATTTTTGTACTCGCTTCCTTCAACGCATTGCGAAGCTTGGCAGCCGACGCGCTTTGGGAATTCAGTTTCTTCTGTGGCCTATTTTCGATCACCGCGCTGACAGCATTAAGCGTCGCAAGGTAGTACTGCATTGTTTTCCGGATCGACGCGCTCAAGACGACAAGGCTATTTGGATTTCCCTGCAGGGATCGTGGCGATCTGGCGTAAGAAGACAGGCTAATGTGCTGAAAATTTCTCGTCTGGAACAAACTTCGTGCCAAGGGTAATGCCACGGGCGGAGTCTCTGGTTTCTTCGCGGCCGTCAGCTTTTTTCTCGCTGCTTTGCGCGCATACATGCGTCCGGGCGCTTTCGACTCGAGTCCTTTGACACCAGGTCTTTTCCGCAATTTGGGTTTGCGTTTGCGCGGTTTGGCCATCACGGACTCCGGATCTTTGCGATAGTTTGCGGCTCGCCCAGGAGAGAGGTTACGGGCAAGTTAGATAGTGCGGAGATTACCCTGCCGGCCGGACAGGGTCAAGCCACATCGCCTTCGAAAGAGATCCCAAAACACTTGCGACTCAGCAGCAAGGCCGGACTCAATATTGAGCACGGCCTTGTTGCTTTCTATTTAGTACCAGCAAAGAAATTAGTTAAGTACGCTGGACAATACTGGTTGCGCCGCAGGCGCTTCGCGGAAGCTGATGGAAATTCCACGCTCGGAGTTGAGCTGCGTTGTCCGAGCTAAATCCACATCATTCAGCGCACAAGACGCACGTGCGCCGCTCGGCAAAACGTAGCCCAGGTTGTCCCCGTCAAGCCAATAGCTCGCAACCGCGTAAATCGTTTCGTTTCTCAACGCAATCAGCGTCAATGAAGAAGACGGAGTCTGTGTTTGTGCAGCTGCACCTTGCACGACGGGAGCGCGTGGCTCGGAAGCGAGCTGCATAACTTGCGGAACGTTGCCCGCAGCTTCTTGTACCGCGTTCTGCGACGCTTGTCTGAAACCGGAGTCCACGGAAATTACATTGTGTGTCGCAGCCATTGCCGTTGGAGGAGCGTGCATCTCGCGAGTATCGTTGTAATACACGGCCGGTTTGTAGGAACTGGGAGCAGGCCGCCAGTCGCGCGAGTTATATGCCGCACCGATTCGCGGAATCGTCACGTCCTCCATCAAACGCATCGTGATCGTTTCTTCGCCCTTCAAAGTCGGACGAGGCCCGCGCGCCGGCAGCATCAGCACTTTCCACGGCCACAGCGGTGGAATCATCCACTCAACTACGTCCCGTGTCGCGTGGCCCTTGCCTTTGATGTCTCCTTCTTTGTCTACTTTGTAGCCTTTCGCCGCAATCACCTTCGTGTCCACGGTCACATCGGAGTTCGGCGTCCCAATTCGATCGAACACAATCCTCAAATAGCCCTTGCCCCAAAAGTGCCCGGGCTCTTTGTCCGCTTCCAGATGGCCGCTCATGTAAGCGCCGCGCGGAAAAGCATTCCTTCCGAATTCCTGCACGGAGCTTAAGTGGCACAACACAGGATCGCCAACCTGCACGGTGGCCGACGAAAAATTCGGCTCGTTCATCGTGCATTTCAAAATCGTGCCGGCGGGTACGAAAATATCCTGGGCACGAACATTCGAAGACGTGAGCAGAAACATCAAGAGAACAACGAAAAAAAAGGAACAGCGGCGCATGAGGTCCTCCCGGGCCGAATTCAGACAGAGGGGCTCGGAGGAAAGTCTGTCCGAATCTGGGTTTAAGAACTAACAGCAACGGCAGCCTTGCCGATTGCTGGACGCTACTCTTGTGTGTAGAGGAGCGCAAGCGGAAAAGAGCCCCGGTGCGCTAATTTATTTGCGGGAAAACTGTCGCCTAAACCTTGCAACAGCAAGTTTTGCGGAAAGCCGTATAATAACCCCCCATGAAGAAAATAGTTTTCGCTCTCTTTCTCTTTTTCGCGTGTGGCATCGGATCCGGACTGGCGCAGAACGCCCCCGCCGTAGCATCTCGCGCCGAACTCCGCGTCGGCGGCGAAGTCACCACCCCGCTCGTGCTGACGGCGGACGATCTCAAGAAAATGCCGCGCAAGACTCTTTCTGTCGTCAATCCCCATTCCCAGAAAAAGGAAACTTACGAAGGCGTTCCGATCGAAGAAGTTCTGCGTAAAGCGGGCGCCCCCGGTGGCGAACATCTCCGCGGCGCAGCAATGGCGATTTACGTCGTTGCAGAAGCTTCCGATAATTACCGCGTCGTTTTTTCCCTCGCTGAACTCGATCCGGGAATTCTCGATAGTGAAATCATCGTCGCAGATACGTTGGACGGAGCACCGCTCTCCGAAAAAGAAGGCCCTTTTAAATTAGTCGCCCCGCATGAAAAGCGCCCCGCACGCTGGATTCGCATGCTCAAATCCCTCACCGTTGTCCGCGCGCAATAATTCGCTCTATGTGCTTTCCCGCATTAAAGCCGCGTTCCAAGTAACGCTTTCCGCAAACCACACTCAACTGGTATCGCGCATGAATATCGAACGACATTTATCTGGCGTTTAGGTTCGCTGCGTATAATCTGCTTCCATATCCTTCGGTCTGTTTTTCACTGTTCTGCAAAAAAAAGGCAACCAAAAGTGCCGGTAGGAATTCTTACTTGGCATTTAGGAATCTGAGCCCGGAAGAGGCTTTCGTTTTCTTCAGGAGACGGAGTTCAGAAGAAATTGTGCGGAATAACTGGTTTTACGCATCGCCATAGTGCGGGCGTAGCGGAGCGTATTGGTCTAGCTACCGATGCGTTACGTCACCGCGGACCCGATCAGAGTGATACGTATCGCAGCGAGCGAATCGCGCTTGGAGCGGTTCGTCTAAAAATTATCGATTTGCACGGCGGAGACCAGCCGTTTTTCTCGGACGACTTGAATACTGTCCTTGTTTTCAACGGCGAGATCTATAACCACGCTGAAATCCGCGCGGAGCTGGAAAACCTCGGGCACCGCTTTACCTCCCGTTGCGATACCGAAGTCGTTCTGCGCGCTTTTCTTCAGTGGGACACGGACTGTTTCATGCGCTTTCGCGGAATGTTTGCGCTGGCGCTTTGGAACAAGCGAGAAAAGCGGCTGATACTCGCGCGAGACCGGGTCGGTATCAAACCGCTCTACCTTTACCGCCTGGGAAGCGCCGTTTATTTTGCCTCGGAATTGAAATCGCTTTTTGCTCATGAAGAGATTCCTCGTGAACTGGACCTCAACGCGCTTAGCTATTACCTCGCTCTAAACTACGTTCCGGGGCCATTTACACTCGTGAAGGGAATAGAGAAGCTGGCGCCCGGTCATTGGCTGGAATGGAAGAATGGCAACGTTCGCACAGAATCGTTTTGGAAGCTGCGCTTTCGCAAGGATCTCCGCTGGACGCCGGATACCGCCGGCGAAGCTCTCGATGAGCTGATCAAGGATTCTGTCCGCGAACACATGATTTCCGATGTTCCCGTGGGCATCTGGCTGAGCGGCGGCGTGGATTCCTCTGCGATTCTCCATTACACACGGGAGTCTACTTCCGCGCGCGTGAAGACGTTTTCGATCGGGTTTGCCGGCCGCAGCTTTGATGAAAGTGGTCCGGCGCGCGAAATGGCAAAGCGCTACGATACCGATCACTTCGAACTCGACCTGAATCCATCGCTCGACCTCGAAGATGCCATCCACAACATTGTCTATTATTCCGACGAACCGTTTGCGGATGCGGGAGCCGTTCCGCTCTGGTTTCTTTCTAAGTTGAGTGGGGAAAGCGTCACCGTCGCGCTGAGCGGCGAGGGCTCCGATGAACTGTTTGGCGGCTACATAACCTACCGTGCCGATCGGCTTGCGCAAGCTGCAAAGCGGATTCCCAGGCTGGCGCGAAGGTCCTTTCTCAAATTTCTCAGGCATTGGCCGGTATCCAACGACAAGATCAGCTTGGAATACAAAATGAAGCGCTTCCTCGAAGGTTCGCTTTTGCCCCCGGACGAAGCGCACACGTATTGGAACGGCTCTTTTTCCCAGCTGCAGCAAGCGGATATTTTGTCCAACTGCGCCGAGAATTCCGTTCAGGATCTGTTCACCGAGGAAATCCCCTGTGTGTGCCACGGATACTTGACCCGTTATCTCGCCTTTGACCAGCGCTACTATCTGACCGATGATTTGCTGCAAAAAGTGGATCGCATGAGCATGGCCCATTCTCTTGAGGTGCGCCCGCCTTATCTAGATCACAGAATCATAGAATTTGCCGCGTCCCTGCCCGATAATCTGAAGATTGATGGCAGGAAGCAAAAAGTAATTCTGAAATATTTAATGCGCAACAAGCTGCCAGATTCTGTCCTGAATCGGTCAAAGACAGGACTCGATATTCCCACTCACGATTGGTTTCGAGGTCCGCTTCGGCCTCTCTTGGAAGAAACACTCAGTGCCCAAGCCGTGGAGGATACAGGTCTATTTCGCACCGAAGCTATCCTGCGCTTGATTTCAGATCATATGGAAGGCCGTGCCAATCTGGGATTTCACCTGTGGGGCCTTCTCATCTTGTTTCTTTGGATTAAGCAATGGAAGATTCAGACAACTTCGATTCCGCCCGTCGAGGAGACACAGGCATCTCTCGTTTCGAAACCAGCCTAGTTTTACTCCTCGTCGGAGCGACCATCTTCCTTGGTTGCACCGTATCGCCTCCTGCGCTGATGGATGACGTGGACGCCGTGCAGGCGCAAATCGCGCACAACATGCTGCAGTCCGGCGACTGGGTCATTGCGCACCTCGATGGCGTTCCTTACGTAGAAAAATCGCCCCTGATTTATTGGCTGATAGCTGCCAGTCTTCGCCTATTTGGTGTGCACGATTGGGCCGCGCGGATTCCGGTTGCCTTAGCAGCAATCCTGGTGTCGTTTCTTACGTACCGGTATGGCCGTTGGGCCTTCGGCAAGCTCGCAGGATTTTATTCCGGCCTGGTGGTTGTCACCTGCGTCGGATTGTTTCTCTTCACACGGATTCAAATCCCGGACGTCATGCTCACCGCCAGTGTCTGCGGCGCACTCTGGTCATTTCAGCGGGCAATAGACCCAACCGAACAAAATCCCAGACGCCCAGCTGCGGTACTCGCGATCTGCCTCGGTATCGGCCTTCTGCTGAAGGGACTCATCGCCGTCGTAATCCCCGTTGGCGCAATGATTTTCTATCTCCTCACCACGCGACAATTGTTTTCTAGAATGGTCTGGAGCCGCCTGCATCTTTTCACCGGCTGTTTAATTGTCCTCGCCATCGCTGCCCCGTGGCATGTCCTCGCCACGCGCCGGATGCCTCCCTATTTCGATTTCACTTTGCATAGCGGCCCCGGCGAATATCACGGATTCTTCTGGTTCTACTTCATCAACGAACACGTTCTCCGCTTTCTCAACCTTCGCTATCCCCGCGACTACAACACGGTCCCGCGGCTGGCGTTCTGGCTGCTGCACCTGTTGTGGCTTTTTCCCTGGAGCGTTTATTTTCCCGCCGCCCTGAAGCTCGACTACCGCTCCCAGGATCGCCCAAGCCGTACTCGCCTTCTCGCCGTGTGCTGGGCCGGCTTCGTGCTTCTCTTTTTCACGTTTTCCACGACGCAGGAATACTATTCCATGCCGCTTTATCCGGCATTGGCACTGCTCCTCGGTAGCGCGATGGCCACGGAGAATTCTTGGGTTCGCTCTGGCACAAAAGTCTTGGGCACAATCTCTGCTCTCTGCGCCGTTGCGGTGGCCACGCTGCTCTATCTGGTACGGCACATGGACGCGCCCGGCGATATTTCGCGCGCTTTGGAGCAGCATCCGGAAGTGTATACGTTGTCGCTCGGCCACATGGGCGACCTCACGCTGCAATCTTTTGCCTACCTCAAATTGCCCCTTCTGATTGCAGGCATAGCGTTCCTTGTGGGCGCCATTTCGGCGTGGATGGTCAAATCGAAGCACGTCTATCTTGCAACGGCTTTAATGATGGTTTTGTTTTTTCATGCCGCGCGCAATGCGCTCGTCGTCTTTGACCCTTATCTCTCTTCTCGTCCGCTCGCGGAAGCTCTGCTCCGTGCTCCCGCAGGTCAGTTGATTCTCAATGGCCAATACTATGCTTTTTCCTCTGTCTTCTTTTACACAAACCGTTCCGCACTCCTCTGGAATGGCCGCGTCAACAACCTGGTGTATGGTTCCTATGCGCCTGGAAGTCCCGATGTCTTCATTGACGACCAGCAATTTCTTTCAAAGTGGTCCGCTAGTTCCCGCTGTTACGTCCTTTCCGATGGAGACGGCATCGGTCATCTCCGCGCTCTCGTCAATCCCAGCCGGCTTCATCTCGTAGCAGAAAGCGGCGGCAAAACTCTCTATTCAAATCTCCCGTAGGCTTCAATCTTCGCACCAAAGTTGCCACACCTTTGCTCCGCTCCTTAAGTCACATTCGAAGCTTGGGTTCTATTTGTTCTGCTTGACCCACTCGGCTTCTCGCGATAGCCTCTCGCCTAACTCTCATCCACTTTCCCATTTCTAGGAGGTTGCCGATGGTTTCTCTCTTCGCTTTGTGGCTTCCCATTTTGCTCGCCGCCGTCATTGTCTTCATCGCCAGCTCGATCATTCACATGGTTCTGCCGTATCACAAAAGCAGCTATCGTAAACTCTCCGATGAAGACAAAGTCCGCGCGGCGATTCGCGCCTCAAATCCTTCGCCCGGCCTCTATAACCTTCCGTTCTGCACGCAAAAAGATTTGAACTCGCCCGAAACGAAAGCGAAATTTACCGAAGGCCCCGTCGGTCACCTGATTATTCTTCCCAACGGTCCCGTTTTTCTTCCAAAATTTCTCGTGCAGTGGTTTGTCTTTTGCCTTGTTGTGGGGATTTTCGTCGCTTACCTCACTGGCCACACCCTTTCGCCGGGCACGCACTACCGCCCTGTTTTCCGCGTCGCTGGCACCGCCGCGTTTCTCGCCTACGGGGTCGGCGGCCTCAGCAACGGCGTCTGGAAAGGCTATCCCTGGAAAATGGTCCTCCTCGAAGCCTTTGACGGTCTCATCTACGGCCTCCTCACCGCCGGCACATTCGGCTGGCTCTGGCCACGCTAGCTTTTGCCGATAAAATCATTCAACTCGAAAGGAAAATTTCATGCGAGCGCTCAACATCATTTGCGGCATCGCCATCCTCATCGCGGCACTGCACCTTGTGCATGGTGTCCACCACTTTTACGGTCACACGCAGCGGGAAGGTCTTCACGGTCTAGGCCTGTGGGGCGCGCTCGGAGGCGCATCTCTCATGATCGTTTTATGCGTAATCGGGGCCGTCCAGCTCTTCCGCCGCCCCAATTGATATGCCCGTTCGCGGGCGTATCTTTTTGTCCAAGTACTATTGACCCATTCCCCAGTGCGGGCTTACTGTAAGACTTGCCCCTCCCCGGTACACCTCTAAGCGCATAGTGAGGTAGTCCATGGCAATAAACACTTTAGCCGGGCCAATCAAAAAAGACGTGGAAGAACGCTGGATGAAGATGCGCACGCACAAGCGCATCATTTCTCAAGTTCGTTTTCAGGTGGAGTGGGAAGAAAACGCCCAACGCCAGCAAGCCAATGGCGTCACCGTAGACGTCAGCCACTCCGGCTGTATGGCCATCGTGGGAGCGCCTCTTCCCATGCACCAGCGCGTCAAACTCATCCATCCCAAAACCGGACGAGCCGCTGAAGCTCAAGTCGTCTGGCGCGACCACGAAGCGTGGGACGTCGGCCTCGCCTTCGACAAACCCGACGCCACCTTCTGGAATCTCTGATCTTTCCTTTTGCGTCTTACGCACGCTTCGCCAACGAAGCGTGCGTTACTTTTTGGCCCGCGAACTCTTCTCCGCGTAAAGTCGTCAATTTGGCCTTGCCTGTTGTTTTTCCTTTGTAACCGATGGCTCACCTATCTGCTGGCGCTCTTCAACCGTGAACAGTACATAGTCCGAATAACTCAGCCGCCGATGAATCTTCTTTCCGCGGAAATCTGTGTAGAAATCAGTCGTTGCCGGCAGCCAGAATTCTGTATGTTCCTTCGCGAAGGGCACGGGCCCATAGTCAATTTCCTGATGCTCTCCGAACAATCGAATTTCCGGAATCGCCTGCATCAGATCTGTCTCGATCCGGACCACCTGCAGCGAATCGCGCGAAATCCACGCGCGGCCTTTCAGCGCGACCGGATGGACAATTCCATTGACCCGATAAGTTAGCGAACGGCCTGGGCGGTCTGCCCTCTGCTGAAAGTGCACTTGCCAAGCCGGAATGCCGCGCCATGATCCGAGTCCCTCGCACACCATTTCATAATCATCCGTTTGCGCCGGATGAAAGATCAGAATGATGGAAGGCAATCCCTTCGTCGCGATTCCATCAGGGAAAACATCCAGGGCCATCGTGCGGTTTCGATACTCATCCACATTCAACACGCCGGGCCTGATCTCCTCCATCAAGACCAGATAGTTGAAAGTTAGCTTCTCTTGCCTTTGCGGAACTCCTTCATTATTTACGACCTGGTTTTCAAGTTTCTCAGTTGCCGTAAAGCTGTCCAGAGTATGTGTGAACTTCACCACATTCTTCTGCACTTTCGGCAGAAACTCTTCCATTCGGCACACCGCGCTGCTTTCAACGGGTGGCACGCTTGCATCCACGTCGGGCGGAGTCCATTTCAGGGGCGGCGGCAAGGGAAGAGGAGCCGATCCCGCTGCTTCTACCCTCGGCATTGCGGTGGCTGGGCCCGAAAGCACCGTGGGAACTAAAATGCTTTCCTTATCAAGCTCAGCAAGCGCATCCAATATTCTTTCCGCGGTAGCCGCTTCTGGCGCGGATGGTTTTCCTTCCAAAAACGCTTTCAAGACTTTCTTGGCTTCTTCGTCTTTGTTGCCCATGCCAATCAGCGCTTTTGCCAGTACCAATCGTGCCCCATTTGCTTGGAGTTTTCCCAACGCAAGTGCCTTTTCCCCTTCCTTCTGCGCATCGGCAAATTGCTCGCCTTGCAACATGACACGCGCTAGTGCTTCATGAGCGCGCCATGACGTAGCGTCCGCTGCCACCGCCTGCTCGATGTAGGTTTTCGCTTTCGGCAAATTCCCCTGCGACAGTCTCACTTCCCCCAGCGCCAATAACGAAAAAACGTGAGTTGGAAACGCACTCACCGCTTTTTCCCAATATTCCGCCGCACGCGCCACGTCGTTCGATTGCGATGCAATTACGCCCAACAAATAATTTACATCGGGATTGTTTGGGGCCAATTTTTGCGCGTTTAGTAAATGTTTCTGCGCTTCCGCCGCGTGATTCGCACGCAGATCCTTGAGCCCCTTCGAAAGCTCCCCCTGCGCTTTTGGGGTTAGCAATGGCGGTTTGTTCGCAACAGGCTTCGAAGTGGGATCCCCCAGCGGCCTCAGCGCAAAAGTCAGCAACACTTCGGCGTTCCGCAGTGCCACCTCGACGTTCTCTGCCTGAGTAATATAGCCGGGGGCCGACGCTTCCACCGTGTACATTCCCACCGGGACGGCATCAATTTTCAAGCTTGCGGCCCCTGCAGTTGCCGTCACAAACAATTGCCGCGTCCGCGTGTAAACGTTGATCGTCGGCAAGGAGTCGATCGTCTCGCCTGTAGCAGTCCTCACGCTGACCACAATTGTTCCGCTCTGGCTCGGGGCCGTCTGGCCGCGCACAAGGCTGCTCGCTGCCAGAAGCGTTCCAATCACGGCAGCCAAACAAAGGGTCACTCCGGGCAGAGTTGGACCGGAACGCCGTGGTGCGCTTCCGCCGGTTTTGTAAAAACAGTATTTGACCTGTGCGAACAAGAAACCCAACCGTTCGGCTATTTTCTTTCTGTCTGCATCGAAACGCAACCGATCATCCGTCCCCTCATGCCCCCTTTCGTATAATCTCAACTGACTCCGCCGGCCACAGCGCCGCATTCTACAACATGCTCAACTCCATCTTCAGATTGTCGCGTAGCACCGTGTAGCGATCGTCCGGGCAGCGTTCCGTCACGCGAAAGCCCGCCTTTTCATAAAGCCCACGCGATTGCGGCAGATGATCCACCGTCCACAGGAAAATTTTGTGAAATCCTCGTTCCCGGCACCATTCGAGCGCCGCAGAAAACAGCGCTTTCCCCGCGCCATGCCCTTGATAAGCGGGGTCCACCAGAAAGAAGCGAAGCTGCACGCCGTCGGCTCCTGCGGTTCGCCCAAGCATCGAAATCGAACCCACCATCACTCCGCCGATATGCGCCGAAAGTACCAAGTCCTTTTCCGGGTCATAGTGTTCGATGAAGTCGCAAAATTCGCGCGTCATCATCAGCTCAAACGGCGCGCCCGATCCCCACGCCTGCGCGTAGTAGCGCCCGTGCAGCTCGCCCACTCGGCCAATCAGCCCCGGTTCGTATCCGCGATGGATTTCAAGATCGTTTTGCATCTCTCAGCTCAGTCGCGAATTCATCTTCGTGCTTGCCGCGTTTCTCTTTTGCCGATTCCGCCGCGTCAGGAGCCTTGCCCGTGCTCCACAAATGTTCAAACGCAATATTCAGCATCGCCACAAGTCCGCGATTGTGTATCGCCACCGCGGTAAAGCTCGGTTGCCCGCCCGCCGGATCTTGCATTGAGACCAGCGCCACTTCTTCGTCGAACGCCTGCATCTTCAGGGGCAGCTCGGGCACGACCCGAAGCTCCAGCCCCCACTTGCGGAACTGCATCAGCCAGCTGCGCAGTTCGGCGTTTGCCATGGTTTCTGTGTCGCACAGCGCGCGGTATTTCAGTCCGCGCCCCAGCGGCGCTTTCAGAAAAGTCCAGTTTTGCTCTTTGGAAAGAATCATCGGCGGCTTGATGCAGGAGTTGACGCTCTTTTTCGCCGCTCCGGCCAAAGCCAAAGCCCGATGAGAAATCCGCGTCGCTCCGGCCAGCACTTCCACATAAGCGAGTGGATCGTTCTGCCCCCGCCCGGAAGCAAACACCGGCGCCAGCTCCTCAGCGAGCCGCGCAGCCAGCGTCCGCGCCTCATCCCGCTGCCGCTCCAGCGCAGCAGCCCGGTCCTGAGCCAGCAACCCCAGCGCAACTTTAGGATCGACCGCAGAATAAGTCTTCGGAGTGGAATTGCGAGCAACGCACAGTCCCTTCGCCACCAGCGAAGCCAGCACATCATAAATCCGCTGCCGCGGTATATTCGCCCGACTCGCAATCTCCCTAGAAGCCAGCTCCGTCCGGCTTAGGAGCGCAACGTAAGCCGCAGATTCATAAGTGTTTAAGCCAAGTGAGTTCAGCGATTGGATGTCCATTATTATGCCACCACTGTAAAGTGGGGCTAATTATGCCAACACGCTGGAGTGGTGTCAAGTGCCAGTTGTCAGCAACGCCTCTTCGGACACCCGGGACGCCGGTTCTAATTTTCAGCAGTAGCCGAGTAAAGCCAATACTTGGCGCGCATCCGCCAACCGAAAGGCTGCAGTGCTCTTACACCTGGGACAGACCTCGTCAACATCTGTCGAATACACCGCTGGAATGAGAAGTTCGGTGCGCGCCGCGATCGCCGTACGCAGCAAAGCCGCTGTCTCAGCGAAGCTCATGGGGTCCTCTAACTTACGGTGCTCTTGCCAGACGTTCTCAATATGCTCGGGCTTCGCGGAGTCCAGCAGACGAAGAAAGTCACGCGCGAATTTCGGTGCCAGAGTTTGCTCGCGGAGCAGATCGCAGCACAGACGCGCGTGTCTTGCGACAAGGTCTTCGAAGGCCACAATTTGGAACAGGGATCCAGCCAGTTTGATGCTGTGCGTACGTTCCAGCTCGGACCCGTACGCACGGAAAACGTCGACCCTCACCGATGTGCCTGGGTCTACGGCCTGCAACATGGTTTTTGCCGGCGGATCATGCGGATGAACATGTCGTGACAACAGTACGTCACCGAGGCTTGTGGGCAGACAATCGAAGCTTGCGGCGATAAAGTCCAAGTCGTGCAACTGCCGCACGCTAGGTGGTGCGCCCATCTGGTGCAGATGCAGTTCGATTGCAGTGCCACCGGTCAGCGCCCAGCGAGAGATGTCGTGTTTCGCAAGAAGACGCAACGTACGCGACAAACGGCTCGCATCATTCTCTTCATAAAAGGCATCAATCTCCATCTCTCCACCCGGGCCTTGTCTCCAATTCTTCATTAAACCAAGCGCTCCCCAAATTGCAATGACAAGTGTTCGATCCTCTTCGTACCGCTGGCATCTTGCCGGCGTTCTCTCCCGAATGTTTGCGTAGGGGCACGATATATCGTGCCCCTTTTCGGTTGGCAGTAACATACTTGACGCACAATTCTCAAAATGTGGATTGGCCGGGTGCCGCACCCTTCGGGGTTAAGGGTGCGGGTTTTGACGTTTCTTTCCGTTCGAACTGATTTCCACAAATCATTCGAATTACCTAGTAAATATCTATTGACTTAGGTAACACGCTTGTGCTACCATTTTCCGTGCTTCGTTCGACGCCTTCCACTTGCCTCGCGGCGAACAACCACCTTCTCGGCCTTTCCAAATTCTTCCCTAACCCCTTTAGATTCCGCACTTGCAGAACCGCATCAAAACAAACGACTTTAACTCCTTTATACTCCGCACTTACGCAAAACCGGGGCCAGGGGCCTGCCTCGTACTACAACTTCATTTCCGCCCGTTACGCCGTATCACCCGCGCCGTCTTGCCCTCCCGCTATACTAGCGAGGCTCGTTTCCCTCGGCGATCGGAGCCTTACTTCATGACTGAATCCAGCCGTAGCCCTCAAAAAGTTGTCCTCATCACCGGTGCCACCGACGGTCTCGGTAAAGCCGCCGCCATTCTTCTCGCCGAGCGCGGCTACCGCGTTTACGCTGCAGGCCGCTCCAAAGAAAAGCGCGCCCAACTCGACGAACTCGCCAATACAAAGAATCTTCCTCTGCGATCGCTCGAACTTGATGTGACTTCCGACGATTCCGTTCGCACTGCCGTCCAGCACGTTCTCTCCGAAGCAGGCGCAATCGACGTCCTCATCAACAACGCCGGTCTCGGTTACATGGCTGTCGTCGAAGAAATGAAAATGGAAGACATGCGCAGCCAGTTTGAAACCAACGTCTTCGGCGTCTTGCGCGTTACGCAAGCCGTTCTGCCGCACATGCGCGAACGCCGCAGCGGCCGCATCCTCATGATCAGTAGCGTCGCCGGCCTCGTTTCGCCTCCAACCTACGGCGCCTACAGCAGCAGCAAACACGCCCTCGAAGGGCTGAGCAATTCCTTGCGCCTCGAGGTTTATCCCTTCGGAATCGAAGTCATCCTCATCGAACCCGGCTATATCGTCACCAATTTTCAGCAAACCGCCAACGCGCTCGCCAAGCCCTACGTGGACGCCTCGAAATCCAGTCCGTACGCAAAAATCTATTCGGGAGCGTGGGGCGGCGCCAACAAAGGCCGCGGCGATTCCAAAACCACGCCGGAAGATTGTGCTCGCGTAATGCTGCACGCCATCGAAACGCCCTCGCCGAATCCGCGTTACGGCGTCACGCCGCTCGCACGCACCGTAAAATTCGGCAAACGTTTTCTAAGCGACAAAATGATGGACTCCATCCTCCGCAAAAAATATGGAGTGGTCCGTGAAGTCAAATGAGATTGAAAAATGAAAAAGAGCCAATCAAAAATTGACGGCAAGGGAATGCGCCGCTACTCTGGACAGCGCTCCTTGCGAACTGAGAATCAATCTTGAGCGAATCCTCCGGCGATCCCTTCGGCTCTGCGGGCAGCTCTCCCGGTGACTTTAACGCACCGACACCCGCTCCCGTACAGTTAGGCCCTCCTGTGCGGATGCCGAAACTCTGGATTGGCTATCTCCTCGCTGTTGTCACATTCATCGGCGAAATAATCGCCGTTACCCGCCATCCGGAGCTCATCAAGAATTTCCAGTTTGAAGTTCCGCCGCTTGAAATTTTTCTGCCGGCATTTATTTCGCGCGTTTATTGGTTCGTTTGCATCTACCGCTATCACAAAATTCTTGCCGAAGTTCCTCGTTATGTTCATCCGATTTCTCCGGCAAAAGCAGTCGGCTTTCATTTCATTCCGCTCTTCAACGTTTATTGGATCTTTGTCTGGCCTTCTGCTATCGCGGATTTTGTGAATGCCCGGCTCGGCGCTTCATTGATGCGCGGATGGGTCCTGGGCGTAGGAGCGATTGTCGCGACTCTTTGCCAGATTTTTTTGGATGCGGGCTTCGGAGTCGCTTTGCTCTTTCTCGCCACGTCGTATATTTCCGGATTTTTAAGCCGTGCCCTCTCCATTCCGCAGCAAGCGCCACAAAGCTGATCCGGAGAATTTTTTAGCGGAAAAATTACCAATTAAAAATAAAAACGGCCCGGAAAAAATTCCGGGCCGTTTGAAAACTTGAAAAAGGTTCGGAATTGTCAGTTGGGCTTTGTTGTTTCGTTGCCCGGCTTTGCATCGGAAGCAGCACTCGCCGCGATCGGTTTCGTCACGCCTTCCGCGCCGTAGCGCGTCAGGTAGGGCATGAACGGAGTCACTTCAAACGGCATCTTCTCGCGCTCGGCAACGGAGCCCACTGGTTTGCTCTTGATGAGTTCGAGCTTGTCGTTCCAGGGATCCATCTTTACGCGTCCGCCAATCGGAAGCGCCGCAATCTTCTGCGGATTCTGCTTCGGATCCACCGGCGAAGTCGCTTGCAAATCCGGCATGTTCGGCACGCGATTTCCGAGGTGCGCGCTGATCAGGTTCGGAACTTCTTTCTGGCGGCTCTGCAACGCCTGCAGGAACAAACCTGCGTTGCCAAGCTGCGCTTTGTAAGGAGAATTGTTCAGCAATTGGACCGCTTTGTCGTTCGCCTGCTTTTCTTCGTCAGGCGTCCGCTGGAATCCAAAGTGGCGGAAAGTATCCTTATCTTCGACGAGCAGTTCGTTGAAGAACGCGTATTGCGAATCGAGTCTGTGGCCGAGCACAACGTGGCTCAATTCGTGAGCGAGAACGGCTGCAAGACTCGCTTCATCCGGCAGCACGTCAATCAATCCGCGGCTCAGCACGACCGTGTGGCCGACGGTGTACGATTCGAGCGTCGTTGTGGTCATCACACGCGCGCGAACGTCGGGCTCGACGTCAATGTTGTTCGTGACTTCGAGGTTGTTGATTACGGTTTCGAGAACTTTGTCGACTTCGCCCTTCGGCGCGATGAGGCCGATGCGCTGCAGGCGATCGATAACGTTATCTTCTGCCTGGCGATCCCAGGAACGCTGCGCCTGAATCGGACTCAGGTCGTTTGCAGTGGCTGTTTCGTCTTTCGCGGAGCCTTCGACGAGAATTTTGCTCAGTTCCTGTTCCTGCGAAGCGTGGCCGAGATTGTAGCCCCAGAGGCGCGTCTGCGCCTTGAAGTCGAGCTTTTTGCTCAGCGCGTAGTGCAGATCTTTTTCTTCGCTGTAGATGAACGTCGGCAGCCACACTCCCGGCTGCACGTTGGTGCGCCAGCTATCGAAATTGAAATACCAGCTGGAGTGTCCGCCGCCGCTGTAAGAGCCGTTGAAGCGAACGATGTTGAAATCCTGATCTTCGACCCAGATGCGGCCGGCGAAGCGGCCCTTGCCGGATTTTGCCAGGGGGGTTACGTCAAAAACGAGGCAGCGCACTTCACCGAGAAATTCGCGATGAACGTAGTCGAACTTGTAGTGCTGCTTATCGAAGCCGTTGGTGTCGATGAAAATCATCTGCAGGAAACCATCCGGCAGATATTGCATCGCGAACGAAAAGAAATTTCCGATCGAGCTGAAAATTTTCTTGCCCTTGCCGTCGGTTTCGGAGAGAGAGACGAGGCTGACGCCCTTTGAAAAATCAGCGCGGCCAAGGAAATACTTGTCGCCGCCCGGTACGTAACCCAAATCCTTGTCCGGCTTCAAATTCTGAATGTACGTCTCCACGAGCGGAGAGTAATTCTTGATGCTGCCGTAGAGACGATTCTCGTTCTGGACGACGCGGTCGATCGCTTCGTCCATCGTACGAGGAGCCTGGTCTGCGGGCTTTGGTGTTGCGGGAGCGCCGAACGCCGCCAGTCCGCTCAATAAAAATGCAAATCCTGCAAAAGCTAACTTGCGCATCTTCGCTCTCCCTCAGTATGCCAAGCGGAATTCAATCCGCACGCGCGCCGGATAATCCACCGGCTGGCCTTCGCGTAGGGCCGGCTTGAAATGAATTTGTGAAGCGGCGCGGCTGGCGTTTTCGTCCAAACCATGCCCCAAACCGCTGATGACCCTATTGATGACGATCTTTCCGCTTGCGAGGAAGACCACGTCGAGAACGACGTCACCTTCCAACTTTAAACTGCGTCCTTCCGCGGTGTATTCCGGTTTCGGCTTGTCCAAGATCGTGACCGGAGTATCCGCGGGTCCATCGTTCGCAGCCTTTTTCTTTGGCGCCTCTGCTGCGACAGTGGCGTCGCCGAAACCTGTTGATTGAATGTTGCCCTTCTTGCCGCCACCCGATGGTGGAACGGCGGTGCCGTTTCCAAAACCCGTGCTGGCGACCGTACCACGAATACCCTTGTCACCGCCGGTACCGTTTCCGTAACCAGGTCCACCGGGCAAAGTGGGCAAGCCCTGGCGAACCACGATATTTCCTTTGTTGGGATCGCCTTTGCCTTTTAAGCCAGAAGGATCACCAAAGCCACCGGTCTGCACTTGTTCAACAGGAGCTTTGACGGTGGCAGGGGTTGCATTGCCGGTGTTCAGATTTCCAACCTTTATGTCTTCTTTTGGCCGCTTGGGTTCGTTCGTTTTTGTCTCCACCTTTGGAGCGTCAAAGACCTGCGTCATTACGGGCGCTTTGACTTCAACAGGCTGCGCTTTTGGCTGCACAGCCTTGGGTTGCAAGAAGACGTGAACCTGCTGCGGATTCAATTTCACGGGCTCCACAACTGGAGCAGGAGGAGGAGTAACTGTTTTTCTAATTTTCGGAGGCGCAGGCGGTTTGGCAACAGGAATTTCGGTACGTGGCTGAGCCAATTCGATAGGAGTAAAGTGCAATACCGTTTTGATTTTTTCCGGGTAGAACAAAGGAATCATGATAAGGAAAATCACGCCGGCGATCTGAATGCCAGCGCTGACGCCAAGACGGCTCCAATTGCGCTTGGGCTCGGGGAGCATCGCCAAGCGTGCGCTGATCGGCTTCGTGCCAATCGCCTGTTTCCATGCCTCGCGGTTTTGCGGGGCCTTTCGGTTTGCATCGAAACCGACGCCCAGTCGCGTCTGCTTCGTTGGTGGATCTGCAATCATCGTTGTCATCCGCTTGCCGCCTCAAATCAGTTGAAAGTCCCTCGAAAGTGGGGTGCAACCGGTGACAACCGGGGTTCCCAAGTTCGTGTGAAATGCGTGAATCGCATTCACGGCACCAGCGTACTGATGAGTTTGAGGCTGCTCGAATAGGACTTTCGTACTAGCGTCGCGAAGTTGCCAATGCTATTGCGAGCGCAGCGCGGAATACCCCTTTCCATTAAACACGTGGAGATGCGCTGAGTTGCGGACTGGGGACATTCATTGTCACTCCTGCCACGCGAACGGTCAATTAAAAGGATACTTCATCCCGCAGCACGTGGACTGAGTTTCGCGCACCAAATTTCCTGGCCGGGCTTATGCTCTAGGATGCAGGGTTGTGGGAAATTGGTGCCTGGCCCTAGATGGATGAAAAAGCGAAAGATCGCGGAATTAGCGGTGAGCTAGTCGACGGGGAGTTGCCTCTTCGCGGTTGCGAAGATTTGCTTAGGCAGCTTCACGAGCAGGCCCAAGCCGCGCGCTGGGGTCTGAATCTTACGCAGTTCTCCGCAGTTCTTGACCGGGCGGTACGGAAACGGATGAGCGGCGCAAGCCTGACCGTGACGCAACGGGAGGAGTTTCTCTGCACGCTGCACCTGGAAGATCTTGCATTGGCTCATGCGTGCGCGATGGGGCAAGAGTCCGCGTGGGAATCGTTCGTGCAAATCTACAGACCATATTTGCGAAGTGCGGCGGCTGCCATTTTGAGAACCGGAGCCACTTCTGCGGAAGCGTGCGAACTTGCCGATTCGCTATTTGCCGAACTTTATGGACTGGCAGCTGGGAAAACGGGCGAGCGTTCGCTGTTTCGCTATTTTCATGGACGAAGTTCGCTGAAAACATGGCTGAGGGCGGTACTGGCGCAACGGCGAATTGACGCGGTGCGCGCGGCGAAGAGATTTGAGTCATTGGATGAACCAGATGGCGATGGAAAGGTTCATGAGCCGGCTCAGAGTGTTGTAACACCACTTGCCGATCCACACCGCAGCCGATACGTGCAGCTATTTCAAGTTGCGCTTGCTTCAGCGTTGAATCGGATTGAAACGCGGGACAGGCAAAGGCTCAGGCTCTATTACGTCGAAGAAAAAACCCTGGCGGAAATCGGAAAAAAACTGGGCGAGCACGAATCGAGCGTTTCGCGGAATCTGGAGCGAATCCGCCGCGAGATGAGAGAAAACGTGGAAGAGATTTTAGGAAAGCCCGCACCAGGACCCGCGCTCAGCGCAGAGCAAATTGAATTGTGTTTTCAATATGCAGCGGAAGAGGTGCCGATCGATCTTGGGAAATTATTGAAGCAGAGCGAGGCCGAGCCGCTACAGAAAGGCAAGCAGGACGCATGAATTGGAAATGCAAGAATTCGGCTGAAGGCCGTTCTAACGGGAGAGCAAGTTATGGCGCTTGACGACCGCGAACGGAATTTTGAAAAGGCGCTTTCGCGCCAATTGCGGGGAAATGCCGCCGAGGGATTGGAGTGTCCGGATTCAGAGACGCTCGCCGCGTACCACGAGCGGATGCTTTCGCCGGAAGAAATGGTCGCGCAGAAATCGCACATTGCGGCGTGCCCAAGCTGCCAGGAGATTCTGGCGAATCTAGAAATCACGGAAGCGATTCCAGCGGGTGCGGAAGATTCTGAAAAAGTGTTTGCGAAGAGTGCGCGAGCCGCACTTTCTGCTGTGCATGCTGCTTCGGTGTTTTCAAGCCCCGCAGAGATGGCTGCGCCTGCGACGAAGAGTTCGGCTGTGAAGGAGATGCCGAAACCAAAGCGGTACATGCGCTGGGTCGCGCCAGCGGGTGCGATTGCGGCGGGGCTTTTGGTTTGGGTAGCGATGAGCAATAGTTGGAGAGCACATAAAACAGCGCAGCCGGCTACTGTAGAGATTGCGGAAAATCGAGAGCAAAAAGATCAGGCGCTGGCCGTTCAAAAGTCCGCCGACCAGATCGCGGCGCCAGCTTCAAAGGCTCCGGAGAAAACATTGTCGGCTGAAAACGAACGAATGAACCAAAATCTGGATGACGCTGAAGCGTATTCGGGAGCAAAAACCGCAGGAAGAATGCGAACTAATTCCGCCAACGCGTTTCCGCATGGGCCTGCGTTGCAGCAGAATCAAATTCAAAGCCAGATTCAGAACAACGCAAATCAATCCGCTGATCTCTACCTATATAAGAATCAGGTTCAAACGCTGCCGCGTGCGGCTCCTGCGCCGGCAAATGCACCGAAGCGCGCGGAAAAGAATTCGAAGATTGCGGCAGCGGCACCGGTTCCCACCCCTCCAGCCGGTACCGGAACTGGCGCTGGTGCTGGGAATGGCACCGGCGATGCGGATGCGCGGAAGGACGAAAAGATAGGCAGTGTGACGGAGACCGTCGAAGTGACGGGAGCCGCTCCAGCGCTGGAGGAGAACAAGGCTGATGGAGTGAGGGTTTCAAGGGAGGCAGCTGCGAAGCCGGAGAGTGACGCCAAAACGAAGCAGAAAGGGCAAGAAGCGGCCGGAGCTGCGGCGGCTGAATTTGGAATTGCCGCCAAGGAGAAGAAAGCCGGCGACGCGGGCCAGGCCCAACAACAGCTGGAGTCTGTACAGGTTGTAGGCAGGATGGCAGGGGCTTTGCTGCGCGATGCCAATGGCAGCGAAGTTCAATTGATTCGGACGCCGAACCCGAAAATCTTATGGATTGTTGCGAAGGACGGCGAAGTGTTCCGGTCGGAGGATCAATGGAAAACGACGCGAAAGCAAGAGATCGGCGCGGGCGTTAAGGCGATCGCCGGATCGGCAACGGGTACAAAGATTTGCTGGCTACTTGCGGAGAATGGGATTGCGTTGCGAACGAAGGATGGGGGAAAGCACTGGACGCCGGTGAATATTCCGAATATCGCGGTGTTTACGTCGATCACCGCGTTGGATGCGCTGCATGCGATTATCTCCGACGCCAGCGGACAAGTGAGCTATTCCACATCCGATGGCGGAGCTAGCTGGAATCTGATGTCGAAGCCGTAGTGTGAATACGCGAAGGAGGATTGCTTCAATCCTCAGCTTCGCGTGGGATTGAGAAAGCGGAACCTGCAAGAGCAGGAAAAAGGCCATGCAAGATTTTCCGGGTCACCCGTTCTAAGCGCAGAGAGTAAATTTCTGTCGAGGAGCATTTCATGAAGATCGCCCTGAATCGAATTCCCAAGCGCCGACGTGCAGGCATGATTTCCGGAGCGCTGGTTTTGGCTGCGACTGCGGTAGCGTTTCCAATTTGCCGAGCCGGGCATGTACTGGCTGCTCAAGAAAAAGACGGTGCGCGCGCGGCCGGACAAGACCAGGCGACGAGTTTGAATGACCAGACGGATCTTGCGGTGACCGTATACAACTCGAATATCGCGCTTGTTCGTGACGTGCGAAACCTTTTGCTGCCGAATGGATTGTTTCGATTGAAATTTATGGACATTGCGGCGACGGTGAATCCGGCGACGGTGCATTTTCGTTCGTTGAATGAACCGGAAAAGTTGGGAGTAGTGGAGCAGAACTATGAATACGATCTGCTGGAGCCGGCGAAGCTGCTGCACAAGTATGTGGGAAAAGAAGTGACGCTGGTGAGGTCGTATCAGGAGAACGGAACGACGAAGCGAGAAGAGATCAAGGCGACTCTGCTTGCGGATAACAACGGTCCGGTGTGGAAGATTGGAAACGACATCGTGACTGGAATGTATGCGGAGAGCTTGCGATTCCCGGAAGTGCCGGCGAATTTGTATGACCGGCCGACGCTGCTGATGTCACTGGAAAACGAGGGTGGCAGGAAGCAGCAGGTCGAGACGTCTTATCTGGCTTCAAATCTTTCGTGGAATTCGGATTACGTACTGACGATTGGCCGTGACGACAAAGCGGCTGATTTGGACGGATGGGTGACGCTGACGAATAACAGCGGGACAGCGTTTCACAATGCGCGGCTACAGCTTGTGGCGGGCGATTTGAATCGCATTCAGAATGCGCCCGCTTCACGGATGATGGCCGCAGACATGGCAGTAGCAAAGGCTGCCCGAGCGGAGCAGTTTGCGCAGGAAAACTTCAGCGAATATCACCTCTATTCGCTGGGGCGCAAAACTTCCGTAGAAGATAAAGAGACAAAACAGATCAGTTTGCTGCAAGGCAGCGATGTGCCAGTGCAGAAGATTTTCATGGTGAATGGTCAGAATTTTTATTACCACAACCAGCAAAATCCTGGCTCGCCGCTTAAAGACAACGTGATGGTGTTCTACAAATTCAAGAACGAGCAGAAGGCTGGACTGGGAATGCCGATGCCAGCGGGGAACGTGCGCGTCTACCAGAAGGATTCGAAGGGCAGTGTGCTATTCGTTGGCGAAGATCGCATCGATCACACGCCAAAAGACGAGATGGTGACGATCCATATTGGCAATGCGTTTGACGTGGTGAGCGAGCGCAAGCAGACGGACTACAAGCGGATTGATACGCACACGTGGGAGATGGAGTTTGAAATTACGTTGCGGAATCACAAGGACACGCCGGTGACGGTGGAAGTGAATGAACCGATCGGCGGCGATTGGGAGATGCTCAATTCGAGCTACAAGTTCTCGAAGACGGCGGCGTTTGCGGCACAGTTTCAGGTGCCAGTGGCTGCGAATGGGACGAGTGTGTTGAAGTATCGGGTGAGAGCGAAGTGGTAGTTTTAGTAGTTCTAACAAAACTTCTAAGGGCACCTGCTTCGGGTGCCCTTACTTTTTTTCCGTGAATCCATGCTGAAAGCTTACGTTGAGGTCCTTCGCGTATCTTCGTGATGCGCTCAGGATGACAAGTCTTGAGTGGGTGGTTCGAGGATGGCGTCGGCTTCGATTTCGACGAGCATTTCGGGCGAGATGAGCCGGGTGATTTGGACCATGCTGGTTGCAGGGCGAATTGAGCCGAAGAATTCTCCGTGGGCGCGTCCGATTTTCTCCCATTCGGCGATGTTTAGGACGTAGATGCGCGTACGAACGACATCTTTGAGAGAGGCGCCGGCGCGAGTGAGGGCTGCTTCGATGTTGCGGATGGTTTGCACCGTTTGGGCGTACGGATCGCCGATTCCAACGATGCGGCCGTCGGGACCGGTGGCGGTGGTACCGGAAACGCTAATTATGTTGCCGATTTTGACGGCGCGCGAATAGCCGACGATTGGTTCCCACTGCGCCCCGCTAGAAATATTTTCCCGTGCCATTTTTGAGGCTCCTTCGCCGCGGTTCGCTAACCGGCTATGCCGCTACATGCTAAAATGAAGGGAAATTATCGCACAGGAGCGCTTTATGTGCGGAAGCGCCGAGCGATTTGACGGTCGGTCACTTTGAATTTTGCTTTAATGTGTCACAAACAAGAAAATTCAAACTAACCGACTACAGCAATAAAGAGACGAGAAACGAGTCCATGCGCTGCAACAATATATTGGATGCGATTGGAAAGACGCCGCTGGTGCGGCTGAACCGCATCAATCAGGGATTGAAGCCGCAGATGTACGTGAAGGCGGATTACACGAATCCAGGCGGGAGTGTGAAGGACCGCATCGGCGTTTTCATGATTGATGAGGCCGAGAAAAAGGGATTGCTCAAACCGGGCGGGACGATTATTGAAGGGACGAGCGGAAATACGGGCATGGGGCTGGCGCTGGTGGCGGCGGTGCGCGGCTACAAAATGGTTTTTACGATTACGGACAAGCAATCGAAAGAGAAAGTGGATTTGCTGAAGGCGCTGGGAGCGGAAGTGATTGTTTGCCCGACGGCGGTCGAGCCGGAAGACCCGCGCAGTTATTATTCGGTGGCGAAGAAATTGGCTCGAGAGATTCCGAATTCGTTTTACCCGAATCAGTATGACAACCCGATGAATCCGCGAGCGCACTACGAAACGACTGGGCCGGAGATTTGGGAAGACACGGAAGGAAAGATTACGCATTTCGTTTGCGGCATGGGGACGGGCGGAACGATCAGCGGCGTCGGGAAATATTTGAAGGAAAAAAATCCGAACGTAAAGATTATTGGTGTGGACCCGGAGGGATCGCTGTATTACGACTCACACAAGACTGGTCAGGTGGCAAAAGCGAAGACGTACGTCGTGGAAGGCATCGGCGAAGATTTCTTTCCGACGACGATGAATATGAAGATTTTGGACGATGTGATCCGGGTGAACGACGAGGAATGTTTTGTTGTGGCACGGCGGCTGGTGAAGATGGAAGGGATTTTTACTGGCGGGAGCGGTGGTGGATGTTTGTCTGCTGCTTTGAAAATCGCAAAAGAGCTAGGACCGGAAGATTTTGTCGTGGCGTTTATGCCGGATACGGGTATGAGGTATTTAAGCAAAGTTTATAACGACGAATGGATGCGCGAGCGCGGGTATGTGGAATCCGCAGTGCCGATTACAGCGGCGGAAATTATTCATGCAAAGCACAGTTCTGGAAAAGTGCGTGAACTGGTGATTGCGCGGCCGTATCAGACCGTGTTTCACGCGCTGAAAACGATGCAGGAGCAGGATATTTCGCAGATTCCAGTGTTCGAAGAAAATTTGCCGATCGGGACGATGTACGAAGATCAGATTTTGACACTGGCTCTACAAGGGAAGGATTTGAGGAAGCTGGTGGTGCGAGAAGTGATGAGCAAGCCGCTGCCAAAGATTCCGAAAAACGCGCCGGTCGAGCGCGTGACACATATATTGAGCCACGAAAATCCGGCGGTATTTGTGGAAATGGGTGAAGCGAAATTTGAGATTTTGACCAAGTACGACTTGATGAGCACCGTGGCCTCGCTGATGGAACAAAAGCGATAGGCGATTCCCACTAGAAAAAATTTGGAAAAGAGAGTTCTGTGAAGATCCATGATTTCAATGAGCGGCTGAAGGACTCGATTCTCATCGCAGATGGCGCGATGGGATCGTTGCTGTATGAAGCTGTGGGTCCGCAGAGATGCTTCGATGAGCTGAATACCTTGGAGCCTGAGGCGGTTTTTCGTGTGCATCAGGCATACATAGAAGCGGGCGCGCAGATTATTGAGACGAATACGTTCGGCGCGAACAGATTTAAGTTAGCACCTCTTGGGTTGGGCGATGAAGTACAGCGGCTGAATTCGCGCGGCGTGAAGATAGCGCGGGAGGCTCGTGAGGCGGCGGCGCGGGAAGTGTTGATCGCGGGGTCGATTGGGCCATTGGGATTGGGCGTGCAGGCGCGGCATCCGGAGCCGGAACAGATACAAGATATTTTTTTGGAGCAGGCGCAGGCGCTGGAAGAGCGCGGCGTGGATCTGTTTATTCTCGAGACGTTCACGTATATCGAAGAGATTTTGATTGCGATCGACGCGATTCGCTCTTTTTCGGGGATGCCGATTATTGCGTCACTGACTTACGCGGAAGATGGACGTGCGTATGGCGATTTGACTCCAGTGCAGGCTGCGGCGCAGTTGAAGAATAAAAACGTGCAGGTGATTGGGGCGAACTGCACGCTGGGGCCGCAGGCACTACTGCCAATTTTGCAGGAGCTGGCAGGAGTGGACGATTTGCGCGCGAGCGGAATGCCGAATGCGGGATTTCCGAAACGCGAAGGCGACAGGATTGTGTATCCCAAATCTTCGCCGGAATATTTTGCGCTGTTTGCGCGGGAGGCAGCTGCCGCGGGCGTGCGGATTTTGGGCGGGTGTTGCGGCACGACGCCGGCGCATATTCACGCGATGGCAGAAGCGGTGAAATCACTGAAGCCGGTGAAGCATCATGCGGCAGGAGTCGCGGTGGAAGTGAGCGCCAGGCCGGTCCCGATTTTGCAGCGCGAGCCGGAAAGCAAGCTTTGGAAGAGTATTCAGGCCGGGAAATTTTCGGTGAGTGTGGAGATTGATCCGCCGAAAGGAATCGCGCTCGACCGCATTTACGAACAAGTGGACAAGATCATGGCGTCCGGCAAAGTGGACGCGATTGATATTAATTCGGGCGCGATGGCGCGCGTGGGAATGGATGCGCTTGTGGTTGCGGGAGCGCTAGAAGCTCGCGGAGTCGAGACGATTCCGCATCTTACGACCCGCGATGAAAACATTATTGGATTGCAGGCGGGTTTGCTCGGCGCGTGGACTGTAGGCGGCGTGCGAAACGTGCTGGCGATTACGGGCGATCCTCCATCGGTTGGCGATTATCCGGAAACGAGCGGCGTTTATGAAGTGGATTCGGTAGGCCTTGTGAAAGTGCTGAACCGCTTGAATCAAGGGACGGACTGGTCCGGGAAAACTCTGGGCGGGGCGACAAATTTTACGATCGGCGTGGCGGTGAATCCGGTTGCGGATGATCTGGATGCAGAGATTGAACGCTTCCAGGCAAAGATTGAAGCGGGTGCGCATTTTGCGATGACACAGCCGATTTTTGATCCGGAGCACTGGCACGCCTTTGTGAAAAAACTAGGCGGGAACCCGGCGATTCCGATTCTTGTGGGGATTTGGCCACTGACGAGTTATAAGCAGGCACTGCGGCTGAACAATGAAGTGCCGGGAATTATTATTCCGGAGCCGCTGCTGAAATCGCTGGAAGCGGCGGGGACGGCAGCACGGGAACGCGGATTTGCGGTGGCGCGCGAGATGTTGGCGTGGGCGCGGACGGAATTGGCAGGCGCGTATTTGATTCCGCCATTTAAGCGGTACGAAGAAATCCTCGAAGTTTTGTAAAGCACCTCCGACATTTAAGTGAGCGAAGAAAGGGCCCGGGCCAGGTCGCGGACGCCACGGCGGATTTCGCGTGGGTTGACGCCTGCAAAGCCGAGTTGTAAGGCAGGGCGCGCGAGCGGTTTACTACGGTAGATGCCAAGCGGAGTGACGTCCACGTTGTATGCTTTTGCCGCTCTGGCAGCAGCTTTTTCCTGAATTCCGTTTTGTAACCATCCCACTGTTTGCAAACCGGCCTCGATGGGAGAGACTTCGAGAAGACCGGACAATTCTTCGCGAGCGCTTTGCAGCAATGCGGCGAGTCTTGCCGCGTAGAGTTCACGCATGCGTCGAATGTGGCGGGCGAAGTGCCCGTTTTCGATAAATTCACAGAGAACGGCTTGATCGAGAAGCGGAGCGTGGCGTGTGGTGATTGATTTTGCAGCGGTGAAACGATCGACGAGGGCTTCAGGGACTACAAGATAAGCAAGCCGAAGAGAAGGAAACAAAACCTTGCTAAAACTGCCGGCGTACAAGACGCAGCTAGAGCGGTCGAGGCCCTGAAGCGCGGGTATTGGATGGCCGGAATAGCGAAACTCGCCGTCGTAGTCGTCCTCAAAAATCATCGCGCCGGAAAAATTCGCCCAGTCGAGCAGTTCCAGGCGGCGAGACAAGCTCATGGTGGTGCCAAGAGGGAATTGGTGGCCGGGAGTTACATAAACTAGGCGCACGAACCGCGTGTTGCGCTGGGGCAGTTTCATTCCTTCGCTGTCTAGTTCCAAGTGAATGAGTTTTGCGCCAGCGGCTTCGAAGACTCGGGCGGCGCCAACATAACCGGGCGCTTCCATGCAGACGCGATCGCCGCGATCGAGGAAGAGACGCGCCGTGAGGTCGAGCGCTTCCTGAATCCCGGAAACGACGGCGATTTGATCGGGCTGACATTTGACGCCGCGAGAGGCTGCAAGATATTCAACGATCGCCTGTTGGAGCGGTTTGTAACCCATCGAATCGCAACCGAGCAAATGTTGCGTGGATGCGCGACGAAGAACGCGCGAAGAGATTTGGGTCCAAAGCTCCATGGGAAATTCGTCGAGAGCAGGGACGTTGGAGCGAAAAGCTCGCGTGGGCCGGTTGCCGTAGCCGCCGAAGAGTGTGACGTTTTTACCATAGCGCGAGAGATGCGATTGGCGCCGAACATTTTTGTTTTCCCTGGGGATTTCGCGGTGCCGAACATTCAGCCAGTCCTCCGGGAGAGTTTTGCTGACGCGGGTTCCCGAGCCGATGGTTCCTTCAAGATAGCCTTCGGACCTGAGCTGATCAAAAGCGGCGACAATTGTGCCGCGAGAGAGGCGATAGAGTCTTGCCAGTTCGCGCGTGGAAGGGAGATGCGAGCCCGGGCGCAGGCCGCCGTCCAGGATTTGCTGGCGAATCGCTGAATAGAGCCAGCGGTAGGCTGGAACTGAGCCGGATTGAGGCGGAAGGGCGAGTTGAAAAGAAGTAGAGCGTTTTGACATGCAAAAAGTGGTACAGCTCAGTGTTCCTAAATGGTTCTATCTGCGTGAACCACTTTAGCCTAAGGTGAAGATATGAAACATCGTGAAACTTGTGAGTCCATCGCAGTGGTCGGAGTTGTGTCGGTGTTGCTAGGAGCGGCGCTCCTAACGGCGAACGCGGTTGGATTCCCGCGTTCTGGAACAGTTGAGGCGGAGCGAAAAGTCCGCAAAGCGATTGAGCAGCCGTTACCGCAACTCGACGGGAAGAATCTGAAAGCGACGCTGGTAGAAGTGACTTATGCGCCGGGAGCGGCTTCGAACGCGCACAGCCATCCCTGCCCGGTAATTGGATACGTGATTTCGGGCGAACTGCGTACGCAAGTGATGGGTGGCAAAGAAGCGACGTACAAAACGGGAGAAACTTTCTACGAGCCACCAAACGGCGTGCATCTTGTTTCCGCCAACGCGAGCAAGACGGAACCGGCAAAGCTACTCGCCGTATTTATATGCGATCACGAAGCGGAATTGAGCACTCCGGTGAATATGGAATAGAGCAAGGAGAAGAATTAGATGAGTAGCAATGGGATACCGATTGTCGGGAAGCTTCTGGAAGACCAATCGCGAGCTGAACGGTACGCTGTGGTTTTTCTTAGGGCGATGCTTGGCGTCGCATTTCTGAATGGAATTGCCTCGCGATTCGGGTTATATGGGAAAAATGTGGGGTACGGAAACTTTGCGAACTTTGTGAAGTACACGGCGGAAGTGAATTCGTTCATGCCGGCTTCGACGATTCCGTTTTTGGCGTGGGCTGCGACCGCTGCGGAACTTATCTTTGGATTGCTGCTGGTGCTGGGAATCTGGGTACGCGCGGCTGCATATGGCAGTGCGTTGTTACTTGTGATGTTTGGAGTTGCGATGGCGATCTCATTTGGAATCGTATCGCCATTGGATTATTCCGTTTTCTCAGCGTGTGCCGGAGCGCTGGTAGTAGCTGTGTATGAAGAAAGAAAACGAGGAGAGCAGAAATAATTGCTTGAAATCAAGATAGGGATCAGGAGAAGCGATGCGGAAATTACAACTTATGACACTGGCAGTTCTTCTGTTGTTTGCAAACACCGTTTCGTTTGGCGGAGGAAATGACGATACGGAATTGCTGAAAGTCCGCCGGAGCGTATGGATCAAGTGGATTGAAAACGATCAAGCTGCGCTGAAGAAGCTTGTTCCCGAGGATACTGTGGTATTCAGCACTGGAGAGGCGGGATTCAAGCACCAGGCGGATGTGCTGCAGGGCGCAGCTGGTTTTCATGCAGCAGGGGGGAAACTGATTAATCTTGAGTTTCCGAAGACCGAAGTGCAGCACTTTGGGGATGTTGCAATTACGTGGAGCGACTATGTGCTGGAACTGGAAGTGGGCGGGAAACGCGAGAAGACGGTCGGGCGAGTCACCGAAATATTTGTGAAGCGCGACGGACAGTGGACCAATCCGGGCTGGCACACGGATTCCGAAAACTTTCCGAATCCATGACCGGCGTCCTGGGCCGAGTAATGCTCCCGCGTGGGCGCTGCAGAGTGGATTCGCGAATACAAAAACAAAAAGGACGCCTGTATGAGGCGTCCTTTTTCAAATCGAAGTGAGGTCAAAACCTAAGCCGTTTTGCGACGAAGCTTAATTCCGAGGAGCGACAAACCGCCGATTCCAAGCAATAACAAAGACGCAGGCTCGGGAGTGGCGACAGTTGCCGTTAATTGGTCCGGACCGCTGTGTTCGTGGATTGTACAACGCTGGTGTGATCATGGATAATCCGCCAACCCTCGGGAAAACGTTGGAAAACGAGAGAGAAAACGCCGCCAATGTCCCCCTTATCGCGCGCGAGATGCCACTTGCCCAGGACGAGGGCAGCATCAGGGCCCAAAAGCCGGATTTCCAGACCAGAAAAGTCCAGTTTTCCCATTGTTTGGCGGTCTGGATAGCTTTTCTTATAGCGCTCGCGAACGGCTGTAAATCCTCTGGATACGCCCCGATCACCCGAGAACGTCAGTTCCTCGGAGTTCCAGTAACCCTCCAAGAAGGCATCGACATTGCCCTCATTCCATGCTTTCTGTTGAGTCGTTAAGACGACTTCAATGGCGGCTTGGTCGCGCGAAGGAGCGTTTTCGTGAAGCTCACCGGAAGCGAGGATTGAGCTGCTGATCGTCGCTACAGCAAGTAAAACCAAGACCCGGGATGCGTGCTTCATAGTCAAACCTCCTATGCTGCTATTGGCCTCGTTCTTAGTCGGTTACATCCAAAAGGACTATGCGCGGTAGTACCCTCGGCCCATTGTCGCGCGCGTTCCGTCCCCCCAGAGTCGTTGTGAGGCTGAGGGTATGTTTTCCGCCATGCTACTTACGATCTCGGTTGTGGCTCTAAGCCAATTTGCTGCTTACTACTGGCGCGCACTGGTTATGGGCGTGGCTTCTCAGCCTGTCTCCGAACGCGTACTTGAGGCCGCCAACATCAGCGGCGGAGAATTAGCGGGCCAGCACTTCAAAGTCTTCGCCGAGCTGCATGATCTTACTCCGGATCTTCGTCCGGGTCTGCGCGGTCTTGGGCTCGTGCGGTATTACTATCATGCGGTGCAAGCGCTCGGCAAAGTCGCTGGGCGATTCTCTTCCTCCATCGCGGAATGGGCCGAGCGTGAACGCGTTCTTTGCACGCGCTATGCGGCCGTGCAGATCGATCGCCGCTTGCAAGCCAATCTCGCGCTGGCCGCTTCGATTCGCTCCTGCTAACTATCTGTTCTACCCACTAGAATCACCTCTTCGTGAATCGCTTGCGATTTTCTTCATAGCTGGCGAGAATGCCGCTGTCCCTTTGTCGTCTGACTAAGGAGCCGCTACGTGCAGAAGACTTTGCAACAGGTGCGCGTCCTTCACGCCATGTTTGTCGTGACATGGTTTTTATTCATCGTCGTCATTAAGTTCATTCAAACCGGACCAAGCGCGGGAACTGTTCCCGCATTCTTTCCGTTTGCTCTTGGTTTCGTTTGTGTCTCTGAGATTGGTGTCGCACTGTTTCTTCGCGAACGTTTTATCGCTAGCGCCGAAACTGTGCTTCGAGTCGATCCTGAGAATCAGCCGGCGATGGCGAAATGGCGTACGGGAAACCTGCTGTCTTTCTGTTTTGCAGAAACGATCACTTTATTTGGTTTATTACTGAAGCTTCTCGGCTCTCAATGGAAAGTGGCAGCGATATTTTTTGCAACGGGGTTGTTGCTATTACTTCTGTGGACTCCGCGAAAGATGCAGGTTTTACCCCGAGGGGTTCGCTAATCAATAAGCCCAGCGGAGCAGGATGCCGCCGGTGGTGTAGCCTGCGCCGACCGTAAGGATGAGGACGAGGTCACCCTTCTTGAGACGGCCCTGCGCGACGGCATCGCGAAGACCAAGAGGAATGGTTGCGGCGGTAGTATTGCCGTAGCTGTCGATGTTGACCATGACTTTGGAATCTTCGACGCCGAGGCGCTCCTGCATTGCTTTGATGATGCGCAGGTTTGCCTGGTGCGGGACGACCAATGCGATGTCTCCACTCTTCAGACCGTTGCGCTCGACCAAATGCACGGCGAGGTCGGCCATGCGGCGCACGGCGTATTTGAATACCTGCGAACCTTCCTGATGCACGTAGTGCATTTTCTTTTCGACGGTTTCGACGCTCGAAGGATTGAGTGAGCCACCGCCGGGCATGAAGAGATACTGGCCACCAGAGCCATCCACATCATGTTCGAAATCGAGGATGCCTTCGTTCGGTCCCGCCGGTTCGACGAGTGCGGCTCCAGCGCCATCTCCGAAGAGAACGCACGTGGCGCGATCTTCATAGTTCAAAATCGAAGTCATCGTATCGCTGCCAATGACCAGTGCTTTTTTGTGGGTGCCCGCGCCGACGAATTGTGCGCCAACCGTGAGCGCATAGGCGAAACCTGAACATGCAGCGGATAGATCGAAGCCCCAGGCTTTTGTCGCGCCTATGCGTTCCTGAACAAGGCATGCTGTGGCGGGGAAGAACATGTCTGGCGTGACGCTTGCTAAAACGATGAGGTCAATGTCTGCGGCGTCAGTTTTGGTTTGTTGCAACACGCACTTGGCGGCTTCCGTAGCCATGTGGGACGTGGCCATACCTTTGTCTACAACGTGACGCTCGCGAATTCCGGTGCGAGTGCGAATCCATTCGTCGTTCGTTTCGACGATTTTTGCCAAATCGTTGTTGGTCATTACGCGCGGAGGAAGGAAGCCAGCCACTCCGGTGATTTTCGCCGCTATGCGGTGAGACATGTCACTCCTTCTGTGGGAGACCGAAAAACGAAGAAAAGAAATTCTATGCGATGGCGCACACACTGTACAAGACATGCGGGCTGATTCAGCAGATGTTCCTAGTAGCGGAACAAGTAACTCAGCTTAACGAAAAATAGACGGCCGGTGGTGTTGGTGGGCGAGCGCTGCAGCAGAACTTGAGGTGGCGCGGTCGTGTCATCGAGCCGCAAGTTGCTAAAACTGTTGTTGTAGCCCACGTAGAGGGCGGTTCCGGGGTGGACTAAATAGGTCAGAAGAAAGTCAGGGACAAAGTTTTTCGATGGCGGAATGGGGCCCCCATCGAAGCTGCCGAGGTTGCGCTGCAGGTCCAGCAACTGGGTATTCGCGAGTGTTGCGTCGTAATCCATAATCATGCGGAGGGAGAGTTCGCGCGTGAACTGATAGTTCACCTTTGTGCGCAGCAGGTAATTGTTGAAGACGGGATGGCCGGGATCAAAACCCGTGGGAGTGGAACCGGCGCGTGTGCCGAGGCGATAATAGATGGCTGTTTCATCCACACGGAAACGGGCGGAGGGACGAATCGTAAAGCCTGCGTTTACGCGATTCACATTTCCGAGAAACGGCGCAAGGCCGCTTGCAGGGAAGAAATTTTCGCCTGTGCCCGTGGTGTAGCGTCCCGTAAAGCTCAACCACTTGTATGGCGCGGAACTGAACTGAAACGCAGTGCTGTGTTTGCGAAAGGGCATGTTGGCGAAAAGTTCGTAGGCTTCGCCTCGGCTCACGATGAAGGTTGTCTGGCGCGTCCAATCGATTTCGAAGCCGACAGCGGCTTGCCAGTCTTGCAAAACTCCGTTGTGGTCCCAATCCACTAATTCGCTTGCCGACGGGCCGTAATCAACAATTTTGCTTTTTACGGGACGCCAGTAATATCCCGCAGCGGAAGTTTGTTGACGGATGTCAACACGGGGAACGAAGCCAAGTTCCGTGCAAAATCCCGGGCTGTAATCGGAATACGCGCTGCTCATCACGAAATGGCGGCCAGTATAGGAGAGATCCGCGTAGAGCGCATTGCCTTGCTGGGAGGTTGCGTTGGGGCTTGAGCTTCCGCCACCGGCTGGAATATCGAAGTTTTGGCAGAGCTGCGGCAAGCGATCGTCCTGGCGCGTCCAGCTGTGCGCTGCTTGAAAATCGCCGACCCAATTTGTACCGAACTTCAGGCGAGCGTCGAGAGACACAACGCGATTGCTCGTGTCAGCGAAATCGCGCGTTGAAGCGAACGCGCCGATGTAAGACTGCTTACCGAATTCTCTTGCCACGCGAACAACGCCGTCGACGGCGCGAGTATTGAACGGAGCGGTTTGATCCTGGCCGGGCTCGCGATCGTCAATCGTAAGCGCGCCGAGGGTCCACGAACCGACTTTACCGGTCATGCGAGCGCCAAATTGTGGATCCATAATTTGGCGTGAAAAGAAAAGATTCACGGGGGTCATGAAGAAGCCGGCGTTTTCGATAAAGAAAGGACGCTTTTCAGGAAAGAAAACGGCAAAGCGCTGATTGACGGTGACTTGCGGGTCATCGGATTCAACTTGACTGAAATCAGGATTCAAAGTGACGTCGAATGTGAGCGCATCTTTGGCCACAAACTTGGCGTCGAGGCCCGCGCGGTGTTCGAAGACGTCGCTGTAGCCCGGGGCCGCTCCGTTCGTGGGCTGGTTTAGAAAATGATTTGAAGCAAGCAATCCGTACGGGATGAATTGGATGTTGCGGCCGGGAGAGACATGCTCGAGGCCGTTCACTGGCGCAAACTGCTGCGCGAGACCTTGAACACGCTGCGTTACGTACGGCCAGTAGTCATACTCACTTTTCTTCAGCATGACGCGATAAAGTGCGATGCCCCAGGTTTGTTCCGGTTCATGAGAAAACCGAAGGCTTTTGAAAGGAATAGAAAACCAGACGATGTAACCGTCTTTGGTTAGCCGGCCTTCGGTGTTCCATACGGTGTCAAAGCTGTAGTCAAAGCCCTGTCCCTCCGTGTAGATGGCGTCTTGCTGAATTCCCAGTGGATTAGAAAAATAGTAATAAGCGCGGTGTTTGTCGTGAAAAGTGTCCAGGAAAACGCCAACGCCATCGTCTTGATCGAGATCCTCGCGTTTCGACAGATGAGCGCGGACGGCGCCGCTTGTATCTTTGCATTCGAAGACGACGTAAAGATTTTTCTGATCGTAAGAGAGGTAGGCGGTGGTGGATTCCGTCGCGGGATCACCGTCACCGGGAACATTCTGGCGAAAGCCGGTGACCACAAGTTCTGCTTCTCGGGCGCGGGACCCAAGAAAATCTTCGATTTTGGGAGCGCGAGTGACCCGCGGAATTTTGGAAAACGGGACTGTTGCAGCGGGCAAAGAAGGATCGGCGTGTTTCTGCGCGAGCGCCGCCGGGGCGGCCGTACAGAAAAAAATCATCCCAAGAAAGAAAAAGCGGAGATGGGCCCCCATGAAGTGGTATTTGTATAGCGTGTGGCGGAGATTCACGCAAGAGTAAAGTCGTACTATTGCAACGTTGAGTATCGGCCGCGGCGGGGGATGGTTTACGAGCGGATCAGTTCATGCTTCCAGGAAAGTGTAGCGGTCTTTTTCAGGGTGGCCGCGACAGAACAGTATTTTTCCGCACTCAGTGCGATGGCGTGTTTTACAGCATCTTCCTGAAGGCTGCCGCCGATGCGAAAAAGGATTTCCAGTTTTTTCCACACGGTTGGAGGAGCCGTAGCTCGTTCGCCGGAGCAGATGACTTCGAGCCAGTCAACCTTTTGGCGCTTTTTTTCGAGGATGATGACGATATCTGTGGCGGTGCAGGCGCCGAGTGCCATGAGAAGCATCTCCATCGGGCCAGGGCCTTCGTTTGTGGCGCGGTCGGAATCAAGATGAATGGTGTGACCAGAAGGACTGATGGCGCGGAATTTCTGACCGCCGGCCCACACGACTTTCGCAGTTTGCATGGAACTTTCCCCCGAATCTAGCTTATCGCTGAATCAAACTGCGCGGAAATGTTCAGGAATTGCGGCCGGTAGAAAGCGACGCAACTTCGATAATCGGATTGGGCAACTGGCGCATCGCCCGAACGAAGACTTCAACGATCCTCGCATCGAATTGAGCGTTCACACAGCGTTCGAGCTCGGCGAGCGCGTCGGAAGCGCCGCGACCTTTTTTGTAGGTGCGATCGCTGGTAATGGTGTCGTACGCGTCCGCCACGGCCACGATTCGCGCGCCCAGCGGAATCTGCTCGCCGGAAAGCGCATCCGGATACCCCGAGCCATCAAAAAATTCGTGATGGTGCAAAACCATTTCACGGATACGCGCGAGTGGAGTGAGCGGCTCCAGAATCTTCGCGCCAAAGACGACGTGAGACTTCATCATTTCCCACTCGTCGGGATTCAGCGGACCAGACTTGTTGAGGATTTGTTCTGGAATGCCGACTTTACCGATGTCGTGAAGCACGGCGCCGAGGCGAATTTCTTCCACTTCTACATCATTCATGTTCAGCGCTTCGGCGATCAGTGCGGCATAGGCTGAAACTTTTTGCGAATGGCCTTGCGTGTAATGATCTTTTGCGTCAATCGCGAAAGCGAGCGAAGTGACTGTGTCCAGGACCGCCTGGGGTAAAGCTTGTGGTCCTGCGTGATTTTGCGGAGACGATGGCGTTGTAATCCCGGTTTCCGTTGCTGCCAGCGATTCTGTGAACTGTTTCAATCGCTGATAGATTTCCTCGAAAGCTTCAGGTCCCGTAGCGAAGAGGCGCTTTAATGTGACACCCAAATACGCTTCCAAAACATCGCGCTTCCACTTTTTCGCTTCATTGGGATCAAAATGATCGGCTGTAGAAACAGCGTTGCCGCCCTGATGTTTGGAGAGATACATCGAGGCGTCCGCGACCTGAATCAATTCCTGCGGCGAAGAGCCGTGCAGCGGATAGCAAGCGATACCGAAGCTGGCGGAAATGTTTTTCTCGCGCAAAAGCGGGTCTGCAGAAACCCAGCCACGAAGTTTGGAGGAGAGCTGACGCGCCTGTTCCATGGAGGTTTCCGGCATCAGAATCACGAATTCATCGCCGCCGTAGCGTGCGACGACATCAGAGCGACGGCAATTCGTTTCCAGAATCTGACCGACGCGTTGCAAAACCAGGTCACCTTCGAGGTGGCCGTAAAAATCGTTCACGAATTTGAAGCGATCGAGGTCCATGAGCACAAGAGCGAAGGCTCGGCCCGCGCGAGTGGAACGTTTCCATTCCGCCGAGAGAGCTTCCATGAAGAATCGGTGCGTTTTTACGCCGGTGAGGCCGTCGGTGATTGCCTGTTCCTGCGCTTTTTGGAATGTGAGCGCATTGTGCAGCGCGCCGGAAATCAGGTCTGCGAGCGTGCCGAGCAGAAGAACTTCTTCTTCTGAAAATTCTATCGCTTCCGAAGATTCGACGTAGAGCATGCCGTGCAATTGCTCCGCGTAAAAAACGGGCAAACCAATCGCTGCGAGGGAATCGGGAAGCAGCGGCTTCAACGTGGATTCCGACGGAAAAGCAGCAATGTAGGTAGCCATATTTCCCGTGCGCGCAACCTGACCGAGCAAGCCCGAGCCAAGTGGTATGCGTTGGCCAAGCGCGCCACGGCGCTGGCCTGCTTCCGCTTGAATTACGATTTCGCGAGTGGAGTAATCAAGAGTTGCGATGCCGATGTGATCGTAGGTTAGGCCCGCTTCGAGTTGCTCGGTGATTTTCGCCAGCATCTCGTCGGGGTTCAGCGTAGCAATGGCATTCCTGGAAATCGTGTTCAGCAAGGAGAGATGTCGCGCTTTGGTACGCTCTTCTTGAAAGAGACGAGCGTTTTCCATGGCGATTGAGGCTTCGCTAGCCAGGACGCGCAGCAATTCGAGGTGGCCTTCGTCAAACGTGCGCTCCTGATCGGAAAAAACCGCCATGGCGCCAATGGCGCGATCGTACGCTACCAAAGGCACGCCGCAGAAACAGCCGCGGCTGCGGATCGGTTCCACGCCGAGCTTTTTTACTTCCTCAACGTAGTTGTCGCGAATCAAAACGGGCTGGCGCGTGCGAATGATGTACTCAGTGATGTGATTGCCCGCGGGACGCGCGCGCTTCGGCATGCGAACGCCGTCAATGATTTCGAGGTCGAAGCGCATTTCGTCGCGCGTGCCGTCGATTGAGCCGATGTAGAAATTCTCCACGTCAAACAGGCGGCGCAACTCTTCCCAGACCTTGCGGAAGAGCTCTTCCTTTTGAAGAGTGGAACTCAGCGCGCGGCCAATTTCGTTCAGGACGTGCAATTCCTCCGAACGGCGCGAAGTCTGTTGAATGAGCATGCTGTTTTCCACGGCCATGCCGATTTGGTGGCCGAGAGCGAAGAGCAGCCGCAATTCAGCGGGCGTAAATTTTCTGCTGTCCGGAGATCCGAGGAGCAGCACGCCGAATGCTTGCTCTTTTGCTTGCAAGCTGATGGCAATGATGCTGCGTAGATCCTGATCCAGAGCAAGCTGGCGGAATCTGCGAATGGGCTCTTCTTTTTCCAGCGCGGAAAGGGAATCGTCTCGCAAATCGCGAAATCCAAGCAGGCCGCCGAGACGGGCAACGAGGCCGACGAGGTAGTCGTCTAATCCTTCTTGTTGCACTACACGGCAGAATTCGTCATCCAGACCGGCAGCGACGACGGAAGTTGGACCTTGCGGATCGCCATGGTGCAGAAAGAGCGCGCCCGCTGGCAAGCGCACAACGCCTAGAACGCGATCCAATGCTTGCGAAAGCATTCGGTGGATTTCTCCACCGACGAAGCTCGAAGTCGCGAGATTCAAATTGGAAAGCGCGAGCATGTTGCGCTCAACGCGGCGTTTTTCTTCCTCGTACAGCGCCATTACCATGAGAATGGCGACAAACGCTGCAGGGAACGATGACGAAGGGTGAAGGCTGATGTGCCAATCCTGCAGTCGTTGTTGAAAGACGACGAACGACACTCCTAAAATGGCCCACGCGAAAAAGACGACAGCGAGCAAACGATCAGCGAGCGTTTCCTGACGACGGCTTTCTACCCAGAATATTGCAGCTACGGCGAGGTAGACGAGGCTTCCCAGGAAAAGAGTCGAGACAGAGAAGCGCAGGAAATAGTTGGCGATCGACCAGGCAGCGAGAGCACCGGCTGCAATGGCCGCGGCAGTCAGCCAAGGCTTTCTTTGCGCGTAGAGTTGCGCGCCCAAAAAGAAGAGCACGCCAGCCACACCAAATAGCCATTGATCCAGCGAATTTTGAATCGTGGATTCGAGCGGCTTGCTCATGAAAGCGGATCCCAAATAATGCAGCGCGAGCAGGCTCCAGCCAGCCGTCCACAGAAGCAGATAGGTCTGGCGTTTGACGCTGTGAATGTAAGCGAAAAAGCCGGCCACGAGAGAAGTGGCGACCAAGAGGGCAAGCGCGATAAATCCGTGATCTGTCAAGGCAGCATCCACTCTCAAGTCTGCGCGGCAGACGTAAAGCGACCATTTTGATCGAGCGCAAGAAAGCGCCGCGTGCGAGCAAATGTCCGGTGATTTTGCATTAGAGTAATGACCCCAAACCGGTCCAAAGACACACCAGCCGCACACAAAATAAAGTACTTGCGATTATGTGCCACGAAATTTTACCTGTGCAACCGTACTGGGGTACTGGTGGCCAAAGAGACAGCCTCACGGTAGTAACTCTCAAAGCACAAAGCTATTTGCCTCCTCGGAGAGCGCGAAAGGGCAAAATAATCGACTTGTCGATTGAATAGATCAAACGACATCTCGAAGTTACCGTTCAAGAACCGGATGTCAAGCGGCCGGCTGTATATTAGCCAGTAACGTATATTCGGCGGAACGAAGCATCCGTACCATAAACGTAGCTATCCAGAGCTATTGGGTCAGACCGCTCGCAGTTTTATATTTCTAAATGTGCCAAGGTAAGGCTCTTCCCCAGGTGCCTCGTAAAGTAGATTCAAGCCGTTAGTCTTACCAAAGAAAGAAGGAATTGGATTGCAATTGCTGCCTGCGTTCCGTCTCCGCAGCGTGTCCGCGAGCGATAGCTCTTTCGGCAGTGCATGCTCTTTTTTAGGTATTCCGATGGTAGTTCAGGCTCCACCAAGGTTCGCACGAGTTTCAAATCGAAATCCCAGGAGCAAACAAAACGGGTTCAGTCTGATCGAACTGCTGATCGTCATAGCAATCATACTCACGATTGCAGCGATCGCCATTCCATCTCTAATGGCGTCCATTGATCAGGCACATATCGCAAGAGCAGTTGGCGATATTCACGCGATTCAATCCGATGTGACTCTATATTGGACCGTCAATGGTAATTATCCTGACATGCTTGCTCAGGTTGGCGACGATGCTTTGACCGATCCGTGGGGAAATCCTTACCAGTATTTGAATCACGCAACCATGAAAGGCAATGGCCAAGCGCGGAAGGACAAATTCCTGGTTCCTTTGAACGACGACTATGATCTCTACAGCATGGGAAAAGACGGTAAGAGCGCAGGTCCGCTCACCGCAAAAAGCAGCCAGGATGACGTTGTCCGCGCTTCAAACGGAGGCTATATCGGCTTGGCGTCGCAATTCTGAGGAAACGTATGAGGCTCGATTTTACTTACCTACATAGCCGACTCGCACGCCGCATTTTTTGGCTCTTCGTTGTTTGTGCGCTCCTGCCTATTTCCGTTCTTGCCCTGGTCAGTCTAATCAGCGTTTCGAAAGAGATGAAACAAGAAAGCTATCGCCGGCTGAGTCAAGCGGGCCATGACGAAGGGATGATTATTTTTGAGCGCATCCTTTTGCTGGATGAAAACCTCAGAATCTTGTCTACCGATACCGCGAATGTCATTCCAAACAGGCAATCGGCATCATTTGCAAATACCGATTCTCACTTCAGCAGTCTTGCACTTTTATCTGCGGATGGTGGGACAAAAGTTTTGTCTGGCCGCAAGATTGAGCCCATTCAATTGTCTGCTCAAGAACAAATGTTCCTCAATTCCGGCAAGACACTACTTTCCGCTCGAAAATGTTCCGATTCCGCCACCTGTATCTACTTGATTCGAGAATTAGGAAAAGGACAAGCAGGCCGCCAATACATTCTCGGAGAAGTGCAACCCAGCTTTTTATGGAGCAGCGATGACCTTTCCGAGTCCATGGATCTCTGTGTATTCGGCCAGAGCGATCAAATTCTCTACTGTTCGCGTAGCGCTCCCAACTTCACCGCAGAAAGGTCTTCGGATAGATTCAATTGGAAGGAAGGCGATCTAACCTACGTCGGGCACTATTGGAAACTTCCCATGAAGACTCGATTCATGGAAGACCACTGGACCATCGCAGCGATTGAGGAAGAAAATGCCTCCCTTTCTGCCTTAGGACACTTTCGGCGAAGCTTCCTATTGGTGATTTTGCTCGCTATGTGGGTTGTTTTATTTCTGTCGCTGATCCAAATTCGGCGCACGCTCGTTCCCCTGGAACAACTGCGAGAAGGAACCAGAAAAATAGCGCGGGGAGAACTGGAAACACGCGTGGCAGTGGCAAGCAATGACGAGTTTCAGGAATTGGGTACTTCGTTCAATCTCATGTCCGCACAAATTGAATCACACGTGCGTTCACTCAAGACTCTAAATGAAATTGACAGGGCCATACTTTCTTCATGGGATCTCGATCACATTGTGGAAGCGTTGTTTTCGCGGTTGCCGGATTTGCTTTCCTACGAAGTTGCTGGAATTACGGTAATCGGTTCAGATGAACAACGTAAGACAAACGCTTACATAGCGAGTTCAGGAGGTGATTTAAGGTTTGTCGATGCCATCACGACTGATCAGGACATTGATGCGCTAAAACAAAATCCTGAGAGCTTCGTTGTCGGCCCAGGCGATCTTTATCCTCAATATTTGTTGCCGTTAGTTTCTCAGGGAATGCGGTACCTTTTGGTTTTACCTGTTCTTGTAGATGGCAAGCCTTCCGCCGTACTTGCGTTTGGACACGCTGCGGCCAGGGAATGGTCTCACGAAGACACACAACAAGCACGACGAGTGGCCGATCAGGTTGCTGTCGCTTTTTCAAACGCTGGACTGATCAGCCAACTGAAACAGTTGCGCTGGGGAACACTCACGGCGTTGGCGCGCGCGATTGATGCGAAGTCTCCATGGACCGCCGGTCACTCAGAGCGAGTCACAATGACCGCCATTAAGATCGGTCGCGAAATGGGTCTCTCTGGAAAAGAAATCGATATCTTACATGCGGGCGGTTTACTCCATGATGTGGGAAAAATTGGCGTCCCCGTGGAGTTGCTGGACAAGCCGGGCGCCCTGACACCGGAAGAGCGCTTGCAAATTCAGGAGCACGTACTTATTGGAGTGCGCATTCTAAAGCCGATTCCGGGATTTGAGGAATTTTTGCCGATTGTGCGCGAACATCATGAATGGTTCAACGGCAAGGGCTACCCTTACGGTATCGCAGGGGAAAATATCAGCCTGCACGGCCGTATTTTCGCAGTGGCTGATGTTCACGATGCGCTGATTTCCGACCGGCCATATCGCAAAGGCATGCCGCTGGATCGAGTTGTTGCAATTTTGCGCGGCGGTTCGGGAACCCAGTTCGACCCGCAAATCGTGGATGCATTCTTCCGCGTCATGCAAAAAGAAGATGTGGACGTAAGCCCGGCTTCCATTCCAGAAACGGTCCTGGCGGGACAGGAAAAATGAGCTTCCACAGAGAAAATCTCGTGCAATTTACGGTCAAAAAGTACGCTTTCTATTTCGCGGCTTTGGGAGTTTTGTTCGTATTCACCTTCTGGGCCACATGGAAGTCCTCCGTGCACAACGATGTGCCAAAGAATTTACTGGGAATTTGGGTCACTTCGGAGTCTGCTCATCGTGACCGTTTTCTGGAGATTTCTCCTGTAACCGTCACTTTTGGAACAGGCGGCGCCACCGAGTCCACAGGGCTTATCCAGGAGTGCGAAGAAGTGCCAGATGGGGTTAGAGTCCTCTACAACATTACGTACAAGGTAGACGACGGGGAAGCGAAGCTGACTTTCTCCTACGACCGTTCCACGAAGGAATTACGACTGAAGAATCAGCAGGCTATTATTTGGCACAAACTTGAATCCGACTGATTCCGCGGATTTCGCTTTCATACCTAACTCTTATTAAGCTTCTTTTGCGACGGAACGCGCGATTCGCTACACTGAACTTTTGCAATTTGATGGAGATTCCTCGCCTCTCATGACAGAACAGCCCAACTTGACGCCCAATCAGCCGCGAGTGCGGTTCGCCCCTTCTCCGACGGGTTATTTGCACGTGGGGGGCGCCCGGACGGCTCTCTTTAATTGGCTTTTTGCGCGACGGTTTCACGGGACGATGATCCTGCGCATTGAGGATACCGATGCGGAACGGAACAAGCCGGAGCTGGTCAATGGGATTCTGCAGGGGCTGAAGTGGCTTGGCGTGGATTGGGACGAGGGACCGTTTTACCAATCGCAGCGAACGGAGTTGTACCAGAGTTCCGCCCGAAAGCTGCTCGCGAATGGAACCGCGTTTTTGTGTTATTGCCCGCCGGAAAAGTACGTAGGCGGAGACCACGCGGAAGAGGGTGCGGGGGCCGTACAGGTTCGGCGCATCGTGCGGTGCTCGTGCCGCGATGGAAAGCCTTCAACACCGGATGTGAAGCCGGCAATTCGATTCAAGGTTCCCGTTGGCGGGAAAACGAAGTTTTTTGATGCGGTTTTTGGAGAGCGCGAATTCTCGAACGATGAGATTGAGGATTTTGTGTTGGTGCGTTCGGGCAAAGACGGCGCTGAGTTTGGTCAGGCGATGTACCAGATGAGCGTGGTTGTGGACGATGTGGACATGCGGATTACGCATGTGATTCGCGGCGCGGACCACATTTCGAATACGCCGAAGCAGGTGCTGCTTTATGGCGCGCTGGGAGCTACGCCGCCGGTGTTTGCGCACGTACCTTTGATTTTGGGCGCGGACAAATCGCGACTTTCGAAGCGTCATGGCGCGACCGATGTGAACATGTACCGCACGGAAGGATTCTTGCCGGAAGCGTTTCGCAATTTCCTCGCGCTGCTTGGTTGGGCGCCTGGGGGTGACGAACAGTTCCTGCGTACTAGTGAGCTTTTGGAGAAATTTTCACTGGAAGGCGTGAGCCACACCAACGCCGTGTTCGACCGACCAAAACTCGAATGGTTCAATACGCAGTTTCTGCAAAAACTGCCGATTGAGGAATTGCTGCCGGAAGTGGAAGCCGAATTAAAGCGCAGCGGTCTTTGGAAAGAAGAATGGGCCAGCGGCGCGGGACACGAATGGTTTTCGAAGACGGTGGATTTGTTGCGGCCGCGCGTTCGTTTGCTGCCGGATTTTTCGACCTGGTCGCTCGCGTTTTTCTCCGACGAGTTCAGTTACGAGCAGGCGGCTAAAGACAAATTCTGGAAGGATCCGAAAGTTCCAGAGCTGCTTTCGAAAACGGCCGATGCGCTTGCGGCTTTGCCGGAATGGAATCATGATGCCTGCGATCATGCGAGCCGCGCGGTTGCAGAAGCAGGCGGAGTGAAAGCTGGCTTGCTCATCAACGCCATCCGCGTTGCGATTGTCGGCCAGGCTGTTGCGCCGCCACTCTTTGATACGATGGTGGTACTTGGACAGGAGCGCGTCGTGCGGCGTCTGCGTGATGCGCTCAGGGAATTCACACCCGCGTAGTTTTCTTTTCCGGGGAGGTTTGCTTTGCGCTCCTCTCGCCGCGCGTTTTTAAAAACAGCTATTGTTTCTGGTTCCCTGGCGGCGCTTCATCCCTTCCATAATTCCGCAAACGCATGTTTTCTAGCTGATTCGCTGCAGGAGAAGCTCGCCGCCGACCCTCTGCGTCCGCAATTCCATTTGCTTCCCTCAAAAAATTGGATGAACGATCCGAACGGCCCGATTTTTTGGAACGGGTTGTACCACATGTTTTTCCAGTACAACCCGAACGCCGCCGTTTGGGGCGACATGCATTGGAATCACGCCGTCAGCGAAGACATGATTCATTGGAAGCATCTGCCCGTGGCGTTAGCACCGACTCCAGGTTGGGACGACGCGGATGGGTGCTTTACCGGAAGCGCCGTCAACGACAACGGCCTTGCGACGATTTTGTACACGGGCGTAAAAGCGACTTCGAAAGAACGCGCAACGCTGCGGGACGGCAATCATAACTTCCGCGAGGTACAGTGCCTTGCGACCTCTTCCGATCCGCAACTCCGCACCTGGGAGAAGTGGAAAGAACCGGTGATTCAGCCGCCGAATGATCCGAATATCGCCGGCTTTCGCGATCCGTTTCTCTGGCAGGACGAAAAGGCAAAACTCTGGTATCTCGGTATTGCTTCTGGTCAATTCAAAGCGGGCGGCCGCGTCCTTCTTTATCGCTCAAAGGATTTGCGAAATTGGGAGTATCTGCATCCTCTGGCTTCGGGCCACTGGACGGAAAGGGAAAACACTAATCCTGTGGACTCCGGCGAAATGTGGGAGTGCCCTGATTTTTTCCCACTCGGCAAAAAACACGTCCTGCTTTATTCCACTGCGGGCCAAGTCATCTGGGAAGTCGGCGAACTCGATCTGAAAGAACTCGTCTTCCATCCACAAAAACGGGGCTGGCTCGACCAGGGCGCCTACTACGCCCAAAAAACGCAGCTCGACGCCAAAGGCGATCGCATCCTCTGGGGTTGGATCACAGAAAAACGCCCCGACCCGGAACTCATCGCCGCAGGCTGGGCCGGCTGCATGGCTTTGCCGAGAATTTTGACTCTGGATACGTCCGGTGCGCTTCTGATGCAGCCTCTGCCGGAAACGGAACTGCTCCGCGAAAGATCCTTCATCAAGCCGGAGAAACCATCCCTTTCGGAATCGATTCGCTCTCTTCAGGACATCAAAATTGAAAATCTGTGCGGCGAAATTCTATGGAAGGCAGGTTGTTCCCGGTGTTCATACATTCTGGAAGATCAAACCGGCCCATGGTGTTCCATCGAACTGTCTTTCAAAGCACCGTCGCCGGCGGTGCTCACCGTCAACGGAATTTCCGCTGAAATGCCTGTACATGCTTTCAACGGATTTGAATTCCATCTTTTTATAGATGGATCTGTAGTTGAGTTATTTTTTGGCCGCTATCGTGCCTTTACCGTCCGCGTTTATCGCCGACCAAGCGGCCCTCTGCGTTTTCGCTCGACCGAAGATCCCCACAACGCTTTCGCCTCGCTCCAAGCCTGGCAACTTCGTCCCATTTCTTCCAACCGTCTTACCGCCTAGTGGTAATGTCCACGACTGTTTTCTAAAACCAAAGTAAGAAAACTTGATCTCAACGCAGCTTCAGGCAAAAAACCCCCCAAAGGCTACTTCACTGTTTTGCTTCGCCTTTCTTGCCAGCATCTGATGTCTTTACTTCCTTCTTGAACGTTTTGTGAAAGACGCTCACACCAAACACTGGCTTGTCGCGCGTTCCTGTAATGGTGATCGGCAGCTCCGTCCCTGCGCCGTTCTTTGCAAAGAACGGATCGAACGCCTTCAGAAAAAATGATTTCGCGCCTGTGACGGTTTGTGAAAGCTTCGCCTGTAATCGTAAGTGGCCATGAAAATCCAGATCGCCGCCACGAATGTTGTAAGTCCCCGCAAGATCGATCAGTGCTCCTTCCACCCCAAACGTCAAGCTGCGAAATTCAATCACGCCTTTTTCGAGATGGAACGATCCTTTTAAATCCGAGACTGAACTACCTACGTCTTCGTTCTCGGGCTTGCCTTGCGCGTGGCGGCTCAGTGACTCCAATTTTTCTCTCAGCTCCGGGCTGGACCATTTAGCATCTTCAACGCCGAAACTTCCATCAAGAATCAATTTTTCCAGAGCCTTAGCTTTACCGGGAGGAACCGTCATCTTTGCTTTCAATTTCACGGGGCCGGTCATGAGCGGTTTTTCAGAATTTATCGCCAAGCTCAACATGTCTTCGATGCGGCCCTGTGGCGTGCTCACGTCCAGCACGATCAGATGTCCTTCCTTTGGGACCAGCACAATCCTGCCTTCCGCCAGAATCAGAGAACGAATCAGGGTGGCCCGAACCGGATGCAGGAGTGTGTCGCCATTCGTGCCGTCCACGGTTGCATCGAACTCAGTATGAAGTGCCACTGGCCTTCCGACCTTATCGAGCGAGAAGTCCGGAGTGTCGGTCACCCCTTTCACCGTTAATTCGTTCAACGGTCCGTTGAACTGCCCTGCGGAGGATAGTGTTCCGGCGATACCAGGAAATGGACCGAGGTCAGCGTCCTTGAATGTGTATTCGCCGGCGACGGGTGAATTTCCAGGGTCGTCGGCGTCCCACGGGCCGAACTGACCTTGCGTGGCGATTTCGCCGATTGGTTTTCCGTTGGTGAGCGTTCCGCGAAAACCAAATGGTTTATCGGATTCCACTTTGTCCAAAACCAGATTGTGGATCTCCCAATCGAGAGGTTCTTTTCCAGGCTTGGTTGGCGTTGTGAAGATGTCCGCGTCGTGACAAACAATTTTGCCCACAACGGTTTTCGGCAACTTCAATTTGGTTTGTTCCTGATTTTCTTTGAGCGCAGGCTGCTTGTTTTTATCGCCGCGCGGTGGGAGCGTGATTTGCAATTTATCGAGGTGTACGACGTCGATATGCTTGATTGGGCGGATCAATCCGATGAGTCCCATAGTGAAGGAAAACCGCTCGACTTGGATGAGAGGCGGGATGTCTGTGCGATTGTGATGACGCAAGGTCAGGCTTTCACCTACAACGCCGATGCGTGGAAACACATAAACATGTAGCGCTTTCAGTTCTACTTTGCTTTGGAAGCGTTCGCTAAGTTCCTGCTCCACTTTTTCCCGGAGAATTTCTTCCATGTGGCGAGCGCGGTAGGAAAGAAACGCAAAGCCGGCGCCCAGCAAAACCAACAAAGACACACACGCAACCACCCACCCGCGAATTTTTCCGCCAAACATGAATCGAGTTTGGCAGAGGCGAGAAGCAGATTGCTATTGCTGTTTAAAAAATTCGGCGTGAGCTGTTTTCCCTGTGGCAGCTACGGTGAACGCGGTATCGACATCCTGCCGCACCGGTGGCAAGCAAACGGATTCACTGCAAGCTTGATAGCGAAGCTTGAGAGGAATGTGTTGCGAGCCCAGCGGGGCATCGGCTGGCGGAGTAACTTTCAAACGCAGAATCACAGTGCCGGTGTAAACGTTCAGCTTTTCGGTTTTGGAAAACGAAAATGATTTCAAGGTGCCTTCCGGATAGCTCACTTCACCGGCCTTGAACCCTGCGGGCAATTCGATTTTGAGATCGGTGGGAATCAAATAATCCAAAGTCGGCTTGCGCGCGTTGATGTGATATCCGTCGCGGATTTTTAATATGACTGCGATTTGGAATTCCTTGCCGCGCGCGACTGGTTCGTAGGAGGTGTATGCAGCGGATGAGACGACGTCTTTCGCCGCGGGAATTTGAGCACTCACAATTTTTGGCGAAACAGCAAGCAGCGCCGCGAGCGTTGGATATAGAAGTTTTTTCATAGCTTCACCTCGGCTCCGATTTGCTGCGAAATAACGCGGCTCATTACGCCAGTCAGGTCTTCGCCTGTTTTTTCAAGCACGAATGCGTTTTTCGAGTCCGACCAACCCAGCTTAAAGCTGGTCGACAGCGCGGAGATCCATATCTCGCGCATTGGTGTATTCGGCGAAATTACGAATTTGGCTTCCTCCGGCTCTTCGAACAGCACTTCGAGCTTGCCGCTCTCCCCTTCCACATCAAAACCATGCGCGTCGCCGGCCGTCAGCATCCGCCGTTTCAATTCTTCCAACGCAGCATCGCATTTTTTCTGAAAGTCCCGTTCATCGAGCATCGCGTTTACAGTTGTCCTTCAATCATTTTCGTAACTTCGTCATAGCTGATCAACCCTGTGACCCGCTTAATCTGTTTGCCGTCTTTGCCTATCAGGACGCTGGTGGGATAGCCAAGTAATCCGCCAAATTTGTCTGCGACCTTGTCGTCGCCGAGCGCGATCGGATAGTTCATCTGTAGTTGCTGGCCGTCTACGTCGAAACGTTTCGTCTGTACAAACGGCTGGACAACGCTCGAGCCTTCGTCATCCATCGCAATGCCGAGTACCGTGAATCCTTTTGACCCGTATTTATTCTGCATTTCGATGAGCCAGGGAATTTCAATTTTGCAAGGTTCGCACCAGGTCGCCCAGAAATTTACGAGAACGACTTTGCCTTTAAAATCCGCCACGCTGATGTCTTTTCCATAGACTTTCATGCCGCCAGTGTGTTTTTTGCAGCCGCTTGCTGCAAGCATGAATGCCGCTGCGATCAAAAAAACTAAAGTCGTTTTTCTCATTACCTTCCTCAAGACGATATTCAAAGCAATTCTTCTTTTCAGTATAGCTGCAGGCTGGCGCTATTTGGCACCGGTCAAGACATGTTCCAGCCACAGAACCAATGTATTCAATGCATTGAGCTTGCCTGCGAGCCAAGTAAGTCTGTTCACGAAAATCAATGCGCCGACAAACAGCAAAAGCGCGCCACTAAAAAGTTCGACGGCGTGGAGATGCTTTCGAAAGCGTTGATAAAACTTCAGGAATTGGCCGATGCCAACCGCAGTGAGCAAAAACGGAATCGCGAGTCCGGCGGAATAGGCGGCGAGAAGCAGAACTCCCCGAAAAATCGTTTCACTGGCGGCGGCAAGTGCAAGCACTGTGGCAAGAATCGGGCCGATGCAAGGAGTCCAGCCGAAGGCAAATGCGAAGCCGAGGAGAAAACCGCTCCAAATGCCGGGCTGTTTGGAAGTGTTGTTGCGCAAATGGACGTCGCGATTCAACCAGCGAGCAAGAGTTGGACCGAAAAATCCGATGACAGAAAGCGAAAAGAAATGCACAGCCCCCATTCGAAGGAACAGGTCATCGCCATGAATTAGGGAAGCGACACCGAGCGCGACAAAAACCAAACCAACCGCGATCCCGATTTTGAAACTTATTTTGATGAGAACGCCGAGCAGGTGCAGCCCGAAGAGAAGAATCAGCGCGCCAGCGATGGGTGCGAGCGTGGAACGGTTTTCCCGCAAAAAAGAACCGACAGCGCTTGCCGAGGCTCCGAAAGAAATAAAAACAGCTGAGAATCCAAGTACGAACGACAACGCGGAAGCAAAAAGCCCGCCACGCGGTTGCTGCCCTTGGCGGAGCTGCTCCATGCCGACACCGGATAGCATGGAAATATAGCCGGGCACGAGGGGCAAAACGCACGGCGAAAGAAACGAAACAAGGCCGGCTAAGAACGCCGCAGCAAAAGAGACGTCAGCATGCATGCGAGAAATAACCTCGAATCATATTGGATGAAGTAGACCCCGAATCGTCGCAGGTGTTAACACCTGCGAAATGCCCCAAGGATTGTCCCATAAACCGGAGCAAACCTGCTTAGACGCGCGAGGAGGGGAAAGGCAGACAACTGGCGTGTGGGGACTGCGTACTTTCGGCAGCTCCTGCAGAGTGCTTGTTCTAACTCATTGGAAACTAGCCACTTGCTGTGCATCGGGTTGGCAGGAAAGCTGCTTTTTATCATTGCGGAGAATCGCGATGGCGGGAATTTTCAACACGGGCTGGACGCCGAACAAAGTAACCGTGCTGCGCGTGGCGGTGGGATTCGCTGCGGTGAGTTTGTTCGGCCATGGCACGTGGGCGAACCTGTTGGCAGTCGCGCTCACAGTGACGGCGATCGGCCTGGACGCATTGGACGGCCATCTTGCTCGCAAGAAAAAAATGGCTACGCCGATCGGCGCGCAGCTCGACGTGCTCGGCGATCGCATGATCGAGAACGTTTACTTCACTTACTTCGCTGTTGTGGGGATGGTGTCGTTGTGGCTGCCGGTTCTGTTTTTTGCGCGCGGTGCCGCTACGGATTTTCTGCGTGGGCTTGCGATGAAAGCGGGCCATTCCGGCTGGGGCGCGAACAGCATGCTACAGACGTGGTGGGGCAGGGCGCTTGTCGCTTCCCGCTGGAGCCGCGGTTTATACGCCGCGATGAAGTGCCTCTGCTTCTGCTATCTCGGACTTGAACTTGCGTTGACGCGTGGGCCGGTAGCGCTAATTGGAACGCTTGCGGGCGACGTCCACATGACCATCCGAACGTTGGCGCACGTTCTTACCTGGACGACGGCTGCATTTTGCCTCGTGCGCGGATTACCAGTGCTGATTGAAGGATGGAAATTTCTCGCAAAGGCTACTTCCACACCGCCGCGCGAAGCCCGCATGGTGCGGGGGACAGCATGAATCGCGCGGCCTTTTTCGACGTTGACGGAACGCTCATAGAGAATCCTTCTCTCGAGCGCCGATTTTTTCGCATGCTACGCCACGAAGGAAAAATTCCCTGGCGAAACTATTTTGCCTGGCTGGCGGAAGCTGTCCGCCTCGCACCGAATGGCCTGATGCACGTGCAGCAGGGAAATAAGGCGTACTTGCGTGGGGTTCGCTCGTCCGGTCACCGAGCGGCTCGCGTTGTAAATGGTTCGCCTTTTTTGCCCGAGGCAATCGAATGTGTTGTGCAGCATGCGGCAAATGGCGAGCGAATAGTGTTTGTCACAGGCACGCTCCAATTCCTCGCGGAAGAGATTGCAGGCTGTTTGAGGCAGGAATTAGCAAAGCGAAATACCTCGGCCGAAATTTTCGTGTGCGCGACCCGGTTGGAAGAAAAAGACGGCCGTTGGACAGGCCGAATCCTGGGGCAGCCTATGTTTGGTGAATCTAAAGCAATCGCCATCTGGTGGCTTGCCGAGAAGTGGAAATTGAATTTGGCCGAGTGCAGTGCCTACGGCGACAGCACAGCCGATCAATGGATGCTGGCCAGTGTTGGAAAACCTACGGCAGTAAATCCCGATGCTGGTTTGAAGGCCGCCGCGAAACGCCAAGGATGGAGAACTGTAAGGTGGCGCGCAGCAACGAAAGAGAAAGTGAAACTCGCAAAAATGGTTCCGGAAAGAGCGCGATGAACAAGAGAACCAACATCGCTGCAAAAGAGCCCGCGCTCGTTTGGCCGGCCCCAATTCCTCCCAAATCCGAGTCGCGAAACCCGATGCGAGTGGTTCACGAGGAGTTTTACAAAGCTTGGGAAGCATGTGGTGTCTTCGAATGGATTGCTCTTGGTTATCTGGCATTGTCCAGCGTTTTGATTACTGTGTTTGCCGGAAACCTGAGTCACCCCGCTCGATTGGCGGCAACGCAAGTGTTTGTCGTGATTCTCGTCCTTGGTCTCTGCCGAGTAACGGCGCGCAGTCAAGAGCGTGCTGCTCGCGAGGGCGAAAGACTTGCAACCAAGTTCTGGCACTTCTGGCGGCACTGGTACCCACATCTGTTTTTTCTTTTTTGCTTTGAAGAGCTTGGCCGTCTCGTTCACATCGTGAATCCGGGTTGGGAAGACGCGAAGCTGATTAGCTTTGATTATTGGCTTACAGGCGTTCATCCGGCGCTTTGGCTCGAGCAGTTGGCCACTCCAGCGCGAAACGATTTTTTTCAATTCGCCTACATTACTTACTTCACCTACCTCCTGATCGTCGGCGGCGTTTTGTACTACCGCCGCGATTGGAAAGCGTACTGGGCGACCATGACGTACTCGGCAGCGGGATATGTCATCGGGTATTGCGTCGCGATGCTTTTTCCGATCGAGAGTCCGTGGTTCTCGATGGCAGGCATGTGGCATAGCGATCTGCACGGCGGTCCATTCACGGCGGCGATCAGTTTCATCGAACATTTCGGCCGCGTGCGCGGCGCTGCATTTCCCTCGGAACACGTCGCGGGATCTGTCGCCGCACTTTGGGGTGCATGGAAACACCGCCGCTGGCTCTTTTGGACGCTGCTGCCGCTCGCGATGTGTATGTGCGCCTCAACCATTTGGGGCAGGTATCACTACGTTGCGGACGTGCTGGCGGGAATTACAACGGGGACGCTTGGGTTTGTTGTAGGCAACTGGCTTGTGCAACACAAGCCGGTTGAGGGGAGGCTGAAGTGGGAACTTGCGGGGCAAAAGGTGGAAAGTTTCGGCGACTGAGCACAGTTTTTCTTTGCGCAGTGGCTATGCTTGCGGGCGCATGCACGTATCGCGCACAAAAAGGCCCCGGTGGCGGCGGACCGATGCCTGTGCCAATCCCGACAGCTGCGACCGAATGGTTTTTCGTGGACAACTTTTCCGGAGATTTCAGTGGCTTCAGCGCGCAAAACGGAAAACTGGCGCCGATTATCGGCGGCTCGGTACAATTCCAATTTCCTGTGGTTCGCGGAGCGGCGGATCCCAAAGGAACTGTCCTTGCGGTGCTCACGGCGCTGAATCCGAATACGCTCGGTTTTCAGACGGCGGACATCGAGGCCGGCGGCGCGGTATCGCTGACAAAAATTACCGACGCGTTCAACAATCCCTCTGTGATTGCGATCTCTCCGGAGGGACCGATCGCCATTGCGGACACTAACAATCACACGGTGCAGCTTCTAACGATTCAAGGCGACTTGCTGTTCAGCAGCGATCTTTTCCAAACCGGCCCTTTGCCGCAGGATCTGGTGTTCAGTCCAGATGGAAAATTCCTGTTTGTCGCTAACAATGCGGACAACACGATTTCCATTTTCTCTATCGGCATCGTGGGTTTGAATCTGTTGCATACGGTCACGCTTCCGGAGCAACCCACGGATTCGAGCAGTGGACTTGTGCGAGTTCGCCTGAGCGATGAAGGAAACAAGCTGGCGGCGTCCACGTTTGATGGACGGCTCTATGTGGCGGATGTTTCGACGACCGATGGGAGTCTATCGAAGGTGCAGGAAATCGAAGTGGCGAATGGAGCCAACCTGGAAGAAGTGGCACTCGATGCAAACGGACAAACGGTGTACACGGCGGACCAGGACAATGGTGGGATTTTTGGATACTCGCTGAGCGGAACTGTAGCAACTCCGCTGCCGGGTTCACCCTATGCAACGTCCGCCAGCCCAACGGGAATGGTTGTGAACGGAGCGGGAGACAGACTGTATGTCGTGATTGGTCCGGCAGGACTGATTCTTACCTTTACACGAGACAAAGCAACGGGACGTCTGACCGCCACAAACGACGTTGTTAGCACCGGTGGGTTTCTAGCGGACAAAATCGTTCGCGTGCCAGCTCACTAAAAGCACGTTAAGCCTGAACCTAATCCAATTTATTCTCTGCATTCGGGCGCCTCAACCCTAGCGAAGATCTCTTGTCGCAGGGCGTTGACTTGCATCGATGCGTGACCTAGTATCCACGCGAAACAGAATAGAGAGTGCAAGGACGATTCGGATGAGCGATTGGGTCTACCTGCAGGCGAGTCCCGGCGAGCAATTGATGTGGCTGCATCAGTTTTCCATCGTGAAGCAGCAGGAGACTGGCGACGTGACGTTTGCAATCACGGTGAAGGAGTTTGCCGTGCCACCACCTGGGCAACGGGTGCGATTTTATGCAGAGGCGGACAAGGCGGTGAATCAGAAGAAAGCTGCGTTCGTGCCTTGTGGCTGGGGTGATTCGGTTTTCTCGGCACTCGGGGACTGCGTAAGGCTGATTCGGCAGTTTCCGTATGAAGGCGAGGAGCGCGCGGCTCGATGATCCTTCACTTTACGAAACGGCCGCTGGAAGCGGGGATAGTTGTGCTCGCAATCCAGGGAAACATTCACTGTGGGCCGGAGTGCGCGCGGTTGGAGCGCGAAGTAGACGGGATGATTGCGGCGCGCGAGACGCGCGTTATTTTCGACATGGCCGGCGTGGCTCATGCGGACAGCGCGGCGATTGGCGCAATTGTGCGATGCCTTACGAAACTGAAAGATTCTGGCGGCGGACTGCGGATCGCGGCGCCTCAGCCCATGATTGAATACAGTTTGAGGCTGACGAAAGTGGACCAGATTCTCGGAATGTTTCCTACCGTGGAGCAGGCGAGCGAAGGATTTGGAATGCTCGAAGGAAACGCGGGACAAGTAGCCTGAATTGGTTCCCCAAATTTGGATGCGCAGAAACCTATATCTTCAATTTTGCAAAAGAATGGGATCGTTCAAAAGCGCTGGCAATTTGGGCGAGCAGGGATTCGCTTGCTTGGGTCCCGATGAATTGGAGGCCGAGGGGGAAGCGCGAAGGCGTGAGGCCACAAGGAATGGAGATGGCTGGAACACCGGCTAGGTTCGCAGGACGGTTGAGGCGTAGGAGCAGTGCGCGTGTGGCGTGATCTTTATTGTTGATGGTGGTGGATTCTTCGCCAATGAGCGGCGCGGCGATGGGAGTCGTGGGAACTACGAGGGCGTCAACATCGGCGTCCGCGATGGCGCTGTGAAATTGTTGAATGAATTTCACGCGAAGAGCGAGCGCCTCAAGATAGGTGGTGGCAGTAACACGCGTTCCGATTTCCAAGCGGGCGCGAACATCTTCTCCATACTCCGAAGAATTCTTTGGAAACCAGCCCATCTGCTGGTGATAATGCGTGGCTTCGGCCCAGGCGATGTTATTGCCGGAATCTTCGGTGTTGTCCAGTAACGGAATGGAAATTTCCTTTGCTTTGCAACCGGCCTTACGAAGAGCTTTTAGCGATGACTCGAATGCTGTTTGCACTTCCGTAGAAAGAACATCAAAGAAAAATTCTTTGGGGATTCCGAGCGTGAACTTCTGTTTGCGGCGCGGGGTTTTTTCTTTACGACGCTCAAGAACGGCATCTAGGACTAGTTCCGCGTCCTCAACGGAACGCGCAAGAGGACCGACACAGTCGAGCGTCGGCGAAAGTGGAACAACACCATCCACAGGAACTGCATTTAGCGTTGGCTTGAATCCAACTACGCCACAAAGGGATGCCGGGATGCGAATGGACCCGCCCGTATCGGTTCCGATCGCAGCAACACATAAACCGGCAGCGACAGCCGCAGCTGCGCCTCCGCTTGAGCCGCCAGGTATGCGTGCGGTATCCCAGGGATTGCGCGTCGGCCCGTAGTGTGGATTATTTGAGGTCACGCCGTACGCGAATTCGTGCAGATTTGTCTTTCCAAGAATGATCGCCCCGGCCGCTTTGAGTTGCGTGACAATCTGCGCATCTTTTTCCGGTATGAAATCTTTCAGAAATTTTGCGCCAGCCGTTGTCCGAATTCCCGCTGTTCGAATGTTGTCTTTCAGCGAAACCGGAATTCCGTGTAGCGGCCCTCGATCCCGGCGGGACTTGCGTCCGCGCGGAGCGAATAACTCCTCTTCGGCTTTCCTGGCTTGCGCAAGCGCGAGCTCGGAAGTAATTGTGAGATATGCGTTGAGTTCCGGATTGAGCTGTTCAACGCGCGTTAGAAAATGCTTCACCAGTTCAACGGGCGAAAGTTTACGGGAACGAAAAAGGCGGCCGAGCTCGGGAATGGAAAGAAACGCAAGATCGGTCTTGCTCATGAGACAAGAAATCTAGCACAGGCCGATTCTGTAAGACATGACACTGGAGATCTAAAAGATTTTTTCCTGCCGGCGAAGATTCCCGAACGTGCCGAGGTTCGCAATGATGAACGCAACGCGAAACTGGTTTTCCGTGCGAACCGCTCCGAGGTTAATCCTGCGATACTCGAGGGCGATGCCGCAGCAGCCGCCATTGTAGTTCACCTGCACGATCTGGTTTTGCAGCACGCCGTTCGTAATGTCATAACTGATTCCAGCCGTCGCATTAAAACCCTTTCGATTGAGGCTTCCATACCCAACCAGTGCGCGAACTTGGTTTGAAAGGGGTTGAAGCGCGGGGTCGTCCTGAAAACGGAAGTGAGCGACCGTCGCAAAGAACTCTGAATACGGCCTTACTTTGACCAGCGTGCCGATGGCAGTGACTTTTTGCAACTGAGGGTCGTATTCCAAAATTTGCTCGGCGTCATATTTCCCACCGGGCGTGATTTTTATGTCGCTGACGATTGGTGACCAATTGCGCGGCCCCAACGCAAACGCAAACGGTGTGATCGAATTGAGCGCCTGAAGCACATTGCGTTCACCGTCAACGATCGCTCCTCCGAATGTTGGATCGAAATAATGTTTTTGGGAAATTTTCCAAGAAACGAGCTCCTCCGGCTGATCGTCTCCACTCTTTAGAAAAAGGCGTTGCGTAATTCCATATTCGATCTCAGTGGTGTTGCTTAGCGTGGCGTCTGAGTCAAAGCGAATAAAGCGTTCAAAATCGTTGATACCTCCCACGTAGCGGAAAGTGATTTCCGGCTCGATAGTGTGTTTGTAACGATGCCGTGGCTTGTCTTTTTTAAGAGAAGCCCGGTCAAAAAAACGCTCCAGCGTCGGCGGACGAATCTCCAGCGTGAATTCACCGTCATTGCGGGTGACCGGTTGTTCATCCAGGTTGCCGGCGGCGTCGAGTGATGCACCATATCGTGTTGTGCGTACGGTGCCGCTTGCAGTGAGGCCGAGCCATGCGCCAAAGTGCAGGGGAATCGTAACGCGCGGCGCAAATTCCGTGCGCTGCACAACGGCAGACGTGGTGAGGTTCGCATCTTCGCGGCTCGAACCTCCAATGTACGAATCAAAGCTGAAATAAACGGGAAGATTCCGCCATGGCGCTTGCTCTACTGAACCGAATCTCGCTTCCGGAAGATTGCGCAATGAAACGCTGGTCTCCGGATTAATCGTAAGAAAGCTTTTGTCGTTAAGCGCAGCAAAATCAAGACTAAAGCCATTGAAATTATTAGTAAGGAAAACCGAACTTCGTACTTCGGAATTAATGGCATCACCGTACGCATCAGCAAATGCTAATCGGAACGTAAGCGAGGAAAGCTGGTTATAGTCCGTGACGAATCGCCAATTATTCGGAAGCACCGATTGGATTTCGAGCTGCTGTTGGTGGCCACCTTGCGGCTGCAAGACTCCATTCGAGTCCGGAAGTCCGCGATCGATCACGCCAAAGTAGGTGTACTTAAATGTGGTGTTTTCGTTCGGCGTTGCGCGGAACTCCGCATGCTCGGCCGAACCGCGCTTGCTCAGATATTGTCCGCCCAAAGTTGCGTCAAACCACGACTTCGGAGCCCAGTAGAACGAATCGCCAAGGATAAATCCCTTGCGATTGCTGTTCCCTACATCTGGAATCAAAAAGCCCGTCTCCCTCACGCGCGGCCCTGCAGGGGCTGTCGCGTATGGCACCCAAATGAGAGGAACTCGAAAGAGACGGAAGTTGGCGTTGACGAGGGCGACGTTTTTATCGAGTCTGATGCGGGCGCGCCTCGCAAAAAATTGCCACTTGGGATGCTCCGGGTCGCAAACAGTGATCCAAGCCTGGCGAACGATGTAAACATCGCCGGGCAGCTTGTCTACGTCGCGCGCTTCAAAATACAGGGGGTTGTCCGTGACAAGAACCATCGGGTTCGGTCGGCGCGCAATCTTGACGTTGCCACGCACTTCATGAAATTTCCCCGTCGCCGTGCTCAGGTTGTATAGAGCCTGTGATGCCTCAATGTGCTGGTTGTCATAGTCAAAAATAATGTGGCCGGTGGCGATCGTCTCATGAGTGCGATTGTTGTATTCGACGTGATCGGCCCGCAAGGAAATCTCGCCGTACTGAATCAGAACATTTTTATCTGCAATAAAGAGGTCGCCTTGCTTGCGTTGAGGTCCATCCGCGGAAATTTCCACGATGTCGCCCTTTCCGGAGGGCAACCGGACGAGTTGCGCTTGTGCCTGCAGCGAAAACAGAAGTCCAGTAACCTGGCAAAAGGCAAGCGAAAGCGCCGACGAGAATTTGCGCTGCGAACGGAGCGTGGCGACTAGACGGAGCATTCGGGCATTGAAGCAGTTGGATAGCCTAGCATGTGCCCGGGGTTGTGTGTAGCGACCGCCAATTCGCGTCAAAGGATTTGTCCAAGAAGGGCTGAGTGTGAGACGCTTCCCAGCGTTTCGCGTCTAAGGGGGCTAGAACGGGGTGGGCCCAGTGGCGAGTGTGTTGCCAATCGCCAATAGGCGCTTTCTGAATTCTTTGAATCGCAAATCGAAGGAGAACGCAATGAACGCGTCCAAGTTCGCTGTGCGGGGACTATTCGTGTGTGTGATGGCGCTGGCCCTGGCTTTAGGCTTGTTTGAAGTAACAGGATTGGTTTCGGCGCAAGAAAAAAAAGAAGAAAAGAAAGACGACAAGGACAAAAAGGACGAGAAAAAGCCGCCTCTCCCGCTCAAGAGCGACCGCAAAATCGAGTTCACAACCGACGAAGGGACCTGGCTTTCGCTCGACGTTTCTCCTGACGGCAAGACGATCGTCTTCGAATTGCTCGGCGACATTTACACGCTACCCATCGAAGGCGGCCAGGCAAAGTTGATCTCCGGCGGAATGGCGTTCGACAGCCAGCCGAAATTCTCTCCGGACGGCAAGTGGGTCACATTCCTTTCCGACCGCGAGGGCAGCGACAACATCTGGATCATGAAGGCCGACGGAACCGATCCGAAACAAGTCTCCAAGGATCCCGGCAGCGATTTCGTCTCTCCTTCCTGGGCGCCGGACGGAAAATACATCTTCGTTTCGAAAGCTGCAGCGGGAATCGCGTCCTACGAAATCTGGATGTACCACGTGGATGGTGGCACTGGTGTGCAGATTACCAAGGCAAAGCCTACACCCACGATCCAGCGCAGAGATCGACCGAACGACGTCGGCGTAGTCGCCTCCACTGACGGAAGGTATCTCTACTACGCGGAGCGGCACGGTCCGTTTTCTTACAACGCGATGCTGCCGCAATGGGAGATCAAACGGAAAGATCGCAAGACCGGCGACGAAGACTCCATCATTCAACAATCTCTAAGTGCATTCCGGCCGGTTCTTTCTCCGGACGGAAAAGTGATGCTTTACGTTTCGCGTTACGAAACCGAGTCTGGCCTACGCATGCGCAATCTGGAAACGGGTGAAGATCACTGGGTACGCTATCCGATTACGCGCGATGATCAGGAAGCGCGATTCACTCGCGACGTTTTTCCCGGCTATGCATTCCTCCCTGGCGCAAAAGAAATCGTCTACAACCAGGATGGGAAAATCCGCCGTCTGAATCTGTCCACCGGTACGGAAACCGTAATTCCTTTCACGGCGCAAGTTTCGCAGGAAATTGGTCCGAAGCTCGATTTTCCTCAGCGCGTCGAACAAGGGCCGTTGAAGGTGCGCTTGATTCAGGATGCTGTCGAATCGCCGGACGGCAAAAAGCTCGCATTCTCCGCGATGACGCACCTGTATACGCTCGACATGCCGAATGGAAAACCAACCCAATTAACGAACGGAAATGCCCGCGCATATCAGCCTGCATGGTCGCCCGATGGCCAGTGGATTACCTACGTCAGTTGGACGAGCGATGGTGGACAGCTTTGGAAAATTCCCACTGCGGGCGGAACGCCGCAACAACTCTCCAAATCGCTCGCTGTATATAGCAATCCCGCGTGGTCGCCCGATGGTAGCCGCATCGTGCTCCTACGCGGCAATGCTTACGACCGTGACAACAGCCAATTCGATGGCGGCCAGACCGGCAATGCCGATTTGATCTGGATTCCTTCCGGCGGCGGCGATGCAAGCCTGATTTTGCCGGCGCGCGGCGCGGGCGGCCCGCACTTCACGCACGATAAAGACCGCATTTACGTATACACACCTGCCGGGCTCGTTTCGCTACGGTATGACGGCACGGATCGCCATACTCACCTCCAAGTGAAGGGACAAGGAATTTATTTTGCGGAAGAGCCCGTGCCTGCCGACGACATCGTACCGAGTCCGGACGGCCAATGGGCATTGGCGCACATCAGCAACCAGCTCTATTTGGTCGCGATGCCGGCTGTTGGTGGGGAAGCTCCCACGGTCAATACGGGCGGACCTTCCGTGCCATTAAAGAGATTGACGGATATCGGTGCGGATTATTTCGGCTGGGCTGATGATGGAAAGACGATTGCGTGGGCTGTCGGCGCAAGTTATTTCCGCCAGCCGCTGAGCTCTGTCTCTTTTGAACCGCCGAAAGATGAAAAGAAAGAGGTCGACAAAAAAGACGGCGATAAGAAAGATGCCGACGCCAAGGACTCTGACAAGAAGGACGAAAAAAAAGAAGAGAAGAAACCACAAAAATTCAAGGAACAGGAAAAAGACGTTCAGGAAATTGCCGTTGACCTCGAAGTTCCTCGCAAAACTCCGAAGGGAACAGTTGTCTTGCGCGGCGCTACCGTCGTGACCATGAAAGGTGACGAAGTCCTGAAAGACGCCGACATCGTCATCGAAGACAATCGCATCAAGAGCGTCGGCGCGAAGGGAAGCGCTCCCGCCGGTGCGAAAGTGCTCGACGTCAAAGGCAAGACGATTACTCCCGGTTTCATTGATACTCACGCACACTGGTTTGAAATTCGTCGCGGCATCCTCGACACGCAGAATTGGGCGTTCCTGGCCAATCTTGCGTACGGCGTGACGTCTGGCCTCGATGTGCAAACCGGCTCAAACGACATGTTTGCGTATCAAGACCTCGTGGATAGCGGCGACATCATCGGACTGCGCGCATTCTCAACAGGCCCTGGAGTTTTTTCCGACAACAACTTCCAATCTATGGAAGAAGTGAAAGGCGTGCTCACGAAATACCGCAAGTATTACGGCACGCACAACATCAAGAGCTACATCGTTGGGAATCGCAAGCAGCGCCAGTTTATGGTGCAGGCTTCTAAAGAACTGGAAATGATGCCGACCACGGAAGGTGCCATTGATTTGAAGCTCGACTTGACGCACGTTATAGACGGCTTCCACGGCAACGAGCACACACTGCCTGTCACGCCACTCTACAAAGACGTTCTCGAAATGTTCGCAAAGTCGGGCATCGCGGAAACGCCGACGCTCATCGTCAACTACGGCGGGCCATTCGGTGAAGACTATTGGTACGAATACAGCGAAGTTCATGACAACGCGAAACTCAGTCACTTCACTCCGCATCACGAAATCGACGAAAAAACGAAGCGCCGGCCGGCATGGTTCCGCAAAGACGAATACGCATTCCCGAAGCTTGCTGCGCAAGTTGCAAAGTTACAGCGCGAGGGTGGACTCGTCGGCGTCGGCAGCCACGGCCAACTGCAAGGGCTCGGGTATCACTGGGAGCTGTGGATGCTCGCAAGTGGCGGCATGACGCCAATGGAAGTTCTTCGTTGCGCAACACTGAATGGATCGAAGATTGTCGGCCGTCCGCAAGATCTCGGTACAATTGAGGCTGGAAAACTGGCAGATCTGATTATTTTTGATAAAAACCCGCTGGACGATATTCACAACACCAACACAATTCACTGGGTCATGAAGAATGGCGAATTGTTCGAGGGGGACACCCTGAATCAGGTGTGGCCGGAACAGAAAAAGCTGGAACCGCTCTGGTTCTGGAATAATTACGACGTTCCGAAATCAGGCGATCCACTCAGCTACGGTAAGACGGCTCAGCCGTAAGACGGAAACTTCAACGAGAACAGGAGGGCGAAGCTGTCTACTAGGCTTCGCTCTTTTGTTTTGCAAGGGCTTTTGCCTGGGATTCGCGATACCAATCAAGTGTTCGGCTAAGGCCTTCTTCAAAAGCAACGGTGGGTTCATACTTCAAAAGTTCGCGCGCTTGTGTGATATCCGCCTGCGAATCCCGGATGTCACCATCCCTGGCCGGCTCAAACTTTGTTTCTAAAGCCGTCCCTGTGAGTTTTGCAAGTAGCGCAATCGTCTGATTCAGCGTTACACGGTTACTTGTGCCGACATTAAAGACTTTCCCGGAAACGTTTGGCGCTTCACACGCCAGCAAATTTGCCGCAACCGCATTATCAACAAATGTGAAATCGCGCGACTGCTCTCCGTCGCCATAAACCGAAGGGGGAGTGCCTTCCAGAAACGCCGTGCAAAACTTCGCAAGCACTCCCGAATACGGTGAACTCGGATCCTGCCGCGGTCCAAAAATATTGAAATAACGCAGACAGACATTTTCCAGGCCGTAGACGCGGCCAAACGTCTGCGCATATAGCTCACCAGCATACTTGGACACGCCATAAGGAGAAATAGGCTCCGGCTGTATCGTTTCCACTTTGGGCAGCGTTGCCGTTTCACCGTATGCGGAAGACGAAGCTGCAAATACGACACGTTTCACCTTTGCGTCCCTCGCGGCAACCAGAACGTTAAGCGTTCCCTCTACATTTATTTTGTTCGTCTCCAGTGGGTCTTTGACGGAGCGCGGAACCGATGCACGCGCTGCGAGATGCAGCACGAAGTCCGCTTCATGCATTGCCTTGCGGACGATTTCAAGGTCGGTGATGCTTCCCTTGATGAATGAAATCTTGTTGCGAATCTCCGCGAGGTTCTCTTCTTTGCCTGAGGAAAGGTCGTCCAGCACAACCACGCTGTCGCCTCGGCGGACGAGTTCGTCCACAGTGTTTGAACCGATAAATCCGGCCCCGCCAGTCACTACATAGCGCATTGCGAATGCTCCCGTCCAAAGCACTTTTGCACGCCAGGGTGCCTCGTGCCTGATTCGTTCCCAACTCGTGCCCTATGCACACCCTCGCTGCGAGTTTTGATACCCTGTTTCTTCGGAGCGAAACGCGCCGCAATCCTGCAGCGCTTAGATGAAAATTGTACGACGAAAGACAGACTGTCAACCTTTTACCGAACACATGCGTTTCAAAGGAAACATGAGCGGCCGAATCACACTAGTCCTTGCGATTGTTGCGGCAATACTTCTTGCTGGTGCAGCGTTTCTGTGGCTGCATTTCCGGTCAGGCAGCTCACAACCAGTCGTGGCATTTACCCCAATTACCCACGCAACGGAACCTGCAAAGGAATCCGAGAAGGAGAGTCCAGAAGCTTCAAAAGCATCCGCGCCGGGCCAGCCCGCCGAACCGGCCGTGAAGAAGACCGCGCTTGAACCGTCAGTTGCTCCTCAAACCGGAGAAGTTTTGCAATTTTCAGCCAGCCTCGCCAAAGTCAGTAACGTTGCCAGTCTGCGGTTGGAAGTCGTGGACAAAAAAGAAACAAACGGCAGAGCCACCTGGCATTTCCAGGCTACGGCCAAAACACAGAATGCCATGCGCCTCATTTTTGATTTGGATGACCGCTTTGATTCCTTCAGCGAGGGGAATGCCTTCACCGGCGTTCAGTATGAAATGCACCTCAACGAACGTGGTCAAAAGGTGCAATCCGTTCAGAGGCTCACAACTACAGGTAAAGAACCATCCGCTCCTGGAGTTTCTTCTGCTATCGTTTTGCCGGGTACGAGAGATCCTCTCGGCATGATGCAGTACTTGCGCTCAATCAATTGGGACCAAACGCGAGAAGTGAAGAGTCCTGTGTTCGATGGCCGAAAACTATACGACGTACGAGCAAAACTGATCGGCACGTCCGAAGTAGTCGTTCCGGCCGGCCACTACACGACAGCAACGATTGAGATTCGTGTTTTCGACAATGGTGTCGAAATGAAGGACGCCCACTTCACGCTCTACCTCGCGCATGACCAGGCGCACACGCCGGTCCTCCTGCAGGCCGTTCTTCCATTCGCGGAAGCGCGTGTGGAACTACAGCAAAAAGGCGATTGAATTTCGCCTTACTTAAAGTCCATTACTGGAATTGTTAGCAGGGAACGATTCGGTCCCGATTGCGCATCACGCGCCGTGTTGCATTGCGCGTGTCCACAACCAGCTTAGAACCATCCACAATCGCGTTGTAATCGTAGGTCGAGTGATCTGTTGCTATGATCACGCAATCGTAAGAGCCGAGCGTCTGCGCCGAAAGCGGGACTGATTTCATTCCTTCGTAATTGTAGTGACGCATCCGGTGTAGTTGCGCGAAATAGGGATCGTTGTAATCCACGTGCGCCCCGCGCTCCTGCAGAAGCTGCATGATTTTTAGAGTCGGCGATTCGCGCAAATCATCTACGTCCTTCTTGTACGCAACACCCAGAATCAACAGTTTCGACCCATTCAAGCTCTTTTTCTGTTTGTTCAGCGCGGCCGCGATTGCATCCACAACGTGATATGGCATCGACGTATTGATCTCGCCGGCCAATTCGATAAATCTCGTCGCGAAATCATATTCGCGCGCCTTCCATGAGAGATAAAAGGGATCCACAGGAATGCAATGTCCGCCCAGCCCCGGTCCTGGATAAAAGGGCATGAAGCCAAACGGCTTTGATGACGCCGCGTCAATCACTTCCCAAATATCAATCCCCATGCGAAGACTTAACAGCTTCAGCTCATTGACCATCGCGATGTTCACGCAGCGGAAAATATTCTCGAGCAGCTTGGCCATTTCCGCTGCGCGTGTGGAACTCACGGGAACCACTCGGGAAACCACCTGAGCATACAAAGCCTGCGCCGCGCGCCCGCTCGGAGGATTCAGCCCCCCGACAACCTTGGGAATTTGTGCAAGTCCATACTGTTTGTTGCCGGGATCTTCCCGCTCTGGCGAAAAAGCCAAAAAGAAGTCGCAGGGAATATCTTCGCTGGCCGGTCCTGTCGCAATTGGACAACGCATCCCGTTCGCTTCCAAAATTGGCAGAACCAGTTCTTCCGTGGTACCGGGGTATGTCGTGGATTCAAGCACGATTAGCTGGCCCTTTTGCAAGTGAGGCTGAATGGACTCGGCTGTTTGTTTCACGTACGAAAGATCCGGTTCGCGGCGCTCGTCCAGCGGCGTGGGAACGCAAATCAAGACGGCGTCCACTTCCTTGAGCTTCGCGAAATCCGTCGTCGCTGAAAAATGGCGCGTGTTCACGTATTGCTGGATTTTCGTTTGTGGTATGTGCTCGATGTACGAGCGTCCTGCATTGAGTTGGCTGACTTTTGCGGGGTCCGTATCAAAGCCGATGACCTTGTGCCCGGCTTCCGCAAATCGCAGCGCGAGCGGCAAGCCAACATAGCCGCAACCTATAATCCCAACTTTTAATTGTGCACCTTTGAAGAATTCTGGCTTTCTGTCAACAGGCATAAGCTCGGACACATTCCTTTGGATGGATTGCTACAAACTGGCACATCGAAGTTACCCCAAAATTAAAATATAACACGCGGGCCTTGCAGAAAGCTTGGCAGAGTCCACAGGATGAGCCAAAATCACACTGGAAAGTTCTTTAAGGGGCAACTGTTCGACGGAGAAAGAACTAACTGGAATGACTCTGATCATCCTTCTAATCGGTCTATGCGCCGGCATTTTGGTTGGCCTTCTTGGAATCGGAGGTGGCATTCTGCTCGTGCCTGCTCTGGTTCACATCCTGCATATGGACCAGCACGCCGCACAAGGCACTTCGCTTTTTGTTCTACTCCCGCCGATCGGGCTTGGCGCCCTTCTTGAATATCGCAAAAAAGGCGACGTGGATTTTCGTGCTGGAATTCTCTCAGCTATCGGTATGTTGGCCGGTGGCTACCTCGGTGGCTTAATTGCCGTGCCGATGACTTCCGCCCATCTCAAGGAATTCTTTGGCGCGTTTCTTATGCTTTCGGCCGTATTGCTTTGGGCAAAAACCTCTAACAAAAAGTCAGCTACACAAATCGCCGCCGCGCCGGAAGGCGGCGCTTGAGATGAAAAAAACAATTGGTTTCCTGCTGGCCGGCGTCGCAGGTGGAATCCTTTCGGGTCTTTTTGGAATTGGTGGCGGAACTGTCTTAATACCAATCTTCGGTTTATTGTTGGCATTCGATCAGCACAAGGCGCAAGGTACCAGCCTCGTCGCCCTCATCCCGCCCACAGGTTTGCTTGCTGTGCTCGCATACGCGAAAGCCGGTTATGTCTCCTGGGTCACGGGTCTCCTCTTGATTCCAGGACTCTTTATAGGTGGCATCATCGGAGCCAAAATTGCCAAACGCATCGAACCGCGCCGCATGCGCCAGGTTTTCTCTGTATTGATGTTTTTGTTGGGAGCATGGGAAGTTTTGGGGGCATTAAAGCATTGAGCGAAACACGACATGGTTGATCTCCACTGCCACATCTTGCCTGGCCTTGACGATGGTGCGAAAACCATCGAAGAATCGCTCGCCATGGCGGAAAGCGCTATCGCCGACGGAATCACGCACGTCGTTGCCACGCCTCACTCCAGCACTGAATACGCTTTTGATTACACGCGTGTTCGCGCAGCCCGCGACGAACTTCAATCAAAACTCGGTGACCGGCTTCAGCTTGCAACCGGCTGCGATTTTCATTTGAATCCGGAAAATTTGGCAGCCTTAAAAAAGTCTCCTGCGCAGTTTTGCCTCAATCAAAAAGATTATCTCCTTGTCGAATTCAACGAATTTTCTATCCCGCCCGCCATGGATCAAATGCTGCATCAATTGCAATTAGCGGGTTTGCGCCCCGTCGTCACGCATCCCGAACGCAACGGAATTTTACGCGCGAAACCCGAGCGCCTCGCGCAATGGGTCCGAGTCGGCTGCTACGCGCAAGTTACTGCCGGTTCGCTGCTTGGCAGCTTCGGCCTGGGCGCGAAGAGCGACTCGATCTCCTGGATCATGCAAGGGCTTGTGCATTTTGTTTCGAGCGACGCCCACAACACAAAATCGCGCCCGCTCACCTTGCGCCCCGCATACGAATTTGTTTCCTCCCAGTTCGGAGAAGAAACCGCGCAAGCACTGTTCGTGGATAATCCGCTCGCCGCGTTCGAAGGCCGCACTCTCCCATTTGTCCCTGAAGTTGAGGACGAACGTTCCGAAAAACGCCGAAAGCGGTTTTTCTTTTTCTAGGAAATCAGTTTTAGGGTTGAGGGTGCTTTGGGAACCTTCGGTGGATGCGGCCCGCGAAATCCCAGTCCGCTCCAAAGTGCTGCGCCCGTCGCCCAGCTGGCCGCCAGAACCATCGCCACAAAACCTGCATAGGGAATCAACTCAAGAATCGTGAGAACCGCTATGCCCGTTGCCGATGACGCGAACAGCAACCCTGGGAAAAACCGGTCGCCAATCGCAAATGCAATTCCCGCAATTCCAATTCCCAGAATGGCAAGAAACAAGAATCCCAGAATTCCCTCCACTAAATCCGAAACGTTCAAATAATAGTCGAGAGCAGACAGTCCATACGAATACGCGACAACCACAGCAGCCCCGAGCAAACCCGTCACAACCCAGCGGCTCGAGGCTATCGCCACGCTACGAATCGCGCGAGGCCGCAGAATCAACGCCGGCAACAATACGCAAACTATATGAAATCCAAGCAAGGCTACCGCGCCACGCCATCCGATGCTTCGCTGTCCCGGCATGTGCATCCACGGAATCGCCGTGTATCCGCCCTTTCCGGGAGTGATAACCGTTCCCTCAGTCGTAATCTGCCCGCCAATCGCAACAACATCGCCATCGGCTTCTGCTCCGTTCTTCAAATGTACGGCGCCGCCCACAGCAACGATGTCTTTTTGAACTTTTCCGTACACTGTAACGTCGCCCCAGATCGTGACAATCTCTCCGCTCACGTCTCCACGAACAGCAACATCGCACGCGATACAAGTAATTGAGCCTTTATATGTGCTCTCTTCCGCCGTCACAGATCGAAAATAAGAAAGTTTTTCCTGTGCGGATATCGTTGTGCCGAGGAAAAAGATAAAAATAATCGCGGATACAACAGCTTTTGCCACATGCCTCACTCCTGAGCTTGTGTTTCCATCCATCAAAATTGCACCATTCCCTCAGCTCGAAGGTTTCAGAGGAAGCCCAGCCCACACGTTAAATAATCCGAGAATTTCGCGGACAACATCCAGCGCGTCGTGTGTCGTTCGCCACCAACCTCCTGGATCAAAGGAATCCGCGGCCGCCGCGCGCACAATGATTTGTCCCCGCCCGTTCTCGAGCTTGTTCCATAGCGCATGAACCCGGCGAGTATGCGCTTTCGAAGTCACCACGATGACCGCGGTCCCTTTTTCTCGCTTCAAAGTATCTGCGATCGCTCCCATTTCATCGGCTGTGTTCACTATTGTTGGCGAAAGGATTCGAATCGCTTGTTCGGGAACGCCCTCATGCACCAGTACGCGCCGGCTGTATTCTTCCTCTCCCTCAAACGGAATCCCCAGTGTTTCCATTGTCCGTTTCGGTTGCGTCGGCTGCGTAATCCAGACTTCCGAGGCATATCCCGCGCGATAAATTTCCACCGCTTGCAGTGCCCGCTCCGGCATTGCGCCGGAGAGTACGACGACAGCTGTGCTCTTTTGCAAGGCATCTTCCCGTACCAGCCAGTGGCCCACGCGAAGAAAAATCGCGCCGCCTAAGCAAATCAGAAGAAGCGCCGCGACTAAAGCAGCGCGACATGCTCCCCGCTGACCTGGCTGTGGAATTTGATGCCTCATCTTGAGTCTGCGCATCGTAGCCCGTGACTCTCGGGTGGTCAATCTTCTATACGAACGATAAACTGATATTCGAAACTCACGGAGGTTTCATGCGAGCGGTCGTCACAGGAGCTGCGGGATTTCTCGGTTCACATCTTTGCGATCGTTTGCTGGCGGAGGGTTGGGAAGTTCTTGCCCTCGATAATCTCATCACTGGCGCCGCGGAAAATCTTCGCCATCTGGAAGGCAATCCTAATTTCAAATTTCAGCAAGCTGACGTCAGCGACGCTCTTCATGTGGACGGCCCTGTCGGTTACGTTCTGCACTTTGCCTCCCCAGCAAGCCCCCCCGACTATCTAAAGCATCCTATCGAAACAATGCGCGTCGGCTCAGCCGGCACGATTAACGCACTTGAACTGGCACGCGAAAAGGGTGCCAAATTCTTTCTCTCCTCCACGAGCGAGTGTTATGGTGACCCTGAGATCTCTCCGCAGCACGAAGACTATTGGGGTAACGTCAATCCCGTTGGTCCTCGTAGCGTTTACGACGAGGCGAAACGCTTCTCCGAAGCTCTCACAATGGGCTTTCACCGCCATTACGGCCTCGACACGCACATCGTGCGCATCTTCAATACTTACGGTCCTCGCATGCGTTTGAACGACGGCCGCGCTCTACCCAACTTCGTCTATCAAGCGCTCAGCGGACGTCCGATCACGATTTACGGCGACGGAAAGCAGACCCGCAGTTTTTGCTACGTTTCGGACTTAATCGAAGGGATGTATCGCCTGATGTTGTCTGACGAACACTTGCCGGTGAACGTTGGCAATCCCAGCGAAATCACGATTCTCGAATTTGCGGAGCGTGTGCGCTCGCATTTCCCGAACGCGCCGGCACTCGTATTCGAGCCGCTTCCACAAGACGACCCAAAGCGCCGTTGCCCGGACATCACTAAAGCCAAGCGACTCTTAAAATGGGAGCCAAAGGTAAACTTGGAAGAAGGCTTGCGCCTGACGGTTGCATACTTCAGAGAAGCGTACGCAAAGGCCGCTGCTATGTAGGTCAGCCGCGTCCAAACGAATAGTATTCAAATCCCAAATCTGCCATTTTCGCTGGCGAATAAAGATTCCGGCCATCTACAACCAGCTTCCGCGCCATCACCTTTCCGGCGCGTTCCCAATCCAGGTTCTTGAATGCCGCCCACTCCGTGCAGACCAGCGCAGCATGCGCCTCTTTCACTGCTTCATATGGGTCCGCATGAAACGCAACTCCCGGCAGAATCTTTTTCGCCTTCTCAGCCGCTTCAGGATCCGTCGCATGCACTTGCGCGCCCTCTTCCAGCAATCTCCTGATCACCTCGATTGCCGGAGAAAAGCGGATGTCGTCCGTGTTCGCTTTGAACGCCAGCCCCAGCACCGCAAGGCGCTTGCCCTTCACAACCCACAAAGCCTTATTCACTTTTTCCAGAAAACGTTCGATACGCTCTTTGTTTACGCTCTCCGCCGCTTTCAGAATTTCAAAATCGATGCCAACGGAAGAACTCAGCTGGATAAACGCTTGTATGTCCTTTGGAAAGCAAAATCCCCCAAAGCCAAGTCCGGCTTTTAAGAATTGCGTGCCGATGCGAGGATCGAGGCCCATCGCATGAGTCACCTGTTCCACATTTCCATCCAACTTCTCGCACAGATCGGCAATCACGTTCGCATAGCTGATCTTCAAGGCGAGAAAAGAATTGGACGCATGCTTGATGAGTTCCGCACTATTGATCGTTGTAACCAGAAATTCCGCTTTAGGCTCACTCGGACAAGCGCCCTTGTGTACAGGACAATAGAACTTGTGGTCGAGAATTGGCCGGTAGATTTCCCGCATCTTCTCTCCGGCAGGATCGGCATCTACTCCCACCACGATCCTGTCCGGGTGAAAAAAGTCGAACACCGCCGTTCCTTCGCGCAAAAATTCCGGATTCGAGACCACACTGAATGTAACGTTCCCTCCGCGGGAATATGCCTCGAGAGCCCTCTTCAGTTCCTGGCCGGTTCGTGCCGGCACCGTGCTTTTCTCCACGACCAGCTTTGAACTTTTCGCTTCCGCCGCGATTTGTTGCGCCACGTGGTCAATCGCGGAAAGGTCCGCGCTTCCGTCTTCGCGCGGAGGAGTGCCCACACAAATAAAAATTGCGTCGCCAAACCGAATCGCTTCTCCCGTGTCGGTTGTATAAGAAATACGCCCAGCCTTGCGAGCAGAAGACAGCACCTCATCCAGATGCTCTTCGTAAATGGGAACACCGCCGGCGTTCAACTGTGCGATGCGGGCGGCATCAATATCCGTGCACATCACTTCGTGGCCTGCCTCGGCAAGGCAAGCCCCCGTCACGAGTCCTACATAGCCGCAACCTATCACCGATAAGCGCAAACCAGAATCTCCGCGTTCCAGATTTGGGAAACTCAAACAGTGTATCGAATGAAGTGAATTGCGCGGAGCATTCCGAAGAAAGTGTGCTTACTGCGCACGCTTTCCCATCAGCAGCCCTCGCAGCCCAAGCAGAACAAGCCGCGGCTGGCGGCGGATCACGTTCCACAGAAGCCGCGTCGATTCATCGCGATTGATTTCCCCGAGAGACTCCCGCGTAGACGCATTAAGCAAATCCACCAGTTGCGAATAGTCCTTTTGTTGGAAGTAGTGCAGCGCCCGCCGAATCAGCCAGTGTGTTCCGAGTTCCCGCCTTAGCGAACGAAGTTCCGTGCTTCCTGACTCCTCCAGCAGCGCATCAGCAACTCCCTGCGCCCCGCGAAATCCCGTAACAATTCCGCCCACCGTCGAAACTTTCACCTGGGCTGCCGCATCGCCGACTAGAAACACTTCCCCGTTTCCAATTCTCCGCCGTACCGGCACCCACTTTCGATAAACAGGTATCCGCGCGCCTTGCCACTCCAGCGCCCTCATTCCTCTTTTCTCGAGGAACTGCTCGATCCGCTTCTTCGTTTCTTGTCCGCTGCCTTCCCCAATAATTCCCAACGCACCCCGCTGCTCATTCTCGGGAATCAGCCAATAAAAATAAGGTGTATCGTCTGGCACAAACCACACTCGCGTCGTGTCCGGCGGGCAATCCTTTGGCAGGTTCACAATTGCTTGAACTAACGGCACCGTCTCGACGGGAGGCCAGCCAGCCATTCGTGCCACGCGACTCGTCGCGCCATCCGCTCCAATCACATGATCCGCGTGCAGCTCTTCCTTTTGCCCGCCGCTTTCTACTTCCAGCCGCAGCGCCCGCGCATTCGGCCCCAGGTTCAAAAATCTCGTGTCGTAGGAAAGTCTGGCTCCATGATGTTTTCCTTCCGCTGCCAGCGCGGGAATCAGCTTGGCGCGCTCGATAATCAGGTCCGGGTCGCGCAGCGCAATCTGAGCGGATCTGCCGTCAGTAAAAAGCTCAAACCGTCGGATTTCGTTCTTTACGCTTGTCGCTGCCGCCGCTCCTAGCAGGTTTCGGAAATGGTGGGTAACGATCAATGAGCGGGGCGCAGGGTCAAGCTCGGGTTTGGAGTCCAGCACCCGAACAGCCCGGCCACCGCGCGCCAGCTTCACTGCGGTGAAAAGTCCCGCTGCTGACCCGCCAACTACAATGACTTCACGATTCTCCTGCCCCGCAAGAGAGACTTGCTTGGTTTCACCCACGCTCTTAGATCTTTCTAGAATTTAGCCCGCCGCACCCCATTTGACGGTCCTGGATGGGTCCCAGGTCTACAAAAAAACCCGCCCAGACTGTGCACGCACACTTGCAGTGCCAATCGGGCGGCCCTTAAGTATAGCGAATCCAGTGCGTGCGGCAAACGGGATGGACGAGGCAATCTTGCAACTTGAATCTGACAATCTGTGCAGTTTAAGCAGCCGTTGAAGCCTTCTTCGCTTGGCGTTCGTATGGAGCGCGCTCCAGGAGGGCTACGCCTGCCAACACTGTTGCCACTGTGAATAGCGCCACCAAAACTGCCTGCTTTGTCGAAAGGTAACTCACCAGAATCGCCAGCGATCCGGAAATCGCTCCCACCAAATACATCGCCAGCACTGCGCCGCGTTGACCCAGCCCCAGGTTGGCCAATCGATGTGCGGCATGGTCTTTTCCAGGCGTCGCAAATGGCAGCAAGCCTCTCCGGCTTCGCGAAATCGTTACCAGCGTCGTGTCGAAAATCGTAGCGCCCAGCACCAACACCGGCGCCAGCCACGATGAGAAGTGATTTGCGTGTTCTAGCCGTAGTTTTAACCCAAGTGTTGCCATCAAAAAGCCAAGGAACATCGCACCGCCGTCGCCCATGAAGATTTTCGCGGGTTTGAAATTCCATCGGAGGAATCCCGCAGCAGCTCCAAGCACGGCCGCAGCAAGAACGGAAACCAGCGTCTGGCCGTTCAAGTAGGCAAGCGCCACAAAGAAAATCGACGCCATTGCGGCGATACCTGCGCACAAACCATCCATATGGTCCAGAATGCTGAACGACGCCGTAATTCCGACCACCCAAATCACGGACAGCACCGCGTCCAGCACTTCGCCGAGCCGCCCTCCCACAAGAACGCTAAATACCTGCGCGTGAATCCCGCTCAGTAGAAGAATGCAAGCCGCAAGCGGCATGCCGATAAACAATTTCACCTGATGATGAAGCCAGCCTCGGTCGTCCAGAATTCCGACAGCTGCAATCAGCGTAGCCCCAGCCAGAATGCCTCCGATTTGCGCGCGTGCCTCGCCCTGGAAAAGCGAGAATGCGCCGAGCAGCACGCCTCCATAAATCGCCAAACCTCCTAGCAACGGAATCGGTTGTAAGTGAACCTTTCGTGGACCCGGGAGGTCCACCATACCCACACGCAACGCCAAAGCCCTCACTGGTACCGCGAGAACCAGCGATGCGACTAAAGCGACAAAAAATGCGATTAGACTAGCAGCCATCCATCCTCAACTTCTTGAGCTACGCACCTGGCCGGGACGGATATGCCAGTCTGGTAGAACTCTATGCCGGGTTGGAGTCCGGCTCCCAAGCAAACCTTACTGCCCTTTGGTAAGACTATAAACTAGCGCGGAAAGTCGCCCTATTCCATCAGTATTCTTCTGTAGAGCTCTCTCTCAACGCATGAGTAAACACGGCTCGAAGCGAGGAGTTGCGCCTAACGCTCGGTCAGCATCCGTGCAAAGATTCGATTCACTTCATCCTTATTTTTCGTCGCAAAGTACCAGTCAATCGTCCGCTTCAGCCCGTCCTTAAACTTCACCTTCGGCTCCCAACCAAGCAGCTTCTTGGCCAGCGCGTTGTCCGCCACGCGGTTTAGCGGTCCCGTCGGCATGTCCGGCCGAAGCTTGATCTCCGGCTTGTGCCCGGTCATCTCGCAAACCATCTTTACCGCGTCAATCACCTTGATGCGTTCCATCGTGCCCAGGTTGATCGCTGTTCCGTCGTTGATTTTCTCTCCGGCCAGGATCGTCCCTTCTACAATGTCGTCAATGTAGGTCCAGTTGCGGATCTGTGTTCCGTCGCCCCAAACTTCAAATGGCGACTGCTTGATAAACGCTCGCGCAATCATAGCAATGACCGCATGATTCTCTACGCCACGCGGCCCGTACACGGTGAAATACCGGCACGACGCCGCTCCAATGCCGTGCTCTTTGTAGTACGCGCTCAGCGTGAACTCCGCCATCAACTTCGCCCAGCCGTATGTATTATCCGCGTCGTTTGGACCTTTCGTCAGGTCCTCGGTCAGAAATAATTCTTTCTTAACATCCGATTGCATGAAGTTCGGATAGACGCATCCCGACGACGCGAACACAATCTTCTTCGCCTTCGCGCGCATCGCCTCCCAAAAAATAATTCCATCCAGAAAAAAATTGGAAGCTGGTCCCGCTTGATGCAAATCCACGTACCCGCGACCGCCATGATCCGCCGCCAGATGAAATACCGTATCAATGCCCTGCATCGCGGACCGCGTCACACCCGGCTCGCGCAAATCCGCCTTGACGAACTCAACTAATCCCTTCGCCATCGGCTCTTTCAAATTATCCAAATGGCCGCTCGTCAAATCGTCCACCACGCGCACTTTCGCTCCGCGCGCCAAAAGTTGATCGGTCAGCGTCGATCCAATGAACGACGCTCCTCCCGTAACCAGAACTTGCTTTCCAGTCCAAAACGTTTCTGCGGGCTTCACGCTTTCTCCAACCTCCTCAATTTTTTGCCGCAGCCGCTATTCGGCCTGCGATTCGAACAAATTTTTGCAATTCATCGACTCTATCATAGCCGCGAGCCGCCTCTTTCGCGGCTATACCCATCTGTCTTAAGCGATTGCTATCCGCAACAAGTGCCCGGATCGCAGCCACAAGCTCCGCAGGAACGTCTGGGTTGGTCGCGATTCCAAATCCTTGCTTTTCTCCCAGGCTTGCGACGTCCGTTTCTGACGGTGCCACAGCCACAATCGGTTTTCCTGCCGCCAGAATTCCGTACATCTTGCTCGGCACGACCACCCCTTCAAGCCCTCGCTTGACCGTGATTAGATGCGCGTCCGCCGCCGCCAGTACCGAAGGAATCTTGCTTCCAGGAAAAAATGGCAAGAACCTAACGTTCGAAATCTGCTGTGCTTCCGCAGCCAGCGCGTCCCGCTGCGCTCCTTCGCCTACGAACACGAATCCAACGCCATCCGCCGTTAGTTCTTTTGCGGCCGCCAGCAAAGTGTTCCACGCTCCATAAAATCCAAGATTTCCCGCATGCAGCAACACAAATCGAAATTCGCCGCGAATCTTTTGGACTACATCGATATCCAGTGTGGGTGCCGCACCATCCGCAACAATCTCCGTACCATCCCTTACAATTTCTATCTTTGCCGCATCAATCCCTTTGGCGAGGATGCGATTCTTCATATCCTCGCCTAGCACAATCACGCATGCAGCGCGTCGCAGCGCCCAACGATGCATCTTTTCCCAAATTCGAGCTAGCAATCCCGGCTCAACAATCGATCCGCCCACCGCCATGTCCGGATACATGTCCCGAATGTTGTAAATATACGGTTTGCCTTTCAGCATCGCGACAAACGCGCCAACAATTCCTTCGAACGGAGGGTCCGTCATCGCCACCACTGCATCGCAACCTACAAACACCGCGCTTGGTACGGCAAAAAAGACGTAGCTCAGATAGTTGATCACGCGCTTCTTCATGTTGAACCGCGGAAACGCCGACGATCCAACTCGCACAATTTTCACTCTGCCGCTCGTCTCCGTCCGCCACACCCGCCAGCCTCGTCGTTCCATCGGATCGTACGAAGGACGCCCGCAAACAATCGTCACGTCATGTTCTTTGCAAAGCGCATCCACAACGGTCTGAGCCATCTTCGCGGTCGCCGAAGTATCCGGAGGAAAATAAAGATTCAGCAGCAGAATCTTCATGCGGCCGCTTCTTTCCGCCGTTTTATCAAGGAATCGTTCACGATTTCGTAATCAGAAAATCCCCAAGCACCAGTGCGTCCATCTGCGTGCGCAAAAAACAATCAATCGCTTCTTGCGGCTTGCAAACAATCGGCTCATTGTCATTAAAAGAAGTATTCAGCACCGCGGGCACGCCCGTCTGTCGCTCTACTTCCTTAATCAATTTCCAGTAGCGCGGGTTCGCCGTCTTTGTCACGGTTTGCAATCGTCCTGTTCCATCCACATGTGTCGGTGCGGGAATCTTATCCCGCTTTTCGGGCCGAACGGAGTAAGCCATCGTCATAAACGGTGAAGGATGTGACTTCTCAAACCATTCGCCACTCGCCTCCGCCAGAATCGATGGCGCAAACGGCCGAAAAATCTCCCGATGCTTGATCCGCCGGTTCAAAATCTCCTTCATCTCTGGCCGCCGCGGATCAGCCACAATACTCCTGTTTCCTAGCGCCCGCGGACCCCACTCCGCCCGTCCTTGGAACCATCCAAGAATTTTCCCTTCGCCAATAATCTTCGCTGTCTGCTCTAAAAGTTTCTCTTCGTCCATCCGCACAATTGCATAACCGCCTTGCTGCAGCTTCGCGCTCTCAATCGCTTGCCGTGTCTCTTCAACCGAAAATCCCGGCCCCCAGTACGCATGTTCCATTACAAATGCTCGCGGCTTCCCAAGAACTTGATGCCAAACATAAAACGCAGCCCCCACCGCCAACCCCGCATCCCCCGCGGCAGGATGCACGTAAACATTTTCAAACGGCGTCTCGTCCAATATCTTCCCGTTTGCCACGCAATTGAACGCCACTCCGCCAGCCAAACATACTGACGACATCTGAGTCTCTTCGGCGAGATGCCTCAGCATTCCTAAATAAACTTCTTCCAGCCGCGCCTGGAGCGATGACGCCAGGTTTTTATGCCGTTGTTCAATCGCCTCTTCCGGCTTGCGCTCCGGCCCAAGATGCTTCGGCAACTCTTCCGAAAACAATTTCCCCAGCACCGGCGTTTTATCTGCTTCCGCCCAGCTCATCTCCGGTCCCGTGCGGTGATGCGTAAAATATTTCAGCGCCAGCTCAAATCCCGCACCGTTCGATTTCACGATCTCGCGAAATTCTTCCAGAAATTCCGGCTCGCCGTATGCGCCCAGCCCCATCACTTTGTATTCATCACCAAATTTCAAAAATCCTAGGTACTGCGTGATCGCACTGTAATAGAGCCCAAGCGAATGTGGAAACGCAATCGCCCCATGCACATTCATCCGCGGCCCGAATCCTGCGCCCCACATCGAACTCGCAAAATCTCCCAGTCCATCCGCGGAGAGCAGAGCAGCCTCTTCAAACGGCGAGCAATAAAACGAGCTCGCCAAATGCGCCACATGGTGCTCCACGCGATGAAAATTCGCCTTTAATTTATCCGGGTCGGAATCAAATGCCGCAGCCAACGCCTCGCGTATCCCAGTAAACTTCGCCAGCACCTTTATTCGTTCGCGCGCGAACGAGGGCATCCGCACTGCATAGAACAATTTCGTCAACAGTCGCGCATAAGGATTCCGCGGCACCGCCACGTGATCCACATCGGCCAGCGTCAGCCCCGCCTCTTTTAGGCAATACCGAATCGCAGCCGAAGGAAATCCAGCCGCATATTTCACACGATTAAAACGCTCTTCTTCTACCGCCGCGATTAACTGGCCATCGCACACAATCGCCGCCGAAGCGTTCCCGTGATACGCGTTAATCCCAAGAATATTCATTTTGTAAGGAAATTAGTGTACCGCAGCCGTTCGTCCGGCAAAGCTCTCTCACGCCGGAATATTTCGTTTGCACCATTCGTTCAAAACAAAAATCGCCCACGGCCTGGACCACGTCGTTTTTCCCGCTAGGAAAGATCCCCACACTGCTTGCACTCCCTTTGATTTTAAGTGTTCCTTTAAGGGTTCAGCAATCTCCGCAAAACTTGCCTCTATCTTCGGCCGCAGCGCTCCACGCAACCACTGCTCCCATGGCAAGGTAAACGTTCTTTTTTTCTGTCCGACAATTTCCGCAGGCAGCAAGTCTCGCAGTGCGTCCACCAACAGCGCCTTCTGGTGGTCCTTCTTGTGCCTTGCCTCATCTGGCAGCGTGCACATGAATTCCACCAGCGGCGTATCCAGAAGCGGTACGCGCACTTCCAGCGACCGCGCCATGCTCACCGAATCCGTGTCGCGCAGCAGCGTACTCGCCATGTAACACCGCATCTCCATCCAACTCACCGCGCCTATAGAATCCATGCGCCCTGCCTCATCTGAGGCACGCTGCAGCCATCCCATCCACGTCGGCTCCAGCGTCGTTCCATCCGCTGCAATGCTGCTTGGCCGGAATCGCGGCTCAATAAACTGTTTCAGGTCTTCTGGCGCAAACAACGCTCGCGCAAAAAAATAGGCGTGTGGCAATCGTCCCGAATCACTCCAAGCCGCCGCAACCTTGCCCGCTGCATCTCGCGTCATCGAACTTTGTAGTGCACTGCGTACCAATCCTTGCGTCAAACGCCGAATCCCGCCCGGAAAAATATGAGCAACTGCCGCTAGCCGCTCCAACCTTGGCACGCTCGCAAACGTCGGATATCCTCCAAACAGCTCATCCCCGCCCAAACCAGAAAGCGCCACCTTCAATCCAACTTCGCGCGCCGCCCACGAAACAAAATAGGTATTCACTCCATCCATACTCGGTTGATCCAGTGCTCCCAGCACTTCATCCATCCGGTCCGTCACGGCGCCGCCCTCAAGCGGCACTTCCTTGTGCTGCGTCCCGCAATGTGCCGACACGCGTCGTGTTAGTTCCGATTCGTCATACTCGGTCTTTGGAAAAACCAGTGTGAAGCTCTGAATTCCCGGATGCTCTTTCGCGGCCAGAGCCGCAATCGCACTCGAATCCAGTCCGCTCGAAAGAAATAGTCCAACCGGAACGTCCGCAATTAAGTGCGCTCGCACCGCATCCTGTAACATCGGCCGTACTTTCTTCGCGGCCTCCGCAAAATCTTGTGGTTTTTTCGGATCACGCCCCGCCGGACTCCGTCGCGGATCCCACCACGGATGAGTGCGCGGAATTTTCCTGCGATCGGGCACGTACACCAGCATCCGATGCCCTGGCGGCAGCGAGAATACGCTCTCGAACATCGTCACCGGCTCGCTTACACTGCCAAACAAGAAATACGAAGTCAGTGCATCCTGCGAAAGCGCTCCGTTCGCCATTCCGCCTGCCCGCAGCGCGCGCACTTCCGATGCAAACGCAAATCCCTCCGGCCCTTGTGTGTAATAGAGTGGCTTGATTCCCAGCGGATCACGCCCTAGAAAAAGCACCGGTCCCGAAGTGTAATGCTTCCGGAAATCCGCAATCGCTAGCGCAAACATGCCGCGCAATTCCGCAAGGCACTCTTCGCCCCACTCTTCCCACGCATGCACCAGAATTTCCGTGTCGGATTGTGTTTTGAATTTGTGGCCAAGCCGCGCGAGCCGCTCGCGCACTTCTCGGTAATTGTAAAGTTCACCGTTCATCACTACGGCGACGTCGTGCGTTTCATTCCAGATGGGTTGCTGGCCGCCCGCCAGATCAATAATGCTCAGCCGCCGCATTCCGAGCGCCAGCCCCGGCGCTCGCGCATCGTTTACGAGAAATCCGTCCTCATCCGGCCCGCGATGCTCCATCGCACGCGCCATCGTTCGCACTCGCGTCTCCGCATCCGAACTTCGCGTGACGAAGGCTACGCCGCAAATTCCGCACACTTTATTGTTTGATCTCCGGCGCGCCGAAAAACGCGGCCCCGGCCCGCGTGAAATGTTCGCGCAAATGAAAGCGTGGAATCTTTAACCTGCGGTCGGAATACCAGGCCAGCACTTCGCGCATCAGCAAAAAGAAAAGCGAGCTGGCGATAAATACGCACAACACAAAAAATGATTCCCGCTCTAACAACAAACTCCAGTCAAAAAGCTCGTCCCAGCCTGAATGCGTTTTGTCCAGAAGCCGCCGCAATCCCAGCCCTTGCAACGGCAGCTTGGCAATTCGTACGTGCGCGAATGTCGTGTAGTTGTAAACCGCCGGATAATTCGGTACCACACTCGTCGCCTCCGCGAAAATCACGGGATCCTGCAGATCCTTCCTCGTCAGCAGGTTTCCCTTCTTGTCGCGCATCAATATCCGATACGTCGGATCTACGATTGCCCACTTGTCGTCCAGCAATACCTCTGCCACAACGTGTTTCGTCGTTCGCTCCGGCGTCAGCAGCAGCAGCCGTCGCACATTCAAATCTGAGCTTCTCGCCAGATTCAAAAATGCATTCGTCGCTGTCCCACAGACGGACAGCAGTTGTTTGTAGTTGAGCGTTGTTTCGGGATCTCTTTGCGGGAGCGCATCCGGATCGCTTGCAATCGCCCGGGGTGGGCCGCTCCGCATCCAGCTCAGAATCGCCTCTACCTTTTGCTGAGGTGTCGCCGTCGCAGGTACCACCGCGTCAGAAAATCCCTTTAGATACTGCCGTACCGAATACTCCCAGCCCGCCGAATACACCATGCCCGCAAGGCACAACACTAGAAGCGCGTTCGTCGTTCTCCAGACAAACTTAAACACAATATGTTTTCCGTCTGCCAACCCAAGCCCCACACAGCTAGATTCTCCAACCCTTACTTGAATTCTGCAAGCTTTCTATACAGCGATTCCATTAATTCCACGGGTTCTTCCCAGCCGATTCTTGCCGCCACATTCACCCCTTGGCGCCCCAGCCGCGTCCGCAATGTCTCATTCCGGAGCAATGTGTTCAGAGCCTTCACCAGGGCTGCCTCGTCATGCGGAATAATCAATCCCGCTTCCGCCAAGAGTGGCGCGACTCCACAGTTTTCCGTAACGATCACAGGCGTGCCAATCGCCGCCGATTCCGCTGCCGTATTCCCGAAATTTTCATTCCGGGAAGGCAGCACAAACACGTCCGCATCCCGGTAAGCAGCCCATTTTTCTTCACCGAAGATCGGTCCGGTAAATTGCACTCGTTCGGCAACTTGAAGTTCGTTCGCAGACGCCCTCAGCCGGTTTTCCATTCCTTGTTCATCTGGCCCGGCAAATACCAATTGCATGGTTCGTCCGTCTATTTTTGGCGCCAGGGCAGAAAACGCCTTCAACAACAAATCGGGGGTCTTCTTTTCACTCAGCCGCCCCAGAAACAGAACCACCAGCGCATCATCTGTAATTCCCCTTGCGCGCCGAAAAGTTCCCCTTTCCGGTACGCACTCCGGCTTCATCACGCCGTTTCTCCTCAGTTCGATCTTTTCTCTCGCAATGCCACCCTCTAAAAGTTCGCCTACCTCCTGGTCGGAAGTCGCTATCACGCGCACTGCGCCTGACAGCATCTCTCTCCCGTAGAAAGAGTGATAAATCTTCTTGAGCAGCACGTTCCGCACGATCGGCAAAAACATCCCGATCGGTTCCACGACGTATGGCACTTTCTGTTTCCGGCAGGCCTTTGCCACCGCTGGTCCAAGCAAATCGTATAGCCCGAAAATGTGCGCGACATCAAACTGATTCAGTCGCGCGTTCAAAAATCTTCCAATCGCCGGATTCCAGCTCGTCGCGCGATATCGAAGCCACGTTGGCAGATAAAGCGCCTTCACCCTGCGGTCTTCTCCTGCCCAGCCGAATGGCGAACGCTTGAAAGAACTTTCTTGGGCAGTTCCGGCAATCCGCTTCTCCACTCCCCAATCCGCTGTCAACACGGTCACTTCGTTTCCACGCTCCGCGAGCCCGCGCGACAGCGCCTCCACCTTCGCCGGCGGCCCTCCAAATTCGTAGAACGGAGCGTAAGACTCCGTCACATTCAGGATTCGCATAACTCGCGCAGGATTTTTTTCAGCGATTTCGCGAAGGCGTTAAATCTGAATTCATTCTCAACGCGCTGCTTGCCTCGCCTTCCCATCTCTCGCGCCATCTCCGGATTTGCTAGCAGCGTTTCGATGGACGTCGCCAGCTGAACTGCATCTCCGTGCTGTACCAAATATCCGGTCACTCCATCTTCGATCACTTCCGGCGCTCCGCCGTGTGCTCCGCCAATCACTGGCTTTCCGCACGCCATCGCCTCTAGATAAACCAGTCCAAATCCTTCGCCGCGGCTCGGCAGCGCAAACATTTCGCAAGCCGAATAACACGCCGCTAATTGTGCATAACTCAGACCGCTCAGAAAATGAACGTGCCGGCTCACGCCGCTTTCCCGCGCTAAATGTTCCAGCCACTCGCGGTCATCGCCTTGTCCTACGGCAGCCAAATGCAACTCCGGCCATCGGGGCAGCAATTTCGGCAACGCTGTGATAAGCGTATCCATTCCCTTGTAGCGCTCGCTCGTCAGCCAGCGGCCCACCGTCAGAATTACGTGACCCTTCGGAAAATTTTCGGGCACTCCTGTTTTTTCCGCGCTTGTCACTAGCGCTTCAAATTGTGGATCGAGCGCCCATGGCAGCACACGCATTCGTCCTTCCAAAACTCCCTGGTCCGTTTTAACGTGATCCGCCGTGTACTGGCTGGGTGCGAGTACTAAGCTCGCCTTCTGCAAAGCGCGTCGCCGCAATCGTGGCAGTGGCTCCCACACTTCCACTCCGTGTGTGCACACGATGGATTTCATTCGTGGCGCCGCAAATTTCATCAACCGCGCCACCGGCGCAAGGTTTGGATGCCCCGCTAGAACTAATTTTGCTTTTCTGCGCGCTGCTTTCAGCGCGGTCATCGCGAATCGCCCTTTTGCGCGATCGCATCCCGTAAAAACAAATTCCCGCCCGCTCGCCGTCATCCGGTGCAGCTCCGGCGAATCGTTCAGACTTAGCAGCCGGCACTCCATCCCGCGGCTCGCCGCAAATTCTGTCATCACGGCAGCCATGTGCCGCCCTGCGCGTTGCACGCCGCCCGGCGCATCCAGCTCTGAAAACAGTCCAATCAGCACGCGCAGAGTCTGCCTTGTGCGCTGTTTCTTCGCAAGCTCTCAGTGCCTCGCGTTTCTGTTCTTTCCACCGGTTGTTCACCGTTCTTGTTGATGATAATTTCCCCTTCAGACAATGATGCTACGCCGCGCGGCATTTTATTCCACGTCCCTCGTGTTTACCGTCTGTGCTTTGCTCGGCTATTTTCCTTCTCCCTCTCTCGCACAATTGCCCCAGCCTCGAGAGCGCCTCCGCGGCGTTGTTTTGCGCGTCAAACTTCCGCCTGAGCTCCACGGCAACACAACCATCCGCTTCAGCCCCGACGGCAAAGCTCTTTTCATTCAGGACGCCGCCGGCATCACGCTTGTTTCTCGCGAACCGCTTCAACTCGTTGCCCGCATCTCCGGTTTATACGCCTATCCCGCGCGGTTTTCATCAGACTCCCAAACACTCACCCTGGTTACGTTTGATCTCTCTATGTCCCGTTGGCGCGTCTCCGATGGAAAACAACTCGAATCCCGAGCCCTAAAAATTCCTTCAGGTTGCCTTTCCGCATCCCTCTCCGCTGGCGGCGATTTGCTCGGGTGTTACACTCCCAATTTTGATTTCGTTCTCTACAGATTGGATTCGGATCAGAAGATCTTCTCCACTTCAATTCATATTCCCCCTTCGGGGCAAACGTTCGTTCCGATTCCGCTTGAGAACGACATTTATTTCTCCGCTCCATTTGGCTACATCGTTTCGCACGATTTGCAACCGCTCGTCAACCGAGGATTGCTCCATCATCCGATTTGGTTTTCTCCGGACGGCAAATTCGTAATCGCGGGCGATGACACCTCGGGCATCCGCGTAAACTTGGCCACGCTCACTAAGGAGAGCCTGCCTTCGGAAATTCACCATCGGATGCGCTCCATTTCCGGCGTCACTCTCGATGAACAAGTCCTTCTTCTGGACCCCACAAAGCCCGATCTCCCGTCGTTGGCTTCACTTTCAAACGCCAAATCAACTCCTTTGTCTGGTGTCTCGGGTGAATTCGCGGAACTCTGCAGCGATTCTCGTCACGCCATTTTTCGCGCCTCTCCCATTTCTGCTATTCGGATTGTTGACCTGCAGTTAAGTCATCCACCTCTTGTTTCGAATAGTCTCGCCGCCGATATTCACGGAGATGAAGTCGCTGCCTTAACTCGGGAGAATATTCTGCAGTTTTTCAGAATGGGCGAATCGAAACCCCTGACGGCGGTTCGCTTGCCTGTGGGTTTAATTCCTCCGCTTCGTGCAGCAAATGTGGATGATTCGCTCACGATCCTGTCCGTTGCGATCGAGGGTGCGGGAGCGGCTTTCGATGTGGCATCCGGAAAAGTTCTTTTTCAACAACCCTCCTTTGCCGGTGTGAATTTGCAAGATGCCCGCCACCCACTCTTCCTTTTTGCCAGGAAGGCAAAAATGGCCCATCGGGTTGTTCGCGGTGACGCGCAGACCCAAACGACGCAGCCCGCTTGGACCGCACAGGAAACAGCGGAACTTCACCAGAGTCAGACTTCGTTCATCGAGTATTCCCTCGCTACAAACGGCTCCGGCCGCATTCCCATTTCAGAAGATTTTTCCAGCTTTCAGTATCACTTGCGCGGTTTGGATCCTGCGACTGGGGCGCAACTCTGGTTGCACCGCTATGAGGAAGATTCGCCTGTGCCGTTTTCCGATCCGCAGGGTGACCGGATTGTCTTGGGGTGGAAAGCCAAAAGCCTCGGCGCAAGAAACGCCATCAAAGACAATCCAGCCGTTCGAGAAACTTATAACCACACAAAACGCATGGGGCAGGACTCCGTCTTCGAAGTGCTGGACGCTCGCACCGGTAAGTCAATTGCCGCGGCTCTTGTCCAGTTCGGAGATGGCCCCCTCAATTTCTCGTCTGCATTTTCCGTCGGGAATTTTCTCTTCCTGGAGAAAGACGATATTCGGTTGTCCGTGATTTCCTTGACCGATGGAAGAGTCATCGTGCGTGCAAAAGGCGCATCCCCTTCCGCGAACGGTCAATCAAATCTTTTTTCGCTCGACGAAGGATTTGGTCGCTTGGGAGTGTATGACTCGCTTACAGGCGCGAAGTTGGAGGAACAGCTATTTCCAGAGCGTCTGGCTTATGCGCATTTCTCAGCAGACGGAAAAAGACTTCTCGTCCTCACTCAAAACCAGGAACTCTTTATTTTGGATATGTCCGAAGTCCGAGAACATCCGCTTGTGCCACAACATCAAACTCCCGATTCCTCAGCTGAGCCCGTCGACCAGCCGCAATAATTCGTCAAAACGGTTTACATAAATGTCCGCCGGATGCGCCGCGCGATCGTGAATTCCAAATCCAAAATTCACGCATACTGAAGCCATTCCTGCGTTGCGCGCCGTCTGTACATCCACTTCCGAATCACCAACCATCGCCGCATCTGTTGCGGAAACGTGCAGTTCACTCAAAATCTGTTTCGCTCCTTCGGGGTCCGGCTTTTTCGTTTCAAAACTGTTTCCGCCATAAATGCACCGGAAATATTGAGCCACACCCAGCCCTTCCAGAATTTGCACACTGATTTTTACCGGTTTGTTCGTCAGCACACTCATCGGCAAACTTTTCATTTCTGCGAGCGTCTCTTTCACCCCTGGATACAGCCGCGTTTCATCCAGCTTGTGTTCTTCGTAATGCACCAGAAAAAACGCCAGGGCTCGCTTCAATTCTTCCTCGCTCGGATTTCCGCCAAGCGATCGCCGTATCAAAGTCGGCGCGCCAGAGCCCACGTAACTCGCAACGAGATTCGTCGGCAGCGCTTCGCGTTTCAATTCCCGCAGCGTCGCGTTCACGCTGTTCACCAAATCCATCTTGGAATCGATCAGCGTCCCGTCCAGATCGAAAATCAGCGCCCGCACTTTCCAATCATTTGTTTTGTTCATAAAGGAATTGTAATACGCGCGTCGCAATCCGCGCCGCCCTTCGCGTACACTATTAGTTTCTGTTGTCGTCAAAATTGCTACCGGAGAACCCATGGCTCAGGTATTCCCCTTCCGCGCATTTCGCTACAATCCGCAACTCGCTCCATTCCAAAACGTGCTCACGCAGCCCTACGACAAAATCTCTCAGGAAATGCAGCAGAAATATTACGAGGCGCATCCGCAAAATTTGATCACGGTGGAAAAGGGGAAGGAATATCCAGGCGACGGGCCGGGAAACAACGTCTATTCGCGCGCGGCGGCGGCCTTCAAAGATTGGGAAGCGAAAAATGTAATCGAGCAGGACGCCGCACCTTCTTTTTATGCCTACACGCAGGAATTCACCGTACCCAGTTCAACTGAACGCCGCACTCGCCGCGGTTTTATCGGTGCCGGCAAACTCGAAGAATATTCCGCCGGCGTGATTTTCCGCCACGAGCATACGCTCTCCGGTCCGAAAGCAGACCGCCTCGAACTTCTTCGCAACACGCGAACGCACACCGGCCAACTATTTTTGCTCTACTCTGATCAGCAAAAGCGCGTGGACGCGATTTTGCGCGAAGCGGAATCCGCTGCGTCGCCCGCCACCGAAGTCCACGATGAGTACGGCGTCACGCATCGTCTCTGGGTCGTTTCCGATCCACAAAAAGTTTCCGCGATTCAATCCGCGATGGCGGATCAAAAGCTCGTCATCGCCGACGGCCATCATCGCTACGAAACCGCGCTCAACTATCGCAACGAGCGCCGCGCACAAGCGGGTTCAATTGATCCCAACGCGCCGTACGAAAGCGCGATGATGACATTCATCAATACGCGCAGCGAAGGCCTCGTGATTCTGCCCACGCATCGCGTCGTAGCAAACGTCCACGACTTTTCCTGGCCTGCGGTGCGCCGCTATCTTGAGCCGTGGTTCGCCACGGAGGTTTTTGCCTTCGCCGATGACGCGCAAAAAGAATCGGCACGCAAAAATTTTCTTTCCCGGTTGAAAGCAGCCACTGCGCAGCGCGCAATCGGCGCATATCCCTCCGCCGGAGACGGCCAGCGCGCGTTCTACCTGCTCGTGCTGCGCCCCGGGGCGGACCTCGCGCAACTTCTGCCGAACGTTTCGGCGCGCCAGCGCGAGCTTGATGTTGTGCTGCTCCATGACGGAATTCTGGAACCTGGCCTCGGCATCACGCCGCAATCCGTAACCAAAGAAGCGAATCTCACCTACGAACGCGAAGCAAACAATGCAATAAATGCAGTGGACTCCGGCAAAGCGCAGATTTCGTTTTTTCTCAACGCGTGCGACGTGGAAAAAGTCGTCGAAATCGCAACAGCGGGCGAGGTAATGCCGCAAAAATCCACGGATTTTTTTCCGAAACTTTTGAGCGGCATTACGATGTACCGCGTTTGAGGCTCCTTCAAAGGCCAAAGGGCGCTCGCTGAGGCGAGCGCCCTTTTTTTTGTTTCATGGAAACCACGAAAGCAAAAACTAACTTCAAAAACTTTTGACAATAAACCAAATTTTTGGCCGGAGGCCAAAAATTTATTTAAAACTCGCCACCGCTTCCGCTTCCGTGTTGTAAACATCGAACACGGTGAGTAGCTTCGTGATCTGCAAAACTTCCTGAAACTTTGATCCGAGGTGGCACAGCTTCAGCGAAGCGCCCTGCGACTTCGCACTGTGATGCGCCGCGACCAGCGTGCCCAGGCCGGCGCTGTCGATGAAAGTAATGTTGTCCATGTTGAGGATGATCTTTTTGCGGCCTTCCGCCAGAAGGCTCTTCACTTTTTCCCGCAAGGCGTTCGATTCTTCGCCGAGGACGATGCGCCCGTCCAGGGCCACCACGGATACGCCGTCCACTTCGCGATTCGTCATCTTTAATGCCACGTTCGTTTCCTCCTCATTCTTTTGGAAAGCCCTTCAACTCTGGAAAAAGTCCGGCGGCAACCGTATCCGGAGCCGAACAGCATACCAGAATTCCAGAAAATCCCTGTTTTTTCGCCGCCTGGGCCGCGGTGCTAAATGTAATCCGCGCAGGACATGTAGTAGCCGCACAGATTGCAGATCAGCTTGCACCGGCGAGATTCCAGCCTCTGCGAGCACACGGGACAATAGCGCAGAGCGTACTCCCCTCGCAACTCGGAAGCAGCCGCCTCGGGCGCAACGGGCTGGCCCACCGCTGCCGGTAAGTTTGCCGGCTCCGGGGAAGACTGCACAGGCTCGGTCCGTGCGGGTGGCTCGGACAAAGGGAAGCGCTTCACGGCTTGTTCCACGACGGGCAAGTTTATAGCACATCCCGCGTCCGAGGGGGTAGGGGAGGGAGCGAGTCCCAGATTGGGAATAGTTTAGGTATACCCCGGTTGTTCCTGTAAGAGTGGCAAATGCAGGACTTAGAGAAGGGAAACCGCCTCTGGTTGGACGCACCCATACTACCCCCGGGGCGTTTTGCAAGAATATGAAAGAAAAGAGGTTGCGGGAATAGGGTTTTGGAAGAGTATCAAAACAAAGGGGATGGCCAACAGGAGTTGTTACGACGGAATGAGGAAGTTGAGCCGCGGAGGGGAGGGAAAGAAGAGTCGAACGAATCACAGGGGAAGGTAGCACAGATAGAATCAAAAGTCAATACTTTTTGGTACAGACACTTATTAGGTAATTCGAATGGATTGTGGAAATTAGTTCGAACTGGGTGGTCTTAGAAAATGTTCCGTCTGTCCCCTATTTCCGTCCCCTATTTCCCATTTCCAAAACGGCCTATCTACCGCGTCCTTGTCGGGCTCTCGGTGGTATGGTCAGTGACCGCGATCGCGTCAACTTCGATCAGGTAGCCGGGGGACAGCGTTGCTACGCCGACCACCACGTCTGCTGGCTTGTGATCTCCGAACAGCGCTATCCGGGCCTCTTCGATAATCGGCAAGCATTCGTCGCGTTTGTAATTGACGACGTAGATTGTGATCTTGGTGACCTGCTCAGGCCGGGCGCCGGCAGCAGCGAGTGCACGGCCGAGATTGCCAAACACCTGGCGCGCCTGAGCCGCAAGATCGCCACGGCCAACGAGCTTGCCGTGTATATCTTCGGGCTCCTGGCCCGAGACGAATACCAACTTGCTTCCCGTCGCGACGACGACTTGGGTGTACGTTGCTGGAGTCGGCAGATCATGGGGATTGATGCATTCGAGCGTCATTGATTAGGTCTCCTGCTATGGTCGGCGGGAACTGGTTGCTTTGCAAAAAGACCGCCCGGCGGCTAAGTGTGCCAAGTGTAATGTGGCCAAAAATAATTCTAAGTTCACAACTGCCGTGAGGCAAGGCGCTGCGCCTCCGCGAATTTCTTGTGCAATCGCTGTTACTGCTGCTCACGGGCAGGTGGCTGCCTTAATTCCAGACAATGCCTGGGGCGGTCCATCCCTTTGCGTTTTTGGCTTGGCTTGCGCCCACGATAGAGACACCGCAGGAACTGCGCGCCAATTTCTTCACACGTTCCTGTCCCCGGGTTTCGGCCCTGAGTTCCCAGTCGCATGCAAGTTTTTCGAGTTTCGATGCGAAATTGCATAAACCTTGGGAATAGCGTTCCGTCTAAGCCAAGGGGAATTCCTGAAAACGTATCAAAAAAAGGAGCATCTACAATGAAACGGTCCACACTTGCGCTAGTGGCGGCCACTCTGCTTGCTGCCGTCGGAATGAGTCTTAACAGTCAGGCTCAGACGCAGAATCGAGCTCCGAGTCCGGCGCGCACTCGATCCGATGAGATGTTGGACAGGTGGAACGACATTGGGAACAAACTCGTCGCGATGGCGAAGGATTTTCCCGAGGACAAATACGACTACAAGCTGCAGAAGGACCAGCGCACCTTCGCCCTGAATCTTCTCCACGCCGCCGCGCTGGATTTCGTTCTGATACGCAGGGTTTCCGGATCAAATGTCGGGCCTGACTTCGGCGAGGGCGACAATCCTACGCGCGACGCTTTCAAGACGAAGGCCGACGTGGTCAAGTTCGTGCAAGAGGCCGTCGCGGACGGAGCAAAAGTGATTCAACAGCAGGGCGACGCGGGGCTGGACAATACAACAAAATTCTTCGGGAACCGGATGGCCCACAACTCCGCCATCTGGATGTTCGCCATCGAGCACAGCGGCGAGCACTATGGCCAGCTTGTGGTCTACTATCGCGCGAATAACCTAGTGCCACCGGACTCGTGGCGCTAATGCGGCGATGAAGTCCTTGAAAGTTCAAGGCTGCAATTCCTGACGTCCGTATCGCCGTGATTCGGAAGCAATCCAGTTGGGCATCGTGCGGATGGGTGCCGGGAAGTCGGCTTATCGGAAACTGACGCACCGCCGAAGCGCGTCAACTAGAGGGAAGCGGCGCCGGCCAGGAAAAGGAGCGGAATGAGGGTGGACATGACGATTAGGTTTCTCTACGATGGCTGTTCGAAGGCCGAATCTTGTATTTGAGGAGGCGATCGATGGAGCCTGCGGCTTTGAGCTGATCGAAGCTCCATTCGAGAAGGACTTCGCCGACGTTGCCGAGCTTGCGCTTTTCACTAGCGGCGAATTCTTCAAGGTCGGCGCGCAAAGCCTGACGGACCCGCAAGCTGACTTGTGCTTTCCATTCGCCCATCATCTTACCCGGTTGCTAGCTGTAGCCCTTCACTCACTGAGTCCCCATAATAGGGAATTTTAATGATTCCCTCTTTTGGGGAACAATGTCAAGAATTGAATATACCTTCCTATGTGAATGCCAACGACAAGGCATACCAGAAAGCCTACAGAACCTTTCTCGCTCGCCTCGTGGAAGCCCGAAAACAGGCGGGGTTAACCCAGGTTGAAGTGGCAACGCGCTTGGGCAAAGCGCGCACCTTTATCTCAAAATGTGAATTGGGCGAGAGACGCGTCGATTTCATCGAGCTTCAACAACTAGCGCGAATTTATAAGAAAGACCTGTCGTTTTTCCGCGATTAAACTCTTCGAAAAGAGGGACAAAAGTCAGTGGGCTTGGGCCAGTCGTGCAGGGCAAGACTGGTGACTTGAATCGTTCCGGCCGTATTTGAGGTACACTATATTGTTAGTCTCCCGATACTTAGCTATACGGTGACTCGATTCTATACTGGCGGAGGTACCGTTCTCAGTAGTCGTCGTCAAAGCCAGGATTCTCGGTGCTTGAGCCATCCGGGGGTCAAGGGTGCACGATTCGATTAAGGTGTTTTTTCCCAGTAGAAAAGAGCCACTTTTGCTGGTCTATAGTATATATTTGCGGCGATTTGCGAGGTTTAGCCACGTACGCCGACGGTATGACACGCATCCAATCTGCTGAGGAGAAATAGAAGTGCTACGGATCCCTGAGGAGCACGTGAAGGGACTGACGAGCCTTGCTCTGCTTCCTGACGAAGTTGCAGTCGCATTGCACAGAGCATTGAGCGAGGCTGCTGAAAAGAAGGATGGTGGCAGCGTTTCTGATGAGGATCTTGGACAGATTCCCGGCATATCTCGCAAGGAGCTCGAGGCAATAGTTGAAGCGATCCTGAGCCTCAACCAAGCGAAGGCATATTACGAGATGTCGGTAGATGACTTCCTTGATGCAATTTCAAATTCTCTGGAGTCTGCCAGCAAAGAGTTTCCTCATGCCACAGATGGGGATACGCGCATTCGTGAAAGAATCAAAGAGTTTATCGGTATTCCCTCGATCGCCCGTTTGGCCAAAGCCACCATATTGCGGTATGACCACGAGCGAACATTTCATGGGGCAAAAATTCTGACTGACTTGCGGCCAGTTTTCGGCAGCAATGTAGATGATGCGCCCGAAGCGCTTGTCCTGACGCACACGCTCAAGGTCGGCTATCACCGATCGGGACAGAAACTACAAGAAGCTTTTTTTGTCATGGATGAAGGTGACTTGGAAGATTTGAAAAAAGCGGTCGCTCGGGCTGAATCGAAGGCAAAAAGTATTCGGAGTGCACTCGCAAAGACTAGTCTCAGGGTTCTTCAGGAAGAATAAGAGAGAGAAAAGTGGCCGAAACACTACTAAAAGCGAATGCGTGGCTGGACATTGGACATAAGCCGAAACATAAGGCTGCGACACGTTGGGCTGAAGACTATCGTCCGAGCCGGAAACTTGCTGAGGTGTTTCCCATTAAGTCAGAAAAGCACAGTGTCTGCCGAGTCTACACTGGAAGCTCATTGTTCAATCTGGAGTCGGCCCGGTCCGTCGCTGTGACAAATGCTTTCTCGATTGTGAGCCCACAGTACATTCAGACCATCAATCGTCTGATCAATCTGCTTGAACTGCCGAACGGCTGGAATTCATACAATGCGAGAGCTATTAGCAAGGAAAATGTGACTTTTGCTGTCAGCCTTCTATCGCGAATTATGACTGTCGGCACTCCCGCGCCTCAGGTTGTGCCAAAGGTGCGCGGCGGTGTGCAATTGGAGTGGCACACCAAGGGGATAAACATCGAGGTTGATATTGATACTCCCGAAAAGTTTTCGTTCTGTGCGGAAGATGTTCGCACTGCGCAAGAAGCTGAAGGAAATGAAGACGTAAATCTTCTAAGACAGTGGATTGGCCGACTTCTCTGACTAGTCCAACCAAATGTCCTACTGCACGGAAAAATTCCCCGATGACCTATCTATAGAGGCCGAGGAATCACTTCTTCGTCGGATTCCTCCCGATCACATCATTTTCGACGACAATGAAAAACGTTGGCGACCGAGTTCAGCGGCGTTTGAAGATGATCGGGATGGTGACCCCATGTCAGTTGTGTTATTGAAAATTTTGAACCGAGACAAACGTGAGCCGTCCAGCGTTTTAAAGGGCCATGAAGATTATGCTCTTGCCTCGATTACTGCTGGTCTTGCTAGGCAGTACGTTCAAACAGTTCACCCTCAGCCGCTGGACGAGGAACCTGCACATGCCGTGGTCTGCGGTGAAAAAACCAAAGGCAAGAAGAATGCACCAAAAAAGAAATTCGCTCAGGCTGCCACTTGGGTAGTCTTTGAGGAACGCCCACACCCTACATAACTCCACGGTGACACTAGCGGACGGCGCATTCATGAATCGGCAATACCTTCCTGGGTGGCCTACCTTTTACGATTTTCGCAAAGGTGGCTGCTCTGCGCTCTACGAGTCCCAGAAGATGGCGATATCAAATCACCGCCACAAAGGAAGAGACAGAAAAAGCAGGTCCCTCGCTTTCGCTCGGGATGACAACGCGGTGGGGGTTGTCCCCGGACCGTTAACTAAATGCAGTTTGTTGACGGGGTGCGCAGTGCGGCTTAGCATGAGGCGCGGGATAAGGAGCGCTTCGTGATCGGCCAAGTCCTCGGGCATTGCCGTGTGGTAGCGAAAATCGGGGAAGGAGGGATGGGAGTTGTCTATCGCGCCTATGACGAGGTGCTGCACCGCGAAGTAGCGGTGAAAGTGGTCCGAAAGGGCACTACAACGGGTGCCGCAGCGGGTACATCCTCCCCATCCGCCGGACCGAATTTGCTGGATGAAGCGCGGGCTTCTTCTTCGCTGGCTCATCCGAATATTTGCACAATTTACGAAGTCGGAGAGACGGACGGCGAAGTTTATATTGTGATGGAGCTGGTCGAGGGCAAGTCTTTGCGGGACTTGTGCCGAGACGCGGGCTTGCAGGCTGGAGCGGTTTTGCGCTATGGCGTACAAATCGCCAGCGCGCTGGCGCGAGCGCATGACCGGGGCGTGATTCACCGCGATCTGAAAACGGCGAATGTCGTGGTGGCTCCTGATGGGTTAGTAAAAATTCTGGATTTCGGGCTGGCGAAACGAGTGGGTGGAGGAATTTTCGATGTGGCCTCGCACACTCTTGCAACGATTGATGAGGCAACCGGCTTCAGCGGGACGTTGCCGTATCTAGCGCCGGAAATTTTGAGCGGAGAACAGGCGGACTATCGCAGCGATTTGTGGGCGCTCGGAGTTGTGCTGTACGAAGCGGTGTCCGGGCGGCTGCCCTTTGGAGGGCGCACCGGTTTTGAAGTTACTTCGGCAATCCTGCGGGAAATTCCAAATCCGCTTGGTCCTCCGGTGCCGCCGGGGCTTTGGGCGGTCATCCAACGCTGTTTGACCAAGGAGCCAACGCAGCGTTATCAGCGCGCGGGAGAAATCCAGGCGGCGCTGGAAGCGGTGCAGTCGGCTTCCATCGCTTCGGCAGAGCCGAACGTGGATCGCAACGCGCTACGAACCACGGTGCTGCACAGTGTGAGGCACGCGCGAGTACGAAAGGGAGATTTCATCCTGCTTGTGGGAACGACGAAGGGAGCGTTTATCCTTCGCTCCAACGAGAAGCGCAGTCGTTGGGAAGTTGGTGGTCCCTATTTTCATGGACACTGCGTTTATGCGATGGCCTATGACGGGCGGGCGGACCGGCACCGGATTTGGGCTTCGACGCAAAATTATTGGGGCACGCTGCTGCGCTTCAGTGATGATTTTGGAAAGAGTTGGACGAATCCGCAGGAAGCGACGATACGGTTCCCAGTCGAGGCGGGCGTTTCGTTGAAAAATATTTGGCAGATTACAATTGGCCGCCAGGAAGAACCGGATCTGCTTTATTGCGGCGTGGAACCTGCAGCGCTTTTTGAAAGCCGCGACGCTGGGGAGAGCTGGTCGTTGGTGCGCGGACTCTTTGATCATCCGCACCGGCCGAGGTGGTTGCCGGGCAACGGCGGGCTGGCTTTGCATACGGTTGTACTCGATCCGGCCAATAAAGAGCGCATGTACGTGGCGATTTCGTCCGGGGGCGTTTATCGGACGGATGATGGCGGACAAACGTGGGCGGCGAAAAATCGCGGCGTGCGGGCCATGTTTCTGCCGAACAAGAATCCCGAATTCGGGCAATGCGTGCACAAGATTGCGATGCATCCGGCGCATCCGGAGCGGCTTTTCCTGCAAAACCACTGGGGACTGTATCGGTCTGACGATTGTGGCGAGAACTGGAAAGATATCGCCAATGGAGTGCCTTCGGATTTTGGTTTCGCTATGAATGTGCATCCGAGAAATCCCGAATGCGTGTATATCGTGCCGGTGGAGTCGGATGAGTTCCGATGCGCTTGCGATGGGAAGCTTCGCGTGTACAGGACGCGCAATGCCGGGGCGTCCTGGGAGCCGCTGATGCGCGGATTGCCGCAAAAACGCGCTTACGAAACTGTTTTGCGGGATGCGATGACGACGGATTTATTCGATCCCGTGGGGATTTATTTTGGGACGCGGAGCGGGCAGCTCTTTGGTTCGCGCGATGAAGGGCGGACATGGGAAAAAATTATGGAGGGCATGCCGTCGGTGGTGTGCGTGCGCGCTGCGGTAGTAGAGGATGATTCGGGTGGGCCCACTTTAATTAAGAAAAAGGACGCGCCGCCAGCTTCGACTCGGTCGAGATCGTCGAAGTCGCGTTCTAGTCAAAAGCGGCGCACAACGCACCGCACAACGCACCGCACTACGAAAAAGAGTTGAATATGGCGGTGACTATTTACATTCCCGGCGCCTTGCGGCAATTCACGGAGGGGCGCGACAAGGTCGCGCTCGAAAACGTACAAGGAACTTTGGGCGATGTGTTGGCCGCGCTATGGGCACTCCACCCGGGAGTTCGGGATCGCGTGATCACAGAACAGGGACAAGTTCGCGAACACATAAACATCTTTATCGGCGATGAAAATGTACGGTACACCGGCGGACTGGCGAGTCGGGTATCCACAGAGTCTGAGATTTCGATCGTGCCTGCCGTGAGCGGCGGCTAAGGAATACGGAAGGAAAAAAATGAAAAAGCAGATTCCTCGCTTCGCTCGGAATGACAACTTTTTCAGACGTTCGGGATGACAGTCGTTCGGATTATTTTTGCGCGGGTTCGGGCATGACGTAGCCGGATTGGGCGGGGAGGCCGGCGCGTTCGAGCTGGATGGTGACGTGGTCAATCGCGAAAGTGACGTGGAGTTTTTCGCGAATGGCGACGAGGACGGTTTCGCATTCGTCCATGTGCATGTCGGGGACGCGGGCGTGGCAGCTCATAGCGTTGTGATCCCCGCCGAGCGACCAGATGTGCACGTCATGAACTTCCTGAACGCCGGGGACGGTGAGGATGGCGCGCGCGACTTCTTCCACTTGCACGCCTTGCGGACGGCCTTCGAGAAGAATGTGTGCCGAATCGCGCAAGATGCCGATGCTGGACCACAAGACGAGAAGGCCGATGGCGAGGCCGAGGACCGGGTCAATCCAACTGAGGCCCGTGTAGTGAATGGCGATAGCGCCGCCGATGATGGCGATATTGGAGAGCGCGTCTCCGAAATTGTGAACGAGGATGCTGCGAAGATTTAAGTCCTTGTGGCCGCGCATGACGGCGAGCGTAATGCCGCCGTTGACGGCGAGCGCGGCGAGGGAAGTCCAGATCATCCAGCTTTCGATGACAGCTACGGGAGCGCGGAGGCGCTCGATGGCTTCCCATCCGAGCCACGCCGCGAGAAGAACGAGGAGCACGGCGTTGGTGAATGCGGCGAGCGTTCCCGCGCGATGATAGCCGTAGGTTTTGTCGGAGTCAGCGGGGCGCTGCGCCCAACGCATGGCGATCCAGGAAATGCCGAGGGCGGGGACGTCGGAAAGATTATGGACGGCGTCGTTCAGTAGCGCGACGCTGTGGCCGAGGATGCCGCCGAAAACTTCGGCGACGACCAGGCCAAGGGTGGCGACCATAGCCCAGGCGAGAACAGACGGTTTGAGCGGTGGGTGAGAATGGCCTGCGTGCGAATGGCCATGAGAATGACCGTGCGAATGGGAATGGCCGTGATCGTGAGAATGGTCGTGGCCAGAATGGGAGTGGGCGCCCATGAAGGTTTATTTTATGACACGGCGAAGGCAGGAACGCTAGTGGCGATGCGAGGAAGCGAGGCGGTCTCGATATCGTCAGACAAAAAGAACGGGTCTGAAGGCCCGCCACTACAAAAGCTGGAAGATCGGGAAAAGCAGAATCCCTCGCCCTGCAAAGACGACAGGATTCGGGATGAAGGTTTGGAGGACCCGGATTGTCATGTAGTGGCCGGTCTTCGGACCGGCTCTTACTCCCGGAGGACAGAAATGCGGAGAGCGGGATTGTTGGGCAGTTTGACACTACGGCCTTGCGAAGCGATTGACGGTAGTGTTAACCACTGCGAGTATCGAATGAGCTTCCTCAGCTCCCGCTATTGCGGCGGGGAGGCGATTCGTTCCAGGGGCATTGCTCGAGAAAATGTCGGTCCCAGTCACCAAATTGAGTTTTTGGGGTGTGCGCGGCTCCACGCCAACGGTGGATCCCGCGACGTGGCGCTATGGCGGGAACACGCCCTGTCTGGAATTGGTGGCGCCGGACGGAACGCAATTTATTTTGGATTGCGGGACTGGTTTGCGATCGCTGGGAACGCGGTGGAGTGTGCCGTCGGGCGGGCGAAATCCGGAAACGCACATTTTAGTGACGCATTATCACTGGGATCATATTCAGGGAATTCCATTTTTTATGCCGCTTTATGCGGAAAACAATGCGTTTCATTTTTATAGTTTTCGGTCGAAGTATTTGGGGCGCGACAGTTTGAAGCAGGTGTTTGAAACGCAGATGGCGATGCCGTATTTTCCGGTGGATATGTCCGCGATGAGCGCGAAGCGGAAGTTCATGGAAGTGGCGGCGGGCGAATCGTTCACTGTGGGCGAAAACAAAATTACGGCGCGGGAATTGAATCACCCTCAGGGATGTTTGGGATACAGGATTGAAACGCCGGCGGGGACGGTTGTGTATGCAACCGACAACGAGCCGGGCGATGCGAAGCTGGACATGTCCATCCGCGAGCTGGCGGAAGGTGCGGACATTTTTATCAACGACGCGCAGTACACGCCGGAGCAACTCGCAACCGTGCGAAAAGGCTGGGGACATTCGACCTGGCTCGAAGGCGTGAAAGTGGCGCGCGAAGCTGGCGCCAAGACACTGGTTCTGTTTCATCATGATCCGGATTCGACGGACCGTATGGTAGACGGATTATTGCGGCAAGCGCGCGAAGAGTTTGATTCGGTGTTTGCTGCGAGCGAAGGAATGGTGATTACGCTCGGCTCGACGGAAAACAAAATGGAAGCGCATATGCCCGGGACGCGCACGGCGCTGCGACGCGAAGCACAATTTCGCGCGAAGGTAAGCGGCGTGACAGAGAGCGGGCAGGAGTTTGAAGAAGAGACAATCGTGCGGGATCTTTCGTTGCAGGGCGCGCTGATTTCGCTGCATCACAGTCCGCGGCTGCAATCGGAATTGCAAGTGACGATGGAAACGCCGGGTGAAGATGGCACGCATGCGATGAAACTGCGCGGTTACGTGGTGCGAGTGGACGCGGACGCAGAAAAAGGCCACAGTGCCGTCGGCGTGGTTTTTACAGATTAAATTTTTCCAGAAAAATTTACTTAAGGGATTCAATTTTGGCGTTGAGGTGCTCGAGCGCGGCCTCAAGCGATTTGCGGTGATTGGGGTGGGTCGCAGTTTCCAGATCCGCGAGTATGTGCTTTTTGGAGAGTTCGAGTCCTTGGCGTTCGCGGTCTTTTTCCAATTGATCCTGCGTTTTCTGCGCTTTTTCGCTGGGGGATTGGTCGGCGCGCTTCTCTTCCACCTGGGATTCCACGTCCTTGCTTTCCCAACCGCGTGCCATACCCCTATTCTGCCACACCGGGTGGGAAAAAGACCGCAGAAAACCGATTAAGTTTTGAGCCGGTGTCTACGCGCCGGCAGCGCGCGCTTTTGGTTTTTCTGGTGCTGCGGTTCGCACAAGACTGCGCAAAGCGGCTTCCGCTTTTCGCGCATTGCGTTCAGCGAACAAGCCGTGGAAGGAAAACTCGGATTCTTTGCCAGCCCATTGAAGAACCAGGAGCCAGCAATTTCCGCTGCGTTGAAGGAATAAGGAAGAGACATCAGCTGTACGGAGCACAACAGCCGGTTGCAGATTCGGCTTCATCGCAAGAATTTGTTCGCTGTTTACGAAGAGTTGTACTGGTTCCGGAGCAGCGAATGAAGCAGAAAATGCGGCGCCTTTCAGGATAATTTGTCTGTTGGATTCGAGGGCTTGCGTTTCCTCGATGGGGCCATTCAGGACAGGAGGCAAAAGAATTGCCGTAAGAAAAAATCCCAAGCCGAAAATCGCAGCGATCCAACTTTGCGGAAGAGCGAGGGGAAGGATCACAAGCGCGGCGCCAAAAACTCCGAGAGCGAACCGAAAGACGGACCACGAATGTTGATTGCGCCTGGGATGCAATTGTTTTGGAAGTTGTTCTGTGGCTGTGAGGAGTGCCGCGCTCAGTTTCGATTGAGAACGTAAAGGGTTCGATTCTTCAGTGGCCGACGTAGTTGAGGTCTTGCTCATGCTTGGCTTGCGGATCAGTGATTCATTCGCGCGTGCATCATGTTAGCAGGAATTTCCCGGAATGGTTCCGGATTGATTGCGACGCGGGAGAGTGGAAACGATGTGTCCGGATGTGGAAGAATGACGGAACTGAAAGTTCTCAAGCGTGGAAGGAAGGGGATTCCCGATGAAGTGTATCTACGCACTCCTATCTATGCTGTTGCTGAGTTTGTTTCTTTCGCCTGGCGCGAATTCAGGCGCGCCACAATCGGACGATGCGTCGAAGGTCGTTGCGATGGAAAATCTGTGGAATCAGATGCAGTTGAATCACGATGCCGCAGCGATGGAGAAGATGCTGGATGAAGATTTTGTTTTGACGGACTACGACGGGAGCCTGTTGAACAAGAGCCAGTTTCTGGAGTCGATCAAAGACATGTCGATCAAGCTGACGCAGGAAATGTCCGAGGGGATGAAGATTCACCAGCATGGACTGACGGTTGTGATTACGGGAGCGACGCGGGAGAAGGGGACGCAAAATGGAAAGCCATTCGCGCACAATGGGCGGTTCACGGATACGTGGATCAAAAAGGATGGGCGGTGGCTGTGCGTGGCGAGCCATTTGGGTGTGATCAGCAAGTAATTAAAGCCTGTCTCCAGATTGTATTTGCCTGATTAAGACCATTTCCACGGGCTTTGTTAGAGCTAAAGCTCCGACCCCTAAAGAGCAGTTTCGAAATAGCTTCCAATTGTGAGTAGGAGAGGGGGGATTTCATGTGGTAACTCTGCGATACAAAGTACTTGACATGGCCAACTGAATTGCGTTAGGCTGGGTTTGCGGCGGAGAAGGCAGAAGGGAAACCCCGACATGTTTAAACGGATTGCGGCCATTATTGGCATTTTTGCGTGCACTTGCATTGCGTGGATGATTTTGGGTACGTCGATTTTCGTGCGGACGGACAATCTTGGTTCGGTTTTGTCGTCGCGGGTGGGTTCCACGTGGGGAACGACACAAGGACAGAAACCGCCTTCAGTGACTTACTACACGCAAGAGGTGAAGACGACAGAAGTGGAAGAGAAAGGCAAGAAAATCCAGAAGACGGAAACGGTCAGCATTCCGCACGACATTGAGTTGAACTCAAGCCGAATTAACGCGGACTTTCATATCGATTACAGGCAAAAAGGGTTGCTGTGGTTCAGTACTTATAAGGTTGCATTTGGCGGAACGTATACGTTTCAAAATTCGACAGGGAAAGATCAGAACATTCTGATTGAGCTGCCGCTTCCCGCGAAACAGGCTGTCTATGACGGACTTGAGATTGAGCTGGATGGCACGCCACTGAAGATATCGATTGGCGGGACGGAGGTGTCAGCGGACGCGCATATTGCGGCAGGCACTACGAGCACGATCAAGACGGGATATCGGTCGCAGGGTTTGGACAGTTGGAGTTATCAATTGTCGAGCGGCGACGGCGTGGCGCGAATCAATGATTTCCATTTGACGATGAAGACGGATTTCGACGGGTTTGATTTTCCGGAAAACACGCTTTCGCCTACGGAGAAGCATGGAACGGTAGATGGCTGGGAGTTGAAGTGGGATTACCAAAACCTGGTGAGCGGATTCAATGTGGCGTTGAAAATGCCGCAGAAGCTGCAGCCAGGCCCTCTGGCGGGCAGGATTTCGTATTTTGCGCCGGTGTCACTGTTTTTCTTTTTCTTCCTTGTTTTCATTTTATCCACGCTGCGTGGAATTGATTTGCATCCGATGAACTATTTCTTTCTGGCGGCGGCGTTTTTTGCGTTCCACCTATTGCTAGCGTATTTGTGCGATCACACTTCGATTCATGCGGCGTTTGTGATTTCGTCGCTGGTGTCGATTCTTTTGGTGGTGAGCTATTTGCGGCTGGTGGTGAATTTGCGGTTTGCACTGGTGGATGCGGGGCTGTCTCAGCTGATTTATCTGGTGTTGTTTTCGTATGCGTTTTTCTTTGAAGGGTTTACCGGACTGGCGGTGACGATTGGGGCGATCCTCACGCTGTTCGTGGTGATGCAGATGACGGGAAGGATCCAGTGGGCGGAGAGGTTTGGGAAAGGGAGCGCGAGACCGTTAGGGAGTTTGGCGGGGAGCTGAGGGCTTCACCTGACGGCTAACCGTGTTTTCGCAACGCAGAGTCCACAGAGCGTGTAAGGGAAGAGGAACCAAATGCGGGGGCAAATGCCCCCGCGAAATCAGTGCGCTGCGGGTTGGGCGGTGGGCGGGAGGACGCTGTTGAGGCGGAGGTACATGGATTGGGCGGAGTAGTGGTCGGCCCAAGAGCCAGAAAGAATCAGGATTACGCCTGCGCGGGAAACGTTGCGGCCGTTGAAGAGCGGGATTTGGTCGGCGAGGTGGGAGTCGTCGACTTTGGCGAGGGCGGTGGAGCAGAAGTCGAAGGAGCTCTTAACGGCGGCGACGAGTTTGTCTTTCGAATCGGTTTCGGTGAGCTTGGGGCCTTCGGGTGCAGCGACGCCGGAAACTTTTGAACAGAAGAGATTGTTGGATTCCGCGATGTGAATGGTGAGGTGAGCGAAGGTGCTCTGGTCGGGCGTGGGTTTGAAAGAAAATTTATCGGCGGGCATGGCGTCGGCTGCGGCGGACATGTTCTTAGAATAGCGGGCGAGACCGGCACGGAGGGCGTCGGCGACGGGTGTTGTGGATGGAGCTGGAGTGGCGGGCGCAGCCTGGGCGAAAGAAATGACTGGCGCAAGAGCTAGCAGAGCGAACGAAGTGATGAAGCGATTCATTTGGGGCCTCCTGAAATTGGCGGAAAAGAGCTTACGCCGCAAGAGAATAAGCGAGCAAGTACTTTCGATCTCTCCAAGATGAGCGCAAGGGTTCTGCGGTCCCCCAATTCATGAGTTGCTGGGAGCTGACGTTGAGGTCCTTGGCGCATCTTCTTGGATGCGCTCAGGATGACAAGCCGGAATGACTCCCATTTGTGTTTTGTGCCTCGGATCGATCGAAGAGAGATTTCTCTCTGCACAAGCCGACCGATTCCTCAGAAGGAATCGGAAAAGCAAAAGCGTCGGCATGTTCCATTCGAAATGACGGCTTTCCCTTTGTGCTTCGGGGTTAGAGCGCGGTGCGGATTACGGCTTCGGGCCGCCGCAGTCCAAATTGCGATCGTCGGAGCGGTACCAACACTACTTACGTTTGATGATGAGGACGGTGTCGGGGGTGTAGAAGACGGCTTCAGTGACTTTGCCCGAGGCGTCGCGTTTGAATTGGATGGAGAAGCCTTCGAGACCTTTGAGGTCGAAGGTAGTGCCGCGGCGGGGCAGGAGTTCGCGTTCGGGCGCGCCGGGCTGGCCCATAACGAGAGAGTGATCGCCGCGAAGCGAGATGGTGGTCGGTGTGGGATCACCGGGGAATTCGTACTGGCCGACGATGGTCTGAAGAAATGCGTGGTCGGTGAGTTGTTTGTCGGGCATGCGCGTGAAGACGATGTCTTTGACGCGCGGTTCGAGTGGCATAGAGAGGGAAGAAATGTCGCCGGCGAGATCGCCGAAGAAAGCCAACTTTTGTTTGGAGAAGGGATCCTGCGGGTCGTAAGGAACTTCGAAAACGTCGTAGTGATAGTGCTTCATATGAAGGGCGAGTTTGTTCAGCTTGACCAGAAGCCCGCCGGGTTCTTCCGCAACGGAAACAACTCCATAACCGGGATTTTCGTAGTCGCCGAGATAATCTTTTATGTCGTGCGATGTGTGGGTGTCTTTCTTGCGCAAATCATAGCCTTTGCTCTTGGCGTCGGCTTCGGATTGCTTGCCTGCAACTTCCGAATCGAGAAAACGCTTGCTCCAAGGCACCTGGTCCATTCCGAGGAGGCGATCGATGGCGTTGAACGCGATAACGTCTGGAAGCGGTGACTCATCGAGATTGGTGAGAACGACGACGCCGATTTTTTCATTGGGCAGGAAAGTGAAAATGGAGCTGAAGCCATCGAGATTTCCGCCGTGTTCGATGCGTTTGTGGCCACGATAGGTGGAGATGAAAAAGCCCATGCCATAACTCCCTTCGCCGAGTTCGGGATAGTCCGGCGTGCCGGCGATGGCCATTTGCGGCGTTTGCATTTGAGAAGAATTATTTTCGGAAAGAAGTTGCTGGCCATCGTATTTGCCGTGATTCATGTGGAAGAGAAGATAGTGGCTCATGTCTTCGGCGTTGGAGTTGAGTTCACCGGCAGGGCCGAGGGCGCAGGTGTCCGGGCAGGTGGCTTCAAAGGGCATTCGCTTTAATTCGGCTTTGAGGTCGTGGCCTTTTTGATAAGGAAGCGCAAAGTCGGGGCTGGCTTGAAGTTCTTTCAAGGAAAAGGTTGTGGTGTTCATGCCGAGAGGAGTGAGGACTCGTGCGCGAAGAGAGTCTTCCCATTTTTTGCCGTCGAGAAGGCCGGCGATGTAGCCGGCGGTCATGAACATTAGGTTGTTGTATTGGAATGTTGAGCGAAGAGGTTTGTTTGGCTCGAGATATTGGAGGCGACGAATAAGATCGTCACGGGAAAAATCGGAGCTGTACCAAACCATGTCATGGCGCGGGAGACCGGAACGGTGCGTGACGAGATCGCGGACGGTCATCTGTTCAGTGAGTACAGAGTCATAGAGTTTGAAGGCGGGGAAGACGGTGCGAACGGGAACATCCCAGCTGCCTTTGCCTTCGTCCATGAGCATGCCGAGATCGGAGACCGTGAAGGATTTTGTGATGCTAGCGATGGCGAAGAGAGATTTGGGAGTGATGGGAAGTTTTTTCTCGACGTCGCGATAGCCATAGCCTTTGAGGAGGACGACTTTGTCGCCCTGGACGATGGCGACGGCCGCTCCAGCGCCGTGCCAGTCTTTGAGCGCTTGATTGATGAAGTCGTCGAAGTCTTCGAGGGCTTTGGCGGGATCGGCAGGTTTCTGCTGTGCAAGAGTGGGCGCGACGAGAAAAAGTGCGACAAGAATGAAAGTTGTGACACAGCGCTGGGGGCGCATGAGATGCTCCTTCAAACAGTTTTCTAAGTTCGCCGCGCGTCAAAGTACTTGGGCGCTCGCGGGATGTCAATGACAGCTTAGGGGAGAATGAGCATGGGGCAGGGGAATTCAGCTTTGGGCATTTTATGGGGTGGCTTGATTGCGGGGACGATGGATATCACTGCGGCGATCCTGACGTATAAGATCAGGAACAATATTCCGCCCGTTCGAATCTTGCAGTCGGTTGCGAGCGGGTTGTTGGGAAAGGATGCATTTACGGGAGGAACGAAGACGGCGGCGCTGGGATTGTTTTTGCACTTCGTGATTGCGTTCGGAGCGACGACGGTTTTTTATTTGGCGAGCCGGAAGATGCCGTGGCTGATCCAGAATGCCGTGCTGGCGGGAGTATTGTACGGGCTTATCGTGCATCAGTTCATGCAGCAGGTAGTGCTGCCGCTTTCGGCGTTTCATAAGGGACCGTTCAACTTCAATTTGCTTGTGATTGGATTGATTACGCACATTGTGTGCATCGGATTGCCGATTGCGCTGTGCGTGCGGAAGTTTTCCACTTAGCGAAAATTATTTCGCGGCTCCAACAATTTTTCCCCCAACAGTGAGGACCGTTCCGGATTTGGCGCCGGTGGCATGGCCGGAGTCCCAGGTTAGTTGGCCGTTGACGAAAACTTTTTCGATACCGGTGGGGAGTTCGAAGGGTTTTTCGAACGTGGAACGATCAAGGACGGTGTCGGGATTGAAGAGGACGAGGTCGGCGAAGTTTCCGATTTTGAGTGTGCCGCGATCTTTCCACTTGAGGCGCTTGGCGGGAAGCGATGTCATTTTGCGGATGGCTTCGGGAAGCGTGATCCATTTCTTTTCGCGGACGTAGAGGCCGAGGACGCGCGGGAAGGTGCCGGCGCCGCGCGGATGTTCGGAACCAATACCGCCGTCGCTGGCGACCATGACCCATGGCAGTTGGTAGAAAGCTTTGACGTCGTCTTCGACCATGGAGTGGCCGATGATGCTGGCTTCGGTGTCGGCAGCGTCACCTTCGCGGACGATGCGGCTGTACATTTCGACGTACGAGATGTTGTTGATTTTGGCGAGCTGGCCGAGGGTGTGGCCGGCGTAAGAAGGATTGGGCTTGAATTCGGTGATGGCGACGGATTCGGGGCCGCCGTTGTCGGCGATGGCTTTTTCGACGCTGGCGGGATTTTGATACTGCTTGTCCGGCATCAGAACTTTGATACCGGAGTGCCAAGCTTCGTAGGGATAGCAGTCGGCGAGAAAATCGACGCCGTGATTGCGCGCGTCGTTGATGATGGCGATGTATTCGGGGGCTTTGTGCCAGACGTCGACGGTACCGAGTTTGATGTGCGAGTGCTCGATGGGAATGCGAGCACGCTTGCCTATTTCGATTTCTTCCTTTAGCGCTGCGAGACTTTTGTTTCCTTCATCGCGAATGTGCGTCATGTAGAAACCGCCGCGCTTTGCGGCTTCGGTGGCCATGGCGACGACTTCGTCTGTATTGCTGTAACTGGCGACGTCATATTCGAGACCACTGGAGAGGCCGATGGCGCCTTCGTGCATCGCGTGAGCGGTGAGCGTAGCCATTTTTTCGATTTCTTCGGGAGTTGCGGTACGGCGGAAATCTTTGCCCAAGACAAGTTCGCGAATGGTGGCGTGACCTGCGAGGACCGCGACGTTGACAGCAGCGGGATTTTTCTGGCGGGCTTCGAGCCAGGGGAGGATGGGCCAAGGGGAATCGCCGTCGGCTCCGAGGATGAGCGAGGTGATGCCTTGGGCGATTTGGGATTCGGCGAGGGGATCGGACTCGAGGCCTTGGGTGGAGTGATTGTGAATGTCGATGAAGCCGGGAGCGAGGACGAGGCCTTTGGCGTCGAGGACTTGATCGGATTTTGCGGGTTTGAAGTCGCCGATTTTGGTGATTCGCGGGCCGGTAATGCGGAGATTGGCGCGGCGGAGAGGAGCGCCGGTGCCGTCGGCTAGTTGGGCGTTGATGATGACGAGGGAGGATTGTTGAGCGAAAAGGGGCAGCACAGAAAGAAATGTCAGGAGTGTTGTGAGGATTAAGCGGCGCATTTTGGGGCTCCGGGGAAGGTGAATGTGTGTTTTTAACACAGAGGCCGCGGAGAGCACAGAGGAGAAAGAAGCGCCGAAATGAAGAGTGGGTACTACGCGGAGGATTTTTCGGAGCGGGTGCGAAGGCGATACCAGATGGTGATGAGAATGATGGAAGTGAGGAGGATGAGGGTGGAGATGGCGTTGATTTCGGGAGTGATGCCGCGGCGGAGGCGGCCCCAGATTTCCTGAGGGAGTGTGTTGTCGCTGCCGATGAGGAAAAAAGTGACAGCGATTTCGTCCATGGAGAGCGTGAAGATGAGCAGGCCGGCGGCGATAAGCGAAAGGCGGAGATTGGGAAGCGTGACGAGCCAGAAGGTGCGCCAGGGCGTGGCGCCGAGGTCGAGCGAGGCTTCTTCCTGGCGGCGATCGAGTTTTTGGAGGCCTGCGAAGATTTCTGTTGTGGCGACGGAGATGAGTGCGGTGCCGTGGCCGAAGAAAACAGCGGTTAGGCCGCGGCCGAGTCCGGCGGCGACGGCGAACATTAATAAGGAGAGGCCAGTGATGATGCCAGGAAGAATTAGAGGAAGAAGAACGAGTCGGCGGAAGAGCGCTTTGCCGGGGAAGTCAGCGCGGTCGAGCGCGAGTGCGGCGAGGAGGCCGAGCGTGAGCGAGACGATGACGGCTCCCGCGGCTACGTAAAGAGAGTTGAGGACGGAATTCCAAATAGCGGAGTCGGAGGTGAGCTGGCGATACCAATCGAGCGTGAAATTGTGTGGAGGAAATCCGCCGACGCCGTCGCGATTGAAGGAGTAGACGACGAGAACGAGGATGGGGAGATAGATGAAGGCGAAGACGATCGCAGAGTAAATCGTGAGAAGAATGGGACGGCGGGCTGAAGTGGTGGCGCTCATTGGAAGGTCCAACGCTTTTCGAGACGTTCGGTGAAGAAAAGTAGGCTGATCGTAATGAGAAGAATGAAGACGGAGATGGCTGCGCCGAGCGGCCAATCGTAGGCTGCGCCGAAAAGGGATTGGACAACGTTGGCGATCATGGTGCTGCTGGAGCCGCCGACAAGAAGCGGGGCGAGAAAATCGCCGAGGGTGAGGACGAAAGCGAACGTGGCTCCGGCGAGGAGGCCGGGCATGGAGAGAGGAAGGATGATGCGGAGAAATGTTGAACGTGGATTGGCGCCGAGGTCGTGGGAGGCTTCGAGGATTGGGCGGGGGATGTGTTCGAGCGAGGCGTAGATAGGGAGGAAGACGAAGGGTGTGTAGATGTGCGTGAGCATGAGGATGACGGCGAATGGACTGTAGAGAAGAGCGGAAACGGGCTCGTGGGTGATGTGGAGATATTGGAGTGCGCCGTTGAGGACGCCTTCGGTGCCGAGGATGGTTTTCCAGGCGTAGCCGCGGACGAGATAGCTGACCCAGAGAGGGACGATGACGAGTTGATAGAGAAATTCTTTGCGGGGGCCGGCGTGGAAGGAAAGAAAGTAGGCGAGCGGATAACCGAGGAGGAGAGAAAGAATGGTTACGGAAGCAGCGATGCGCATGGTTCGGAAGAAGACGGTGGTGTAGAGAGGTTGGGAGAAAAGTTGTCTGTATTGGTGGAGGCTCCAGTTGTGGAGGATGACGCCGTCCTGCGTGAGCCAGAACGAGTGGGCGAACATGAGGGCATAAGGGACGAGGAGGAAGAGGACGACCCAGAAGAGCGGTGGGAGGGAAATGACGAGTTTGTAGAGACGGGAGTACATGGCTAGGGTTTGACAGGAATTGCGGCGGAGGCGGAGAAGATGAATTCGTGTTCGCCGGATAAGGGGCCGCGGGATTCGATGCGGGCTCGGAGGGTTTGATTGTTGGCGCAGGTGAGTTCGAGAAGCTCCGTGGAACCGTTGAAGAATTGCTGGCGGATGGTGGCGCGGAATTCTATGGCGTCGGGGATTTGTGGGGCATCGGCGGCGAGGGAGATGGATTCGGGACGGAGAGAGAAGAAGGCGGCGCCGTCCGGGGCGTTTGCGGGGAATTTGAAGGCGTCACAGTTGGCGATGTTCGCTCGGACGGCGGCGCGTAGAAGATTTGTTTGGCCGATGAATTGGGCGGTGTAAGCGGTGGCGGGGTGGGCGTAGATTTCGCGAGGCGAGGCGATTTGTTCGAGTGCGCCGTCCTTGAGAAGCGCGATGCGATCGGAGAGGGCCATGGCTTCTTCCTGATCATGCGTGACGAAAAGAAAGGTGATGCCGACTTCGCGTTGAAGGGATTTTAGTTCGCCCTGCATTTCTTTGCGGAGATTTGCGTCGAGTGCGGAGAGCGGCTCGTCGAGAAGAAGAAGTTTGGGGCGATTGACGAGAGCGCGGGCGAGCGCAATGCGCTGTTGCTGGCCGCCGGAAAGCTTTGTCGGCTTTGTGTTCGCGTAGTCCGACATGCGAACCATGGCGAGGGCTTGTTCGACGCGTGGAGCGATTTCGGATTTCGGAGTGTTGCTTGCGCGAAGACCGTAAGCAACGTTTTCGCTGACATTCAGGTGGGGGAAGAGGGCGTATTGCTGGAAGACGGTGTTCACACGGCGCTTGTAGGAAGGAAGCGTGTCGAGGCGTTGGCCGCTCATCCAGATTTCGCCGGTGGTGGGCTGTTCGAATCCGGCGATGAGGCGGAGGAGCGTGGTTTTGCCGGAGCCGCTCTCGCCGAGGAGCGTAAGAAATTCGCCTTGCGTGATATCGAGCGAAAGAGTTTTGAGGACTTCTTTTTCGCCGAAGCGTTTGCTGACGGCGCGGACTTCGAGCAACACGGAATCCACTGATGGTGAAGCGGCGGCGTTCACTGCGCGGCTTTGACCTCATTCCAAATTTCGTTGTACTTCGCGCGACGGGGAACATCCTGCCAGAAATAGATGCGCTGCATGTAAGCATCAGGGTTGTCGAGGTGAAGGCTTTTCACTTCATCTGGCGTGAGGAATTGTGAAGCGCCGGGATTCGTCGGCGTGTAATGCGTGACATCGCTGACGAGCTTTTGCGTCTTTGCCTCAATCATGTACTCGAGAAATTCGGCGGCGAGTTCCTTGTGCGGGCTGGAGGCGCTGATCATGAGGTGATCAATCCATCCAGTGGTGTTTTCTTTTGGGATGGTTTCGCCGATGGGGAAGTTAATTTTGCGCAATTCGTTAGTATTCAGCGGCCAGCCCATCGCGATGATGATTTCGTGATTTTGGAAAAGATTGGTTAGGTCGGCGCCAGTGGACCAATATTTGCGAACGTTTGGTTTCAATTCGATGAGTTTTTTCTTTACCGTCTGGAGTTCGTCGTCGGAGAGACTGTAAAGATGGCTGGGATCGGGTTTGTCGTAGCCAAGAACTTGCGCGGCCATGTAAACGCTGGAGAGTTCGTCCCACAGAGAGATTTTTCCTTTGAACTTTGGATCCCAAAGAATGGCCCACGAGTCGGGCGGAGCAGGAAAAGCGGTTGTGTCGTAGATGATTGGATTTGGTCCCCACATGAAAGGAACGCCGTAGGTTTTCCCGTTGGCTTTGACGAGTGAGGAATCGCGCAGTTTTGCGGAAAGCTTTGCGTACTCGGGAAATTTCGAGAGATCAAGTGGCTCGGCTAGGTTGGAACGAACGATCATGGCCGCGACGTCGCTGGAAGGGGAGATGACGTCGTAGCTTGAGGCGGCACCGCCGCGGAGTTTTGAGACTAACTCGTCGCTGGAGCCCATATAAGAGGCGGAGATTTTGCAGTTGTGGGCTTGTTCGAAGGCTTTGATGAAGGAATCGTCTGCGTAACCTTCCCAGACGAGGAGATTCAACTTGGTTTGCTCTTTCTGACAGGCGGTGCAGAAAAAAATCAGCGAGAGGAGTGAGATGAAAAAGAAACTGCGTTTCATGAGGCCTCCCTCGGACTGACCAGCAGGTTAAAACGTTGGCGGCGTGTTTATCCAGAGCAGCCAGGATTCGGAAGCGCCGGGATTGCGCCAGCGATGCGGCGTGGAGCTTTCGAAATAGAGGCTGTCGCCAGCCTTGAGCTTATAGTGCTCGTCGTTACCAATCCAGATTTCAAATGTGCCACGAATTACGTGAAGGAATTCTTCGCCTTCGTGTGTGTAGGGTTCGCCGCTTCCGCTTCCCGACTTGATGCGGAAGAGATGCGGCTCCATGGCTTTGTTGCCCCAGGCGAGAAGCTCCATGCGAACACCTTTTGTTGTTTCAAGGACGCGACGATCGGCGGGCGGAACGAGGCGGGAGTTTTTTTTGGAGTCGTCGAAGAAGGAAACGAGATTGGTGCGATAGAAGCGAGCGATGCGAGTCAGTGTGGCGACGGAGGCGCGCATCTGGCCACGTTCGAGTGCGCTGAGAAACCCGACGGAGACTCCGGTCGCGCGGGCGACCTGGACGAGAGAAAGATTTCGTTTCTGGCGGAGGCGGCGAAAACGCTGACCGGGAGAGAGAACGCTTTCCGCGGGAACGGAGACGACGCCCTGACGTTTGAGAACGTGAACGATGGCAGCGGGATTGAGGCCGCGGGCGCGGCGAAGAAAGATGGCGCGCTGCAGAATGCGAACATCTTCGGTGCTGTAGAGACGATACCTGCTATGTGTGCGTTGAGGAACAACGAGGCCGAGCGACTCCCACGCGCGAAGCGCGGAGGAAGAAATGCCAACACGGCGAGCAACTTCGCTGATGCGAAGGAGCGGTTCGGGATCGTGCGATTCAGATGCTTTTGATGAATTCTTTTTTCTTGACACTATGACCGTCATCCCATAAGTTTGCAGGATTATAGTAAGGTTTGCGGGGCACAGCAACCTCGAAGATACAGGGCAAAAGAGAAACTTCGAGGACAGGGGTGAAGTGATGAAGTCCTTCGAAAAGAGATCACGGACATTTGTGTTTTTGTGTGCAAGTTTGCTTGTGGCGGCTTTAATGGTGTGTGCGCCCGAAGCAAGTGGGCAGAGCACCGGCGGCAGAATCCGCGGCACGGTGACGGACCCGAGCGGCGGGGCAGTGATTGGCGCCAAAGTTACTTTGATCAATGAAGGAACGAATACCAGCCGGACGACCGAATCCGATTCGAACGGAGCATACCTATTTCTTGAAGTGCCGGTTGGCACATATTCGATTGAAGTAGCGCAGACAGGATTCAAGAAGTCCCTGCAAAAGGGAATCGTTGTGAATTTGAATGAAGTTGTGAATGCGGACGCGCCGTTGCAGCTTGGTGGCGGATCGGAAGTTGTAGAAGTAACGGGCGCACCGCCTGTGATTGATACAACAACGACGCAGCTCGGTGCTGTGATGACGGATAAGTCCGTGCGCGAACTTCCCCTGAATACGCGCAATACCTATCAGCTCCTGCAGTTGCAGCCTGGAGTGCAATCGCAGCTTGGTGCGGACCTTTTTTACGGCAGCGATAACCCTGGCGTGGTTTCGGTAAATGGCGGACGCGGACGATCGAATAACTACATGGTAAACGGCGGCGACGGGAACGACATTTTTGTAAACCAGCCTGCAATTCAGCCTTCTCCCGATGCGATTGAGGAGTTCCGAGTTCTAACGAACACATTTGACGCGGAGTATGGGCGGAACTCTGGATCGATTGTGAACGTGGTGACGAAGTCCGGAACGAATGCTGTGCATGGGGACGTTTACGAGTTTTTCCGTAACAAAGTTTTAAATACGAAGGGATTTTTTGACGACACCACGCCGGATTACAAGCAAAACCAGTTTGGAGCGACATTGGGCGCGCCAGTCAGGAAGGATAAGACCTTTCTTTTTGGATCCTATGAAGGCGACCGGATCGTTAAGGGGATTTCGTCCGGCCAAGTGTTTCTGCCGACCGCCGCAGAAGCTGGGGGCAATTTCAGCCAGCCGGACGCAACCGGGACGCAGCCAGTTCCTTTTTCCGGAACACTGGGAGACCAAACGCTAGCCGATCAACTGAACGCAAGACCGGGATGCTCTGCTGCGGTGGCTGCGGCTAATGGAGCCGCCATTGCGCCGGGAACCTCGTTCTCCGCAATTTTTCCGAACAACAAAATACCAACGCAATGCTTTGATCCCGTTGCCGTTGCTTTGTACAACCAGTATGCGGCGCCATTTGGAACAGGAGCTGTGAGCTTTGCGCCGGGACAGGATACGCGCACGGATCAATTCACCATGCGTTTCGATCATTCCATCAACAAGGCGCAACAGCTGATGGTTTATTACTATTTTGAAGATGACAAGCGGACTGATCCATTTTCAAATTTTCAGGCGGCGGGAGCGGATTTGCCCGGATTTGGCGGACTCTTCAAAACGCGGATCCAGCAGTGGAATATCGGTCACACCTGGACGGTTGGCTCAAATGCCGTCAACGAATTCCGATTCAACTATTTTCGGGAAGGCCAGGGAAGCCTGAATCATCCGGTCAGCACTCTTGCCAGCCTCCACGACGCGTGCGGCAGCGCTATTCCTGCAGCGAATTGCTTTGCCGATCCCAGCAATCCCTCCGCGGGAATTACGACGAACCTTCCGGGACGCGAAGGCGTGCCATTTATCAACGCGGGTGGAATGATATTTGGAAACAACTTCGAAGGCGAGTTGCCGCAGATCGGAAACACGTTCCAGTGGTCGGACAACTACAGCAAGGTCATGGGATCGCACAGCATCAAGTTCGGCGGCGACGTACGCCGCCAGCGATTCGATCAATTCCTGTATTTCAATATCAATGGTGATTTTTCGTTCTCGCCCGGCGGTGCCAACGACGTTGGTCTGGTGGACTCGTTCGGAAATTCCGTAAACTCTTTCCCCAATTATTTTCTGGGCGTTCCGACATCTTATTCACAGGGCGCGGCGCAGGGAGAAGACATTCGGAATACGTCCGTCTATCTGTTCGTTCAGGACAGCTGGAAGATCAAGTCCAACCTCACGCTCAACTACGGCTTGCGCTGGGAACTGAACACGCCGTACATAGACACAAAAAACCGAGTTCAGACTTTCCGACCGGGGCAGGCGACGACGCAATTTCCCTGCTGGTTGTCACAAGCTGGAGCGGACACGATCAACAACACAGCGGGAGGGACTGTTGTCTCGCCCGGCGATTGCGGAGAGAGTTCGGCGCAGAACGCCTATTTCCCGCTGGGACTGGTTTTTCCCGGTGACAAGGGAGTGCCTCAAGGCTTGACCAGCACTTATTACAAGGCGATTGCTCCGCGAATTGGTCTGGCCTGGAGTCCAGGAGCAAAAGATGGCTGGCTCGCGAAATTAACCGGGGGCCCAGGAAAATCGACAATCCGCGGAGGCTTCGGAGTTTTCTACAATCCAATTGAACAGCTAGTGCTTGAGCAATTTAGCGCCGAGCCGCCGTTTGGCGTCAGCGTGTCTTTGTCCAATCCTCAATTTAACACGCCGTATGTCTTGCAAGATGGAACGCAGGTACCGAACAACGCGACGGGCGTCATCAACCAAAAACCAACTACGCCGTGCTTTGATTCGGCGGGACCGGCCGGCTGCGTGGACTGGTCGCTTTTCCGTCCGGCGTTGCTCTTCGGAGAGTTCCAGCCTCACTTGCGGTCACAGTATTCGGAGCAATACAACTTCACGCTGGAACGCCAGTTCGGCAAAGATTATTTGGTGCGGATTGCCTACGTTGGAACGCAGGCGCATCGCTTACTGGCGTCGCGCGATCTCAACTATGGCAACGCACTGACCTGTTTGGATATCAATAAATACTCGGCCCCCGGAACTTGCGGCTCCTTCGGGTCTGACACCCAATATACGGTCACGGTTCCGGCGGGCCAGCCATTTCACTTGCCTTATATGCCTGGACCGACTCCAGGTGGCCCCAATATTCCCTGTCCACAAGTTGGCGCCCCTTCGGGCTGCCTGTTTACTCCGAGCGTAGACACCACACTTAATCTGGTCGGCCTGCGGCCTTATTCTTCGCCCAATTGCGACCCAATCGCAAATACTGGATGCCCCGCGGATGGCACTCCGATCTTCAGCAACATATTTGCGGAAGACACTAACGCGAATTCGAATTACAACGCGTTGCAGGTTTCTTTGGACAAGAATTTCTCACACGGTTTGATGTTCCAGGCTTCCTACACGTGGAGCAAAGCGATTGACCAAGGAGCTTCTTTTGAAAATGAATTGAATCCGATCGATCCGCGAGCGACACGGGGTGTCTCTCTCCTTTCGGCAAAGCACCGATTTGTATTTAGTCCTGTTTGGGAGCTCCCGAAGAACAGCATGACGGGATTTGCCGGGAAACTGACGAATGGGTGGGGAGTTTCTGCGATTATTACGTATCAAAGCGGGTTTCCGATTCGCTTCTGGGACGGCAATGACGACGAATTGCAAAGTAGCTTCTTCTTTGAGGATGCGAACACGCCACAGGTTAACGGCAGGGTTCATTTCCTGAATCCGAAGACGAACGGCGGCCAATGGTTTGACACCTCAAACATTTCCTCGCCAGATCCGGGGACGTTTGGAAACGGGCCGCACGCACTTTGTTGCGGGCCGGCGATCAGCAATACGGACATGGTTTTCTCGAAGAAGACGAGAATCAACGAGCGTTGGGACACGGAGTTCCGCGCGGAGTTCTATAATTTGTTCAATCACACGCAATTCACGAATCCGGACGGAAATATTTCCGATTCGACGTTTGGACTCGTGACGAAAGCGCGGGATCCGCGGTTGATTCAGTTCGGATTTAAGATTTTCTTCTAGGCGACTGTTAAAGAACGTTTACGCAGGCGCGGCTCGCGAGGGCCGCGCTTGTGCGCGTCTGAGGAAAGAATTTCGGAAAGATACTGACGGCGGGGAAGAGACCCGCAAAAAGGTTTGCTGCGATGCGGCGAACTTGATTTGGAGAGAAGTTATGTACGAAGCACTGCAAAAGGAAATCGCAACCTATGAAAAGAAGACGCCGAAGTCGGCGGCAGCGCACAAGCGGGCGCTGGAGAGGATTCCGCTGGGAGTGGCGAGCAATTACCGGCACTACGAGCCGTATCCGATTTTTGTGAAGGATGGAAAAGCGGGGCGGATTCACGACGTTGATGGAAATGAGTATATCGATCACAACCTTTGCTTTGGTGCGCTGATGGCGGGGCACTGTCATCCTGCGGTGGTGAAGGCGGTAAAAGAGCAGCTAGATCTGGGAACGACGTTCGGCATGCCGCACGACCAGGAATGGGAGTTGGCGGAAGAGATTTGCAAGCGCTATCCGGTGGACATGGTGCGGTTTGGTTCCAGCGGAACGGAAGTGACGATGCACGCTTGCCGCATCGCTCGTGCGGCGACAGGGCGCGATAAGATCGTGAAGTTTGAAGGGTCGTATCACGGGCTGCATGACACGGCATTGGTGAGCGTGAAGCCGAAAGATACGGAATACGGCGATGAGAATGCGCCGAACTCCGTGCCGGGCGGCGGAGGCGTGCCGAAAGCGGCGGTAGACAACGTTCTGATTGCGAGCTTCAACAATTTGGGCAGCGTGGAGAACCGATTCAAGCAATATTCCGGGCAGATAGCGGCGATTATTCTTGAGCCGATTTTGATGAACGTGGGCTTGTGCATTCCTCAGCCGGGATTTTTGGAAGGGTTGCGGAAGATTTGTGATACCCACGGAGCATTGTTGATTTTCGATGAAGTGAAAACGGGCGCGAAGCTGGCGTGGGGCGGCGCGAGCGATTATTTCGGCGTGAAGCCGGACATGATTTGCCTGGCGAAGTCGATCGGCGGCGGGTTGCCGCTGGGCGCATTTGGCGCGAGCCGCAAAGTGATGACCTTGATCTCGGATCACAAGGTGTTTCACGGCGGGACGTATAACACGAATCGCGTGGCGATGGCCGCGGGGCTGGCAACGTTCCGCGAAGTGCTGACGCGCGATGCTTATGTGCATGTTGGGAAGCTGAGCAAGAAACTGACGGAAGGTTATCGAACGATTGTTGCGAAGAGTGGGTTGACCGCTTATGTGGCGAGCGCAGGTGTTAACGGCGCGTTGATGCTCTATCCGCAAGAAATTCGCAATTATCGTGACTGGACGAAGATTGACGTGGATCTGTGGCGGCACTATTGGTTCGCGATGGTGAATCGCGGCGTGTTGGCGCAGCCGTATTGGTGGGACGAGCAGTGGACGATTTCCGTGCAACACACGGAAGCGGACATTGATAAGCACCTCGTGGCGTTTGAGGAAGTGGCACCGGGACTCGCGAAAGCTCAAGCGGAACGCGGGATGGTGACCGCGGCTGCGGGGCACTAATAACGCGAGTAGCGGGGGAAGAACACAAAGGGAGCTGACTTGGCGGACGGGATCACGGAAACACAGCCGCATTTGAAGCGCGTGCTGGGGCAGCGGGATCTCGTCCTGCTCTTTGTGGTGGCTGTTTTTAATTTGAATGTGTTGCCGTCGATTGCGGCGAACGGCGGCGTGACGATCTGGCTTTGGATTATTTCGCTGATTTTATTTTTCTGGCCGCAGGGAATCGCCGTGATTGAGTTGTCGCAGCGTTATCCGGGTGAGGGTGGCGTTTACTTGTGGGCGAAGGAAGTTTTCGGAGACTTTCACGGATTCTTATCCGGCTGGTGCTACTGGACGAATAACATGATGTATGTGCCGACGGTGTTGCTGTATTTCGTGGGCGTGTCGGTGTTCGTGCTGGGAGAAAGTCATCACGGGTTGGCAGATAACAAATACTTTGCCCTGAGCGCTTGTCTGTTTTTGTTGTTGGTGCTGGTGGTTTTGAATGTGGTGGGGTTGGGCGTGGGGAAGTGGATCAATAACATCGGCGCGATCGGGACATTTGTTGCGGCGGCGTCATTGATGGGATTGGGTTTGATTGTGTGGACGAAGTTCGGCACGACTGTAACCTGGGCGGATTTTCAGATTCCGGCGAATCCGCGATTCGTGTTGAATTCGTTTGGCGTGATTTGCTTTGGGCTTGTGGGATTGGAACTGGCGTCGGTCATGGGCGATGAGATTCAGGAGCCGGCGAAGACGCTGCCTGGTGCTGTGGCGTGGGGCGGAGTGCTGTCCGGCCTTTTGTATATCGGTGCGACTCTGACGTTGCTCATTGCGGTGAGCAAATCACAAATCAGCGTGTTGCAGGGAATTGTGCAGGCGGTTTCGCATATGGCGTCGCGGGTGGGAGCCGCCTGGATTATTGCGCCGTTTGCGTTTTTGTTGAGCTTATCAATTGCGGGAATTGGTTCGGCCTGGCTGGGTGGTTCGGCGCGAATTCCGTTTGTGGCGGGGCTGGATTCGTACATGCCGGCGTGGCTTGGACAAGTGCATCCGAAATACCGGACGCCGTACGCCGCATTGATTGTGCACGCGGCGGTGTCGCTGGTGCTTGTACTGATGAATTTCTGGGGTTCAGGTGTGCAGGAATCATTTCAGCGGCTGCTTTCGCTGGCGGTTGTGCTCCAGTTGATTCCGTTTTTGTACATGTTTTATGCGCTGATTCGAATTGCGCTGGAGCCGGAGTTCGAAAAGAAGCGTTATGGCAAGGGAACTCTCCTCGTTTCCGGGGCCAGCGGATTGTTGACGACGATTTTGGGTATTGCACTGGCGTTTTTCCCGGCGCAGCAGATTACTTCGCTCTTGTCGTACGAAGTTTGGATGGTCGGCGGGACGCTGCTGTTCATTGGAGCGGCGGCGTTTTTCTTTTTTGTGTACGGGCGGAAGAAACAGGCAGCAAGAGCTGCTGCGTAGTTTGAGTGAGTTTGTTTGAGGATTTGGGAGGAAGTTATGTCGAGCGGTACGACGACGAGCGTGAGAACTTATCAGAATTACATCAACGGAAAATGGGAGAACGCTTCGAGCGGGAAGACCTTCTCCGTGTACGACCCTTCGACGGAAGAAGTGATCGCCCAGGTGGCGGCGTCGGACGCGGCGGATGTTGAGCGCGCGGTGAAGGCGGCGCGGACTGCGTTTGATTCGGGGCCGTGGATGGCGACGACGGCGCAGGATCGCGGACGGATTCTTTTCAAGCTGGCGGAAAAAATTCGCCAGAACACGGCGATGCTGGCTGAGCTGGAGTGTCACAACACGGGAAAGCCAATTGTTGAAGCGGAGTACGACATCGCGGACGTGGCGACTTGTTTCGAATATTACGGTGGACTAGCAAACAAGGTGACGGGGCACGTGAATCCCGTGCCTGCAAACGCGCTGAGTTTTACGATGCGCGAACCAGTGGGCGTAGCGGGACAAATCATTCCATGGAACTATCCGTTGCTGATGGCCGCGTGGAAATTGGCCCCGGCGATTGCTGCGGGCTGTACGTGCGTTTTGAAACCGGCGGAGCAGACACCGCTGACCGCACTCGAGTTTGCGAATTGGTTTGAAGAGTGCGGCTTGCCACCGGGCGTTGTGAATATTCTGAACGGATTTGGGGAGACGGCTGGGGCAGCGCTGGTGGCGCATCCGGGTGTGGATAAGATCGCGTTTACGGGAAGCGCAGCGGTTGGGAAAATTATCGTGAAGAGCGCTGCGGACACGCTGAAGCGCGTAACGCTGGAGCTAGGCGGCAAATCGCCAAACGTTTTCTTTGCGGATGCAGATTGGGAAGCGGCAGTGGACGGCGCGCTGTTTGGCGTGTTCATCAATCAGGGGGAGGTTTGCTCCGCGGGCAGCAGAATTCTCGTCGAGAAGAAGATTTATTCGAAATTCGTTGAAGCAATGACGGAGAAAGCCAAGCGAATCAAGCTTGGGCCGCCGATGGAACGCGAAACGAAGATGGGACCGCTTGTTAGCAAAGAGCAGTACGACCGAGTGAGCTCGTATTTGGAAGTTGGGAAGAAGGAAGCGAAGACAGCGATTGGGGGCGGGCGACCGAAACAGATTGGCAAGGGCTACTACGTTGAGCCGACGATTTTTTATGACGTTGACAACAATGCGCGGATTTCGCGCGAAGAGATTTTCGGGCCAGTGGCTTCGGTGATTCCGTTTGACGGCGAGCCGGATGCGATTCGAATCGCGAACGATACGCCGTATGGGCTCGCAGGAGCGGTGTGGACGCGGGACATTTACAAAGCGTTTCGCGTGGTGAAATCGCTGCGTGCGGGAATTGTTTGGGTAAATCACATGCAGCCGACCTATGTGGAAGCGCCGTGGGGCGGCTATAAGCAATCGGGATTCGGGCGCGAGCTTGGGCCTTGGGGAATGGAAGAGTATCTCGAGACGAAGCAGGTGTTCGTCAATTTGGACGAGACACCAATCGGCTGGTACTGAGATTGAGATTTGGAACGGAAGGACAACAGAAATGGGAACAATTCAAATTCGAACGGCAATACCAGGACCGAAATCGAAAGCATTGATGGACCGGCGGAATGCTGCCGTGGCGCGTGGGCCGTTTCATGCGACGCCGGTGTTCGCTGCGAAGGCCGAGGGCGCCGTAATCGAAGACGTGGATGGCAACCGCTACATTGATTTTGCCGGCGGCATCGGCTGCCTGAACATCGGGCATCGCGACGCTCGCGTTGTGGATGCCGTCAGAAAACAGATCGAACAGTATTTGCACGTGTGTTTCAGCGTGACGCCCTATGAGAGCTATATCGCCGTCGCGGAAAAGTTGAATGCGCTGACGCCAGGAAAATTTCCGAAGAAAACTGTGCTGGTCAATTCCGGCGCGGAAGCGGTAGAGAACGCGATCAAAATCGCGCGTGCCTACACAAAACGGCCCGCCGTGATTTGTTTTGAAGATGCATTTCACGGCCGGACGCTGATGGCGATGTCGTTGACCAGCAAACCGCATCCTTATAAAGCCGGTTTTGAGCCTATGGCGAGCGATGTCTATCGGATTCCTTATGCCTATCAATACCGGAGCGAGGCGGGAACGACTGCGGAAGAGTTCGCGCATCATTTGGAAGATGCGTTCAAACGGCACGTTGCCGCAGAAAATGTTGCTGCTGTGATTGCGGAGCCTGTACTTGGCGAGGGCGGGTTTGTGGTACCCCCGCGCCAGTACTTTGCTGCGGTTCACAAGATATGCAGGAAACATGGGATTCTTTTGATCGCCGATGAGGTGCAATCTGGCATCGCGCGAACCGGAAGATGGTTTGCGTCTGAATATTTCGGCATTGAGCCGGATTTGTTGGTCAGCGCAAAGTCATTAGGTGGAGGAATGCCGCTCGCAGCGGTGACGGGACGTGCGGAAGTGATGGACGCACCGGGCGTGGGCGGATTGGGTGGGACGTTCGGAGGCAATCCACTCTCTTGCGCCGCGGCTTTGGCGGCGCTAGAGACGATTGAGAAGGATGGATTGCTGGCAAGATCAACCGAAATTGGAAAAAAGTTTGAAGCGCGCGCTCGTAGCTGGCAGAAAAAATGGGAATTGATTGGTGAGGTGCGCGGGCTGGGCGGCATGTGCGCGATTGAGCTGGTGAGGGATGCTCGTACGAAAGAACCGGCGGACACGGAAACGAAAGAGCTATCAAAGTATTGCTACGAGCATGGACTGATTACGATTACGGCAGGAACTTACGGAAACGTGATGCGTATATTGGTGCCGCTTGTTGTGACCGATGCACAACTGGAAGAAGGAATGGACGTGCTCGAGGCAGGCTTGGCAACGGTGGCAGAGAAGAAGCAGTTGGCTCAGGCGACCGTTTGAAAGTTAGATGATGCAAGACACAGCGACAAAATCCGACAGCGTTGCAAATCAACTGAAGGACTCGCGGTTGTTTCGCGAGGCTTGCTATGTGAACGGTCAATGGGTGCAAGCGAAATCTGGTGGAACGATTTCTGTAGACAATCCAGCAACTGGGGAAATCATTGGCGGCGTTCCGAAGCTTGGCGCAGCAGAAACACGTGAAGCGATTGACGCGGCGAATAAGGCATTTCCAGCTTGGAGCAAGAAAACCGGAAAAGAACGGGCTGCGGTGCTTCGCAAATGGTTCGACCTGATGATGGAGAATCAGGAAGACTTGGCGCGATTGATGACGCTGGAGCAAGGCAAACCACTGGCCGAATCACAGGGAGAAGTGGCATACGCAGCCGCGTTTCTGGAATGGTTTGGCGAAGAAGCTAAGCGAATTTATGGCGATACAATTCCCGGACATCAAGCGGACAAGCGAATTGTAGTAATCAAGCAGCCGATTGGCGTGGTGGCTTGCATTACCCCGTGGAATTTTCCTCTAGCGATGATTACGCGCAAGGCCGGGCCGGCGATTGCGGCGGGATGCACTGTGGTGTTGAAGCCTGCAGCGCAGACTCCGTTTTCGGCGCTAGCACTTGCGGAACTCGCTGAGAGAGCAGGTGTTCCTAAGGGTGTGTTCAATGTTTTGACCGGGCCTGCGAAGGAAATCGGCGGCGAACTGACGTCGAATCCGATTGTCAAAAAGCTTTCGTTCACGGGTTCGACGGAAGTTGGAAAAGTCTTGATGGCGCAGTGCGCGGGAACGATCAAGAAGTTGTCGCTTGAGCTGGGCGGCAACGCGCCGTTTATTGTTTTCGATGATGCCGACCTGGATGCAGCCGTGGAAGGCGCGGTTGCGTCGAAATATCGCAATACGGGACAAACTTGCGTCTGCACGAACCGGTTGCTTGTGCAGGATTCTGTTTACGACGCATTTGCGGAAAAGCTAGCAGTGGCGGTGAAGAAATTGAAGCCGGCGCCCGGGCTTGAATCTGGTGCGACACAAGGGCCGCTGATTGATGATGCTGCGGTGGAGAAAGTGGAAAGTCATATTCGAGACGCGCAGCAAAAAGGTGCGAAGGTGCTGGTTGGCGGGCACCGGCATGCTTTAGGAGGGAGATTTTTCGAGCCGACGATTTTGACCGACGCCACACCTGCGATGGCGGTCGCGCGTGAAGAAACTTTTGGTCCAGTCGCGCCGCTTTTTCGCTTCAAGAATGAATTGGAAGCGGTCGCTCTTGCGAATGACACGGAGTTCGGTCTGGCGGCTTATTTTTATGGCCGTGATATAGCGCGTGTGTGGCGCGTGGCCGAAGCACTGGAGTACGGAATCGTCGGCATCAATACCGGAATTATTTCTACCGAAGTTGCGCCGTTTGGCGGCGTGAAGGAGTCCGGTCTCGGGCGCGAAGGCTCCAAATATGGGATCGACGACTATGTTGAGATCAAATACCTCTGCTTCGGCGGCATCACTTCTTAACACGATCGGTGTCTCACAGATTCAAGGTTAGCGCGGATTGATATTTTCTTTCTTTTCGAGTCGCGCAATCAGGCCCTGAATTTGTGTCTTGGTCGCATCCGGCGCGCCCGCGAGAGCAAGCTTCATTTCTTTTATTGCTGTATCAAAATCGCCCTTGGCTGATGCGATGCGAGAGATTTCGCCGTGGGTGTACCACTCGTTCGGCCGCTTCTGAATGTTGATCTGGAAAATCGCAAAACCCTCATCTTGTTTGTTTTGGATTTGCAGCCCGCGACCGTAAACGTGCAGCTGCACTCCGCTTGCGACTTCGAGAGCCTTTTTCTTGGACGCTTCCGCTTCCTGCTTCTTGCCCATCGCAGCCAGAATTTCTGACTTGTTCAGATTGTTTTCGAAACGATCCTCGTTCTGGATGGATGTATCTTCCCACTTGAGTGCTTGCTCAAGCTCATAGTTGTTATCGAGGCACCAGTTTGCCGCTTCGTCGTAGCCGGCCCAGGAAAAGCCGCCCGTGTTTCGCAACTGATTTTTGATGCTACGCAATGTAAGGGCTTTGACATCCGTTGAGACGCGGAACGGAACCGCTAGCTTTTCCCAGCGAAGGGTAGCGAGAGCTGAGTCCGGCTTGATATCGTCGAACGTGTACGCGAGCGATTCGCGGAATTCAGCTTCGCGCGGCTTCACCTGAACGCGCAGTGCATCCTCTTTTTCGTCATAGCTAAAGCTGCCCCAGGAAGTGGAATTTTTCGAAAAGATGATGGTCCACTGATCCGCCGTAGGAATCGTATGCAAACCATAGGTGCCAGCGGCGAGTGGCTTCCCTTCGATAGAAACGTCTTCCGAAAAAGAAACGGTCGTGTTCTGGTTGGCACCAGAGCGCCAGACCCTGTCATAAGGGACGGCAGCGCCCCAAAGTTTTCGCCCGCCGACCAGCGGAGCGTGATAGTTGATGGTGACGTCAGTCAAGCCGATCCGTTGTGTGATTACAGCATGCTGGCTAAGCGTGGGGATAGCGAGCTCCGTGGCCTGACTGCCGTTCTTAAACTGGGCTTGGACGTTTCCTGCCAGAAATAATGACGCAGCCAAAAAGCTCAGATAAAGACGGGATAAATTGCGCATAGATTCTCCTTCGGCCGTGATGGCGCAGCGTGTTCGCGCGCAAGGAATAATTTTACTGACACTTGCCCCAGCGGATAGACGGCCCGTTTAGGATTCGGTAAGCACGCCGATTGGGCATATAGTGAAATGGCGATATGAGGCATCAAACGTGGAGTCACGAGAGGGGTAGTTCGAGGCGGTCTATGACGGACGAGTCCGAGTCGAAGTCTGACAAAAAGACGGAAAAGAAAAAGCAGGCATGGAAGTCGCTGCCAGATGCCTGGGCGCTTCTAAAGCCACGGCGAGGAATTCTTGCGCTTGGGTTTCTGTTGATGGTGGTCAATCGGTTGGCGGGGCTCGCGCTGCCCGCTTCGCCTAAATTCTTTTTCGATGATGTCATAGGCAAGCACAAGACGCAGCTACTGCTTCCCATAGTCCTTGTGGTTATCGCCGCGACCATCATCCAAGGAATTACCTCTTTCACGCTGACGCAGCTTTTTTCGAAATCGGCACAGCGCATGATTACCGAACTGCGCAAACAAGTGCAGGCGCACATCGGACGGCTGCCAGTGAGTTTTTACGATTCGCACAAAACGGGTGTACTGGTTTCGCGGATCATGTCGGATGTAGAAGGCGTGCGAAATCTGGTGGGCACGGGATTAGTGGAGCTTGCCGGGGGAATTCTGACGGCGATTTTTGCGCTGATTGTTCTGTTGAAGATCAGCTCGGTTATGACGCTCGTGGCGTTTGGCGTGCTTGTCTCGTTTGGATTCGGAATTAACAAGGCGTTTGCGACGATTCGTCCGATTTTCCGCGCACGACCGAAAATCAGTGCCGAAGTGACAGGGCGGCTAACCGAATCGCTTGGCGGTGTGCGCGTGGTGAAGGGTTATCACGCGGAAGAGCGCGAGGAAAAAGTTTTTGCGTCTGGCGTGCAGCGTTTGCTGGACAACGTACTGAAGACGCTTACAGCCACTTCGCTGATGAGCCTATCTGCCACGACGCTGATGGGTGTCGTCAGCGCAATCATCATGTTTTTAGGTGCACGACAGATTCTTGCCGGCACGATGACTCCGGGGACGCTTGTGATGTATATGGCCTTTTTGGCGATGCTTGTAGCGCCGGTGTTTCAAATTGTGGCAATTGGAACGCAGCTCACCGAAGCGCTTACGGGGCTAGAGCGGACGAAAGAGATTTTGAGCGAGAAGATCGAAGACGAAGCATCAGGCCGCACGGTGGACATGCCGCGAGTTGAGGGTAAGGTGGAATTCGAGCATGTGGATTTTGCTTATGATGGGAACAAACCGGTGTTATTTGAGGTGAGTTTTACGGCGAAGCCGGATACTGTGACCGCGCTGGTGGGGCCCTCTGGCGCTGGAAAATCGACAATTATTGGCCTGATTGCGGCGTTTTATACGCCGACACAGGGAAGCGTGATAGTTGATGGAACGGATTTGGCGAGCGTGCGACTGAGAACGTACCGCACGCAACTGGGCGTGGTATTACAAGATACATTTTTGTTTGATGGCACGATTCGGGAAAACGTAGCATTTGCGAAGCCTGACGCAAGCGAGGAAGAAATCCTCGAAGCATGCCGAATCGCACGCGTGGATGAATTTGCGGAAGGATTTGAGAAAAAATATGACACGGTTGTCGGTGAGCGCGGCGTGAAACTTTCTGGCGGGCAGAAACAGCGTGTGTCGATTGCGCGCGCGATTTTGGCCGATCCGCGCATTTTAATTCTCGATGAAGCGACTTCGAGCCTCGATTCGGAATCGGAAGCGTTGATTCAGGAAGGCTTGCGCTACCTGATGCGGGGGCGCACGACGTTTGTTATCGCACACAGGCTTTCCACGATTCGGCGCGCAGACCAGATTTTAGTGGTGGAAGCCGGAAAAATTATCGAGCGCGGGACACACGAATCTCTTTATAAGTTGGGCGGACGCTACTACGATCTCTACACGCGGCAGCATGGAATTGAGACGAATCTTTTTCTCGCACCGGGAGAAGGCGATAGTGCAAGTGAGGACGCCGATCGCACGGTGAGCGGCCGGAACGGTGCCAGTGAGCCTGACCCAATCCGATTGCTCCGCGGCCAAAGCGGCACTTAATTCGAGCCCAGTGTAGTATGTTAAAGAAGCGGGCCTGTAGCTCAGCGGTTAGAGCAGCGGACTCATAATCCGTTGGTCCCAGGTTCAAATCCTGGCGGGCCCACCAACGTTTTTATTTTCAATCAGTTGATTTGCCCGTTTTCGTGCCGTCGTCGAACTTGAGAACATTGAGACAAAACTACGGGACTCCGCGATTCAGTAAGGACGCAGTAGAGACTAGACGAACCACCTACCCAGAATGATTTAGCCAGGCCGGCATGCTTGGGTCGGCACGCCACACCGTAACTCCCAACAAAACAACGAGATTGTCGTCCGCTGCTCGGCTCTAATCGACAACTCGCAAAGATTGAATCAGCTGTGGAAGCCCTGGCTATTTGAACCTTTATCACGACGGAAGAAGTCGACTCGGTGATCTCCGAATTATCGGAACGCGTTACACCGATTCCAGGGGAACTGCTTGTGGGCAGCGTGGCCAAACATGGGTTTGGCCACCTCTCAACGGGCGAAGGTAAACACTAGTGACCGACATACTTGACGCGCCAGATGGTGTTTGAAGTATCGTCGGCCACAAAGAGGGATCCGTCCAGTCCTACCGCAATCCCCGCTGGCCTTCCCCAGACGTGTTCATTGTCTATGACGAATCCTGTCAAGAAATCCTCATACTCTCCCGTTGCTTCACCACTTTGATGTAAGGGTATTCGGATCACTTCGTAACCGGTGCGAACGCTCCTGTTCCATGAGCCATGCTCAGCAGCGAAAATATCGCCCCAGAACTCCGCCGGGAACTGTTTGCCATCGTAGAAAGCAATTCCCACGGAGGCATTGTGGGGCTGTAAGAGTACGTCCGGTGTAATGACCTTGTCTCTGAGTTCCGGGTGTTTCCCCTCCAGGCCCGGCTGCTGGTGGCCGCCCATGTACCACCACGGCCAACCGTAAAAGCCACCGCGCTGCACATGTGTAATGTAGTCGGGAACGAGATCGTCACCAAGTCCATCACGTTCGTTCACCGTCATCCAGAGATTTTTCGTCTTAGGATCGAATGCCATGAATGAGGGGTTTCGAATTCCGTAAGCGTAGACCTGCAGATCAGAGCCGTCGGGATTGACCTCTAGAATGTTCGCTCTGTTCTTTTCCAATGGGTTATCCGCATCATCCGCGTTCGAGAAGGAGCCCACAGAAATCAGTATCTTATGTCCGTCAGGCTCGACTTGGATGTCTCTGCTTTCGTGACCGGCTTCTGGGAGGTCCAAAATGTGCTCGGATGAGCCGCGTGGCTGTAGATCCCCATTGCGATACGGGAAGCGAATCACTGCGGTGGTCGTGTCCACATAGACCCAACGCGGATCGGGTCCCGGCGGATAGAAGTTGATGCCAAACGGTTTGTCCAGACCGCCAGCGAAAACTGTTATGCGCTTCGGGTGTCCTGCGTTATCGATCCCGCGAAGGATCCTAATTCTTCCGGCGCTCACTTCGGCGACAAAGAGATCCCCATTGGGAGCTCGACGCATGCGGCGAGGATTGTCGAGACCGCTTGCGTAGAGCGTCACTTCAAATCCGGCCGGTGCTTTGGGCCAAGCGCTTTGAGGTCGCGGAACAATCGTTGGACCGTTGGAAGCGGAAGGCGTGTCGAACGGAGCAGGTAAGTCTTTTAACGTGATCTTGTGGATCTGTCCTGGTTTTTCGAATCGATAGTCGGTAAACGGCAGTTTCGGTGCCGGCCCAACTTCGGGAAAAGTTTCAGTATCTACCGGCGCCGGCGCAGCCGCTCCGAGAGGTTCCGATGTCTTGAGGTAGCTGACGATTTGCCAACGCTGCGTCTCGGAGAGCTGTTCCCACGACGGCATTCCATCCTTGGGATCTCCCTTTGAGATGAACCAGAAGAGTTCTCCGGGAGAAACAGATTTGATAGTTGCCTTCGACAGTGAGGGAACGTTTCCAGACCCTTGTCCAGCCGCCCCGTGGCAGCTTGCGCAGTAACGTTCGTATAGCGGTTTGCCCTTTTCTGCGCCGTCCGCGAGCGAGGAAGGGGTCAGATCTTTCGCCGCCGACGGCGCACCATGAAAGCTCGTGTTCTGCGCCTGGAGCATCAAGCCGCATACTAAAGAGTAGAAAACTAAGATCACATAACGAGTGCCGTTGGTGCTTTTCATGCCGACAAACCGCCATCCTTTCTGCCCGCACTCTAAAGCGGCAGCCGAGGGGAAGCGATAGTTCGGTGACGAATCGTAGCCGCGAGAGTCTGAATCGTAGTGTTTCGATATGGTTTGGCACGGCACAAAAAGCACGTTACATTTGGGATGTGATCGGCGTTCCCCAACTCGGACGACGCGGCCGTCTTGCGTTCGTATCGATCGGGCTGCTTGCCCTTACGTTTGCGGCTAGCCAGTGGTACATTTATGACGCAGTTCACAACCAATCGGAGTCGTTTCGCTACTATTGGTTGACCTTGGCGTATCTCACCGGGGTACTTTGTCCGGTGGTCGTCTGGCTCAGTCGGCAGTGCCCGATTGATGCTCACACGTGGAAGCGCTCCCTCGCCATTCACGTCCCGGCCAGCATTGCTCTTACTCTCGTCGGTGTGTTCGTCGAGGGAGCGATCGGCTGGTACTCGCGCGGAGGCCGCCGGTCATTTGCCTCTGCGGAAAGTCACTACTTCACGCAGCATACGCAAATCAGTTTAGTGACGTACTGGGTTCTGATCGCGGGAATACATCTTTATCAGGCGTATGATCGATCCCGCCGCCGCGAGCTGCGAGCCTCGCAGCTTGAAGTGCAGCTTGCTGCCGCCCATCTCAACTCACTTCGCGCACAGTTGCAGCCGCACTTTTTGTTCAATACTCTTCAAGCAGCAATGACGCTGATTTATGCCGACCCAGAGGGCGCGGAAGAGATGCTCCTGTCTTTAAGCGAACTCTTGCGTACATCGCTTCAAACGCTGGACAAGGAGGAGATTCCCTTGGGGAGCGAGATTGCCTTTGTCGAGCATTACGCGGCGATTCAGCAGCGGCGCTTTGGAGATCGTCTTCGTTTCGTGTTTGACATCGACGATGAGGCTCGCTCATGCGCGGTGCCAAGTTTGCTTCTGCAGCCACTGGTAGAGAACGCCGTTCAGCATGGAGTGGGCGCTCACAAAGAATCGGACCTCATTTCGATCCGCGCCTCGGTTCAAGACCTTCAGGTCCTCATCGATATCCGAAATCTGACCAGTTCGATGGGTGACACCTTCGACGGGCTGGTCACGCGCGGCGTGGGCCTGTCAAATACGAGAACACGGCTCGCCTCCCTTTATGGGCTGAATCAGTCGTTTAGCATGAGAAATCTCTCGCCTTCGGGCGTTGCTGTATACATTTCCTTTCCCGCCCGGCCGGTGCTGAAGCGAACGTCGGGTGTGGAGGCGCAGGCTGTCTGATGCGGATTCGCGCATTGATAGCGGATGATGAACCGCCGGCTCGCGAGAGTATTCGTCGTTTCTTGCGGCATCATCCCGATATCGAGGTTGTGCAGGAATGTTGTGACGGAAAATCAGCTGTCATTGCGATTCTTGACCAGCAACCCGAGTTGGTATTTCTGGATGTTCAAATGCCCGAGCTGGACGGCTTTCGAGTTATCGAACGCGTGGGTGCTGAAAAAATGCCGGCCACTATTTTTGTAACAGCATATGATCATTACGCTCTGGCTGCCTTCGACAGCAATGCCCTGGATTACCTTCTCAAGCCGTTTGGGAGAGCCCGTTTCGATCGGGCTCTGACTCGAGCCCGCGAGAGACTTTCCTCGAGCCCGCATCGAGAATTGATGCAGTTGCTTTTACAAACCGTGGCTAAGGCAGCGACTCAGACCAACTATGTAGACAGACTGTCCATCAATCAAAACGGGCGAATCCTATTCGTTAAAACCGTTGATATTCAATGGATAGAATCGGCTGGAAATAGTGCAGTCTTGCACCTGGCCGCTGGTCAATACGCCGTTCGAGAGTCGCTATCCGCACTGGAGCAGTGCCTCAATCCGAAGGAATTTGTTCGGATTCATCGTTCCACCATAGTGAACCGGCGTTACGTGAAGGAAATTCATCCGTGGTTTCATGGTTATCACCTCGTCTTGCTCGAAAATGGACAAGAACTACGCATGAGCCGCTATCAGCACCAGGTTGCAGAACGCCTAGGTCTTCGTAGACCGCGTGGCTGATGGCTCAAGCGTCTGTGCAAGCCCAAAGTTTTGTGACGCTTAGGGGGGCGCCCCGCAGAATGAGAACAAATTGATCTCCGTTGGTCCCAGGTTCAAATCCAGGCGGGCCCACCAATTCCCTAAGACAAACAAAAGCTAATGAGTCGCGTTCCAGTAGTGGGGAACAGAGATGTAAGACGGGTCGAGCGATTTCACGGACGGGCACCCAAGCAATCGAAGGGTCCGCTCGACGCCTTCACGCAAAATCTTGATTCCACAGGCCACGCCAGGCCCTCCTGCGGCACCTAATCCGTAAGCATAAGCCCTGCCGCACAAAACAGCGCGCGCTCCAAGGCAGACCGCTTTCACGATATCGGCTCCTCGGCGAACGCCGCCGTCCATCAAAACTTCGGCTTGACCACGTACTGCCGCCACCACTTCGGGCAACGCTCTCAAAGTGGGGAAAACCGTATCGAGCTGCCTTCCGCCATGATTGGAAACGACCACTGCCGCAGCGCCTTCGTCCACAGCGCGGCGCGCATCATCCCCGGTGAGCACGCCTTTCGCGATAATCGGCCCAGGCCACAACTCCCGCAGCCAGCGGAAATCTTCCCAGGTGACGACTGCGGCAGCGAGCGCAGCGCCTACATCAACCAGCGGCATCGGGCCTTTGCCCGGAATGACGATGTTTGCGAGATCGGGAACACCGCCGTCCAGAATGAATGAGGCAAGCCAACCGGGGTGCGAAAGGATTTGCGGAAGGTAAGGGAGCTTGGAAAGCAGAGATTCGCCCAAAAGCTGTTTCATCCCGTTGCGAGGATCGCGTTCGCGCAAGCCGGCCACCGCCGTGTCTACAGTGACCACGAGAACGTTGAACCCGGCTTTCTTTGCGCGCTCAATCGCGAGTTCCGCCACCGGTCGGCCGCCAACCAAATAGAGCTGATACCAAGCTGGCCCGTTTGTGGCGGCACGCACTTTCTCGAGGGGGTGCCCAGAAATAGTGGAGAGCGTGTAAATCGTTCCCGCTTTGCCGGCTTCTGCAGCGGCGGTCACTTCGCCACCCGGGTGCATCAGCCGGCTGTAACCAACCGGGGCGAGGATCGCTGGAAACGAAAGATCGAACGACAAAACTCGAGTGCGCAGGTCGCAATCGGTCATAGCTACTGCCTGGCGAGGCCGGAAAATAACATCATCAAAGACGCGGCAATTCTCCCGCAGAGTCACTTCGCCATCGGCGCCGCCATCGAGATAGTCGAACACCACTCGCGGCAATCGCCGGCGGGCGATTTTGCGCAGATCTTCGATGTTGACAACACGAGACGCGAGACTTGAGTCAGAGGTAGCCATGGAATGGATGTTTTGTCAGATTGGGTTCACGTCTGTCAATACAGTTCTGAGATTTTGAAAAAGCTGATGTGGTCGCCCCAATGTTCTTGGTTTCTGGCTAGCGGATTGCAGCCTATCTTGCGGCCCACTACTTCAATTGTGTTGGACCTTCACATAGTGAGCATAGACGTAGCCTTGTTTTCCATCTGCGGCCTGCACATGGTAGAAACCGTTGACTGCGGCGGTGTCCATCAGCGTTACCTGATCACCCTTATGCAAGGTTTCGATTTTCGGATTTGAAGTTGATGGATCCGTGCGAAGGTTTACGTTTCGAGTTGCAACAGCTTTTTGCCCCGTTGGTGTCGTAGTCCCCCCGCCATTGTGAGAGCCGTAGACGTCTTCCAGTAGCGCAGCAAGTCGCAGAGCTGCGAGCGCGAGGCGTTTGTCCACAACCTGAATCTGGGCATTGTAATAAGCATCGTCGAGGACACCACCTTGATTCAGCCAGGCTGCATTTCCTAAGTCATGCGATTCGTTCGCCCAGTTCTCCGGAGTGCCGTCTGCTGTTAGGTGCGAACTCGAAATCAGCAGCTGCAGATGCTGGACGTAAGTATCGCGGTCCATGCCAGTGTGTTCAATCATCCCCGTGTCCCATGCGGAGTGAAGATTGCAAGGTCTAGAACCACACTGTGCTGAACCGAACTCTGTGATGTGGATGAGGTTGCCGCCGAGCTCATCTCCTATGGCGTGAAAGGGCTGATGTATGTCCCCCACGAAGTGAACGATAAATTTGAGAGCTTCCTGGCGATCGGTTGGCTGAGTCGCGGGATCAGCGAGAATTTGTTTGAAGTACGTGATTCGATCCACCACGCAATTCATGTGATCTGTTGCGGCCCCTGCGTGAGTGTTCGTAGGAAGAAAGCAATCCCGGCTGTCCAGAAAACCCGCCGCGCTTCTTGGGATGTCAACGAAATGCCAGTTGTAGGTCTCGTCGCGCTGGTTTCTGACTTGGTCAGCCCAGTTCGCGACGGAATAAAGCGTAACGTCACCGAGCACCGATTTGACGCCCGCTTTGGCGGCATCGCTGAGCATTGATTCCGCTAGCGCCGCCACGACTTCGTGGCCCTCGACTCCCCAGGCGTGAACCTTCGTGGGTAGCAAAATCAGGACTGCTGCGACAAGCAGAGATACAAACTTTTTCACGGAATTCCTCCAATAAAAGCGAAAGATTTAAGGACCTCAAGCAGGAGAGGAGCGATCGAACTTGGGTGCGAATAAGGAACGCTTATGGTCTGGCAAGCCAATTAATCACAGTTCAAAATGGCGGTCAACACCGGATCCCGTTCAAATTCAGGGGTTAGGATTAGAGCTTAGTGGTGATGAATTGCGCCATAGATGTCTGCAATTGAATAAGTCACTCCAACAAAATAACGACGGTGAAAGGGTGCGGCGGAATTCAAGGCATGATCGATGCCGGAATCGATTACCAGGCGCGGCGTGACGCTATAGGTAAGCGCCCACAATCCGTCCGCAAACGGTGGCGCTCCGTTGTTGAAAAACATATTCCCGTAGAATTCTCCTGTGATCTGTAATTTCTTATAAACGGTGTGCGCAAACGTGAGATTCATTTGAACGTTTTGATCCGTACCGCCCCCGGAAGGTCGTCCAAAGAAAAAATAAGCGGTATTGAAGTCAAAATGAAATCCATGAACGTCTTTGCTTGCGAGGTACCGAATTTGGTGATCGTATTTTCCTGTTCCCAGCCCCTTTGAAACACTTGCGCTTGGAAATTCCAAGGAATAGCTGATGGCCATGGAAGGAACGAATTTCGATTGATGCAGGAACCGATATTGGAAGCCGAGCGCGTTGTCGCCGAATCCGGTTTGCGTCACGCCGCCAACTGTTTGTCGAAGTAAGGTGTCCGTGTCCCAGCGAATTTCCAGATTGCACGTCGCCGCAAACTTGAACAGGCCCACAAGGTTGTTCTCCCGCTCTTGCTGCAAACCCATCACGTGGTCGTAGCCATACTCAACCTCCAGAACACCATACTGAGTAATATCCGCGGGATTAGCGACTGTCGGCCGATTTGGATTGGCTTCAATGTCTGTCTTTGGAGCTTCTCCACATTGCGCCGCTGCAAGCTGAGAGATAAGCAGGAATGCCAAAAAACTTAGTGCGACAGCGACAACGCGGGAATATCGGACGGTCTTGATTGGCATGATTGCAAATTTAAGCCACCTGGAAGCGACGCTCAAGGTTCCATTCTAGGCGAAACGGAATATGAATTCTAATCTGCTGGAGCCACCTGAATCGTGAAAAGCAGCATCTGAGTGTAAAAGAATATTTACAATACGGACTTGCTTCTATGACAGTCTGAGTTTCTGCCTCCACGAGATGCGATGACAGAGAGTTCGAAAGGTTGATATGAGAAATTTCGCAGCGCTGCTTGCTTTTGTTGTGGGTATGCCCATAGCGGTTAGTTCTGAAAATCGTTCGGCTTATTCCATAGACACACAGAAGAGCAAGATTGAGATTCAAGTAGCGCGCGACGGCTTTCTGAAAGCTTTTGGTCATGATCATCTTGTTTCTGCGAGACAGTTTGCCGGCGAAGTGCAGTTGGACTCAGCGAAAATAGAAGACTCCTCAGTCTCCTTCACCGTAGAAACTGCGTCGCTGACGGTGATGGATCCGGGAGAATCAGAAAAAGATTGCAAGGAAGTTCAAACGACAATGCTTGGGGAGCAGGTGCTGGACGCCAGCCGATACCCACAGATCAAGTTTTCTTCTTCCAAAGTGAAATCTGTGTCGAGCAAGAATGGGATTTTCGAGTTGCAAGTCGAAGGAACTCTAAATTTGCATGGCGTCGCAAAGCCGGTGACCATTCTGGTTCATGTCCAAACGCATGAAGATGCTACGTTGGCCGCTGACGCAGAAGTCTCTCTTTTGCAGAGCGATTTCGGCATTACGCCGATAAAAGTAGGGGGCGGAACGGTCCGCGTGAGAGACAAACTCAAGCTGACCTTTCACATTGTTGCCCGCAAGAACGGCGCCTGATTGCGGCTGTTCTCAAATAAATCTTCTTTTGCAATGCGAATCCCATACAATGCCCGGCGGTGCATCGGCCATGCGGAATTGCAAGGGGATTAGCGCGGCCCGCCCCCGTATGATCTTACTCACACAGGTGTCTGCATGCTGAATTCATCTTTGTTGAAAAGCACAGTCGTCGCTGCTTTGGGCGGACTGTTGTTTGGGTTTGACACTGTTGTGATCTCAGGCACAACTCAAGCCCTGACGGATTTGTATCACCTCACTCCGTTCGCGTTGGGCGTGACGGTTACAAGCGCGTTGATCGGCACGATCATAGGTTCGCTCACTGCAGGTATTCCGGGCGATGCCATCGGACGACGGGACAGTCTTCGTTTTATGGCCATGCTTTACGTTATTTCCGCTGTCGGATGCGCGTTCGCGTGGAATTGGGACGCGCTGGTTGCGTTTCGTTTTATCGGCGGTCTGGGCATTGGTGGCTCATCTGTTCTTGGCCCGATGTACATCGCGGAAATTTCGCCCGCAAAATGGAGAGGACGGCTGGTCGGGTTTTTTCAGTTCAATGTTGTGCTCGGAATTCTTCTTGCATATCTTTCAAATTACACTATCGGCACGATGCAACTTGGCGCTACGGAATGGCGCTGGAAACTGGGGATCTCGGCGCTTCCAGCCCTATTTTTCCTGGTGATGCTGTTTGGCATTCCACGTAGCCCGCGTTGGCTTGCCAAAAAAGGCCGTATTGAGGAAGCTCGCGACGTTTTGCGTTTGATTGGAGAGAAGGATTACGAAGGGAAATTGAAAGAAATCGTTGCCTCCATTGATGCGGAACATCATCAGCATGATTCACTTTTCACCAGCCAATACCGACTTCCAATTTTTCTCGCTGTTACGATCGGCATGTTCAACCAGCTTTCTGGAATCAACGCCATCCTTTACTACTTGAACCAAATTTTTGCGGACGCAGGGTTTAACAAAGTGTCGGCTGATTTGCAGGCGGTGGCGATCGGTGCTACCAATCTGGTGTTCACGATGATCGCGATGACTTTGATTGACCGTGTTGGACGCAAAAAATTGTTATTGATCGGTGCTGTCGGCACAGCGTCGTGTCTCGCCGGAGTCGCAGCGATTTTTCTAACTCATCAGCATAAAGAATACTTAGTCTGGTTGCTTGTGACGTACATTGCGTTCTTCGCGTTTTCACAGGGAGCAGTGATTTGGGTGTATATCGGCGAGGTCTTTCCAAATCGCGTGCGTGCGCAAGGGCAAAGCCTTGGTAGCTTTTCTCATTGGTTCATGGCCGGAGTAATTTCTCTTGGATTTCCGCCGCTTGCCGCAAAATCCGGCGGTTATCCGTTTGTCTTCTTTTCTGTTATGACCATCATCCAATTTCTTGTCGTGTTGTTCGTGTACCCCGAGACCAAGGGCGTCTCCCTCGAAGAAATGCAGAAGAAGCTCGGCATCGCCTGATTCACTCTTTCAGCTTCGCTTTTTTGCCAAGCTTTGGTTGGCGAAAATGAATTTCAACACTTTGGCGGGGAAACTCCTCATCATCTTTCGCCTCAAAATGAACCCGCAATTTCGTCGCCCCTCTGGGCTGTTTCAGAAGCTCGGCCCCCTCCAGCGATTCAATGATTTCAGGATCCCACACTGCAAAATCGTAGGTCGCTCCGGCGTGCCCCGATAGCATCAGTATCATTGAATATTGATCGCCCGTTTGCGTTAGCACGTGCAGGTCCGAACTCTTGCTGCCAAGCTCCGGCAGCCGAAAGTCATAGGCCAGTCCAAAGTCATTCTTCACATGCAAGCGAATTACGTTTTTTCCCTCTTGCAGTGCAAACGCCAACTTCATGTGGTGATGTTCCGGATCAAACAGATAGTCCACAGGAGTTTGACGGCCATTGATCTCCGCGCGGGCTTCCATAGCTGGACCCGCCATCGCAGGCTCAAAATCAAGTGTGCACGCATCGCCAGTCCGCGTAATTTCCAGTGTAATTTCGCCGGGAACCTTGTGATAGCTGAGTGTGATTGCGCTCTTCCCCACCTGCACGTTGTCAATTTTGAAGTCTGTCCAGTCGGCCGGCACGTGAGGGATGAAAGTCAAAGTCTTGCTCGCGGCGTCCCGCTCCAATCCGAGCATTCCTCTGAACATTGGGCTGATCACCATCGCAGCCGACCAGATCTGATGTGGCGAACTCGTAGAAAGCGGTTGGTAGTAGTCTCCCGAAAGCACTTCTGTCACGTGCCCGGGAGAACCATCCAGTGCCAGCAGCGCATTTGCCCGCAAGTTCTGATACGCGGCGAATTCCTGATGATGACGGTACTCCGCAACGGAAGCCCAGCCCGTGAACAGCGGCCACACCGAGCCGAAGTGGTACCCTCCACCGCTGTAGATCGCTGAGCGGTTCGAAATAATTCTTGCGCCCCAATCGGTTTGAATATCGAAGTTCGTCAACTGGTTCAGGTTGTCTCGTATGTGGGAAGCGGTCATGTCCTTTGCTGAATCAAACCACATAGGCACGGTTGCGAGAATGTTCAGTTCATCAATCGGCTCGTCGTCTTTGCCGATCGCGAACGCAAAGCGCTTTTTCTCCGCGATCCAGAAGCTTTCCTGCACCAGAGACCATTGCTTCTCGGCTTCGTTTCTCAGTGAGTCGCTCAATCCTTTCTGGCCCGTAGCCAAGGCCAGATTTGAAAGCGATCTCAGAGCTTCGGCTCCAAGGCCGCTCTGATAGAACTCACTCTTTACCGGCAGCAAAGGACCACCTTCCACCCATCCATGACCGACTCCCAAATTTTGAGGAAGTCCCCGGGAATCATATGTAGATTTCAAGAATTCGTAAGCTTTTTGCAGGCTCGCCCATTTTTCTTTCGCGAACTCTATGTCGCCGCTGGCTTGCACGTAATCGTTCATCGCGATGATGTAGAGCGGTGTGGCGTCCGCCGATGCGAATCCATACGGATAGTCCTTGAACCAATTCACGAAGCTAGCGCCTTGTGCAATTTCGTGTGGAATCTTTCCGTCTTGGCGCTGAAATTGTGCGACGAAGGCGAGAGCTGTCCGCGCGTTGGTGAAATCTCCTTCACTATTTAGGGCAAGCGTCGACCAAAACGCGTCCCTTCCGAAAAACCATGCAAAACCGGGCCGTTGGCTTTCTCCAGATGTTCTATACCCAGCTACCAATCCCGTGCCCATAGTTGGATTCACAACCATGCCTTGCAACAAGCTCACACGCGACCAGTCATAGGCTTCTTGAAGTTGTTTGTCAGGCAGATCCAGGCTCACAGTCTTCTTTAAATAGTCCGTGTAGTACGCTGCCGATTGCTTTTCGAGTTCAGCAAATGATGCCGTCAGTTTCTTGTAGGCATCTTCGGCTTCTGCCATGCCGTGAATAGAGCCTGCCAACACCACAAGCTTTGTCTCTTTCCCCTTTGCCGTCACGCCGAGTCGAAGCGAGTCCTCGTGCGTACTTGAATAGTTCGTTTCGTATTCAAGGTGCGGACCTTGCCCGGTTGGCGAACCAACAATCGCAGCGAACTTGCGGCTTTCCTCGCCAAACGTAAACGCATTGAGTGATGCGTTCCAGTTTGCATATGTGCCGCCGATTGCGGCTGGCCATTCGAGTTGAAAGTCGCGGTGGAATATTACTTCGAGTTCCAGCGGCTGCTCTGTTTCCACTTCGAACGTAATCACAGCTCCGGGTTCATCTACTGGTACGAAAAATTTCTCTCGGATCGTAAATGTATCCCCTGCATAGACAAGCGTGGTCGATTCCGGCCGTGCTTCGACTGTTCGAATGAGTGATTCCGCAGGGAGATCCTTTCCGTCATGGTGAATTATTACCTGAAAATCGCGTAACACCTTGAGAGGGTAAACCCAGGCTTCTACTCTGCCTGATTCGTTTCCGAAGACTCCGGCATGCTTTCCGACGGCGCATAGAAATTCCCAAGTGCGGGCTGGGCGCTGAATCAGAAGAGAGCCGCCCCCTTTGTTTGGAATGCTTTGGCCGAAGGTACAAAAGGCCAAAACGGTGACGAGGAGAGTCAACCTGCGGCTAATTTTCAAAAGGAATTTCATGCGAATCGCAGCAATCATGGCGGCCTCTGCAACGCATCATAACTTGCAAACGCTTGCGGCCCTGTCTATAAAAGAAACGGCCAGAGTGTAGCACGCGTTCAGGGGAAGGTACGGGTCAACTTGTTTTCTTCACGCCGCGGATTTCTCAAATCCCTCAGTCGGTCCGCTTTGGTTCTCTCTCTGGAAAACGTTCTCTCTCTTGTTCGCATGCCGTCTGCACGTGCCGTATCTCATGACGCCCAGCCGGAAACCTCTCCTCTTGGTGTAAATTTCATCGACGTTGCAAAAGAGTCCGGACTCAACGCAAAAACCATTTATGGTGGAGAACACAAGAACAAGTATTTGCTCGAGACGACGGGCTGTGGCGTTGCTTTCTACGATTACGATAACGACGATTGGCTCGACATTTTTCTCGTCAACGGCTGGCGTCTTGAAGGTTTTCCTAAAGGACAAGAGCCAGTGTCGCGGCTTTTCAAAAATAATCGAGACGGTACTTTCACTGACATCACCCTCAAAGCGGGCGTTGCCCATTCCGGTTGGGGGCAAGGTGTGTGTATCGGTGATTACGATAACGACGGCAACGACGATCTCTTCGTCGGCTACTTCGGTAAGAACGTTCTCTACCATAACAATGGGAATGGAACATTCACCGACGTCAGCGAAAAAGCTGGAGTCGCTGGCAATGGAAAACGCTGGAACAGCGGTTGCGCGTTTGTGGACTACGATCGCGACGGCAAACTAGATCTCTTTGTCGCCAATTACATTGATATGGATTTGGCGACAGCGCCTGTACCTGAATCTGGGCCATGTCTATATAAAGGTGTAATGGTCGCGTGCGGACCTCCGGGCCTCCTCGGTGGCAAGAATATTCTTTTTCACAATAATGGCGACGGGACTTTCACGGACGTTTCTGAGTCTTCCGGAATCCTCAGCGCCAACGGCACATATGGTCTAGGCGTGCTCACCGGCGATTTTGATAACGACGGCTGGCCGGATATATATGTCGCGAATGATTCGACTGCGAGCGCTCTTTATCAAAACAAGAAAAACGGAAAGTTTGCGGACATCGCCATGGAAGCTGGCTGCGCTCTCAGCGCTGATGGCAAACCGCAGGCAGGCATGGGAGTTTCCGCAGCCGATTACGACATGGATGGTAACCTCGATATCGTGAAAACGAATTTCGCAGGAGACACGCCGTCGCTCTATCACAACCTCGGTGGTGGAACGTTTGAAGACGCGACGTTCCCGGCAGGCCTCGGCAAGCACACGCAGTATCTTGGCTGGGGCTGCGGTTTTTTTGATTTTGACAACGACGGCTGGCCGGACATTCTTCTTTGCAACGGCCACGTTTATCCCGAAGTAGAGCAACTAACTACGGAAGCTGGATACGCGCAGCGCAAGCTTCTCTATCGCAATCTGCGTAACGGGCATTTTGAAGATGTTTCGCTGTTGGCTGGGACAGGAATTTCTGCACCTTCCGCTTCACGGGGCTGTGCGTTCGGCGATTTTGACAACGATGGCGACCTCGATTTTGTCGTGAATTGCGTAAACGCGCCGCCGCAACTAATTCGCTGCGATTCGAACAACAAGAATAACTGGATTAAAATTCGTACGGTCGGCACAAAATCTAACCGCAGCGGAATTGGTGCGCGCATTACTTGCGTCACGCGGGTTCCCGGCCAAGAGAAACCGCACAGCCAAATTGACGAAGTGCGCAGTGGCGGCGGCTATTATTCGCAAAACGATTTACGAGTCCATTTCGGAATTGGAGAAGCGAAAGGAATAGATGTGCTGGAAATTCGTTGGCCGAGCGGGCAGATTGATTCTCACAAAGGCTTGAAGCCGAATCAGCTTTATTACATTACGGAAGGGCAGGGAATTACACGTACGGCGAGTTTCCTTCCAGCCAAAAAGAAATCCTGACGTCATTCCTCGCTAAAAATTCTCCAGCATCCAAACGTTGGAAGCACCGCTCGCTTCCCAAATCGCCAGCCGCTTTCCATCTTGCGAAGGGATGGCCCACCCTACGTAAGGGCTGCCTTCTTTCACCGCCGGCTTCACATGGCCTTGCAAATCCACGTTGATGAGCAGCTCTTCGCCTACGCGGGGTGAAGCGCTTGTCCAAATACTCTTTCCATCGGCTGCCCAGTCGATGGTGCAGATCATTCGCCAATCCTTGAGCACAATTTTGCGCGTTGAGCCGCCACGCAACGACATGATTTGAATTTCCGCTTCTTCCTGTGCGCGAAGTTTTTTCGCCAAGGCAAGAAGCTCTCCATTAGGAGATAACGTCCAGTTGTAAAGCTGCCATTCCGGATCTGCAATGCGGAACATCAGAGTCGGTTTCCCTTTTTGGGCATCAAATTCGTAAAATTCCAGAGCCTCATTCGTGAAGCTGCTGAATATGCATTCCCGCGCTGGGGCCCGTGCGCATTGAAAATTGTTGATCTGCGGCCACTCGAGTAGTACCTGAGATTTGCCGCCACTTAGAGGCATGCTCATGACTCGAAACACGTCGCTACTTTGCGAATGCATCGAGAGATTATCAACGCGCTTATCGCCTTCGCCGCGGCCCAGCTCTTTTGCAGCTACATACGGCTGCGTTTCAGTGGGCTGATCGCTTGTATACAGAATTTCCGTCCTGTCCGGGTTCAACCGCAAAATATTAGGCTCGTTCGAACCGGTGTCCAACAGTTCCGGCGATCCTTCACCCGGAGCTTGGCGGTAAATATGAAATTTCCCTTCACGATTGGAAATATAAAGAACGGATTTTCCATCCGGCGTCCACTCATAAGGAAGATTCTTGCGGTCATCTAAAGTCAGCCGTTCCGGGTGGCCAACCACTTTGGTTTTTTGATCGATCTCGGAAACGTATACTGCAGGTTGAATATTTGTTCGCAGGAACAGAATTTTCTTTCCGTCTGCAGAAGAATCGATCACGGGTTTGTGATCAGGTCCATTAGTGATCCGCACCCGCTCGCCGCTTGCAAGGCCAGTCCGCAAATCTATCGGCATTGCCCATAAGTTCGTATCGCCTTGGGCAGATGGAGCTTCCGAGAGCGTAAAGAACAGCCGTCCGTCTGCAAGCCAGGTTATGCCGCCGGTAATTTGCCTGTCTGTCAAGACAGTTTGGCTTTTGTCGCTCCCTACAAAATGTGTTTCCATGCGAACGTCTTCGTCGCTCCAGCTCGGATAATAGATCACACGCAAAAATGCAAACATCCGGCTGTCCGGAGACCAGACAGGCACTCCGAAGATGTATCCAGGTGGTTCCACTTCTTTGTGTGCGCCGCCACCGTCGACGTTCATCGTCCAAATTTCGCGCCGTGGAAATTCTCCCCGGGTAAAGGCAATCTTTCTACCGTCAGGCGATACGCGCCCCGTCTCAGCATCTTCCATCAATTTCTGTGGCATTCCGCCGAGAAGCGACACCTTGTAAAGTCCGATTCGCTCCTTGGAGTTCGTCGCCGCAGCCGCAAGAATGTGGTTCTGATCCGGAAACCAACTCGCCCAGGTAACTGTAAAATCAGGCGGCAACAAGACTGGATGGGTCTCACCGCTGGAAGTGTCTTTTACATGAATCCCAAGTTTGTCCTGATAAACCAGCATGCGTCCGTCAGGAGAGATTGCTCCCCCTTCTATGGGGGCATCGGCTGAGTTTGTGGTGAGCCGAATCTCTCGCGGCTGAATGGGTCGTATCGCGCGATGCCCGGCATGCCATCCGGCGGAAACGGCACCTGTCGTAATCACAAGTCCTGCGAGTCCCCACCAAAGAAACCTTGCGCTCCACCTGCCCGTGGCACCCACTGCGGAGTTGGCGACAATGGCCGTAACCTTCAGTCCATGTCCGTTTTTGTGCTCATTGGTGGGCTCGGTAATCGGGGCCATGAAGCGGTATCCCCTGCGAGAGAGCGTTTCAACGAAGATGGGATTGTCCGCTGAATCCCCTAAAGCGTCGCGGAGCCGTTTGATGGCCGTATTGAGGCTGTGGTCAAAATCAACGAAAGTGTCCGCCGACCAAAGACGCTTCCGAAGCTCCTCACGTGAGACTAGATCACCCGGTACTTCCAAGAGGGCTGACAAAATTTGTCCAGGTTGGTCTTGAAGTTTGACCTTCACGCCGTTTCGGCGCAGCTCAAGTGAGCTTCGGTTGAACTCGAATACGCCAAACCGAACACTTCCATTCGTGGTTGGTTCCATAACTATGAATCACCCTAATAACTAATACGAAGGCAGTCGTAGAAAGTTTTATGCTCCCCAAATAATTTTCAGTAATACGCCTGCGCAAATGCCCCGAGTTGAATAAGTTAGCCCGTTATAACGAAATGGCCTGAGTTTTACTGCCGCTGCATTGTGGTACCCGCCTTTGGGATTCAACGTTTGCCCCGAGACCATCCTGCTAAGCCTGATTAGGCCTTGGGCGGCTGGCAAAAAGGCAAACAATGCAACTCCTCAGGCGATTGCTTCCCTTGACCCTGCTTTACGCAAGTCCGCAGCTCCTGCCAGCTCACGCTCGGGCGTTAGAGGGTTCACCTCCTAAAGTCCAGATCTCCTTGTTCAATGATGCCGAAGTGTCACCGGAGATCTTATCGCGCGGGCAATACCGTGTCTCGGTCGTTCTGGCACAGGCGGGTGTGCAGGTTGAATGGGTAGCCTGCCGCCCGAGGGACAGGACAAATTTCTCCCCAGCCTCCCCGGATTGCAGCAGCTTTACTTGGCCGGAACACCTCGCCGTTCGAATAGTTAGACGGGGAATATCTATAAAGGAGGAAGTTTTCGGGCAGTCTTTTCAGGATAAATCTGGGTGTGGAATACACGCTTCGATTTATTACGATAACCTTGCCACCAGCAAATCACACGCGGAGCTAAGTGATGCCGATATGCTCGGTTTTGCGATTGCACACGAAATTGGACATTTGCTGCTTGGTCCACACTCGCATTCGGCGCATGGAGTAATGCAAGGGAACTGGCAGAGAGCGGCCCTGATTGCGGCGTCACAAGGAAATCTGTTTTTTTCGAAACACGAAGCGAATTTGATTCGAATGAGACTTGTGAAGGGCTGTGACTTGCTGCGTATGGCACGCCGCTAATTTCTGTGCTGCCTTACTTAAGGAAATCACTTGCCTGTCGGGAGCGGCTTGCCGCTCCCTTCTTTAAGTGAGTGGATTTTATCCACGGCTAATCCGTCGAATCTTTCCACTAGTCCGCTTGGCCAGCGAATTTCCACCCAGTCCAGTTTTGCCGCCTTTCCCAGTCCGAAGTGCACGCGCATGTCATTGTTCGAATCGAAGCTTGAGCCGCTGCGGACTTCGTCTACCCGGATTCGTCCTGCGGCTTGCACGCGAATCTTCGCACCGATCCCATCTCGGTTGGATTTTGTCCCAATCGTTCGAATTCCGACCCAGTGATTTTCCGATTTCACCTGGTTCACAAGCAAGCTAAGCGGCTCATTCATGTTGCTGACAACGGCAGACATTCTCCCGTCATTCCAAAGATCTCCCACTGCAAGCCCGCGTGACGAGCGCACCGTTGTAATCCCCGGACCAGATGTTTCAGAGACATCCTCGAATTTTCCATTTCCGAGGTTGTGATAGAGCACGCGTGGTTCTTCGTAGTCACTGCCGAGATGCTGCTTTGTCACTTCCGGATAAACATGTCCATTTACGAGCAGCAAATCAGGCCAGCCATCGTTGTCCACGTCCATGAACATCGTTCCCCAGCCGAGATATTTCGTATGAAGTCCCAGCCCCGCCGCAAACGTCACGTCGTCGAACGTTCCATCTCCGTTGTTTCGATAAAGCGTCGCCGTATCGTCAGAAAAATTCGTTTTGAAGATATCCGGCTTGCCGTCGCCGTTGTAATCGCCGATCGTCGAGCCCATGCCTGCCTGCTCTTTTCCATCTTCGTTAAAAGCAGCGCCAGCAACGACGGCTACATCCGTGAACGTTCCGTCGTGGTTGTTGTGATAAAGAATGCTCGGCGTGCTGTCACACGCAACATAAATATCCGGCCAGCCGTCGTCGTCGTAGTCCAAAGTGGAAACGCTGAATCCGTAGTGCCCATTTGTCTGGTCGATTTTTGCTTTCTTCGTAACGTCCTCGAACTTTCCGTCGCCCTTGTTGTGGTAGAGGATATTTTTCCCCCAGGGCAGTCCGCGCGGCCCGCACATTACTGGCACACCCTTCCACATGCAGGAGGCGCGCTCACCAGGTCCCGGCGCCGTAGACAAGTCAAAATCCACATACGTCGTTACAAACAAATCAAGCTTCCCATCGCGATCGTAATCTACGAACGCGCAGCCTGTACTCCACACCTTTCCGCTTCCTGCAACGCCGGCTTTTTCGCTCGCGTCGGAAAAGGTCCCGTCGCCGTTGTTGTGGTACAGAACATTTTTCCCGTAGTAGGTGATGTAAATATCTTCGAATCCGTCGTCGTCGTAGTCGCCGATGCAAACTCCTTGTCCCCAGCCGCTGTGCCCGGCCAAACCGGCCTTCTCTGTTACGTCCGTAAAGGTCCCGTCGCGATTGTTGTGATAGAGATGATTCGTAGGCGGTTTTTTGCCTTGCAACGGATCCAGAGTCGTGCCATTCACCACAAAAATGTCCGGCCAGCCGTCATTGTCATAGTCGAAGATGGCTACGCCTGTCCCGGTCGTTTCAATGATGTATTTTTTTGCGTCTACGCCACCGAAGACATTTTGCGCGGTGAGCCCACGTTTTTCCGCTTCGTCCGTGAAATAGGAAACTCCATTCGTGCTGGCCGGTTTGCGTTCCTGCGCGGCAGTGGCTCCTTGTATTACCAGCAGCGAGCAAATAAAGATCATCTTCGCAAATCGAAAAATACGCTGAACAAACGAAAGGGAAGGATTCATGGAGTCCACAAATCGTAGAACCCACACAACTCTCGGTCAAGCAGGCTTTCCGGCAGCGTGTGGAGTTTTATTGCGCATCTGATGCTAGTATGAGTTTCCCGGCTGCTTCGGAAAGGCTCGGCTTCTTGCATTCTCGTTTCGCAAAAAATTCTTGTTCTATATTTGCGCGCCACGCGTTCACCATCCTGTTGATCTTGTTCGCGAATACTGTTGTGGTCTCCCAGCAGGTATCCGAGTCCGTCGCGTTGCAGGCAAATCGAGTTTATGCGGAAGGAATGGAAGCTCTGAAGCAGCGCGATCTAACTGTGGCAATGGCAAAATTTCAAAGCGCTGTAATGTTGGCTCCAGGAAGCGCCGAAGCGCACGATTCATTCGGTTTTGTTCTGTTTCTTTCGGGCGATCTTGATCCCGCCATTCAGGAGCTCCGGACTGCGATCCGTCTAAAGCCCACGTTCGTGCAAGCGCATATAAATCTTTCCATCGCTCTCTTGCAAAAACCCGATGTCGCAGGCGCCGTTCGAGAAGGTAGAGAAGCGGTTCGGCTCGCTCCCACCAACGCCAACGCTTACCGCGCCCTTGGTCGTTCTCTTGAACTCGACCACGATCTTCCCGGAGCTGTGGCCGCGATGAAACGCGCCGTTGAGCTTAATCCAGACTCCGCCGAACTTCACGATGATCTCGGTGTACTCCTCGTCAATCAATCTAAATCCGACGAAGCCGAATCGCAATTCCGCGAAGCGATACGCCTTGCTCCGCAGTCCACTGACGCTGCTTTGCACTTGGGTGTTTTGCTGTACGAACAGAAGAATATTTCTGCTGCGCACCCTCTTCTGGAACAGGCAGTTCAAGCGCATCCAGAAAATGCACCGGCACAGTACTACCTTGCGCTCACACAGCGCGACCTCGGCGATGTGCCTGCGGCCATCTCTACTTTTCAGGCTTACGTCAAACTCGTGCCTTCAAATTACGACGCACAAAAAATGCTGGGTTTACTGTTGCAACGGGCTGGGCGCGGCGACGAAGCACTCGCTATTTTTCGATCCGTCGCGTCTCAGCGTCCGAAAGATCCCGAATCACATAACAATCTTGGCCTCGCTCTCCTTCAAACGGGAGATTCTCCCGGTGCCATTGCCGAATTTCAAGCTGCGTTGAAAATTAGACCCGACGATACCGGTTATCAGACAAATCTCGGCGCTGCCCTCCTTCAAAAAGCGGATTTTGTTGCAGCCGCGCAGCAGTTCGAGTCCGCATTAAAGCAAACGCCCGACAACGCCACACTGCACTACGATCTTGGTCTTGCCCTGAAGCTCCAGGACAAACTTCCTGAAGCAATTGCAGAATTTCGCAAGACGGAATTGCTCGATCCATCACAGCCAGATGCTCCGTACACGCTGGGCGTCACGCTTTGGCAGCAGGGTGATCTCGATAATGCTGCTACTGAACTTCGCGCAGCGATCCATGCAAAGCCAGACTATGCCGAAGCTTTTTACACTCTAGGTACTGTGCTCAAACAGCAGGGAAAACTGCAAGAATCCGCTTCAACCCTTCGCGAAGCTCTCCGCCTGCAACCTGACTTCGCCGGCGCACACACGACACTTGCTGCGGTTCTTCGTCAGTTGGGAGATGCAGAGGGCGCGGCTACTGAAGCAAAAGCTGGTGTCGAGCTCGCCAAACGGAAAACCGATTTACAGGCGGCTGTTTTTGCCACGAACTCCGGTAAGCGTTTGCGCACTGCGGGCGATCTCGAAGGCGCGGTTTCGCAGTTTCGTTCGGCGATCAACGCGTCGCAGGACTTTGCTCCAGCACACTACGAACTAGGAATTGCCCTGCTACAGCAGGGTAAAAAGGAAGAGGCAGTAAAAGAGTTCGAAAAGGCGAAATCCCTTGATCCCAAACTTCTTCCGCCTATGAACTAACTGCCGCTAGTTTTTCAGCTTTCGCAGAGCAACGAGGTCGGACTCTACGGGCACACCCTTTGCCACTTTCACACGGATCACAGCTTCGAATGGCGTTAATTGGCTCGGTTCGCTGACGCCAAGTTTCTGCAGCAGAGTGGCCAGATAATTTTCGCGTGTGACGTACTCTACTGCTGCCTGCGTCCCGATGGTTGTGGTTCCGGCAAGGATCAACTCCGAATGTTCAGGATTTATCCCATGGACGAAAGCAACGATGGCGAAATCCTCTGTCAGATGCACGTTGGAGGGGTTTGCCACGAACTGGGACGCTTCGCCGGGTTCCGGTTTCGTGTTGATAATCGCTACGTTCCCAGCATGCTCACCGGTTTTGATCGGTCGAAAGATGAATTCACGCGTGCTCGGAATATCCTGCAATGTAAGATTTTCGGAAGGCGATCCGATAAAAATCAGATCATTGTTTTTTGCATCGTCCAGAGAAAAAAGACTTCCGCGTTTCACGCGGAGAGATTGGTGGAGTGCAGCGAACACAATGTCCAGATTATGCACCGCCAGCACTTCCCCTACCCCCGTGTAGTGGTCGAGGATCGGGCTCTGGCTGTCTTTCGCTGCGTTGTAGTACCGCATCCCTGTGCTGGGTGCTCCAACAAACGCGGCATTGCTGAAAATCACCCACGGCTCTTCGGGCCCGGTCAGGACACCCCGCCAAAAAATCCGGAAAGGAGCTGCAGCTTGAGCCGCCTGTTCTGGAGCAGGCGCGTCGGCGCGGCGAACCATATAGAAATGCACCGCCAAGGCAGTGGCAATCACGAGTGCCAAACTCAGCCCAACCGTGGCAAATACCCAGTTTCTGGGCAGGGTCGGATCTTTGGTACCGTTGTGCAATAGGTCTATGTGGCCATTGTTTGGCGTGATGGTCGCCCGATCATGAATGACGACCGCATAGCTGCCCTTGGGGATTTCCACACCGGTAGAGTCGTTCGCTCCTTCGGAGCTATAGTACTCGGCAAGTTTCGACCGCAACCTTCCCACTTGCACGCGAACCATTGAATCCAGCTGCGGATCGAAGTCGGTTTGCCGGCCAAATACCTCAGTTGCAATTTGATATTCTTTGACGGGAATGCCAGGGTGTTCCACGGCTTGCTTGGAGAGGTAACGCAAAAGCTTACACAAAGACTCAGAGCCATGCAGGGTATGGCTCCCTACCAAACGCTCCACTTCAGCGAGGAATTGTGCTCGGTCAGCCAATGTGACTCCGGTGACACAAATGTAACATGAGCCTACCAACTTCCGCATCTGCTTGCAATGTATAGATTTAAATGATGTAACCGTATCAAACCTTCTGAGACTTACCTCACCTAGCAAAAAGACCGATAACTCGCAGCATAAATTTGTTTCGTTCAAAGTGTCGCAAGGGGTGTCTTTGCGTCGACCGGTTGGGCTTCGGGACTGTAGCGATGCAGTTCGGGCTTCGACTCACTCCAAAACGACTTGACGGGCAGTAACGGGGGCAGGCGCAGGTTCTTTAGCATTCCGCTCTGGGTTTGGCAGTCTTTTGTTCCTGGCCACGCCCTTACGCTTAGAGAATTGATCCTGTCGGCAACACTCGGTCAAGTTTCAATTTGAACGAAACGCATTGCCATCGGGCGGGGGTAGCTCCGATGTGCTGGTGTAGCAGGGCATGTTCAGGAGGGGTGTAATGAAGAAAAGCTTTTTTGTAGGGTGTTTAATAGCACTTTGTCTGGCCTTTGGTTTTGCCGCACCTGGCGCATCTGCCCAGGCGGTGTTTGGCAGTATCCTTGGAACTGTCGTTGACAGTCAAGGCTCGGCGGTCGTAGGAGCCAAGGTAACGGTCACTTCGGTTACCAAAAATACGGCTGATGAAACCACCACAAACGACAGCGGCAACTATACTGTCACTCACCTCATTCCTGATACCTATAACGTCCACGTCGAAGCGCAGGGATTTAAGTCTTACGACGTCAAGAACGTTCAAGTTTCGGCGGACAGCTCCGCCAAAGTTGACGTAACCATGGATGTGGGTTCCATCACGCAGTCGATCGAGGTCACGGGTGAACTTCCACAGTTGAAGACGGACCGCGCCGACGTCGACGTTCAATTCAGCCAGAAGTATGTGGAAGACTTGCCAATTCTTAATCGCAACTTCACCAATTTCGAGTTGCTATCGCCTGGCACGCAAAAGCTGCCTGGCTTCAACCACGCAGCCACGGAAAATCCCCAAGGTGGCGGGCAGATTCAAGTCAATGGCCAGCACTTCTCTGGTACCAACTTCGAGTTGGACGGCACCGACAACCAAGATCCGATCCTCGGCATCATCGTGGTGAACCCTAACCTCGACGCTATCGCTGAAACCAAGATCGCCCTCCAGGATTACGACGCAGAGTCCGGCAAGAGCACCTCCGGAATCGTCAGAGTTCAAACCAAGTCTGGCTCGAACGAATTCCACGGCAGTGGCTTCTATTTCTATCGCAGCAGTGACCAGCAAGCGCGCGATCCGTTTACCAACGCGCCTGGCGTGCCCTTGGCCGCCGCGAACTGGAAACAGTTTGGCGGTTCTGTCGGTGGGCCTATCTTGAAGGACAAGCTCTTCTTCTTCGGCGACTATCAGGGAACCAAGCAAACCGCTGGCATCACGAACTTGTACACGGTACCGACAGCGGAAGTCGATAAATCATGCAATCCGGCGACGAACGCTCAGAGCGCGACTCCAAATTTTTGTGACTTGAGCGAATATCTGAACGCGTTCGGACCACCAGTCGGCGGGGTTCCTAGCGGCCAGATATTCAATCCCACCACCGGCAACTCCCTGACGGGTTCAGGCCGGACGCCTTTTGCCAACAACATGATTCCCATCGGCATGATCAGCCAGAACGTGGGCAATGTCCTCGCTTTATTCCCCACACCAACAGGAAGCGGCGTTAATAACAATTTTGTGAACAGTGGGGCGGGACCCTTTGATCAAAAATCGTTCGATGTACGCATCGACTATAACGCCCCGCGCAATTACCAGGTATTCGGGCGCTTCAGCCTCGATTACTTCTCTCTGTCCGGTCTCGGCGGACTTGGTCAACTCGGAAGCGTCGGGTTTGGACCCGGCGGTTTGAACGGTAGTTCGAATGTTCACAACTACAGCTTGGCGACCGGCTTCACTAAGCCAATCGGTACCAAGTGGCTCACGGACTTCCGCTTCGGATATTTCAAGTACAACCCGAAAACGGCGTACTCCGACGGAACCAAGTCGCCTATGGACACATTCGGCTTCCCCGGACTTAATTCGGGGCCTGGGATTGCCGGACCGCCGACTACCGGGGGCTTGTCCGGATTCCTGTTTCAGAATAACGGCAACAATGGCGGGGTGAACGGCGCTTTGGGTAACAACAATGGCGGAACGTTTGCCTTTGGCGACGGTTTAGATGCCGCCCGTTGCAATTGCCCGCTGACCGAGAGCGAACAGCAATTCCAGTTTGTAAACAATTGGACGCGGTCGCAGGGCAACCACACGATCAAGTTTGGTGCCGACATTCGCTACGCGATGAATCTTCGTGTGCCTAGCGATCAAAGCCGCGCTGGCTTGCTATTCTTCGATCAACTCGGAACCGGGAATGCAGGATCGAATGGCCTCGGATTGGCTACGTTCATTCTCGGGGACGTCACCCAGTTCCAGCGCTTTGTAAGCACCAGTCTGAATGCCGCCGAGCGCCAGAAACGTACGTTCTTTTATGGTCAGGACTCATGGCGCGTCAGCCCCAAATTCACCCTGACCTACGGCGTGCGCTGGGAAATCTATTTCCCCGAAACCGTCAACGGCAAGGGCAACGGCGGTTTTGCTAACCTGAATGACGGCCTGATTAGGGTCGCCGGTTTTGGCGGTGTCGGCTCGAATGGCAATGTCGACAACACCTATAAGGCGTTTGCTCCGCGCCTCAGCGCCGCATACCAGTTCGATTCCAAGACCGTCCTGCGCATGGGGTACGGTCGCGGCTTCGACATCGGCGTATTTGGCTCCAACTTCGGCCACGTGGTTACCCAGAACTTGCCGGTTCTCGCGCGGCAGGACCTTTCGGACACGAGCTTTAATACCGCCGCATCGAACAACCGCAGTGCGATTTTCACTCTCTCCCAGGGACCGCCCGCATTTGATTTTGGGCCAGTCTTGGGAGCCATTTCATCGAACGGCACATTACCCATCAACGGTGTCGATGGCAAAACCTCGGCAGGAGCACGCCCCCTCGTTCAGAGGCTTCCTACCGTTGACCAGTGGAACGTCACCGTTCAGCGTCAAGTTACACCGACCCTGAATCTCACTGTCAGCTATGTCGGCAATAAGGGGACTCACGTTTTTGCCGGTACTGGCCCCTCCTACAACAACAACGAAGTGGCAATCGGCGCGGGCACCAACGTTGTGACCTGCCCGACACCGACTACTTGTGCTCTCGCAGGCTTTTCGCCAGCGCAAACGCCAGCAGACCGCCGTCGCCTATTCCTCAACGGCGTTCCAGCTTTCACTTATCCAGGCTTTACTTTCACTACTCCACCGAGCCCCGGTTTCCCGAACGGCCAAGTGCTCCCGACTCCGCCCTGCTGCGCGGTAGACACAAGCTATTACGGGAATGACGCCGACAACAAATACAACGCTTTGCAGGTGAAAGCCGAAAAGCGTATTAGCGGCGGTCTCCAGTTCCTTGCGCACTATACCTTCTCTCACGCTTACGCTTACGACAGTAATTACTACTCCGTGAACAAGAGACTGGCGTGGGGTCCGAATCCGTTTAATCGCAATCAAGTGTTGGTGGTTAACGCGATTTACGAGTTGCCTGTAGGCCGAGGCAAGAGGTTCATGACAGACGCGGGCCGTGTGGCCGACCTAGTGATCGGTGGCTGGCAGATTACGAATACCACTACTTACGGCACGGGTCTCCCGTTTACTCCTAGCATCGGTGAGTGCGGCACTATTTCCGACGCGGGTCCATGCCGTCCAGATATCATCAAAGGCAACATTCACACGGGAATTACTCATGCACCGTGTAGCCCGGGCAGCACCAATGAGTGCACATACTGGTTCACGCCAGTCGCCCCGCTCTCTTATAATCTTTCTCCGGCCCAGGCGGGCCTCGACTCCTGCACTTTCGCCCGTCCGACGTCCGGTCCCTTCTCTCTTCCCGCTTGCGGCCAGATCGGCAATGCTGGATTTGATACCCTTCGCGGTCCACACGCCTTCTACGATGATATGGCGTTGTCTAAAAACTTCACCATTACCGAGCGCGTCAAAGCGCAATTCCGCTTCGACGCTTACAACGTTTTCAACCATCCCGTTCTCGGGTTTCCGGGAAACCAATGCGTGGATTGCGGAGGCTCCGCTGGTCAGATCACTGACATCGAGGCCGATTCAGCCCCGGGTTCGCCCGTCGGCATGCGTCAACTTCAGTTTGGCGTCCGTGTAACTTTTTAACCTGCTACACCCCGAAAAACGGGGAGCCCCTCGCGGGCTCCCCGTTTTTTATGCTCTAATCTTCCCCGGCTCACGCTCGTTCATGCGCAGACTCTGGTCACCGTTCGTGCTTCGTCTCTTGCTCGCCGCTGTTTTTTTCTCTTTCTGCGTAATTTCTATCTCAGCCCAACAATCAGATTCTCCTTTCGCTTCGCCCCATCGCCTTCTTGAACAGGGCAAGTTCACCGAGGCAATCGACGAACTTAACGCACTCGCAAAAACGAATCCGGATTTGAAGGGGCTCTCGCGTGAACTCGGAATTGCCTACTATCGGAAGGGCGACTATGTAAGTTCCGTTCTCAATCTCCAGCGCGCTCTCAAGGAAAATCCAGACGACAGCGAGGCCACTCAACTTACAGGGCTTTCTTTGTATCTTGCAGGCAAGTCGGCAGAAGCCATACCTTATCTCGAAAAAGTTCAGTCGTGGTATCCCAACGCAAACGTTGACGCATCCTATATCCTCGGTGTCTCTTATATCCAAACGAAAAACTATCCGCAGGCGAGAATCGCATTCGCGAAAATGTTTGGAGTCTCCCCGGATTCCGCGGCAAGTTACCTCTTCACCGCGCGCATGCTGCTTCGCCTCGATTTCGGTCCCATAGCTGAGGAATATGGCAAAAAGGCCGTCGACCTGGATCCAAAACTTCCGCTAGCCCATTTTCTTCTCGGTGAACTCTATCTCTATCAATCGAAAATTCCGGATGCGATAATCCAGTTTCAGCAGGAACTCGCCATCAATCCCGGGCATCCCGCTTCTTACTACAAACTTGCTGACGCATATTCCCGCGTCCAAAAATTCGACGATGCCGAAAAACTTTTGCAGCGTTCCATCTGGCTCGACGCCACAGCTACTGGTCCATATATTTTGATGGGGAAAGTTCTCCAGAAAAAAGGTGAGCCGGCACTTGCCGTCCGTTCCCTGCAACGCGCTATCGCGATGGATCCGAACAATGCGATTCCGCATCATCTTCTCGGCCAGGCCTACCGTGATCTTGGTCGCACCGAAGATGCCGCAAGGGAATTGAAGCTGGCAGAGCAGTTGCAATCCCGTGAAGACGCCAAGCCATGACCGTTCCGTTCACGGTCGTGGGCCTTGGAGAACTTTTGTGGGACATGTTTCCGCACGGCAAGCAACTCGGCGGCGCACCCGCAAATTTTGCGTACATGGCGGCTTTGCTCGGGGATCGTGGGATCGTCGCGAGTTGCGTCGGACAGGATCGTCTGGGACAGGAAGCCATCTGGCAACTCAAATCGTCGGGGCTCGACACTTCGCAGATTCAAATCGATTCGACTCACGCGACCGGCACAGTGCAAGTGCAGCTCGATTTGAAGGGGCAGGCGGAATACAAATTCGCCGAGGATGTAGCTTGGGACCACTTGACGTGTTCTCCCGAGTGGGAAGCTCTCGCGCGGACGGCGGATGCGATTTGCTTCGGCTCTCTGGCTCAGCGTTCGGATATTTCGCGGACTGCGATTCAGCAGTTTTTGCATTTTGCGGGTGCGGGCACGGCTCGCATTTTTGATGTGAACCTTCGTCAATCGTTTTTCTCTGTCGAGATTCTGCGGGAATCTATTCTTCAAGCGGACATCGTGAAGGTCAATAATGAAGAGCTGCCAAGAATCATTGAACTCTTCCAGCATCAATTCAAATCGGAAGTTTCGGCGGCTTGCTGGCTCTCTAAGGAATTTGCAATCAAGCTGGTTTGCGTGACGCGCGGGCAGCACGGCAGCTTGCTCGTTTCCGCCGAACAAAAGGATGAACATCCCGGTTTCACGGTGAAGGTTGCGGACACGGTTGGAGCTGGCGACGCTTTCACGGCGGCGCTTGTACACCATTGGTTGCGCCAGTCGTCGCTTAAAGAAATGAATCTAGCCGCGAACCGAATGGGGGCATGGGTTTCTTCGCAAGAAGGCGCAATGCCACCGGCAGACGAGAGCGTTCTTTCCGCGATTCGATAAACAGTGGCCAGAGGAAAATTAGTTGGTTGCTGTCGCCGTCTGCTCGTGGGCTAGCTTCTCTGCAAGCTCTTTCGGCATCTCATACAAGAACACAATGAACGCCGCGTTCGTCCATCCAAATCCGACTACATTGATGTTATAGCCGGCTCTCACGGCAGTTTCTGAGGATCGCGTCACTGCGTTGTATTTTTCTCGAATCGTTCCATCGCGCCGGAAATTCTCAGCGATCATGCTCGTGAAATTATAGGAGATGCGATCCGCGTCCTTATTGAATCCATACTTCCGCAATCCTTCCATCGCGATCATCTGCGTCGGTGCCCACGCGTACGGAAAATCCCACTGCCCTTCTGTTTCATACGGGCTCATCACCATTCCGCCGGGTTGCTCCAATTTCGTAAGGTTTTTCACCAAAGCCTGTGCTTGCTCCTGAGTCACAAGCCCCGCCCACATCGGATAGTAAGCGGTTATATAGATATAGGAAGAACGCTCCTTCTTATCCAGGTTGTAGTCAAAATAGAATCCATGCTGGGCATCCCACAAATACTTCTGGATGTTTTGCTTTCTCTCTTCCGCACGCTTTGCCCAGTTTTCAGACTCTTCCGCTCTCCCAAGCAGTTTCGCCATCGTTTCCAGATCTTTTTCCGTTTTGTAGAGCAGACTATTCAGACAAACCGGAGCAAAATGATGCGTCCCCGCTCCATGCGGTCCGAAACGAAACGATACATCGAACCCCGATTCGCGCATGGACCTGTCCCCTCGATAAAAGTCCTTGCTCAATGTCACTTCTTCCGCATCATCGCACCCGGCTTTGTCCATGGCGTGACCGGCGTCGCAAATCTCTACCAGGTAGCTCTTCCCCGCGCCATGTTCCGGATCATTTGGCTTTTTTCGCACGAGGTATCCGTGATCCTGTTCCGGATGGTTCAAAAAGTACGCAGCGACTCTCCGATAGTGATCCGTCTCGTCCTTCAAGCTCTCCGGCGCAGGTACATCTCCAAAATCGTAGTACCGCGAAAGACCGGTTTCCCCGGCAAGATGCGGCTCGCGCACCCACATCGCCTGATCCCTCTTCGCGTATTCGTACGCGCGTTCCAGCCATTTCTTGTCGTCACGCCCTGCTGCCTTTTCCGTTTCGTAAACTCCCAAAATCATCGAGGTTAGAAATGGCGGCTGCGATCTACTCAAGTAGTAACTTCGATTCGCATTCAAGATGCTGCCGTAATGTTCAATCTCAAAAAAGAAATTCTCGACCATGCCTTTCGCAAGCTCGACTTTTCCGTCTTGCAGCAGCCCGCGCACAATAAAATAGCTGTCCCACCCGTACATTTCATTGAATCTTCCACCGGGTACGACATATTTATGTTCGAGATAGAGCAATCCCTGCGGACTCAGCGCCGTCGTATCGATTTGCCCTGGCCGCGTAATTTTTTCAGGCAATTTTTTCACTTGCACGTGGCAACGCTTCTGCAATTCTTGCACATTGGTTGGAACCTCAAAATCAGCTGGAAGGTATAGCACCGAATTTTCCGCAAGTTTCGAATCTACGACAGTACTGCAATCCTCCATCGACCTGGTCAGCGTGTCCCAACTCTTGAAAATGTATTCGCGAATCGGCGTCAGCCCGTCGTTTCTTGCAGATTTATTCGCAGTGTCGGCTTGTCCACCATAAACGATCGTCGCCAAAAGTAAGCTCCCCGCGAGGCACACAAAGCTCCGCCCGCACCTGGTTTTATTCATCAGTTTCTGCATGAGAAAACGCCTTCCAAATCGACTGAGTGAACCTCGGCTAGAATAACGCCAACTTATTGAAAAAGAAAGGACTTAGTTAAAGTAGAGAGTGCAATGGATAGCTTGATTTAGGCGTGAAAATGACTCAAATCTTGGCCGCTTAATGACCCGCGCCGCCGCTCAATTCCCGCACTATGTTTCCGACAAATCCCTTCGCATCTCCGAATAACATCAGCGTGCGATCGAGGAAGTACAGCGGATTTTCAATTCCGGCAAATCCTGCGCCCATGCCGCGTTTAATCACCATAACTGTTCGTGCCTTGTCCACGTCCAGAATCGGCATGCCGTAAATAGGACTGCTTGGTTCGTTTCGCGCCGCAGGATTCGTCACGTCGTTCGCGCCGATGATCAGTGCCACATCCGTTTGCGGAAAATCTCCATTGATTTCGTCCATGTCCAGCAATTTGTCGTACGGAATATCTGCTTCGGCCAGCAAAACGTTCATGTGACCAGGCATGCGCCCCGCCACAGGGTGAATTCCAAATTTCACGTCCACTCCGCGTTTCGTTAGACCATCAAAAAGTTCGCGCACTTTATGCTGTGCTTGCGCCACAGCCATGCCATAACCAGGCACAATCACCACTTTGTTTGCAGCCGAAAGAATTGCAGCGGCTTCTTCTGCTGTTGCGCTCCGCACCGGTTTTGCCTCTGCCGTGCCTCCAGCTGCTACCTGTTCTTGCCCGAATGCGCCAAACAGTACGTTCGAAAACGACCGGTTCATCGCTTTGGACATGTTCATGGACAAAATAAATCCCGAAGCACCGTCGAGCGCACCAGCGATGATCAGCAATTTGCTGTTCAACACAAATCCCATCGCTGCCGCCGAAAGTCCAGCGTAGGAATTCAGCAACGAAATCACTGTCGGCATATCCGCTCCACCGATAGGCACGATCATCATCACGCCGAAAACAAGTGGAATCGCAACGATCGCGGGAAAAAGTTGTGTCCGTTCCGGATGCATCACCAAAATCACCGCCACTATGATGGCAATGCCCAGCAACCCCAAATTGACGAAATTCTGTCCTTTATAAGTGATCGGCCGCTGAGGCAACCACTCCTGCAGTTTTCCCGCCGCCATCAAGCTGCCCGTAATCGTCAGCGCCCCCAGAATCACTTCCATGCACAATACCGCGATCATAAATCGCGACATCGGCGTTTCACGAGGCAGGTAAAACTCTGCCGTGCCTACCAGCGTCACGCAAAGTGCGCCGAACGCGTGGCTCAGGGCAGTTCGCTGCGGAACGGCCGTCATCTGCACTTTACCGAGCGGAATGCCGATGATTGTTCCCAGTACCAACGCGATCAAAATCAGTTTGTAATCAACTATGCCGTGATGCAGTAGCGTGCCGGCGATAGCCAATACCATACCAATTTCGCCGGCAAAAACGCCTCGCCTCGCCGTCGTCGGCGAACTCATCCACATCAGCGAAAAAACAAAAAGGGCCGTCGCAATGAGGTACGTGATTTCGATCAAAAGATCGCTGCCGAGAATCCCGCTCATGCTTTCTTTGCCCCGCTCGGCTTGAACATTTTCAGCATGCGGTCCGTAATCAGGAATCCGCCAACGATATTGCTCGTCGCGGAAACAATCGCGATCGTTCCCAAAATCGCCGCTAGTGTTGTCTTATGTTCTCCAGCCAGGATAATCGCTCCGACCACGGCGATCGCGTCCAGAGCGTTCGTGAGCGACATTAGTGGCGTGTGGAGCAACGGCGTAATCCGCTTGATCACTTCAAATCCGATAAATGCCGCCAACATGAACACGTACAAGCTCGTCAACAAATCCATTTTCATTGCTATTTCACTCCTGCTTCCGCGGTGAGCGGTTTCAATCCCACAAATTCGCGTACGCGTGCATTCACGATCTCGCCATCCTGCGTCAGCAGAGTTTCGCGATGGATCTCATCCTTCTCGTTGAGCTGCAGCTTCCCGTCTTTCACCAGATTCAGCAGAAACGCCGAGAGGTTCTTCGCATACATCTGGCTCGCATGGTAAGGAACGGAACTCGCCAAATTGAACACCCCAATGATCGTCACACCGTGCTCTTTCACGGTTTTTCCGGCTTGTGTCAGCTCGCAATTTCCACCGCGTTCGGAAGCCAAGTCCACTATCACCGACCCCGGCGCCATTCGCGCGACCATTTCTTTTGTTACTAACACTGGGGATTTTTTCCCCGGAATGACGGCTGCGGTAATCACCACATCACTTTCCGCCACCGCGCTTCCCAGCAGCTCACGTTGCTTCCGGTAAAACTCCTCGCCCTGCGCCGTTGCATAGCCGCGAGCATCCTGCGCATCTTTCGCTTCGATGGGTAACTCAACAAATCGTCCCCCCAAACTCTGCACTTGTTCTTTCGCCGCTGGCCGCATGTCATAGGCGGAAGCGACTGCGCCCAAGCGTCTTGCCGTAGCGATTGCCTGCAATCCCGCTACGCCGGCTCCGATGATGAACACACGCCCGGGTGTAATCGTGCCTGCGGCGGTTGTGAGCATTGGAAAAATTCTTGGCAAGGTGTCCGCCGCCATTATCACGGCTTTGTATCCACAAATCGTGCCCATGGAGGAAAGCGCATCCATGCTTTGCGCTCGCGTCGTGCGCGGCATCAATTCCACGGCGAACGAACTTACTCCGGTCTTTGCGAGTTCCTGTAACTCCTCGAGCTTTCCCATCGGCCGTAGGAAACCTACTATGACTTGTCCGCTTCGCATCAACGGCAAGTCTGCCTTGCCAGTTACGTCGTTTGACCCATAACACAAAACCTGCGCCACAATGTCCGCCGCTTGGAAAATGTCTGCACGGTTCGCTACAAACTTCGCGCCTTTCTCTGTGAAGTCTCGGTCGGGATAGCCGGCTTCCATTCCTGCGCCTGCCTCCACCAAAACCTCGATTCCTGCTTTCGCAAGCGCAGGGATCACCGCAGGCACAATTGCCACTCGACGCTCACCCGGATAACTCTCTCGTGGCACACCTAGAATCATCGGCGCGCCCTCCCGGACGCAATAAATCTCCAGTAATAAATCGATTTACCTGAAAATGAGGCGGGTCGCGCGCCGCTCTTCGATTCCGCCCGCGGTACGCTTTGCTCTGCTACATCCAGGAAAGAACTGATCTCTCGTTGCGGACGAAGCACGTGTGTCCCGTTAACTGCTTCCCCGTCCTTGGATTCTATCTCCAATTCGCAGAAAGTCCAACACAACTATTTTGATTCCATTTCTTCGTAGATTTTTTTCGCATCTCGCAATCTTTTCATCACGCTTTCTTTTTCTGCCGGGGAATTCCAATCGGGATATTTTTCGGTCGCCTCAATCGTCCGCTGAATCCACGCCGCAAAATATTTCGCATCCTCCGGCGCTCTCGGCTTCTTGTCGGCCACGTTCACATACACCGGGCTCGTCGTCGCATACGCATAGTTGTCCATCACTGGATACTCCGCCTTCTCGCTCCACGCCCGCAACAAGCACCATCCACTTTCCGCAATCGGCAGCGTCCCTTCGACATCTGCAATGTCGCGTTTGCCCTCGAGCTTCAGGTTTTTCACAACCTTTCCGTTGCAAACCACCTCCAGATGATCTACCGGAACCACAGAGCGTAGCCGTGCGTCAAAGCGAACTGCATCTTGAGGTGCGTTCAAATTCAACTCATCCCCCACCATCTCCTTCCCCAACGTGAAGTTAATCAGCGGTCCATTCGTCGCAAATGTATGTCCATGCCTCAGACCGTTCATCCACATCGCCAAGTTCAGCGGCCATGCCGGAACCCAGGCGTACACCCGGTCCATTCCCACCATTCCGCGAATCGGTGCCGCATAATTCGCCGTAGCATCTGTTCCCGCCCCAGCCGGAATCCGAAATCCCAAATTGAGCAGCCGGTACCAAACGGACGCAGTAGCTTTGTGGTCGCTGAACCCCACGATCTCCATGTAGTCCAGTTTTCCCAGCGCTACATCCACCGGCAATTCGTCCGTAATCCGTTGCGGTGGGTCCGCAAACGGATTTGGTTCTTCATCGAATGGATGCACGGCTCCAACCAACGCGCCCTGCTCGTGTGCCATGTCATATACGTCCGCATTCATCGGAAATAAGCTCGCCGCCGCCGTATTCGGATATCCCGCGTATCCGGGCAATAACAAACGCTCCTTCATGTTCAACAAACCACGATGCCCCCAATAACTCGTATGAAATTCCTGCCCTGCAACCACCAGCAAGTCCGGTTCAGACGGAGAATCAGGCTCAGCAGTGCGAATCAGATCGGGGAAACGTTGTTCCTTGTTCACAACCAGGTTGTGAACGATATCCACGCCCTCTGCTTCCGCCTGCTTTACAAGCGTTACTCGATCGTTTTTGTACGTTCCCCCATAATTTTGGTGAACATGCAAATCGCTGCTCACCCACTCACCCTCGCCCGGATCGAGTCGAGCCAGTTTCTTCAATTTGAATTCGATATCCGACTGAATCTTGTTTGTGTCTACAGTCAACCGTTCGGGCTGATAACCGTATCCACGGCTCACCTCCATCGTAATGATGCCAGGAGGCACACTGACCTCGCCGCCGCCTTCAAAATAGTGGCGTTCAAAGGCTCGCTCGCTCCGATCAAAGCCATCGTCCGCATAAATCCAGGTGTCGTCTGGGGCGTAAGATCGTCCAGCCGAGTCTGTGACTGAAATTCGCGCTGGCACATCCGAATCCACCTCGCTCTTGGCCCAAATTGCAAACGTCTTCCGTGGATGAAGAAATTTGCGAGTCTCTACTGCTAATTCAAACCGAGTGCCGCCCACAGTTTCTTGTATTGCTATCTTTGTGCCGCCTTCACGATTCGAAATGAACGCGAGTCCATTTCCATCCGGTGACCACCGCGCACACGTCTCATCCCAATTTCCGTACGAAATTGGAAACGCATCTCCGCCGCCTGCCGGCATGAGCCACAAGTTGTGCCACTGCCTCCCCAGATACGAGCTGTAAACCATTCGCGACCCATCCGGAGAAAAATCCGGACGTGCTTTCCAATTCGTTTCTTCGTAATGAATTTCCCGGGCTTCGGAGCCCGGCTCCGCTTTCATTCGCCAGAATCCGCCTGTCCCATGGCTGTGTCCGCGATTCGAGACAAACAGAATTTCTGCGCCATCCCGCGTCCACACTGGACTGATCTCCATGTCATACGCGCTGTAGTAATATCGAGGCAGAGAACTCTTTGCTTCCCCCGTCAGCCGCACTACATTTGTTAGTTTTCCACCCTCCACGTCCGCGCGAAAAATATGAAACCGGCTGTTGTATTGCGTTGAAACAAAAGCAATTTTCTTCCCGTCTGGCGACCATCGCGGCTCCAGATTCACTGCTCCGTTGGCAGTTAACTGCGTCGTCTTTCCACTCTTCACATCTATCAACCACAACTCCATGGCATCCTTCTGATACGACGTGTAAATCACGCTCTTCCCATCAGGCGACCAATCCGGCTGGTAATCGTAACCGGGTCCATCCGTCAACTGCACTGCCTCCTTCGAATCCAGCTTTTGCCGCCAAAGCGAACCTGCCATTGAATACACCAACTCCTTCGAATCAGGTGCCCATGTGAGGCTGCTTGGCCCGTTCGTTAACTGCGGCAAATAAAGTTCGCGGTAGTAATAGGGATGGGGCAAATCAATCTGCGGCAACACAGGCCGCCGCTGCCCGCTACTGGGCAAGACCCATATACAAACAATCAACAACATAAAAACGAACTTTCGCAAGTATGCCTCCAGCAAACGGCAAAAATAGCCGGAGCAAAACCTAATTCAGGTGTCTTATAGATGCAAGTTTAGTCTGCTGGGTGTTACTTCACTCGGCCATCCAAAATTTCTCTCACCATTTTGTGGAGAACGCTCGCCGTAAATGGTTTCTGCAGGAAATTCAACTTCTTGTCTTGAGCACCATTTTGCAAAAGCGCATTGTCACTGTACCCCGACATAAACAACACCTGTATGCCCGGGCGCAACTTTACGACCAAATCCGCCATCTCTGCCCCATTCATTCCTGGCATTACCAGGTCTGTCAGGACAAGATGAATCTGCTTGTTGTATCGATTGCAAAGATCCAGCGCTTGATTTGGACCATTTGCGACGAGAACTTCGTATCCCTGGGCTTGTAATATGTCGCATGTCAATTCTCGCACTGGCGCATCATCCTCCACGAGAAGAATTGTCTCGCTTCCTCGAACCATTTCGCTCGGACGCGTAGCTCTCGTCATGTCTTCTGGAGGTTCTTCGACTCTTGGCAGATAAATCGTGAAGCTCGCGCCTTCTCCAGGTTTGCTGTTCACCCAAATAGAGCCGCCGCTCTGTTTCACAATTCCGTACACCATCGAGAGCCCCAAACCTGTGCCCTTTCCCAACTCTTTGGTAGTAAAGAACGGCTCGAAAATATGTGCCAAAACCTCTTCACTCATTCCAATGCCGGTATCCGTCACTGTAAGCAACACGAATCGCCCTGTTCTGGCGCCCCAATGCGCGTGGACGAACGCCTCGTCCAGCTCCGCGTTCGCTGTCTTTAGCGTAAGTTTTCCTCCGTCGGGCATCGCATCTCGCGCGTTCACCACCAGATTCAGAATCACTTGCTCAATTTGTCCCGGATCTGCTTTTACGGAACCAAGGTTCGGGGAAGTAATCGTGATGACCTCGATGTCTTCGCCAATCAACCGTTGCAACATTTTCTTTGCGTTCAGCACAAGCACGTTCAAATCGAAAACCTTCGGTTGCAGCACCTGCTGCCTGCTGAACGCCAGCAATTGCCTCGTCAAGGAAGCCGCCTGATCCGTCGCGCGGTCAATATGCTCCATGTGACTCTGGATGGTTACTTCCTTCTGCGTTTTTTCTAAGACTAGGTCGCAATATCCTTTGATAACAGTCAGCAAGTTGTTGAAGTCGTGCGCTACTCCTCCCGCCAGCCGTCCGATAGTTTCCATCCGCTGCGCTTGCCTCAGTTGGGACTCAAGCGTCTTCTGCTCGGAAATGTCCACCGCCATGCCGATGATGTATCGCGGCTCTCCTTTTCTTCCGCGTAGTAGATACAAATGCAAATCGGCCCATGCGGTTCGGCCATCTTTTAGAATGTAGCGTTTCTCCTGGCGAATTTGTCCGATCTCGCCCTTTGCCAGGCTCTGATAACGCGCCGCATCTTGTTCGCGATTGTCCGGATGGGTTAGCCCGTCAAAAATCTCCGTTGTTAGTTCTTCGTCCGGTCCAAGTCCGAGCATCACCCTACACGCAGTATTGCTCGCAACGACTTTTCCATTCATCCCAATCACTGCCATTCCCACGGGCGAACCATCGAAAACCGTCCGGAATCTCTCCTCGCTTTCTGCCAAAGCATCGGCCGAGCGCTGCTGCTCCCGGGAAGTAAGAATTAGCCGCCCATAGGAAGTGCCAAGCGAAAGTAGTACGGCAATTCCCGCCACCACCACTTGGCCCCGCGCAACCTCAGCCGCCATTAATATGATCAGCAGGGGAAAAATCAACGGCAGGAACTGCGTAATCTGCAATCGCCGGCGCAACATTCCGCTGGCAGTTCCTGCTTCCGCCGCTTTCTCCCCGCTCCATTGCGTAGCCGTTACAATCGGGATTAGCCAGGGCATACTCCATACGAGGTCAAACCAGGCCCCGTTAATCGGTTCGGGGAAGCCCGCGACGAAATAGAGATCTGTCAACAGCGCCACAAGCCGATAGCAACCGAAGCTCCAGAAAAGCCTGTGCGTTGGATTTTTCCGTTCCACGATCGAGCGCAAAAAGAATCCCGTCGCCAACAATCCATCTGTTGTAATGGAGAGTCTCCATGCGCCCACTTGCGCCCCGTGGGTCGGAAGATTGGAAAAATAGAAATAGACCAGAATAAAAACAATCGCCACTTGGCCGAAATCCAGGATCCGCTCCCAATCGAATCCTTCTTTCTCCTCTCTCACATCGAGAAAAATGCACATGGCAAGGGGCGCGGGCCATGCGGAATAGAACAGTTGCACGTACCAAATGAGCTGAGTATCTCTATTTACGATGCTGCCGTAGTAGCCGCCTATAATTTGCCCGACACACCACACCACGAATGCCCACGCGGCCAGCTTCCAGAAAACGCGTCCAAACGTACTGCTTCGCTTCGCCGCCTGAAATGAAGCCAGCGTTGCAAACGCCCCTAGGAGAAGTTGAATTATGTCGGAGAGAATTGGTCCAGGCGGTCTATTCCCCAGAGTGGCAATTACCACTACATGAGCCACCACTAAGGCCAGAGCGGTCACTAGCAAAATGCGAGAATGGCGCATCGGGATACCGCAAAGTTAGGGTCGGTCTGTTTGTAGTGTTGCACGAGCGACTAACACACTCTGAGCGAATTGGGCCTGTTTTGCCGCGAAGTCACTTTACGCTGGATACTAATTAGCTAAATGGTATAACTATTAGAAAATCATGAAGTGACTCATGATTTTCTGCCAGTGGCGAGGGCACTCACACCAACCCGGATTTAGACAATGGCAGCTCCCGATAGCGTTTTCCCGTCGCCGCAAAAATCGCGTTGTATAGAGCCGGCGTGAACGGCGGCACGCCTGGCTCGCCGATTCCCGCTGGTGGCGCATCGCTCTCCACCAAATGCACACGCGTCTCGCGCGGAGCCATGTTCATCCGTGTCATCGGATAACCGTCAAAGTTCGATTGTTCGATCGCGCCATTCTTCGCCGTAATCTCGCCGTAAAGGGCTAGGCTCGTGCTGAACGTCGCCGCGCCTTCATACTGCTGGCGTGCCATCTCGGGATTCACAATCGTTCCCGCGTCCAGCGCTGTGTCGACACGCCCAATTTTCAATTTACCGTCTTTGCCAATTTCTACCTGGACGACCGTCGCAACATACGTCAAGAAACTCCGATGCATTGCCAATCCCATACCGAATCCGTTCCCGTTCTTTTTCTTCCCCCATTCCGCTTTTTCCGTGGCAATTTCCACTACGCGCCGGAAACGCGCGGTGTCTATCGGATATTGCGTGTAATCTCCGTCGTAATTCGTATAGTCCTTCGCTAGTTCTTCCTTCGGAATGACGCGATCTGGCCCCAGCAGCGACAGCATGTATTCTCGCGAATCTTTTCCCGCAGCATGCGCCAGTTCATCTGCAAACGAGTGTTCCGCAAATGCATGGAACACATTGCACACGCTTCGCAGCCATCCGATTCGCACGTGCGTCGTTGCCTCGCCGTTTTCCGCGCGATGATTCGGAATCGCGTACGGCAGATCGCTCCAGCCAAGACCGATTTCGCCGGCGTCCGCTGTCTTCGCATTCGCGTCAAACGTTGAAGCAATCGGCGGGAAAGTGCTGCGCTGCAGCCACGCCGTCGGTTTTCCGTCCGCTCCCAGCGCCGCCTTCAAGTACATCGCCGCGCACGAGTGAAACGTATCGAACTTGATGTCGTCCTCGCGCGACCACGTTACTTTCACTGGCTTTCCAGTCTGTTTCGAAAGCACCGCTGCTTCCACCGCGTAATCCGGAAACGATTTCCGCCCGAATCCTCCGCCAAGCAGCGTGACGTTCATCGTCACGCTTTCTTTTTTCAATCCCAGCGCAGCTGCTACTGCCTCTCTGGCACCTTGCGGATTCTGCGTCGCTGCCCAAACTTCCGCTTTTCCGTCCTTGTAGACTGCCAGCGCAGCTGGCGGTTCCATGGATGCATGCGCCAGCATCGGCGCGTAATATTCCGCCTCTATGATTTTTCCGCCCTTCGCAAAAGCTGTATCTACGTTCCCAACTTCGCGCACCACCTTTCCAGGCTTCCGCGAAGTCTCTTCCATCTCTTTCCGGTAAGTATCCGACGAATAGCTCTTGTGCTCGCTATCGCTCCATTCAATCTTCAGTTTTTTCTTTCCCTCAACTGCCGACCAGGTGTTGTCCGCAATCACCGCCACGCCACCCAATGCTTGAAACATGATTGGCGGCTTCCACGAATCAAGCACGGCCGTCTGTTTGACACCTTTCACGGCCAGCGTCGCCTTGTCGTCCACCGATTTCACCGTGCTTCCCAGCACAGGGGGATGGGCCACATTCGCGTACAACATTCCATCCATGCGGCCGTCAATGCCGTATCCCGCCTTGCCGGTCACCATATCTTTCAAGTCGTAACTCGAAGTTCCTTTTCCGATGTAACGCCACTGCGCTTTCGTCTTTAGCTTCAACTCTTCTTTTTTCGGAACCTCCAGCTTCGCCGCAGCCGTCGCCAGTTCGCCATAACCAAGTTTTTTCCCGCTCGACTTGTGGACCACCACATGCAAATCCGTCGAACATTCACTTTCCGGCACGCCCCACTGCTTCGCCGCCGCGCGCACCAGCATCAATCGCGCCGTTGCGCCCGCTTCCCGCATCGCATCAAAAGATCCACGCACGGAATGCGAGCCGTCCGTATCCTGATCTCCGTATTTTTCATCGCCGGTTGCTTGCACAATCTTCACGCGGTTCCAATCCGCATCCAGTTCATCCGCAGCAATTCTCGGCACGGCAGTCCGGCTTCCGCTTCCCATTTCACTGCGATGCGCAATGATGTAGACCGCCCCATCCGTATCAATCGCTAGCCACACGTTGGGCGAGAGCGGTCCTTTCATTCCCGCCGCCATCTCCTCGGCCATGTGTCCCGCAGGTCCGCCTCCCGGCATCATGCGCAAACTCAGCACAAACGCGCCCGCTCCGAGCATTCCCTTGAGGAATCCTCGGCGGCCTACGCTTTCGACGCCAATTTGCACCATACGCCCTCCGATTTTTCGGTGATTTCCAGCCCTATCCTAACGCGATTCCGTATTCTTGCAAGCCCAAGCCACTCTGTTTGAGCAGAGATTTTCTTCGTGCGATCCCACTGCGCTGATTTCTGATTGAAGTTAAAATAGGCAAGAAACTGATGTTTGCTACGACATTCCTTTACTGGGCCTAGGCTTCGGCCACAGACCACTATTCTTCGGGCCACGCCCCAAGCGCTCTCCTCAAATCCACTAGTTGTCCCAAATGGTAGGCATTGTGATCCGCAAGCAGCAATGCTTCGCGCAAGACCGTCTGCTCATCTCCGTGCGGAATCTTCACGTACAAATCCGTCTTCGGATCGTTCACCAGTGCGATCATCTCCTTCAAATCTCTGTGGAACGCCTTCAAACTTTTCTCCCACGCCGCATCATCCGGCGGAAGCGGCGTCTTCGGCCAGTATCCAGCCGGAAAATCCGGCGACACGTGCTTGGCATTTCTACTGAACTCTAAGATGTCCCACTGCGCGATCCGTACGTGTTCGAGTAACTGCCACCCTGTGTGCGGCAGCCCTTTCGCGAATACGCCTCGTTTGCTTTCTGGGAATCCGTTAAGTGCATCTTCAAAATGCACGTGCGCTCCGCCGCCTTTCAGCAAGTAGACGAGGTGCTCGCGCAATGCTTTGTCATGATTCTTTCCATTCCCGCCGTTGGTTTTTTTCTTAGCCGCTTTTTTCAATGGCTTCTCCGAAACCAGCAAGGTCAATGGCATTTCCGGCACGAGATGCGTCGCGGTACTCGCTCGGCACTGTACCAAAATGGTGCAGAAAATTCTCTAACAATACTGCGCCTTATCTGTCACCAAACTCTAAGCCAATCGCATTTCCCGAGGAACACTTGCATTTGCGTTTCCATTTTGCCTTTTGTGAATTTTCCAGAAATGCGGGCTCGCTAAATTGGGGAACATTGCTCTACGGACCGTCTGGCTGGCATACTTTCGCCTGTCCCGCTTGAACTTGCGCGCAGTCGAAAGGCCCTCCCATGCAACGCGACTATCACCGCTGGTATTCGTATCGTCTCGGCATCGAACTCGGCGTGGTCGTGTACGGACACTATGGCTCGCCTATTCTCGGCTTTCCCACCAGCGCCGGTGACGAGTGGGAACTCGAAGGGCAGGGAATGATCGGCGCGCTCGCCGATTTCATCGACGCTGGCCGCATCAAGTTCTATTCTGTGAACTCCATCAACGGCTACAGCTTTTACAACAAAGGCGCACACCCGTTTCACCGCAGTTACGTCCAGGCTATGTTCGATTCCTACCTTCGCGAAGAGGTTATTCCGTTCATCTGGGACAATTGCCAGTCGCAAGTCGACGTCGCCACCATGGGCGCATCTTTCGGTGCCTATCACGCCGCGAATTCGCTTTTTAAACATCCGGACGTCATCAAGCGCTGCTTCGCCATGTCCGGCGTCTATGATCTCCGCAACTTCATGGACGGCCTGTACGACGACAATTTTTACTTCAACAATCCCGCCGACTACATCCAGAATCTTTCCGATCCTTGGGTCTACGACCAACTCGCCTCTTGCGACATTCATCTGACCACCGGCACCGGCCCCTGGGAAAATTCCGGCCCTGCATATCATTTCTCCGGCATTCTGTCCCACAAAGGCATTCGCCATTCGCTCGACAACTGGGGCCCACAAGGCGGCCACGACTGGCCTTACTGGAAGCACCAAATGCGCGAATACGTCTCCCATCTATACTGAGCAAAACCACAAACTAGTGACTGTCAACTCGAGTGTGCGCCACGACCCTCGTCGGTGTTCTTGTCCCGCAGGGTTTGCCGCACCAATTCGGATAGATTGAATTGCTGGGCTAGTCTAAAAAGGACTGTACGCGCATGAAAAACACGCTCACACAACGAGTTGGCGATATCGACTGGAGCCGAGTCGAATCCCAACTTTCCGACACCGGCTATGCCTTCACTGGCCAACTCCTCACTTCGTCTGAGTGCGATCCTCTCTCCGAACTCTTCGCGCACGAAAATTCTTTTCGCAGTCATGTCATCATGGAACGCTACCGCTTCGGCAAAGGTGACTACAAATATTTTCGCTATCCGTTGCCGGACATCATCGAATCACTGCGCACCGCAACCTATCCGCACCTCGCCAGAATTGCGAATCAGTGGATTTCTCAACTGGGTCCAAAAGAAAAACCGTTCCCGCTTGATCATAAAGAATTCTTGAAGCGCTGTAATAACGCTGGCCAAAAACAGGCAACTCCGCTAATCCTTCACTACGAAGCCGGCGGATATAACTGCCTGCACCAGGATTTGTACGGAGAGATCGCTTTTCCACTACAACTGGTTGTCATGCTCGGTCAACAAGGGCGCGATTGGGAAGGCGGCGAATTCGTTCTCGTGGAAAATGCCCCGCGCACTCAATCCCGCGCCGAAGTCATCACCGTGGATCAGGGGCACGGTATCGTTTTCACAACGCGCTATCGTCCCGTCAAAGGTTCGCGAAGAACTTATCGCGTGTCCATCCGCCACGGAGTCAGTCGCGTCCGCCGTGGCACGCGATACACGCTAGGCATTATCTACCACGACGCAAAGTAAGCCTTTCAAAATCAAAAGCCGCCTATTCTGTCGGCGGCTTGCTTACTGCCCATTTTCAATTTTCTAACTTCAAGCTAATCCAAGATGGTCGAGCTGATATTTCCCCTTCTCAATAATCTGGTCCCGATCGATCCACACGTCGCACTCGCGCGTCAGCACGTCCACGTGTGTTTTCGATTTCCAATTTGCATGCGTCTGGCTTCCATAGGGATCGCCAAATGCAATATGCACACCCGGAAATTTTTCGTCTTGCAGAAGAATTCCAATCATCTCCGAAAGCCCGAGATTCGTCCCAAACGCCAGCTCCCCGATTCGATCGCTGTTTTCATCCGTATGGCAATAGTCCCAAAACTCTTTCTCCAGGTCCTTCCGTTCGCATTCCACTTTCTTCAGTCGCCCACCTTCAATCGTCAGTTTCATCGGCGTCGCCTGCAAATCCCCATATTTTCCGTTGAAATAATCGCCCGCTGTTGCATCACAAACAAATGTGCCGTCCACAGTCGCTGGCGTCGTGAAAACCTCTCCCGCAGGCAGATTTGACCAATATCTCGGACTGATCAGCCCGCTCGTCTTCACCCAATCGAGCCCCCGGTCAAAATGCGCCGCAAACGAAGTTCCCGCTTCCGTCTTCACCGTCAGCGTTTCCGCACGCAACATCCGTTCGCGCAACCGGTCACTCAATTGATCTACCTTTTTATAGTCCGTCCGCATTCCCATCTGCATGATTTGCGGAGTCACTCCCACCATGTGTGCGTAACGGATTCTCCGGCGCTCCACTACTTGCACAATGGCCATCCGCGCTGAAAGTTCCCCGGGCTGCGGATTCATACACAAAATCCCAACATCCGCCGTTTCTAGTGCATCCAGTACGGGTTTCGGCGCGCCGTTCATCGGCCTCGGCACAAAATCCTCAAGTAGCAATCCAGTGTAAGCAGCCTTCCGCTCGCGCAGCGCCTCTGCCAAACTCGCCGCCACTGTCGAGCTCGCTTCATCCGCAATCAGTGCTACGTGCTCCTCCGGACGCACCGCAAGGCAAGTCTCCACGGCGTTCTTCGCGCCCGGCATCAGTTCTGGTTGTACAGGTCCGAAAGCCATTCTAATTATCTTACTGAGGTTTCCTCGATTTTTGTAGCGCCCTACTCTCGATCCGTATCTTCCGGCGTCGTTTCGATTCACGTGGTCGTTTTGGTATAACTATCCGATGTTCGGACTGACCAAACCCACACTCCCCATCACTACTGAAAAGCAAGAATGGGTTGATAATGGGTTTCTCCGACTGGCAACTCTTCTCGGCGCGCATCGTCTTCTACACGCCACGGTAACCGTTCCCACGCCCGAGCATTTCCCTGATCCGTATGACCGATCCGAAGCGGCGTTGCGGCTAATGTTTGAGCGAGTCGCGATAGCGATGCAAGTCAATCCTGCCGAAATAGAGCTGACTTTACTGGCATCCGCTAATGAACGGACCTCTGGCCTCGTTCCATTCTTCTCCGGCAAGAGCTCCGAGGCTGGCGGCCTCTATTTTCATGACCCCTCATCGAAAGCGCACATCTCAATCAACGAATCCCAAATGAAGGATCCGATGTCTCTGGTTGCGGTCCTCGCCCACGAAATCGGTCACATCATTCTTCTTCGGCCTGGCCTGGTGCCACGCGATGATCCAGACATGGAGCCGCTAAACGACCTCCTGACCGTTTTTCTTGGATTTGGCATCTTCACGGCCAATTCAGCGTTTCGATTCGAGCAGCATGACAGTTACCAATCGCAAGGCTGGTCGGCCCGCCGGCTCGGTTATCTTTCTGAGGAATTGTTCGGCTATGCGCTGGCGCGTTTCGCGTTAGAGCGGGGCGAGGCTAAGCCTGTTTGGAAATCTTTTTTGTGTACAAACGTAGCCGGTTACTTCAAGCGCTCGGCTGCATGGTTGGCTGCGAATAGCGCGCCCCGCCTTCTATCTGCAGGCTAGCGCTCGCTTCAGCTGTGGACATCCGACCTCAGGATACGCCTGTGCGAACGCTAACGCGGAACGCCGGCACCTGCCCGCCGCCGCTCGTCACATTTGCGAGCCCCGTCGCGCTCAACCGAGTCAAAAATCCGCACAACTTCCCACGGAACAAATATGGCGCAAAATCCACCAGCATGTCGCGAAATTCCACTTGGCCGTCCGGTTTGACCCACGGATACACTTCGCGCCGGATCGGAATTCGCTCCTGCACGATCCACGCACCGCCGTTCGGCGAAATCGCTTTCTCAATCGCCGCGTCCCATGCGCTCTCATCCGTTTCCCAGCCGAGTGTCACACCGCTTCCGCCATACTCATCGCTTGGCTTCAGCACCAATTTGTTTCGCTCATGCCGCACAAAGTCTAGTAGTTCAATGTGTTCGCCATAGTAAGCCGTCTGCGCGTCCGCCATCACGCGTGTCCACGGCACATGCTTCTGGATCATTTCGCGCTCATCAAACGAAAACAATCCCGCGTTCTTTTCATCGGTCAGCACCGCAAAAAACGCCTTTACATGCGGAATTTTGCACCGGAAATTATTTGCCACACACACTGCATTCGCCGCATAAGCATCCACCAGTGCTTTGCACTCGGCGGGACGCGCCAGGATGTCATTGATCAACACTCGCCGGTAAACAAGATCAATCTTCTTGCCATTCGCGCTCAGCGTTTTCCCGTCAAACACCAAATCCCGCGGATCGGCAATTTCCACCGGCACGCCCATCCGCTCGAATCGCGCCTTCAATATTTCAAACTCACTCCACGTCGGCACCTCGCGCCAATCCGTAATCAGCATCTGCGGCCTTTTCGAATCTCCGCCCCAATCGATATACGTTGCAATCAGCGCGTCCAGCAATTTCGCGCTCAGTGGGTAGCTGTGAATCTCAAAACTCTTCGCGAACTCCTGCATCACCGGCAAATCGCGAAAGACTTCCGAGAGAGTTTCCGTATACCCCGAACCAGCGGGAGACTCCCCGTTGTATTCCGCAAACTTCAGCGAGTCCGGCAACAAAAACGCATCCAGCCGCGAAGCCGTACTGGCCGGTCCGTATCCTGTATGCATCCGCGCCAGGCGCTCTTCCGCCTCGCGCAAATGAAATTGTTTGAATAACGCCGGATCGTTCAGCGCCGCCGCTGTCACTCGCTCGCCGAGTTCCGCCATTTTCTCGGCCACGGTTCTCACTCGCTGTTCATCCTCCGGCGAAAGAAAGAATGGCCGCAGAAAAGGGCAGTGCACGCGGTTCCCGAATGTCAATTTCTCCGCGCGCAGTCGCGCATAAAATTTTTCTGTGAATTCGCGCGAACTCGCGACCCGTGGCTTCAACAGAGCGTGCCAGTGCTCCGCAGGATCTTTCGCGCTCGCTATCGGTGAAGTTCCGCTGCTCATTTTGCCTGTGCGTCCGGCACGATCGCTTTCACGTGCGCAGTCGCCGTTTGTGCTCCCGCCGTTTGTGCCGCCGCTTTCGGTGTTCCGGTAAATCCGCCCGCCGCCCCAATGCCCAGCATCTCTTCCCATCTCGGCCACGGATTAGACGGCGCACCATTCAACGCGCGCTCAATCACCAGTCTCGACATCTTGTCCAATACCATCTCAAAGTAATAGTCCGTAATCCGGTCGCGTTCGAAATCCGGCGCTGGATTCAGAAAATCAATCGCGTAGGGTACGTCACCTTTCACAGCAAACTCGATGGTATTCATTTCATAGCCCAGCGCCTGATTGATCGTCTGCGCATCCTTCACCACACGATGTGTCAGACTCGCCGGCAAATAGTCGTGCTCCACCAGATACTTCCGCTCTTTCGGGTCGTAATGCACCGGCACGATGTCCAACTTTCCAAAGGTAAAGCACCGCACATATTTGTCGAAATCAATGAACTCCTGCAACGTCATGCACACCGGCGAAGTCTGGTCGTACGCCGCCCACAGCTCCTCTTTGTTATTCACCTTATAGACGTGTTTCCACCCGCCGCCCGAAAACGGCTTCAAAATCGCCGGCCGTCCCACGTAATCTAGCAACCCATCCCAATCAATCGGATACTTCAAGTTGTGTAGCGATTCAGAAGTGATATCCACATTGCTCGGATATCCCTTCTGCGGCAGAAGCACAGTCTTCGGAATCGCAATTCCCAGCCTTGCAGCGACCGAATAGTTAAAATATTTATCGTCTGCCGTCCACCAGAACGGGTTGTTGATGACGTACGTCCCCTGCAGCACTGCATGCTTCAAATATCCGCGGTAGTACTCCACCTCATGCGAAATCCGGTCCACGATCACGTCGTACTCGGCCGCTTCATTCATTTTCGTTCCGCCGAGCTTCACAAACTCCGCCGTCACTCCATCTTTCTTCCCAACCTCATTCACGCGATTCAAAAACGCCGGAGGAAACGCGTACTCTCGACCGCACAGCAGTCCCACTTTTTTCATGTGCTTGCTCCTGAGGTAACTTCTGCCCGGACTTTCTGTAGAAAACTCAGTTCACCGCGCGCGCAGACGCTTGCCTGGGTTCCGTCACTCCGCCGCGCGTTTCCGCCACGATATGCCGCACCACCGCCTTCAAATCTCCAGTCTGTTCGAATACGCGCAATTGCCGCTCCGCACTCGTTCCTTCAAGCAAAATCGTATTCACGTATTCCACTGCGCTACGGCTTCCCAAATCATCCACTACGTCGTCCACCAGCTCTAGCAATTCCGGTAGAAGTGCTCGCATCGGCACTTCCTCTTCTTTCCCGAGGTCAATCAGTTTCCCTTCAATCCCATACCGCGCTGCGCGCCACTTGTTTTCCTCAATCAGCGCGCGCCGGTAAAGCCTCCAACTCTGGTTGCTTTTGTAGAGCCGATGTAACTTCACAACCAGCGCTTGGGTCAGCGCCGCAATAGCCACAGCCTCTTCCACTTTCGTCGTCACGTCGCACATCCGGAATTCCAACGTCCCAAATGTTGGATGCGGCCGCACGTCCCACCAAATCTTTTTCCCCGTATCAATACAATTCAGCTTCACCAGCAAATTCACGAAATTTTCGTATGCGCTCCACGATTCGAACTGCTCCGGAATTCCTGTCCGCGGAAATCTGCGGAATACCGTCGTTCGAAACGACTTCAATCCCGTATTCCGTCCCATCCAAAACGGCGAACTCGTCGAAAGCGCCAGCAGGTGCGGCAAAAAGTACCGCACCATGTTCATCATATCGATCGTCGTCTGCTTGTCCGGCATCGCCACATGGATGTGCATCCCAAAAATCAGCAGCGACCGCGCCAGTTGCTGCAATTCTTCCACAATGTTTTGGTATCGCTCGCCCGGCGAAATCACCTGGTCGATCCAGCTTGAAAAGGGATGCGTTCCCGCCGCCGCGACTTGTAGCCCCGCGCGTTCCGCCGCCGCTACCAGTTCGCCGCGCGTCCGGTGCATCTCCACACGCAAATCCGCCACGTTCTCACAAATATTTGTTCCCGTCTCCACGATCGATTGGTGCATCTCATGCTTCACCTGGTCCACGATCGAAGGCGAAGCCGCCGACACCAGTTGCATCACATGCGAACGCAACTCGCATGTAGCAGGGTCAATAATTTGGAATTCTTCTTCGACTCCGATGGTGAAGCGGTGAGCCATGGGGTGGCCTTCCGGGTCGTTTGGCTTTACTGGGGACTTCGCCGGGTATCATACGCCTGCCCGCACGAAAATGACACTTCACTGCATTTGAGTAGTGGGCCTGTTTGAGTTTGGATGAATCGCGGCGTCAAAAAATAAAACTCAAATGGACTCACGACCGATTTCGATTCGGGCGCCTTAGTTAAAAAGGCATCTCCCTTCGCCGGGACATTGCTTTCACTTCGCCAATTCTCAAAAAACGCTGCTTCCTACGCCGCGCCTAAAGCACGCCTCTGCTGGAAGCACTCCCTGCAAAACACCGGCCGCCCTTGCGTTGGCCGGAAGGGAACCGTCGTCTCTTTGCCGCACTGCGAGCAGGTCGTCTTCGTTTCCGACCTCATCTGCCCGCCGCCACCGCCTCCGCCGCCTTCTGCTCGCTTCGCTTTGCATCCTTTACATCGCTTGGGTTCGTTCTTGAACCCTTTATCCGCGAAAAACATCTGTTCGCCGGACGTAAATACAAATTCGGCGCCACACTCCGAACACTTCAGGACCTTGTCATGGAATTCCATCTGCCGCTTCCCCCTTGACCTGCCTCGATCCGGGGACGCGCACAGTTTGCTCGATAGGCGTTCGAAATCTGGGATACCTATAGCCGTAGGAAACCGGGCTGGGTCCCTTGAGCCTGCGGGCACGGAAGTGCTAACCACAACCAATCGTCTACCTGACCGGGGCCTGAATCACGGAGGCGGCGCCGAGCCGCAACACGAACAGGATTACTCCTGTTCGCGCCGCTGCTTTTTGCGCAAACGCTTCCGCGAAAGCGCTTCCTTTGCCCGGCGCTTCTCACCGGGCTTCATGTAGAAGCTATGCTTCTTGATTTCCTTGATGATGTCTTCCTGCTGCACCTTGCGCTTAAAACGTCGCAGTGCATTTTCCAGAGACTCGCTCTCTTGAATGATGACTTCTGCCACTGTGTACCTTCACCCCAATTCCGGTTCAAATTGGCTGCGTTGCAAAGCCTCGCCTTTGCGGGCCCTGCCCACTTCAATTATCGCATGCTCAGCCGCGCGTGGTCACTGCCCCGCGCCATACTTTTTGCGTTTTTATACGTTTTTCTTCGCACCCTGATGCGGTTTATGCGCTGTTTCTATTCAATTCAGCCTGTCCTGTCAAGCTATCTTTACGAAATTCTTCGTTTTTCGCTTTTTTGCCCGTTTATATTAACTCTTTCATAATCCCTATTACCCCCGGCGTCACTCCCTGATCCCAACTTCGAGAAACGTTGACCTCTGAGAATCACTCGACGAGAGAGCCGCTTCGAATTCCTTATCTCTCTCTTGCCTCCCAACCCTCTTCCCCTGCTAGAATGCCCACGCCGCTAAGCTTCCCGCCCGGAGGTCTCTCCATGACGGATATGCGCGATGCCATCGTTGTTCTTCTCGCAGGTGGCCAGGGCGAACGCTTGTGGCCGCTCACTCGAGACCGTGCCAAGCCCGCCGTTCCTTTCGGTGCCGCTTACCGCATCATTGACATCACTCTCTCCAATTGCATCAACTCCGATCTCCGCCGCGTCTTCGTTCTCACGCAATACAAAGCGCTCAGCCTAAGCCGCCATGTCCGCGCTGGCTGGTCTTCCATTGTCGGCCTTGGCGAATTTATCGAAATTCTTCCCCCGCAAATGCGCGTCAGCAAAGAGTGGTATCGCGGCACCGCCGACGCCGTCTACCAAAATATCTATTCCATCGGCAGCGAACGCTCGAAGCACGTATTCATTCTGAGCGGCGATCACATCTACAAAATGAACTACGCCAAGATGCTTCAGCAGCACATTGACTCCGCGGCGGACGTCACTGTCGGCACGATTCAAATTCCCGTTGGGGAAGCCGCTCATCAATTTGGCGTCATTGAAGTGGATAAGGACTGGCGTCTTGTCGGTTTCGAAGAAAAGCCCGCCCAGCCAAAAGAGTCCCCGCACACGCCCGGTCTCTGCAACGCTTCCATGGGTATCTACATTTTCAACACGCAACTACTCATCCCGATTCTGATTGCTGACGCCGAAGATCCTAAGTCCCATCACGATTTCGGCAAGGACATCATTCCACGCATCATCACCAAGCATCGCGTCTTTGCGTACAACTTCGTCGACGAAAACAGCAACACCTCCCAATATTGGCGTGATGTCGGCACGCTGGACGCCTATTACGAAGCCAACATGGATCTGGTCAGCGTTTCGCCGGTTTTCAATCTTTACGACAGCGCCTGGCCGCTCCGCACCTGGCAGCATCAATACCCGCCCGCAAAATTCGTGTTCGGCGATCCCGACCGCATGGGCGTCGCCATCGACTCCATCGTCGCCGGCGGCTCCATCGTCTCCGGCGGACGCGTGCAGCACTCCGTTCTCGGCAACAATGTTCGCGTCAACAGCTTCAGCGAAGTCAGCGAATCCATTCTCTACAACCACGTCAACATCGGCCGCCATTCGCGCATCCGCCGCGCCATCATTGACCGTCACGTCAATTTGCCCGAGCGTACCGAAATCGGCTACGACCTCGAAGCCGACAAGCGCCGCTATCATGTCACCGAATCCGGCATCATCGTCGTCGTCCGTCAGGAATCCCTGATCGAAGAACCCGACACCGCCTAAGCGAGCCTTCCCTCCCAAATGGCTTATCTGCTCTATGCGGCACAATCACAACTGACGCACGTTTCTCTCCCGCATTCCCTGCTCCTATTCGAACTCGCAAATATTGCGGTAGCCTCGGCTCTCCTGACTTTCTCCTTTGCCGCCATCGTGCTGTTTCTATTCCGCAGAAGAATACGCGAACTCACACTCCTGTACTTCGCCTTCTTCTGTTCTCTTTATGCAATCAGGATGCTCGCGAGCTGTGGCCTCGTCCGCTTGCTTTTCCACCAAACTGATACGTTTTGGGCGCAGGTCAATTGGCTCATCACTTGCACGATCTTGGTGCCCTTTAGTTTCTTTTTTCACCAAGTCATGCCGGAGAACCTCAAGAGGTTCGTCCGTTGGATGATTTACGCGCAATCCGCTTTTGCAATCTTTGGAATTATTGGCGCCGCATCTGGAATGCGTCTATCCGTGCTGGGCCTCGCGAATAATGTCGTTGTCCTTGCGACTGTCGTTTCAGGCGCGCTGCTCTTTTTCGTTGGCTCAGGAGATTCGGCTTCGCGCTCAAGCCGCGAATTCCGCATTTTCGTTGGCGGTTTTCTCGTCTGGGCTCTTTTCATCATTCATGTAAATCTCCTTAACCTCAGAATTCTTCCCGGCATCAACCTGGAATTTATCGGCTTCTTCATTTTCGTTTGTTGCCTTGCCTATATTTCCCTGAACCGCATTTTCGCCAACGAACAGCGGCTGCTTGCCATCAACAAAGAGCTCGAAATTGCACGCAGCATCCAATCCTCCATTCTTCCCCGAACTGTGCCGGCCTGTATCGGGCTCGAAATCGCAGCCCGTTACGCTCCCATGAGTGCCGTTGCCGGCGACTTCTACGATTTTCTTCTCGTTGATGAAAAGCATCTCGGCATTCTTGTCGCTGACGTCACGGGACACGGCGTCCCCGCAGCGCTCATCGCGTCCATGCTGAAAGTTGCATTTGCCGGTCAGACCGCCCAGGCCCACGATCCCGCGCACGTTCTCACCGGCCTCAACCAGGCCCTCTGCGGAAAATTTGAAGAGCATTTCGTCACCGCTGCCTATCTCTTTTTGGATTTGGAAAAGGGCGTTCTGCGGTACGCGGCCGCGGGTCATCCTCCGTTATTACTCGCTTCGAAAGAAACCGGTGCCGCCGTCGAGCTTGAGGAAAACGGCCTCATGCTCGGACTTTTCCCCGAAGCAGCCTATTCCTTCTTGGAACTCCCTGTCGCTCTCGGAACCCGATGTCTGGTTTACACGGACGGCCTGCTGGAGTCTGCGAACGCGCAAAGAGAAGAATTCGGAAAATTGCGTTGCAAACAGTTTTTGCTAAGCCACTCTGGACTTTCCGCCGCCGCCTTCGCCGACCGTCTGCTCCATTCCATCGCAACTTTTTCCGGTCATGCCTCAGGCCGCACTCAAGAAGACGACATCACAATTCTTGTCCTCGATTTTCGCTGAGGTTCCGATGTAAGGTATTGTTCGCCGGTGATTTTTCGCGCGGAGCCTGCCATGAATACGCGATTTCGCATCAACTCAACTTTGCTTTGTGGATTTTTTCTTTGCTCGATTGGCTGCGCGCAAACTCCCACCCAATGGAAACCCCACGATCGCAATCGCCCCGTCCCAGCCGTCATCGATCCCGGCGTCTCTTCCACGCAAGACACTCCCGGTAAAGCCCCGAACGACGCTATCGTCCTCTTCGACGGCAAAGACCTCTCCGCCTGGTCCACAAAAGACGGCCAGCCCGCCAAATGGAAAGTAGACACCGGCTATTTCGAAACCGTTCCGAAATCAGGTTACATGTATACGAAGCAATCCTTCGGCGACATGCAGCTTCACGTCGAATTCGCCACGCCCTCGCCCGCCGTCGGCACCGATCAGGATCGCGGCAACAGCGGCGTTTTCCTCATGGGCCTCTACGAAATTCAGGTCCTCGATTCCTACAACAATAAAACCTACGCCGACGGCCAGGCCGCCGCCGTCTACGGCCAATATCCTCCACTCGTCAACGCCTCGCGCCCTCCTGGCCAGTGGCAAACCTACGACATCGTCTTCCACCCCTCCAAATTCGATAAAGACAGCAAACTGATCCATCTCGGCCGCGTCACTGTCTTTCACAACGGCGTCCTCGTTCAGGACAACGTGGAAATCCAGGGCCCCACCGTAACCGGCGAACCCGACAAACCCCACGCCGACAAACTCCCCCTAGCCCTCCAGGACCACAACCATCCCGTCCGCTTCCGCAACATCTGGCTCCGCGAACTCGCCCCCACTCCCTGATTCCTTTTTTTTCCCGATTTCGCTTTTGTAGGGGCACGATATCAAAGATTCCGGGCAGCAGCCGGAAAATCGTGCCCCTCTTGGATGTTGCCCGCACTTAGTTTGAACTCGCATCTGCAAGATCAAGAAATAGCCCTTCTGCCTTTGCTCTCTGCGCTCACATCCGCCCTCCCCAGCCGTCAAATCTCTCAAATGACGAAACTCTTCGTACTTCCGCTGACCCTATTGTTTTTCTCCACATTCGTTCTCGCGCCTGGGTCTGCAGCCCGTCCAGCTTCTGAGTCCGGCACCGACTCTTTCCTGATCTCCCACGTCACCGTCATCCCCATGGATTCCAATCAGGTCTTGCCGGACCGTTCTGTCCTCATAGAACACGGCAAAATCTCACGAATATCAGCGTCCGAAATTCCCGTTCCCAAGTCCGTCAAGACCATTGATGGCCATGGCAAGTTCCTGATGCCTGCGCTCGCGGATTTGCACGTCCACCTCTTCTCCCCAGACGATTTTCCTGCCTACGTAATCTACGGTGTCGCCAATGTTCTCAACATGGACGGTGGCCCGCTGCATCTCATTTGGCGCCGTCAGGTCAGCGAAGGAAAACTTCTCGGACCTGCCATTTACACCGCGGGTCACACAGTAGACGGCTTCCCCCCGCTCAATGAACTCTTCCTCACCGCGGAAACTCCCGAGCAGGGTCGCGCCATCGTCCGTCAACAGAAACGCTCCGGCTATGACGCAATCAAGCTCTACGGCACGCTCCGACCCGATGTGTTTCAAGCAATTCTACAAACCGCCCGCGAAGAAAAAATCCCCGTAGTCGGCCACATCAATCGCCAGGTCGGTGCACTCGAAGTTCTCAAATCCTCGCAAGTCCTCGCCGCCCATCTGGAAGACTTGCTCTTCGCCAGATTCGATCAACCGCCATCAGACGCCGAACTCGTCGCCTTCGCCGATGCAATCGCTGCGTCGCACATCACCGTCACTCCCAATCTCAACGTAAATCCCGCCAACATCGCCCAACTGGAAAATCTCGACGCTGTCCTGCACTCTTCTGAATCTGCCTTACTCTCTCCCGCTGCTTATTCTCAGTGGATGCCCGCAAATAATCGCCATGAACGCAACGATCAGACCCCGCAGCAAGTCGAGCAGATGAAGCAGGTTCAGCAAATCCTCTACAAATTCGTCAGACTTCTCTCCGATCGCCATGTTCCGCTCGTTCTCGGCACGGACGCGGCCGCTTACGGCTTTCCCGGTTTGTCCGTTCATCAAGAACTGCACGAGCTTGTCGAAGCGGGCGTCTCACCCTACGAAGCGCTACGTTCCGCCACTGCCAACGCCGGCGCATTCATTGCTACCAATATTTCCGGAGCTCCGCAATTCGGTATTGTCGCAGAAGGTGCACAGGCTGATCTGCTCCTGCTCTCCGCAAATCCCCTCGAAAATATCCAGAATGTGGAGCAGATTACCGGTGTGATGCTCCGAGGCCGCTGGCTCTCCGCCGCGCAACTTGCCGGTCTAGGGGCGCAATCAAATGCGCGAACCGCTAAAACAAAATTGGCTATCGAGAAAATAGATGCAGCGTTGGAAGCAGGCGATGTCGCCCCAGCAAATCAATTCAGACAATCCAATACCGGCAGCGAAAGCCCGTGGTACGCCGAATGGGTTCTCATGACAAAAGCGCGCAAGCTCCAGCAAAAAAATCTTCTCTCATCCATCGCCGTCGCGCGTCTCGAAACCGCTCTCTACCCTGATTCATCTCATTCATGGTATCTAGTGGCCGATCTTCTCTTCGCCAATCGCGATTTGCCTGAAGCTTCAAATCAGTTACAAAAGTCCCTCGCCCTGGAACCCTTCGATGCTGCCGCCCGGAATCTCCAGGAAAAAATTGAAGCACTTCGCCAGCCTCTGCAGTTTTCGCCCGCTGGCGACTACTCGCTTGAATACAAGAACGACCGTTCTGCAGAGGCCGTCAAAGCGGTCCTGCACGTCGAGAAATCGCAAGGCGGCCAGTTGCGAGCAACCCTCACCGGCCTATCCAATGGCCCCATCTCCGTCAGCTCTATTCTTGCCGGAGCCAATCGTCTCTGGATTTCCGCCGACTCTCCCTCCGGCCCACTTGAATTCCGCATCACCGTTAGCGGTTCCGGCCTCACCGGCTACTGGGATGGCCTTTTCGGCAACAACGGCCCTCTTTCCGGCTCCAAATCCAACTGACCTCACTAATGATTTCCAATCTGTAGGGGCACGATACATCTTGCCCTCTTCGATGTAGCCCGCTCCCAGGCTGTCCCCCGAAGGAATTCCTGCATGAAACATAAAGGCCGCCCAAAAGAGCGGCCCCTTGCACTCCAATTTTGATTTCGCTTCTACTCCTTAGCTCGGCTCTTTCTTCGCTGCCGCCTCGCCCTTCTTATACAAAATTTTCTTCGCTCCGCCTTCGCATGTCCCAACAACCTTTGCGTCTCCCGCGTCCGCATCCTTGGCCACAATGTCCAGAGTGTAGTTCTTCACACCTTTTGCATCCAGCTTCGCCGCAATCTCTGTCTTCAACTCTTCACAAGCCTTCGCACCTTGGGCATAACTGCAGGCCGGCACAACCAAAACTGCCGCCATCGCCAATATGATTTTCATTGAGGATCTCCTTTTTCTTTCTGAGGGATTCCAGGGCATGCGCTGAGCATAACAAATCCATCTTTGCCCACACGTTAAACCGCCTTCACCGTTCCCGACTAGCTAACGCATCCGACGCGAAAACACTGCCAGGCCTGTGTAGGGCCGGCTTTCCGAAGCCGGCCCTCTTCGATATCAGCCCTGCCGCCTCCCATCCATCGCACGGTTTTGTAGAGCCGTCCCTTTAGGGCGGCATCTTCGATTGACCCATCATCCAGGCGTTTCCGTCCCACATAGCCCTGAACAATTGGAAGCCCGGTATAACTCACAGACAATACTGTACATATATCTATTGACTTAGTAAAATATCCATGCTATTCTGGCGAGTGTAATCCAGCTCCAATTCGAATGGTCGTTCCCCACTTTTCCTTGCCCCGGGCGCTGGAACCCAATGGCTCGGTTGTTTCCTCTTGGTCTTCCCCCCTTCAGCCCCCTTTAACATCTCTTCGTTACAGTTCGCCCCAATCCCAAAGCATTTCACCCAGTTTCGTGCCACTAAGTCCTGTATTTGTCACTCTTACAAAAATGAGCATCCGGCGAAGGATGCTCATCCTGAGCGACCATCGGGAGCCGAAGGACCTCAGCGCCACACGTTACCGCGGGCTTCAACTGTCATTCACGCACCTAAGTCTTGTATTTGCCACTCTTACAAAAACAACCGGGGTGTACCTAAATTCTTCCCAAATTGGGAATGTGCCGTTTGCTTCTCGGCTGACTTCTCAGCCTTCTTCCTCCCTCTGCTACAATCTTCAGTTCATTTCCACTCAGGAGAACTCATAGCAATGTCCACTAAGATCACCAAAGTCCACGCCCGCCAGGTCCTCGATTCTCGCGGCAATCCCACCGTCGAAGCCGACGTCCTCGTCGAGTCCGGCTTCCTTGGTCGCGCTGCCGTTCCCAGCGGAGCCTCCACCGGCGAACACGAAGCCCTCGAACTCCGCGACGCCGATAAGTCCAAATATCTCGGCAAAGGCGTGTTAAAGGCCGTCGCCAATGCCAACAACGAAATCGCCAAAGCCGTCGCCGGTCTTGACGCCGCCGATCAGCGCGGCCTCGACCACAAAATGATTTCGCTCGACGGTACGCCCACCAAATCCCGTCTCGGAGCCAACGCTATTCTCGCCGTCTCCATGGCCGCCGCCCGCGCCGCCGCCGGAGCCCTCAAGCAGCCGCTCTACAAATATCTCTCCCGCTACTCCAGCGAAAAATCCGCTGCGATCCTTCCCGTTCCGATGATGAACATTCTCAACGGCGGAGCTCATGCCGACAGTTCCGTTGATTTCCAGGAATTCATGGTTATGCCTGTAGGCGCTCCGTCCTTCTCTGAAGCTCTCCGCTGGGGCGTTGAAATTTTTCATGCGCTCAAATCCTCGCTGAAAAAGCGCGGTTACAACACCGCCGTCGGCGACGAAGGCGGCTTCGCTCCCAGCTGCAAATCCAACGAAGAAGCCATTCAAATCGTTCTCGAAGCTATTTCCGCCGCGGGCTACAAACCCGGCGAACAGGTCTCCATCGCACTCGATCCCGCCTCAAGCGAATTTTTCGACAAATCCGCCGGCAAATACATTTTCAAAAAATCTGACAAGTCGGAACACTCCTCCGACCAAATGGCCGCTTACTGGACCAACTGGGTCGAAAAATATCCCATCGTCTCCATCGAAGACGGCATGGCCGAAGATGATTGGGCTGGCTGGAAATCGCTCACCAATTCTGTTGGCGCAAAGTCTTCCAAGAAAAAGATCCAGCTCGTCGGCGACGACCTCTTCGTCACCAACACAGAGCGCCTCTCCCGTGGCATCAACGAAGGCGTTGCCAACGCCATCCTCATCAAACTCAACCAAATCGGAAGCGTCACGGAAACCATCGATGCCATCGAACTCGCCCGCAAGGCTGGATACAACTCCATCATTTCGCACCGCAGCGGCGAAACCGAAGACACCTTCATCGCCGACCTCGCCGTCGCCACCGGCGCCGGCCAGATTAAAACCGGCTCCGCCTCGCGCACCGACCGCATCGCAAAATACAATCAGCTTCTTCGCATCGAAGAAGAACTCGGCGCCGCCGCCAAATTCCCCGGCCGCTCCATTTTTTCGTGAGTCTCTGAAAAGGATCTAAAACAATTCGTGTTGCGGAAATTTCCGACGCCGATTCACTCAAGCGGCTCATCAATGAAGCCTTCGTTGTGGAGCGCATCGCCATCCAGGGAGACCGCATCGACCGCGAAGGCGTATTACTCAACATGCGCTCCGGAAGTTTCCTGGTTCACGAGGAAAATGGATCGATCGTCGGCTGCGTCTACGTCCAGAAAAAAGAAAATCGCTGCTATCTCGGCCTGTTGAGCGTCACGCCGTCGCGGCAGGGAACCGGAATCGGAAAAGAGCTCGTTACCGCCGCTGAAGAGTTTGCAATGAAAGAAAGCTGCGTCACGATGGATCTGCGAATCATCAGCGCGCGAAGCGAAATCATGCAGACGTTTTACGAAAAACTCGGCTACGTGGCCACCGGAACCTCGCCGCTGCCGGATTTTGTTGTGCTGACCGCGCCTTGCCATTTCATCCACATGTCAAAATCGCTCCAATCCCCGGAGGCTTCATGAAGCATACAGTAATTTTCTGCTCGCTCTTTTTCTGTGCAACTTCGGCGTTCGCCCAAGCTCAGAAAGAAATCACCGCAAACGAAGTCATCGAACGCATCAAGAAAAACGTCGGTGTCGAATGGCACAACGAAACTGTCGACACTTTCAAAGGTGGCGATCCGAACGCGAAAGTGACTGGAATCGCAGTCACCATGATGGCCACGATGGATGTTCTTCAACGCGCCGCTGCCAAAGGCGAAAATCTCGTCATCACTCACGAGCCGACTTTCTTCGATCATCTCGACACTTCCAAGGAATTGCCGCAAGGCGACAGCGATCCTGTCCTCGCGGAAAAGCGAGCCTTCATCGAGGGACATCATCTCGTCGTTTGGAGATTTCACGATCACTGGCACATGCGCAAGCCGGACGGAATCCTCACGGGAGTCATTCACAAACTCGGCTGGGAAAAATTCCAGGACCCGAAAAATCCTTATCTATTCACAGTTCCCGAAACCACCATCGGCCAACTTTCCGAAGAACTCAAAAAGAAACTCGGCATTTACGTGATGCGTGTCGTCGCCGACCGCGACATGAAAGTGAAGCGCATCGCTCTCAGTCCCGGCTCCGCCGGATTTCATCGAGAGGCCGGCGCGCTCGAAATGCCTGACGTCGAACTCTTGATCGCCGGCGAATCGCGCGAATGGGAAACCGTCGAATACGTCGCAGACGCCATTGCCCAGGGCCGCCACAAAGCGCTTATCCTGCTCAGCCATGTTCCCTCCGAACAGCCCGGTATGGACGAATGCACCACCTGGCTCAAAACCTTTGTAACTGAAGTGCCGGTGGAATTCGTCCCGACGAAGGACCCATTCGCGCCGCTGAAGTCGCCCGTGAAACAATGACCTTGTGACTTTATGAACTCCGAGAAAGCTAAACATGCAACCCGCCTCACTCACCGCGCGTCAGAGCAGATAGCCTGAGAGGTCACAGCCCATGTTCCTCGCCCGCATCGCTCTCGCCTCAATTTTCGCCCTTTCTTTTCCAAACAACGCTCCCTGGGACAAACCCGCAAGCCAGTGGTCTGCCGCTGATGCGAACAAAATCTTTGAAGATTCTCCTTGGGCTCCGTCAAAAGTCACGATCGAAACAAAGTATTCTCAGAAATATTCGGACAATCTCACGCACGTAGTTTCCGAGTCGCCGATAAATTCCCAAAATTCGCCGACAGTGCAAAGCATGCAAATCAGCAAAGGCGGAACTCCCAATTATTACGTGAAATGGATGTCCGCAAAGACGATGCGACTCGCCCTCGAAAAAATGCATCGAATGCGAATTAACGTGACGGGCACACAGCCGCCGCTGAAAGTTGAAGAATCCCCGGACTACGTGATTGCGATTGAAGGCGATGAGCCGATGCGCGTTTTGCGCGACGCAAAAGAGGATTTGCACGACACAGTTTTCATCGAGCTCGACAGCGGGTTTACGCTCGATCTCGCTACAGTCCAATTTCTTGATGGAGCAGATGCCGATCCCATCCGCACCGAATTTCATTTTCCGCGCCTGATTGAAGGCAGACCCGCGATCAATCCGGACAGCGAGAAAGTTGTGTTTCATTGCCGCGCCAGCGCGAAAAAAGAGATGCCCAATCGCGAAAACGCTATCGCCATTCGCGTCGATTTCCATCCCAGGGATATGCGCGCCCAAAATCTGCCAGACCTCTGATTCCACTCGCACTCTGTAAATTTGTCCAAACGGACACTGTCCTTCCGACAAGGATTACACAGGTATTACAGAGCGATTCTCCCCGGCATGATAGTTTTTAAAGTGTTCGGCGCAATTCTTTTCTACCGCCAGGGGAATTATGAGCATTTTCCAACACGACAAAACGTTTTCTCGCCCGGTCATTTGGGGTGTCACCGCGTTCTTTATCGCGCTGCACGCTCTTGCTGTGCTCGCATTCTTCTTCTTCTCCTGGAAAGGTCTCATCCTCGCAGTCATTACTTATTGGATGGCCGGCAGCCTCGGCATCGGAATGGGCTATCACCGTTTGCTCACTCACCGCGGCTACAAAACTCCCAAATGGGTGGAATACATTTTGACCACGTGCGGCACGCTTGCGATTGAAGGGGGACCAATTGCATGGGTGGCGACACATCGCGTACATCACCAGAACACAGACAAGGAAGGCGATCCACATTCTCCGAATGACGGTGGATTTTTTGCGCACATGGGATGGATCATCACGGGAAAAGCGATGCATGCGCGCGCGGAAGAATTGCTTCCGTTTGTTCCCGATCTCCGCAAGGATAAATATTACGTTTGGATTAGTAAGTACCATTGGGTACCGCCTGTCGTGCTTGCCGTCATTATTTTTGCCGCGTTCGGCTGGTCCGCGTTGCTCTGGGCAGTCTTTCTTCGCACTGTTGTCGGACTTCACTCCACGTGGCTTGTAAATTCTGCGACTCACATGTGGGGTTCGCAGCGGTTTCTTACCGGAGACACTTCGACAAATAGTTTTTGGGTTGCAATGCTCACGTTCGGCGAAGGCTGGCACAACAATCATCACGCATCTCCGCAAGCTGCAAAGCACGGACTGGCGTGGTATGAGTTCGACATCAATTGGTACGGCATTCGCACACTGAAGGCACTTGGCCTTGCATGGGACATAAAATTGCAGAAGGCGAAGCAAACCACAGCTGAGCTGGCCATGCCTCGTCTTGCCACTCCGGAACCGCAAGAGATGACCACCGCAATCTCCGGCGACTAGGACTTTCGTTCCCTTCTTCATCTATCATTGGGATTGCTGAGCAAAAGCATCTCCCATGAAGATCACCAGCCGCGCCAAAGCGACCGCATTTTTCATCACGCTCGGCGCCTGCCTTGTCGCGCTCACGATCGCGCTCAATGTCAGCTGGATCGTTCTCAATTGGCGCGAAGTGGTTCCGCTCGTTCTCGGCGTGATTTTGTTCGGTTTCATCACGGCAGGAGTTGTAGTCAATACGATTTTCCTGGTCCGCGAAATCCGGAGAAACGAACAGCACGACAGTTTCCTCAACGCGGTCACGCATGAGCTGAAAACTCCCATTGCCTCGCTGAGGCTTTACATCGAAACGCTGGATAGCCGGCAGCTGGATGAAACGAAGCGGCGCGAGTTCTATCACAACATGCTGGAGGATACGGACCGTCTTCTCGGTACAGTAGAGCAAGTGCTTAAAGCGAGCGAAGTCAGGCAACGCAACACGCGGAAGAATTGGACCGAGGTGGATTTCGGAAAACTGGTATCCGAATCGGTGGAAGTTGCGCAGGCGCGGCACCGCTTGAAGCCGGAAGAATTGCATCTGGAAACTGTCCCCGAAGATGAAATTCTGGTGCGGGGAAATTCAGAAGAGTTGCGCACGCTCGTCCTCAATCTTTTTGATAACGCGGTGAAATATTCCGACGAAAAAAAAGACATCGCTGTCGAAATAACTACGCCAACGCTCGATGCGATTTCGCTGAGCGTTCACGATAACGGAACGGGAATTCCAAAGGAAGAATTGAAGAGAATCTTCAGAAGATTTTACCGCGCACAATCCGCGAAAACGAAGCAGGTGAAGGGCACGGGACTCGGACTCTTCATCGTCCGGTCTGTGGCGCGGCGTTACGGCGGCGACGCGTACGCAGAAAGCGCCGGCGAGGGCCATGGCAGCACGTTTTTCGTCCGTTTGCCCCGGGTGTACCGCGCATGAGCCGCATTTTAATCGTGGAAGACGAAGAGCATCTCGCGCAGGGATTGCGTTTCAATCTCGAAGAAGAGGGCCATGCGGTCGAAGTGACTGACAAGGGCGAAGAAGCGCTGAAGCGGTTGCTGAAAGAAAAGCAAGAGTTCGACGCGTTGGTTCTCGATGTCATGCTGCCAGGGAAAGACGGGTTCACTGTGGCGCGAGAATTAAGAGAAGCACAAAACTATATTCCGCTGCTGATGCTCACTGCGCGTGGCAGGCAGGAAGACGTTTTAAAAGGATTCGAAGCAGGAGCGGATGACTATTTGACGAAGCCTTTTACTCTGGCGATTTTGCTGGCTCGTTTGGACAGCATGTTGCGGCGCAAGAACTGGGCCCGGCGCGCGCCGGACCAAGAAAACGTTGCGGAGTCATCCGAATCTGATTTGCCGCCACTTTACAAGTTTGGAGATAAGACGATTGATTTCCAGGGACTGAAACTGCACGTCGGTAAAGAGACGATGCAGCTTACCTTGATGGAGATGGAACTGCTGCGATACCTGATTCGTCGCGCGGGGCAGCCCGTCTCTCGCAAAGCAATCCTCGAAGATGTCTGGGATTTACGAGAGGATACGGATACGCGAGCGATCGATAATTTCATCGTGCGTCTGCGCAAATACATTGAAAAAGAACCTTCGCAGCCGAAGCATTTGTTGACCGTGCGTGGAGTAGGCTACGAATTCGTTCCTAATCCGAAATAAGAGAATGTCTTTACGGAGACTATGCCGAAATTCACAAAGCACATTTTTATCTGCATGAACCAGCGCGAGGAAGGCCATCCGCGAGGATGTTGCGATCCGACGGGGCAGGGCGAACTGCAGCGGCTATTCAAAACGAAATTGGAGAAACGTGGCATCAAACTGGTTCGTGCGAACAAATCCGGATGCCTTGACCAATGCGAAATCGGGCCGACTGTGGTCGTATATCCGGAAGCAATTTGGTACGGCGGCGTGAAGCCGCAGGATGTGGACGAAATTATTGAATCGCACATCGTTGCGGGCCGTCCAGTGGAGCGGCTGCGCATCCCGGACGAAATCCTGAACACTACTCACAAGAAAAAAGAGTAAGAGCCAAATCGACTTGTTGACTTGCCGGAAGGAAAAGGCGGCGCACTCTCGACTTGCAGCAACGGCCTGATCGCGGAATAATCCTGCGCGCATAGTTCTTTCAATTGTTCGCTTTGGAGAGTGATGTGAGTTCTTCTTTGCCCGCCTATTTTTTCTACTATCCGACGAACGACGAAAAAACATACGCAATGCTGGCTCACATTCTGGGAATATTTTCCGGGTTCCTCGCGCCGTTGATAATGCTCCTGATCAAACGAGACTCAAAATTCGTGCTGTTTCACGCGCTCCAGTCGCTGGCCTGGCACTTTATCTGCTTTATCGTCTTGATGGGGGGCGTCTTCATCACGTTGGCAATTCTATTTGCGACTGGCAGTTTTCCTCCGCCGGAAAAATCTCCGGATCCACCCGTTACTTTCCTGCTGTTTTTCGGAGCATTCTGGCTGATAGCCATGGCCGCTGGAATTTCGAGCATGGTGCTCGGAATTATGTACGGTTTGAGAGCCAATAAAGGCGAATGGGCAAGATATCCGCTAATCGGTGAATTTATTTTGAATAAATTTGTTTTTAATTGAGCAAGCTATTCCTAATTTATCGGGGGATACATGAAACGCACTCTTTTGTTCTGTTTGGTTATATTTGTGCTCGTCGTTTGTGTGCCGCTCTTGCGTTCAACTAGCGGAGACGAAGCGCCACTGTTCGGTTTTTCTGCGGATTCATCGCGTACGGAACGCCAATGGGAAGAAAAATTCAAAACGATCCCCAAACCGGAGAATTTGCGGGATTACATGCAGCGATTGAGCGCGCGGCCGCACAACGTCGGATCGCCTTATGACAGGGACAATGCCGAATGGATTGCGGCGAAATTCATGGAGTTTGGGCTGGAAACACAGATCGAAAATTTCGACGTGCTCTTTCCGACGCCGAAAGAACGGCTCATCGAGCTTGTCGATGGTGGTCCGCGCTTTCAAGCGAAAATGCAGGAGCCCGCGCTCCCTGAAGATCCAACTTCAAACCAGACTGCGGAACAATTGCCGACCTACAACGCGTATTCGATCGATGGAGACGTGACCGGCCCGCTTGTTTACGTGAATTACGGCGTGCCCGAAGACTACGAAGAACTGGAGCGGCGCGGCGTTTCCGTGAAGGGCGCGATTGTAATTGCGCGCTATGGGCATGCATGGCGCGGCATCAAGCCGCTTGTTGCAGGCGAACACGGCGCCGTCGGCTGCATCATTTATTCGGATCCGCGCGACGACGGATATTCTGGAGGCGAAATTTTTCCAAAAGGCGCGTGGCGGCCAAAAGATGGTGTACAGCGCGGAAGCGTGCAGGACAGCGCCGTTTTCATGGGTGATCCGCTAACTCCGGGAATTGGTGCTACGCCCGATGCAAAGCGAGTGGCGATCAAAGATGCGCAAACACTGACGAAAATTCCCGTGCTTCCGATTTCTTATGCCGACGCTCAGCCTTTGCTGGAAGCGATCAGCGGGGCAGTAGCTCCTCGTGCGTGGCGCGGAGGGTTGGCAATTACCTACCACATTGGACCCGGACCGGCGAAAGTTCATATGAAGGTGGCGTCGAACTGGGACATCAAGCGGCTTTATGACGTAATTGGAAAGATTCCCGGGTCAACGTATCCGGATGAGTGGGTAATTCGCGGAAACCATCATGACGCGTGGGTGAATGGCGCGGAAGATCCGATCTCTGGGCAAGTGGCAATGATGGAAGAAGCCCGCGCGATGGGCGAACTCGTCAAACAGGGATGGAAGCCGAAGCGCACGATGATTTATTGCGCGTGGGACGGCGAAGAACCAGGCCTGCTGGGATCGACGGAATGGGTGGAAACGCACGTCGAAGATTTGAAGAAGCACGCCGTGGCTTACATCAACTCAGACAGCACAGGCCGCGGCTATCTTAGGCTCGAAGGTTCACAGACGCTGGAAAAATTCATGAACGACGTTGCGCGCGATATTCAGGACCCGGAAACGAAACTTTCCGTGTGGAAACGGGCGCAACTTGGCACGATTCGCACTGCGGGTTCCGATGAGGACCGCCGGGAGGCACGCACGCGCGCCGATCTGCGGTTGGACATGCTCGGCGGAGGCTCGGATCACGCGCCATTCAACAATTTTGCGGGAGTAGCCGCGCTGGGAATTGGTTTCGGCGGAGAAGACGGTGGCGGAATTTATCACTCCATTTACGACGATTTCTACTGGTACACACATTTCAGTGATACGGATTTCACGTATGGAAGAGCGCTCTCGCAGACCGGTGGAACCGCGATGATGCGGCTGGCCGACGCGGATTTGCTTCCGTTTGAATTCGGCGATTTTGCGGATGACGTGCAGATGTACGTGCGCGAAGTGAAGAAATTTGCTACGGAACAGCAGGCGAAGGTTACCGAACGGAATCGCGAGATTGAAGAGGGCGCGTTTACGGCGACCGCTGATCCAAAAGAAAAATATGTTCCTCCGTCGAAGGAAGAAGTGCCGCCACACCTCAATTTTGCGCCGCTGGATAACGCGGTCGATAAGTTAAATCGCAGCGCGGCGGAATATCAAAAAGCGCTGACAGCGGCGAGTGCAAATGGCGGTGCGGCGATAGCAAGGGCCTCGCTAAAAGAGATCAACGAAATGCTGATGCAAAGCGAACACAAACTGACAACGCCAGAGGGATTGCCTGGACGATTCTGGTACAAGCACGAGTTGTACGCTCCGGGCGCGTATACGGGCTACGCAGCGAAAGCGATTCCCGCAGTGCGCGAAGCGCTGGAACAGAAAAAATGGAAACAAGCGGAAGAAGCCGCGGCGCGTGTGGCACACGTTTTGGAAAATGAAGCGATGCTGATTTCAGATGCAGCAACGAAACTAAACGCACAAACAAAATGACCCGGAGGCCGAATGCCGTCGTATAACCTTGCTCTTGTCGGCTTCGGCCATGTTGGGCGTGCTTTTTTGCGATTGCTGATCGCAAAAGAGACGGAGCTGCGCAGAAAATACGACATTCGTTGGCGGCTCACCGGCGTGGGAACCAGACGCGTCGGATGGATGGCTGAACCGGATGGATTCAATCCAATTGCCATTTTGAACGATCACTGGCCCGCTCCAACCGCCAGTGTACTGCAACCTCGAAACGTGCGCGAATGGCTGGAGCGGTCAAAAGCGGATGTATTTTTTGAGGCAAGTTCGCTCGCCGTGCAAACTGGGCAACCGGCCATTGAGCATTTGAAAACGGCGCTCGAAAGCGGCGCCCACGCGATTTCAGCGAACAAAGGGCCGATCGTTCATGCCTACCGCGAGCTTTCGGCGCTCGCAAGAGAAAAAGGCCGGCAATTTTTGTTCGAATCCACGGTGATGGACGGCGTGCCGATTTTTTCGCTCTTCCCGCTGGGGTTGCCGGCGACGGAGCTTCGCGGATTCTCCGGCGTGCTGAATTCGACGACAAATGTTGTTCTGACAGAAATTGAAAAAGGAAAAACATTCGATGACGCCGTGAAAAGGGCGCAATCGCTTGGAATCGCGGAAACCGATCCTTCCGCGGATTTGGATGGGTGGGACGCCGCTGTGAAGCTGACCGCTTTGGCGATCGTGCTGATGGGCGCGGACGTAAAGATTGAGCAGGTAAAGCGCACAGGCATTCGCGAGCTCAGCGAGGAGAAAATACGGTCGGTACGAACCGCGGGCATGCGTTACAAATTGGTCTGTCGTGCGGAAAGACGTGGAGATGCAGTCCAATGTTCCGTGCAGCCGGAGCTTTTGCTGGCTACGGATCCGCTGGCCTGTCTGGAAGGTACGAGCTCAGCCATACGATTTGATTTGGACATGTTTGGATTGTCGCTCGTGGAGCAGAATCCTGGAATTGAGGCGACCGCGTATGGGCTGCTGGCGGATTTTGTGCGAGTGGCGACCGCAGGATGATTAGCCCGTGCGAGTACCGTTAGGGACTGGGTTTTCTGGCGTGGCAAGAACTGGCGTGATGCCATCGGCATAACCGATGTCGAAGAGCATTCCTTCCGAGATTTCTCCAGCCATTTTGCGCGGTTCCAGATTTACGACGAAAAGAGCTTGCTTGCCCTCGATTTCGCGCGGGTTTGCGCGCTCTTTTTTCATTCCAGCCAGGATAGATCGCGAGTGGTCACCGAAATTGACAATGAGCTTGAGGAGTTTTTCGGACTTGGCGACATCTTCGACCCGTTCTATGGTGCCAACGCGAATGTCGAGGGCTTCGAGCGCAGCGAATGCGACGATTGGTTTGATTGGCGCAGGCGAAAAGTCGGGCATCGGTTATCTCCGAAAATTAGCGGTGTAGTCGGGGATTGTGAGTGAGCTGTCGCAGCGTTCATCGCGAATGGGTGCGTCTGCAACGAGCCGCAACGGCACGATGCCAGCCCAAACAGGCAGCGCGTAGTCGTCAGTATCGTCCTCAACCGGACCAATACGGACTTTCGCGGAAATCTCTGTCAGCGGTAAACGAAGAATGCTCGTGGCTCTTAGTTCTTTTTCGTTGGGCTGGCGCGCGTCGTTCCAGCGTCCAGGAAGAATTTTTTCGGTAAAGGCGTGGAGCGCGTTAAGTTTTTCGGCCGGATCGTCAACAAGTTTTGCAATGCCGAGCGCGACGACGGAGCGATAGTTCATGGAGTGATTGAAAACGGAGCGTGCCAGGACGAGGCCGTCCGTGAGCGTGACCGTAATGCAAACGGAAACGCCGTTCGAAATATTACGCAGCATGCGGCTGGCGGCAGAGCCATGAAAATAAATGGAGTCTTCAACGCGCGCGTACATTGTTGGAATCACGTAGGTCTGCGAATCGGCTGTAAAACCGACATGGCAGACGAAACCTTCGTCGAGAATTTCGTAAATTGCGCCCCGATCGTAAACAGCGCGTTGCGGCTCGCGCACGACGCGCGTGCGCTCTGTGGGTGCGAAAAAATCCGGCATGGTGGACACCGTGAAAAACCAAGCGCAGAGTTGATAGCCGGCGCTCGCGGCATGAGTGGGAATTTCAGCAATCATGCTAGCACGAAGGCGGAAGCAGCAGCGCTGACGCGAGTGTGAGAAACTAACGAACTCGAAGAAGCAGGGAGACTGCGAATGAGCACACCGGCGATGCAGGAAATGGGGAGTAAACCGCTCGACATTGCGTGGGTACGCGAGCAATTTCCGTCGTTAAAGATGGAAGTGAGCGGAGCACCAGCAGCTTTTCTGGATGGGCCGGCGGGAACGCAAGTGCCACGGCAGGTGATGCGTGCGATTGAAGATTATTTGACGAACGCAAATGCCAATACATACGGCATGTTTGCAACGAGCCGCCGAACAAATGAAATGATTCTCGCGACAAGAGGTGCGATGGCGGATTTCTTCAATTGCGCACCGGAAGAGATCGTGTTCGGCCAGAACATGACGACGATTACATTTGGATTAGCGCGTGCAATTGGCCGCGAGTTGAAAGCAGGCGACGAAATTGTTGTAACCACGCTGGATCACGATGCGAACGTGGGGCCGTGGCGAGCGTTAGAAGAAAAAGGCGTCGTTGTGCGGCAAGCGGATATTCGCGAAGCGGACTGCACGCTGGATTTGGACGATTTGGCAAAGAAAATCACTAGCAAAACGAAGTTAGTGGCTGTTGGTTATGCGTCGAACATGGCCGGAACGATTAACCCTGTGGCGCAGATCACAAAGATGGCGCACAACGCAGGCGCGCTGATGTTCATTGACGCCGTGCATTTCGCGCCACATGGATTGATTGACGTGAAGGCTCTGGATTGCGATTTTCTGGCGTGCTCCCCGTACAAATTCTTCGGACCGCATATGGGAACGTTGTTCGGAAAGAAAGAACACTTGGAGCGATTCAAGGCATACAAAGTGCGTCCTGCAACAAATACCTCACCGGAGTGCTGGGAAACGGGAACACAAGTACACGAATTAATCGCTGGGATCGGAGCGGCGGTGGACTACATCGCAGAGCTGGGGCAACGCTGCGATCCAACATCGAAAACGCGTCGCGAAGCGCTAGCAGCAGCATATCGAGCAACAGTGCCATACGAGCGGGTACTAATGACAAAATTAATCGACGGATTGGAAGCGCTGCCGGGGATAAAGATTTTTGGAATTACGGAACGTGCGCGGTTTGGTGAACGGTGCTCGACGCTCTCGTTTCGGCTGGGCGAACATAATCCCACGGAGATTGCGGCCTTCCTCGGCGATCGCGGAATTTTCACGTGGGATGGAAATTTCTACGCTCTGAATTTATCGGAACGGCTCAGCGTCGAGCAAAAGGGTGGCGTGCTGCGCGTCGGAATCGTTCATTACAACACTTCGGAAGAAGTGGAACGGTTGCTTGTTGCACTGCGCGAGTTTTGCGCGAACCACTAAGAATCAGGATCAAGATTGAAGCACGAGTTTAGCGCGCTGGCGCGATTGCGATGCCATGTATGCGCACAGAAACGCCGCCGTCGAATACGGAAACCAGCCAAACGTCCAACCGGCAACGAGATGAGCGGGCAGGTACGTCACCAGCATGATCCATGTGAGTTTTTGATATTCACAGATGTATCCGATCAAAAAGCCTGCAATGCTATAGCAAAGCAGAATTCCCAGATGCGGCACGAACACCGAGCCCCCAGCGGCCAAAGCTGGCTGGGAAGCAAGCCACGGCGCAACTTTCAAAACTCCAAGCAGGGAAAAGACGGCGCCGATAAGCGCGGAAAGAATCGCATGTACGGGCGAGATGCGTTTGCCAAAGGGAAGGAAGTGATTGCGAATGCCACGATCGAAGACCTTGTCTGTAACAAAATAGGCATCGCCGCCAGGAGAAAGTTGATAGATGCCGCGCTCAAGCTGAAACTTGGCGTTGCGTTCGTGCTCCCCGTTGAGCTGGTTGCAGACGCTGGGGAAGTCCTGCGGCGGAGTATTGGCCGGACCGAGAGTGCGCCCTTTTGCATCGTGGAGTTTTTTTAGTTCGGCGAGATTCGAGACATTGGGAAAATCCTGAGTGATTCGAAATGGCGGAGAATCCAGCAGGGATGGCTGTGGCTTATTGAAAGTCAGAAACATGTTTCCGTTGGCAAGCCGCGTTGCAAATTCGAGTGCGAACACATTTCGGACGTTTTCCACGCCATTGACGTTGGCCTTTACTTCGATGATGGTCAGAGCGCCTGTGGCGGTATCCGTTGGATGGATGTAGCGGCGCAAAAGATTTGAACCGAAATTGTTTGCCCGAAACGTGTACTGCGGGCGGTAATTCAATTTGGCGAATTGATCGTCGAAGGGTTTCATGTACTCGCGCTGAGCGGGAGTGAGCTGGCTCTCGGAAAGCTCCTCATATTCGAAGCGAAGCGGGATCGGCTTGGCATTTTTGCGCAGACGATCTTTCGAACTGAATATGACCTTGGATATAGTCCAAAGGAAGTAGGGGAGGTCTAGATCAAAAGGAATGGGCATGGGCGCCTCGCTTGTTTGATTCAGCGTACCGCAATAACCGCGCTTGCCCCTTTGTCGCAAGCGGAATTGCGGCAAAATGCGCACCGTCCCAAAGGACAGGTGGGCCAAAGCTGAAATCCCTGACGGCCTAAATCAAGGAAATCCTTGCGGTGTGACAACGCCTGCGATGGCCGTGTATCCTTTTTGGCTATGACAAAACGACCGAAACCGATTGTGCTGACAGTTCTTGATGGATGGGGATACCGTGCGGAGACCGAAGGCAACGCGATCGCCCTGGCGCGAAAGCCTGTCTATGACGAATTGCTGCGGAAATTTCCGAATGCGTTAATCAGCACGTCCGGACCTGCCGTTGGATTGCCGGACGGGCAAATGGGCAATAGCGAAGTCGGCCACATGAATATCGGAGCCGGCCGCGTCGTGCGAATGGACATCACGAAAATTGACGTCCTTGTTGCGAACAAAAAGCTGGACGAAGTGCCACTCTTCAAACAGGCAATGGAGCGCGGCCGGCAGAGACAATTGCATTTTCTTGGTTTGCTCAGCGATGGCGGAGTGCACTCGCACATCAATCATCTGTTTGCTCTGCTGGAAATGGCGAAGCGGCACAAAGTTGAAAGAGTTTTTGTCCATTGCTTCATGGATGGACGCGACACGCCTCCGTACAGCGGCAAGGAGTTCGTGCAGCAGTTACTGCAGAAAATGCGCGAACTCGGCCTGGGAGAAATCGCGACGGTGGTCGGGCGGTATTACGCAATGGACCGCGACAATCGCTGGGAACGCATCGAGCTTGCGTATCGCGTTTTGGTGCACGGGGAAGCGGAAACAAAAACAAACGATCCGGTAATAGCGCTCGAAAAAAGCTACGAGAGCGGCGTAACGGATGAATTCGTAAAACCGATTGTGATTACGAAGGGTAGTGAGGCTTCGTCGGTTCCGGTGGGAATGATTCGCGATGACGACGCCGTAATCTTTTACAACTTCCGGGCCGACCGCGCGCGGCAAATAACTTACGCGCTTGCTGCTCCCGATTTCGACAAATTTGCGGATGCCAGTCGGCCAAAGAACCTTTTCTACGTGGCGATGACGCAGTACGACAAGAACTGGCCTTGGCTGCAGTCCGTCATCAAGCCCGAAAAACTGGAGCACATTCTGGCGCAGGTGTTTGCGGGACTGAATTACAAGAATTTGCGCACGGCCGAGACGGAAAAATACGCCCACGTCACTTACTTTTTCAACGGAGGCGTTGAGAAACCGTTTGAAGGAGAAGAACGTATCTTGGTACCGTCGCCAAAAGTAGCGACGTATGACTTGAAACCGGAAATGTCCGCGGAGGGAATTACGGACACAGTTGTGAAGGCGATTGAAAAAGGCGAATTCGACGCGATCATTATGAACTATGCCAACGCAGATATGGTTGGCCACTCCGGAAAACTGGAAGCGGCGATCAAAGCCGTGGAAGCCGTGGACGCGGGATTGGGAACAATTTATCAAACACTGAAACCCCGCGGAGGTGCATGGATCATCACCGCGGATCACGGGAACGCGGAAACGATGATCGATCCCAAAACGGGCGGGCCGCACACCTATCACACGACGAATCCAGTGCCTTTTGTATTGGTGACAGAAGATACCAAGTTGAAGTTGCGAAGCGGCGGGGCGCTGCGGGACATTGCGCCAACACTGCTTGGAGTGATTGGCGAAAAATCCCCCGCCGAAATGAGCGGTACCGACTTGCGGATACTTTCGTAAAACGCAATTTATTCCGAAAAAAAATGAATCGCACTAAACCAAACGAAACCAAGTTGACGATTTGCGTGTGGCATTCGTTTCATTTTTGGAGGCCGCAACCAATCATGGCGGAAACGCTCCGGACACGATGGCCGGAGCTGCGGGTTCTTCACCTGCCGGATTACGACGCTCTTCCTCCTGAATTGCCGGATACGGATATTTTTATCGGGTATTCGTTGCGCGCCGAACAATTGAAGCACGCGAAAAAGCTGAAATGGATTCATTCGACGGCAGCTGGAGTGGCGCAGTTAATGTACCCGGAATTGCGCGACTCCGGAATTCTCGTGACAAATCCGCGCGGCGTTTTCTCCGTACCGATGGCCGAGCACACGATAGGCATGATGATCGCTATGGGGCGGAATTTTCCGGACTCGGTGCGCTTTCAGGATAAATCTACCTGGGGACAACAACTGCTTTGGGATATGCCACAGCAACTGACGGAACTGAACGGGAAGATTTTGCTGATTGTCGGATTTGGCTCGATTGGACAAGAGCTGGCGAAGCGGGCGAAAGCATTCGACATACGAGTCTGGGGAGTAACGCGGTCCGTCAAAGGCGATTCGTCCCTTGCAGAAAAAATTGTGCCGGCGTCGCAACTGAGCGAAGTGTTGCCGGATGCGGATTACCTGGTAATTGCAGCGCCTGAAACAAAAGATACGAAGCAGTTGATTGGCGCCAAAGAGATTGCGCTGATGAAACGTGGGTCGCGCCTCATTAATGTCGGTCGAGGTTCGCTCCTGGATGAGGCTGCTTTGATTACTGCGCTCGAAAAAGGCCATTTAGCTGGTGCGGCATTGGACGTAACAGGAACTGAACCATTGCCCGAAAATTCCCCGCTTTGGAAAGCGCCGAATCTTTTCATAACGCCTCATACGAGCGCCGTTAGCGATCGCTTGTGGCATCGCGAAACAGAATTGCTCGTGGAATTGCTGGAACTTTGGTTCAACGGAAAACCAATGAAAAACGTCGTGGACCTCAGCCGTGGTTACTAACCTCAGTCGGCGCCTTTGGGTGCGTTGTACCCTTCGCGCGCGTAAACCACGTACTTCTGCTTCTTTCCTTTTTGATCTTGAACAGTGAGGGGCGATCCATCAGGAGCAACGAGCTCGATCTTTACTTTGCGGAATTTACCGTCCCGCGCGCGGTTGCTCGGCGAATACGAAATGCTGTACTGGTTGCGCAAGAACGCCGTGACCGCGCGGAAAATCTCCGGCATTTCGCCTTCGAACCGGGGAAACCATGCATAACCGCCGGTTTCTTTCGAAAACGTCTTCAACTGATTTTGCGCCTGCAAATAGTCCATTTCCCGGAGCGATCCCATGTTGGATCTGGTCATTAGGAATTCTCCCAAACCAATGCAAAAAATCGGAACGTCCGATTGACGAAGCTGCTTCATGGTCTGATCGAGATTGTGCTTCGAAAACGTGTCCACGCCGCTGGCAATCAGCACGATGGACTTTTTTCCTTTTACATCCTTGAGCCGGTCCGTTGTTTCCAGAAGTGCGTCAAAAACGTTCGATTCCGTGAAGCCTGGAAAATAAAGATGATTGATCGCGGAAAGGACTTCCTCCTTGTTTTGCGTGAAGTCCTGTTCGACGCGAGTTCGCATGTCGAACGTTTCGAGCGCGATCCAATCCTGCTGTTTTAGATTGGCGAACAGGTATTGCGACCAATACTTCGCAAGATAACCAAAGAGCCCGTAACTCCTGCTGCCGAATTCCAGAACAAGAACCATGGTGATGGGCGAATCGCTCGGTCCGAAGTTTGTGATTTGCTGTGGCACGCCATCTTCATAAACGCGGAAATTCTCACGCTTCAGGCCGGTAATAAGATCACCGTTCGCCGTGCTGGCTCCCACTTCAATTGTAACGAGAGGAACTTCCACCGAAATCGAAACGCCACCGCTTTGCGATTGCGGCTGTTGTGCCGGCGTTGTGCTCGATTGTGGGGGGGGAGCCTGTTGTGGCGATTGCCCGGGCTGTGGACTAGGCGGAGCTTGCGCTTCCACGGACATCGCGCCCAGCGTCACAAACAAACTTGCAGTCAGAAGCCCTGCTGCAACTCTCTTCATTCTTTCCCCCATCCTCGGCAAAACTGGAACCGCAAGCGGCACGAACTGGCGCAGACCGTGAAGTTTTGGAACGTTTATCCGTCGGCACGGGCTGAGCATTTACATCTGCATGTTAGTATGAAGCACTTTCCCGGCAAAACGGTTGTCACGTGGAAAATTTCGGGTTTTTGGCTAAGGAGGAAGTGTGGTGATCGGGAAGAAGCGATTTCTTACGGGAATTCTTGCTGCCGGATCGATTCTGGGCGGCGCAAAGACTCTAAGCGCACAGGGTTTGCCCGCGGCTCCGGCGCTAGCTGCACCGGCAAAAACCACCTCGAGCTCGACGGCGCTTGGCCAGGAAGCTTTGGGCTGGCTCGCGGATCTAATCAAGATCAACACCACGAATCCTCCGGGAAACGAAGATGCGTCTGCGAAATACATTGCCGGGGTCTTGCAAAAAGAAGGAATCACCGCGGAAATTTTGCCGCTCGGTGCCGGGCGCAGCGCCGTGGTTGCGCGTCTGAGAAGCACGGCAATTGCCGATCCTTCGCGCGCACTCCTTCTTGTGGCTCACATGGATGTGGTGGGAGTGGATAAGTCCAAATGGACCGTGGACCCGTTCGGCGCGGTGATGAAGGACGGATACCTTTATGGCCGCGGAGCTGTGGATGACAAGGGAATGCTGGCTGCAAATCTTGCCGCGTTCGTTTCTTTGAAGCGAACCAGTGCCCGTTTGAATCGCGACGTGATTTTTCTGGCCACGTGCGATGAAGAAGCGTTCGGCGACTCTAGTATCAAAACTTTGATCGCAAAGAATTGGGACAAATTTGCGGCCGGTTTCGCGATCAATGAAGGCGGCGTGGTAATTGCGAAAGACGGCAAAGTGCAGTACGCGGCTGTTCAAGCCAGCGAAAAGGTCACCTACAACGTTGACGTGGTTGCGCGCGGAACTTCGGGGCATGCTTCGATTCCGCTTAAAGACAATCCGGTTGTGCACCTGGCGGCGGCAATCGAAAAAATCGGAAATTATTCTGCGCCTGTGCATCTGACCGCGGTGACGCGGCGGTATTTCGAAGGGCTTGTGCCATTGCAGGACGATGAAATTGGAAAGTGGTTACGCTCACTCGATACTCCGGACCGCGGTGAGCATGCAGCACGTGTGATTTCCGATATGAATCCAACGTGGAACGCAATGCTGCGCGACACGATTTCTCCAACCATGCTTTCTGCCGGAGTACGCGTCAACGTCATTCCCGCCGAAGCGCGCGCGACCTTGAATATTCGTTTGCTGCCCGGCGATACAATTGATGCATTGCTTGCTGAATTGAACAAACTTGTAAACGACCCGCAAGTGAAACTGGAAATCCAGCCGAATGCCGGACTCGCGGCCCCCACGTCTTCGCTGGAAAACGATTTTTATAATGCGATTGTGAAGTCCGCGGCCCAGGAATTTAACGGCGTCCCGGTGTTGCCGTACCAATCGACGTGGGGAACGGATTCCTCACAGTTGCGTCTGCACAACGTTCAGGCATATGGTCTCGTGCCGTTTCCCCTTTCGGAAGATGACCTCAAGCGCATGCACGGGAATGACGAGCGGATTCCTGTGGCTTCGTTCGCAAAGGGCGTCGATCTGATGATTCGGATTGTGAATGAGTTCGCTGTATCTAAGTAAGACGGACCGCAGCAACGCGCCAGCTACATCCGAATCACGCAAAAATAAATCGACCTTATCGCATCGAAACACGGCCGTTTGAGTTAGGCTTTATCTATCTGCGCTAACGCCAAACGCGGCCAAGCACGGAACGACACGTGAATCCATTTCGACACTCCAAAATCGTTTGCACCATCGGTCCTGCCAGTTGTTCGCCCAAAATCATCAAAAAGCTTTTGGAAGCGGGCATGAACGTGGCGCGCCTGAATTTTTCCCACGGCACGCACGAAGAACACGCCAAGAATATTTCATTACTTCGCAGCACTGCGGCAGGGTTGAAAAAGACGATCGCGATTCTCGCGGATTTACAGGGGCCGAAAATTCGCACGGGCGTCCTCGCCGGCGGCGGGCCGGTGCTTTTGAGAACGGGCCAGGAATTTACGATTACGACCGCGAAAATATTGGGTGATTCCACGCGCGTCAGCACCGTGTTTGAGCCGCTGCCAAGGGAAGTAAAAGCGGGCGACCGGATTTTGCTTTCAGACGGCCTGATCGAATTGAAAGTTCGCCAGGTGAAAAAGTCGGACGTGGTTTGTGAAGTTGTGAATGGCGGAGCGCTCGGAGAAAACAAAGGCATCAATTTGCCCGGAGTAAAATTGCGCGTTCCGGCGCTGACGGAAAAAGACAAAAAAGATTTGCGATTTGCCCTCGCGCATGCAGCGGACTATATCGCGGTAAGTTTTGTGCGGCGTCCCGAAGATGTCGTACTCGCAAAACAGTTGATTCGTCGCGCAAAAAAAGAAACGCCAGTCATCGCGAAACTCGAAAAACCGGAAGCGATCGAAAATCTCGAGGCAATTTTGCGTGTCGCAGATGGCGTCATGGTGGCGCGCGGAGACTTGGGCGTGGAAATGAGCCCGGAGCAGGTTCCGGTCGTACAGAAGCAGATCATTTTTCGCGCAAGGGAATTTCGGCGTCCGGTGATTACGGCGACGCAGATGCTGGAGTCCATGACGGAAAATCCACGGCCAACGCGCGCAGAAGCATCGGACGTGGCGAATGCGATTTTCGACGGATCCGATGCGGTGATGCTGTCCGCGGAAACGGCGAGCGGAAAATATCCCGTGGAAGCCGTGAGCATGATGGCGCGAATCATCGAGGCGGCGGAAGGAAGCATCCGGGAATTTTCGCGGCCGATGCCGCAGGAAAAATTGAAAGTTGCGGAAACGGTGGCGGAGCTGGTGTGCCACGCTTCGCGTGAATTGCACATGCGGCTGATCGTCGTTTTCACGCACAGCGGATTTACGGCGCGGCTGATTTCGCGTTACAGGCCGCGAGTGCCAATCATCGCTTTGACGCCGGAAGCGGAAACGCTGCGACGGATGGCGCTGATTTGGGGAGTGTTGCCGCTAGAGACTCGCGATCAGCACCGGATCGACACGCTGGCCACTTTGACGGAGAAAAAATTATTGAAAGAGCGGCTCGTAAGAAAAGGAGACGTGATCGGCATCGTAGCGGGAACTCCGATGGGCGTTCGCGGAACGACCAACTTCATGAAATTCCACGTCATTGGCAGAAGCAAATAAGTTTTTAAAGAGCGAAGTAGAATTCTTTCAAAAACTTTTTGCCAAAATCATCAAAGCACAAAAATCTTTTCAAATCTTTTTGACAATAATTACTTAAACCAAATCAGTTGACCCAGCGATCGGGACGCGAAGGCGGATCGTCCTTGTGCTTGTTGATGTAAACCTCAAAGCGTTTGCGATTGCGTTGATTCTTCCAATCCGAAACTTCATTGCGCAGCCGATAGAGATAGGAATCGCGGCGGAGATAAAGATAGCCGACGAGCATGCCGCCGAGATGGCAGATGTGGCTGACTTTGCTGTCACCGAGGCCGACGGTGCCGAAAAAAGTAATTCCCGCCATGATGGCGACAATCCACTTCATTTTCAGAGCGACCGGAATCGGAAAAAGATAGGCGCGGCGGTCCGGGAAGAGAACGGCACAGGCGATCATGATGCCGAAGATTGCGCCTGATGCTCCGATGGTGGGGACGTACGAATAATCGCGGCCCCAGAGATGGGGAAAGTTGTTCACGATGACGTTGAGAAGGCCAGCGCCGACGCCAGTAAGAAAGTAGTAGCGGAGAAAGCGCGCGCGTCCCCAAACGAGTTCGACTTCGCGGCCAAACATCCAGAGCATGAGCATGTTGAGCAGGATGTGCCAGATGTACGTGACGTCGTGGAGAAAAAGATAGGTGAAGGGCTGCCAGATGCGAAGGCCGGGAAAAACTCCGGCAGGAACGAGGCCGAACAGCTTGATCAGCGATTCGTAGCCTCCAGTCCCTCGATAGTAGTGAGTGAATGCTTCGAAGATGAAGACGGCGAAATTGGCGATAAGGAGAAGCTTCACACCCGGCGTGACGTAAAAATCGAAGCTGATGCGGTAGTTTTTGACGCCAGGGCGTGTAGCCATATCTTGAGCCCGCGCGAAATACGCCGGGGAAATATTAGTGTACGGTGCGGAAATGCCGCTTACAAGTGGGGTGGATTTGCGACGGTCGAGCGGCGCGAAAAATGGAGTGCGATTAGCATTTTGCAGGCGGCGAAGCGAAGGAGAGAGTGAAAGAGCTGGGGAAGAGGGAGGGTTTTTGGTTAAGGATACGGAGGTTACTCCTACCCTGTTTTGCGTAAGTGCGGAATATAAACGACTTAAAGTCCTTTGTTTTGATACGGTTCTGCAAGTGTTGATTGCAGAGGAGTTAGTAGGATTTTGTTTGAGGCCGAGAGAATGGGGAAATGCCGTTAGGCCAGAGAAGGGCGACGAACCAAGCACATATGATAGTAGCAGAAGTATGTTGTCAGAGTCAATAGATATTTACTAGGTAATTCGAATGAGCTGTGGAAATTAGTTCGAACGAAAAGAAACGTCAGAACAAGAGAGCCCACCCTTTGTCCCGCAGATTCGTCCGGGACGCAAGCAACGTGCAAATACAAAGCGCAAAGGGCAGGACACCCGAGAGATTTTTCCAGATATCGAGTGCGCCACGCACCTTCCGATGAGACCTCTCTGCAATGAGGTAGTTGTCAACAGGCTGGCGCGTTGTTCGGTGGCGGATGGAGTTGCAGGAAGGCGGCTGTGGCGTCGCGGGCACGTCCCGCGATTTCGCGGGGGCTCGGTCGCTCGGCGACGCCGAGCAGCAGGTTGACCATCAAAAGGCCCCAGAGCAGCCCGGCGAACTGCTCGGCAAGTTCGTCAGGACGGCCTATGAGCAATCCGGACGCCTGGGCCCGGGCCATGATTTCACGCAAGGAGGCGCGGCTTGCCTCGCGTCCTATAGAGTCGAGCGCATGCGCCACTTCGGGGGCCTGGACCGCATCGGCGATCGCCAGCCGGTAAACCGCAATGACCGTGGGATCGCTTATCTCGCGGACGAGCCTGGTCCCGAAAGAAGCCAGCACTTGCTCCAGGGTGTCGCGATCGCGCAGCACGGGCAGGTCAGCGGGCACGCCAAATCGCTTGGCGCGCTCGCTGATGCAGGCGATCAGCATTTTCTGTTTGTTGCCAACGAGCGCGTAAAGCTCTCGCTTGGAGACGCGCGCGCGCGTCGCGATCTCAAGCGTGCTGGTCGTTGCGAAGCCGCTCTTCGTGAACGCCGCAAAGGCGGCTTTAAGGATGCGCTCGCGCACGGCGGTTTCGTCGCTGCCTTTCTGGCGGCGTTTTGACATCGATGTTGTAGCCATCACTTTTCTCCTTGACGAAGCTGGTACCATATCGTACCATCACGAGTGTTGGTACCAAAGGGTACCAACACATGAAGATTTCACGAGGAATCAAAGGAGCTGAACAATGAAGATTGAAATGTTGTACCTGCTGCTGGGTTTCGTGACGGTCCTGGCGCCCATGGCGCAAGGCCAGTCCACACCGCCGCAGCCCAAGATCACGGGAGTGCTGACGATCCTTACGCCAAAACCGGGAGTTACGGTCGAGCAAGTGATGAAAATCATGCCCGCCGAAATTCGTGCGACCGTTCCCCTGTATCTCGACGGCAAGATTCAGCAGTGGTTCACGCGCGGCGACGGCAAGGGCGTCATCTTCCTGCTGAACTGCAAGGACGTGGCGGAGGCTCAGGCCCTCATGGAAAGCCTGCCTCTCTCGAAAGAAAACCTTGTGGACGAGCAGTTCATTCCGGTCGGGCCACTCCTGCCGCTCGGGATACTGCTGAGAGATAACCCAACCAATAAGTGAACCCTGCCACCCAATAAATTTCAGGAGCTAGACACATTTCAAGAAGTGGTAGCGCGAATTGCACCGGAAAGGATCGATCATGCCATCTCCAGTTTTATTCGGAATCAGTGCTGCGTTCGGCTTGGCTGTTTGGGGAGCAGTAGCGTGGCACTATATTTGGCCAGCGCTAAGGGAACGCCCCAGCGGCGAGAATCTGAAGCCCATCCTGCTGCTGCATGGGTTCAGGTTCCTCGGATTGGCATTTGTGGTGCCGGGTGTTGTCTCTCCAGAGTTGCCGGCAGCATTTGCTCAACCAGTGGCTTACGGTGATTTCATAACAGCCATTCTGGCTTTGCTCGCCTTGGCTACTCTCGGAACCTACACGGGGACAGCGCTGACGTGGATTTTCAATATCTTCGGAACTGCCGACCTGCTCTTCGCCTTTTACCTGGGAGGCCGCATATCACTCCCAGATAACCCAGGCTTGTTGGGCGCTGGTTATTTCATCTTGGCGGCCTACGTGCCTCTTCTTCTCATAAGCCATGGCTTGGCGTTCCGAATACTGCTACGAGCCAAGGCGGTCGCGCCGTCAGCGAGCAAAGTACGTACCGCTTGATCCGGAACGGTTTCTGGTTGGGTAAAAAGAGCCGGCTGGGCAGTCGGCGCCGCATACGCGATTCCGATCCTCTATGTGCCCGTGCTGATGAGCGGACTAGGTTTCTTGTTATTCCCTATTGCGCTCACAAGGACCACTCGAATGTCCACTTTGGGGGCGAATCTTGTATTTCAAGAGGCGATCAACGGAGCCTGCGGCTTTGAGTTGATCGAAGCTCCATTCGAGAAGGACTTCGCCGACATTGCCGAGCTTGCGCTTTTCGTGGGCCGCGAATTCTTCGAGTTCGGTGCGCAACGCCTGGCGGACTCGGAGGCTGATTTGTGTTTTCCACTCACCCATCTGGTACCTTCTTGTGTACGCGCGAAAGCAATTCCGAACAAAGTAATGCACCGGCTTCTCCGGTGCGGCAGCGGACTTCGAATTTGCGACTGTCTCCAGCTTTAAGCGCGTGCCCGGTCGCTAACTGCAGTTTTTGGCTCTTGTATTCCCCAAAATAGGGAATTCAATGATTCCCTATTTTGGGGAATACGTCAAGAATTGAATATACCTTCTTATGTGAATGCCAACGACAAGGCATACCAGAAGGCCTACAGGGGCTTCCTCGGTCGCCTCGTACAAGCTCGGAAACAAGCGGGATTGACCCAGGTTGAAGTAGCAACTCGCCTGGGCAAGGCGCGCACCTTCATTTCAAAGTGTGAGTTGGGTGAGAGGCGCGTCGATTTCATCGAGCTTCAACAGCTAGCGCGGATCTATAAGAAAGATCTCTCGTTTTTTCGCGACTAAAGTCTTCGAGAAGACCTACAGAAAGTCAGCGGACTAGGGTTCCGCTGAGGCGTCTCGCTTAATGTCCGCTGGAGTTTTCGGATAGGTTATTTCGGATTGCCCGAAAGTGTATTTTCACTTCAACCCGACAGAACTCAACCGCATTAAACCAATTACGAGTATCACCACCAGAAAGACAAGCAAAACTGCGTGAGGGTCTATAGCGACCGTGAAATGGTTGTTTACGACCGAGGGACTTTCCTTCGGCGGTTCTGGCAATTCCTTCTTTGGAGAACTTGGAGAGGGTACAAATCCGTAGCCTGGGCTATCGCTCATATTTTCACCGTAGAGGATTGGGGAAATTCCAAGTTGGATTCACTCGAACGTAGTTCGGAGATTCCATAGGCTCAGAAAAGCCGAACCAAATTGACCATTCGCCGCTATCTTCCAGCCAAGGTATCGTGCGTACGAATCCCGATGGAATTGCTTCTTGTTGCAAGCGTTGAAGGCGTTCTTTCGCTTTGATAGACCGAATGAATACTTTCAGAACCAACCCATCGTTGGTTAGCTCAAAGCGTCGGGTTTCTGTGCTGTCCAGATTTTCGCTCGTCCACTTGCGTATTGCCTCCGCAATTCGAAGGATTATTCTTTTGTATTCGTCACGCTTACTTTGGACAGGTCCGTACATTTCATCCCTCCTGAGCAATCCTAGCATTCGCTCTTCGAAACGTGTCAAGTACGTTTCGCTTCTAGCCGCTTCAAAATTTCGCCTTCAAGAGTTTCATCATTTCTAAAGTGTCAACGCATTTTACGTCGAAGATTTTACAAACGTCAGGAATACGAACTTTTTTCGCTTCGGGGCGCAAGTCAGATTCTTTCGTTACTACCACTCCGGCATCTTCGAGTGCGTGAGCAATCACCCAAGGGTCAGCACCTCTCGAAAAGTCCCAAGCTTCCGCTTCCTCGTAAACTTGGAAGACATTCACCTCTATCTCGCCAACGCGCTTTTGAACGGCTTTAGAGGGTGCAATACATAACCCTTTGTCGCGCCTATTTTTCACCCATTGAGCCAATTCATCTTTATGATTTTCAACTTCCGCAATCTCTTGGTACACGCGCCGTGGAGCCACTACATAGCCTTGCTGAACCTGTCCCGCCAACCATGTCCAGAACGATGTCGCAATGCTCATTGGATATGCTCTGCGGTGAGCTTCAATCAGGACGTTCGAGTCGAGCCAGTAACGCGGCATCACGATTACCTGCTCGTCTGCCGAATCGCCGGATGCTTCAGCAGTGTTTCTACTCTAATGCCGAGAAGCCCCCCAGCATCACGATAGGTAAGCTTGTCTTGGCGGACAGAAGTCAAGATCGCGCTTACAAAAGTTGGGCTGTTCCTCGCATTGAACGACGCCCAAAAGTTACCGCCGCCTTCTTCGTCCTCCTTTTTCAGCTTTTCGAATTTCTTATACTCGTCGTCGAGCAGCTTGGAGAATAGGGGAAAACTTATCTTCTCTAGGTCAAAACTCCTTTTGAGAGCGACAATCGTACTCACTCTGAAGTGTGTCGCTATGGCACGAACGTTTTCCGTGACGTTCTTTTGATCTGTCCACCATTTCTCAAAGCTATCAGCGGGAATTAGTAGCTGTGCGGCAACTTGATTGCAGAACCGTTCAATCTCCGCGTACTTTTCGGTTGGCCTGGACTTCGGCTTTGGGTTTGAAATCCCGCTGGCACCTATCCAGATATGAGCTAATTCGTGGGCAAGCGTGAAAATCTGTGCGGCCTTGGCGTCACGGCTGTTGACGAACACAAGAGGTGCCAGGTCGTCGCTGATTGCAAACCCTCGAAATTCCTCGACCGCCAGCGTGCGCGTGGGGTTGTGTCGTACAACACCACTGCGCATGATCAAAACGCCGAGATGTTCCGCGCGTTGAACGAAAGAAACAAAAAAGTTCTGCCATGTGCTGCACTCACGTCGCAGTTCCTCGTTAATTTCGAGCTTGTCGGCCATATCTGCTGCAACAGCAGCAACATTGTCACCAGCGCGGAAACTTCCGACGAACGGCAATTTGTCAGCTTCTCGTTGCTCCTGAAATTCTCGGTACCACCGTTGACGCAGTAATGCGTCGCAAACGACGTCAAAGAATTCCAGGCTTGGCTTTTGTTTTACGCTCGAAACCGTGCGGAGATCGGGAATTGGAAGTTTAATTTCAGGCGGTTTGTCCATGAACAGGATTGCGAACGGCACGCGTAGTTTTTCCGACAACTTTTCGGCTTGGGAAAACGTCGGCGATGAATCGCCCCTTTCCCATGCCACGACATTTGAAGGCTTTACATTTGCAAGCTGGCTTGCGAGTTCTTCCTCGGAAAAACCGGCCCGTTCTCGTGCCCATTTGACGACGGGCGCAGATACATAAGCGATGTCAGGAGTTCGAGTCACAGGCAATCTGCGAGCAGCCTAACATAGGCAGAATCATCGTCGTGATTTGCTTTTGACTGAGATGACTGGCGAAATACGTCTTGGAATCGGAATTCGGCGCACCTCAAAAATCGGCTTCTTGGGTGGCCTAGCTTTTGCGATTTCAACAAGAGGTGGGCCGTTCTTCTTTCTGCGAGTCCAGGTTCTGGGGAGCGAACGCGGGCAGTCGCCTCCTTAGTTGCTGTACCAATTGGCCAGCCGCTCAAAAACCAGACCGGCCGCCCAATTGGTACAGCAACTAAGTTCGACTTCTTGTGTCACGATCCAAGAAATTTCAAACTGACCTGGAGCGCCCGGGAGAAAGAATTGGGGGACTTTTTTATTGCTCGGTTGCCTGCTGCGGTTTTTGGGTCTGAGCGGCCCGCTTCGGAAAGCGGGCCCTACAAGGGACTCAAACATGTTTCGCCGCAGGACGGAGAAACAATTGGGTAGAACCGAGGCGGTTTTCGCGAGTGGGGAGGAAATTCAAAAATGAGGCCCAGGTTCTTGGGAGCGAACGTGGGCACGCGCGCCGTCTCTCGGCGCTTGCCGCTCGACGTAATGCTCGCCGAGATTACTTCTTCGCAAGTTGATGTTCGCGAAAGAACGCCCACATCTGCCTCGTCGCGTCGATGCTGCGGCTATACCGTCCGACCATCCATTCCGCCGCTACTCGTTTACCGCCAGGCCACTGGTGGCCTTCTCCCTTGACCGTGTAGAGCACGACGCCGGCATCGTCTGCGCAGTCCGTGTATTCGAGGCGCGTAACATCCGCAGCGGCCGCAGATTCGATCGGATTCTGTCCGCACTGGTTTCGCCGAGACCAATTCGCCATAAAGCCGGGAACACTGGGAAATGTGCCGCCGGCGAGTTTCGACGAGCCGCCGTTGTACGGACAGACAGGATCGGCGGTTCCGTGAAAGGCAATCACCGGCACCGGTCGATGGTCTGCGCACCAACTCCACCCCGGGTCGAGCCCAGCCGAAACCATCCCGACCGCCGCGATTCGATCCGACATCGTGCAAGACAACACGAACGCCATTCCTCCGCCGTTCGACATTCCGTTTGCGTAGATCCGCGTCTTGTCGATGTTGTAGGACGCTTCCAGCTTGTCGATCAACTGCGAGATAAAAATGACATCGGGCATACGCGATGGTGTTTCGCTTCCTGCCATTTCCCATGACTTGGGACCGAGACCGGTTCCCTCGGGATAGACGACGATGAACCCGTTCTCGTCGGCCACCTGATTCCATTGGCTGATGGCCATTGCGGAGCTGTCCCATGACATCGACGTGTGAAGGGTAATGACAAGCGGGGCCGGTTTCGTGCGGTCGTAGCTCTTTGGGACGTACAGCAGGTACTCTCGCTTTTGGCCGGAGGAAACGATGGTGGCCGAGGTGGCGCTGGTCCAATTCGGAAAGTAGAAAACGGAGTAGAAAAATCCGAAAGCCAACAAGACCAGCACAATGGGCAGGCCAATGAGAACCAGCACTGCGCGGATCGCGATCTTCCTGGTGTTCATAGCGGTCCTTGAACAAACTGCGGACGGTCACAAGCCAGAGGTGACAGCCACCCGCGTGCGCAATTATAGCTGGCGCGGCGCAAGACCCAGGTTTTGGGAAGCGAACCTGGGGCGCCCAGCCGAGTGGATCGTTGCGAGGCAAGTCAGAGGATTGTCTAGCGAAGAAGGGCACGATATTCCGGCTGCTGCCCCGAATCTTCGATATCGTGCCCTTACGCAAAATGGGCGAGGGGACGACGGTACGAGAGAACGATTGATCGACTCTGGCGATTGACTCTGGCGATTGACTCTGGCGATTACCTCGGACGTAATGGTCTGCTTTTCGCGCCCATGCTATGGTCGCTTCGTGATGGCTTCCACACGACCTGTCGGTGAACTTCTTCGCGAGTGGCGACAGCGCCGCCGTTTGAGCCAGCTTCACCTCTCCTGCGACGCAGAAATTTCCACGCGACACTTGAGTTTTCTGGAAAACGGCCGTTCGCAGCCAAGCCGCGAGATGGTTCTTCACCTTGCGGCTCAACTTGATGTGCCCTTGCGTGAACGCAACGTTCTCCTGGTTGCGGCGGGTTATGCTCCGATTTTTCCAGAACACAGGCTTACTGAGCCAGCGCTGGAGAATGCTCGCAAAGCTGTTGATTTGGTGCTTACGGGGCACGAGCCGTATCCGGCGCTGGCCATCGATCGCCATTGGATGCTAGTAGCCTCGAATCGCACCGTGGCTCCACTTCTCGCCGGCGCAGATCCTGCGTTGCTGCAACCTCCGGTCAACGTGCTTCGCCTAAGCTTGCATCCCGGTGGCCTTGCTCCGCGGATCGAAAATCTGGCGGAATGGCGCTCGCATTTACTCGCGCGTTTGCATCAACAGATCGAGATCACCGCCGACCCGGTTCTCGTCGAGCTTATGAACGAGCTACGCGCGTATCCCGTTCCCAGCGAACGCAAGTCCGCCGGTTCACCTGCTGCGAATCGCGACTATGCGGGCGTAGTCGTTCCTTTCGAACTGATCACCGAATCGGGTGTTCTCGCCTTTATCAGCACCACCACCGTTTTTGGTACGCCAGTAGACATCACGCTCTCCGAACTCGCACTCGAAACTTTTTTCCCGGCCAACTCCGCCACTGCCGAAGCCCTCCGAAAAATTTAATATCTATCTTTCCGATTGACCTCTCTTGATCTCATTTCCTGACTATATTTTCGATCCACAGAAAACGCCGCAAACATTACGTCCCAGGTTATCGACTCGCTTCCAGGCATCGGTTATCAAGAACATGCAACAAGAGTTTTCGCCAAAGGAGAAAATCATGAATCGAAGAAATCTACTTACATCGGCTATTTCTGCGACCGCAGGCGCCGCGTTATTGGCTACTGACTCGGACGCTATCTGGGCCAATGGCACGAAGAGCGCAGACGCGAAGAGCAATCTTCTGTCCAGGCCATTTCTCGAAACACGCGATCACGCAACGCTGTTTTGTAAGGACTGGGGAGCTGGCAAGCCGGTGGTCTTCGTCCACAGTTGGGCGCTCAACTCCGATATGTGGCAGTACCAGATGATTCATTTATCAGGACAGGGTTTGCGTTGTATCGCCTACGATCAGCGCGGTCATGGCCGCTCCAGTCAACCAGGCTATGGCTACGATTACGACACGCTTGCGGACGATCTGGCGTCGTTGATTGAGCAACTGGATCTTCGCGAGGTGACATTAGTGGCCCACTCGATGGGCTGCGGCGAGGTCGTTCGCTACCTGTCGCGACATGGCTCCAGCCGTGTCGCCCGCGCCGTCCTCATCAGTACGGCAACGCCTTTCGCCTTAAAGACGCCTGACAATCCAGACGGCACCGACAAAGCCATCTTTGAGAAACTCAGGGCATCGTGGACCAAGGATTTTCCGAAGTGGCTAGGTGAGAATGCCCGGCCATTCTTCGTGCCGGAGACTTCGCCGGAGATGATGCAATGGGTGGTGAGAATGTGTCTGCAAGCCTCGCTGAAAGCGCTGATTGATTGCAATCGCGCAGGCATGGAGACAGATTTTCGCACGGAGTTAGCGGCCATCACCGTACCGACGCTGATCATTCACGGAGACGCCGATGTCTCCGAACCAATCGAACAACGAGGACGCAGAACCGCGCAACTGATTCCGGGTAGTCAGTTCAAGGTGTATGAAGGAGCGCCGCACGGCCTGATGTTCACGCACACGGATCGTCTCAATGCGGACCTGCTAGCGTTCATCACTCGATGAGCAAAAAGCTCTTAGTTAGGAATATATTCAGCTTCCGGCCACCCGGGCAACGAGATGAATGAATTCATCGCGGTCTTGCACGGAGAGTCCCGCGAGCATTGAGCGGCAAGTTTCGATCTGGGTAGAGCGTAGTTTCTTGGCCAGTCGAATTCCTGCCGATGTGAGTTCGATGTATACGACACGGCGGTCCCCGGGCCGCCGGCGGCGGGCGACCAATTTTCTTGCCTCGAGCCGGTCAAGAGCGGAAGAGATCGTCGAGAATGGGGCATTGAGCGTCCGCGTGATTTTCCGAATGTTCCAATCTCCAGTCTCGGCGAGAACCGCGAGCAAGCTCACATCGTTCACGTGCAGATCGCTGTATGCGCTGCCGACGAGCATGCCTGGCTCGAGCTTGAACCGTCGCATGATTTTGTCCACGGCTTCGTGCAGCGCCACGGCTTGACGTTCGTTCACGGACGCGGCGCGCAAAGGAGTTCGTTTCATTGGCCACATGATAATCCATCGCATGCCCGCATGTCCTTGATAAGGAAGACTTGACCGCCTGTGTTCACCGCGATATATTACGATTATCGGAATATCCGAGGAGCGTAATATGTTCAATCTACATCTCGACCGTTTTTGCTTTTTCGCAGCCATTCTGTTGGTTCTTTTCTCCGCCGGCCTGTCCGCGCAGACGTGCGCCCCCGCGCTGGGTTTCATAGACACGCCTCACCCGGTTATCGGCGGCGCTGAGGAGCTTGTGACGCATACGGAGGAAATCACTATTGGCCGAGCACTCTCTGTAGTGCTAAGTGCCGTAGATAAACCGCTCAAGGACACTTTTCAAAAAACAGGTTCTCTCCCGATTGTTTCCGGCGACTACATGCTTACGAAAGGAGAATTTGGCGCACCAGGCTCGCGCCGGCTCACGTGCCTCACCGACGGTTCCACGCTGGAGGAAGAAGTGCTGCAGAGCGAGCGCGGCCAAAATTCATCGCGATTCCGCTATATTGTGTGGAATTACACGACAGAAAAGGCTCGCCCCATCGAGTACGGTGTTGGCGATTTTCACTACTCCGATATGGGCGACGGGCGCACGCACATCATTTGGACTTACTCGTTCAAGCTCAAGGAACACAACTTCCCGGGCAACCTTGGAGCATTTGGCCGCTTCCTCTTCCGCAAATACTTCCTTGAGCGCGAATACGCGGACCTGATGCGCGGCGTATTGAACGGATATAAGACCGATGCCGAACTGCGACCAGCGGGTAAGAGCTGAGCACGGCGAGTTATTTGGAGAGCCGAGATGAACGACAGCACTTATCCCGTTTAGTCCCGTGAGGGCTAGTCGAGTTTTTTGCGCGCGAAGTAGAAGAGTGATGCGCCGAGAATGGCGAACATGAAGATTCCGAAGAGATTGCTGTTTGCCACCGTGGGCCAAAACCTCGGACCGAAGGAAAAAAGATCCGGCCGCCAGGGAAGATGCAGAACCGTTGTGACCCAAGCGGGGACTCGTGTGGAGATTTCGGGGTCTTGAAAAAGATTGATAACGATGCCGAGGAGGCCGAAGACACCTCCGGCGGCGATGAGTCCGCTGGAGTAGAGAGCGCCGGGGCTGGCTTCGCTTTCGTCTTTTTTCTTGGTGGTGGCTTCGACGAGGACGCGGATCAAACCTCCGATAAACATCGCGGCAGTGGTGCCGAGTGGAAGATAGGAACCTGTAGCAAAGGCTAAAGAACGGACGCCGAGAATTTCTACTGCGATGACGAGAGCGACTCCCATTAAAACGAGACGCCAGGGAAGGCGTTGATTCAAGATGCCGCTGATGACAGTGGCCATGAGGCGCGCCTGTGGAGCGGGAGCTTTATCACTGCCAATGCCTTGTGCCCACTGATATTCGATTTGCTGTGATTTGCGATCAAAAAGATATTCGCCGTCGGGAACTTCGTGAGAGCCGAGCGAGTTGAGGAGAATGTAGGACTTTCCCTGATAGGCGAATGTGTCCTGCTCGATTTTTACTCCGGCGGGTAATGATTGGATGGCGACAGGAATTTGTGTGGGGATGTATTTTTGCAAGCCTTGATTCATCAGGTTGAGCGTGGTGCCGATGGCGAGGGTGGAAATGGTGACGCCGATGAGCAGGCCCATCTGTTGCCAGTAGGGAGTCGCGCCCACAAGATAGCCGGTTTTCAGATCCTGCGACGTGGCACCGGCGATCGCGGCGGCAATGCAGACAATTCCGCCGATCATCAGCGCAAGGACTTGATAGTTCGACGCGGTCCAACCGGCGGCGAAAAAGATGGCGCACGTGGCCATAAGCGTAGCGATACTCATGCCGCTGATCGGATTGGAGGAGTTGCCGAGAAGACCGCTGATTCGTCCGGCGACGGTGACGAAGAGGAAGCCGAAGACGACGACGAAAACTCCCGCGAACAAATTTTGGTACCAATGCGTTTCCGCGCCTGGGATTGGATGGAAGGTAAGGAGGACCCAAATCATGGCAACGATGACGATGGAGCCAAGGACGACCGTGCGCATAGGAACTTCTCGATCGACTCTAGACGAGGGGTTTGTAAGTACAAACCCCTCGACCCCGCGGCTTGTGGAGGTGGCTTGTCCTGCGCCTTCCGCGCGGACATCTTTGAGGCCGGCGCGCAACGCGGAAATGATCGTGGGCATGGTGCGGAGAAGGGTGATGAGTCCTGCTGCAGCAACGGCGCCTGCTCCCATGGGGCGAATGTACGTGCCCCAGATTTGATCGGGAGTCATTTGCGGAATGGGAACTGTAGAGGGATAGATGGGTACGCCGTTGGCGAGCTGGCCGTAGAACTTGATGGCGGGCATGATGACGAGCCAGGAGATGATGCCGCCCGCGAAGAGAATTCCTGAGACACGCGGGCCGATGATGTAGCCGACTCCGAGATATTCCGAAGTGATGGCCGCGCGGAAAGAAGCACCAGGAAACCAGCTGGGGCGAGCTTCAGGCTGACCTGTCCAAGCCTGGACCGTGTTCATTAGAAAAGTGTAGACGCCGCCGAGGCCGAGGCCCCAGAACACGCGTCCCGCGAAGGAGCCGCCACGCTCACCGGCGACGAGAACGTCAGCGCAAGCGGTGCCTTCCGGAAAGGAGAGATTGCCGTGCTCTTTGACGATGAGCTGGCGGCGCAACGGAACCATGAAGAGAACGCCGAGCCATCCGCCGAGGAGTGCGAGCGGGAAAATTCGCCAGAAAGTAAATTCCCTGCCGAATCCCAGGAAGATGAGCGCAGGAATCGTGAACATCACTCCTGCGGCGAGCGATTCGCCGGCGGAGCCGGTTGTTTGCACGATGTTGTTTTCGAGAATGGTGGAGCGGCCGAACGCGCGAAGAATACTGATGGAAAGAACGGAAATGGGAATGGAGGCGGAGACGGTGAGACCGGCGCGAAGGCCGACGTAGACGGTGACGGCTCCAAAGAGGAGACCGAAGAGCGCGCCGAGGACGACGGCGCGGACTGTAAATTCTGCGAGCGATTCTTCGGGAGCGATGTAAGTGCGAAATTCTCCTGGGGGCGCGGTTGAACTCCAGGGGCGGTTGTTCACATCGTCCTCCCTCGCGGTGCGGCGAGAATGTGCTGGAAAGGTGCGCGGGGATTATGCCGCAGGGAAGGGCGATGGGGAAGAGAATCCTGATGGGATTTCGGCGCGGGCGACCAGCTCCTCAGGCCGGAGCAGTGGGTCAGTTTGAATTTAGCCTTATTGCGTCACGATCCAAAAAAATTCAAACTGACCCGCTGCCGTGCCGGTGAACTCTTGACAGTAGATTAACTCATCTGTAATTTCTCGGGGAATTCGATTCATAGATCAGAACTGTTGCGCGAATCATCCAAGGAAAACTCGATGCTGAAACGCTTTTGTGCGAGTGTTTTTTTAACGACGACACTGATGGTGAGTAGCGCGATTCTTGCGCCTCGTGAAGCGAGCGGGGACGACTGGCTGCCGATTTCTGCGGAAGAGTTGAAGATGACCGATTTGCCGGAAGCACCGGGAGCGCCCGCGGTGATTCTTTACAGGCAAGTGGACCGTGCGGACAAGCTTTACGGTTCGAAAGAATTCAATTACGTGCGGATCAAAGTTCTGACGGAAGAGGGCCGAAAGTACGCGAATGTGGATATTCCGATTGTCGGAGGAAACCAGGATGTCAGCAGCGTTCGCGGACGGTCCGTTCATACAGACGGATCCATCGTCAATTTCGATGGAAAGGTCTACGAGAAAACCATCGTGAAAACTGCCGGGCGCAAGTACCTGGCAAAGGCGTTCACACTGCCCGACGTTCAAGTAGGGAGCATCATCGAATATCAATACTACGTGGATTTTCGCGACCGGTACTTTTACAACGCACTGTGGATTTTGAGCGACCGCCTTTTTACGAAGGTTGCAAGATTCACAATGGAGCCGTACGTGGAGCACGGACTTGCAGTGCGATGGGACTATCCTGCGGGTTTGCCCAACGGAACAAAGCCGCCAGCAGCGGATATGAGGGGAATCGTGCGCATGGAGGTGAAGAACGTTCCGGCATTTGAAGAGGAAGACAGTATGCCTCCAGAGGATGAAGTGAGACAGAGAGTGGAATTCATCTATTCCATGGGACGGGAGGAGCAAGACCCAGATCGGTTTTGGAAGCAGTTTGGTAAGAAGGCGTACGGAGAAGCGGAAGGGTTTGCCGGGAAAACAGTATTTCTTTCACAAATCACGGCAGAGACTGTATCGAACTCAGACACTCCGGAAGTGAAGGTACAGAAACTCTACGACAGGGTGCAGCAGATCCGGAATCTTACTTATGGAACATACCTATCCGAGCAGGAAAAACAACGAGCCGGAATACGAACAAACAGCAACGCGGAAGATGTCTGGAAAAGCGGCGCCGGGACAAAACACGAGATTGACTGGCTGTTTATGGGAATGGTGCGAGCGGCAGGGTTCGAGGCATCACCAGTGGCGATTTCGAACCGCAAGAGGTTTTTCTTCAAGAAAGAAAGAGAAAACCTTCGCGAGATGGATTTCACGGGAATTCTGGTGAAAGTCGGAGCCAAAGAGATGTTGCTTGACCCCGGAGCAAAGTTTGCACCGGCTGGGCTTTTACCGTGGGAGGAGACCGGAGTCCCGGCTCTAAGGCTAGACAAGGATGGAGGAACCTGGTTTCAAACGGATCTAGGTTCCGCAGAGGCTTCGCAGATTCTGCGGAAAGCAGATTTAAAGCTCAGTGAAGACGGCACATTGGAAGGAAAGCTGACCATAACGTACAGCGGGCAGGAAGCGTTTGCGCGGAGGATCGACGGAGCAGTGCAAGATGAAGAAGCGCGCAGGAAGACCCTTGAAGATCAGGTGAAGGAATATATTCCGGCGGGCAGCGAAGTGCAGCTCACAACGCCACCGGATTGGAAAACCTCGTCTCCGACGATGACGACGGAATTTCATATGAAGGTACCGGGGTGGGCCATTGCAAGCTCCAAACGCTTACTGCTTCCCGTTGGGCTTTTCGGAAACGCAGAGAAGCACGTATTCGAACATGCGGACCGTCACCAAGCGATCTATTTTGAACATCCCTGGGACAAAGTCGATGAGGTCAATGTCACAGTGCCGGATGGATGGCAGGTCGTAGCCGTTCCCAATCCACAAATGGTGGATTTGAAAGCCGCCAAGTACAGCTACTCGATGTTGCGTGTTGGCAACACACTACACATAAAAAGGGAATTGGCGATTAACTTTGTGCTGATGGAGCAAAAGTTCTATCCGTCACTGCGAGGCTTCTTTCAAACGGTGAGAACGCGAGACGAACAACAGATAGTCTTACAGCCCGTACAAACGCAGCCCGGTGGCTAAAAGGCCAGTGTTGCCGCGTTCCATACGGTGCTCTTGACAGGGGAGTGACCTGCCTGTAGTTTGGCAATAAATAAATCGGAAAAGGTTGGCAGCCGTGGACCAGGCCCTGGCAAGTCCTACCGTAAAGCAAGACTCCGGGTCCAAATCCACGAAGCTGCACAGGAAAAAGAATTGCATCTGCTTCCAAGGAGAAGCCTCATGTTGATGCGACGTGGTCGAGTGGTGTCGTTAGTTTTATTGGGGGTAATGGCGACGACTTTGGCTGGTGTGTTGCCGGTGCGGGCGGATGAATGGCAACCCATCACTCCAGAAGACTTGAAGATGACGGGCTTGCCAGAAGCTCCCGGTGCCCCGGCGGTGATCCTGTATAAGCAAGTGGATCGCAACGACGCGGGTGTGCAGAGAGGGCGGGGCGCGTCCGAATACAACTACATACGCATCAAAATCTTCACAGAAGAGGGCCGCAAGTACGCCAACGTCGAGATTCCATTTCTCAAGCAAAGAACATCCATCAGCACCATTCGTGCGCGCACAATCAAACCAGATGGAACCATCTCTAATTTTGACGGCAAGGTCTACGAGGAGGTCGTCGAGAAGACAAAGGGCGAAAAATACCTTGCCAAGAAATTTACGCTGCCGGACGTACAGCCGGGCAGCATCGTCGAATACCACTACAACATAGATCTCGAAGATAACTACATCTTCCGGTCGTACTGGCTTATCAGCGAGGAGCTGTTTACCAAGAAAGCCGTTTTTTCCTTGAAGCCTTATGCTTACTACCCCTGGAATGTGCAGTGGAGCTGGCCTGCCGGTTTGCCAGTGGGGACGGAGCAACCGAAGCAAGGTCCGGATGGCATAGTCCATATGACCTCCATCAACATTCCGGCGTTCCTTCCGGAAGACCACATGCCTCCCGAAAATGAACTCAAATTCCGTGTGGTTTTCATTTATCGCGACGAACCGTTCGAGCCGAATGTCGATAAGTATTGGAAACAGTGGGGGAAAAAAACGAACGGCAAAGCAGAGGGTTTCGTAGATAAACGCAAAGCGATGGAAGAGGCGGTGAACGGGATCGTGGCTCCTGGTGATGCCCCTGAAGTAAAACTACGCAAGATTTACGACCGAGTGCAACAGATCAAGAACCTCAGTTATTTGCCGCGTATGTCCTCCGAGCAGATCAAACAAGAAAATCTGAAAGAACCTGGAAACGTCGAAGAACTCTGGAAGAATCAATTCGGTTACGGATGGCAACTCACCTGGCTCTATTTAGGACTGGTGCGTGCAGCGGGGTTCGAAGCCTATCCGTGCTTTGTGGCCCAGCGAAACGAATATTTCTTTCGCAAAGAGCGTACGGATGGCCGCGAACTTTCGGACAACATCGTCGTCGTGAAGGTGAGCGGGCAAGACCGTTATTTCGACCCAGGCGCCGCGTTTACGCCCTTCGGCATGTTGCCGTGGGTGGAAACCGGCACCATTGGTATGAAATTGGACAAAGAAGGCGGAAGCTGGATTGAAACGCCTCTCCCACCGAGTTCGGACTCAAGAATTGAAAGAAAAGCAGATTTCAAACTAACACCGGAAGGCGATCTTGAGGGAACGGTCACCGCGACATACAGTGGATTGGAAGGTCAATGGCGCAGACTGGAAGAGCGCAATCAGGACGATACCGAACGCAAGAAATTCCTGGAAGAAGGGGTGAAGGATACGATTCCCGCGGGAAGCGAGGTGGAACTGACCAAGGGACCGGACTGGAACAGTTCCGAAAACCCCGTGGTCGCAGAATTCAAGGTGAAGATTCCCGGATGGGCATCGCCAGCAGGAAAACGGCTCATGTTGCCGACTTCGTTTTTTTCAGCAAACGAAAAACATATGTTTGAACACGCCAATCGGACTTGGCCAATTTATTTTCATTTTCCATACAAAGCTACCGATGACGTGAGCATTCACTTGCCGGACGGGTGGAAGGCGGAGAGTGTACCCGCTGCCGTCGATCGCGACTTAAAAGGCGCCGAGTATTCCATGAAAGCAGAGAAAACAGACACGACAGTGCAAGTGCAAAGAATGCTTCGGGAGGATTTGTTCCTAGTTGGCAAGGAAAACTATTCCGTCTTGCGCGGATTTTTCCAATTTGTGAAAACGCAGGATGAACAGCAGGTGGTGTTACAGCCATCGGCTGCCGCGGCGAGCAACTGAGGATCCTATGAATGCATTTCGAAATGTGTTTTTCCCATCTGCAGTTGCTGCAGTTTTAGTTGCGTTTGCACCTTTGTCGGCAAAAGCCGATGCGCCTGCGTGGATGCATGCCGCAGCGAGTGCTCCCTTACCTGCGTACGACGAAAAAACGGACGCGGTGCTGCTCTATGCAGAGGATGCGGCAACGGTTACTCCGGACGGAAAAATGAAGGGATACGCGCGCAGGGTATATAAGATTTTGCGCCCAGAAGGTCGTAGATACGCCGTCGCTCATGCCTATATGAATAGTGAACAAAGAGTTGGAAGCATGCATGGTTGGTGCATCCCAAAGCAGGGAAAAGACTATGAGGTCAAAGATAAGGATGCAGTGGAGAGGTCGGGTGCGGCGGGCTGGGAACTAGCGTCGGACGCGAAGCTAAAGATGTTAGAAATTCCGGGCGGTGAACCGGGCAGCGTTGTTGGGTATGAGATTGAATATCAGGCGCGTCCTTTTGTGCTGGAAGACGAATGGAATTTTCAGGAAACGATTCCGGTCAAGGAAGCCAGGTACTCACTTCAAATGCCGCCGGGCTGGGAGTATTCGGCGGTATGGCTAAATCATGCAAAAGTGGAACCGAACGACAAAGGTGGCAATCAGTGGCAATGGGTTGTGAGCGATGTGCCGGCAATCCGGGTAGAGAAGCATATGCCGCCGTTCAGTGGACTCGCTGGTCGAATGGTGGTCGCATTTCTTGGGCCGGGCGCGACACGCCGCAATAGTTTCTTGACCTGGGACGACATGGGAAAGTGGCAGAGAGATCTTGCCAACGGAAGGCGCGAAGCCACGCCAGAAATTCGTCAGAAATTTGCGGAACTTACGGTTGGGCAGGACACGACGCAAAAGAAGTTGCAGGCGATTTCAAAATTCCTGCAGAAAGATATCCGGTATGTGGCGATTGAGCTCGGCATAGGAGGCTGGCAACCTCATGCCGCTTCTGATGTTTTCGCACACAAGTATGGGGACTGCAAGGATAAGGCGACGCTGCTAAGCACGATGCTTAAGCTCGCGGATATCGATTCGTATTATGTATTTATCAACACTGAGCGCGGAGCAGTCGGACCTGAAACGCCTCCGATGAGGATATTCGATCACGCCATCCTCGCGATCAAGCTGCCGGATCAGGTTCAGGACACTAGATACATGGCGGTTTTGAATCATCCGAAACTTGGAAGACTTTTGATCTTTGACCCCACGGACGAAAAAACTCCCATAGGAAACTTAAGTGGGGAACTACAGACGAGCTATGCATTCCTGGTTACGCCGGATGGAGGTGAACTAATCTTGACGCCGCAACTCCCCGCTGCCAGTAACGGAATAAGCCACATTGGGCACTTGACGCTCGATGCGAACGGTACGCTCCGCGGGCAAATGAACGTTATGCGCAAGGGTGATTTTGCGACTTACGAACGCTACGAGCAAATCTCCGTCCAAAGCAGCAAAGACCGCGTGAAGCGTATCGAACAGGAAGTCGCACACTCCATCGGAATGTTCGACATCACCAGCGCGCAGATGTTGAATCTCGATGCGACCGATCTTCCTTTTGGCTATGTTTTCAATCTGGCGGCCACGGCCTATGCCAAACCGGCGGGAAATTTGCTGATGGTCCGGCCACGCGTGCTAGGGGTGCGTTCGAACGGTTTGATGGAAGAAAAAGAACCGAGGAAATTCCCTGTAATTTTTAACGGGCCCGAAAAAGACGTCGATTCGTTCGAGATTACTTTACCTGCCGGCTATGAGGTTGATGATTTGCCGCCGCCTGTGGACGTGGACTACAGCTTTGCGAGCTACCATAGCAAAACAGAGAAGAAAAATGATGTTCTGCTCTACACGCGCACGTTCGAAATTAAAGAACTGATTGTCCCTACGGAAAAACTGGACGAGCTCAAGAAACTCTACCGAATGATTGCCAGCGACGAGCGCAGCACGGCTGTGTTGAAGCCAAAATCTTGATTTTGGCCCTCTAAGATTCAGGCATCGCTCTTTTTTCGAAATAGTTGTTAAGAGAGAGCGCTGCGTCCGAGCGGCCGATTGAAAATGTAAGAAAGCAAAGAGCCAGGACGGAGTGATCGAGGGAAGCGCCGAAGTATTGCCAGAGCGGTGCAGATGAGCCGGGGTAGTTTGTCGAAAACAAAAGACTCAGCATGAAGATGAGGCCGAAGAAGCTGGCGAAGCGCACGAGAATTCCGGAGACGAGTGAGAGACCGATAGCGAGTTCCCCGTAAGCAACGAGAAAAGCTATTGGCTTTGCGTGCGCCAGAACAAAATTTTTGAGGATGGGCTTCATGAACGGATAAGCGCCATCTTCAATGAAGTGGCTGATCCAATATTGAAAGCCGCCGTGCAGTGTGAACTGGAAGCCGAAGACTTTGTATTCGGCAAAAATGAGGAAGAGAATACCGACGCAGATACGCAGAACGGCCAGGGCGAGCGCGTTGCGGTCGGTTTGAGTTGAAGCTGGGGCCACGGGGCGAGAGATTTCTTCAGCCTAATTTTGAAAGACGATCCCGGACTAGATCGCTAAGCGCTTTGCCGTCGACTGTTTTCCCCTCGAGCGCTGTCTTCGCCGCTTTGACGACCGCGCCCATCTGCTTGATGGAGTTTGCTCCTGTTTCGGCGATGGCTTTGGAGACAGCGGCGTCCATCTCCTGTTGCGACGCACCAGCAGGAAGGTAGACTTCCAGGAGAGCGAGTTCTTTCTGTTCTTTGTCAACGAGATCCTGCCGGCCGCCTTTGGCGAACTGGTCGATGGATTCCTTGCGCTGCTTCACGAGAGTCTGCAGCAGCTGAATGGATTCCTGGTCGTCAAGCTTGCGCAGTTTTTCGACTTCTTTAAGTTGAATTGCCGCTTTGACCATGCGGAGGACGCCTAGCTTCATTTCTTCCTTGGCCTTCATTGCCGCGACAATATCTTTCTGGATCGTCTCGCTGAGACTCATCGATGGAGCTCTCCTGCTGAAACTATAACAGAGCAAGGGCTGGGGTATTTCTTCTTCTAATTTGACACTCCGCTTGTGGGCCTTTAATTTGGTTAGTTTCAAGTAGAAGCGCGGGACCGCCCGTGTACGGGGCGGCTTGCAGCCAGAAAATCGAAGGGGACTCATGAAAGTCATTGTTGCGGACAAAATTAGCGAGCGGGGAGTGGAACTCCTTAAGAAAACGCCGGGGCTGAGTGTCGTTGTTACGACGAAAGACACGATTGGACCGGAACTGGCGGACGCGGACGCGTTAATTGTGCGCAGCGCGACCAGGGTGACCGCGGATTTGCTGGCGAAAGCGCCGAGGTTGCGCGCGGTGGGCCGCGCGGGTGTGGGCGTGGACAACATTGACTTGCAGGAAGCGACGCGGCGCGGCGTGCTGGTGATGAGTACACCCGGCGGGAACGCGGTTAGCGTAGCGGAACATACTTTCGCATTGCTTTTGGCGCTGGCGCGGCAGGTGCCAAAACTGGATGCGGCACTTCGGGAAGGGCGATGGGAGAAGTCATCATCGGGAACAGAAGTTCGCGGCAAGACGCTGGGTTTGATCGGATTGGGAAGAATCGGGAGTGAAGTAGCTTCGCGTGCGGAAGCGTTCGATATGCGTGTCCTTGCGTATGACCCGTATATCAGTGAATCCGCGGCGAAGGAACTGCAAGTTGAACTTGTGCCGCTGGACAGGCTCTATGCGGAGAGCGATTTCATTTCGTTGCACACAGCCTTGAGCCCGGCGACCACGAACATGATCAATACGGCGTCGATTGCAAAGATGAAAAAAGGCGCGCGGATTGTGAATGCGGCGCGCGGAGAGTTGATCAACGAAGCCGATCTGGCAGAAGCACTGAAGAGCGGACGACTAGGCGGAGCGGCCTTGGATGTGTTTGTTGAAGAGCCTCCGAAGAACTCGCCGTTGATTGGGCTGCCGAATGTGGTGGGAACCCCGCACATTGCCGGGTCGACACAAGAAGCGCAGGAGGAAGTCGGTACGCAGGTGGCGGTGCAGATACGAGATTATCTTGCGGAAGGAATCATCAGAAATGCAGTGAACCTGCCCGCTCTTTCTGCAGACCAATACAGACGCGTGAGGCCGTATCTTGAGCTTGCGGAAAGATTGGGGTCGCTGGTTACGCAGGCGGCGGACACGCGGCCAGGGCGAATTCGGATTCGCTACGCGGGAGAAGTCGCGGAAGTTGGGACACACCTTTTGCGCAGCGCAGTTCTTGCGGGCGTACTGAATGCGGTCTTGGATGAAAAGGTGAACGTTGTGAATGCACCGGCGGTGGCGGCGGCTCGCGGGCTGGCTGTGGAGGAAGAGACGCGGAGACGTGAGCACGGATTCCCGAACACGCTCGAAGTGTCCGCGTTGCCGGAAAAAAGCGGATCGATTGGTTTTACGGCCGAAGGTACCGTGTTGCATGACGGTTCGCCACGCGTTTTGGCGATTGACGGCATTCCGCTCGAAGCGCAATTGGAGGGAACAATCCTCTTTTTGCGGAATCGCGATGAGCCAGGCGTAATTGGAATGGTTGGGAGCACATTGGGCACGTTGGGTGTTAACATTGCGACGTTTGCATTGGGTCGGCGCGATGCTTCGCGAGGGGCCGAAGCCGTGTCGCTTGTAAGGCTGGACGGGGAAGTGCCCGCCTCGATTTTGGAACCGATTCGCGAAATTAAGGCGATTACCGACGCAAAGCTCTTGCGTTTAGGTAATTTCTGAATCAAGAAGTTGTAATCCAAAATCATCAAAACGAACTTATTAAATCGAAATAACAATTCTTGACATAGCGGGCATATCTGTCCTAAAAACTATCTCACTTGACGGAGAGTGGTGGTGGGACGAGGTACCTGGGGTAGTTGAAAAGTGTCCTACGGCGAGTGGGGTTTTCCTTCACACTTTCCCGTCAGCGTTTCTTCCTCAGAGTGTTCCTGCCTGTAGCCCAAACAATTTCATACCGGTGCGCGAAAGGAGCAGTACATGAAGTGGACTCGTATTTTGCGTAAGGTATTTCAGTTGGGATTGGGGGTCGCTCTGTGCGGAGGCATAACGCTATCGCAAACAGGCACGACCTCTCTACATGGGGTCGTTACCGACAAGACGGGAGCCGCTATCACAGGTGCCCAGATAAAACTGGCGAACCCTGCACAGGGTTTGGAACGCGCGACCACCACGGGAGCCGGCGGAGAATACGAGTTTTTGGGCCTCGCTCCCGGTACATACTCGCTGCTAGTGGAGATGGCAAATTTTCGGAAGTACGAACAAAGAAATATCCAATTGTTGGTAAATAACCCGACGACCGTAAACGTTACGCTTGAGATCGGATCTGCCGCACAGACCGTGGAAGTCTCGGCCCAGGCCGTGACGCTCAACACTACGGATGCGTCGCTAGGAATCGCGTTCAGCGAGAATCAGGTAAAGCAATTGCCGATGGAAGGCCGTAATGTGCCTGATCTGCTGACCCTGCAACCGGGAGTTGCTTATACGGGTAATCGCGCCGATGTACCCACCAGCGACACGCGGAGCGGTGCTGTGAATGGAGCGCGCAGTGACCAAAGCAACGTGACGCTCGACGGCATCGGTGTGAACGATGAGGGAGGGCATGCGTTTACATCTGTGTTGCCCGTCACCCTGGACTCCGTTCAGGAATTCCGAGTAACCACCTCCAACTCCAACGCGGACCAGGGCGGGACGAGCGGTGCCCAGGTTGCGCTCGTCACCAAAAGCGGTACGAATGAGTTCCACGGCTCTGCATACGAATATCACCGCAATACGTACACGAGTGCGAATGACTATTTTGTGAAACAAAGCGAACTTGAAAATTGTACGCTGGCCAATCCAAACGATTGCAACAAAGCTCCCAAGCTGATCCGGAATATTTTTGGCGCCTCCCTGGGAGGGCCGATAATGAAAGACCGTCTCTATTTCTTTACGAACTATGAGGGGACCCGCAGATCGGAGCAAGTGAGTCAGACGGTCACAGTTCCGAGTGCGTCGCTACGTGATGGGGTCATCTTTTATCAGTGCGATTCCTCGAGCCCGACGATAGCCACGGATTGTCCAGGCGGGACCGTTACGGGCATGAGCGGAACGAAATATACTATTCCAGCTCCGAACGGGAATATTGCCTATAACGCGCTGTCTCCCCAGCAGATCGCTCAAATCGATCCGCTACACGTTGGCCCAAGCGCCGCCGTTATGTCGTATCTCAATACGTGGCCCACGCCGAATAACACCAACGTCGGTGACGGATTTAACTATCAGGGATTCAACTTTGCCGCTCCGATTTCAGACACACGAAACGATTACATCGCAAAGATGGACTACAACATCAGCCGCGACGGCAAGCACCATGTTTCCGTGTCCGGAGCGCTTCGGAACGAAACCAACGCCGGCGCGCCTTTCTTGCCCGGCGAGCCGCCATCCCAATCCATCGTAAATTACAACAAGGGAATCATTGTCAACTACTCCGGTGTTCTGAAACCTTCGTTGATTAACAATTTTCGCTACGGATACATTCGTGAAAGCCTCGGCACGATTGGCAATTCGGACCAGCAGTGGATACTCTTCCGTGGCCTTAACGATCAGACCGGCGCAATTACTAGGAGTAACCGCTTTCAGCGTCCGATCCATGTTTTTGCGGATGACGTTTCCTGGATCCGCGGGCGGCACACCTGGCAGTTCGGCGGGCTGCTTTCTTTCATTCGAAACCCGCGCTCAAGCACGCTTTCTTCCTTTAGCGATGGTGTGGCCAATGCTGGCTGGTTCAACACGACCGGATTTGCCGGCAAGACTGGTTCGCCGCTGAATCCTTCCAACAACATTAATCCTGCAACGAATACACCTTATCCGGGCGTGGATGGAAGCTTCGCGAATTCCTACGACTTTCCGTTGACCGCGCTGATGGGCATGGTTTCGCAGGTGGATGCACAATACAACTTTGCCCGAAGCGGAAACGCGCTGCCGCAGGGGGCAGCCTTGACTCGTCACTTTGCCATTGATGACTACGAAACGTATCTCCAAGACGTTTGGAAGGTGAAACCAAGCCTGACTTTGACCCTGGGACTCAGATACTCCTTGTTCTCTCCACTTTGGGAAACAAAGGGTCTGGAGGTCTGCCCAACGTTCAATCTGGGACAGTGGTTTAACAATCGTGTCGCTGAGGGCGCAAACGGGATTGCCTCCAACCAAGATCAGCCCGTTGCGTTCAACTGGTGCGGCCCCTCCAACAGCAAGAGCGGGTATTGGAACTGGGACTACAAAAACCTTGGTCCTCGCGTCGCTTTTGCTTGGGCTCCGAAGTTCACAAGTGGCCTGTTCGGCGATCTATTCGGTGAAGGCAAGACTTCTATTCGCGGTGGCTTCGGCATCGTATACGACCGCTTCGGACAAGGCATTGCCGACAATTTTGACCGCAATGGTTCTTTTGGTCTTTCGACTACTCTAACAAACCAGGCTGCGCTGCAAACCGTGGCCAGTGCGCCTCGCTTGACTGACATTCATACGATTCCCGCAACCGACAACAATGGCACCACGGTCTTCCTGCCGTCACCAGGGGCAAACTTCCCAGTTCCGTTTCCCTCGGGCCTCTTCTCCGCCACGACGGGTCTGGACAGCTCCCTCAAGACTCCTTACTCCTTTACACTTGACCTTTCTGTTGCCCGCGAATTGCGAGGCGGATTTGCCGTTGAACTCGCATATGTTGGCAGGTTGTCGCATCGCTTGCTCACTTCAGAAGACTTGGCGATGCCCCTCGACCTCAAAGACAAGAAATCGGGTTTGGACTACTTCACCGCAGTGCAAGCCCTCGCCAAGCTCTATCGTTCTACCGCCGCTGGCGGCAAGGGTGTTACCGATGCGAATTTCGCCGATTCGATGGTTAGCCCGGCTGTGGCGCAGTATTGGGCTGATGTGCTCCAAAGGCCCACCAACGGCGGGTCGTACTTGCTGGGAGGGCTTACCGGTGGCTGCGGTCAGGGTGGTCCAGCATCAACCACGGACCCCCTTTTTGCGGCCTTCGACCTATTCTGCGGTGGCAACTTCAACGAGACCACGCCGCTTCAGTTTCTGGACCAGTCGGGAATTCCCGATGCTACCGGTGATGCAAATTGCGGTCAGGCTGGCCATCCTCCTTGCCAGTATTTTGGAATCGGTGGACCATTCACCTTCTTTACGCCGCAATATGCGGCTCTGTACTCCTGGCGGTCTATCGGATCGGCCAACTACAACGCGTTGCAAGTAACTCTTCGGCACCGCATGAGCCATGGAGTTCAATTCGATTTCAACTACACCTACTCGAAATCAATCGACCTTTCGTCCGACGCGGAGCGCGCTGGCACGTTTGGCGGAATTGGCGGAAACCAGGTGATCAACTCTTGGTCACCCAATCTTTTCCGATCCGTTTCGGATTTTGACGCCACACATCAGTTCAATTCGAACTGGGTCGCCGATCTTCCTTTTGGTCGTGGACGCGCTATCGGCGGACAGATCAACAAGGGACTCGATGCGGTTATTGGCGGATGGCAACTTTCCGGACTCTTCCGGCTGACCAGCGGATTCCCAATAAGCGTCTTCAACGGCTTTAACTTCCCAACCAACTGGGATCTATCCGGCAACGCTGTTCCAGTTGTCCCGCCCAATCAGATCCAAACAGGAGCGTTCAAAGATACTGGAGGTACATCGGGTACTGTGAATATCTTCGGGGTCGGCGGAACCGCTGCCGCAGCATTTTTCCGCGAGCCGTTGCCGGGCGAAGCTGGCTCCCGAAACTTCCTTCGTGGAAACGGCTTCTTTGGCGCGGACCTCGGCCTTTCCAAGCGTTGGGCGATGCCATGGGCCGAGAAGCAAAGCCTACAATTGCGCTGGGAAGTCTTCAACGTCACCAACTCCGTTCGGTTTGACGCCCAAAGCACCAACAACGCGATTGACTCATTTGGATCGCAATTTGGCAACTACACTCGCTTGCTCACAAACCCGCGCGTTATGCAGTTCGCATTGCGCTACGAGTTCTAAGCTAAATTCCAAATCACCGAGACTATCGCCGGAGAGTGAAAGCTCTCCGGCGGTTTTTTGTCCAGCAATCTAGAATCTGCTTCGAATGAATCAATTCAGTGAGCGACCTGTTGAGTGCGTTATTGGCCGGGACGCATGGGTGTGTTACTCTGAGGATTCTGCGGTGAGAGCACAGCTTGCCGCGTCGGTTGTCGGGGCGTAGCGCAGCCTGGCTAGCGCGCCTGGTTCGGGACCAGGAGGCCGGTGGTTCAAATCCACTCGCCCCGACCATTCCTCTCAAATTCTCAGCTAAACCAGTTTACTTGTGCGCGATGAGTTGGGACTCAATCGCAGCGCCGATTGAGATCCTTCTTCAACATTACGGACGGTCGGCTTGCGCGACAGTCCGGTGATTTTCCGCAACATCCGTGCGTGGGGTCATGGAAATTACGAAGTATTCGCGTTCCTTGTCTTGGCCCTCGGGAACGCGAAGAATCATTTTGTCTTTGTGAATGCGAAATTCCGCCGTTTCACCTACAGGCAAAAGAGCAGGATGCTTGTCGTCTTTAGGACGAATACGGTAGATCACGCGATCCGATTTCAAAACGTATTCCTGGCACAAAACTTCTTTTGTATTTTTGTGCTGACCGTCGGTTCCAAAAATCTCGCCGGCGATCGTCTTCCCGTCTTTTTCCGCATAGCCGCAGGAAGAAGAGTCCATCTGGAGCAACACGCCCTTTTCGTATCCGGGCTTGTCCTTAGCCTGCGCAACTAGCGCCCAAAAAAGAATTAAACTCGCCACCGTAAGCCGTTTCATATTCAGTCCTTTCGCCAAACGGCTAGTCCAGCTTCCTGCCCCATTCTGGATCTGGTACTAGAACTAGCCTTTCGACTTATAAGGGGAGGATGCCGACTGAAAAATACTCTCCCCTAAGCTATTTATTTACATAAAGATATGCAGAAGTTGGGCGGATCTTTCTTCCGCCAAGGGCCATCGGGATTACTCTTAGTTCGCGTCTCGGAATGGCTTTCTTGTTCGATTCGGATTTCTGACCCAGCATGAATTGTCCGGTCCAGAAGGCTTCTCTCACTATGGAACCGCTGTTAGAGGTTCGAGATCTTAGTGTCCGCTACCAAATGCGAGACGGTGGTGAAGTGTTTGCTCTCAGCGAGACCAGTCTTCGAATCGAGTCCGGGGAGATCGTAGGCGTGTTGGGCGAATCTGGTTCTGGCAAGAGCACGCTCGGTGCGTCGTTGCTGGCCATGTTTCCGCGCAATGCAGCGATTCACGGCGGTGCCGTTCTCTTGCAGGGGAAAAATCTGCTGGAACTCAAGCGTAACGAACTTGCGCACGTTCGCGGGAGTCGCGTTTCGTTGATTTTTCAGGAGCCGGGTGTAGCGCTTCACCCAACAATGCGTGTTGGCCTGCAAATCGAAGAAGTATTGAAGGCGCATACCAGTGAAGATAAAGCTGCGCGGCGGCGCGAAGTACGCAGTTTGCTCGACTCGATTTTTGGTACGGAAGCCGAACGAGTCTATGCTTCCTACCCTCACCAACTAAGCGGAGGCCAGCGGCAGCGGATTGCCATTGCACAGGCAATCGTGTGCAAACCCAGTTTGCTGATTGCGGACGAGCCGACAGCTTCTCTTGATTCTGTGACGCAGCGCGAAATTTTGGAACTCCTCAAGCGGCTGCAAAAAGAACGTAATCTCGCGATTCTATTTATTACACATGCCCTTGAACTGTTAAACGGTTTCGCAGACCGCGTTATGGTCATGTATGCAGGAGAAATTGTCGAAGAGGGTGAAGCTGCAAAAGTGCTGAGGTTTCCGCAGCATCCTTATACACAGGCTTTGCTGACTTGTCGGCCAAGGCTAGAACAAATTAAAAATTCACCGAATAAGGCGCACATACCTGTTATTCCAGGCGACGCACCGGATCTTTCAGCCAAATTTTTGGGCTGCGCATTTGCGCCACGGTGTCCGGAAAAAATGCAGATTTGCAGCGAGCGCATGCCGGAATTTTCAAATGCTGGAAACGGCGCGAAAGTCCGCTGCTTCAAGTTTGGTGGTTAACGCGGGACTGCTTGGCGAATATGGAAGCGTTGCTCTCCGTGGAAAGTTTGGTGAAGGAATATTCTTCGCGCCATTTGAGTGGCGCAAGGATGTCCGTTCGCGCTCTCGATCAAGTCAGTTTTGTAGTTCAGCCGGGAACACGCATTGCCATCGTTGGCGCTTCCGGGTCAGGTAAATCCACCCTTGCGGCATGTCTCGCTTGCCTGGAAAAACCTAGTTCAGGTTCCATTTGCTTTCAGGGGCGTAATCTCGAGTTTCTATCGGAAAGTGAACTGCAAAACATACGGCCGCAAGTTCAACTCGTATTTCAAGACCCTGCGATGGCCTTCAATCCCATCTTCACAGTTTTGGAAATTTTGGAAGAGCCTTGGATTCTGCAGACAAAGTTGAATTCAGAAGAAAGGAAGGAGCGCGCTGCTGAACTCCTGGGTCGAGTCGGGCTTCCGCGCAGGATTCTTGATCGGAAATCCGCAGACTTGAGCGGTGGGCAGCGCCAGCGCCTGGCAATCGCACGAGCGCTGGCGCTCGAACCCAAGATCTTGATTCTTGACGAAGCACTTTCCGCCCTCGATTATTCTGTTCAGGCGCAAATCGCGAATCTATTGTTGGACCTCGCCGATCCCTCGATTCCGCTTGCGGCAAGGCCCGCCGTTCTTTTTATTACGCATGATTTGGTTATGGCCGCAAGAATTACAGACGAAATTATTGTCATGCAGAGCGGCCGCATCGTTGAGAGCGGGCCGATGCGGGAAGTCATGAGAAATCCAGCACACATGGCAACGCGAGCCTTGATTGCTGGTGCGAGCGGTGTCTCTTCCAGCCACGAAAAAAGGCCGGCAGTTTGATGCGTTACCTGGCGCGCCGTTTCCTGCATGCCGCGATGCTTTTGGCTGCCACAACCGTTGTCACGTTTTTGTTCACAACGCTGGCGCCCGGAAATTATTTCGACGAAATGCGGCTCAATCCGCAGATCTCTCCTGAGACTCTCACTGCGCTAAAAGCTCGTTACGATCTCGACAAACCGTTACCGGTTCGATATTTGGTGTGGGTGAAATCGCTAGCTCATGGCGAGATGGGCTATTCATTCGCATACAACTCGCCTGTCCTGCCACTCGTTGCAGTGCGTGCGCGGAACACGCTTCTGCTCACAATCACGGCGACCCTTCTGGCGTGGCTCATCGCTCTACCATTGGGAGTTTGGAGCGCCGAATACGCAGGCCGCTGGCTGGACCACGTGATTACGGGAACATCGGCAATTTTGCTTGTGATCCCGGATATTGCCCTCGCGCTCGGGTTCTTGTTGATTGCCGTGCAAACGCGATGGTTCCCGGCGGGAGGTATGGCTTCTGTTGGGGCTGAGTCTCTACCGTTCGCAAATCGTTTGTGGGATTTGGCGCAGCACATGTTTCTGCCTGCGACAATTCTGGTCCTTATCGCGCAACCGATTCTCGTCAGGCATATCCGTGCTGCAGTTGCCGACGTACTCGGCGAAGGATTCATACGCGCAGCGGAAGCGCATGGAATTCCTCGATCGCGACTGCTGTGGCGTTACGCTCTGCCAGCGGCCGCAAATCCGCTCATTTCGCTTTTTGGTTTCAGCATTGGCGCGCTGCTCAGCGGCTCCCTGTTGGTAGAGGTCGTTACCAGCTGGCCTGGGCTTGGCCCTTTTCTTTTAGAAGCTATTCTTGCGCGCGATTTGTACGTAGTTATCGGGGGGGTCCTGCTTTCAACGGTTTTTCTGGTTGCAGGAAACTTCATTGCCGACGTCGCGCTCTTCTGGGCCGACCCGCGTATTCGGACGGAGTGATCCATGAAACGATCACTTCACAAAACCGCTGTCTGGTTGATTTTCCTGGCTTTTCTTCACGTTATTGTTTTGGCAGCGGGCTTTGTCGCTCCGTACGATCCGGTGCAGCAGGACCGCGACCGGCCGTATGCGCCGCCTATGGCGATTCATTGCGTGGATCGGGGCGGAAAAATTCATCTTCGCCCCTTCGCTTATGTGCAACGCGTAAAGGAAGGTTTCTTCGATCAATATGAAGAGGATCGAGCGACTCAAATCCCGCTGAAATTTTTCGTGAAAGGTGCTCCTTATCGTTTATTGGGAATTATTCCAGGAAAGCTGCATCTGTTTGGGACCGAGAGCGGGAGCATCAACTTGTTCGGTACGGACGGTTATGGGCGCGATCTTTTTTCGCGGATTCTTCACGGAGCCCAGGTTTCGCTTTTTGCCGGACTACTTGCGGCTTCCATTTCGTTGTTCCTCGGCGTTCTGATGGGAGGCGCATCGGGATATTTTGGAGGCTGGACGGATTCCATCGTCATGCGTTTTGCGGAGCTATGCCTTGTTCTGCCGTGGCTCTATCTGCTATTTGGAGTGCGAGCTTTTTTGCCGCTCCTCGTGAGCCCAATGCAGGCTTTTCTGATTGTTGTCATTATGATTGGAGCCCTTGGGTGGGCGCGGCCAGCGCGTCTGGTGCGCGGCGTTGCGTTGAGCGCAAAGGAACGTGACTTTGTTCGTGCAGCGCGCGGATTCGGAGCTTCGCATTTCTATATCCTGCGAAGACACATTCTTCCGCAGACAAGGAGCATCATACTGACCCAGGCTGCGATTCTCATTCCGCAATACATTCTCGCGGAAGTTACGCTATCCTTTCTTGGACTTGGTATTCCGGAGCCTGCTCCTAGTTGGGGCAATTTGCTCAGCAGCCTCCAGCAATACAGCGTCTTGTCCTCTTATTGGTGGATGTACTTGCCAGCCCTGGCCATGGTGCCGTTCTTTTTCGGCTACCTGGCCCTTTCGAGTTCATTGCAGGAAGAACCGCGTGCCGCCAAGATAGGTTTGTAGGTACCGCGTACAACTGGGCAGGCCAAAATGACCTGGAAGTATTTGCAGGCGATCCGAAGTGCAGCAAGGCTCACCGCGACCTTGTTTCTGTGCTTTTTGTCTTTCTCCCTATCAGCCTTTCCGCAAAATTCACCCGGCACGAAGGCCGAATTTTTGGTTACTCATGACGCCATCGGACAGCGCGGGGGACGTCTGGTGCTTTCACTCCGCGACGAGCCCAAAACGCTGAACCCGATCATTGCTTCGGACGGGCCTTCGGGCGAGGTTATCAGGGTAATGCAGGCGGATCTGATACACATTAATCGCTCCTCGCAATTGACGGAGCCAGCTCTGGCGAAAAGCTGCAAAGTTTCCAAGGACGGATTGGAATACTCGATCGAGCTTCGCCGCGGCTTGCAGTTTTCGGACGGGCACCCGCTCGACGCTGACGATGTTCTGTTTACATTTCGTGTTTATCTGGACGAAGCGATTCATGCGCCGCAGCGGGATCTCTTGATCGTCGGCGGAAAGCCGATTGAAGTGCGGAAAGTAGATGAATACCATTTGGTGTTCCGGCTGGCCAAACCGTACGGAGTGGGTGACCGGCTTTTCGATGGACTCGTAATTCTTCCGCGTCACATTTTGGAAAAACCGTACAGTGAGGGCAAGCTCCCACAGTTTTGGTCTCTTTCCACGTCACCCGGCGAATGGGCAGGGCTCGGGCCATTTCGCCTGAAACAGTACGTTGCGGGCGAGCGGATTGTGCTTGAGCGCAATCCTTATTATTGGAAGACAGATGCGAAGGGCATGCGGCTGCCTTATCTCGATGAGATTGTATTTTTGTTTGTGGCTAGTGCCGACGCTCAAGTGTTGCGGTTTCAATCGGGCGAAACCGACGTGATTACGCGGCTGAGTGCAGAAAACTTTTCCGTCCTTTCCCGGCAAGCCCGCGGTTACGCGATGACCGACGCAGGCGCCGGATTTGAGTACAACTTCCTTTTTTTCAATTTGAATGAAACCAGTGCGAAAACTTCACCCGACGCTGCGCGCAGGCAAACCTGGTTTCGCGATGTCCGGTTCCGGCAAGCGATTTCGACGGCCATAGATCGTCAAGCGATTGTCCGCTTGGTGTATCAAGGACGTGGCGCCGCGCTTTGGGGGCCTGTGACTCCCGGAAATAAGCGCTGGGCAAATACGGAAATCAAGCATCTTCCACGATCGCTTGATCGCGCGCGCGAGCTTTTGCGCCAGGCGGGCTTTTCCTGGAAAAATGGCGCGGGCTCCGAGCAGATTCTAGTGGATCAAAACGGCAATCCAGTCGAGTTCTCGATAATGACCAATTCTTCTAATGCCAATCGCACGAAAATGGTGACATTGATTTCCGACGATTTGAAGCAGTTGGGAATCAAAGCACAAGTCGTTCTTCTGGAATTTCGTTCGGTCCTGGATCGCGTCACGCAAACCAAAGAATACGACGCCTGCGTGCTGGGCCTAGGAAGCCCCGACGCCGATCCGAATGTCGACATTAACGTTTGGCTCTCGAGCGGGGCGTCACACTTCTGGAATCCTTCACAAACTCATCCGGCGACCGCATGGGAAGCGGAGATCGACAAATTGATGGAGCAGCAACTTGTCGCAAAGAGCTTTGAGGAAAGAAAAAAGAGCTACGATCGCGTGCAGCAGATTCTTGACGAGAATCAGCCGTACATTTTTCTCGCTGCGCCGGACATTTTGGTGGGCGCCAAGAATAGCATTGGAAATTTTCAACCGGCTGTCCTCGAACCGTATGCGTTGTGGAACGTGGAGTCGCTCTTCCTGCGCAATTACTCGGAGGCCGCAGGCAGATGAACCCTGTGGTGACAGATACCGAAAAATCAGCGGTGCGGGGTATACCCGATACCACGCTGGTGAAGAGGTGTCTTTCCGGCCAGGAAGAAGCGTGGTCGCAGCTCATTGATAAGTACAAGGCCTTGATCTATTCGATCCCCGTGAAATACGGATTGCCTCCGCAGGAAGCTGCGGATGTGTTTCAGGGAACTTGCATGGAACTGCTCATGCACCTTCGCGATTTAAGAGAACCGCGCGCCCTGCCGAAATGGATTATCCAGGTGGCGCATCACAAGTGCTATCACTGGAAACGGCAGCAACAGCGGCTCGTTAGCCGGGACGCTGAAGAGGAACTTCCCGAACCCGAAGTGCCTGCCGTGGCAGAAGAGTTTGTTAGGCAAGCGGAAGAAGAACAGATGCTGCGTGAAGCAATGGCAAACCTCGCCCCTCGATGCAGGAAACTGGTAGAGATGCTCTTCTTCGAATCCCCATCCCGTCCTTATGCGGAAGTTGCCAGCGAATTAAATTTGGCGGTTGGTTCAATCGGTCTTACGCGCCAGAAATGCATCGAGAATCTGCGCAAGCAACTCGATGAATTGGGCTTCTCATGACCTCCGATCGGGAGACGGCTACCTCCCGCGAAGCGTTCATTGAGGAGCTGGCCCGCACACAGACCCAGGCCGAACGTGAAGAATTACTCGCGAAGAACGAAAGTTCACTTGCCACGGAAATCGTCTCTGAATTGGCCAAGAAAGTCGTTGAACGGGTGCGCGTGGACACGCATCACGCCCGCGCACTAGCGGAGTCCGCGCTTCTGATTGCTGAGAAATTGGGCGGCAAGGAAGAGATTGCGCTTGGACTCCGTGCGAAGGCTAACGCCCTCTACGCAAGCGGCGATAGCAAAGAGGCAGTTCATCACCACGATCAGGCATTTCAAATTTATTCGCAGGTTGGCAATCAGAAGGAAGCGGCGCGCACGCTCAGTAGCTCCATTCAACCTCTGATTCTGATGGGTGAGTATGACCGTGCCTTCCAAGCTTCAGAACGCGCCAGGGAAATCTTTACAAAACTGGAAGATCCGTGGCGAATTGCGCGGCTGGAAATCAACGTCGGAAATATTTTTCACCGTCAGGACCGTTTTGAAGAAGCTCTCGCGCACTATGAGCGCGCGTACGCGGGAATGATCCAACATCGGGATATCGAAGGCATTGCTGTAGTCCTGAGTAATATGGCTGTGTGCCTCATCAGTCTGAATGATTTTTCGCGGGCGTTGTCTTCCTATCAACAAGCGAGAAACGTTTGCGAAAAAGCCGGCATGCCGCTGCTGGTTGCCCAAGCCGACTACAACGTCGCGTATTTGTATTACTTGCGCGGAGAGTATGGCAGTGCGATTGAGAGACTCTATGCTGCACGTCGCGCTTGCGAAGCCACGGGCGACGCATATCACTTTGCTCTTTGCCACTTGGATCTCTCCGATGTTTATTTGGAACTGAATTTGAGCGAGGAAGCACGCAACATCGCCCACGAAGGTTACTTACGATTTGAAGCCCAGGGAATGCGGTATGAAGCGGCAAAAACTTTAGCGAACGAAGCCACTGCTTATGGGCAGCAGGGAAAAACGGTTCAAGCCCTCGAACTTTTTGCGAAGGCGCGCGAAATGTTCGCCCAGGAATCAAATCTCGTTTGGCCCAGGCTTCTCGATTTGTATCAAGCCCTGCTCCTTTTCCACGAAGGTCGCCACTTTGAATCCAGGCGGCTTTGCGTGTCGGCGGCCGCCTTCTTCGACGAAGCGCGCCTGCGCAGCAAATCGGTGATCGCTCATCTGCTGCTGGCGCGAATTGCTCTCCAATTGGGAGACGTGGCGGAAGCAGAAAAGCGCGCTAATACGGCCGTGGAGCGTTTGTCGTCCGTGCAAACGCCAGTTCTTGAATATCAAGTTCACTTTCTTCTTGGCCAGCTCGCACACAAGAAAGGGGAGCTTGCAACTGCGCGCGACTACTACCAGTCGGCTCGGCAAGCTCTTGAATCCATGCGGACGCGAATCCACACGGAAGAGCTGAAAATCTCTTTTGGCCAAAACCGCTTGCAAGTTTATGAAGCGCTCGTGGATATCTTCATGGCTGGCGCAGCGGGTGAGCAGTCTAAACCGGAGGCGTTTGCCTGCATCGAAGCCGCAAAATCCCGAAGCATGAGTGAAATGATTTTTCGCAGTGGGCAGAGTTTGCCGATGGGAGAGACCGGGCAGAGCAATCTGGTTCGGCGCATTCGCGACCTCCGCGAAGATCTCAACTGGTATTACCACCGCATTGAGTTGGAACAGCTCGGCGCGGAAAGCAATTCCGAAAGCCGTATTGCGCTGCTTCACCAGCAGGCGCAGGAGCATGAAAAGGAGCTGATGCGCACGCTGCGCGAGCTGCCTGCGCAAGAACGTGAAAATGCGACGCTTGAGGCACCTACAGACTTTTCATTGGAGTACTTGAAAGCCAGCTTGCCCCCGCATGCGGCCCTAGTCGAATACTACTCGACGGGCGACAGGTTGATCGCGGCGGTGGTTTCTCCAACGAAAATGGAGATCGTCTCGGTCAGCGTAATCTCGCGCATTCAGAATTTTTTACAACTCCTGCGTTTTCAGCTCTCGAAATTCCGCATGGGTTCCGCATATACGCAACGATTCGTTGAACCAATGCAACGAGCGGCAGAATCCCATCTCGAATTGCTTTACAACGAGCTGATCGCGCCCATTCGTCCCCTGCTCGACAACTACAAACACTTGGTTTTTGTTCCACATGGGCCGCTTCATTTCCTGCCTTTTCATGCATTGCGCCATTCCGGGAAATACCTCTGCGACGATTTCTCGATTTCTTACGCGCCCAGCGCGACGATTTTTGCGTTGTGCCAGCAAAAGCAACCGAACGCAAATTCTCGTCCCCTTGTTTTTGGCATCGCGGACCAAAACGCTCCGGAGATTGATGCGGAAGTGAAGGCAGTTGCCAACATGCTTCATGGCTCGGAACTACTTCTCGGAGAGCAGGCCACAGCGGAAGCGCTGCGCGAGCGCGGACCGTCGATTGGCCTCCTCCACGTAGCCACTCACGGTACTTATCGCCAAGACAACCCAATGTTTTCCGGTATTCGCTTGGGGGATGGTTATCTTTATCTTTACGATCTGTACCAAATGAGGATTCCCGCACGTCTGGTTACCCTAAGCGGTTGCGCGACAGGAATGAACGTAGTGGCCGAGGGTGACGAACTACTTGGATTGCAGCGCGGGCTGTTTTGCGCCGGAGCTTCCACTTTGCTCCTTTCCCTATGGGACGTACATGACGAAACGACAGCTGAACTCATGAGCTCCTTCTACTCGCACTTTACTCAGTCGGACGATATGGCTGGCTCCCTTCGCCTTGCCATGCAGGAGATCCGAGAAAGTCATCCCCACCCTTACTATTGGGCGCCATTCCTCTTGACAGGGCAGCTCATTGAAAATAAGCCGGTTAATTAAGTTTTTCCGACGGGTATTTTTTTGGCTCTTTCTTTCTCATTAGAGTAAGAACGGAGACTCCGGACCGCACCGGGGAACTAAGGTCAATTTCTGAGGGGGAAGGCTTATGAAGCACTATTCGATAGAGCAATGGATTGATTTTGTGAATGGGACTAGCGCGAAAGCCGCCCAACACGAGATGCAAAAGCATTTGGATTCGGGCTGCAAGTCCTGCTTAGGCGTTGTGGCGATGTGGCGAAAGGTCCAGAGCTCCGCAGCGAACGAACCAAATTTCGAACCGCCTGCAAATGTGCTGCGCGCGGTCAAAGCGGCCTTTGGAAATGCCGGATTCGATGCAAAACCGGGATTCACTGAAGTGATTGCCGAGCTTGTTTTCGACAGTTTTCAATCACCCGCAATGGCGGGTGCGCGCTCTACCGGCATGCAAAGCCGGCAAATGTTGTTTTCGGCTAATCCGTACCAAATTGACTTAAACATCGAAACGAAGCCTGGCGAAACCAGCCTTTCGGTGACTGGACAATTGATGGACACCTCTCAGCCGGATTCGATTGGGCGAGGGGTTCTGGTCACTCTCTCGAATCGCCGTGGGCAGACCATCCAGACGGTGACCAACAATTTCGGCGAGTTCCATGGAGAAATCGAGAACCGCGGAGATCTGGAATTGACCTTTCCGGGAAAGGGCGAAAAACCGGTTGTCGTTTCGTTGCGGGATGCACTTACCTATGTGCTCAGCCCTACACGCGGCGCGGATTCAAGGAAGCCGCCAGCGTAAGAATTTCCCTGGTACTCCTGTACCAGAAACTCTGTACCCAAGGAGCAGTCACTTAGAGCCACTCGTACCATAGGCAGATTTCAAGCACGTCGGCAATCTAGATGAGTTCTGAAATCTCCAAAATGGGCGGGCGGCAAGAGTCCCTGTAACTGACCAACAATATGAGAAAACTCACCCTAAAACTCACGATCGTTCTCGCTCTGGCCGCAATGATGTGCGCCGGCGCAGAGGCCGCACAGCAGCGTTATATCGTTCGAACAACCGGTGGTCTGCTGAGCGTTCTCAAATTCTGTGGAGCAGCTGGATGTCAGGTTCAAGGTTCGCTGGACGGGAACATCGGCCAAACTTATCTTGTCACTTCTTCGCAAAATCTACTCGCAAATTTGCTGAACGGCGTCACAAATCTTCTTGAAGCGATCCTGGGCATTCAGAGCGTCGAATCTGACCAGGTTCTGCCGTTGCCGCAAGTCCGGTTGCAGCAGCCCGGCACTGGCTTGTCTGATACGGCGCCAGTCAACTACTACGGATCCGTTGTTTGGCATGGCTACGCCGCTCAACCCGCGACGTACATTATCCGGTTGAGAGACGCGCAAGGCGGATTCGGCGTCACTGGTAAAGGAATCGTTGCCACAATTGACACGGGTGTGGATCCGAATCATCCGGCGCTCGTTCCTGTTTTGCTGCAAGGCTACGACTTCACGCGCAATCAACCGGGAGCATCCGAATGGGCCGACGTCGCGGGATTGCCAAATGGGCCGGTGGATCAGGATTCGCAGGACCAACAACCGGCAGTTGTGCAGCAATCCACCGCTGCAGTGCTCGACCAGTCTACCGCTGCTGTTCTTGATGGTAGTCCTTACGTTGCGTTCGGTCATGGCACGATGACCGCGGGTCTTATTCACCTGGTTGCGCCGAAAGCAAAGATTCTTCCGTTGAAGGCATTTTCTTCAGATGGCACAGCCTATCTTTCGAACATCATCGCGGCTCTGTATTACGCGCAGCAGCATGGCGCAAACGTAGTCAACATGAGCTTCGATCTTTCGGTTCCTTCTCAGGCTCTGTCCAATGCGGTTTCTCGCGTGAGTCAATCCGGCGTAATCCTTGTCGCCGCTGCCGGAAATGAAAATACCAGCGCTCGCGTGTATCCCGCGGCCTTGAATGGAAACGTAGTCGGGGTAGCTTCCACAACCGATTACGATGCGCGCTCTTCTTTCTCCAACTATGGCAATGCGGACGTTTGGATCGCGGCGCCGGGCGAAAACATCATCAGCACTTATCCAGGCGCTACGTACGCGAGTTCATCGGGGACGTCGTTTAGTTCACCCATCGTCGCCGGCACTGTGGCCCTCTGCCTTGATCTAAAGTCCGGCTTGAATCAAAGCAAAGCCGCTAGTGCCTTGTCGCACGCGCGTCAGCTGACGCCAGACCTCAACCACGGCCGTCTGGATACATACCAGACGCTCACAGCATGGTTCGTGAGCTGGTAGAGAACCCTTGAGCAACGGCATAGCACTGTTGACGCCTGCAAGCGAGCTGCTTTCGTCCCCGGAAGCTTTTCGTATCAAGTTGCTCGAAGAGCAGGCGTCCGTGCTGCGCAATTCCGTGATTTGCGCCTTCAACCAGTTGCTGGACTTGAAGGACCTCAACACCGGTGTTCATAGCACCAGGCTTGCGGAATGGGGTTTACGCGTGGGCCAGGAACTGGGGCTCGACGAAAATACGCTGCGCAACCTTGAAGTCGCAGCGTTGCTCCATGACATCGGGAAAGTTGGAATTCCCGACGCAATCCTTCGAAAGCCCGGCAAGCTCGACGCGGAAGAATATGCGCTTATCAAGAAACATCCCGACTACGGATGGGCGGTCCTGCGCATGTTGCCCGGATTTGAATCGGCTGCGCTGGACATCCTGCATCATCACGAAAGCGTGGATGGTTCCGGTTACCCAGCCGGGCTTCGCAATTCAGAAATTCCTATCGTCTCGCGAATTGTTTGCGTGATCGATGCTTATGACGCCATGGTTTCTTCAAGGCCGTATCGCAAAGGGTTGCCTTTTGAAGAGGCAGCACGTCGTCTCATAGCTTCGAGCGGAACTCAGTTTGACCAGACCGTAGTTAATTCCTTTCTTCCTATAGCCCAGTTTGACGTGGAAACAGTCTTCGCTGCCGCTGGCACTTCCGTAGATTCTGCCCTTTAGTTATTTTCTTTTACACGCTGAACCAGCATCCATTCCTAAGCGGTTTACTCGTTGCGGAAGCGCCGATTACGCAAGCGCCTGCCGCTTGAGCCGGGAAATCTCTTTCGTTCGATCATTCCGCTCCTAGAAACGCATAACGGCATAAGAAAAGTGCAGACAGCACCCAAATGAGCGGGCTGATCTCGCGGTATCTTTCCCGAGCCGACTTTTAAAAAAGTGAAAAAAAGCAGGCCGAGGCTCAAGCCGGTAGCGACGAAAGAAAACGGCAGCCAGTTTAGCCGCCGTTTTCAATTTCCGAGGGCCGACCGAACTTACACTTCGCCGATGTCTTCGTTCCAGACAGCAGGGTTTGCGTTTATGTACTTCGCGAGCAAATCGAAACATTCGGTTGAGTTGAGGTCTATAACTTCGATTCCGAGAGAGCGGAGCCAGTCTACGCCGCCCTGGAAATTGCGGCTCTCGCCAACAATGACTTTTCGAAAGCCGAACTGGCGAACGAGCCCGCTGCAATACCAGCAAGGAGCGAGCGTGGTGACCATGGTGAGGTTGCGATAGCTGCGTTGGCGCCCAGCATTGCGGAAGGCGTCGGTTTCGCCGTGGAGCGAGGGATCGCTGTTCTGGACACGGCGGTTGTGGCCGGAGCCAACGAGGTTTCCATCGGAGGTGAAAATGGCTGCGCCGATAGGAATGCCGCCTTCCGCAAGTCCTTTGCGGGCTTCCACGATGGCGACAGCGAGAAAAGCAGAATAATCAGGACTCGAATTCATGTGCGGCATTATACCGGGCTAGACGAGCGAAAGAAGAATGCTAACTTGAAGAACGCGCGCAAGAAACTGGTTGTGCTAGGCTTTCCAAAACGAGCATGAACTTACGCGCATTCCGCTCCAATCGTGTCGTGACACCCGAGGGTGTGCGGCCTGCAGGGATTCTTGTGGAAGATGAAACGATCCGCGGCGTAGTTTCATCCAGCGAGATTCCTGTGCAGGCAGAGATTAAGGATTTTGGCGATCTTGCGATTTTGCCCGGGCTGGTGGATTCGCACGTTCACGTGAATGAACCTGGGAGAACGGAGTGGGAGGGATTTTTCACAGCGACGCGAGCTGCCGCTGCTGGCGGTTACACGTTGCTTGTAGATATGCCGCTAAATTCCTTACCGGCAACGACTACTGTTGCGGCGTTGGAACAAAAACGGGAGTGTGCAAGGAAAACGAGCCGAGTGGATTGGGCGCTTTGGGGCGGCCTTGAAAACGGAAACCAGAAGGAGATCGAACTGCTGGCGGAGGCTGGCGTGCCGGGTTTTAAGTGCTTTTTGATTGATCCTGGAATTGATGGTTTCCAGATGGTTTCGGAAGCAGAGCTGCGGGCGGCGTTGCCTTACGTGGCGAAGACTAGACTTCCGCTGCTGGTGCATGCGGAATTGAGTGGGCAGATCGAAACGGCAATGAGCAGGCTCGGGAACGCGGACTGGCGGCAATACGAAACGTATTTGAAATCGCGACCGGATGAAGCGGAGCTTGCTGCGATTGAAATGCTGTTAGCGCAGTGCCGTGAATTTCGCTTTCGGCTGCACATCGTTCATCTGGCAACGAGCAAAGCTCTCGGCATACTGCGAACGGCGAAGTCAGAAGGGTTGCAGGTTACGGTGGAAACGTGTCCACATTATTTGTTTTTTTGTGGGGAGGAGATCGCGGATAGTGCGACGTTGCACAAATGTGCGCCGCCGATTCGAATGCGAGAGAATCGGGAACAACTGTGGGAAGGGCTGCGAGAGGGCGTGATTGATTTGGTTGCGACGGATCATTCGCCTTGTCCTCCAGAAATGAAACGATTGATTGAAGGCAATTTCCTAACGGCTTGGGGAGGAATCGCGAGTCTTTCGGTGGCTTTACCTGCGATGTGGACCGAAGCGAGGCGGCGCAGCTTTACGCTTGTAGATATTGCGCGATGGATGGCGGAAGGCCCCGCGAAACTGGCTGGCCTCGATGAACGCAAAGGGAAGATTACTGCGGGATATGACGCAGACTTCGTGATTTTCGATCCTGAAGCGGAGTTTACGGTGAGCGAAGAGCGATTATATTCTCGGTATCGCGTTTCGCCATATATCGGCAAACAATTAGGCGGAACCGTGCGAGAGACATATGTACGAGGTAGGCGCGTGTTCGCAAGCGGAGAGTTTCCCGGGGAGCCAATCGGAAGGGAATGTCGCGTACGGGGATTTTGATTGGGCTGGGAGTTGTCGCAGGTGGCGGCTTACTTCAACATCTATCGAGAGAACTAAAAACTTTTGGCAGAGACTCATATTATCGGCACAGCGGTTCCTCGCAAAGAAGGCCGCGACAAAGTAATCGGGCGCGCGCGCTATGTCGATGACATGACTCTGCCGAGGATGATTTATGGCGCTACGGTTCGCAGCAGCATTCCTCGAGGAAAAATTCGCAAGATTAGTTTCGGACCGGACGTTCCCTGGGATGAGTTTGTAATCGTCGCGGCAAAGGATATTCCGGGAAAAAATTACATCGCGTTGATTTTGGATGACCAGCCGTGCCTCGCCGATGGCGCGGTGAATCATCCAGAAGAACCGATTTTGCTTTTGGCGCATCCGGACCGGCATCTTTTGCGAAGAGCCGTGGATGCGATTTCCATTGAGTATGAACCTTTGCCTGCTTTGTTCGAGCTGGAAGACAGCGAACAGAAAAAAGAAATCATTTGGGGCACGGATAACATCTTTAAGAGCTATTTGATTGAAAAGGGCGACGTGGATTCGGTATGGAAAGAAGCCGCTCACATTGTGGAAGGCGAATACTTCACAGGTGCGCAGGAGCAGCTCTATATCGAAAACAATGGAATGATTGCTTCGTATGATGCGGAAACGGGAGTGACGGTATGGGGCTCTCTGCAGTGTCCTTACTATGTGAACAAAGCGCTGGTGGCGTTATTTGGTTTACCGGAAGAAAAAATTCGTGTGGTGCAGATGGAAACGGGAGGTGCGTTTGGGGGTAAAGAAGAATATCCCTCGATGATTGCAGGGCACGCGGCGTTGTTAGCGATGAAATCCGGCAAGCCCGTGAAGATTATTTATGATCGCTCGGAAGACATGGCGGCAACGACGAAAAGACATCCTTCGCGAACGCGACATCGCACAGCCGTGGATGCGGGCGGGAAAATTCTTGGCGGCGAAATAGAAATCGTAATGGACGGCGGAGCGTACGCAACGCTTTCCTCCGTGGTGCTTTCGCGTGGAACGATTCATGCAGGCGGTCCTTATTATTGGCCAAATGTGCGCGTTCGAGCGAAAGCCGTAGCGACTAACATGCCACCACACGGTGCGTTTCGTGGATTCGGTGCGCCCCAGACTATTTTCGCTATGGAGCGGCACATGGACTGCATTGCGAAAGTTGTTGGAACTTCCCCGGTCGAAATTAGGAAGCGGAATTTTCTGCGGCCCGGGCAGACGACGATTACGGAGCAGGTGATTCGCGAAAAGATTGATTTGAGTTATCTACTGGATCGCGCCTTGGAGCTATCGAACTACACCGAGAAGAAAAAGCAGTTCGAATGTTCGGACAGAAAAATCAAAAAAGGAATGGGAATCGCTGCGTTTTTGCATGGCGCGGGGTTCACTGGCTCAGGTGAACGATATTTGAGCTCCGTGGTCGGAGTCGAGGGAGTGGTGGATGGTTCGGTGCGCGTGCTGGTTTCCAGCGCAGAATTTGGACAGGGAACGAATACCGTTCTTTGCCAGATCGCGGCGGAAGAGTTGCGAATTCCGTACGAAATGGTGAGCATTGCACAACCGGATACGACAGCAGTTCCCAACAGTGGACCAACTGTTGCTTCGCGCACTGCGATGATCGTCGGAAAGTTGGTGCAATCTGCGGCGCTTGGTTTGAAACAAACACTTTTGGGCTCGGGGTTATTGCATGAGGATTTTTCTCCAGCAGATTTTCAAGAGGCCTGCCGGAAATATGTTGCCGAGCATGGTGAATTGAAATCGCATTCGCGCTATGACGCTCCGCCTGGAGTTTTTTGGGACGACACAAAATACCGTGGTGAAGCGTATGCGGCGTTTGCATGGGCCGTTTACGTTGCCGAAGTTACGGTTGACCCTGCGACTTACAGCGTGGCTGTGAATGACTTTGTCGCCCTGCAGGAGGTTGGAAGAGTGTTGCACCCCCTGCTTGCGGAGGGACAAATCGCAGGTGGCGTGGCGCAGGCAATCGGATTTGCGTTATATGAAAGAGTGGTATGGCGCGACGGGCGAATGCTCAACAATCAAATGACCAATTATATTATGCCAACATCCATGGATTTGCCGCCGATCCGCGTGTTTTTTGAAGAAAAAGGAAATGTTCACGGTGCGTACGGCGCAAAAGGAATCGGTGAGCTGCCAATGGACGGACCAGCGCCGGCGATCGTGAATGCAATCGAAGATGCAACGGGATTGAAGATCAATGTGATTCCTTTACTTGCAGAAGACATTTGTCAGGCGATGCGGAACGGGAAGAATTGATGGATGGTGCTAACGCAGTTGCGGAAAAGAGGCTGATTCATCTCACAATAAATGGCGAGACGCAAAGCGTGCGCGCATATCCCATGGAGCGATTGTTAGATGTACTGCGGCAAGAACTCGGACTGACCGGCGCAAAGGAAGGTTGCGGCGAAGGCGAGTGCGGTTCGTGCGCTGTGCTGATGGACGGAGCACTTGTGAACAGTTGTCTTGTGCCGATGGCACAAGTGAGCGGGGCACGAATTACCACGATAGAAGGTCTTTCTGGGCACGAGAGATTACATCCACTACAGGAAGCATTTCTTGCTTGTGGCGGAGCGCAATGCGGGATTTGTACGCCGGGAATGATCTTAGCTGCAGTGCATTTATTGGATAAGCAGCCGCGGCCAACGCTGGAACAAATTCAAGAGGGGCTCTCCGGAAATTTGTGTCGTTGTACGGGATATATGCAGATTTTCGAGTCTGTTAGCAAAGTGGTACGAGGCGAAAACGCACTATGAGGACAGACCCGCGAGATTACGAACTCGTTTCGCCAGGAAACCTGGAAGCGGTGAAATCGCTGCTGGCGCAAGAGCCTGGACGTTGGACACCGATTGCAGGAGGAACGGACTTAATGGTTTTATACGGAGCTGGAAAGCTGTCAGCGAAGAAGCTGGTGAGTATTTGGAATCTTCCGGAGCTGCGACAGATAGAAATTTCTGCTGAGGTAGTGCGAATCGGAGCTGCCTGTACCTATAGCGATTTGCGGGCAAATGAGACGATTGCGCGCGAGTTTTCACTGCTAGCGAACGCGGCATCTTGGACAGGAGGAATTGCGAATCAGAATCGAGGCACGCTTGGCGGAAATATCGTGAATGCTTCGCCCGCGGCGGATTCTTTGCCTGCGTTGCTGGCGTACGAAGCTGACCTCATTCTTTCCTCCGTTCGAGGCGAGCGGATTGTGCCTTACGCAGAATTTCATTTGGGCTACAAGAAGCACTTACTTGGCGCGGATGAATTGATCCAGGCTATTTGCTTGCGGCGAAAATATGCGGGCTATATTACTTATTGCCGGAAAGCCGGTGCGCGGAACGCTCAGGCTATTTCAAAGGTGTGCGTTGCCGCCCTCGCAAAGGTGATACGAGGGGTTATTGAAGACGTACGCATCGGAATGGGAAGCGTTGCACCCGTACCACTTCGGTTAGGAGAAACGGAAAGTGCTCTCCTGAACCAAAGGATCGAAATTGCGTTCATCGAAAAAGCTAAACAAACGGTGGCGCGACAAATTCGGCCGATTGACGACATTCGCTCCACCTCGCAATATCGAGCCGCCGTAGCCGAAAATCTTGTCGCCGAATTTGTAGCGAAGCTTTGCTCCGAAACGAGCCGAGCATGAACGAAGTGCTTACCCGATGGAACGAGTTGGAAAGTGCTGTGGGTGCGTGCGAAATTCGGGCCTGTTGCGGTTCATCCGCGTGGGCGGCTGGAATGGTGAGTGGCAGACCGTTTCGTGAAGAAATATCGCTACTGAGTGCCGCCGATAAGATTTGGAAATCGCTTGAAGAGGAAGACTGGCTTGAAGCATTCAAGAGTCATCCGAAAATTGGAGGATCACGCGCGAGTATTGACCCTGGAGCGGGTTCCGCTGGTTGGTCGGAGCAGGAACAAAAGGATGTAGCATCGGCGAACGACGAGATTAAGGCCAAACTGGCCGATGGCAATCGAGCGTATGAAGAAAAATTTGGTTTCATCTTCATTGTGTGTGCTACGGGCAAATCGGCTGCTGAAATTCTGGCGATTCTCGAGCGCAGGCTGCAGAATGGAAAAGAAACAGAATTGCAGGAAGCCGCGGAAGAACAGCGACAAATCACACAACTGCGACTGAAAAAATGGCTGGGGATATGAATCGCATTTCAACGCATGTCCTGGACACAACACGAGGCAAACCTGCTGCAGCTGTTCCCGTGCGGCTGGAGCGGCGTGGTGGTTCAGAAGGATGGGTTCAGCTTTTTTCCAGCCAAACTGACCAGGATGGTAGATGCGCGCAGCTTTTGCCTGACGGTACGGAATTAGTCGCGGCAAGTTACCGCTTGTTTTTTAATACCGCGGCTTATTTTGAAGCGCAAGGGGTTCAAGGACTATATCCGTTCGTTGAAATTACTTTTCAAGTGCGAGGCGGAGAATCTCATTTTCATATTCCGCTGTTGCTGAGTCCAAACGGTTATTCGACGTATCGAGGAAGCTGACCGCATGGCAAAGTTGGCCGAAAACAGATACGGGAAGTCCCGTGTGCGGCTCGTTCGCGTGAAGCGCGGGAAAGATGGGCACGAATTAAGCGAGTGGACAGTACAGATACTGTTACAGGGTGATTTTGAGAGTTGTTTTACGGAAGGGGATAACAGCAAGATCCTCCCAACAGACACGATGAAAAATACCGTGTATTCACTGGCAAAGAGTACCGCGGCCAGTTGCGTCGAAGATTTCGCAAAGGAGATAATCGAATTCTTTTTGAATCGGAATCCGCAGATCTCCGCAGCCGAAGTCAATGTTTCTGAGGTTGGATGGGATCACGTTAGAGTTGGTGGCGCCGCTCATCCTACAACGTTCGTGCAATCTGGTTCAGAAAACCAAACAACGCATGTTCGGCATCAGCGCGGCGATAAATATTCAGTAGTCTCTGGCATCGATAACCTCGTCATTCTAAAGACGGCTGATTCCGGATTCGAAGGTTATATAAAGGATTCATTAACGACGCTGCCGGAAACGAAGGACCGCCTTTTTGGCACGGCATTGCGCGCAGATTGGACCTACAATACGTCGAGTCTGCCTTTTGCCAGTCTGCGAACAAAAATTAGAGAATTACTGCTGACTGCATTTGCCGAACATAAGAGCAAGTCCGTGCAACATACGCTCCACGATATGGCAGAAAGAGTTCTTGGCGCCGTACCGGAAGTGAGAGAGATCGTACTTGTTATGCCCAACAAGCATTGTCTGCTCGTGGATTTGTCCAGATTTGGCCAGGACAATCCCAATGAAATTTTTGTGCCGACGGATGAGCCACACGGGTACATTGAGGCACGAATTTGCCGCGAGTAATGAGCGTGCAAACGACAACGAAAAGTCGGATGGCAGGCGCTCGCGAAGTAATCGCGCGATGCGAGGCGTTAGCAAAGTTCAGTGAAGACACGAATTCATTGCGGCGGACATTTCTCTCTCCGCCAATGCATAACTGCCACGCCGCAGTTTACAGCTGGCTGAAATCGGCGGGCGTTTCCGTAAGGATTGACGCAGCAGGGAACCTGCGCGGCTTTTATCCCGGCGCTGATCCAAAATCGCCGCGTATGTTAATTGGATCGCACCTGGACACAGTTCCAAACGCGGGCAAATACGACGGAATGCTGGGCGTTGTCCTGGCGATTGCCCTACTCGAAGAACTTGACGGTACACGATTGCCTTTCGGAATCGAAGTGGTCGGATTTTCAGAGGAAGAAGGGGTACGCTTCGGCGTTCCGTTTATTGGCAGCCGCGCACTGGTTGGGCGCATCGATCCGGATTTGCTGCAACGCCGCGACTACAACGGCATCAGCGTGCGCGAAGCGATCCAGCAATTCGGGTTGGATGATAAACAACTTGGCGCGGCCACTCTCGATGGAAACGTGTTGGGATATTTGGAATTTCACATCGAACAAGGACCGGTGCTTGAAAAATTGGAGCGGCAATTAGGCATAGTTGAGGCGCTGGTAGGACAAACGCGATTGGCAGTGCAATTTTTTGGCAAAACTAATCATGCGGGCACAACGCCCATGGAAGCACGCCATGACGCGCTTGCCGGCGCGGCAGAATGGATGGTCGCTATCGAATCTCGCGCGAAACAAATTCCAGGCTTGGTTGCAACGGTTGGCTTCATTGAAGCAAAACCGGGCGCAACGAATGTTATACCAGGAGAAGTTCGGCTTAGTCTGGATGTGCGGCACAGGTCGGACGAAGTGCGGATGAGCGCGGTGCGCGAACTGACGGAACTCGCAGAAGGAATCGCGAAAAAACGCGGATTGTTGGCTCAATGGAATGCGTTGCTTGAACAGGCTTCGGTCTTACTTGACGAATTTTTAGCTGATCAAATTGAATCCGCCATTCGCCTGGCTGGCTGCGAACCGCATCGAATGACAAGCGGCGCAGGCCACGACGCGATGATTTTGGCGGAGCAAGTTCCCTCGGCAATGGTATTTTTGCGCAGCCCGGGCGGAATCAGCCATGATCCCGCGGAAACGGTTTTGCTGGAAGACGTCGAAAAGGCAATAGACTGTGGTGTCCATTTGTTATCACGGCTTGCGGCATCGCAAGAGTTTTTAGGAAGGAAGTCCCGTGCATAATCTTGGTCAAACGAGGAGTGCTCATCAACGTAACCATTTGCTGCTGACACCCGACACGTTTGTGCGAGCCGCTTTGCCAGGGATGAAGAAGGCGGCGGCGATCGTGCATATCAGCCCCGCTCTTGGCGGCGCATTCACAGAATATACGGCAGAGCTCGAAGCCGATGGAGAAATGGGTCACACGGAGGCGCAACGTTTTTTTTATGTGCTTGACGGAATGCTCGCACTCGAGGCGGAACGAAAACAATACAAACTTAGCGCGCGCGGTTTTGCCTATGTTCCGCAAGGACTCAGTCATCGCGTGACCGCGAAAAAAGCCAGCCGGGTTGCAGTGATAGAAAAAACGTATCAGAGCCTAGACAAAACTGCTCAACCACCACTCATCGTTTCGACCGAAGACTCAGTAGAGAGTCATGCCCTCGGCGATGATGCCGATTTGCAGGTCAAGTGTCTGCTACCTGACCAACCTAGTTTCGATTTTGCTGTAAACACAATGACCTACCAGCCGGGTGCAGCGCTTTCGATGGTCGAAATGCATGTGATGGAGCATGGACTCATCATGCTGGAAGGCGGCGGCATTTACCGGCTCGGTGATGCGTGGTATCCCGTTACGGCTGGCGATTTCATCTGGATGGGTCCGTGGTGCCCGCAATGGTTCGGTGCCATTGGCAAAAAACCGGCGAAATATCTTATTTATAAGGACTGGAATCGGCATCCACTCGCGCCGCGTTGAACATGAATCTTTCAATCGATCGTGAAAGATTGATCTCGGAGATCGAATCACTTGGCCAAATTTCCGAAGCCGAGCCGCCGGTTGTTACCCGCATAGTTTTCACGGAAGCGGATCTTCGCGCACGTGCGTGGCTCATCGCAAAGTGTAAAGAAGCTGGACTTGATGTCCGGCAGGACGCCGTCGGAAATACGTTTGCGCGTTGGAAGGGAAGCGAGGTTAAGGCAGCCGCTGTTGCAACAGGTTCCCATATTGATGCGATTCCGAATGCGGGAAAGTATGACGGAGTCGTCGGTGTTCTCGGCGGACTGGAAGCGATTCGCGCGCTGCAGCGCGGTGGATTCCAGCAGAAACGTTCCATCGAACTGCTGATCTTTACTTCCGAGGAGCCGACTCGGTTTGGCGTCGGGTGCCTGGGAAGCCGGTTGCTTTCCGGAGCGCTGTCGGCGGAATCCGCGTCTAAATTGTTTGATGCGGATGGCAAGTCTCTGGATGAAGTTCGTCAATCCGCAGGTTTCGATGGAGAACTTAACGGCGTCAGGCTATCGGTGGGGCATTTTCACGCGTTCGTTGAACTCCATATCGAACAGGGTCCCCTTCTCGAGCGTGAAAAGATCCCACTGGGGATTGTTGAACGTATCGCAGCGCCAGCGAGCGCAAGAATCGTTATCGAAGGCGCAGGTGGTCACGCGGGCGGAGTATTGATGCCCGAACGCAGGGATGCGCTCTGCGCTGCTGCGGAATTAGTGCTCGAAGTGGAGAGAGCCGCTCGCTCAACGGGTGCGATGGATACCGTTGCCACTGTTGGAATTTGTGACATTTTTCCTGGGGCGGTAAACAGTATTCCAAGCCGGGCTCGACTGAGCTTGGATGTCCGCGACACGGACCTTGCGCGGCGCGATGGAGTCATGAGCGAAATCGCTCATGCTTCCAAGATGATCTCCGAAAAACGGCAAGTCGCCATTCAATCTGAACTGCTCAATGCGGATGCGCCGGCGGATTGTGCGCCCGAAGTTGTCCAGGCTCTTGCTGATTCCTGTCGCAAGCACAAGCTGGCCTATCTTCCGATGGTCAGCCGCGCCTATCACGATTCACTTTTCATTTCGCGAATTACACCCACTGCCATGCTTTTTATTCCGTGCCGCAACGGCTACAGCCACCGCCCCGATGAATACGCTTCGCCCGATGATATTGCTCGCGGCACATTGATCCTGGCCGAAACGTTGGCGGAGCTTGCCGGATAGCCGGACCGCAGCAGAATTCAGACTCCGCTTCCAAAATGTTTATCTGATGCGCTTGATTTTTTACTGATGGAAACAGGCCCTTGCGGTGCGAACGTAAAACAGGCAGAGTTGCGAAAGATACTCTCATGTCATCCGATTTCATGCGCCAGGCGATTGCTTTGGCACTCGAAAATATCCGCGAGGGTGGAGGTCCTTTTGCCGCGGTAGTTGTGAAGGATGGAGCTGTCGTCGCAACAGGAGTCAATCGTGTAACAGCGACAAACGATCCTACGGCGCATGCGGAAATCGTAGCGATTCGCGAAGCCTGCAAAATTCTAAAAGGCTTTCAGCTCGACGATTGCGAGATTTACACGACCTGCGAGCCTTGCCCCATGTGCCTCGGCGCTATTTATTGGGCGCGGCCAGCGCGCGTCTACTATGCCAGTACGGCTTCCGATGCCGCGGCTGCTGGTTTCGACGATGCCTTTATTTACGAAGAACTTCAGGTCCCCGCAGAGGAACGCCGAATCCCGATGGAGGAATTGCAGCGCGAAGAATCGCTGGTCATTTTTCAGGAATGGCTGGCAAAATCGGACAAAACGCCATATTGAGGAAGAAATGCAGAAGCATTCAGCCTCTTGAAGCGAAATGCTTTTCCCTGTGTGGCAGAGCTATAGTATCTAGTTATTTGCAAGACGCTGAAGTCTCCGCGAATGGGACGGGGCGCACACATGAATTTTAGTTATTCATCGCCCGGAGGGTGATGTGTCCACGGCCAACATGCACGAAGCAAATCCGGAACTCATTGCACGTTTCCCAGATATTCATCCGCCCTTCGACAGAGATTCCGCAATCACCGAGGCAAACCGGTGCTTGTATTGTTTTGACGCACCCTGTGTTGCCGCATGCCCGACTCACATTGATGTTCCGCGATTCATAAAAAAGATTGCCCAGGGAAATTTGCGAGGCTCGGCTCTTACTATTCTGGATGCAAATATTCTCGCGGCGAGCTGCTCGCGCGTTTGTCCCGTGGACGTGTTGTGCGAAGGTGCTTGTGTCTATCACCGATACAACAAGCAACCGATCGAAATTGGACGCTTACAACGCTACGCGATGGATGCGTTTTATCAAAACGGCCCGGCTCTCACGCAAAAAATAGCTCCGCAACACGCGGGCCGCGTCGCGTGCATTGGCGCGGGTCCTGCTTCCCTCGCATTTGCGGCAGAGCTGCGTCAGCGCGGTTTCGCAGTGACGATCTTTGAAAGTAAGGCATTACCGGGCGGACTGAACACCTATGGTGTTGCAGAGTACAAGCTCCGCGCCAGCGACAGCCTGCGTGAAATCGAACTCATCCGCTCTTTGGGAGTGGAATTCCAGTTTGGAAGCGAGATAAACAGCGAAACAAAGCTTGCGCAAATGGAAAAGGACTACGATTTCATTTTTCTCGGGATTGGCCTCGGCGCAATGCACACTCTGAAAATTTCCGGGGAAAATCTCCACGGTGTAGTTGACGCTCTGAAATTCATCGAGGGCTACAAAACCGGTGGAAAACTCTCTGTGGGCCGTCGTGTCGTTGTTATAGGAGCCGGCAATACTGCGATTGACGCCGCACGGGCTGCGGCGCGGCTGGGAGCTGAAGAAGTACAGATTCTTTATCGCCGCGACGAGCCGAGCATGTCCGCGTTTCAGTTTGAATACGAGCATGCCAAAGAAGAAGGAGTAAAGTTCCGCTGGTGGACGCAACCAGTGGCGATTCTTGCGTCGCAAAATCACGCAGGCATCGAAGCTATTCAATGTTCCCGCGTCCAACCTGATTCCAATGGATCGCTGCAAGAAATACCGAATTCGCGTTTTCAAATTGATTGTGACATTGTAATTCCGGCTATTGGCCAATCGCCCCTGCTCGAATTCCTGCACGCTTGCCGTGGCGTTCGAACAGAAAATGGCCGAATCGCGGTGGAACGCACAACAGGACAGACGTCTCATCCCAAATATTTCGCGGGCGGCGATTGCGTGAATGGTGGGAGGGAAGTCGTGGACGCAGTTGCGGACGGCAAGCGCACGGCACTTGCCGTTGCGAAATTGCTGGAGCAAGCCCATGTCTGAGCGAATTGTTTCCCCGAATATTTCCGTAAATTTCGCGGGTATTTCTTCGCCGAATCCATTCTGGCTTGCATCCGCCCCGCCGACGAATTGCGGCGAACAAGTGATGCGCGCGTTCGACGCGGGATGGGGTGGAGCAGTCTGGAAAACAATCGGCGACCCGATCACAAACGTTTCCTCGCGCTATTCCTCGGTGGATTGGAACGGCCAGCGCATGATGGGCCTGAACAACATCGAGCTAATTTCTGATCGTCCCCTGGAAGTAAATCTGAGAGAAATTGCCGTAGTAAAAAAACGATACCCTCGTCAGGCCGTAATCGCTTCCTTGATGGTGGAGTCAAAACGCGAAGCATGGCACACGATCGTGCAGCAATCAGAAGATGCCGGTGCAGATGGACTGGAGTTGAATTTCGGCTGCCCTCATGGGATGAGCGAGCGAGGCATGGGCAGCGCCGTTGGCCAGGTGCCTGATTACGCCGAAATGATCACCACTTGGGTAAAAGAAAAGGCGCGAACTCCGGTTTTGGTGAAATTAACACCGAACATTACAGATATTCGAACGGTTGCTCGAGCGGCAAAACGCGGCGGCGCGGATGGGCTTTCAGCAATCAACACGATCAACTCCATCACTGGAATTGATCTCGATACTCTTATTCCCCGGCCGAACGTGGATGGAAAATCCTCGCACGGTGGTTATTGTGGCCCGGCAGTTAAGCCGATTGCTCTCAACATGGTTCAACAAGTGCAAAGCGATCCTGAAGCGCGGCTGCCGCTTTCCGGCATTGGCGGAATTTCTGATTGGCGCGATGCAGTCGAATTCATTTTGCTCGGCTGCGGCAGCGTGCAGGTCTGCACTGCCGTGATGCACTACGGATATCGCATTGTGGAGGACATGGCCGACGGTCTCTCAAATTGGATGCGTGAAAAAGGCTTTGCGAAAATTTCCGATTTCCAATCGCTCAGCTTGACGCGGGTGCAAGACTGGAAGCATCTCAACCTGAATTACAAAATCGTCGCGCAGATCCACGAGGAGAAGTGTATCGGCTGCCAGCTTTGCTATACGGCTTGCTGGGACGGCGCGCATCAATGTATCCACATGGACCGCGTTGGGACAAGCAATAGCCATCACGCGACACCTGCGATGCGCGAAGCCGTAAGCAAGCAGAGCATTGCTATGACGCCGATCCCCAAGCTCGATCGCGCAACCTCAGGCAACGGTAAAGAGCCTTATCCCACGCCTCTGGCGCGCATTCCGCGCGTTGACGAAGCAGAATGCGTCGGCTGCAATCTGTGCTCCCTTGTTTGCCCGGTAGATGGTTGCATTACGATGGAACAAGTGGACGCTCATTTGGCACCGCAATCGTGGGAACAACGCACTGGAAATTCATCAAAGCCAGCAAGGAAGTGTGACTGATGGGGCTTCTCATTCAGCACGGCACGGTGGTAACCGCGGAAAAAACGTTCGCAGCGGATATTTTGGTCGAGGGCGAAACGATCAAGGAAGTTCGTGCAGGGATTGCGCCCGTGGCCAGTCACACAACTATTGATGCCACTGGCATGTTGCTCTTGCCAGGTGGGATTGACGCACACACGCATTTGGATATGCCCTTCGGAGGAACGACTTCCAGCGACGATTTCGAAACCGGTACGCGAGCCGCAGCGATCGGTGGCACGACTTCCATCGTCGATTTTGCAATTCAGGGACGCGGCACGCGCATGCGCGACGCTCTAGACAACTGGAGGCAAAAAGCTCAGGGCAAAGCCTGCATTGATTACGGCTTGCACATGATTGTCACCGACCTCGCTGGTGCGGGCCTCGAAGACATGGACGAGATGGTCAAGGAAGGCGTGGCGAGCTTCAAGCTCTTCATGGCCTACCCGAACGTCTTGATGGTGGACGACGCAACAATATTCAAAGCGCTGAAGCAGACCTCCAAGAATGGCGCGCTAATTTGCATGCATGCTGAGAACGGAAGCGTGATTGACGTCATCGTTCAGCAGGCGCTGGCCGAGGGAAAAACCGCCCCGGTCTATCACGCATTAACCCGCCCGACGATCGCCGAAGCCGAAGCCGTAAATCGCGCGATTGCCCTCGCGGAAATCGCGCACGCTCCGGTCTACATTGTGCATCTGTCTTCTGAAGACGCGCTCAACCAGGTGCGTGAAGCGCGCAGCCGCGGCGTCCCGGCATTTGCGGAAACCTGCCCGCAATATCTTTTGCTCTCCATTGATGAAATGAAGCGGCCCGGCTTCGAAGGCGCGAAGTACGTTTTCACGCCGCCGCTCCGCGAAAAAGAAAACCTCCCGAAATTGTGGGATGGACTAAAGGACGACAATCTTCAGGTCGTTTCGACCGATCACTGTCCCTTCTGTTTCGAAGACCAAAAAATTCTCGGTCAGAATGACTTCACGAAAATCCCCAACGGTGGCCCAGGAATCGAAAACCGGCTGCAGCTTCTTCACCATCACGGTGTGAACGAAGGGAAACTTTCGCTGAACCGTTTTGTAGAGATCGTTTCCACTGCGCCTGCGCGGATCTTTGGCATGTACCCGAAAAAGGGAACGCTTGCTGCCGGCAGCGATGCGGACATTGTCGTCTGGGATCCGAAGGCAGAACACACCATTAGCGCAAAAACGCACAATATGCGCGTGGATTATTCGATGTTTGAAGGCTTTCGCGTGCGTGGCAACGCGCGGCTGGTGTTCTCGCGCGGCGAACTTATCGTCGAAGGCGGCAAATATCTTGGCAAAGCGGGACGCGGAGCCTACTTGCGCCGTACGGCGCGTGGTGGGGCCTGGGCATGAACGCTGGCTACGACGCAAGCCTCTACAACGAAGACCTTGCGCCGATTCCGCTTGAACGCCGTACCTGGGGTACATACAACTACGCTTCACTTTGGGTAGCGATGAGCGTTTGCATTCCCACCTATATGCTGGCCTCAGGTTTAATCGCCAGCGGCATGAGCTGGAAGCAAGCCATCGGAACCATCCTTCTTGGTAATTTGATTGTGCTCGTCCCCATGATTCTGAACGCACACGCTGGAACAAAATATGGAATCCCATTCCCAGTTTATGTCCGCGCTTCTTTCGGCGTTCGCGGCGCAAATGTTCCAGCTGTCTTGCGTGCGCTCGTGGCTTGCGGCTGGTTTGGAATTCAATCGTGGATTGGCGGCCAAGCAATCTATTCCATGCTTGGTGTGTTATGGCCGAAGGTAGCTGGGCACGAAGGAATTTCTTGGGCGTGTTTCTTCGCGTTTTGGTTTCTGAACATGTTCGTCATCTGGCGTGGCATTGAAACCATCAAGTTTCTCGAAGGTATCGGCGCGCCGTTCATGCTTGGAGTTGGCCTGCTCCTTTTATGGTGGATTACGCGCAAAGCCGGCGGCCTAGGCCCGGTGCTCAGCACTCCGAGCAAATTCAAAAGTACTGGTGAGTTCTTGCACGTTTTCGTTCCATCGCTCACTGCGATGGTCGGTTTTTGGGCCACCGTTGCGTTGAATATCCCGGACTTTACGCGTTACTCGAAATCGCAAAAAGCGCAAATGACCGGGCAGGCGCTTGGCTTGCCGACTGCGATGACGCTCTACTCCTTCATTGGTGTTGCGGTGACCTCGGCTTCCGTCGTGTTGTTCGGCACAGCGATTTGGGATCCGGTTGCGCTTCTTGGCCGCTTCCATGAGCCTGTTATTGCATCCATCGCGCTTGTCGCGTTGCTTGTCGCAACGTTAAATACCAACGTCGCCGCAAATGTGGTCTCCCCTTCTAACGATTTTTCAAACCTCAATCCTCGACTCATCTCTTTTCGCACGGGTGGTCTCATCACTGGCGTGATCGGAGTCCTGATGATGCCGTGGAAGCTGCTTGCAAACGCGGACCGCTACATCAATGGATGGCTCGTAGGCTATTCAGGTCTGCTGGGGCCGATAGCCGGTATCATGATCGCAGACTACTTCATCGTTCGCAGCCGCAGTTTGAATTTGGAGGCGCTCTATAAACGCGGAGGCAACTACGAGTATTCGAACGGCTTTAACTTCCGGGCGCTGACCGCCCTCGTTCTAGGCGTTGCGGTTGCGCTTGTTGGCCTGCTTTTGCCTTCTCTTCGGTGGCTGTATGATTACGCTTGGTTCGTCGGATTCCTGATTTCAGCATGCGCCTATTGCGTTCTTATGGGCAAAGCTCCTAGCGAGGCAGCTCAAGCTGCGCAGGTCAACGTCGTCGAACCTTAATTTTTCTGGACTACAGCACTAATAAGCAATTCTTCCTAAAGTTGAGGAGTCTTTCCCATGAGCGAGTCACTTACATCGGCACAAGTCGTCGAGTCTACAAAAAAACTGAACTACGGTACCTGGCGCTTTCAAAAAAGCTGGAACCCTTTGCATGTTGTGGACGCCGAAGGTTGCTATTTCATTGACGCCAGCGGCAAGCGTTATCTCGATTTTTCTTCGCAGCTCATGTGTGTAAATCTCGGCCACAAAAATCCCGCCGTAATTCGCTCGATTGAAGAGCAAGCGCGAGCGCTCCCGTACATCGCGCCTTCGTACGCATCAAGCGCCCGTGCGGAATTGAGCAATCTTCTCCTCGATGTTTTGCCTAAAGGGCTCGAAAAATTCTTTTTCACTACTTCCGGCACCGATGCCAATGAAGCCGCGTTCAAAATCGCGCGTATGTACACGGGCAAAACGAAAATTATCGCGCGCTACCGTTCTTACCACGGTTCAACCACTGCTTCGATTGCAGCCACGGGCGATCCCCGCCGCTGGGCCATGGAGCCTTTAGGCAAAGCACAGGGATTTATCTTTGCGCCGGAAGTGAATTGCTACAACTGCCCAATCAAACACAACTATCCCTCCTGCGGCGTCGCTTGCGCAGACTACGTCGAACACATGATTACGAATGAGAGCAACGTTGCCGCTGTCGTTCTTGAACCCGTGGTAGGAACGAACGGCGTGCTCATTCCGCCCGCCGAATACTTTCCCAAGCTGCGAAAAATCTGCGATACGCATGGAGTTTTGATGATCGCAGATGAAGTCATGACCGGATGGGGCCGCACTGGCGAATGGTTCGCTGTGGATCATTGGAATGTGCAGCCGGACATTCTCGTCACCGCGAAAGGCATCACGTCTGCGTACGTTCCGCTGGGTCTTTGTGCCACTACTTCGAAAATCGCAGCCCACTTCGACGATCATTATTTTGCCCACGGCCACACGTACGAAGCGCATCCGATGACGCTGGCACCGGCAGTTGCAACGATTCACGAAATGCAGCGGCTTGGCCTTGTCGAACGCGCAAACAAAATCGGTGCGTATCTCGGTGAAAAATTGAAAGCTTTGGCCGCACGCCATCCTTCGATCGGAGACGTCCGTGGCATCGGTCTTTTCTGGGCCGTCGAGCTTGTCAAAGACAAGCAAACCAAGCAGCCCTTCAACACCATGCGCGATAAAGTCGAAGGCAAGCCGCTTGTGGTGGATCAAGTTGCCGCGGAAGCGATGAAGCGCGGCGTCGCTCTACAGGCATGGGTCAGCCATTTCGTTATTGCCCCGCCGCTGATTATTGAAGAATCGGAAGTGGATGCCGGCGTCGCCGCTTTGGACGCAGGTCTTTCGATCGCAGACGCCGCTATCGCGTGAAACCGAAGCTTAGCCTGCAAAAAGATTTTTCAGCATAAACCACAAATTCGCTGGCCGTTCCGCGAGCCGTCGCACAAACCACGGATACCAATAATTTCCATATGCTACGAGCACCCCCGAGCGGTAACCCGCGGTTGCCAGTCGCTCTTGTTCGGCCCGCTGAATCCCATATAGCATTTGAATTTCCAGGGCGTGCCTGGGCATTCCCTCTTTAGCCGCAAAATTGGCAAGCCGTCCAATCAGCGCTACGTCGTGCGTTCCAAACGCCGCTCGCACCATCCTTCCATCGCGCTGGGCACGAAGCATCTCCTGGCCCAGAGCGAAGTAATTTTCATCCACGTCTTTCTTGGCGGGGAAAGCCACTTCTGCGGACTCTTTGTATGCTCCTTTCACAAGCCGCACGGATGGCTTCAGTACGAACAATTCCTGCAGATCTTTCTTAGTTCGAAAAAGATACGCCTGAAGGCAGATACCTGTGCGCGGAAACTCAGCCACTGCCCTTCGATATATATCGAGCGTCCCATCGACATAGGAACTTGCTTCCATGTCGATCCACACGGTTTTCTCAGGGTCTTCCTGTTGCAGAAGTTTTTTCACATTCGTGAAGCACAAATCGGCCGATTGATCCAATCCAAGCTGTGTCAACTTGACCGAGATTTCCGTTCTCAATCCGGCTTCACGAATTTTTCGCAATGCGCCTAAATAATGTTTTGTTACCTCATCCGCCTCGTGGCCGTCGCTGATGTTTTCGCCGAGATACGTGAACACACCGGCGATTTTCTTCGCTTCCAGTGTTTTCGCAGCCCCTATTGCATCTTCGATTTCTTCACCCGGCATGAATCGCGCAACGCTCCGCCGCACGAATTTGTAACGCGACGCACGCTCACGCAACCACGCGTTTTGGGAAGCCGCCAAAAGCAGCGACCGCATCACACTCATCGAATTCTCCAGCATCTCAATCCAGATGCTACAAACAGCCGTACTATTCTAGAGCAACCTGGGCCTTCTCAGAGGAAGCTACTGGCGAGCTTTGAGTTTGTCCGGGGGGAGATTTAACGCATCCTGCAGTTCTTGGGAAAAGTCCTTTCGCAATTGTGCTGCCGCGTTCGTACCTACACTTGCTTCCACCTCGCGTTTTGCCTGTTCTATGGCAATGCCTTCTTCATTGGTCTTGTCGCCCGCCAGTTTTTCGGCTTGCAGAAAACACGCCAACGCCAGCTTGCCCGGCTGCTTCTGCCGTCGCAAGAATTGTCCATAATTGAACCAATCGACGGCCGTACTTTCTGGTTCATTCAATTTCTGATCTAACGTTAATCCACGCTGATACGAGTCGAGCGCCGCTGCCGCATCGCCTTGCTTCTCCTGTAAATCCGCCAGATGGACGAGCGCCAGGCTTGCGAAAGCCGTTTCACCCGATTTTTCTGCATTTGCAAGCGCGCCTCGATATTCCACAAGCGCATCGGAATCGCGACGCGCTACTGCGTCGGCATCCGCCACTTTTAGCAAGGCGGATAGAATCTGCGCCTGCTCACTCTTGTGTTCGTCTTGATGCGTCGCCACAATCTTCAAATATTCACGGTAATGCCGCGCTGCGGCCTGTATTTCGCTGCGTTGGTCCAAGACCTCGGCAAGATATAATTGTGACGTCGCATTTTCAGGGCTCAGATCGACAGCCTTCTGCCAATCGTCAGCAGCTTCCGCCTTATGGCCAAGTTGGCGTGCCAGTAATCCAAGATTGATCCAACCCTGAGCCAGCTTTGGATCGCGACGCAATATTTGTTGATACTCCGCGTATGCTTCTGCAGTTTTTCCGGCGGCGATCAATCCTTGTGCATACTCTTTCTGCAAACTAATGTTTGCCGGATTCACTTCGGCTGCGCGTCTGAGCGGCACCAGGGCTTCTGTTGGTTTCCCCGCATTCATCTCCGCCCGCGCCAGCTTGATTTGCACTGCGCTGTCGTCTGGATTCCAGGCGGCCGCTCGCGTCAGGGCAGAGGTGTCATCCGCTCTGCTGCTGTAAAAGAAATGCAGCTGGTCAAACGCTCCCCACGTCAGCAGCAGTACGATCGCGGAGATTCGCAGGACTCGTGCACCAGTCGAATTTCCAGCCAGCCAACGGGTCGCGCCGAGGAAGCCGGCCTTGCCAGTATTCGTTTGTTGTTTTTGATTGCCGTCTGGATTTAGAAGCAACGTCGCAATTTTCGAATCTCTAAGCTTCCAAAGCGCACCGTCCAAAATAAAATGATGAATATTCACCAGCGCCATAAACGTAAGAAAACTCGCCGCGAAATCCACATGAAGCGCGCGACTAACAATCCAAGGGCCTGGAATGAAAAGCGCAATCCCTCCTGCGATCAAAATCACCAAATAGCGGGAGACAGACCATGCATTGGCTCCTAACGCTCGCGATTCCCGCTCCTGGTAATAGCTCGTAATCCACAAATATTGTGCGGAGTGCAGTACCGCCAATATTCCGCTGCTGTACCGCGTTTGTTGAACGTCACGGCCGCTTGTCAATTCAATGATTGCTGGCAGCAGAAACCATAGAAACTGAGTGACGGAAAGAATCGCTGACGGCAAGAGTGAACGCCAGGAGGATCGCTTGGCCATCGAACCGAAGGACCACAAGATCGCTCCCCCGAAGAAAACCGCCAGAGCTGCGCGCACCGGAACAGTGATTTTCGCCGGTAAGCCCAGCGACAACACCAAAAAATCGTTCGAAGCCCCAGTGTGAAAGCTGAGCATCAGCATCAGATAGGACGCCGCAAACGCGAGCCATATCAATTGCCGTTCGGTCTTCGTAGGCGCGACGCCGCTGCGCCGTGCGAACATCATCAGCAATCCAAAATTCTGTCCTGAGTAGTGCCATGGGCTCCAACAGATGTAGATCGTGAATAACCAGGGAAGCAGTGCGTACCACGCATGCACCAGAATTCCCGCAACCACAAGCAAGAGCGTCACATGAACCGTAAACACGCGATATTTCGCAAACTCGCTCCGCGTGTGATACGCGCGATAAATCGTTGCCATGAAGTGGGGGTAGTTGAATAAAAGCGCCAGGAAATAGAACGCGAACGGCCAGATTCTTGGATTGTCTCGCGCGACAAAATAGGAGAGCAGTAAAAACGGCGCGGACCACGCTCCGCAACCGATGATCAAATCAAGCCACGGCCCGTAAATCCAGGGACCTCCATGCATCGGTGCAGCTGTCTGCGCAGGGAGAGAAGCTTCGTTACTCATCATCAAGCAGAGTAGCGTAGAGCGTCCATTCCGTGTGGCACCTTCAAGCGAGGAATGGAGAAAACGTCAACTGTCCTTATTTCGTTGATCAGTTAATTGATCGCAAGAAATCTCAGTAACCAACCCGCCAGCGCGCCGCCAAGCAACGGCCCAACAATCGGAATAGGAGCATAGCTCCAGTCGGATCCGCCTTTGCCTTCAATCGGTAAAATCGCATGCGCCAACCTCGGGCCGAAGTCGCGTGCAGGATTAATCGCATATCCTGTCGAACCTCCCAGAGAGAGTCCGATGCCCCATACGAGGCTGCCCACCAGGTATGGCCCGAACCCTGCCGCGGGTCCAGTAGCAGAAACGCTTTTCGAAAAAATCGCACTCACCACGAACACAAGTACAAAAGTCCCAATAACTTCACTCAACAAATTTGCCACGGTATTTCGAATTGCTGGCGCCGTGCAGAAAACTCCAAGCTTCGCTGAAGTGTCTTGTGTCTCTTTCCAGTGCGGCAAATATTGCAACCAGACCAGAGCCGCGCCCACGATCGCGCCCAATAACTGCGCCGACAAATACGGCAGGAATTTTCCGTAAGATCCAGCCCGCACCGCAAATCCCAGCGTCACGGCCGGGTTCAGATGCGCATCGCTACTCCCGCACGCAATTGCCGTAAACACCCCGCACATCACAGCAAAAGCCCATCCCGCAGTAATCACAATCCATCCGCTGTTTTCCGCTTTCGATTTTTTCAGCAGCACCGCCGCTACAACGCCATCCCCAAGCAAAATCAAAATCAGTGTTCCGAGAAATTCACCGAGCCAGGGTGATGTCATTCTCTTTGCTCTCCTTAGTTTTCAGCCCAGTCGAAGGATCTCGTCACGGCTTTTTTCCAATCGCGGTATAACTTCTCACGTTCTTTTTGGTCGAGTGCCGGCTTCCACGTCCGATCCGCTTTCCAATTCGCCAGCAGCTCATCCACGCCTTTGTAAAATCCGACTGCCAGTCCGGCGGCGTACGCCGCTCCCAGCGCAGTCGTTTCCGCAACTACCGGCCGCACAACGTCACGATTCAAAATATCGCTCTGGAACTGCATTAAAAGCTCGTTTGCAACCATTCCGCCGTCCACGCGCAGACCGGCCAATGAAATCTTTGCGTCTTTCTCCATCGCGTCTACGACCTCGCGCGTTTGAAAAGCTGTCGCTTCCAGCACAGCGCGAGCCAAGTGTCCCTTGTTTGCAAACCGTGTCAGCCCCACAATCACGCCGCGCGCGGAGTCCTTCCAGTACGGCGCATACAAACCGGAAAACGCCGGAACGAAATATACGCCGCCATTGTCTTTCACCGTTTTGGCCAGTGTCTCGACATCAGGGCTTTTCGAAATTAGGCCGAGATTGTCGCGCAGCCATTGCACAAGCGCGCCCGTAATCGCCACGCTGCCTTCCAGCGCATAGTGCGCTGGTGCACTTCCAAATTTGTACGCTACCGTCGTCAGCATGCCGAATTGAGATGCCACGCTCTGCTCGCCTGTATTCATCAATAGAAAGCATCCCGTCCCGTAAGTATTCTTCACCTCACCCGGACGAAAACACGCCTGTCCAACCAGTGCCGCTTGCTGATCGCCCAAAATTCCCGCAATCGGCACACCGCTCGCCGGCCCCTGGGCAACGACCCCATACACTTCGCTGCTCGATCGCACTTCAGGCAAAACCGCGCGCGGAATCTCAAACGCGCGCAAAAGCTCGTCGTCCCAATCCAGTGTTTTCAAATTCAACAATTGCGTGCGGCTCGCATTCGTCACATCCGTCGCATGAATGCCGTCCTTCACACCGCCGGTCAAATTCCAAAGCAGAAAAGTATCAATGTTCCCGAAAAGCAGATCGCCCGATTTGGCGCGCGACTCCGCGCCGTTCACATTCTTCAAAATCCACCTTAGTTTCAATCCGCTGAAGTACGTGCTCAACGGCAACCCAGTTTTGCCTCTAAAGCGATCCTGCCCGCCTTGCGCGCTGAATTGCGCCACCTCCGGCGCAACGCGCGTATCCTGCCAAACAATCGCACTCGTCACGGGCTTTCCGGTTGCTCTTTCCCACACAACCGTCGTTTCCCGCTGATTGGTAATTCCAATCGCGGCAAGATCTTGCGAGCCTAGTCCCCCCTTTGCGAGAGCCTCGGAGATAACTTCCTGCGTTCGCCGCCAGATTTCCTCGGGATTGTGTTCCACCCACCCGGGCTGCGGAAATATTTGTTCATGCTCTTTTTGCGCTACGCTCACAATTCGTCCGGACTTATCAAACACAATGAATCGCGTGCTCGTCGTCCCCTGATCAATCGCTCCGATATACTTTTTCACGGATTCACGCCTCGCTCAGTCCAAGTTCTTTCAGATATGCACGCAACTTCGTTACGTATCCGGAAATCTCTCCTGATTTTCGTTCGTTGCTCCAACTCAACTCCGTGGCCAGCAATTCACCCACGATAGGCGCCGCCGCGATCGAAGCACGCCAATCGTACATCTGCAAACCCAATCTTCGCGCAAGCACGTCTTCAATTGTCTGCGCCATCTCTTCCCGCGCACAGTAAATCACTTCCGCCCGCAAGGCCGGGAATCCATCTATGAGCGGTTTGTTCAACCATCCGTTCGCCTTTGCTAGCATCAACACCTTCGCCGCATTCGTCCCAAATTTATTCGCAAGACGTTTCGCCGTTGCTTCAGTCAATCCACGGCTTTGCGCAAGCGTTTGCCAGTAATCTTCGGAAAATCCAGTAGCCCCATCCAAAGGATGCAATTTCGTCATGCAAGGAGAAATTTCCACTCCCAGGCTGTGCTGTACCGTGTTCACAGTGTCTTCTGCCATTAGTCGATGCGTCGTCCATTTGCCGCCAAGAATACTGATCATTCCACTCTTTTCATCCACTTCCACTTCGTGATCGCGGATCAATTCTTTCGTTTCGTGTTTTGTCTTCGCTGCAACGAGTGGCCGCAATCCCGAGATTCCACTGACGGCCTGTTCCACGCGCAGAGGCCGCATCAAATACGGATTCAGCTGCCGCATCAAATAGTCAGCCTCGTTGCGCCGCACAATCATTCGAGTTTCCGGCGTCGCTTCGTCCTCTGTCGTGCCAACAAGCAGCCGTTGCTGCCATGGCACAGCAAAAATCACGCGTTTGTCCTCCGTCTGCGGAACTAGCAGTGCATCTTTTCCCGGAAACAAATCCATCGGAAAGAGCAGGTGCACGCCTTTGCTGGGTCGTAGCCGCGGCGTTGCATCCCGGTTCGCAAGCTGCCGAATCTTATCGGAAAACGGCCCGGTTGCATTCACAACTGTTTTCGCCTTCAGCGAAACAGCCGCTTCTGCAACCAAATCTTGCAGAACAACACCCGAAATCTTTTCCGTGCCTTCACGCACAAAGTCCGTCACTCGAAGGTAATTCGCCGCTATTCCGCCTGCTTCTTGGAACGATCGCACCAGCGCCAACCCATATCGCGCATCATCGAATTGCCCGTCCGCATACGCGACTGCTCCGTGCAATCCATCCGGCTTCAGCCCTGGCAAGCGTGCCAGTGTTTCTTTCTTCGTCAAAAATTTGCTCGGGAAAATATTCTTTTTCCCCGCCAGCAAGTCGTACATTTTCAGGCCGATTCGAAAATAACCCGCTTGCAGCCACGAATAAACTGGCACCAGGAATTCCGCGGCATGCGCAAGATGCGGCGCGTTGCCCAGCATGTAAGTCCGCTCGCGCAGCGCGTGCTGCACCATTCGATATTCCGTCAGGTCAAACGATTTGACGGCCTGCTCCAGATACCGCACTCCGCCGTGCACCAATTTTGTCGAAGCGCTCGAGGTCCCGGACGCAAAATCGCCTGCATCTACGAGCACAGTTCGCAATCCGCGCAATTGCGCGTCCAGTGCTGTGCCGGCGCCCGTCGCTCCGCCGCCGATCACGCATAGGTCGAATTCCGTGCGGCCAACTATCTCAAGAGTCTTTGTACGAGAATTCATTCCTAAAAGGCCATGACAGGAACCAAAATTGCCTTATTGCCGGGAGAATGATATATCTCATTTCCGCTCTCTCCGCATCTAACCTTTTAGGACCCTTCAAATTCGATGAAAGCTAGGAGTGCAGCTCATGCATGCAAAAACTTTTCTTTCCGTCGTCTCCCTCGCTATTGGACTCACTATCCTTCAATCAACCGCATCGGCCGCATTGCCACCAGCTGCCGAGTCCGGCAGCTCAACAATCACCGTAACCGCCGTTGGTAAGAAGGAAGTTCCACCCTCGATTGGCAAAGATGACGTGCAGTTTTCTCAAGGCAAGGAACGTAAGCAGATTGCAAGATGGGTCAAAGGCGAAAAACTTTATCTCGCCATCTTGATTGACGATTCCTTGGACAGCGAAGTCGCCGGCCAGTGGGGCGAGGTAAAGCAGTTCATCAACGCTCAGCCGCAGACAACCTCCATTGCCATTGGTTACGCTACGAATGGCACGGTCCGCGTCGCGCAGGATTTCACTACGGACCATGAACTCGCGGGAAAGGCCCTGCGAATCCCCCTCGGCTCACCCGCTGCATACTCCAGCCCCTATCTTTCCGTTATCGATTGGATGAAACGTTGGCCATCAACTGGAGATCGCCGCTCACTCATACTCATCTCTTCCGGCATTGATTATTTCCGTGGTGGCTTCGGCCCCATTTATCCGGATGTGGACACGGCTATCTCGATCGCCGAAAAGGGAAACATCAATCTCTGGAGTATTTATTCACCTGGGGAAGGGCATCGCAGTCGTTCTTTTTTCCTGGCGAATATGGCGCAGAACAACCTCAGCAAACTCAGCGATGAAACCGGTGGCGAATCCTACTTTCTCGGCACCTCGGCTCCGGTTTCCTTTAAGCCATATCTCGATGAACTCCAGATGCATCTCAACAATCAATACCTCCTGACGTTCGCGGGCGACGGCGGCCCAAAGGGGAAATTCGTCAGCGTTCGTCTAAAAACAGAACTCGCCCATACCGAATTCATGCACGCCAATCAGGCGTGGCTTCCTCCTGCAAAGTAAATTTGTTTTTGAATCTTTGTCTTTCCCGAAGCGCTCCATTCAATGGAGCGCTTCTGTTTTCTGTAGCTCTTGTGTGAATTTGTGCATGCGGCTAAACTACGCCTCGCCAAACTGGATTTTGGCTTTGCGTTGTTTGGCCTTTATTTAATCGATTTAAATGGCAACAAGGAGCTGCGTATGCTTTGCTCACCCAGACTTCGGCACCTTGCCTTCAGCACACCTGTGTTTGGCGTTCCCCTGTTCCTGGCGCTCCTCCTTCTTGCTGTATCGGCGGTTCGTGCGGACGACAGCACTGTCCTCCGCGATGGCTGGAAAATTCAATCTTCCGCAAAAGTCTCCGCCGCGGGCGAGCAAGTTTCCACGGTCGGGTTTTCCACTGACGGCTGGTATCCCACTTCCGCTCCCAAAACCGTTTTCGCTGTCCTCGTCGAAAACGGCGTTTACAAGGATCCTTACTTCGGCATGAATCTCCGCTCAGTCCCCGGCGTCGAATACAAAATCGGCGGCCAGTTTGCCAATGAAGAAGTGCCGGCAAACAGTCCTTACGTCGTTCCGTGGTGGTACCGCAAGGAATTCGAAGTCCCAGCTTCGGACAAGGGCAAGCGCGTCTGGCTCGCCTTTCGCGGCATCAACTATCGCGCTGACATTTGGATCAACGGCAAGAAACTTGCGGGCTCGGATACAGTCGCCGGAGCTTTTCGCCGCTATGAATTTGACGTCACCGATTTTGTTAAAGTCGGCGCGAAGAATGCAGTCGCTGTCGCCGTTTCCGCCCCGCATGCCGGAGAACTCGGGATCACTTGGGTCGATTGGAATCCAACTCCACCGGACAAAGACATGGGCCTTTGGCAGGAAGTCGTTCTTTCTTCGAGCGGACCCGTCACCGTGCGTCATGCTGTCGTCGAAACAAAACTCCAGCTTCCCGACGCAGCTTTCGCTCACCTGACGGTCCGCGCAGAACTCACCAACGCAACCGCCTCGCCGGTCAAAGGTGCATTGCGTGGTTCACTCCAGGGACAGGGCGATCCCATTCAGTTTTCGCAACAAGTTGAACTCGCCCCCAATGAACATAAAGAAGTCGTTTTTTCTCCCGAAACCACCGCGCTGCTGAACCTCTTTAAGCCCAAGCTCTGGTGGCCCTACCAAATGGGCGAACCGTATCTCAATCATCTCAAGCTTGAATTCGTTGGTTCGGACTCTGTCATTTCCGATGCAAAAGAAATTGCAGTCGGCCTCGTCCAGACCGATTCCGAACTTACGCCCGAAGGCTATCGCCTTCTCAAAATCAACGGCAAACCCATCCTCATCCGCGGTGGCGGTTGGGCGCCGGACATGATGCTGCGCGTCGACGAGTCTCGCCGCGAAGCCGAATTCCGCTACGTCAAGGAAATGGGTTTGAACACAATCCGCCTCGAAGGAAAACTTGAAGACGAATCCTTCCTGGAGCGCGCTGATCGCGACGGTATTCTTGTCATGGCCGGCTGGTGCTGCTGCGACGCTTGGGAAAAATGGGGCAAGTGGAGCGAGGAAAACAAACAAATCTCCGTTTCTTCACTTCGCGATCAAATGCTTCGTCTCCGCGCCCATCCAAGCCTTCTCATGTGGCTCAACGGCAGCGACAATCCACCTCCGCAGGAACGCGAAACGGCTTATCTCGAAGTCGAGAAAGAAACGCACTGGCCCAAGCCCGTCATTTCCTCAGCTACGGCAAAAGAAACGGACGTAACCGGCAAAACCGGCGTGAAAATGAGCGGCCCGTACGACTACGTCCCGGCGAATTATTGGATCATCGACGCGAAAGCAGGTGGCGCATATGGATTCAACACGGAAACAAGTCCAGGTCCTGCCGTTCCGCCGGTCGAAGAACTAAAAACTTTTATTCCCGAAGACAAGCTCTGGCCCGTCAACGACGTTTGGAATTTCCATGCAGGCGGCGGCAAATTCAAGAATATAGAGCTCTATACCAATGCACTCGAAAAGCGCTATGGAGAAGCAAAGAACGTCTCAGACTTCGCGTGGAAGTCACAGGCCATGGCCTACGAAGGCGAACGCGCCATGTTCGAAGCTTACGGCCGCAACAAATACAAATCCACGGGCATCATCCAGTGGATGTTGAACAATGCCTGGCCCGGACTCATCTGGCATCTTTATAGTTACGATTTACGTCCCGCCGGCGGTTACTTCGGCTCCAAAAAAGCACTTGAACTTGTCCACGTTCAGTTTTCTCACGACGATCATACGGTCGCAGTGGTTAACGGAGCGCAATCTCCACAAAATGGCCTGAAAGTTGTCGCAAAACTTTACGATCTTTCCATGAACGAAAAGTTTTCTCGTGAAGCGAACGTGGATGTTGCCGCCGACGGCGTCGTCCGCTCATTCGCCGTACCCGAACCTTCCGACATCTCTCCGACTTACTTCCTCAATCTGCAACTCTTTTCCGCGTCTGGCCAATTGATCAGCCGCAATTTCTACTGGCTCTCCACAAAATCCGACGTTTTAAATTTTGAAAAAACGGAGTGGTATTACACGCCGCAAACCGCCTTTGCTGATTTCACTGCGTTGCAAACTCTGCCTGCTGCCAAAGTCAAAGCATCGCTAAAAGCAGGACCTCATGCTGAGCGCGACGCCGAATATCATGTCGCGCTTGAAAACACCGGTTCCGGCCTCGCATTTCTGGTCCGATTGCGCTTGGTGAAGGGAAAAGACGGCGCGGAAATTCTCCCCATCTTTTGGGAGGACAATTACATTTCACTCTTGCCGGGCGAACGCCGCGAAGTTCAGGTCCGCCTGCGCAAATCCGATCTGGGCACTGCGCAACCAGACCTCATTGTGGACGGCTTCAATCTCACGCCCCAAACAGCCCACATCGCTCATTGAGCGATTATACGGTCTATCTCTTATAGCGAATCTTGTCTGCCTGGTCGTAAGCCTCACGGAAGCCGTCGAGCAGTTTGCCCTTTACTCGCGGACCGTCCGTCTTCACTAAGCCGGACCATAGCGTTTTACCGGCTTTCACGTCCTGGAGTGTTACGCGCGTGTATCCTGCGGGCGCAGCCTCTGGCAATTCCGCGGGGCGCACACTGACTTTCCGTGCGTCATACACAGGTCTTTCGCTTTCAGCCACGAATCGTACGTAACTGCTGCCCGTCAAGACAATCGCCAAGTCCGCTTTCGCAGTGGACTCCACGGGTTCGAAACGTCCCCACCGTGACAACTCCAAATACGCGACGTTGGAAAGCTCCGCGAATCCGGACTCGTTGTCTATGTAAACCGTTCTTGCCGAGAAAATGGAATTAGGAAGGGGACTATTCGCCGCGCTCGCAGCTGCTGCAAAGATCATCACGATTGCTGCACCGGAAACCAACAAGAGCCGTTTGGAATTCATGGGCTCCTCCTCAGTTGATTGAATGCCGCGAGTCTAGGCGCGAGGATGCAGGCTGGATACTGTCCGTAAGGCCCAAAAAGGGGCAGTTGCCCCTGAGTTTCGTTTGTCGAGAAAGCGTCAGTCGTCCGAAGAGGAAAGAGAAACCGCACGCGTCGATTCACGAATCACCAGCTCTGGGCTCGTCTTCTGATGCGAAATCGTCCAATCACGCTTCTCCTGTGAAGCGTTGATTCCTTCCAGCACGGCATTCACTGCCAAATTTCCCATCGTCTCAAGCGGCTGCCGCACCGTCGTCAGTGAGGGCGCTGACATCGCCGAAAGCGCCACATCGTCAAATCCTGCAACCGAGCAATGCTCCGGCACTTTCAATCCCGCTTTGGTCAGCGCTCGAATCGCACCCAACGCCGTCAAATCGTCAAACGCCATCAGCGCCGTGAATTTTTTCCTCTTTTGTAAAAGCTCTTCCGTCAGCCGGAACCCTCCGTCAAATCCCGAATTCGGATCAAGCGACTCAGGCAGCTGCATCACTAGATTCTGATCGATCTCGTAGTTCACGGAATTCGCAAACTTCTGGATCCCTTTCCAGCGCGGTACGGAGTCAATCAGCATCTTCGGTCCGCGAATGAAAGCGATCTTCCTGTGCCCCAGCTTGTACAGATGCTCCAGAGCTAGCCGCCCGCCTGCTTCGTTATCAACCATCACGGAGCTGGTCGTATCGCCAGGCAAATCCCATCCAATCGTCGTGACGGGAATATTTCTCTTGTTGAAGTCTGCAAGCAGATGGATGTCCACAAACGACCAGTTCGCCACTACGATCAGCGCTTCGACGTGACGTTCCAGCAGCATTTCCAGCGCACGCTCAAACCGGTTCTTCTGATTATGCGCGTCCGCCAGAATCGGTACGTATGACGCCTGATACAGTGAGTTTTCAATCCCGCGCAGAATCGGCGTGCAAAACGGATCCGTAATATCTATGAGCATCACGCCCACGCTGTGCGTCCGTTTGCTGCGCAGGAATCGCGCCATCGCATTCGGCCGGTATCCCAGCTTACGCGCCGCTTCTTCAATTCTTTTCTTGGTCGCGGGAGCTATGTACTGCGCCAGCGGCGCATTGTTAAGAACAATGGAAACCGTCGCGGGCGAAAATCCACTCGCCTTCGCCACATCTCGCATTGTGACCGTGATGCCTTTGCTGGCTCGTTTCACGCTGGCTTCTCTGTGGCCAGCATCATCCGGCAAAGTCGGCTCCGATTGCAATGGCGGGCTCATGATAGGAGTGCCGAACCTTATTCGGCGGGAACTTCAAACGAAAGCGGCTCGCGGAACCACTTCGTCTTCCAAATCCCAAACGCGATTCCTGCTGCCATCCAAATGCTGCCAAGAATTTTCGCCGGCATCGTCAAGCTCCACCAAAGGCCGGCGCAAATAACGAATCCCAAAACAGGCGGGATAAAGTTCACGGCTTTTTTTTCGGTTCCGCGAACGAAGTACCGCATAAACGCCGACGCATTCACGCCCATAAACGCAATCAGCGCGCCAAAATTCAAAAGCTCGATTCCTCGTCCGTAGGTCAAAAAGAAAGAGCCAATCAAAACGATCACGCCAATAAAAAGCACGTTATTTCGTGGCACGCCGTGTTTCGGATCTACAACTCCAAAAAACGATTTTGGCAGCGCATTGCTTCGTCCCATCCCGTAAAGCAGCCGCGCCGCCCCAATCTGCGCTCCCATTCCCGACCCGAAATTGGCGATCAGCAATGTCAAACCTACAATCTTGAATAGCGGCGCCCACGTAAGCGCAGCCGCATAGACATAAGCCGTGTCCTGATCAGGAAACGGCTTTGATGCGGGCCAAACAAGTTGCGCCACATAAACTTCCGCCGCCGAAAGTAGGCCGATGACCAGACACGTCATTACTGTCGCGACAAGAATATTTCGTTTCGGATTTTCTGCCTCTTCCGAAAGCGTGGAAATAGCATCGAAGCCTATGTACGTCAGCACCGCCAACGAAGTGCAACCAAACAACCCCCCAACCGTGAATGTTTGCGGGTCGTAGAACGGCCGCGTAAAAAATCCCGGATCGTTATGCGGATGCCCCAGGATGTATCGTGTCGCAGTCACAAAAACGATCACCACCACGGCACTCATTGCGGCTGCCATGCCCGCATTCACCCGCGCCGACGTTTTGATTCCCTGCAGATTCAGCAAAGTGAAAACGACCGCAAAAAAGATCTTCCATCCCCATACCGAAATTCCGGGCGCGAACTGATGGGCCTGCTGTGCGCACCAGATTGTGCAGATCAATGGATTCACGATGTAATCCATTACCATGCTCCATCCCGTGATATATCCCGCCGACGGATGAATCTCTTGCGCCACGTAGGTAAAAGCCGAGCCTGCGCTGGGGTAGACCCGCGCCATCCTTCCGTAGCAGACCGCCGTCGAAAGCATCGCCACCATCGCGATCAGGATCGCGGTCACCACATGGCCTCGGCCCCGGTCGCTTAGCGCTCCAAAGGCCGACATCGGCGCCACTGGCTGGAGCACAATCGCGCCGTACAAAATCAAGTCCCAAAGTGTCAGCGATCTCCGCAGCCCTGATTGCGTCGCGCCATTACCCGAACTCAAAACGCTCTCCTCACGATTTTCTCCATCTTTCGCGGGTTGCTTTAGTCCTTTATTGAATCGTTTTAAGCGGCCTGATTGTGCAGTAAGCCGTCGTGCCCATGCAAGTTCTATCTTTCGTGAGCCTGACTACTCTCCCGCCCCCGATTTCCACACCTGTACTCTCGTACAGCAGAAAAGATTCTATCAGTACGGTATCTTTTTTCTCACACACACCGCGAGTTGTGGGTAACTCTGGGTCCGGTTTCAGGGTCTAATTAAATAGAAGAGCCCGCCCCGGCCAGAAAGTAGATATGGGCGAAGCCTCTCTCAATAACGGACGCGGTGGAGCTACTCCTGCCTTTTGGCATGTAGTCGCATTCCTGTCTATCCTCCTGCTCGCCCTCTGGATCAGGCCTATCCCCCTTGAGGCGGATGCCGCCCTCCAGGGCTATCTTCAGATTGTCACGGGCCTCCTGGCTTTCGTCTTTTCGGCCGTAACCCTGGTTCGCTTTCAGGGCACCCAGGACCGCATCTCGCTCATTCTTGGCTCTGGTTTCCTTCTTTCCGGCTCGGTTCTCGTCGCCTCTAGCCTCTTCTTCTTTCAGTTGCCTACTGAGCCTGTCCTCAAGATTCACTGGGCACCCGTGGCTCTCTGGCTCGGCCGAATGATTTTGGCCCTCCTTTTGGTGGTCGCGCTGTTGGTGGAAAAGTTCCTGCCCCGTTCGCGCCATCCTAAAGGCGAAATCGCCGGTGCTCTGTTTACCGTCGTTCTTTTCACCTACCTCATCACCGCCGCCGTGCGGAAGCTCCCCACGGAGATGTCCGCGCATCAATACGCGTTCATCCCCAGCCCCCAGCAGCTCCTGCCTGCAGCCATCTACTTGGTCGCGCTCATCTGGTACCGCCGCCGCCTCACCTACAACGCTTCTGCGTTTGACCGCTCTATTTTTGTCGCGAGTTGGCTCAATTTCGCCGCCCAGCTTGCGGCTTCTCAATCTGCCCGTCTTATGGACTTTCCGTTCGTTCTTGCGCAGGGCCTCAGCGTGATGGGATATGCGGTGGCGCTCGGCGGCGCACTTCTGGACAACGCCCGCCTCTTCGAACAAGTCCGCCACCTCGCGGTCAGCGACCCCCTGACCGGCCTAGCGAACTACCGCCGTCTGCTCGACGTCCTGGAAAATGAAACCGAGCGCACCAACCGCAGCGGCCGCCCGTTCGCCTTGCTCCTTCTCGACCTCGACGGTCTCAAGAAAATCAATGACACGCACGGCCATCTCGTCGGCAGCCGCGCCATTTGCCGCGTTGCGGACACCCTCCGGGTCAATTGCCGCACGATCGATACCGCCGCTCGCTATGGCGGCGACGAATTCGCCCTGGTCCTCCCTGAAGCAGAGCAGGAAGAAGCCGAGCGCGTGGTCCAACGCATCCACACCGTCATGGCTCAGGACAAAGAGCAGCCACCCTTGTCCGCCAGCATCGGGGTCTCAATTTATAGGGGAGAAGGCGAGCGCATCGAGCGGCTCCTCTCCGAAGCCGACGAGCACCTTTACGCAGAAAAGGCGAAGCGCAACCGCCGCCTCGCCCCTCCACAACCAGCGCAGCCACAGCGCCGGCGAACTACCAAGCCTGGCCCTGCCTGAGTCTCTTGCTCCTTAGTGCGTCTGTGAATTGCCCGTCATATACGGTGCAAGCTGGTCGCTGATCTTTGCCTTGTCTCCAACAACCACGATCGTCATCTGCTCCGGCTTGATGTACTCGGTTGCAATCCGCTGCACGTCCTTCGGCGTCACGGCATTCACCTTCTGCACGTACGTCGAAAGCCATGAATCGCCCAGCCCTTGCAAATTCACGAATCGCAATTGCCCGATCAGCGCTTGCCGCGACGAATTCTGCAAAATGAAATTTCCGGATAGAAAGTTCTGTATCCCCTTTAGTTCTGCTTCCGGCGGTGCTTCTTTTTGCAGCCGGTCAATTTCGCCGAAAATCTCCTTCAATGAATCTCCGGTGTGTGCGGTTGTCACGTCGGCAATCTCAACCCAATAGGAATCGTGGTAACGCCGCGAAATTTGGCTCGATGGCGAATACGTATAGCCCTTCTGCTCGCGAATGTTGGAAGTAATGCGTGATCCGAACGACCCGCCCAATAGTGCATTCGTTACGGTTAGAAGCACGTTGTCCTCGCTGGTCGCGTTCGGCACTGGCAATCCCACATACAGCGTGGACTGGGCCGCTCCTGGCCGGTCTGTCAAATCCAGTGTGTGATTCGGTTTCACTTGCGGAACATCCGGCGCGGGAGCCGGTCCTTTCGCCCACGTCCCAAAGCTTGCCGAAATCGCTTTCTTCACGGCCGCCGTGTTGAATCGCCCTGCAACGTATAGGTGCGTCCGCTGTGCGCCAAAATTCGTCTCGTAATACTTCTTAATGTCTGCAAGCGTGCTCTTGTTGATGCTGTCTTCCGTCGCAAACACGGTTCCGTATGGATGCTGGCCGTATAGCAGCTTTCTAAAACGTTCCAGCGCGATGCTCTGCGGAACTGACCTTTGAATCGTCACCTGCCGGATCATGTCGTTCTTGATTCGAGCCAACTCGCTCTCCGGAAACAGTGGGTTCCGCGTAACATCCGCCACCAAGGCAATCGCTTTCGGTGCAAATTCCGAAAGCACGTCCGTGCCAACGTCGCTTTCATCGGGGCCAACGTTCACATCCAGAGAACCGCCCATATTTGCCGATTCTTCTGCAATCTGTTTCGAGCTGCGAGTTTTCGTTCCTTCTTTCATCAGCGTGCCCATCAGATCCGCAAGCCCGGTAAGTTCCGCCGGTTCATTCAGGTTTCCGGCACTCACCACTGCACTCACTGTCACCTTCGGCAAATTCCCGTACGGAACCAGCGTCACCTTCGTTCCATTCGGCAACGAATAATTCTCATGCGCCGGTACAGTGAAAGGTTTCGGCGCAGTGCCTTGAGGAGGTGCCTGCTTTTGTGCGTTCGTAAAAACTGCCAGCATTAACGTCATTCCAATCGCCAGTAAAGTTTTCGTACTCGTCGTATATTTCATCGCCATCTCCTTTACTGTTTCGGCGCGGGCGCTGCTGCTGGCGCCTCGGCGGCTTTCGGTTCACGAATGAGCACAGTACGGTTTTCCGGCCGCAGATATTCCTGCGCCGTCTTCTGTATCAGTTCCGGCGTCACTTTTTCGAATTGGCCCACGAGCGAATTCACTCGCGCCGGATCGTCGTCAAATAAAGCAAAACTCGCCAGCAAATCCGCCAGCCCAAATCCGGAAAATTGCCCGATGCTGTCGTACAAGCTCGAGCGCAGCTTCACCATCGCGCGATCCAGCGTCGCCTTGTCCACAGGCCTTGTCCGCAGCGGTTCCATCGCGCCATCCACTGCCTGCACGATCGTGTCGGGATTCGTCGCATTGTCGTAGCGCAAATCCATCATCCAGAGCATCGGCCCTTTGTAATTGAACATGTTCCCCAGGTAATTGATTCCGCCGTTCACGCCTGCCGTCACACCGCGTTTTTGCACCAGCTCCTGGTAAAGCAAACTGTCGTCGCCTTCCACAAGAATCTGGCTGATCAACCCCATCGCGTAGTATTCCGGCGTATTTCGCTCTGGCATGTGGTACGCAATGGCAATCGCCGGCCGCTTCGCCAATGCATCCGTTTCCTTTACGCGCTTTTCTTTCTCCTGTTTCGGTTCGGACAAATCCGGCGCCGGGGGAAGCTGCGAAGCCTTAATCCCTGCAAAGTATTTCTCTATCCACTGCTTCGCCTGAGCCGTTTCAAAATCGCCTACAATCGCCAGCGCCGCATTGTTCGGCGCGTAGAACGTCTTGAAGAAACTCTGCACATCCGGAATCGTCGCCGCTTCGATGTCCTTCAAATCCCCATAAAAATTGTGCGCGTTATACCAGTTCGTGTTCGCATATTGCGGCATCTGCAGCCATGGAAATGCGCCGTATGGCCGGTTTAGCACGTTCACCTTCACCTCGTTGCCCACGACTCCCTGCTGATTCTTCAAATTTTCTTCCGTCACCGCGAGCCCGTTCATCCGGTCCGCTTCGGCCCAAAGCGCAGTCTCGAGTTTGTTCGACGGTAAAATCTCAAAATAATTCGTGAAGTCGAATCGCGTCGAACCGTTCAGCGTCCCGCCGTTCTGCTGTACCAGTTTGATGAACTCCATCTTTCCCAAATTTTGCGAGCCTTGAAACATCATGTGTTCGAAAAGGTGCGCAAAACCCGTCCGGTCCTTCGGCTCAATGCGAAACCCGATCCGGTAGTAAACCGCCACGCAAACCGTCGGCGCCGTGTGATCCTGCGAAAGCACCACGCGCAATCCGTTCGGCAGCTTGTAGTACTCCACCGGCACCTGAAACGCCGTCGCGCCAGCTTCGCCGCTCATTTTCGCGGCCGGCTTCTTTTCTTGTGCAATCGCGCAAACCCCCAACGACACCACAGTCGCCAGCGCAAACACGCTCCGCGCCAAATTCCTCGCAAAACTCATATTTCCTCCATCAATTCCGGTGAGAAAAGCTTTAGGCACACCCCGTCCCAACCCCATACTCTAATTCAGACGTACCCCACCGCCATAAGTTTCGCTATTTAGGGTTGTCGCGTCTGGCTGGCCCCGTGAGATCCCTTAGTCCTGTGTTCCTGCAAACCTTCCTAATTTGCTGAGGCCGCCTGTGTCCCAACCTCCCGGAACGCAAACTTCTTGTTCACCTGCGCAAACGTCTTCCCATCCACTTCCGCGTACGGATAGATGAAGTAATTCAGCGGCGCTCCAGCCTGCAGCGGCGACAGCATCACGTCTCGCCCGATACTGAACTGCACTCGGTTCGCGTCATGCGCGCCAAAAAAATATTCCCGCCGCGCAGGATCTTTCCATGCTTCAGAAATATCCACCGGCACCCATCCATAGCCGTTCAAGTAAAATTCCGCCCAGCAGTGATAACCCGCAATCTCTCCTTCATGCTTGTCCGCCGGCAACGGAAGTCCAATTTCAAATTTCGCAGGAATCCCCGCTGTGCGCGCCAGCCCGATAAACAGCGCGTGGAAATCCGTGCAATTCCCCCGCTTCGCATCGCACGCCCAATAAATATCTCCGTTGCCCCAGCCTGTTCCGCTTTTGTCGTACTTCATATTTGCCAGCACGTAGTCGTAAATCGCTCGAGCTTTCTCCACGTCCGTTTTCTTCCCTGCCGTAACTTCCGCGGAAAGCTCACGAATTCGTTGATCCAGAGGAACTAAATGATCCGATTGCAACCACCGTTGCAAATTCTCCGGAGGCGCCGTGCCGTTCGACGTTTTCACTTCCATGAAATTTTTCTGTACGCGCTCTTTGCGCTCCACCGTAAATTCCATAGTTACAGGAATCGTCGCTGCCGTCGGGTTCTTCACCACCAAATGCACCATCTTGTTCCCATATTGCGAAGCGGTTTCAATCTTGGTAGGAAATGGCGAATTTACTTTCGCGCTTAGCACTTTCTGATAGTCGTCGCTCTGAGGATAGGGCAGCCAGAGGTCCACTTCCTTCGCGCCCGCTGGCACGTCGTGAATCTCCGCGCTGTACGTCAAATCAAACGTTCGCGAAGGCGCCGAATTGGCTGGCGTCGCCGATCGCAACAACACTGCGGGAACTGCTGCAATACCCAAAATCAAAATGCCGCTGAAAATTGGTGTTTTCATAATGTCCGCCAGTCTACTCTCATAGTGTTACAACCCTGCAATCATTGAAAAATACTAGCAAAGTTTACTCCCGTCCCGCTCGTTCGAAGTGGGCCTACCCGCAATTCGCTCCATACTGGTGCCTGAAAATCAAAAGTAACAGCCGGATGGTGATTGCTGCGAGAACTTTCTGTCCCTCATCGCTTAACTCGCTGGGTAGGTGTCATGTAAACTACGAGCGGAGCGATGGGCCATGTCGGACGAACGTTTAAAGAGGTCAGCTGAAGAATTTCTTGCGGCGAAACTTTCGGAAGAGGGGCAAAGCCAGGACGTTGAACTGAACCGGGCTGCGGCAATTTCTCTGGCTCCTACGGTTTGGCGCAGGGTCACCAACGCCGTGGCGGAACAATGCAAAGCTTGGAACGATGTAACCGGTGAAGAGACCCTGACGATCAAAGAAACTTTTCTTGGAGATCTAAGGATCAAATGCGCGGGAAGACCGCATCAATTGACTGTACATTTCGATTCGAGAAAACTCACTGTGACTTTGAAAAACACCGCTCGCGAAGAGCATGAAAAAGATGTCATTCTCCAAATCGAAGGCTGCTCTTCCGGGCGAGACGCACAGCTGGTGAAAAACGATTGTCCCGCCAACTTCGATCTCATTTTTCTAAGCGAACTCCGGGTCCTTGCAGGAATGTCACGCCAGATCTAGCCACTTCGCACTTTAGACCGCACTCCGCTAGTACACCGCTCGGTGCTGCTCCGTCGCTTTCGATGCTAAAGAAAAACGGGGCTCAGCAGGAATCTCGTCGAGGAGTTGGCCGGTCACGTATTCGCCGAACGCCGGCCCATGCTTGAACCCATGCCCCGAGCCGCCGCCCGCCAGCCACACATTTTCCATCTCCGGGTGCCGGTCAATCAAGAAATCGCCATTCGAAGTATTTTCATACTGGCAAACCCGCGTCTCCGCGATCGGAGCGTCCTTTAAGGCTGGAAAAAGCCCCGCCAGATGTTTCTTGATTTCTTCGGCGGATTCCTCAGACACGATTCGCGATTGAGTGTCTGGATCAACATTCGCGCCGTGCTTATCAATGGCAATTTTCAGTCCGCGATCTTCGATGCTTGGCATTCCGTAGATCTCTTGCCGCTGAAAGAGAAATGTCGGCAAATTTCCAACGCTGAAGCGGCTGTCTCCGGCGGGCAGTCCGAAATAGAAAACTTCTTGACGAGTTACGAAGAAGCGATGCCCCAGGATTTCCGGAAACATCTTTGGAAGCCAGGAACCACACGCAAATACAAAATTGTCTGCCCGGATTTCGCTTCCACTGGCCGTCTTTATGGATGCGAGCGTTCCAATGCCTTCTGGACGTTGAACGAGCGCATGTTCGTAAGAAACGCCGAGGCGAATCGCCTCGGCTAACGTCGCCCGTACAGCACGGCGCGCTAATAGAACACCGCTCTCCGGTTCGTAAATTGCGAACCCTATGGCTCCCAGATTGATTTGTGGATAGCGAAGCTGCAAGACTTTCTTGTCATCGAAAACTTCGCAAGGAACGCCGCAATTCTTAAATGTCTTCACAGTCTGCCGGGTTCGCTCGCTGTAGTCCCAGTCCAGCCAAATGACGCCCGTCTTCACAAACAGTTCTTGTTTGACAGTCGCAAAAAGCTCTTTCCATTGCACAAGCGAACGCTGCGACCATCGCGTGTAAATTTCATCCCTCCCATAACCCATGCGGATGATCCGCGATTCGTCGCCGGAGCTGGAGCGCGAATGGCCCGGCCCGTATGCCTCGAGCAAAACAACGCTCTTCCCGCGCCGCGCGGCCTGCAGCGCCGTCCATGCGCCAAAAACACCCGCCCCAATCACGGCTACGTCGTACATTTTGTTCATGATTTTTTGAATGGACTCGCCAGAGCTTCCGCCCAATGCGAAAGATGATTCAGCGATTCATCGTGCGTGGGATCGAGATGCAGCGGCGTCACGCTCACATCGCCGGCGAAAAGAGCTTCGTAATCCGTATCCGGTTCGATATCTTTTTCGATTTTCTGCTCGAAAATCCAGTAGTAGGTGCGGCCTTTGGGATCTTTTCCTTCCGAAAGCTGGTTGCGGGTAATTTTTTTTGATTGCCGCGTGAAACGCACTCCGCCTTTCCACGGCTCGGGCACATTGATATTCAGCAGGACCTGGTCCGGCAATCCTTCTTTCAAAATTAATTCCGCAACCGAACGCGCAATCTGTGCCGCGTGGGCAAAATTCTGATTCTCTTTTTTCGCGATGAGCGACATCGCCACCGCTGGAATGTGATGCAACGCGGCTTCGCGCGCTGCTCCCACGGTTCCGGAGTAATAGACGTTTTCGCCCGCATTCGCGCCGTGATTGATTCCGGAAATCACCAAATCCGGTTTTTCCGGCAGCAATTTATGCAGCGCAACGATCACCGCGTCCGCCGGAGTTCCATCCACGGCCCAGTGCCGTTCGCTTTTCGGATACACAACAATCGGCTGCCGCAGCGTAAGCGATTGCGCCGCCCCGCTCTTCTCTCCATTCGGAGCAACAATACTCACCGTTGCAAAATCTTCCAGCACTGCCGCCAGCGCCTTCAATCCCAGCGCGTCGTACCCATCGTCATTCGTTAGAAGTATGTGTGGAAGTTTTTTAGAGGATGACATGGAGAAATGGTCGGGGCGCCCGGATTTGAACCGGGGACCTCACGCACCCCAAGCGTGCGCGCTACCAGGCTGCGCTACGCCCCGACTGTCAAAAAGGCCGCGTGGAAAAAGGGAAAATAGAGTGCGACGCGACTGATTCAAGGCTATCACTTGCGTTCAAGAAGGGTCAAGAAAGCGCGGAGCGAATCGCGCAAATCTAGAAGCATTTTTCGATTCAGCAATTGTGTTGCTCCATGACCAGGCGGGATGTGATGGCTCGCATCGGAATCGGCGGAGCCGCTCTGTTCTCGCAAATGGCGGCGCGCTCCGGCGATGGTAAAACCCTCGTCATAGAGGAGGCGTTTAATTTTGAGGACGAGATCCACATCTTCCTGGCGGTAGAGACGATGCCCGCTTGCGCTTTTGATGGGCTGGAGCATGGGGAATTCAGTTTCCCAATAGCGCAGGACAAACGGCTTGAGCGCGGCGATTTTGCTGACATCGCCGATGCGATAGAAGTCTTTCTCGGTCTGCGTGGCTGTGCCGTTGCTGGCCATAGGTTCCTGAATCCAGGGTGGGGACGCAGGGATTTTAGCAGTTTGAAGCGCAGAGAAGTAGGGGTTCGCCGCTAACGGTTCAGCTGTGCTTGAAGCGGACGCTGAGATCCTTCGCGCATCTTCTTGGATGCGCTCAGGATGACAAATATCTTTCGTTACGGCAGACATTATTCATCGTCCTTGGAGGAGCGGGTATCCCGGTCGGCTTTGCGGAGGCGCTGAACGAAGCGTATGGGAGTGCCTATAAAGCCAAATTCTGCACGAAGCTGATTTTCAAGAAAGCGCTGAAAGCTGAAGTGCAGCGGCGTTTTCTGATTCGTAAAAATAACGAATGTCGGCGGAGAAGTTTTGGCCTGCGTGACGTAGTAAATGCGGACGGGCCGTGCTTTAGGCGTGGTTCCACGCTGCAGATCAACGGTCTTGAGCCAGCGATTGAGTTCGGGTGTCGAGATCTTGCGTTTGCGAGCGGCGGCAACCTGGTCAATAAGCGGATAGAGTTTTTGAGCGCGGTCTCCGGTTTTTGCGGATAGAAAAACAACGGGCGCGTAGCTGAGGAATTTGAGTTTCTTGTGAACGAGTTCTTCGTAATCCAAAAGCAGTTTGCCGCGATCCACCTTTTCCACCGGTGGATTCAAATTCGCCGCGCGTTTTGCTTTTCCTTTTGCGGAAGCGGAATCACGGTCAGCAGCTTTTTGTGCGGCTTCGACAGCGAGGTCCCATTTGTTGACGACGACAATGACGCTGCGTCCGGATTGCTCGGCATACATCGCGATGGTCGCGTCGCCTTGCGTGACGCCTTGTTCCCCGTCCACGATAAGAAGAGCGACGTCCGCGCGTTCAAGACCCCGGCGAGCCATGACGACGCTGAGTTTTTCCGCGACGAGTTTTGTTTTCCCTTTGCGGCGAATTCCGGCAGTGTCCACGAAGCGGTAGAAGCGGCCATCGTGTTTGACGTCCGTATCCACGGAGTCCATGGTCGTCCCGGGAATAGGAGAGACGATGGAGCGCTCTTCGCCGGCCATACGATTAAGCAAAGTAGATTTGCCAACGTTAGGACGGCCGATGATGGCGATTTCGGTGGTTTCGGGTTCGGCTGGAGATTCCGCGTTGGCGTCGCCGGATTTGACCTGAGCGAGAGCGGCGTCGAGAAGATCATCAATGCCGGAACCGTGTTCAGCCGCGATTGGAAAAACGGGAACGCCGAAAGAATGAAATTCTCCTGCGAGTGATTCTTGCGACGGAACGTCAACTTTGTTTACGGCGATGACGAATGGTTTGCCAGTGGTGCGGAGAACGCTGGCGAGCTCCTGATCAAGCGGAGTGATTCCGGATTGCGAATCCACCACCAGCACTAGCAGCGCCGCCTTCTCAATCGCCACGTGTGCCTGCCGCAGAATCTCCTGCGGAATAAGCGCTTTGTCGTCAGGAATGATGCCTCCGGTGTCCACGATTTCGAGGGCGCGACCTCGCCATTCGGCCTTGCCGTAGATTCGGTCGCGGGTGATGCCGGGTTCATTGGTGACGATGGAGCGGCGCGTTCCGGTGAGGCGATTGAAAAGGGTGGACTTGCCCACATTGGGGCGTCCGACGATGACGAGGGATGGGAGTTTTTGGGTCATAGAGTTCATCCGGGAGCGCACAGTGCGAGTCCGCGGTGGTATTGGAACCTTCGAGTGTAGCGTGAGCGGCGTGGCAAAGTCGAAGAGCGAAACTGGCGCAGACGAGAAGGGAGGGGTTCCAGATTGGGAATAGTTGGGGTACACCCCGGTTGTTTTCCTAAGAGTGGCAAATGCAGGACTTAGGGGGGCGGAATTAAGTTCATTCGGATTTACCTGGCGGGACCTGGTGGCCCTGATGGCGTGATACCCCCACACCGGGTGGTTTTGTATGGTTTTCAAAACAAAAGAGATGCGGGAAGAGGGTTTTGCATAATTGTCAAAACAAAGAAGATGGGAAGAGCGGCTTACGGGGAAGAATTCGGGCCGGAACGCAGCGAACATGTGGAAGGGTAGCAGAAGCGGTTTACTTTGTCAATAGAGGTACTATATTTATACTAGTACCATGCGAAAGGAAAGACTAGAGAGCGCTGAACCCCTACGGGATTAATCGAGACGAAATTGCGGCGGGGACGCACGCTGAAGCGTACGCTACGAAATGAAGAGAGATCCTTCGGCTCACTCAGGATGACTATTCTCGTCGGATAGTCAGTTAAGGCGTTTGATTAGGATGTCGCGACCCGGAGCGTGGAGGGTCATGGAGGCGACGCGGCCGGTGGAGTCGAGCTGGAAGCTGAAGACGTCGTCGCTCGATTTGGAAAAGAAGCGGTGCTGGGATTCGGGGAAAAGTTCCTGTTTGGGTTCATCGTTTTCCTGGATGGAGAGATGATCGCCTTCGCGGCGTACTGTCAGGATGAGATTCGGCGGATCACCGTAACGGCCGGCGTATTTTTCGAGAAGTTCCGGCGGGACTGAGACGAGTTTGTGTTCCTTTAGCGGCGGACGTGGCGGCAGCTGGTTGTAGGGCGTGTAGCCTTCCCATTCGATGGGAGTGAATGTGTTCTTCAGGAGAGTTTCAAGAAGTTCTTTGAAGATGCCTTCGCCGTTGGAGCTGTTGGTGAGAATGAGGATGCCGATTCCGTTTTCGAAAGAGACCGCGTAATTGCGCCAGCCTTCATCGTGGCCTTCTTTGAAAAAAGCCTTTCCGTATGGAGTCGAGTAGAGGCCCCAGCCGAGACCGTAGCTGAGGTGGATGGATTTGTTCGCTTCGGTGGTTTCAGTGGAGAACGTGGGGAATTGCGTGCGCGAAAAAATCTGGATTTGCGGGCTGAGCATGAGGTCGCGTGTTTCTTTGTTTAGAACTTTATTTTGCAGGATGGCGGTGAGGAGTTTCGCGTAGTCGTTGAGCGTGGTTTGCAGGGAGCCGGCGGCGTTGGCTTTCGTGCGCTGCTCGCGGCCGAGAGGACGGCCGTATTCGTCGTAGCGGTTGGCGACGTCGGGTTCGAATTTTTCATCGGAGATCATGCTAGAGCGAGTCATGCCGAGCGGCGTGAAGATGCGTTCCTGCATGAGTTCCTGGACGGATTTCCCGGTGATGGTTTCGACGATGAGTTGCAAGAGGACAATTCCTTCACCGGAATAGGCATAACGCGAGCCGGGTTCGAAATTGATGCTCAATTTCTTGTCGTCTTGAAACCAGCGCCAGTTGGGGAAGCCTGTGGTGTGGCTAAGGATCATGCGCGCGGTGATTTTCTTGTAGCGGGGATCGGTGGCGAGGTCGTTGTAGTTGGAATATTCGGGGAGGGGCTTGGGCAGATAGAGATAGACGGGCTTGTCGAGATCGAGGAGTTTTTCCTGAACGAGCTGCATGACCATGCAGGCAAAAGCGGATTTGGTGAGAGAGGCAGCAGTGAGAACGGTGTCTGGCGTAAAAGGCAGATTCTTTTCTTTGTCGCGGAGGCCATAGCCCTTTGCATAAGCGACTTTGCCCTCGTTGAAGATAGCGATGCCGGCGCCGGTGACTTCGGTGGCGCGCATGAGTCGCGTGATGGTGGAGTCGATTTCGGCGGTAGAGATTTTGGAGCCGTCGAGGCGTTGGGTGGGGTGTTCTTGCGCGAGAGCGGGGAATGCAAAGAAGGCGAGCGCAATGACTAGGAGTTTTAGGTTTTGTTTCATGGTCGACCTCTTGAAGTTTACTACGTACAGGAAGTGCCGCACCTACGGCGCTCAATTGGCGTGGCGACGGTCACCCAGGCTTCACGGCCTGGGCTAGCTAGTGCCGCCCCTCCGGGGCTTGGCACACTGCGGTTTGGCGGCGCAAATGTAGAGGGCAAGATCAATGAGGATGCGTGTGGGAGAAGGATCAATGAGTCAAAGCAGAGGCTGGGAGGTCGAAGGTCCCTAGGTGGCCGGAAGAGGAGTCCCGAACGACGAGGCGCAGGTGATCTGTTTTAGGGGGCAAGTCCGCGAAGACGAAAAATTTGACCGGCTCTGGAGGAACCAAGTCGAAGATTTCTTTCTTTTGTGAAAATTCGAGGCGGTGGATTTGATTGTCGAGAACCTGGCCGGATGTGCTGACACTCGATGTGACGAGTACAAACTCCGTATGTTTGTCGCCGTTGGGTTGCGCGGTCCAGGACAAAGAGTCCCGGTCGATTGCAACATCAATGCGCGCGGCAGGAAGTTGCGCGGCGATTGCGGATTTTGAACTTGCGCGTAGAGAACTTGTCCCTTTCTGCTGAAGCGGCTTGCCGGACGCGGGAACGATGCGGCCCTTCGCAACAAACTCTATGTTACGAAATTCGACCGGGCTCATTACGGCGCGCGAAAGACCAAAATCAATCTGGTCATTTTGTTCCTGGAATCCATCAGGATAGGCGTAATAACCGCGCTGCGTGCGTGCCATCAGGTTAGCCGGTTCGACCTGAACTTTTATTTGGCGAAAGCTGCCGTCATATTTTGTGTTCGTAGGATAGTAGCTCAGCGTGTAGTAACTGCCGCCGTCACTGACAGCATCGGAGATGGCCACGTCAATGTCATTCCTTCTGCGCAAGATTGCTCCGCCACTCTCCGGGGCGATCGACTCGAAGATGAGTTCGGACGAAGTAAAATCCGGGCCAACGATTCCCGCCGCGGGAATCCCTCCCGACAGCAGAAGGCCGCCAGTTGAAACGGTCGCTGGGGATACTTCCACTCCCCGTGGATCCACTGTGTATACGGTGGTCTGGGTCTCTTCCAGCCAATTGGTCGTGTAGTGGACCCAATTTTTGAACTTTGCATTGTCGACGGCGCTTATATGAGTGTCGGACAGAATTGTCATTGCGTTACCGATCCAGATTACGTTCTTGCGTCCTTTTTGGGCGGCGTTCGCAAGCGCGATTTCGTCCAATGCCATCAGCGAGGCAACAAGGCGGGTGGCGGCTCCCTGGACGCCGCCAGATTCCAGATTGTGAGGGGGCAATTCGATGAAGTCCTTCTTCAGTTTGGCGAGCAAAACGTTGCGGTCCCGAGTCGGCTCCGCAAGAAGCTCCAACCTGCGCTTATTCAGTACGTAAATGGAGGTCGGCTGCCTCAGCACGGGAGGTTGCGCCAGCAGGTACTTGTGCATCTTTTGAGCGGCAAACATGGTGTCTTCGGAGATCGTATTCAATTCATCGAGCACCAAGATCGTTCGGGGTTGGGCAGCGGTCACCGCAACAGCCCCTCCTGGCGTCGAGCCCACGTATGGAGCGTCATTTCCGCTTTCCGTGGAAGAGGGAAACGCCATAGGAGTTTCAAACGTGCTGAGAACCTGGGATTGTCCGTTTTCCAACACAGTGAAGTCTTCTTTTTTCAGGTTCGTAACGGGATGGCCGGATTTGTCCGTTACAACCACATTCAAAACAACCAAGTGGGTCGTGGTTTTAATGACGGGCGGAAGGTCTGAAGCTGGGGATTGAGGGTAGGACGAAGTCGCCAGGGCAGCAACGAGGATGAGTAGTGCCAGGAACCGCTGAGGTGAATGGATAGGGCTCATGCCGATATATATATCTTACAACTATTGGACGGATAACCTGACTTCTAAGGGTACTAAAGGCAAGAACATAGGGAGTTTCTGATAGAGTGCTGGCGACAGGAAAGCCCGCATTCCGGCAGGTAATTTTTGCGGGGTTGGCTGCGTACTAGGATATGGAAGCACCGAGACCAGGGCGGATGGGCGCACCGGGAACAGCGGAATCGACCGAGGCGATAGCCCGGGCCAGAGCAGGGGATAATGAGGCCTGGGGCGAGCTCTATCGAGACTACGCTCCGGCCATTTTCCGTTTTTGCAGGCGGGCGCTTCCGACCAGGGAAGATGCGGAAGACGCCACGATGGAAGTTTTTATGAAAGTGCATGGCAAATTGAATCAATACGATCCGACGAGGCCGTTTTCTTCCTGGTTGTATAAAGTGGCGGCGAATCATTGCTGGGATCTCTTGCGGCGGAGAAAAATTCGTCAGGATAAAGAGACCGAGGATCTGGACGACGTTCCTCTGGAACATCCCGACGCAAATCAACTGGAACAGCTGATTGAGAAACGAACGAGCGAGGAAGTGCGCAAGGCTTTGGACAAATTGCCTTCGCGGGCGCGCATGGCTCTGGTGCTGCGCTATTACTCTGACATGAGTTACGACGAGATTGCCGATGCGCTGGGAGTGCGGCGCGCCTTTGTGGGCGTGGTGCTGCTGCGCGCGCGGCATGAGCTGCGGCAAGCGCTGGAAGGCTCAGGTGCGCTGGCCGTGGGAGGTGCGGGATGACACCACCGCAAGGAAGCGCACAACAGCATTTGGATGAGATGACGCTGCTGCTTTATCTCGAACGGCAACTCGACCGCGAACGGGCGGCGGAAGTGTCTTCTCACATGCAGGAGTGCGGCGATTGCAAAACCCTGTCTCGTGCGCTCGAGCGCGAATCGCGATTGTTGACGCGAGCGATGCTCGAAGAAGAGGAGCCTTTGCCTGCGCGGCTGGCGAGCTTTCAGCAGGCGGCGCGGAGGTCCATGCAGTGGATCTGGATGGTGACATTTGGGCTGGCGGCGACGGGAATCTATGCTTTGTACACGAGTTACGTGGAGCCCGTGCAGAACCGGTTGCATGACGCGGGGTTTGGTGGAACGAATTTACTTGGCCTTGTGATTTTCCAGGGCGCCTTCTGGAAAGGATGGCAATCGATGGTTTCCCTCGTGGAGATACTCGCACTTTTGGTCGTCGGAGGGATGGCAGCTGTGTTATTCCGGCGATGGTTCAGGCGAGGAACATTGGCGGCGCTGCTGATGGCGGGGATGTGCGGCGCGCTAATGATGCCGGGAAACGCTGCGGCGATTGAGACGAGGAAAGGCGAATCGATCGAAATCACGAAGTCGGAAACGATTAAAGGAGATGTTTTGCTCACAGGCCACCGAATCGTGATTGATGGAACGGTGGATGGCGATGTGTATGCATTTGGGCAAGACATCGAAGTGAATGGACACATTACAGGAGATTTGCTGACGGCAGCGGAGACGGTGCGAGTTTCCGGACAGATCGACGGGAATATCCGGGCGTTCGTAAATACGCTGCTGGTCCCGGGAAATGTTGGACGCAACGTCATGGCGTGGGCCGAGACTCTCAACGTGGATTCGAACGGAAAAGTCGGACGCAGCTTGACCAGCTTCTGTCAAACACTCGGAGTTGACGGCAGAGTAGGCGGGGATGTTGTTGCGTTCAATCAATCCACGAGAATTACGGGAACGGTGGATGGAGGTGTTCAAACAAAGGGCGAATTGATGACGATTAAGGCGACGGCACAGATAACAGGGCCGGTCAAATTCGAAGGGGAAATGGAGCCGCGCGTGGAGGACGGAGCGAAGCTGGCGGCCGGACCGGTAAGTTTTACGAAGCACCATGCCGATTCGCGGATGGAGAGCAAGAGCGGGTATTACGTTTGGCGGCTGCTCTGGAGTTCGGCGTTTATTTTGTATGGGCTGGTGTTGATTTGGCTGATGCCGAAATTTGCGGGGGATTGCGTGACCTCAGCCGAAAATGCCGGCGTTTCGATTGGCCTCGGTGTGCTCGTCGGAATCAGCGGGTTCTTTGCTGCGCTTCTTGCTTGTGTCACGGTTGTGGGCCTTCCACTGGGGATTGTGGGATTTATGCTGTGGCTGGTGATGCTGTTTTCCGCTCAGATTGTGGTAGGCGGATTGATCGGGCGCTGGATTTTGGGACGCACGGAAGACACTTGGGGGCGAGTGGGGCGCATGGCGCTCGGTATGGCGATTATTGGAGTCATCGTACCGGTCCTGCACTATGTGCACATTCTGGACATGCTGTTCCGGTTGGGCGCTATGATTTGGGGATTCGGAGCGATTGCGTTGACGCTGTATAGGAGATTGCAGAAAACGTCGGGTGCTGTGGTGCCGCCGCCGATGGTTGCGTAAAAAAAGCAAACTGATTTTTGAAGAGTAAAAAAAGCGGGCTCCTCGATAAATCGAGGAGCCCGCGCCTTTGCGGAGGCGGAAAAAAGCCTTAGTGTTTGCGGACTTTTGCAGCCAGGAAAGCTTGCGTGGAAGTGTTTGGATTCAAGTAGAGCGCGCGGAAAGAGACCGTGTCTCCGTTGGTTAGAGTAGTGAGATCGGAAATGTTGTCGAAGACGGTGATGCCCGGAAATGTCTGGACTTCCGGCGTGCCGATGAAAGTACCGAGGAATGGCGGGAGGGTCTGCATGCCGAATTCATTTCCACTGACGTTGTTTACGGTACCGGTCAGGCGGGAATAACGCAGAACGAGTCGGTCGGTGACGACGTTGAGCGTAGAGCCACTGGTTGCGGTTTTTACGTGAATCATCACTTGCTGGCCAGGGAACATGTCCGACTGGGAAGCGAAGCCGCTTGGAATGGAAGCGACGAGATTGCGTGTATCCACGGCGAAGGTGGCGCTGGGGTCAAGCGTGAAGTGGATCTGGCTACCGGAACCGACGGGGTTCAACGTTGCGTTGCCTGACGCGTTGATGACGTCCGAAACGATCATGCCAAAGGTGTTGGCAGTGGTAGTGGGGTAAATGACGCCTTCGATTTCGTCGGTAGATGGGTCGTCAATAAAGTCGACCTCAGTGATGGAGACAACGCCAGCAGTAGAGATGGTGGCGTCAACACTGACGGTTTTGCTCGTGCCGAGGCAGCTTGCTGTTGGAGCGGAGCCGCCGCAGACGTTGTTGACCGAAAGGAGGCCGGTGTAAGTGGTGGTGGAAGAGACAGCGCCGGTGAGCGTGCCGTGGGTGGCCGAAGTTATGGTGATGTTGCTGCCGTTCACGTTGGTAAGGGTGCCGGTAAAGTCTTCGATGGTGTCAAGCGTGCCGGTGGCCTGGCCGGCGCGAGGGAGAGGAACGATTGTCAGTGCGTTTGGTTGAGTAAAGTCAATGCTGATGCCACTGGTTGTGGTGACAATGTTGTTGAGATTGAAGTCGATGCCCAGACCAATATTGGTACTCGCTGTGACGTTTAGATTGGATGTGAAGGTAAACGAAATGGAACCGGGGGCGCCCGAATTGAGATTGCAAACCGTATTTGCAGCACAACTGCCGATGGCGGAGCTTGTCGTGTTTGCAAAAATAGTGGATGGAGTGCCAACGAAAACGTTCATCTTGGTGTAGGTTCCTGCGGGCACCTGAAATGTTCCGATAGAAGCGGAATCGCTCTGAAGACGGACGAGGTCGAAAGAAGCGGGTGTCGCCGGCGAGAAGACGTTGACATCCGTGCCGGTTGCAGGCGTCAGCGTGACGGCAGTGATGGGAGTGTTGAAGCTGAGAAATGTGGCGCCACTGGGAGGGGTATCGAGAATGGTGAGAGAAAGGTTTGCGTTGCCGCCAGTGCAACCGCTGGTGCAAGTGCTGTTCGGAAGGTGGCTGCAAGAGGCGAGCGCAAAGCTCGCGAAAGCCACAAGGAGTAAGAGGCGAAGAGAATTACGTTTCATTTGGCACCCCACGCAGGTTGTATGAAAGTCGGCCGGAGCGAGCCCCGTCGCAAGCTTCGGCATACCTGGATACGTAAAAACTTTAGCGCCTTGCGGAAAGGCATGGCAGTTAAAGAGAGCGTTCGGTTGTTCAAGTGCTAACGGCGGGGGCGATTGGGGAGAGCGGGGAGTGGTGTGATAAGTTGGCGGATTGAAGATTTTGCTGTGATAGGAAAGGAATCGGGGCGACTTGGCGAAAGGAACAAAAAAAAGCGAACGTGAGCCGAAGAAGAAGAGTGCGGCGGCGGGAGCCGGTCCTCAGCTCGCAAGTGAACGGGTGTACGTGCCATTGGAAGATGAGGAAGTCGTGCGCGCATCTGAGGACACACACCAAGAAGAATTTGCAGAGCGCGAAGGAGGAGAGAACAAGGAAGCCACGCGGGAAGTAGCGCAGACGCCGAGTATGCAGGAGGTATTTGGGCCGGGAGGATTGCTTGAACGTTGCATGACGGCTGGTTACGAGCACCGGCCGGCGCAATTGGAGATGGCGGAACTGGTGCATGAGGCGTTTCAGGGGCACCGGCACGCGATTGTGGAAGCAGGAACGGGTACGGGCAAAACGCTGGCGTATTTGCTGCCGGCAATTTGCAGCGGACGGCGCGTGGTGATTTCGACGGCGACAAAATCCTTGCAGGAGCAGCTTTATCAGAAGGATGTGCCGTTTTTGCAGAAATATTTTGCGCCGAATCTGAAAGTGGCGGTAATGAAAGGGCGCTCGAATTTTTTGTGCAAAGCGAAATTGCACCAGATGGCGGATCAGCCGATGCTGCGCGGTATGGAGGAGATGGATGCGTTCCGGCAGATTCGCGACTGGAGCAAATTTACGGAGACAGGCGATCGCTCGGAGCTGACGTTTTTGACGGACGATTCGGAATTGTGGCCGCGGCTGGATGCGCGGCGCGAGACTTGCACGGGCAGAAAATGCCCTGAGTTCGAGCAATGTTTCGTGACGAAAATGCAGCAGCGTGCCGCAGAAGCGGATTTGGTCATCGTGAACCATCATTTGTTTTTCGCGGATTTAGCCCTGAAGCAGGATGATTTTGGAAGTATTTTGCCGGAGTATTCGGCGGTGGTGTTTGACGAAGCGCATGAGATCGAAGATGTGGCGAGCGATTATTTCGGGCGACAGATTTCGAATTTCCGATTCGAGGAATTGGCGCGGGATGCGGACATTGCGCTGCGGCTGCTGCATTTGGGGACGCCGTCGTTGTTGCGACGAACGCAGAGGATTAGGGAACGGAGCAGAACATTTTTTGAAGCGTTTCCGTCAAGAGATGGAAAGTTTCCGTTTACGCGTGCGGAACGGCAGGCGTTTTTAGAACAGAACCGCGAGGCATATGACGAATTGGCGCAAGCGCTGAAATCGCTGGAGACAGAATTCGCGGCGACGGCGCAGAAGCCGGAAGAATTACTGCGGCTTTCGCGACGGAGTTTTGAATTGCGGCAAGAAATGTCGTTTTTGTTTGAGTCGAATGAAGGGAATTTTGTTTATTGGTTTGAACGACGAAATAAGGGCGTGTTTTTGGCTGCGACGCCGATTGATGTGAGCCAGATTTTGCGCGAGAGGCTGTTTGAGAAATTCGATACGGTGATTTTAACTTCGGCGACGCTGACTGTTGGCGGACGATTCGACTACATTCGACAACGGATGGGATTGGATCATGCGAGAGAGAAGGCGCTTCCGCCCGAGTTTGACTATGGCGAACAGGCACTGCTTTATTTGCCGAAGAAGATGCCGGATGTGCGGGATGCTGGATTTGCGGCGAAAGCGACAGATGAAATTGTGGAATTGCTGGAGCTGAGCCAGGGACGCGCGTTTTGTTTGTTTACGAGTTATTCGCAGATGAACGATTTGTACGAGCGGATTCGAACGCGCGTGGAGTTTCCGCTGCTGCTGCAGGGGACAGCCCCGCGATCGGTGCTGCTTGAGAGATTCAAGAACACGACGGGAGCGGTGCTGTTTGCGACAGCGAGCTTCTGGCAGGGAGTGGATGTGCCGGGCGAACAGCTTTCTTGCGTGATTGTAGATAAGCTGCCGTTTGCAGTGCCGAGCGATCCAATTGTGGCGGCGCGGGTGAAGGCTCTGCAAGAAGATGGACGAAATCCATTTGCGGAATATCAGGTACCGCAGGCGGTGCTGGCGCTGAAACAGGGTTTCGGGCGGCTGATTCGGTCGAAGACCGATCGCGGGATATTGGCTTTATTGGATACGCGGATTCAACGGATGGCGTATGGTAAAATTTTTATAGAGTCGCTGCCAGCGTACAAAAAGACGCAGGAATTGTCTGACGTTGCGCGATTTATGGAAGCGCCGAGCCCCGCCTGAGATAGCCGAGATTGTTCCGAGGAAAGAGCGAGAGGCTGGAGCGATTTTGGGAGAACTATGTTTCGAGTAAGTGTGGAAGAGACGTTTTCGTCAGGGCACGCGCTGCGCGGATATAAAGGGAAGTGCGAGAACGTGCATGGACACAACTATCGTGTGCAGGTTTCGATTGAAGGGCCGCAACTGGACAATATTGGTTTGCTCGTGGACTTTACGCATGTGAAGCATGCATTGCGCGGAATTATTGCGGGGTTAGATCATCAGTTTTTGAATGATTTGGATTCGTTCAAAACAGTTAACCCTTCGGCGGAGAATCTAGCGAAATTCTTTTACGATCAGTTGCACGCGCAGTTGAAAGAGATGCCGCCAGGTGCACGATTGACGGAAGCGGTGATTTGGGAGACAGACACGGCACACGCGGTGTATAGGCCGTAATTTCAGTGAAAGCTTTGCGAAATGAATCGAGCGTTTTTGATTGTGCTTGGGCCGACGGCGATTGTGGCGATTGGATATGTCTTTGTTTTACGAGCGATGGGGATGGAGCCGGGATATTTGAGGTTAATCGCTGTGCTCGCGGCCTTGGGATTAGGATTTTGGTGGATTGGGCGAAAAAAAGTGCAGTCTCAATAAGTCTGGTGCAATTGGTCTTCATTTATGTTCATCACGGAAATATTTAAATCCATACAAGGTGAAGGGACGCGGGCTGGGCTGCCTTGCGTGTTCGTGCGGCTGACCGGGTGCAATTTACGATGCACGTGGTGCGATACGGCGTATGCGTTTCATGGCGGAAAGAAGATGAGTGTGGATGAGGTAATGGCGCGTGTAGATGAGTTGGCGGGGCGAGGCGAAAACGTTTCCGGCGCTGCCGCTGCGGTGCCTCTGGTGGAATTGACGGGCGGAGAACCACTTTTACAGGAAGAGATTTATCCGCTGGCTGAAAAGTTAGTCGCGGCAGGGTATACGGTGATGATTGAGACGAGCGGAGAGAAGTTCGTGGGACGGTTGCCGCATGAGGTGATCAAAATTGTGGACGTGAAGTGCCCGGATTCGGGAGAAGCGGATACGTTTGAGATGAAGAATCTTGATGCGGTGGGGGAAGGCGATGAAATTAAATTTGTGATTTCGTCTCGGAAGGATTACGAGTTTGCGCGGGAGTTTACACGAGAGCATAACCTGAGCGAGAGAGTGAAACAGGTTTTATTTTCTCCGGTTTTTGACGATCCAGAGGGAAAGTGGAAGGGATTGGAACCGCGGCAATTGGTGGAATGGATGCTGGAAGATGGTTTGTCGGTGCGACTGGGATTGCAGTTGCATAAGTTTGTGTGGCATCCAGCGACGAAAGGCGTTTAGAAAGCGGAGATGAGTAGAACAGAAAAAGCGGTGGTGCTGTTGAGCGGGGGGATGGATTCGTGTGTCTGCACGGCGATGGCGCGGGCTCGACATGGTGCGGACAAGATTGCCTTGCTGCATGCGGGATATGGACAAAGGACTGAGGCGCGAGAGCGGCAGGCATTTGACGGAATTGCGGATTTTTATGGAGTGCGCGAGCGGCTGACGGTGAGACTAGATCATTTTCGTGCGATTGGAGGATCGGCGCTGACGGACGAGAAGATTGCAGTGCCGGAGAATGAATTGAACAAAACAGGACCGCACGAGAGCGCGATTCCGGTGACCTATGTACCATTTCGCAACGCTCATTTTCTTTCGGTGGCGGTGAGTTGGGCAGAAGCGATCGGCGCGAATTTTATTTACATCGGGGCAGTTGCAGAAGACAGCTCGGGATATCCGGATTGCAGGCCGGAATATTATCGAGCGTTTCAGAATTTGATTCATGTGGGGACGCGGCCAGAGACGCAGATTGAAATTATGACGCCAGTGATTGCGATGAAGAAAAACGAGATTATTCGCAAAGGCATCGAGCTTGGCGCGCCGCTGCATCTAACCTGGTCGTGCTACCAGAGCGAGCAAGAAGCCTGCGGAGTTTGCGATAGTTGTCTGTTGCGATTGAAGGCGTTTGCGGAAGCGGGAACCCCAGACCCGATTCCTTACAAACGGAAGGCGTTGGCGCGGGCGTAAGAGAAAAGCGCGGGTCTGAAGACCCGCCATTACGAAACCAAGATTGGATAGCCAGTCAGTTTGAATTTTGACTCCTTGTCTCGCAATTCATAAAATTCAAACTGACCTGCTACCCGGGGTTGGAATCCGGCGCGGATGAGAAGATAATAAGGCGCATTCTGAGGTCCTCCCCAAACCGTCCGGCGGAGGCTCCCCGTGCAAATGATTGGCTGCGAAGGCAGCGTGCAGGCAAAAGGAGAATCGAGCATGAAGCGATGGGCTAGGACGTGGGCAATGGCGGCCATGGTGGCTGCGGCGATGCTGTTTGCGGTGGCACCGCGAGCGAAAGCGCAAGATTCCGGAATCTCCGGAACGCTGTCTGATTTGGAAGGAAAGCCGTGGCCTAACTACACGGTGAGCCTGGAAAGCGAACAGGGCGCGAAGACCGATACAAAAACGGATGCGAGCGGCAAGTACACATTTTCGGGATTGAAGACTGGAACATACAAAATCTACGTGATGCTGCCATATCAAAAGGATCCGTATCTGGCTGGGCAGGTAAAGGTTGCGAGCGGGCAGAACGTTCCTGCCGATTTGAATCTACTGGAGTTGGTGGCGAAAAAAAATCCGGAATATGCAGCGGCCGTGAAAAAGCAGGCCGAAGAAGGCAAGAAAGCCTCGGGAATGAAGCAGCACTTTGATGCGGGCGATGTCGCATTAGCCGCGTCCAGACAGGCGAAGGCTGATTACACACAGGCAAAGGCGGATCAACGAGATGCGTTGAAACAGCAAGAGAAGGAAAACGCCGAAAAAGCGGTGACGGAATTCGAGGCGGCGAAGGCAGCGGCTCCCGAGAAGGATCAAAATCTTCCGTTGATTTATAGCCGCTTGGGTGATGCGTATGAAGCGTCAGGCCGTTCCGATGATGCGATTGCGGCATACAAGTCCGCGATTGAAATCAAGCCGGCGGCAAATTTCTACATGAACCTGGGCGGCGTTCAGGGGAGAGCCGGGAAAACGGAGGATGCGACTGCTTCTTTCCAGAAGGCCGCCGAACTCGATCCTGCGAACGCGGCTCAGGCGTGGCGGAACTACGGCATCATCATGTACAAAGCGAACAAAACCCAGGAAGCGATCGAGCCGCTGAAAAAATCCACGGAACTCGATCCGAAAAACGCACAAGCCTGGTATCTATTGGCGACATGCATGATGGCGGACCCAAGCATTTACAAGCAAACGGCAAGTTCGATTGAAGTGAATCCGAAGCCGGGAACTGTGGAAGCGTTTCAGAAAGCGATCGATCTGGATCCCAACGGGCCGTGGGGGAAGGAAGCCAAAGCGGGACTTGATCAGTTGAAAGGAATGATGGGCGGCATCTCGACGAAAGTGAACGAGAAGAAAAAGAAGCCGTAAAGATTTATTCCAGGCAGATTGAAGAGCCGGCGATCCGAAAGGGCGCCGGCTTTTTCTTTTTAGCGGTGCGCGAGCGTGCCGGTCGATTTGGTGCGTCGCAGCGCGGCTGAGAACGTGAACATGCCGAGCGGCAGAAGGAACGCGGCGAATAGAAGCAAGATTCCGAGGGGATGGAGCAGTTCACGAATGTGAATGGAGCCGAGGAGCGCAGCGCGCATGGCGTCCAATGCATAAGTGATGGGATTCAAGCGAGCCAAGAATTGGAGCCAATCGGGAAGAATGGAGACGGGGAACAGCATCCCGCCAGCGACACTGGAAATTCCGAGCAGGAGCCACTTTGCGGGATTGCCGCGTTTGAAAAGAAGCAGGTAACTCGCGGAAAGAATGCCCAAGCCGGAAAACGCGAGCAGCGAGACGAGCAACACAACTACGACGGCGAACCAGTTGGCGGAGTGGAGGGGAAATCCAAAGAAGAGCGCGCCCCAGGCGATGTAGACGGCGATGCGAAGGGTTGTAGCGGCGAAGGGATAGAGTGCGGAACCGGCGACAATTGCGGGAAGGGAAGTTTGGGTGACAAGCAGATGCTCGAGTGTGCCGGTGTCGCGCGCCTCTTCGAGGCTGCGATCAAAGGTGTCGAGCGCTGCGTTCAGATAGTCGAGAAAGACAAAACCGACCAGAGCGAAGGCGAAATAGCCTCCGCTTTGCGGGAGCGTTTGGCGAAGCTCGGGGCTGTCCACGAAACGGGCGACGTAATAGAACATGGCTGTGCCGAAGAGCGCTTGGAAGGCTTCCATAATCAGCGGACTGCGATAAGACTTGGCGATATAGAGATCGCGGCGGAAGAAGAGCCAGAGTTCGCGAAAGAAAGTGGTCATGGGTGGCTCTCCTCAACGGGGAGATCGTGAGCATGCCCGGTGAGGCGGAAAAAAGCTTCCTCCAAAGAATTAGAAAAAGTTTTTTGTTTGAGCACGGCGGGCGAATCAAAAGCAAGAAGGCGGCCCTGTTTTAGAATGGCGACACGGTTGGCGAGCAGTTCGATTTCCTGAAGCGAGTGCGATGCGAAAAGCAGGGAAGTTGTACCACGCTTGAGAACCTGCGACTTTAGAAAATGACGGAAAGAACTTGCCGCGATGGCGTCCAGGCTGCGTGTAGGTTCGTCGAGAAGCAGGACGCGAGGGGCGTGGAGTAAAGCTCGGGCAAGGCTAAGGCGCTGAATTGTGCCGGAGGAGAGAGTGCGGACCTGACGATCAAGCGCTTCGGAGAGCTCGAATTGCGCGGCGAATTGCGCGATGCGCTCGCGGGCAGCCGAGGAAGAGAGTCGATTCAAGCGACCGAAGAAGAACAGATTTTCGCGAGCGGTGAGGCGCGCGTAAAAGCCGAGGTCACTGCCGGCGTGGTAGCCGAGATTGCGGCGGACTTCGCTCGGCGATTGCGCGGCGTCGTGACCTGCGACGCGGGCATGACCGCTCGTGGGAAGCAGAAGCGTGGAAAGGATTCGGAGCATGGTGGACTTGCCCGCGCCATTTGCACCGAGAAGAGCAACGGCTTCTCCCGCATGAACCTGGAGCGAGATTTCCTGAAGCGCAGGAATGATGGGTGTTTCGAATGGCTGGAGAAAGGCGCGCCAGCCGCTGCGTGCGGGAGGAAAGAACTTTGTTAGAGATTCGACTGAAACTGCGGTATCGGGCACCGCGAAGTTATAGCGCGTCCCGAAACGAGAAACAACTTGCGAGATTGAGTGTTGGAATGGGTAGGGCAGGCTGGCGAGGAAGTTGCAAGGTGACCGAACGAGGGTTGTGGCATTAGAATAGAAGGGCCGGTTGTTCACTCGAAGCGGGATCCAGCCTGCTGCATTTGCAAGCCCCGGAAACGAGGCAGTCATCCAAATGGTTTCACTTGCAGATCGTGCGGTTGTACCTCAACACGTTTTGGTGCGTTTTATGGACCGCGAGTCGGTCCTTTTGAATCTGGAGACGGAGCGATATTTCGGACTGGACGAAACCGGCACGCGGATGTGGCAGGTGGTGACGGCCGCTCCGAATGTGGAAGCAGCCGTCGCGCAATTGCAGGAAGAGTATGACGCGACGCCGGAGATTTTACAGAGTAACCTGACGGAATTGCTGGGCCGGCTTGTCGAGAACGGCCTGCTTTCGATGTACCCAGCCGATGTTGGAACGGCTTCGACGGTTTAGCAAGTTGCCGGCGCCCGCGCGCGGTTTGTTTCTGCGCGCAGCGGTGCTGCTGCCCTGGGTGGCGCTGCGGTTGAAGCTGCAGGGATTTCAAGCAACAAACAATTCACTACAAAATCCGAGCGAAACATTCCGGTCCCCGGGTGCATTCCAAAATGCAGAGTGTGTGCGATGGACTGCGCGAATGGTGCGCGCAGCGGCGAGGAATGGGTTGGGGAATCCGTCATGTCTTGAAGAATCGCTGGTGCTGGCGCATTTGCTGCGCCGGCAGGGCATTGAAGCGCAGTTGCGGATTGGCGTGAAGAAAGACGCGCCGAAATTTGAAGCGCATGCGTGGGTGGAATGCGCGGGCACGGCGCTTAACGAAACTGAGGCGCTCCACGATCACTACGCGCCGTTTGAAGCGGAGTTTACTTCGATACCGCCGGCACAATCATGAGCGGATATGCGGGTATTGTCCGGATTGGCGAAGGAGAGCGCCAAAAAGCCGAGGATGCGCTATGCGTTGGGAAAATGGCGCGGGCGATTACGTTCCGTGGGCCGGATGCACAAATGGTTTGGGAGCGTCCTGGAGTCCACTTCTGTTTTTCCTTCTTAAAAACGGGCCCAGCGCCGCAAATAGGAAAACAGCCTTGTTCTTTGGATGGACAGGTGTGGTTGCTGGGTGATGTGCGCCTGGACGGCCGGGAAGAGTTGATCCGACAGCTCGAACAACAAGGAGAAAAGGTCGAAATAACGGCTGCAGATGAGGCACTGATACTGCACACGTTTCACGCTTTTGGAGAAGATGGAATTGCCAAGCTCGACGGGGATTTTTCGTTTGTGCTGTGGGATGAGCGATCGAAGAAGCTTTCTGGATTTCGCGATCTGACGGGAGCGAAGCCGCTTTTCTATTCCGTAAGTGATGGTGCTCTGAGCATTAGCAACACGATGGAAGCGTTGCGGGCTTCGCCTGGATTTGATGAGGCTCTGGATGAGAATTTTCTTGGGGATTATTTAGTGGCGTCGTGGTGCCCCGAGCCGGAGCGAACGGTATATCGCCAGATTCGAAGGCTCCCTCCAGGATATTTGCTGGAATTTTCGGGCGACGGGTTGCGAATTCGATGCGTGGCGCAGCTGCCAATCGAGGATTTGCTCGTTTACAAACAAGAGGACGAATACATCGAGCACTATCGAGACCTCTTACATCGCGCAGTGAAAGACAGATTGCCGCATGAGATGAGTGTTGTCTTCATGAGCGGGGGGCTTGATTCGGCGGCGGTTGCGGCGGAAGCGAATCGAATTTCGGTGAACCCTGGAGCACGCAGTGGTGTAAGGGCGCAGACGATTGATTACCGGCCGTTATTTGACGATCAGGAGGGCGAGGAGGCGCGGCGAGTCGCAGAATACCTGAAGATTCCATTTGAGCTTCTGCACGGGGGAGGGTGCGAGCCGTTCTCGGGATGGGATGTGGCCGGTTTTCCGATGCCGGAGCCTCGGCACGAGCCGTTTCAGACGCTTCATGTGGAGCGCCACAGCAAGGCGGCGGCAAATGCGCGCGTGGCGCTGTCCGGAGATGGGGGAGACGACGTTCTATTGGGACAAGGGTGGCCGTATCTCCGCTATCTATTGAGTAAAGGAAAATGGATATCTGCGTTTGGAGCGGTTGGTCGTCATATTTGGAACAATGGAACTTTGCCGGTTCTCGGTTTGGGAATCCGTTCAAGGATTCAGAACCGATTTGGAGGGCGAAACGAGCCAGAACCGTTTCCTGAATGGATAGCAGAGGACTTTGAAAAGCGGCTGAATCTGAGAGAGCGATTCGAAGAGTTGCAGCTCAAACCGGCTTCGGAGCATCCGACGCATCCATGGGCATATGCGATGTTGAAAGGGCCTTTCTGGCCAAGCGTTTTGGAAGGTGAAGATGCCGCCTGGAGTGGAGTGGCGCTGGAAACTCGCGCCCCGCTGCTGGACACGCGAATGATCCGGTATTTGCTGCGTTTGCCTGCGTTCCCGTGGTGTATGAACAAGCATTTGGTCCGGCGAGCCATGAAAGATGCGTTGCCGAAGGAGACCCTGGAGCGGCCAAAGACGCCTCTGGCGCAGGATCCTTTGGCACTGCAGGTTGAGCAGCGCAAATGGACTCCAGCGGCTCCTAGAGAGTTTTCCGGGCTGCTACAGGAAATAGTGGATGTTCGACGGCTAGGGAATTGCTTACAAAGAAGCAGCAGGGACGCCCTCTACGCAAATCTAAGACCGGTCTCATTTGAACGATGGCTAAAAAGCGTTGAAATGAAAAGAGGGATTCAGTAAAGTCCTTAAGGGAGACCACGCATGAAATCGCCGGCACCGGTGCCGCCGAAAAAGGTGTATCAGGCCCCGAAGTTGCAGGTTTATGGGGATTTGACCGAAATGACAAAATCCAAGGGTCCGCGCGGCCAGCTTGATGGCGGCTCGACCCTAGGCATGCGGCGCACAGGAGCCTAGCTTTTCCGGGGAAAACCAGGCCCTCTCCCTCCTCTCTTGTGAACTACAATTACATCGCCTATGGATTGCGCCTGCGGTCAGATGTTGAACTGCCTGGATTTACGCAAGCGACGGGCGTAGCTTTGTCTAAAGCGGTCTTTCTTGTAACTAAATCAAAGCCAGATTGGGTAGAAGAGGCTTCAAAGCTTACTTCTGAAGTGATTCATTTCCTGCCTGCGGCGCCAGAGTGTGCCGATCCCGCTTTTGTTGTTCGTGAATATGAGGACAAACGCTTTTATCAACTCTCTTATAGCGATGGGACGGAGTTTTTTGTGGGCTCCGAGGCGGAGACTGTCTGGGGAAATTGCCCCGCGCCTTTGACGATTGAAGATCTGGCAACCTATTTTCTAGGACCAGTGATGGGTTTTGTATTGAGGCTTAGAGGTGTGACGCCGCTGCATGCGAGCGCTGTGTGCATTGGCGAGACGGCTGTAGTGATTTCCGGGCCGGCGGCCGCGGGAAAATCGACTACTGCTGCGGCGCTGGCTTTGCGAGGAGCGCCAGTGCTGTGCGAAGACATCACAGCATTGCAGGAAGAGGAAGGAAGATTTTACGTTCAACCGGGTTATCCGCGCGTGTGCTTGTGGCCGGATTCGGTTGAGAAGTTGCTTGGTTCTAAAGAGGCCTTGCCGAATCTGACACCTAATTGGGAAAAGAGATTTTTGGGACTGGATGGAGAGCAAGCGAGATTTGAGACTCGAAAGATGCAGCTTGGAGCGATTTATTTGCTCGGGGAACGATCGGGGGAAGAAACAGCGCCCTGGGTAGAAGAGATTTCAGCGCGCGAAGCGTTGCTGGATCTAGTCCAAAATACATATATGAATCTACTGCTGTCCCGAGAGCAACGAGCGGCAGAATTTGAGTTATTGAGCCGGCTAGTCAATCTTGTGCCGTGCAAACGAATCATTGCCCACAAAGACGCAGCGCGAATCGGAAGACTTTGTGAGTTGCTTGAGACTGATGCGCGCATAGTCCACACAGCGCGATTCCCCACTATAACCGTACGGCAAGACTGAATGTATTCACTCGATGAATTCGGAGAGATGGTTGGTGACGCGCTGCGCTTTCCCGCATACAGCGAGGCGATTGCGCGGGCGGTGCGGCCAGACGATTCCGTTGTCGATATCGGCAGCGGCCCGGGGATATTCGCATTGCTTGCGTGCAAGGCAGGGGCGCGCAAGGTATATGCAATCGATACGGAAGGCGTGGTCGAGTTTGGCAGGCAGTTTGCCGCGAAAAATGGATTTGGCGGCCGCATTGAATTCCTGCGCGGAGATTCGCGTCAGATTTTGCTGCCGGAGCGTGCGAACGTAATTGTGTCCGATATTCGCGGGGCACTGCCTTTATTTGGCCAGGGAATTCACACCTTGAACGACGCGCGGAAGCGCTTTCTTGCCGAAAACGGAAGAATGATTCCGGAGCGCGACAAATTGTTTGCGGCTCTGGCGGAGGCCCCGGAAAACTACGAAAGAATCATCGCGCCGTGGAAGAGCGTTCCGGGATTGGATCTGGAAGCAGCTTTGCCAGTCGTGCTGAATACGATGTACAAGCGGCAGTGCAAGCCGGAACAACTGCTCTCCAGAGCGCAGGAATGGCACGTGCTTGACTATTTGGCCGGAGCGAATCCAAAGGCGGGAAGCACCCTGCGCTTCAAGACCACCCGTGCAGGAACGGTGCACGGGTTTACAGTTTGGTTTGAAACAAAGCTTTTTGGCGAGATCGGATTCTGCACAAAACCTGGGACGAAAGACAGCGTATACGGGCAGGTCTTTCTCCCATTGTTGATGCCGGTAGAAGTGGACGCGGATGAGAAAATTTGCGCAGACCTTCATGCGGATCTCATTGGAACGGATTATGTTTGGCGGTGGGAGTTCAAAGCTGAAGCGAAGCCGGGCAGGAACGCGGTGGACTACCGTCAGTCCACATTTCAAGGAGGCGGAATTTCTCCTTCTTCGCTTCGAAAGCGATCTGGTGAGTTCGTGCCAGTACTTTCGGAAGCAGGGCTGGCTGAACGCTGGCTATTTATGGCCATGGACGGCAAAACCCCACTGGAGCAGATTGCGGTGAAGGCCGCAGAACTGTTTCCACATACTTTTTCGCGGGCGGAAGACGCATTTCGCCGGGCAGGCGAGATCTCCGACCGCTATTCCCGCTGAATCCATTTCCGTTCTCGCATAGACTTAACGCAACTTTCAGGAGAGGACTTTGGGGGAAACGCCTCCATTCGGAAACGATTTTCTGAGCGTCGAGTGGCCGCTGCTGCTTGAATGTTCTTCGCCACGTCCGAACAGCGAGCGAATTCGCGCGCTACTTTCGCAAAACCTAAGCTGGAAGTCGCTGCTCTCACTTGCCGAAGAGCATGGCGTCATCGCGCAACTTCACGCCCAGCTCCGCCTCGCCAGTGAAACTGAAATTTCCAGCGAAGTTGCAAAGAGTTTACGCGAGCGGCATCGCGCCCAACTTTTGTTCACATTGAGTATGACCGCGGAGTTATTTCGCTTGCTCCAAAAATTCCGTGTCGCGGGAGTGGAAGCGATCGTCGTCAAAGGGCCTGTGCTTTCGATGAGGGCTTATGGTGACCCTGGATTGCGACAGTATGTGGACCTGGACTTCCTCATTCGCGCGCGGGATCTGATGCAAGCTACACGAGCGCTCATGGACTCCGAATACGATCCAGACGTTCCGATCGAGGCCATCGAGGCGGGCAAAATCCCCGGAGAATATCTCTTTATGAGGCCCGGAACCCGATTGCTCGTGGAACTACACACGGAGCATACATTCCGCTATTTCCCGCGGCCCCTCCCAATGGAGGATTATTTCGCGCGCCGGACGGAGGTGGCACTTGACGGCAATCGCGTTCCGACCCTATCTGCGGAAGACGAATTCGTTTTGATCTGCATCCATGGGGCAAAACATTTTTGGGAACGATTGATGTGGGTTGCCGACGTCGCCGCAATGGCGGGAGGCGGAACGAAGCTGAATTGGGAAGTCGTCAAGGAATCTGCGAAGGCAGTTGGAGCGGAGCGGATGGTTAACGTAGCGTTGCGGCTGGTGAAAGAATTGCTGCACACGGAGATTCCACCGGGCATAGAAGATTCCGTGTTAAGGGACCATGCAACAATTCGGATTTGCGAACGGATCAAAAAATGGCTGCCGTATGCAGGGTTTGCGCCGCCGAGCCTTCCGCAGCGTGCGCTGTTCCGAATGGGAATGCGCGGTGGATTGATCGCGGGGCCGGCTTATTTGTTTCGGCTTTCCCTCTCGCCGACGGAAGAGGATTGGGTCGAAGGCGCGGAAACGAAGCGGTCCTTGTTCTGGGATGCTGTGAGCAGACCTTTCCGCCTTCTGAAGAAATACGGACAAGACGGCAAAGAATAAGAATTCAGTTCACCAAAGCAAAAGCCCCCGCAAAATCGCGGGGGCCCTCGTCATTCGGTCTGCAAACTGTTAAATGTTCGTGCGAAATGCGATCTTGCGCTTCTCTTTTGAAATAGGAGCCGGCAATTCGACGTTCAGAGTAATGTTGCTCTTGTTGCGGAAAATACCGAGCTTGACGGTCTTTCCCGCTTCCACGCCTGCAAGCTTTTCGCGGAGTTCGCTCGCCGTGCGAATCCGCTCGCCGTTGAAGGACGTGATGACATCACCGGCTTTGACACCTGCTTTCGCAGCTGCGGAGTCGCTGTTCACGTTACGAACGAGAATGCCTTCTCCTTCAGGTACGCCGAAGAACGAACCAAGCTGGCCGCCCAGGTCTTCCGCGTCGATTCCCAGACGTGGCTTCGCATTCATGAGGAACGTTCCGCTCCATTCAGGCGTGGGAACATCCGGGATTTCCGGCATTTCCGGAACACGGAACGCAAATGCCTGAGGGGTAACTTTCTTGAACATCATGTCGTGACGTTCTTCGGATTTACCGAGCGTCGCGGTGACAGTTTGCTGGCTTCCATCGCGCCAGATGGAAAGCTGTACGGCGCGTCCTGCGGGAATCTCGTGAATCATGCGGCGAAATTGCGTTGTGCCCTCCACGCGCTGGCCGTTGATTTCCGTAACGATGTCGTTTTCCTTAAGGCCGGCTTTTGCAGCGGGGCTGTCCGAAAGGACTTTGCCAATCAATGCGCCATGTTCGCTGGAAAGTTTCAGTTCCTTGGCCTTTTCTGCGCTGACTTCCTGAGTTTCCACGCCGAGCCAACTGCCGCCATCGCCGTCAAGAGACATCACGAATTTGCGCAGGCCTGGGGCATCTGGCGCTACCGGACCCTCCGGCTCTTGAATGTCGATGACCTGGCGTTCCAGATCGACCTCAGGTAACTCAGGAGCGACGAATGGCTGCACTTCAGTCAATTCCTGACGTTCTTCAGCTTGTGCGAGCTTGGCCTTGAGTTCGGCGATTTCTTTCTTCAAGGCAGCGGTGGAATTGTCCTGCTTGGATTGGGTCTGTCCAGAGAGCGCCGGCAGAGCGGCAAGAGAAATACCAAGGGCTGCAGTTCCTGCGGCGATTAGAAGAGTTCGTTTGGTCATCGTGTTTCCTTTCTGCCGAATTTAGACGCAGGTCTCTCTAAACCGTCGCTTGCAAAGTGACAATTCGGATGCCGCCGTTGATAGTGCGCAATTTAATGGGAGCGCCGCCTTTGCCATAGCGTCCGTGCATTTCACGGGGCTTCAGAGTGCTTTCCATGGCGATCGGCATCTCCGACAAAAAATTTCCATTTAGGCAGCGAGTTTCTAAATCAGCTTGAGTGTCACTTGGCAGCGCGACCAGCAGAGACCCGTTCGTTGTTTCTGCGGACGCGCCGGAGCCGCCGTGAAAATGCGCGAGCTCCAGGTGAATATTGCCGTTAGTGGTGTGTGCGTGGAGATCGCCGCCGCCATCAAAAACTTCGATGTTGCCGTTGACCGTATGGAGATCGTCCACAAAAGGAAGTCCGGCGATACGGAGCGAGCCGTTGATAGTGCCGATGTGATCGATGTGAGCGCCGTACGGGACATGAATGACGTATTCCACCGCGACTTCTACGCCTTCGTCCTGAGGATAGCGCGTAGACACGGAGATTGCGTCGAGCTTGGCGGCCACTTCAATCGTGACGCGATCGAGATCAGAATCCCTGTGCTTGGCGGTCTTGACGGCGTGGACTTCCACGGCGTCAAGATCCCAGCCCTGCACTTCGACGGGACCATTCACATTTTGCAGTTCAAACGATCCGTTTGGCTGCAAAGGATAGGTTTGGTCGAAATCCTTGCTGATGGCTAAACCGGGAACGGCTGTAACTGCGATGAGTAGCGCGAAGAAAACAGAAGCGAACAGGCTCTTTCGAAGCATGGCTGGCACTCCCTTCGAGAACGAATCTGTGAAACTTGGACCCCTTTATACCCTTACAAAACCGAAACTTTTTTCTGCGCTTCAACGCAAGTGGAAATCAACCGTAACCGTAGAAATAACATCCACTTTCTTGCCGCTCATCCAAGCCGGTTTGCCGCGCCACTGTTTTACTCCGGCGATGGCTGCGTCCACGAGAGACGGCTCCGAACCTTCGACCACTTTTTCGACCTGAACTTTGCCGTCTTGAGTAAGACGAACCTGGAGGCGCACTCGTCCTTGCACGCCGCCTTTTCTGGCGGAGAGCGGATAAGCAGGGCGCGGAGCATAGGTTAGGCTGCGCTGAAAAACGTCCGAATCCTCGCGGATGCCACCAAGGAGTGACAATTCGAATCTCCTGATCCACGTATACTCGATTTCTGGCTCTGGAGCCGAGGCGGGAAGGGGCGGCTCAGGAGCAATGGGACCGACGTCTTCCACACGCTGGCGCTGCTCGCGGATAAGCGAATCGCGAAGACCAGTCTCTGAATCGATAAATTGCAGTTTGATTCTGCCAGCGGTTGTTTTCAGCCTCAGTGGTGCGCCGCCTCCATTCAGCGCGAGCCAGCCTTTGACCGTGCCCGGTCCGGAAGAGTTGAACGTCAACGCGAGAGCTGGATCAGCTTCAACTTGTTTTTCGCCGCCCGATTCCACAATAGCTTCGATATTTACGGCAAGATTACGCGGCAAGTAAACGATGATGTCGCCGGAACCGGAAGAAAGCTGCGAAGCCCCAGCGAGATGAACCGCGCCGGAAGAATGATGGGTATCGGGATTAATCCAAGCAGTGATGGTTCCGTCGCCGGTCGCCGCACGTACGGAACTGGCAACGCGAGTAAGGCAAATGCTTCCTTCGTTTGATTCCACTTCCATGGGGCCCGCAACGTACATCACGCGGATTCCCCCACCGCCAGTTTGCGCGTGGACGGAACCATCTACTTCACCGAAATCGATCTGGCCGCCACCCGTTTTAACGGAGACATATTTCGCGGCTTTGCCGACGGAAATATTTCCGCCTTCCGTGACAAGATCGGCGCGTCCGCCAATTCCAGCAGCCCGAATGTGGCCGCCTCCGGTGTGGAGATTTGCTTCGCCCGAAATGTGGCCGGCGATGATGTGGCCGCCCGCCGTGAACGCGGAAACGTCACCCAGGACATCGCCCATCTGAATATGGCCGCCTTCCGTGACGAGTTTTGCGATGGGCTTGCCATAGGAGGCATTTTGCAAACCATTCCGTCCGATGCGCATCGTGCGGATATTTCCACCTTGCGTCACGAGCGTTGCCGTTCCACCGATGTCCATCGTTTCGATGTCGCCGACTTCCGTGTTTATGTCGAGATTGTAATTCGCGGGCACCGCAATTTCAAAATGAACGGAAAACTGCGCTCCGTGAGGCGGTTGAGAAGGAAGAGCGCTGACAAGCTCGACTCCGAGAGAAGAAGTTCTTGCGGTTACCGAATAACGATCGAGGATTTTCTGCGCCTGATTGCCGCGGAGATCTGTTTCCACATGAACGGAATAGCGAACGACAGGTGAGGCGCCACGATCCAGCGGCACGACTCGAATCGAGCCTTCGTCGGCGATAACTTTCAGAGTGAGGCCGTCGCGCGTGTTCAGGACGCCGCTGCGGTCAACCGTGGCGCGCTGGCTCCCAGGGTCTCTGGACTTTTCCGGGAGAGCGCTTGGCGATTTCGGCTTGGCGAACGCGTGGGAATCTGAAAGTGCGGTAAAGGCCAGAGCGAATGCCAGAAACCACCCGCCCTTGCAAAGCGAAGCAACGCTCCGCGATCTGAAATCTATTTTCGAGCACTGAATCATGTTGTTTCGAAACTTTCTGCGACGCTCTACAAAGCGTTTTTCAAACTACTGCAAATCCTGCAGGGCGATCTGGCGAAGAGCTGCGGCGCTTCGCAAACGGACGTAACGATTGGAGTCGTGCTGGCGGAGCTCGTCAAGTGCGCGAAGAATGCGCTGTTCGGAATCTTTGCTGGCGATCGGCAGGCCTTGCGGGGCGGCACCGGGAGCGAGGATTTCCGTGTCAGGTGATTCCTGAAGCGCTTCCGGTGCATCGTTCACGGATTCCAGAGCGCGAACAAGCAGATTCACCGCTTCGACGCGAACGCCCGGATTTGGGTCTTGCTTCAAAGTCTCCAGCAAAACGTCCCGCACGGCGGGCACGCCAACCATGTCGCGTAACGCATCAAGCGCTTTCAAACGGACTGCAGGATTCTGATCTTTGCGCGCGGCGGCGAGCAGGGCGGTACGCGTCTGTTCGTCGTTATTTGCAGCGCTGCGAAGCGCTTCGACACAATCAAGACGAACACCAGCGTCGAAACGATCACTGTTTGTGATGACGAAAGTGAGAACGCGGCGAACGTCGGCGTCGTCTTCATCGCTCGTCAGCGTCATTGGCTGCTCGGCCTGGAGCTTCAACTGGATTTTTCCGGTAGGCCGCGAAAAATTCACGTTGGATACTTCCATCTTGCTGAGCTGGTCGTCCGTGATTTTTGGCGCGGCTAAAACGCTGACAGGAGAACCAGTTCCACCGCCGGTGCTGAACGTGAACGGCATCCACTGAAGCACCTGCGTGCCAACAATTGCACCGACAAGAAGAAGCGAGGCCGCGCTCCAGCCTGGACGCAACGCCATCCATTGGCGAACCAAAGCGAACGGTCGCCAACCCTCGTCTATTTTCGGGGCGGAAAGTTCGTCGAGGGATTCGGAAAGTTCGCTGCGGCACTGGGCGAGAACGCCTGATGAATCGAACTGGTCGGCCGCCTGAGGCATGCTATCAATTGCGGATTGCAGAGCGCCTTCCTCAGAAAGCTGGGCGCGACATTCGCCGCATGTCGAGAGGTGGGCGACAATCTGTTCGCGTTCACCGGCGGTAAGTTCGTCGCAGGTGTAAAAAACGAGAAGAGGAGCGACGTCTTCACAACGCGTGAGCTTCGGTTGGCTGCTCATCGCAAGCCTCCGAGCTCGCTGCGCAATTTGCGCGTCGCGCGGAACAAGGAATTCTTCACGGTTTCTTCTGTCGTGCCAAGCGCGTCGCCAATTGCGCGCAGCTTCAAGCCTTGGTAGTGCTTCATCTCGAATACTACCCGTTCGCGGGGCGAAAGGCGTTCCATCGCGCGAGAAATGCGCGATTGAATTTCTTTCCCTATCAAAGTGCGTTCGGGGTCAAGCGTGGGGCGATGCTCTTTTTGGTAGTCGAAGAAATCGCGCGGGCCTTCTTCCATGCGGTTCGGATGGATCTCGGGGGCCTGATCTTCCGGGCGCGCTTGACGCCGGCGCAGATGATCGAGGCAAACGTTCGTGACGATCCGGTAAAGCCAGGTGTAAAAGCTGCATTCGAAACGGAAGCGATGAAGATTTCTGTAAACCTTGAGGAAGGCTTCCTGATAGACGTCTCGTGCGTCCTCAGGGCGCTTCATGAGGTTCAATGCAAGGCGGAGGACATCGCGGTCATGGCGGCGGACGAGTTCTTCAAAAGCGGCTCGATTGCCGGCCTGAGCTTCGGATACCAGGGCCCTCTCGTCGAGGTTGGGCAAAGAGGTCACCGTCGCAATAGCGGCGCTAGAACCGCTCGTCCGGCCGGAACTATCGGCCAACGCCAATCCCCATCGGAAAAGTGGCATATTCGCTTTCTCTTCGCGTCCGGCAGCCCTGCACGTTGAACAAGAACAATTTAACGCAAATTGACGTGCGCGGCCAGGCGTAAAGCAACGCGACCTCATCCCGTTTTGACGCACTTAAGCCCATCGGGTGAGCAGCCACCTCCATCTCTTACAACGAAACGAGAGGCGTTTTTGTTTCGGATTGTGGATAAGTCGGCGGGGTTGCCCAGCCTCAGGTTTGACTTTGAGGTGGCGCGGTCAGCCATTTGAATAGTGGCCACGCGAGCAGTATTCCCAGGGCCCCAAGAGCCATGTAACCGTTGTCCCGGTAAAACGTGCTCGTGTGCCCCAAAAACGTGAAAGCAGGACCAAGCAGCGATCCTCCCGCCAGCACAAGGAAGACTCCGAGCAGGTTTAGTTTCGCCAGCCAGCGAATGCCGCAGACAATGGCGCCCAGCCAGATGCAGTTGAGCAGGAATTGCTTCGCAAAGTCAGCAGGACTGCCCCAATCGCCAATACGAATAGCTGCTGCAACGAGAAAAAGTGGAATGCGCAGCGCCAAAGGTTTGATGTAAACCGCGATGAATCCGGAGATGGCGGCGATGAGCGCGGAAAACATAAGTGCGTGGGAGATTGCGGCGCCGACTGTGGACGCCGCGGGCAAGATTGCGGCAAGGTCGCTGCCGAAAGCGGCGGAGACTGCGCGATGGGCAGTGGGATAATGCGCGGAGAGCCAACCGATTGCGCTTTGGAGGCCTGCGAGAGCAACAACCCCGGCAATCCCGATGATCAGAGCGTCGCGATAGTAATCGCCCGGCATCGAGGTCCAGTTTGGAAGGTGATCTTCTCCGAACGCGCGGCGGCAGAAAAACCACGCAAGGCCAAAGACAAAAATGAGAGCGGCGATGGAAAAAGCCCCGCCGAGGATCAAGCCCACAGACGTGGTCAAGACGTACAACTTGAGGGGGACGGCCGTTTGATATTGCTGAAGTGCGATGGCAAAACGTTCGCCGAAGGCAAGGACGAACACGTATGCAATAGCTGACCATAGCGACCAGAACGTGATTCTTCTCCAGGGAATCGCTCGCGCATCGTCGGAGCGGTAATTCTTGATCAGCGCAGTCAGCATCGCGGCTGCCAGCGCCACATAAACTAGAATTCCTGCGATGTTGTAAAGCAAACGTGGCATGTCCTTTTCTTTTTGCTGCCGCGACCAGTCGTCGGGAATCTTCACGAACTTGCGATAGTCGGTGACTTCGTCGCCCTGAACTTTTAGTTCCGCGCGCGCAAAGGCATGGCCCACTGCATTGTTTCCTGAATCAAGAGAAGCGTTTTGCTGCCACACGAGGTTGTGGTCCGTGCGATGCGGCTGTTTTTTTGACGTGGAATCGACCATCGACCAACCCGTCAGGTCGAGTTGCTTTTGCTCCTTCAGATATTTTTCTGCCAAGGCCACCGCTTCTTCTTTGGTCAGGGAGGCCCCTGCCGCTCCCTCGGCGACTGTGTGATGAACGGAATGGAGAGAACCGTCTGGCCGGAGAACCACGAAAAATTCCTCGGGATCGTCGTCCCTCAGATAGCGTGTGGCCCAAAGGCCTATGGGAATCTCGCCCTGATAGATTTTGTTGACTCCGGCGACGCCTATCTTTTCGCGGAGAAATTCGGTGGCGCTGCCATCGCTGTTGTCCTGGAAGACGGTCGAGTGTTTGAACGTGTTTGGGTCAACGCCACGGGCGCGCAACACACTATCTGTCAGCGCAGCGGCCTGGCGTGCATTGATGGGAAGTTTCAGATAGTCGCCGACACGTTCTTGTTTGAGTTTAAGCGCGGCGAGACCGCCTAGAACGAGGAATACTGCGAGGCCGCCGATTGCGGCAGCGGTCAGCGGTCGGTAGCGGGAACCGGTTTGCGCTTGCTGTGTGCGTTCTTCAATGCTTTCAAAAGAGAGTTCGCCCGGCGGATCTGCGGAATTCTGCAAATCTTCCGCGGGTTCGAACGAGCCGCGCTTTAGGAATGAGGCCAGCGAAAAGAGCAACGGTGCGGCGGCGGCAAGGCCAACGATGACACCGGAAATCTTGAAGTAGAGGTTGTCCGAACGAACGAGCAGCAAGCCGACCAGGGATGCGTCTACGGTGTAGTGCCAAATCAACGTGGCGAGAATGCCCCAGCGGAGCATGACGAGACCGGCGACGATGCCGATCAGTCCGACTTCGAGGCCGCGAATGTAGGCCGGCTCTTGAGGGTAGTTGCTGTGCAGAAAGCCCCAGAGAAATGCGGGAACGATGACGGCAATCCAGCGCGAGCCAGTGATTCTGGTGAGAAAGGGAATTGCAAAGAGGCGGAAGGTGAACTCTTCGTTCATGGAAGCGAGAAGGCCGATGGCAATGCCGGAAATCCACGGAAAGCCGGTGTTCACAGAATCGGAATAGTTGACGTCTGCCGGCGCCCACGCGCCATAGTGCGTGGCGACGATGTAAAAGGCGACGATGAAACCGATGTGCGCTGCGGCGAGCGAAATGCCGACGACTGCGGAGGAGAAGAATTCCTTAGTGCGAATGCCGCGCCACGTGAGGGCTTTCGAAAGGCGCAATTTGTTTGGTTGCGATTGACGGTAGAGAGGCTCGGCGGAAGGGAGCACGAGCGTGATCGTCAGAGTAGTGATAATGGCGAAAGCCAGCGCACGGAGAATCTGAAGAAGGACAAATCCGGCGTACGAGTCTTTCGTCTCATAACTCGCTCCCCAAAGCGGATAGTCATTGAGAGCTTGCAAGAATACAAGGCCCGCTGCAATGCCGCCGAGTTTTACTGCGAGCGCCCACTTCGTTTTACCATTCTTTGTGAAAAGAATCGCGAGCCAGAGGGCAATACCGAGAATGGCTAAGTAAGGAACGGAAAAAACGAAGGCGAGCGTATCGTTTCCGGAGCGCAATCGTTGGAAGGAGCGCTGCCATGCCTCAGGAACCTGCAGACCTTCCTCGGCGCCAGCCGGTTTGTCTCCTGCGATGTGAATTTTCTCGCGGTAAGGCGCGTCTTTAACTTTGGCGCCGCGTTTTTCCCAAGTGAAATCCCAATCGAGGCGATTTGGCTTTTTTTCGGAATTGGCTTCTTCCGGAAGGAAAGTCCATTCGTTTGCGTTCTTGGAGAGCTTGGTCAGCAGAAAATTCTGTGCGATCTCCTGGGCGGTAGCGCGTTCGATGGTTGCGCCGAGCTTCGTCGCGGGAACTACGTGTTCGTAGCCCACGATCTGCCCGCTGGGGCTGACTTCCACCACGTACTCTTCTTCCTGAAGAATTTTGTAAAAGCGGACGTTCCAATACCAGAGGCTAATCTGGGAGGAAGAGAGTTGATTGGCTTGTTGAAGGCCAAGTTCGCGCTCGACGTAAACTTTTTCCTCTTCGCGGACTTTGAATTCAATTGAAGTGCGATAGCCATCCAGGTTTTCGCCGAGGTTGCCGAGAAATGATTTCGCTTGAGTGAGAGCCTGCGGGCGCGTGACCTTAAAATCCACTGCTGCTTCGGGGAAGGCGCGGAAGAAATAGCGCTGAGCGAAGAAGACGCCGGCTATTCCTGCCAGCACCCAGAAGATTAAAGCGCGCTTTTCCGAACCCGTTAACTGGATGCTGGACACAGACTCCTCCTGGAGCGCAGACCTGCGGAGCCTGTACTGTAGTAATACGCATGCCGCAGGCGCAAGTTATCTGCAATCCGGCTCATCGTGTTCGGTAATGATATAAAAGATGCTTATGGCCAGTGAGCTGCAATCTCCAGTGCAGATGATCAAAGGTGTTGGCCCGCAGCGCGCGGAATTGCTCGCCAAGCGCGGGATTCACACATTGGAGGATTTGCTCTCCTATTTGCCATTCCGCTACGAAGACCGCATCAAGTTTTCACAGATTCGTGATGTGCGCCCGAATGCCGTGTATACGCTGCGCGTGACTGTTGCGAGCGGGCAAGCCGTTCGCACGATGCGTGGACGCGATGCTATTTATCATCTGCTCGTTCAGGACGAAACCGGCTCTTTGCCCTGTAAATTTTTTCACGGCGGTTACCTGGAAGGCCGTTTGAAGCCGGGTCAGCAACTCATTCTTCATGGCAAAGCAGAAGTCGATAAACAACGGCCCGCGCGGATCGAGATGGTGAATCCCCAGATGGAATTGATCAGTAGCGAGGGGCTGGATTCGACGGAAGTTGGGCGTATTGTTCCGATCTATGAGGCGATCGGTACATTCGGCTCAAGAGCGATTCGCCGCGCAATTTATGGCGGGCTGCAGCATCTAGATCCGCGAATGCCGGATGTACTACCGGCTTCGCTGCGCGCGAAATTGAAATTTCCTTCGCATAGAGACGCGGTGATACAGACGCATTTTCCGCCTCCGGAGGAATCGCTCGACGCGTTGAATCAGTTTCGTTCGCCAGCCCAGAAGCGATTGATTTTTGAGGAGCTGTTTTTATATCAATTGAGTCTGGCGCTCGATCGACGCGCGACGCGAAAGGAAAATGCCATTGCGTTTCGTGTTCGCGAAGATGCAGTACGAGATGCGCTGAAACGGATTTTGCCATTTAAGCCGACGGCTGCGCAGAAGCGGGTGCTGGCGGAGATCGCGGCGGATTTGGAAAAAGCAGCTCCTATGAATCGCTTGCTCCAAGGCGATGTCGGGAGCGGCAAAACGATCGTCGCACTTCAAGCCGCAGTCATAGCGATAGAGAACGGATGCCAGGCAGCGCTGATGGCCCCCACGGAAATTCTGGCGGTGCAGCATTTTCTTTCTGCACGCCGAATTTTGGAAAAGCCTGGATACAAGGTTGAGTTGCTGATTAGCGGGATGAAGTTTGCGGATAAATCGGCGGCCCTGGAGAGGATCGCGAGCGGTGAAGCGCAGCTTGTCATCGGAACGCACGCGTTGATTGAAGATAACGTGGTTTTCGCAAAGCTCGGCTTTGTGGCGATTGATGAGCAACATAGGTTTGGCGTTTTGCAAAGGAAGCGATTGATGGACAAGGCTGCGTCCCATGGACATGCGCCACACGTGTTGGTGCTCACAGCGACCCCGATCCCGCGCACGCTATCATTGACGCTGTATGGCGACCTCGACGTCTCAGTAATTGATGAACTGCCGCCCGGACGTACACCGATTGTGACGCGCATGACCAGCGAGCAGCACTTGCCGGGCGTGTGGGAATCGCTGCGGCGCGAAGTTGCCGCGGGGCACCAGGCTTATATCGTCTATCCGGTGATTGAAGAATCGAAGCTGGAACTGAAAGCGGCGATGGAGGAGTACGAACGGCTCTCGAAACAGGTTTTCCCCAAGTTGAAGCTTGGATTACTGCACGGACGGCTCTCGAGCGAAGAAAAAGAAGCAGTGATGCAGAGCTTTCGCAAAAATGAAACGCAGATTTTGGTGGCGACAACCGTAGTCGAAGTGGGCGTAGATGTTCCGAATGCGACGGTGATGGTAATTGAACACGCCGAACGATTTGGATTGTCGCAGCTGCATCAATTGCGGGGACGTATCGGCCGAGGCGCGGAGAAGTCACATTGTATTTTGGTCGCGCCAGTACGCATGACCGACAATGCTCGGGCGCGGCTTGAAACAATGGTTCGAACTTCGAACGGCTTCGAAATCGCAGAAACGGATTTACTTTTGCGCGGACCAGGAGAATTTTTCGGCACACGGCAATCGGGTGATTTGGGATTTCATATTGCGAGTCCCTTGCGCGACCGGGAAATTCTGGACCTCGCACGCCGCGAAGCCTTCGCGTTGGCTGAAAATTCTTCGTCGGGAAGTGAATTGAATCAAATCTTGCGCGCGCTGCCGCACCATTGGCAGCGCCGCTATCATTTGGCGCGCATCGGATAACCATGCGCATCATTGCCGGAACTTACCGCAGTCGAATCCTAAAAAGTCTAAAAGGCCACGCGCTTCGCCCTACCAGTGATTGGCTGCGCGAGACTCTTTTCAATATTCTTGGCCCCGCAGTAGTCGATTCACGGTTCCTCGACCTGTATGCGGGCACCGGCGCTGTGGGGATCGAGGCGCTCAGTCGAGGAGCGGTTAACGTTGTTTTTGTAGAGAATCATCCTGCCGCAGCAAAATTAATCCGAGAAAATCTTGCCTCGCTTAAGATTGAATCTGGAGCACACATGATTGCGTCTGATGCGGCGCAGGCATTGGCAAAACTCGCGATGCGGCCCAGGGAGCCTTTCGGTTTTGTATTTCTAGACCCGCCGTATGCTGCGGAGCGGGAATATGAAATAACGCTAAACGCGCTAGGCAGCTCAACTCTCCTTTCTTCGGGATCGATCGTCATTGCTGAACACCGAAAATCGTTTGAACTCGCGGAATCTTTCGGCCAACTGCAACGCTACCGTATTCTTAAACAAGGCGATGCCGCGTTGAGCTTTTTCCGAATGAGTTGAGGCAAAAAAATTTTCCATTTTGCGGCTAACCCCAGACGTAAAGCGCTCATCTATTCAAATTTGCACATTCCGGGCGCCCCGCCCCTTCCGCGATATAATTAAGGATTCATGTCCACGAGTCAGGCCACTAATGCGTTCGACCTTCTCGGCCAAGCCAATGCGGCCCCGCCGCCAGTGCACTTGGCCGGTGCAATGGAACCCCAGTTGGAAGTGAGTTGGGGTGCATTTCGACAGAGTTTTTCGAGCAGCCTGACGGCGGCGCTTAGCCGGTCGGCTGAGTCACGGAAATTTCTTTCCGCAAGCTTCTTCAAGGACGCCTGGGTCGAGAAAAAATTCCCGCGCCGGGCGGTTGCGGCGGCCGCGCTTTGGCATTTGGTTTTTCTGGCTCTGCCAATGCCGCAATTCTCCGCGCCTCAGCGTAATTCCGCGTTCGACAACACTGTCCTGACCTGGTCGGGTCCGATCGAAGATCTTCCGCTTTTGGAGATGCGTGGCAATAAACCGAAGCCGACCCCTCGCGGTGAACCAGCAAAACCACTCCCGGCGGAAGGCGCAGACGCGTTTCATCCGCGCCAGAGAATATTCACCGATCCAGTGCATCCCACGCATCCGCGGCAGACGCTCATCAATCCGCAAGCGCCGCCGGAAGCGCCAAAACTTTTGCCCCAAATGCCGAACATGGTCCAGATTGCTCCGAGCGCGATGCCGGCGCGGCCGCATCTGGAAATTAGCGAACGCGTTCTGAAAAATCTGCGCCCGAAACGACGCAAGGCTGTTGCGACGGATGTCACGGCGCCCGCTCCGGAAATGCAAAACAACGAAGTGCGTCCAACCGACTTGCCGATAGCTGCAAGCCAAAATGCGCCCGCACGGCCGAAGCTGGAGTTGAACACGGGAGCTGCGCCACGGCTTGCGACACGAAAACAGGATGGCGACGCCGCGGCCGCCCCTGAAATGGCTTCTTTGCAAGCGGCGTCAAACGGCGCTGCATCCACGTTGATTGCACTTTCAGCGACGCCCGGACCAACCGCACCGGCCGCTCCACCACAGGGGAATGTCGCGGCGCGTATTGCTATCAGTCCAGAAGGAAAACAACGCGGCGTGCCGGGTGGATCAACCAGCGCGCCCGCAGTTTCGAACGGCGGCGCGAACGGAGATCACGCAAGCGCGGGTGGCGCGGGAACTGGAGGCGGGACAGGGAAGAACGATGTCGGCGTTAGCATCAGCGGCGGAAATCCAAGCAGCAATACCTCTGGTTTGGGCGGTGCGAAACCAAAGCTTGATCTCTCCGCCGCGCGACCGAATGCAACGCGTCCTGCTCATGATGCCCCTGTGGAAGCTCCGCCCGCGCGAACTGCGCCGCCGAATTTTGCCGATCTCGCACCCGGCGCAAAGCCGGAGGCAATTTTTGCTTCGAAGCGTGTGTACACGCTTCATGTGAACATGCCGAACTTGAATAGCGCGACGGGCAGCTGGATTTTGAATTTTTCCGAGTTGAACGCCGGCTCCTCCGACAGACGAGTGGCCGCCACTGAAGAAATCGTTTCACCGCAGCCCATCAAAAAGATAGACCCGAAATATCCGCCGACGTTGATTGCCGAGCATGTGGAAGGCGAGGTCGTTCTCTATGCGGTGATTCGGCGCGACGGATCCGTGGACAGCATTCAGTTAGTAAAAGGCATTGATGAGCAGTTGGATGAAAACGCTATGAAAGCGTTCGCGCAATGGAAATTTCGTCCGGCAGAAAAACAGGGCGAGGTCATGGACGTGGAAGTGATCGCGCATATTCCGTTCCGCACGCCTTCTTTTCGCTAGGCACATGGTTTCAGGGGGGCGGAGCTTTAGCTCCGACATTAGCGAAAGAATTTCAGAGGGGCTTTAGCCCCTGAAGCACTCGTCTTTACGCATCGCACAAATCAAGAGCTTCGCGAAGTTGTAGGGCCCGCTTTCTGAAGCGGGCCGCTGCGTGGTGCCAGCGCGGCTCACCCAGTGAATCACCGTCGAGGCTCAATTCGACGTGCACTCTGTGCTCTTCCCTCTGTGGCCTCTGCGTTCTTCTTTTTTAGACATCGCACAAATCAAGAGCTTCGCGCAGTTGTAGGGCCCGCTTTCTGAAGCGGGCCGCAGCGTGGTGCTTACCTGGCTCTCCTAGGTGAATCGCCGTCGAGGCTCAACTCGACGTGCACTCTGTGCTCTTTCCTCTGTGTTTCTCTTTTCTTCCTAAACGTCACACAAATCAACCGCTTCGCGAAGTTGTAGGGCCCGCTTTCTGAAGCGGGCCGCAGCGTGGTGCCAGCGCCGCTCACCCCAGTGAATCACCGTCGAGGCTTAACTCGACGTGCACTCTGTGCTCTTCCCTCTGCGTTTCTCTTTTCTTCCTAAACGTCACACAAATCAACGGCTTCGCGCAACGAAGTGAGCGGATCGCGCGTGGGAACAAATTCATGCGCGACGTACCCCGAATAATTTGTGCTCGCAATCCCGCGCATCACCGCATCCCAATGAACTTCCTGCGTGTCATCGAGCTCATGCCGGCCAGGCACGCCGCCTGTATGAAAGTGGCCGAGCCACTTGATGTTGTCCTGAATCGTGCGAATCAAGTCGCCTTCCATGATCTGCATGTGATAGATGTCGTAGAGAAGCTTCACGCGCGGTGAATTCACAGCCTCCATCACGCGAACGCCCCAGGCCGTGTGGTCACACATGTAATCCTTGTGGTCGACCTTGCTGTTCAATAACTCCAGACAAATCGTGACGCCATTATCTTCTGCAATTTTCTTCACGCGATTTAGTCCGAGGATCGTGTTCTTTGCGCCCTCGTCGTCGGACATGCCGTCTCGATTGCCGGAAAAGGTGATGACGTTCGGCACGCCGAGCTTCGCAGCTATAGGAATATTCTTGCGGAACGCTTCTTCGATCTTGGCGTGATTGTCCACGCGATTCATCGCATGAGGAATGTCGCCGCCCCCGGCGTATCCCATGCTGCAAATCAGGCCGTAGCGGCGTGGAACTTCCCATTCCTCGACGCCGAGCAGGTCGATCGCCTTCAAGCCCATCTCCGCGCCCCGCTTGCACAATTCATCGAGCGCGATTTTCTGGTAGCACCATCGGGAAGCAGATTGTTTGATGCGACCCTTGCGCGGAGTCACTTTCAGCTCCTGTGGCGCCGCGCTCGTAATCATTGCAGAAGCAAGAGAAGGAACCGAAGCAGCCGCCGTTCCGGAAATCGCTGTCTTAAGTAGCGTACGTCGAGTAAACGTTTTCATAGCAGCCAGAGTCTAGTGGCGGGCAGGTTGACAGTCAACAGTTGACCGTCGTCGGTTAGGGGTTATGGAGATTAGTTCGAATTGATTGGAAGAATTGGAAAACGTCCCGTCTGTCCCTGATTTCCGAGAAAGACGCGAAGGACTAGCGCCCGGTGGATGTCCTCTTTTAAGCACGATTTGAAGAAACAGTCTTTTCCTATGCGGCTAGAAATGATGCTGAAACACCCCACCCGGAAGTAGCAGTAGTAGCAGAAAACGACCTCAGATTGCTGTAATTGTGTTGTTTATCGGGTCAACTTGAACCTTTCGCGTTTCATCATATTCCTTCTCAATCCCCAAAACCTCGTACAAAACCTCCACGCGGACCTTGGACCTAAAATGTCCTTTCATGAGATTGTAATCGTGGAAGCCGTTCATGGATGGAGACCCTTCAATCGCCCACAGTCGTTTCGCCACTACCTCCCCGGCATCGAAATTGATTGGAAGTTCTCTACATGCGGCCACGTCCCAGCACCTCGCATTTTCTCCCTCTGGGCGGAAAACAGGGTCACCAACACGCTGATCTTCGCTCCACAAAGAAATACGTTTGATTGCAACGTCGAGTTCTTTGGAGTGGTTCTTAATTTTAATGGTGTAGTTGCGTTGCTGGCCGTTGTCCGTTTTGATTGAGAGAACAACAGAATCGGCAAGCTTGCGACGTTCTTGTTCACTCAAGCGCCTTGTCGGCGTAGTTTCGATAGGCTCAGTAGACGAAAGAGGCCAAGCTGTAACGCGGTTTTTCCCCGAATGCTTTGACTGGTACATCGCCTTGTCTGCGAAATCAAACAACTCTTTTGGAGATTTGGATTCCGTTCGATCACTTCCACATACGCCAACGCTGGTCGTAACTTCAATATCTCCTCCCGTCTTGGCTTGCTCCACAGCCGCCCGGATACGTTCGGCTGTTGCTACAGCCTCCGCCGTAGAGAAATCTGGTAAACAGATCGCAAACTCATCTCCACCCCACCTGTAGACCCTTCCTCTCTGCCCAACAACTGTCTCAACCGCTCCTATGAATTTATCCAAACACCCGTCTCCTGCCGGGTGTCCGTTGGTGTCATTCACTTTTTTGAAATTGTCCACATCAAGCATGATAAGAGCGAACGTCGGGTGTTGATCGAGAATGCGTTGCAGTTCCTTCAACAATTCGTCTTTTGCTGGAGGTGAATTGTGGGAGAGTTTCTGCCGGGGATGAGAGAGCGGCGCTTTTTCTTTTGCCTTAGCTGAGTGTTCTGCGAGCAGTTTGTCTGTTGGACGCACGTAGTCGGCGCTAGTGCCCGCCTGCAACAACCCGTTCTCTCGTAGTACCCGCATCGCTAGGGACAAATTTTTTGTGGTCGTGCCGATATATTCGGCGTCCCAAGGGTCAACTGCCCATACTTCGCTCCCTTCATCAACCGCCATGAAGCCCAACGTATACGCTTTCCCGGATAGAAAGCGTTCGGCATCAGGCTGTAACCGAGGCTGTGGAGCGCGTTCCTTCATTTCAACGCGCTGGTATCTCTCTTGGTGAACGGAAGGTTCGTAGAATTGTATCTGTCCCGCATCGATTGCCGAACGAAGATCGTTCACGACTTGAACCAAGACGGCGGGCATACGTCCACCACCAACTTCCACCGAGCACTTCGCGATCTTCCCATCAACTCGGTTGGTAACATCCGTCAGAAGGACTGCCTTATACACGCCATCCTGAATTCCGCCGCTATGAATCGGCCACTCAAAAGAGACTTGAACACCAACGCCCGACTCACAGTAGAACAGTTCCGGGGACCCGCATTTGAGTCTTCCCGCAACGGCGCGAACGTACGAATCAACCATTGCTTGGTATTCTTTCGTGTTTGGCAAGTCGCGGAGAAATTCTTCCGACAAGGCGATGTTTGTATAACTCTCAACGTCTCCGACCTCGAAGTAGGTAGAACCGTGACGGAAGTTCTCCTGCTGCCGAACAATGATTAGGCCCGCAGCACTAAGTCGCTTTTTCAACTCAGCAATTCCTAGCTGTGTCTCATTTCGAGTCGGTTCAGACATCGGGAAATTCGCCTCCATCCCAAGACTATTTCATCCCCGACGAACACTCGGCTGGGAAGTCGCTCAATAACATCCAACGCGCACAAATTCGGCAGAGTGGCAGCCATTTGTTTACTGCCTGAATGTGGTCCATATTGTCCAAAATTACAGTGATTTCACCTGTATCTAACAGAGCGTGCGCGATGCCAAGGCGCATTGGCCGGAAATGCTTGTCGCGGATTGCAGTTACTTTTTCTCCGAGCACTTCCTTCGGAAACATTTGATCTACGGACTGTTGATTCCATCCTAGTCGCCACGGGTAGAGTCGTTTCAAGAGCGCAAGAAGGTCTATGTTCTTTTCAGGGACAACTTCGTACAAGCGCTTCGGGTCCAGCCCCGCATTCTTTTTCGCACGGGCCTCCCGGCCTCGTTTAGCGATCAAACTCTCAATAATTTTGTAAAAGCAAAGAAAACGATAGAATGCGCTGCTCGTATTCAATCCCTCGCGATAGATGCTCGCGTATTGACAAAATTCCTCGCGGGATTGAGAAGGCCCCGCAGCGAAGTTCATTTCGAATTGTGGAGCAACTACGCGCAAGGAATTAACCAACGTCCTTAGATCGGTTACCTGAATGGTTTCAATGTGAATTGGAATATCGGCGTTCAACGACCAAAGGCTCAGAGAGGGCGCGAGTGCGCCGTAGGCTTCTCGTTCTGCGGCGTTCGCATTTGCCGCTTCGAGGTCAACGGTTATTTTTCCGAGTAATCCATCCTTGTCAGGGGAACCGACGATTCGATAGTTCTTCCCTTGAACCTGAATAACAATCTTCTCTACATCGTGTGGGCCGCGCTCTGCTTCTGGCTTTGCGATTTTCAAATAAGAGGTGCCCACCAAATTGTCGATGAACGCGTATTCTCGTTCCTTCGCGATTGTGTATCCGGGCCGGGAGAGAAGGAACTGGACCCGATACTGGCCGTGTTGTCCCGCGAGGGTAACCGGATTCAGGTCAAATGGGCCATCCTTGAAAATCGGTTGGACGATAATCCGTTGTTCTTCTCCCGGAATGCCAAACGGTGTGCCTGTGGTCTGCATGATTGGAGGAGTTGACGGAGGGCTGGGCTTTGCAGGCAAGGGGGGAGCTGGCCGCGCTGAACCATGACAGTTCTTTTCTTTCTTGCCACTTCCGCACCAGCAACGCTTTTGCGGGCGGGGCTGGTATTGTCTACCGCGCACGATCTTTCTCCAGATTTTACGTCCAATTCAATTTAGCAAAGAAAAAGCGAATAAACTACAGGGTCACTTGTGGACGAATGAGGAAAATTTCTACAGGTCGGGAGAGTAAATTCCCGCTGACACCGCTCGCACGTGGCACGAGATTCCCATCTTCTCGAAGAACTCCACGATTTCTAGCCCACTCGTCCATTTTTCAAGGTTCGTTTGCCCATGCGACCAGTTACGCTGAATTTCGATTGGTGGTTGCAAAGTCGTCGGCTTCGCCAATAGTGCTTGAGCCAGAGATTCGATGATTGACCACCGCTCCGTCACGAGTTTGCTGGCTCGGTCCCACAACGTTGCCTCCAGCGCAGTTCGAGTCTGCGCATTGGGGAGATTCATCTCTTCGAGTAGCAAACTGATTTCGCGCCTGTCATCAGCCCAGTCGATTTCTGGAGCCTTTTTCCTCTGTTGCTCCGAATATGGAATCGACGCAGAAAGACTGCGCAATCATTTACAACTTTGTCGGTAGCTGCGATTCAGCGGCAAGTGGCAAAGAAATTCTGTGTGTGTAAGGAATTTGGGGTGCCGCATCCCTTCGGTTTTAAGGGTGCGGGTTTTGACTTTTCCGTCCGTTCAAACAAATTTCCACACCTCATTCGAATTAACCGCATAATAATATATTGACTTTATTAACATTCCGTGCTACCGTGTCTCGTGCTTGCCTCGCTTCAGCCCGGATCACCAGCTCTTGCTCAATTTTCCTATCCCCTTTGTTTTGACAACGATCTAAATTGCCCCTCCCGCAACTCCTTTCCTTTGATAACCATCTGGACTGTCCCAGGGTGGGGGTACCCAATTTCACCCAGTCTACAATTCGCGCCTGTAAGTCCCGTATTTGCCACTCTTACGAAAACAACCGGGGTGTACCTAGACTATTCCCAATCTGGAACTCGCTCATTCACACCATCTCTCTTTTGCTCTTTCCCTCGCTCTTTTGCCGACCGCGGCAACTCATCTTTTTTCTTTTCAATGGGCTGCGCACTCTTTACAAAAACACCCGGGTGTACACCAGCAATCGAAGAGAGGTCCCTTCACTTCGGTCGGGATGACAGAAAAGGAAAGAACGAAGAGGGCACGATATATCGTGCCCCTACACCAGGAAAAACCTTTGGCGGATTACTTTTCGCGGTCGAGGGAGAAGCCGAAGTCGCCGTCGATCCAGGTGTCTTTGTCGTGGACGATGGCGTGAACGGGGAGTGCGGGGTTGGCGACGGCGACGCCGGAGAGTTTTTTGATGGCGGTGCCGATAGCCATGAATTCAACGAGGCCGCTGCCGAGTTCGGCGATATAGGTTTTGACGCCGACTACGTCTTCGGCTTTCAACAGGTCGGCTTCATTTTTGAGGCGAGTGATGGCGATTTCGCGCGCGTCGTGAATCAGTGTGGTGAGTTCGGTGACTTCACCTTTGCTGAAAGATTTGAACGCAGCGAGAAATCCGCCGACTACGCCGAGTGAATAGATGGAGGTCGACATCAGAAGTTTGGCCGGGGCGTAACCCAGGGAAGTCATGGCCCAGAGCTCTTCGCCAGTGAGATCGCTGGTGACGGGAGCCCTGTCTGCTTCGGGCGGCAAAGCAGGATTTCTAGCTGCGGTGCCGGTCATCAACATTTCATGGGTTCCGTGCCAGGGCAGAATTGTGGTGCGGATGCCGACGACGGAGTTGGCTTTACATTCCCTGGCTTGGCTCACGAGCCGATCGAGGGCTTTGTGGCGCGTTGAATTGAAGATGTCGCTGTATTCTTTTATTTCGCCGCGGCCGAGCGATTTAAATGCCCCTGAGAGACCGCCGCCTATGCCCATGGAATAAGCAATGTTGCCAAAAGCATGTTGCAACGGCTGATAGCCGGCGTCCATATGACAATAGAGTTCCTGGGCATTGCCGGCGCTGGTGAAAAATCCTCCAGCCTGAGAGTCCGTGTGAACACAGGAACCGACAAAAAGGAATTCCGTGCTGCCGCTGAAGTTTCTGAGTTCACCGGCGACTCCTGCAACGCCGGAAGCGCCATGCTGTTGCTGCGCCTCTCTTGTCATACGGGCAAACGCGCTGGCGCGTCCATCGTGAATGGCTTGAGTGACCTGAGGAACTTCTCCTCCAAGCATGTTGTTGAAACCGGCGCCGAGAGAGCCGAGAAAGCCCATCGATTGAACGCTGTTGCCGACAACCAGTTCGCCGGGAGAGTAATTTTTTAGGGCGAGGCAAAAAATTTCGTTTCCGGAAAGTCCAGTTACTTTGGCCATATCAGTTTCGTTTCCTTATAGATGGATATCTGCAACGCGATCAGCCGCGCATGTAGAGGAACAGGCCATACAGAACCAGACCCAGGCCGGCGGCGAACAAAAGCGGCACCAGGAATTGGTTTACAGCGGGAGGTATGGGGACCGGAAGATTCATCCCGCTATATCCGCCCGCAAAATAGTAGATGACGCCGGCCATCAGGGTATAAAGCAGTCCTCGCCTCATGTATTTCTTTCCCTGAATACCAAACGAACTTTTCAGGGCTTGGGCTACCGGAATGGCTTCTCGGCAAAAAGGACAGCTGTTAAGAGTGGGGCCGACGGGTTTCCCACAAAAAGGGCAACTGCGCGTCTTCATCTTTCGTGCCTCATGAAGGGTAGGCCAAGACCCCGGTGAATATAGAGTAGGGTCGTGTGGAAAAAGGCGCAAGCATTCCCCCCGAAGGCGTAGTCGAAGAGACAATTTGCATGCAGGTACAAGGCGGCTAAGGGGAGACTTCGGCCAGCTTCACCAGCGTATAAAGCGCGTGGTTGAGTGGTGTGGGCACGCCGAATTCGCGGCCTTTGCGCGCGACGAAACCGTTCAGCGAATCGATCTCCGTGAGTTTGCCGCGCATCATGTCCTGTGCGGTGGAGCTGCGCGTTGCGCTCATTTGCTCGGCGATTTTGTATGCGCCGGCAAGTGCGACTTTTGGATCTTCGAGGCCGGGCGGCTGGATTCCAGCCGCGCGTGCGACAGCCAGAACTTCATACACTGTGCCTTCGAGAAGTTGTTTTGCATCGGCGCTGGCGATGATTTCGCCGTAGGTAACTTTGCCGAGCGCGGAGAGCGCGTTCAGCGCGCAGTTCCAAACGAGTTTGGTCCAGAGCTCTCCGACTAGGTTTTCGGAAATGCGGCAGGGAACTTTTGCTCGCACAAAGACCTCTGCGACTTTTCTGGTCTTTTCGGTATCCGGACCGAGCACAAGATCGCCTCGACCGACGTGTTTTACTGTTCCAGGCGCCGGTACTGAGGCCGCTACATAGACGGCGGCCGCAAGTGCATTGAGGCCGGACGCAGCGTGAATCTGCTCGGCATTGTCCGCGCCGTTCTGCATGCTCACCAGGATCGCGCCCGGCGCAACGATCTTGGCGAGTTCTTTCGCGGTGCTTGCCGTGTCGGTCGTCTTCACGCAGAACAACACAATCTCCGCATCACGCGCTGCGGAAAGTTCAGATGAGGCTGTGACGCGTACGTGTTCCTTGAATTGAGTGGTATCCAGCAGCAAGCCGTCTTTTTGCACGGCTTGGGCGAAGGACGGGCGGCCGACAAAAATTACCGGCGCTCCGGCGCGGGCGAGCATTCCGCCGAAGTAGCCGCCGACGGCTCCAGCGCCGACCACGGCGATTTTTGGCCAAGATTTGTCCTCACTCATGTTGGGCTGACGCGGGATTCATTTTGGGTTCATGTGGTGATTGCGGAGACGAGGCGATCGATGTCCTGAATCGTATTGAAAAGATACGGTGAAACGCGAAGCTTCGATTCGCGCAGGCTGAGGATAATATTTTGTTCGCGCAATTTTTTGTAAAGTTCCGCGGTTTTTTCCGGCGTGCGCGCAACGAAGCAGCCGTATGGGCCGCGATGCGCGCGATCGAGTGGGCTCGCCGCAACGCAACGATCTATCGGCAGCCGCGTGAGCAGGGAATCAATCAGCGAGTGATTGTGCGCGAGGACTGCTTCCGGCGTGGCGCGAAGAACGAATTCGACGCCGGCATCCAGCGCGGCCAGATTGAAATTGAAGTGGCTGGCCCATTCCGGAGTGTCCCAGCGTTTTGCGCTATCCGAAGGCTTGGGATTCGCGAAATCGAGTTTTGCGAAATTGTCCGAGCCAGCGACGGCCATCCAGTAGAACGGCGCGGCGCGGAGTTTGGAAATCAGTTCGCTTTTGACCCAAAAGAATCCGGTGCCGAATGCGCCGAGCAGCCATTTGTATCCGGCGCAGACCAGAAAATCCGCGCCGAGTTTTGCTACGTCCATCGGAACCGCGCCGCAACTCTGGCTGACGTCCAGCAGCACGAGCGTTCCTTGCTTGTGGCACGCTTCGGCGAGACGCGGCACATCAAGCATGGAGCCATCGTCGAAGCGCACGTGGCTGATGGAAACGACGCGCGTGCGCGGAGTGAGCGCTGCGATGAGGTCGTCCGCGGTCAGGAATTTCCCCTGTGGAGAGACGACATTCACTTTGATTCCTTCGCGCTCTTCCATCGGCTTCCAGGTGGTGTATTGCAGCGGAAATTCCGCCTTGGAGGTGAGCACCTCGTCGCCGGGCTTCCAGTCGAGCCCGTATGCGACGGCCATCGTGCCGGTGCTTGCGCCCGTGGTGAGGGCGATCTCTTCCGGCTTTGCAGCGATGAGCGTGGCGAGGTTCGCGCGAAGGCGGTTCGGCAGCTCGAAGAAAATGGCGGAGTCGTCGCGTGTGTGCGGAAATTTTTTCGCCTCGAGCGCGGCTTGCACAGCTTTGAGCGAAACTTTCGGCATCGGCGCCATGCCGGCGAGGTTCAGATACGTCGCATTCTCAAACTCAAACCATTCCTGCCGCCAGTCGGTTTGTTGTACGGGTGCAGTTGTCGCGGTGCTCATGGGTGTGTCCTCAGCGGTTTTTGTCCTCGGTATGGGGTCCCCGGTATGGGGATGCCGCTGGAAGTATCTTGCGGGGCAATCCGCGTCTGACAAGTGCCAAAATGGGAAGGCCCAGCACCCCCTCCCCCACTTTTTTTGTAAGTGTTCATTCTAATGGGGTTACCGAGGAGATTTCCGCAAGTGTTCATTTCAAAGGGCTTAGCGAGATGCGTAAGAGGCGTGGAATGAGAGAGATGGAGATTGCTTGTAAGTGTTCTAAACAAAAGGCTTACAGGGCGAGAAAGTTTGTAAGAGGGTAACGAAGTGCGTGGATCCAGTGCGCCTAGGGGAGATTGAGGCACTTCCAGGGCGAGCAGCATGCGATTTAATCAATGTGCCAAGTATACCAGTCTATTATCATTTGTCAAGAAATAGTTAAGTTGCGTCTTTGAAGCAGAATGGCGAAGCGATGTAATGCCTGTAGGTTCCCACTCGGTTAGTATCCCAAGAGGAATGGCTCCGAGGTTTTACGGAATGAAGACAATTGGGGAACAGCTTCGGCTTAGCGCCACGGATTTGAGCAACCACTTGGCGTGCCGGCATTTGAGCACGTTGGATTTGGCTGTGGCCCGCGGAAAGAGAAGAGCGCCGCAATGGACTGCGCCGGATTTGGCCGTGATTCAGCAATTGGGTTTGCGGCACGAAGCCGAGTATCTGAAACATCTGCGAGAAGTGAAAAAGCTGGATGTGGTGGAACTGCCCGCCGAGGGAGATCCGAAAGGACTCCTGGAAGAGACGCGGAACCTAATGGCGCTGGGCGCCGACGCGATTGCGCAAGGCGCGCTAGCAGGTGAGGCATGGTACGGCCGACCCGATGTGCTGCTGAAAGTGCCAGAGCCAAGCGGGCAATGGGATTGGTCTTACGAGGTGGCGGACACAAAGCTGGCACGCGAGACAAAAGGGACAACAATCCTGCAGCTCGCGCTCTACACGGAGTTGGTGGTGAAGCTACAGGGATCTGAGCCGGAATTCATGTGGGTTATCCCGCCAGGGAATGATTTTGCGGGAGAAGCATACCGCTTTGCGGAGTTTGCGGCTTACTACCGTTTTGTGAAGCAGAAATTTTTAGATTCGATTGGGGAAAACGCACGGGAGCGGACGTATCCAGAACCTGTGGAGCACTGCAATGTGTGCCGATGGTTCAAAGAGTGCGACGTGCAACGACGCGAAGACGATCATTTATCGCTGGTAGCCGGAATCCGGCGAAACCAGCGCGAACAACTTGTCGAGTGGAAGAGACCAACAGTGGTGAAGCTGGCGGAGATGCCAATTCCGCTCAAGGAACGTCCGGAGCGTGGGAGCCGCGATGGTTATGCGCGAGTGCGAGAGCAGGCGCGGGTGCAGGTGGACGGGAGAACGAAGGAGAAACTTGTACATGAAGCGATTTTGCCGGTAGCTGCGGGCGCAGGGTTGGCGCTCTTGCCGGAACCGACGAACGAGGACATTTTTCTGGATTTTGAAGGCGACCGGTTCGTTGGCGAAAACGGGCTGCAGTATCTGACTGGAATTGCGTTTCGGAACGCAGAGGGGGAGCTTCAGTACGAGAAGCGCTGGGCGCTGAACTCCAAGGAAGAGAAGCAAACATTTGAGTGGCTGATGGATGAGATAGGGCAGCGCCGCAAAGCGAATCCCCAAATGCACGTGTATCACTTCGGCGTCTACGAGAAATCCACGCTGGTGAATCTCGCGTCGCTCCATGCGACACGCGAAGAAGAGGTTGACCGTTTGCTAAGGGCGGAAGCGATAGTGGATTTGCATCTGGTGTTCAAGCAAGGGCTTCGTGCAAGCGTGGAAGCGTATTCGCTGAAGAAGCTGGAAGCGTTTTGCGGATACGAAAGAAAAACCAAGCTGGAAGATTCGCGGGCGGCGATGCGGCTTGTGGAACACGGCTTGGAATTGGGAAGGCTGGAAGAAGTTTCGGAAAAGGCGCGCGTAGACCTGGAGGGATACAACGCAGACGATTGCTTTGCGACAGCATGCTTGCGGGACTGGCTGGAGGGAGAGAGGAAAAAGCTGGAAGGGGGCGAGAACATTCCCAGGCCGGAGTGGAAGAACGGAGACGCTTCCGAGAAATTGCAGAAGAAACTGGATGAGGCCACCGAGCTTACAAGGAATCTTCTGGAACAGGCGGAGGGGCAAGCCGAGGAAGCTGCGGATGCGCAGCGGCTTTTGGCGCATTTGGTGAGCTGGCATAGGAGAGAGGACAAGCGAGTCTGGCAAGACGGCTACCGGTATGAGTGCGCGGACGACGAAGAGTTGCTTGATGAGCGTGTTGGCCTGACGAAAATGCGCTTAGTGGAACGTCTGGTTGCAGGAAGGGGCAGAAGCGTATCCACAGATCGATATTCCTACGAACCGCACAAGACAAGTGTTCGTGTCGGAGCGGACCTGTATTCCGGGAGTGTGGAAGACAAATTCGGAGAAGTTGTGGCGATCGATACGAAGGCAGGAATTGTCGATGTCAAGAAAACGAAGAAGTCGGATGGAGCGCATCCAGAAATGGCATTCATGTGGGGCTCACCGTTAAATACAGATGCGCAGGCGGGAGCGCTGCAACGGATTGGAAGATGGGTTCTTGAGAATGGACTGGATTCTCCGGGGAAGTATCGCGCTGGGCGAGATCTGTTGCTGCGACAGGCTCCGCGATTGGCGGCAGGAGAAAGCTTGAAACGGCGCGCGTCTGAAACGCCGGTGAGTACAGCGGAGCGCATTGGGATTGCGCTCGAAGATTCGACACTTGCGATTCAAGGCCCGCCCGGGTCGGGGAAAACGTACACGGGGGCGCGGATGATCTGCGAACTGGTAAAACGCGGTAAGAAGGTAGGTGTAACGGCGCTGAGCCACAAAGTGATCCGGAATTTGCTGGATGAAGTGGTGGAAGCATCACGCGAAAAAGGCATGGAGGAACTTGTGAAGTGCCTCCACCGCGAAAACAACGGCGAAGAGGGCCATGGAGTGGCGGTGGCAAGGGTCGATAACGATGAAGTGTGGAATGCGCTGAAGGTGGGAAGAGCAAACGTTGTGGGTGGTACGACTTGGCTGTGGGCGCCGGAAAAGGCGTTTGAATGTGTAGATATGCTGTTCATTGATGAAGCGGGGCAGATGTCACTGGCTGATGTGCTGGCAGTGTCACAGGCAGCAGAGAGAATGGTCTTGCTCGGTGATCCGCAGCAGCTGGAGCGGCCAATGAAAGGGAGCCATCCGGAGGGAGCAGAAAAATCGGCGCTGGAACACTTGCTGGATGGAAGAAAGACAATTCCCGAAGATCTCGGATTTTTTCTGCCGGAAAGTTGGCGATTGCATCCCGATGTTTGCAAGTTTACGTCGCGGCTATTTTATGAAGACAAGCTGGATTCGCATGAGCTGGCGCGAGCTCGCGTGATGGAAGGGCATCCGTGGATGAGGGCCTCGGGATTGTGGTTCGTTCCGGCGGAGCACCATAGCAATAGAAATGCGAGCGCGGAAGAGACGGAATTAATAGCGAAAATTATAGATGGATTGCTGAAGCCCGAAGTGGAATGGTTTTACAGCAAGGGAAACAAGAGGGCGTTGAAGAAGGAAGATATTTTAATTGTGGCGCCGTATAACGCGCAGGTAGCGGACCTCTCGGAGCGCTTGCCTGGGATGAAGATTGGGACGGTGGACAAATTTCAGGGGCAGGAAGCGGCAGTGGTGATTTATTCGATGACGACGTCGTCGCCGGAAGATGCGCCTCGCGGGATGGAGTTTTTGTTCAGCTTGAACAGGTTCAATGTGGCCACGTCGCGCGCGAAGACGGCTGTAATTGTGGTGGGAAATCCGAGATTGTTTGAGGCGGAATGCCGGACGCCGAGACAGATGCAGCTTGCGAATGCGCTTTGTGCTTATCGAGAGATGGCGATTGAGATAGATCCCACCGCAATTTGAATCCATACGAATGCTGGGTGACGTCCGCCTAGAAATGCGAGCGGAGTTCGCGGAAGCCGGGGAGGATTACGAGTTTGCCGGAGCCGGCCATTACTGGTTCGTGTTCCATGTGCCAGGTGTGTTGGTGCGGGATGTAGACGGCGTTGAGGCCGACTTTGAGGGCGGGGTTGATGTCGCTGCGCGGGCTGTTGCCGATCATCCAGCCTTGCGATTTTACGATTTTGTGTTTGCTGACGAGGCCGGTGTAGGTGACGGTGTCTTTTTCGTGGACGATTTCGATGGCCTCGAAAAAGCCTTGCAAGCCGGAACGCTGGACTTTTGCCGACTGCTCGGCAGGTTCGCCTTTCGTGAACAGAATCAAGCGGTGGCGCTCGGTGAGATAGGCGAGCGTTTCAGGAACTCCATCGAGAATTTTTGGAGGGGTGCGCTCGAGGTCTACGACGCGGTTGTGAATTTCGGCCAGCGTTTCCCGCTTGGCCTGATGCTCGGCGAGCTTCATGTAGGTTTCTTCAAGGGAGCGCCCGAAGCTGCGCACGCCGTAGCCATATTGCCGGATATTTTTGCGCTCGGTTTCGTTGAGGATGTGGCGAATGTAGGCGCGCGTGAAACCGCAGGGTTCGACGAGGGTGATGAAATCCTCGATCAGTTTTTCGAAGAAGACGTTGTTTTCCCAGAGCGTATCGTCGGCGTCAATGAGAAGGGTATTGCGTCGCATAATCGATCTTGTTCTTTCAGAAGCTTCCTTCAGGGGCTAAAGCCCCATATTTTTGAATGCGCCACGCAGGGGCTGAAGCCCCTGCCTCCTAAAGCAAGGGCACGATATATCGTGCCCCTACAAAATAGTGTCAAAACAGAGCTCTTAGCTTACCAGCTTCAAAGCGTCCGCTGCGATTTCCGCAGCGGCGTTCGGCCGCCCTAGTCTGCGCGCTGTTTCTTTCATGCGTGCCAAACGCTGCGTGTCGTTCATTAGTCCGGCGATCTTCCATGCAGCTGCGGGCAGATTGTTGCAGCGAATCGCTGCGCCTTCTTCCAGCAGATGATCGGCATTGCGCTCTTCCTGGCCAGGAATCGGTTCGATGAGCGCCATGGGCAGCGCGCGGGAAAGAGCTTCGGAAGTGGTGAGGCCGCCCGCTTTGCCGACAAGCAAATCGGCTGCGGCCATGTATTGGTCCATTTCCTTGGTGAACCCTACGGGAACAAGACGCGGAGCGCTACTTTGTCCTTGGCCGGAAGACAAGTTGCCTGCGCGGGCGGCGAGGTCGTCCAGTTTCTTCTTTACTTGCTCAGATTTTCCGGCGATGGCCACAATTTGCCAGGGCTTTTGCAAAGCCAGCAAGTCTCGAACAAGCTGTTCCACGGGGCCAAGCCCATAACCCCCAGCCGCGATAAGAATTACCGGAGCGGTTGCATCGAGGTTCAAATGCTTTCGAGCTGCGGCCTGCGCCACAGGCGCGGAGAAAAGCGGGTCTATGGGAATTCCGGTGATCCGGATAATTTCTCGCGGCACGCCAATGCCGCTCAAATATTCCATCGCTTCGGGGATCGCAACATAGTAGCGATCTACCGTGCGGCACAGCCACATCGCGTGAACGTCGTAGTCGGTAACCACGATCGCATTGTGCGTCTGCAGCTTTTTCTTGGCTTTCAGCCACGCGATAATTTCTCCCGGCAGAAAGTGCGTGGCGATGCATAGATCCGGCTGAACGCGTTTCAACATGCGAATCATCGGCTGAGTGTTTAGGCGGTCAACGGCGAGGCGGCGGCGCATTTTTTCCCAGGGTTTGTCGGTGCGCTCATAGAGAACGCCCATCAATTCCGGTGCGCGGCGCACCATACTGATGTAACTCCTATCGTAAAGACGCTGAAACACTTTACTGACGTGTTGAATCACGTCCACATGTTCGACGAGACAATCGCCGCGGGCAGCAAAAGCTTTTTCAAGAGCTTGCGCGGCGCGGACGTGTCCCGCACCGGAGGATGCGGAAAGGAGCAAGACGCGAGGTTTAGTGGGCATGATTTGAGCGCAGAGAAGTCATCGTACCCCAGCGGCTAAAGCCGTGCCCTCCCAAAAAGATCACGCGGATTTGCTTTTTGCCGCGGCAATTTTTTCAAGGATGCTGCGCGCCAGCTTTTGAATTTCTCCGAAGCGCGTTAGATAGTCTTGAAATTCCTGGTTGAGCCGCTGAGCTTCTTCGGGGCCGTGTTCCGTGCGCAAAATCATGTCGCGCAGCTTTACCGGATGGGGTAGCAGCGCGTCTTCCTGCAATTCTTCAAGCGCGGTCGTGGCGTTGTAGTGGTACATGCAATCTCCCTGGCATTCGCGTTATACCAAGAGTGTACGCGCGAATTTTGAAGGAGCAAACTCGTGTGGCGGCTCTTCGGGCGGAGAGCGAGCTAGTCTGGCGATTTTGCGCAACGAAAACCGACAAATGGCTGTGCGCCATCGGGCGGATGGCTATCGCGGTATTCCACCCAGAGATTGACGGGCGCTCCGCCCCAACTGCCACCGCGAATCACTCTTCGGGTTGTTACGCTGAGAAAGCTGAATCCCGTAGAAAAAAGGTCGCCGCCCGAGACTGGATTTTTTGCTGGCTTGGGGGAAGAGGAGTAAGGAGCCCACTCGTCGGCAGTGAATTGCCAGACGTTTCCGGCCATGTCGTACAGGCCGTATCCATTAGGTGCGTAGGTGCCGATGGAGGTCGTTGTGCCATGGCCGCTTGCCGAATAGTTGGCGCGGGAAGGATCGGCCGCAGCGTCACCCCAGGGAAATATGGGATTGCCGCCGCCGCGCGCGGCATACTCCCACTCCGCTTCGGTGGGCAGGCGTTTTCCGAGCCATTGGCAGTATGCGACTGCGTCATACCAGGTGACGTTGGTGACAGGATGATTTTCGAGGCCTTTGGGAACCTGGCCGTCGACCCAGTGTTTGAGGTTTTTGCGATCGCCGTACCGGCTGCGCGGATCAAATTCCGTAAACGGCTGATCAAGTTTGGCGAGTTTTTCTGACGGGTCTTCGTCTGGAAAGCGGCGAGTGAATCCGAAAAATTCAGCGTTTGTAACGAGATTGCGATCCAAAAAGAAGGAAGCGAGTTTGATGCTGTGGCGTGGCGTTTCGGGTTCGAACAGTGCAGGGGTGTTGACTCCGAAATAACGATGATACCGTGGCACTTCGGCACGATCTATCCCCATTTGGAATTCGCCACCCTTAATCCGGACCATTCCTGCTGGAATTTCGGACTGTTTGCGTGACGTTTCTCCAGCTGGTGGCCACGCGGGCGTCTGAGGCGGCATTTGGGCCAAGCACACATTGCTGAACAAAATGGCCAATGGAAAACACAACGCTTGATGCAGCCAGCTTTTTTTGAAGCGCACGAATGCCTGTTCCTTAATGGGAGAATGCAGTGTCTGATGAGGTTCGACGGTTTTGGGCTGCAGCGGTTAGGACTAAGCGGCGGCGTGGAGGAATTCGTAGCGCTCGATTTTTGCAGCGATGCCGATGTGCCCATTCTCGCTGGGTTCTACTCGTACAACCTGTCCCTGGCACCGGATGTAAACATCGCCGGATTGGGTCACTTGCTCCGGAAGAGTAATCACAAACTCGATCGCGTTGCCCACGTCAAACTTCGCTTCGGTGAGGAAATAGAGCCCGCGGTAACTTACATCGCGGGTTTGCGCTTTCAGTTCGAGTCCGCTCGATTCATGGGGAAACACCCGCAGAGGGAGGGTCATCGTGAATCGCCGTGCTTCGCGGCGTTCGGCGCCGTCGCCCATGAATCCTCTTTCGGGACTGTGAAAATCTAAAAAACGCTAACATTCGCCCCCCTAAACTGCAATCCGAAAAACCATCATTTTTGTCCTAGTACGAGGGGTTATAGGAGTTTTGGTATCACGTTTAGGTGCCGGGGGTGTATAGTCCGCCTTACCCGCCGCTCAATCCCGTAGCACAGCTGCCATGCAACATCGCCAGCACGCTCGGGTACGCTTGCGCCTTCCCGTAAGGCTTCGTTGGGTTGCGCCTCTAGGACAACAGTCGGAGGTCTGCGAAACGCGAAACGTCTCGCGTGGCGGTCTGCTCATTGAGTGTAAAGAGCATCATGGGGAAGGCTTTCCACTTTGGGTTACATTCCCCTTTGACCTTAATGCCCCTGACGGCCAGCCGGAAGTTTTAGCGAGAGTTGTTCGTAGTCGTCATTTGAATGGAGGCAGCGCCAGCCTTGAAGAAATCGCCCTGCACTTTGAGGGTAACCCGCAACAAACGAGCGGAGGTAACGGGCAGAAACAAATTCTCGCGCCACCCAATGCCTACGGACAGAGTGTCTCGCTCCCTATTCGCGTGCGCCCGCGACACATACCCTGGTTTGAAGAAGCAATGACACTGGAAGTCTCTGGTGACCGGATGCGTTTTGTAAGCAATCGAGAATATGCACCTGGAGAAGCGCTCTTTGTTACTTTCGTCTCATCGGATGCAAGGCCCTGGCATGGGAATGGCGAGATTCTCGCAAGAATCGTGAACGTGGAAAAAATGCCCCATAGCAGTTCGCTTGTGATTACTGTGATGCGGCTGATGGACTGAGCCGCCACGTTTTATTGTGTTCGAACAATTCGGATAAACTGTTCGTTCACTTCATGAGCGCAAACCACGAATCAAAAAATATTTTCGTTGATGGGCCGGCAGGAAAACTGGAAGCAATTTTATGGACGCCGCCGGCTGGAATACAACCGCACTTTGCCGCAGTCGTATGCCATCCACATCCTCTCTTGGCGGGACACTACACAATAAGGTTGTGTATCAGGCGGCGAAAGCGCTGGACGCTCGTCAAGGTGCCGTGCTGCGTTTTAATTTTCGCGGCACAGGGTTGAGCGAAGGTGCGCATGATCGCGGGCAAGGCGAGCGTGACGATGTTCATGCGGCGCTCGATTTTTTGGGCACAGAATTTCCAGGTAAGCCGCTAGTGCTGGCAGGGTTCAGTTTTGGCTCCTGGGTCGGCTTGCGCGTTGGATGCGAAGACAAACGCGTGCAAAGGCTAATCGGAATCGGCGCGCCGGTGAATAACTCCGATTTTTCTTATCTTGAGAAATGCGCGAAGCCAAAATTGTTCGTCCACGGCTCTCAAGATGAATTTGGCGATGTGAACCGATTGAGAGAATTCGTCAGCAGACTACCTGGAGAAAACAAGTTAGTCGTCGTAGATGGTGTGGATCACTTCTTTAGGGGAAAAATCGAGGAATTGGGAAAAGCGATCAGCGAGTGGATGAACGGCTGGCCGGGCAAAGCGTAGCTATGCGTGACAAGATCTCTACGCGGATTCGCCGCGCGCAAAGAGCTGGCTGAATTGATCGATGGTTGCAGGTGCGACGGAGACGAGCTTGGCGTTTGCCCGCACGTGTTCCACTCGAGACATTCCTACAAGCGCCGTTGTGATTCCCGGCGCGGAACGTACAAATTGCAGCGCGCGTTCTGCATCGTTTTCGAGTCCCAATGCTTGTGCAACGAACGCCGGCAAATTGCGCGCCACTTGGCCTTGCAGGAGCGAAGCGCTTGCGACAAGCGTGATTCCCAGCTCGCTCGCCGCTTCCATGATTGTGAGCTGTTTTCCCGCCACAGTTTGATTGCCGAGCGTCAGCGCTTCCGTCATTCCCAGATTGAATGGCAATTGCACGAAACGAAAACGATGCCCATCGCCGGCAATCTCCCTCGCGATCGTTTCAAACTCCGCTAGCTGCATGGCATCGCGTGCCTGAGCTTCTTGCCGGAAACCATTCCATGTCGCCATTCCGTAGTATTGAATTTTTCCGTCGCGAGCCGCGGATTCCAGATAGAGGAAAGCTTCGCGTACTCGCTTTGCAAATTCTTGTTTCGAGATTTCTCCGAGCTGCGACTCCGGATTGTGCAGGTAGTAGACATCGACGCATGTAACGCCCAGGTTCTTCAAGCTGCGTCCAAGCTGGTTTTCCAAAAAGCGCGGCGCCATGCAATGGCTGCCACCGGCGATATCTTTGGCCGCGAAAACTCCAGGCTGAATATATTCATGGAAGAAATACTGGTTCGGATCAGACGGCATCGTGCCGTCGGGCGTCAGATAACCGCCTTTCGTGCATACAACGATTTCCTCGCGCGAAATTCCTCTCGCGGCCAATTGTTGCAGCGCTGCGCCGATTGAACGCTCGCTCCGCTGGAAACGATAGTTGATGGCAGAGTCGACGAAGTTGATTCCGCTTTCGACCGCAGCCACGATGGCTTCTGTATATGCTGCGTCCGTGTGAGGGTCCGGCTGACCGAGATACGTTCCGATTCCCAGCGAAGAAACTACGAGTCCGTTTACCTCGCGGAAGTGTTCGTCGGCTGCGCGCTTAAGCCATTTCTCGGCAAACCGTTTTGTTCCCTCCAGCGTGGCTCGGGTGCTCATGACGGGTTTTTCTCTCCTTCGGCATCTCTCGCTGGTGCAGCAGGCGTTTCCTTCGCCGGCTGTTCCGGCGAAGCCAGCAATCGCGCACAAGCGCGCAACATTCTTCGATAAGGCCACGTTTTTTCGCGAAAGAAAATTTCACCTTCACGCGGGTTGCTGTAAAACCATCTTGCCAGAAGCCAAAGATTTTCGCTGAGATCATCGGAAGGCAGTTCCGTTGGGAGATCTTCCAGACGCGAACGCAGCAGCTGCTCCGCTGAGCGCGGCTCTCCGGCGAATTGCGAAAAAGGCAGCTGAAACGGCTCCGCGATGCGGCCAGCAAAAACGGGGAATGCAGCAATCGTTTGTTCAGCTGCGGCTCGTTGAAAAACCACTGCGTTCAAATCCTGAATTCGTCGCGGAAGTTCTGGCTGGCCCCGTAGCGCTTCGTCAATCTTCTCCAGCTTCTTGTGGAGTGCGCTTGCTCGTTCGAAGTCCAGCTCTTCGCTCGCTTTTTCACGCTCAGTTTCGAATGCTGTCCGCAGAGACTTGCCGCCCGTTTCGAGGAATTGCACCAGCCTCTGCACCTCGACGTCATATTCCTCTTTGCTGCAACCGCCGAAGCACGGTGCGAGACACATTTTCATTTCGGAGTAGATGCAGCCGGGAAACGCCGGATCACGGCGAATTTTGATTTGGCAGCGACGCACTTTGAAAAGATCCAGCACGCGCTCGGCAAATGCCTCTGCTGATTTTCGCGAAGCAAACGGGCCGTAGTAAGAGCCTCCCGCAGGTGCGCCTGACGCGTCGACAGGAATTCGCCGCGTCGCATAGCATCGCGGATAAGCATTTCGCAAATTCACTTTTAGAACTGCTGGCGGCCGTAACCGCATCATTGCGCGATATTTCTTGGGGAATCGCTGCTTTGCGTGCTGGTAATAAGCAAAGGATTGTTCAAACGCAGACGCAGTCACGCGGTAGTGAACTGTTTTTGCAAAGTCGCGCAAGTTAAGGCGTTTGCTGGAAGGATCGAGAGGGCCGAGGAGGCGTTGCAGACGACGGCGCAAATCTTGCGTTTTGATGAGGTATGGTTCAGCCTTGGGGTCGCGTGGTTCGATCAGGCAGACGGCGGGTTGCGCCTGCAGCCTGGAAAAAAAAGACTCTTCCAGCTGTGCTTCGTGGAATTCCAAATCGCTGTCGAGTTCCAGCATCTACTGAGAATACTACGACCAGTTCTGGAGCGGCCTGCGCGAGCAAAGACGACAAGTCCTGACAAAACTCGGCCAAAGGAGAACGCATGAACTACCCTCGCATTCTGTCAGCGGCTATTGCAGCCCTTATCGTATTTTTCGCTTGGGGATTCCTGACGGAAGGTTGGCTCATACGAAAGGATTTCGCCCCTTCAGCAGCACTCTACAGGACCTCCGATCTGCAAATGAAGTACATGCCCTTTGGACTGGCCTCCGTGTTAGTGGCGCTGGTGGCGGCTGTAGTGCTCTACGCGGGCTGGTGCGGTGGCATGTCCAGCGCGATTCAGGGATTGAAGTTCGGCGTGCTCGTGGGACTTTTTACTGCGTGCGTACATCCGATTTCCAATCTAGTGACCATGAACATGGATCTCAAGCTGGGAATCGAGATCACGGTCAGTAATTTCATCGGATGGGTGCTCGCTGGCGTCGCGATCGGGATTGTGTACAAGCCACTTGCGGCGAGCCGTTAAACGTTGAAAGGCTTCAGGTTTTTAGAAGCCAGGAGGAAATTACGAGACGCTGGATTTCGCTGGTGCCTTCGTAAATTTCGGTGATACGTGCGTCGCGGTAGTTGCGCTCGACAGGATATTCGCGGCTGTAGCCGTTACCGCCGTGAATCTGAATGGCCTTATGCGTCACGCGCGTAGCCATTTCGCTGGCGAAGAGTTTCGCAGAAGCCGCATCCATGCTGAAGCGTGTGCCAGTGTCCTGTTTCCAAGCGGCCTTGCGAATCAAAAACCGGGCCGCGTCTAGTTCCGTCGCCATGTCCGCCAACATGAACTGAATCGCTTGAAATTGCGAAATCGGATGCCCGAAAGCCAGACGCTCCTGCGAGTACTGCAGCGCGGCCTCGAACGCACCCCGCGCAATCCCGGTTGCTTGTGCGGCAATTCCTATCCTCCCGCCATCGAGCGTTGAAAGCGCCACTTTGTATCCTTCGCCTTCGTTCCCGATACGATTCGATACCGGCACTTCGCAATCTGTGAACACCAATTCGCTGCAAGCCGTCGCGTTGATGCCGAGCTTTTTTTCTTCCTTACCGACCTTGAAACCCGGCGTCCCTTTTTCCACGACGAGCGCGGTGATCCCTTTCTCACCCTTCGCCGGTTCCGTGTTCACGTAAACGATCGCTGCATCCGCCGCGCCGCCATTCGTGATCCACGCCTTCGTCCCATTCAAAACGTATGCGTCGCCTTTTTTCACTGCTTTGGTTTGCAATGCCGCAGCGTTTGACCCCGCTTGCGGTTCAGTCAGAGCGTAGCAGCCAATCTTTTCTCCCCTCGCAAACGGTATCAGGAGCTTCTTTTTCTGTTCATCCGTCCCAAACCTGTGAATCGGATCGCAATAGAGCGAATTTTGCACGGAAAGAATGACGCCTGTCGAAGCACAGCAGCGCGAAATCTCTTCAATCACAATCGTGTATGAAATGTGGTCGAAGCCTGCACCGCCCTCATTTTCGGGAAGCGCAACGCCTGTCAGTCCAAGTTCCGCCGCTTTTGCAAACAGATCACGCGGGAAATGTGCCGTTTCATCGTTTTCGCGCGCGCGCGGCTTCACTTCCGACTCAGCAAATTCGCGAACGCTTTTCTGTAGTAATTTCTGTTCTTCGGTGAGTTCGAGATTCACGTGCGCCTTACCCTGCGAGCACTAAAGTGTAACGCACTCTGCGCACGCGAAAAAATCGCCTACGCCAGCGCAGCGCGCACGCGTTCGTAAGTTGTGGCCAAGTCTTCCGGCAGAACGCGCGTTTCGCCCGTGACCGTCATGAAATTCGCATCGCCGGTCCATCGAGGCAGCGCATGCAGATGCAAATGTCCCAATACTCCGGCTCCGGCTGCGCGCCCCAGATTCATTCCAAAATTTATTCCCTCGGGTTTGTAAAGCGACTTGAACACGTTCTCGGTTTGCTGCGCAAGCTGCATCATCTCCGTTAGTGTCGCGGGATCCAGTCCGGAAAGCTCAGCTATATGTTTATACGGAACGATCATCAAATGCCCGCCGGTATAGGGGTAACGGTTCAAAATGATAAAGCAGCTGACTCCACGGTGAACCACCAGCGTTGTCGCATCATCGGTGCGCTTTGCTGCATCGCAAAAAATGCATTCCGGTTGTTCACCGGCGATCGCGCTCTTGATGTACTGGTAGCGCCAGGGTGTCCAGAGATAGTCCATTTTTTCAGGGATTGTAAGTACAAACCCCCGAGCCCCCTCAGTTCGCGTCTCGCAAATTTCCAGAAGCAAGCATATCGCAAAACAAAACGCCGGCAATCGCCGGCGTTCCCAACCCACAATTTTTTGCGCAACTCAGCTGCGGTGAGTCTCGCCCGCCGCTGCTGCAGCTTCAGCCGCAGCCGTCATGCTGGCTGCCTCCTCGCTGTTCACAAAATCCTTCAATTCTTTGCTCGGCTTAAAAAAAGGAATCCGCTTTGCGGGGACGTCCACCTTCTCGCCTGTTTTGGGATTCCGGCCCGTGCGTCCGCGCCGCTGTCGCGTGCGGAAACTGCCAAAGCCGCGAATCTCGATTTTATCGCCCTTCTGCAGCGATTGAATGATGCTGTCGAAAATCGTCTCGACGATGGACTCAGATTCCTTGCGCGGCAATTCTGTAACACGCAGCACTTCTTCGATCAAATCCGCTTTTGTCAGCGTCGGTTGCTTGCTCATCGTGAACAGGCCTCGCAATTTTGCCAGAACATAATACGCCGCAGATGCATGATGCGGAAGGGCTTAGCTGGGGTAAAAGCCCACCGATTGCTTCCCTTACTATCATTAAATTGCCCCGGAGGTAAAACAAAATTTACGGGGCCCCACAATTCGCAGAGCCCCGCCTGTAAATCGATTCGAATTATCCGCGCGAAGCGAGCTTCTGCTTCAACGCATCGCCAATCGTTGCGGTCGAAGAAGACTTGCTCGTGCGGTACTGCTCGATCTCGCGGCGCTCGACCTGCTTCACCGCAGCCTTGTAGCTCAAGCCAATCCGGCGAGTATCCCGGCTGATCTTGATGATTTTGAAGTCGTATTCCTTACCCGGCTCGAGCGGGCCCGCGCTCTTCAGCGGTCCGGTGGTCGTGCGGGCAACCGGGCCCTCATCGCGGCCGCGCCGGTCGGTGATTTCCGTGTTGTGGCAGAGTCCTTCGATGTTGTCGCCGAAGTCCACGAACGCGCCGAACATCGCAATTCGCGAAACTTTGCCCTTCACCAGGTCACCGACTCTGTGCTGCTTCACCCAGGCGTCAAACTTGTCGTCAACTTGTTTGATGCCCAGCGAAACGCGTCGCGCATCGGCGTCAACTTTCAGTACGCGCGCGGTCACCGGCTCGCCCTTTTTGAATACTTCGTGTGGATTGTTCACGCGGCCAGTCCAGCTCACATCGCCGACGTGAACAAGCCCATCGAAGCCATCTTCGATTTCGATGAACGCTCCGAACTCCACGATGTTGCGGACTTTTCCGGTCACAATCGTTCCCACCGGATATTTTTCCGCTGTCAGCAGCCAGGGATCAGGCTGTGCTTGCTTCATGCCGAGCGAAACGCGCCGGTCGCTGGGCTTGATGTCCAGAACAACGACGTCGACCTCTTCGCCGGCTTTCACAACCTTCGAAGGCTGAACTGACTTCTTCGCCCAGCTCATTTCCGTCGCGTGGACCAGCCCTTCTATGCCTTGTTCCAGCTCGACGAATGCGCCATAGTCCACTACGCCGACAACCTTGCCCTTAAACCTGCCGCCTGCCGGATACTTTTCCGCCGCGTCAATCCAGGGATCCTTCATCAATTGCTTCAGGCCGAGCGAAACGCGCTGCTTATCCTTATCAAACTTCAGGACCATCACATCGAGTTCCTGCTCCGGCTTCACAACGTCCGAAGGGTGCTTGATGCGACCCCAGCTCAAGTCGGTCAGGTGCAGCAAACCGTCCAGCCCGCCGATGTCCACGAACGCGCCGTATTCCGTCACGTTCTTTACGGTGCCGTGTACGGTCTGGCCTTCAGTCAGTTTTTCGAGCAGCTCCGCGCGCTTTACGTGCAAATCTTCTTCGAGCAACGCGCGGCGGCTCACCACGATGTTTCCGCGGCGCCGGTTCAGTTTAGTAATGCGAACTTGCACTTCCTGGCCGATCAGCGCATCCAGATTCTGCGTCGGACGCAGGTCGTATTGCGAACCAGGTAGAAAAGCGCGCACACCCACATCAACGACGACGCCACCCTTGATGCGGTCCACGACTTTGCCGGTTAGCGTTTCTTTTGCTTTGAACGCGGCTTCGAGCTTCTCCCACGTGCGGCGGCGCAGCACCTTCTGATAGCTGACAATCGTATAGCCGTCTTTCTTATCTCCCGTGCGCTGCACCTCGATCGTCGCGTTCGGGTCCGGCCGCGGAATTTCCGTCTCCGAAAATTCTATAGCGGGAATCAGGCCCTCGTTCTTCTGGCCGAGATCCACGACGACACCGTGCTCGGTGTACGCAATCACCTTTACTTCGATAATTTCGTTTTGAGAGTGAGCTTCCTGCTGCTCATCGTACTCCGCCATGAGCTTGCTCATCTCTTCCGCACCGGCTGCCTCTTCGGCTGCAGCGACAGCTTCAGCATCCGGCGCATGTGCAGCGGCCGGCGTTTCTGCGGGAGACACGGATGGAGCTTCCGTAGGAGCAGCATTTGCAGCTGGCTCCGCTTGAATCGCGTTCACTTCAGTTTTTGTTTCTTCGGAAGGTGTTTCAGGTGCTGGTGCGGCTGCTGCGGCAGATGCGGTATTTTCATTGTCAAAAGACATGGTTGTTGGCCTCCGGGATACGTATCCCTAGTTCGACGTTTTAATTCCTTGCGGAATCCCTGCTGGGGGTAAAGCCCCTGGTGGGGTAATGCAAGGTCGCTGATTCGAAGTCCGACCACCCCTGACCAGACCGCGAAACAGCTCATGGGACAAACAGATGCTGCCGGCGTGAAAAACGCTGCAACCCTGCAAGGATACTAGCCAAAATGAGGGTGTGTCAATCAAGCCGAAGTTCTGAAACGAGGCCCACACGCAAATGCTTGCTGCTCTTCCTAAAAGAGTTCCACAGGTGTTCTCTTCTACGGCTGAACAGGGTCACAACTTTGTAGCAGATGAGCGCGTCATATGAGTCAGTCCAATAGATCAGGTTGGTCTGAAGCACGGATCGTTTCTCTTGAGGAATTCTGTGTAGCAGCGCCCGAAGAGCTCGAAGGTCAAAGACTGTAGCCGGGTATTTTACCTCTTTGGCGAGAAAGGCAAACGCAGGTTCGTCCTGCCGCTCATCCGCATCCCAAGTGTCCCCCCGCAGCGATGCTTTGCCCCCTGCTCCAAACGCTCCAATATTGAATGCACTCTTGCCCTCGGCCACGGCGAACTCTGCCACAAAATTACCCAAAGTTGAAATGCCTCTCGCATCGTATCCGCGGTGCATATGATTTCGTCCAAAACGAAGAAACACCTTCGAGACTGTTTTTGACTCTGGGTCGGAACGCAAATGCTCCAGCAGCTGTTCCTTCATCAAAAGCTCGCGCTCCTTTTGAGCGACCATCTTTGTGTCAGATCGGAGCCGATTCCTCTCAATCTCCAGCGTGCGCAATGTGTTTTCACGAAGAGAAATGCCATTTGCGATCCTATCTGCCTTTCCTGCGCTTTTCTTAATGAGCTCGTATAGTTCCGGCGCCAGCTCTCGCTTGTAGCCTTTATCCACAAGTTCCGCCATGCGCTGTAGATTTGCATCGCCTGGATTCAAAACTGCCAGCTCTCTAATCGGGAACTGCGGTTGGATTTCCTCCATATCGCATCCCCAAATGACGCTGACATTCGGGCGCGCAAAGGCGCGCACTCCGATCGCTTCTTGTTTCGTCCAAAGCCCCAGCACCTCGCGGTTTTTTTCTGCGGACGAAAGTTCCAGCTGCTCAGCAGCCCAAGGACTTACTTCAGCTGCAATGTGGTGATAACCCTGCTTCCACATTTCCGGCCAGAGTGCTCTGAGGAGAGTGGGAATTTCGTTGTCGCCGTGCAACTCCCCAAGCAGAAAGAAGTCATTTTGATCCGCTTCGCGAAGAAGAAATTCACGGCCATTCGTAGCGAGGTCATACTGATTTTGGCTGAGCAAGTTTGAGATGGAGCCATCATCTGATCCTTTTTCCTGAACTTGGCCCAATGAGGAATCAGATGATAGTGCCAATGCGACGAATAGCATTGTGAAAGGCCAGAACTTAAGATGAAGGTGCATAGATTCGTGTACGCACGGCTATCGCCACTTGTTCCCATTGACCTCAAAATTTGGGGAAAACCAGTGCGTGCCAGGATCAGGCACGCGCGCGGGAGGATTGACCTACTTCACGGCGGAAGTCCGTCGAGTTCACTTCAATGGTGCGGCACATTTCGAAGAGGCGGGAACGCATGCGTTCGCCGATGCGGTCGGCGAGGCTGTCTTCGCGCACGGCTCGTAATGCTTCGCCTTGCGGCAATCGCGTCGCTTTACTCTCTGGCTTCGATGAATCCAAATAATTTGTCGTGATGAGCGTCGTCAATCGCGAGTTGTAGCGCGCGTTCAGCACGAGTCCAATCGTATCAAGCACCCATGCCGATGGTTTGCTCGCGCCCAAATCGTCGAGTACAAGAACTTCTACCGTGCGAATCGGCTCAAGAATTCGCAGTTCCGTCGATTCGCTGCCAGGGTTGTAGCTCGCTTGAATGTCCTTCAGCAATTCGCGGTAGTCGCAAAAAAGTCCCTGATGCCCGCGCCGAATCAGTTCTTTGAGGCACGCTACGGCCAGATGCGTCTTGCCTACGCCCGACGGCCCCATCAGCATCAAACCCTTTTCGCCGCTTCCCGGAAACTCGCCGACAAATTTTTCCGCCAACATCTTCGCGGCCTTGAGTGAAGACGAATGCTGCGGAATCTCACTCACGTCCGTGCTGTAACTCTCAAAATCGCAATGCTCGTAGCGCTTCGGAATTCGCGCGCGATTCATCACCAGCGCGGCGCGCTCTTCCATTCCGCAGTCGCACGCGGCAGCCATCGTTCCAGCGCCATCGGGACGCGGAACCATTTTGTATCCCGTGCCGCGGCAGAGTTGACAGTTCTCTAGAGCCATCGCAAGAAAGCATACGGTTGCGAGGCCGCAACAGCAAGCTGCCTTTCATGTGGATTCTTGTGAATGAACTTGTTTGGAAAAACTAATGGATAAGCGTCAATTCCTCTTTAGCGCAGGCACAAACAAGCTCGCGAAAAATTTTTCTTTCTGACATTCTTCGGCCAAGTCGCTTAGCGGAAATTCCCGCGTGCAGGTGGAATATTCCGGCATTCCATCGGTCCAAATCAGCGTCACCGCATGTTCCGCGGGGTATTCCTTTCGAAGCCAGTTCCGGGTCAAATCGACCCGTGGATCGTCCGTCGGCAACCGCTTCGCCTCGAACTGGCATACCAGCAGATTCAATTTGCTCGTAAACCGGTGCGTTTCCAGGTGCGTCCACGGCAACACTACTTGCAACCCGTCCGCAAAATCCACATTCAACTGAAATAGCGCCTCCTCCAAAAAACTCAATCCGTGTACCACCCGGACATCGGTGCCAGTCTGTTTTCCTCGCACGCGCAACAAGCGCGTCGTATCTTCCAGAAATACGGGGCTTCCCGGTACGGCGTAGGTCGCTCTGCCGTTTAACTCGGCTTCCTTCAGGATCGTGCTGACCATGAAGTCATAAATCTCGCCCGGCTGAGTCCACGCGGTCTCATACAACTTGTCGAAGCACGCCACATGCTTTCCCTGTCGCTTCAGCCATTCGCAAACGGGGTGCGCCCCTGTGCGGAAGAAAATCTTTGACGCGCCAAGCAGTTCACTTTCCGCTTCTTTTGTCAGCGAAGCCAACGGGCCCGGTCCCACTCCCACAACGGTAACCGTGTTCATTTACACTCTCGCTTGCGCATACGTTCCCAGAAACACAGCAAAAAGAATAGGAGTAACAAGCGCCGGCGGCAAGCGGCTTATGTGCGAATGTTTGCGATAAATTGTGTGGAGAAAATCAGCGCGCAAAACGATGCCGCGTCGTAACGATGGCGTGCCGAGGCGGTTTCTCGTTTGCTTGCATGGAAGATACACGCGAAAGCTCTTGCTGCACTACGGTCGCGAACTCCGTCATCTGCTTTTCCATCTCAACCATTTTTTCGCGCATGTTCAGGATAATTTCAATTCCCGCCAGGTTCACGCCCATGTCCCGCGCCAGCGTAATAATCACTTCCAGCCGCTCTAAATCCGAATCTGTATAAAGCCGGGTATTGCCGTCTGACCGCGAAGGCTTCAGCAATCCAACACGTTCGTATAACCGCAGCGTCTGTGGATGCAATTTATAAAGCTCGGCCACTGCGCTGATCATGTAACCGGCTTTCGCTCGAGTTTTTCTACGTGGGCACATAAAACGCTCTCAAAATTTCTTCAGACTCCAGCCTTGCTGAACAAATCCTTGCGTGGATCTTCCGGCGCAACTGTTTCCAGTTCCTTCATCAAATTCCGAACTCGCTCGTCTGTCGGCGGTGGCACAACAACCTGAATCTCAACATATTGGTCTCCGCGCTCGCCATTGCGCGCACTCGGCACGCCTTTTTCTTTCAGCCGCAGCGTCTTGCCGCTATTTGTCCCCGGAGGGATCCGCACCAGCGAGCGTCCGTCAATCGTCGGCACTTCAATCTTCGCGCCCAGCGTCGCTTCAGAAACCGTCACGGGAATTTTTGTGTAAAGGTCATTTCCGCGCCGTTCAAAAAACGGATGTGGCTTCACTTCGACGGTCAAATACAGGTCGCCCACTGGAGCGCCCATCGTTCCCGCATTGCCTTTGCCCGGAACGCGCACGCGCCCACCGTTCGCTACGCCCGCGGGGATACGCACGTCAATCGTCTCGTTATGGCGCACACGTCCTTCACCGCCGCACGTTTTGCACGGCGTGCGCAGCTTACCCGTACCACCGCAGCGGTTACACGGAACATTGAATCGCATCTTACCCGCAGCCTGTTGAATCGTTCCGCTGCCATTGCACGTCGGGCAAACTTGCGGCGTTCCCACCGCTCCAGTTCCATGGCACGTATGGCAAGCATCGAGCCGCGTGATCTGAATTTTCTTTACGGCGCCGCGCACCGCATCCCAGAAATCAATCTCAAGCCGGTATTCCAGGTCAGCGCCCGATTCCGCCTCTTCTTGCACGCCGCTGGTGCCGCCGCGCCCTCCAAAAAAGCTGCTAAAGAGGTCGCGAAAGCTGCCGCCTCCTGTTCCAGCTCCGCTTCCACCACCAAAATCGAAGCCGCTGAAGTCGAAATTTACATCACCGCCCGCGCCTTCCGGTCCAGCGCCGTATCCTCCAGGTGGAACGTTATCGCTATAAAAGCCGTACTGGTCGTACATCTGGCGTTTTTTGGAATCAGAGAGAACGTCGTAGGCTTCCTGCAACTGCTTGAATTTTTCTTCCGCAGCTTTATCACCCGGATTCAGGTCGGGGTGATACTTGCGTGCGAGCTTTCGAAACGCCGTGCGAATATCCTTAACGCTCGCCTTGCGCGAAACTCCCAGCAGTTCGTAATAATCTGTTTTGCTTGTCGTTGGCATTTCAATCCAATCAAACAAATGCAGGGGCACGTCTCAACGCGCCCCTGCCGTTTTCACGTCAAGTTAGTTCGGACGCTTCGATTCGTCCACGTCCACGTATTCGGCGTCAATCACGTCACCGGGTTTGTTTTCTTTGGCGCCGCCTGCACTCGAGCCACCCGCTTCTCCGGTGCCCGCCGCCGCAGCTTGTGCTTGGCCAGCGGCTTCGTTCGCTTTGTAGAGCGTCTCAGCCAATTTGTGCAAAGCCCGCTCCACATTTTCCGTGGCGGTACGCAACCGCGCCGTCCCGCCTTCGTTGATCGCCTTCTTCGCATCGTCGAGCGCTTCCTCAGCGGCCTTCACGTCCGCCTCGGGCAGCTTCTCGCGGCTCTCGCGAAGCGTCTTTTCAGCCTGGTACACCAGACCGTCCAAACGATTGCGCGATTCCACTTCTTCCATGCGCCTGCGATCTTCCTCGGCGTGCGATTCGGCCTCCACGCGCATCTTTTCCGCTTCTTCCTTGGTCAAACCAGTCGAAGACTGAATCGTGATCTTCTGTTCCTTGCTGGTCGCCTTGTCTTTTGCGGAGACGTTCAAGATGCCGTTCGCGTCGATGTCAAACGTGACCTCGATCTGCGGCACACCACGCGGAGCGGGTGGAATCCCATCCAGCTTGAACGTGCCGAGCGAACGATTGTCCTTCGCGAACTTCCGCTCGCCCTGCAGAACGTGAATCTCCACGCCTGACTGATTGTCCGAAGCTGTCGAGTACGTTTCCACCTTGCGAGTCGGGATTGTGGTGTTGCGCGCGATTTGCGTCGTCATCACGCCACCGAGCGTTTCCACGCCCAGCGAAAGCGGCGTTACGTCCAACAGCAAGATGTCCTTCACTTCGCCCGCAAGCACCGCGCCTTGCACCGCAGCGCCAACCGCGACAACTTCGTCAGGATTTACGCCCTTGTGAGGCTCTTTCCCACCGAAGAAGTTGCGCACCAGCGACTGCACCTTCGGAATACGAATCGAACCACCGACAAGCACAACTTCCTGAATGTCGCTCGGCGAAAGTTTTGCGTCTTCGAGCGCTTGCTGCACCGGTTTCATCGAACGATCCAGCAAATCGCCGATCATTTGTTCAAAGCGCGTACGCGTCAGCTTTTCTTGCAAGTGAATCGGTCCGCCCGCGCCCGCCGTTATAAACGGAAGGTTGATTTCGGTCTCCATCATCTGCGAAAGCTCGATCTTCGCCTTTTCCGCGGCTTCCTTCAGGCGTTGCAAAGCCATGCGGTCCTTGCTCAAATCGATGTTGTTGGCTTTCTTGAAACCGTCAATCAGCCAATCCACGATCCGCTGGTCAAAATCGTCGCCACCAAGGTGGGTATCGCCATTGGTGGATTTCACTTCGACCACGCCGCTGCCGACTTCGAGAACGGAAATGTCGAACGTACCGCCCCCCAAGTCGTACACCGCGATCGTTTCATCGCTCTTCTTGTCGAGGCCGTAGGCCAGCGCTGCAGCCGTCGGTTCGTTGATAATGCGCACAACTTCAAGGCCCGCGATTTCGCCAGCCTGCTTCGTTGCTTGCCGCTGCGCGTCGTTAAAGTACGCCGGAACGGTGATGACTGCCTTCGATACCTTTTCACCAAGAAAATCTTCCGCAGCCGCTTTCAGTTTGCCCAAAATCATCGCGGAGACTTCGGGTGGGCTATACACCTTGCCGGAAATCTCCACGCGCGCATCGTCGTGCTGTCCCTTTACCACTTTGTAGGGAACGCGCCGGCTCTCTTCGCCAACTTCATCAAATCGACGGCCCATGAACCGCTTGATCGAATACACTGTATTTTCCGGGTTCGTGACCGCTTGTCGCTTCGCTACCTGTCCAACAAGCCGCTCACCAGTCTTGGTGATAGCGACCACAGAAGGCGTCGTTCGCGCGCCTTCCTGGTTCGGGATGACCACCGGTTCGCCGCCTTGCATCACCGCAACGACCGAATTTGTCGTTCCCAAGTCAATTCCAATAATCTTGCTCATAACTCTTGTTCCTCCCAATGCCTAGCCCAGTCTTGCCAATAAAATCGCCTAGCCAAAGTCGCGTGCTACTCGGAAAAGGACTCAAGGTCACGCCCCAAAGACATAAGCTCAATAACGCGACGAGTATACAGGTTGAGTGTCTTGTTGTCAAGTTATCTCATGGTGACCGTAAGATGCTCTCGTTCAATGACTTATTCAGCCTTCTTTCCCTTTCCTTTCGAGAACAAACTCCCCAGTCCCTCTCGCATCCAATCCTTTTAAGGCCCGGCTAGCTTCACCTTTCGGGTACCCAGCGCTCGTTCTAGCGGCTGCACTTTTGATGCTTTCGGGTTAGAATCGCGCATCACCAATTTCCCAATTTCGAGTTTGACTTGGACGGAGGCTTTCGTGAGCTGGCAGAGGATTAAAGTGGGAGTGATTGCGGTCGGGCTCTTGGCCGCAGGCGCGTATCTATCGTTCGGCGGGCGAGTTGCGCAAGCCGCCGCCGCCGATCCTCAATCCGTAAATTTGCCGGACGTCGATCCGCACAAAACGCAGGGTTCAAAAACCGCTCCCATCGTCATGGAAACCTTCAGCGATTTTCAATGTCCCGCCTGCAAGCAGCTCTATCTCGGTACCTCGCGCCAAATCGCGGACAGCTATGTCTCCACAGGTAAGGTCTATTTCATTCACCGCGATTTTCCGCTGCCTGGCCACGCCTATTCACGTATCGCTGCCCGTTACGGCCGTGCCGCTTCTCAGCTTGGCAAGCTCGAGCAGGTAGAACAGGTTCTTTTTCAGAATCAGGAGAAGTGGGAGCAGACGGGAGACGTCGACGGTACGGTAGCGTCTGTCCTTACGCCTGCAGAAATGACCAAGATTCGCGCAATGATCAAGACGCCTGCGATTGACGCCGCCATCGACAAAGACATCGCTCTTGGAAAAACCTATAACGTCACGCAGACCCCAACGACGGTCATCCATTGCAAAGGTCAAACGTATCCCGTCAGCGGAGTTGTCAGCTACGACGTTTTGCGCACATTTCTCGACCAGCTTCTTTCTTCCAAGTAGCCCGGCCGATGATGCAGTCCAGTCCAATGAATCTTCGCCGCGCCGTTGTCCTGATCGGCCGCCTCTTTCTCGGCGGAACATTTATTTATGCGGCTTACTCCAAAATCCTCCATCCCACATTTATTCTTCATCCCTGGTTCGCTTTCAAATTCGCAGTCACCGCCAATCTTGCGAACTTCGCCTCAGAAGTCGAAACGTTCAAGGTTCTCTCCGCGTCCGGCTCAGCACTTTTGGCGCACACTTTGCCGTTCATTGAACTGGCTCTTGGTTTGCTTCTCGTGATCGGCTGGCGAGCGCGCTATTGGCTCACCGCAGTTTCGCTGATACTCGTTCTCTTTCTGTCCGTCCTCACCCGCGCTTTTCTTCTCCACCTCGACATCAAGGATTGCGGCTGCTTTGCTACTCCAGAGCCGCTGACCGCAATGACTTTAGTGCGCGATGGGTTCTTCGTTGCAATCGCTCTCCTCTGCACTTACTGCGCTTTCGTCGAAGCTCGCAAACCGCACCCGTGGACTGCTCCTTCGAATTCCTAGCGCAGCAAGAACAAAACATGGAAACGATTTCGTTCAACTTACTCACGCCACGGTTTATCTGCGTTAAACTTTTCTTTCGATGCTGAGTCTCCCCCCGATCACCTTGCGCCTTCGCGGCTGGAAATTGATTGACCGCGTCGCGCTCGCCTTTCTCCTTTTTTGCGCGATTCTTCTCGGCGCCGCCGCCGGCTTGCTTTTCGTTTACGCCAGCGACCTCCCTGAAATCCGTGCTCTCGAAACCTATCGCCCCAACGTCGTCACCGAAGTCTACGCGGACGACGGCCAGCTTGTCGGGAGCTTCGCTTTGCAGCGCCGAATTCTGATGACCTACGAGCAGTGCCCAAGAATTCTCTTCAACGCGGTTACTTCCATTGAAGACCAGCACTTTGAAGAACATTGGGGCATCGATTTCCCACGCATCGCCGGCGCCACCGCGCGCAACATCATTCATCACCGGATCACCGCCGGTGCCAGCACCATCACCATGCAACTCGCCGGGAATCTTTTTCTCGACCGCAGCGACCGCACCTTCCGCCGCAAAATTCAGGAAATGCTGCTCGCATTGCAGATCGAGCGTCGCTATACCAAGCCGCAAATCTTCACCATGTACGCGAATCAGGTCTATCTCGCGCACGGCAACTATGGTTTTGCCGCTGCCGCTCAGTTTTATTTCGGGAAATCCGTAACCGACCTGAACTTGCAGGAAGCAGCTCTGCTTGCCGGCATGGTCAACGGACCTAAATTTTCGCCCATTGCCAATCCGGAAGCTGCTTTGAATCGTCGCAACCTCGTTCTCCGCCGCATGGAAGAAGAAGGAAAAATCTCTGCCGCTGAAGCGAACAACGCAAAGAAAACTCCGCTCGGCCTGCACATTCAGTATCCGCGCAACGACCTCGCGCCGTATTTCTTTGAAGAGATCCGCAAATACTTGGAATCTACGTACGGAACCGAGGCCGTTCACGAACGCGGCCTCCGCGTTTACACCACTCTCAACGTCAAAATGCAGCGCGCCGCGAATCAAGCCGTCCGCGACGGCCTGCATTCCTACGATCGCCGCCATGGTTGGCGAGGCGGCTTGCCCAATCTAATCAAGGATAATCTCGGCAAGCTCGATACCTACGAAGACGACGACTGGCGCCACGCCATCGAAAAGGGAAGTTACGTCACTGGCCTCGTCATGGCCGTCGACGACAAATCCGCCACCATTAAGATCGGCCAGTACCGCGCTCTTCTTTCGCCACAAGACATGACCTGGACGGGCAAGAAAAAGCCAAGTGAGCTTCTGAAAGTTGGCGACCTAGCGCAATTCTCAATTCAAGAGCTTCGCGAGACGACCGCGCGTGTCCAACTCGAACAGCAGCCCACTCCGCAGGCAGCAATGGTCTGTATTGATAATCCCACCGGCGAGATCAAAGCCATGGTTGGCGGCTATAGCTTTGAAGATTCAAAATTCAACCGCGCGACGCAGTCCGTTCGCCAGGTGGGCAGCTCGTTCAAGGTCTACGTCTACGCCGATGCGCTCGAAAAAGGCTTTACACCGTTCGATACGATCCTTGATGCGCCGTTCACCACAATCAGTGGCGGCCAGCCTTATTCCCCGCGCAACTACGACGAAAAATTCGAGGGCAACATCACTCTGCGCCGCGCGCTAGCTGGGTCGCGCAATGTCCCAGCTGTAAAACTCGCCGAAAAAGTTGGCATCAGCACGGTCGTGGACGAAGCGCGACGCTTCGGCATCACCACTCCTCTGCCACCGTATCTTCCGTTGGCTCTCGGCGCCGCTGACATGAAACTCCTCGAACACGTCTCCGCTTTCACCGTTTTTCCTGATGACGGCATTCGCATCGACCCGCACATGATTCGCCGCGTCTCCAGCTACGACGGTGCCTTGCTCGAAGAAGCGCACCCTTCCATCCACGAAGTGGTTTCGCCGGACGTTGCGCGCACTATGACCGCAATGCTCGAAGAAGTCATTCAATTCGGCACAGGCATCGAAGCAAAAGTATTGAAACGCCCCGCCGCTGGAAAAACAGGAACCACACAGGACTACACTGACGCCTGGTTTGTCGGCTTTACGCCACAAATTACTGCTGGCGTCTGGGTCGGCTTCGACGATAAACAGAATTCTCTCGGCAAAAAAGAGACCGGGGCACGCGCAGCGCTCCCCATCTGGACCCAGTTCATGCAGACCTCGCTTGCCGGAACTCCGCCGCTCGATTTCGCCAATGTTACACCGCTCGAACAACAAGTTGGCGATCATCCAGTCCACGTGGATACTCCGGACACCGCTCCAACCGAGGACGAGCCTTCTGCTCCAAAACAAAAGCCGCCGGCTGCACCTCCTGCGACCAGTACCTCCACAGGAAATACAACCGGCGCATTGCGTCCTTAGAAATTAGGACGCGACCTCTGGGAATCTCTACTGCTTCTGAACCACGACGTTCAGCGACGAACTCTGCACCGACGCAAAGTTCGCGCTCGACGGATTTAGTGTAAGCATAATCTGCCACAACGCGTGGCCGGCCGTATCCGTCAAGCTCAGATTCACATTCATCGTCCCAAAGAGTCCCAATAATTTTGGAGAAGAGATGAGCAGGCAGGTCACACGTCCGGAATTTAGCGGTTGATTGCCGCTCAGAGTTGTCGCACCCGTCTTCGCGGAACTAACGTTGTAATTCAATGACCCAGCTACCGGCGTTCCGTCCGGATATACAAAATTCAGATTCAACTGCGGCATGGCCACTGTTTGGATTATTTCAATCGCATTGATCTTTGCCACTTGCGTGATGCTGTCTAGTTCAATCTTCACCTGGCCGTCAGTTGCAAGAATGTCAGTTCCTTTCACTAATGCTGAATTAGCCCCTACCGCCGCAAAGATGTCCAGATTCTGAAGCGTGGTGACATCTTGCAGTTTCACGTTGAACACTCGTCCGCCGACCTTTTCGGCAGGCGGATATGTCTCCGCAAAGTAAAGATTCACGTGATACGCGCCTGGTGCCACTGGAAAGGAGTAGATTACTGGTTCGCCCGTCGCCAGCCCATAGCGGGCCGATTGATAAAGCGATTGATCCGTTGTGCCCGCTATGTTTGTATTGACTATATCCGTGAATCCGCTGCTGTAGCTATTATCCGCTTGCCAAACTTGCCCCTTTACGTCGGTGTACGCAGGTCCACCGCAATCTATGCGAATTGCCTGTTGTGTCTGAGCGGCGGCAGGCATACAAGCCGCAGCCATTAAACCAAAAATAAGGGAGAGTCTTTTCACGCTTCCTCCTAGAAGCTTCGTTTACGAATTCAATCTTTCTTCAGGACGAGAAGCGAGAGGGAGCGCTGGGAGGGGGCCCGCTTGCACCGCCAGATGCAATGTACTCACGGAAGCGGGGTACTACAACTGTCCCGTCGAACCGAAAACGTACAACTCAAGAGGGCAAGCAATGACCTGTACTAACAGTCTGAACCACATCGGCGTGCGGCACGTCGAACAGTTGAAAGCGAATCTCTAAGATTTGTTGCTCCAATTATTTCTTGAACGGATCCCACCCGCCAGAACGAAGCGGATGAGACTCGCCAGAGTTCTCGATCAAGAAAACCCCGCGTTTGTTTGTAACCTCACCGATTTCGGCAAGCGCAACTCCGTGCGATTTACGGGGAATTTTCGAAGCGTTGGCCTTCGCAACGCAGAAAAGTAGTTCATAGTCGTCCCCGCCATGGATGGCCGCCGTCCTGCGATCCACCTCGCTGAACTTTGTGGAAAACACTCCATCGGGCAAAGGAAGTCTGTTCGAATAAATCCGCGCTCCCGTTCCGCTCGCTTCGCACATTCGCGCCAAATCGGAAGAAAGCCCGTCGGATAAGTCCATCATTGCTGTCGCCGTGCGGCTCTGCGCGAGCCACCGGCCCAACTCGATTCGCGGTTCTGGGTAAAGATGTTTGTGCAGCAATAGGACAGGCCGCGCTTCAGAGGCTTTCTCGCCTCCTTGCAATGCTCTCCACCCAAGCTCAGCCTCGCCCAATCGCCCGCTGACGAAGATCCGGTCGCCCGCTCGCGCAGTCGACCGCAGCCTGGCGCAGCCCTGTTTCACTTCGCCAACGACACTTATGTTGATAAGAATCGTTCCGCTGCGTGTTGTGTCTCCCCCCGCAAGCACGCACCCCAGTTTGCTCGACGCCCGGCAAAGTCCGCGCAGGAATCGGTTAAGCCATTCCTTCGTGCAGTCCTCAGGCAAACCTAGGCTCAACAAGAAACAGCGTGGCTCACCTCCCATTGCCGCGATGTCGCTTATCGCCCTCGCCAGGCATTTCCAGCCCACGCTATCCGGCGCATGAGAGTTTCTTAAGAAATGCGTTCCCTCAAGAAACCAATCGCTCGTCAAAACGGTTTCAAACCCAGTCCGAGGATGCCAGAGAGCGGCATCATCCCCAATACCGAGCCGCATTCCAGAACCCTTGTTCGCTTTTTCCCCAAGGGAACGAGCGGCCACTTCGATTTTCCGAATCACGGCCCCTTCGCTATTGTTTGGCCGCTGCTTTCTCCGTTTTGCTCCATCTTTCTTCACTCTGCAAGTATAAGCCTGCTCACCTGTCCCTTCGGCCAGTGGACAGCAATTCACAGCCTGTCCCAAAATTACCCAAATACACGGTTGACCCCAGTTTCTACAAAATTTAATATGGGTAGAGTTGCGAACCGAAACTTACGGTTCCAGTCAGCGAAGTGGTCAAACAGAGTGCAGTTCAGGAAGTTCTTTTAGTTCTGCGGCGGGCACAGGGCAAGAGCCCGCGTTCGTGATTGAAATCAGGAGCTGAGGGGCTCAGCAGTGATTAAAGGCAAGAGCTATACATTCTTTGTCGCGTCCACACCGGGGAATCTCCGGAAGCTGATAGTCCCTGCGTACGCCCTCGTCAGCGTTGCTGGTCTCGCTCTCGTCGGAATGCTCACCATTGTGTTCGGCATCGGTTCTTATTCGCGCATGCTTTGGAAAGTCGGCAATTACAACGCGATGCGCCACGAGCTTGAAACCGTCAAGCAGCACTCCCGCCAGTTGCAGACCACAGTAAACGACACTAATCAGCGCCTCGACTCTTTGCAGTCTCTTGCGACTGAAGTCGCCATGACCTATGGCGTGCTCCGTTATCACCCGGTGGCTTTCGATGTCTCCGACAATCCCGTCACTCCGGAAGACGCCTTCGATCAATCCGTTGAGCAATACACTTTTCTGAAGAAGAATGCCGCCGCCATTGCTATCTCTGCGGGCGGTTTGCGCCTCATCCCTTCTTTTAGTTTTGCCGACTCAAGCTACACTCCTTCCGTTTGGCCCGTTCTCGGCCACATCACGGACAGTTTTGGTGAACGGCTTGACCCGTTCAGTGGCGAAGGCGCCTTTCACACAGGTGTCGACGTGGCTTCCGATTACGGCGCGCCCGTTCACGCAACCGCGGACGGTGTAGTCACTATCGTTGAAAATCACGCAGGGTATGGCCGTCTCGTGGTTGTGGATCACGGGTTCGGAATCACCACTTGGTATGCGCACATGTCCGCTTTCGCGACGATTGCCGGCTCACGCGTGAAGCGCGGCCAGGTCATCGGATACTGCGGCATCAGCGGCCGTTCCACCGGTCCCCACGTCCACTACGAAGTCCGCATGAACAACGCCCCGGTCAATCCGTGGCGCTACATGAAATCCTCTACCCCTTCCGGCGATTAATCAGCCCTCCAAACTATTAGAGTTTCCTCGGCCAAGTTTAGTTCTATTCTTTTTCGACGTATGCTCATCTTTAATTCACACGATTAAAATCTTGAATTAACTCCTTCCCTTTAGCTTTCACAGTTCCCAGCCGTGGTCTGTCCAAATGTATGGAAATCAGAGGGAGGGTGTATGTCCTTTAAGCGGTTCGCATCAACTTGTTGGAAAGGTCTGCGAGTGAGTTTCGCGGGCATCTTGGCTGCGCAATTGAGTTTGGGTGGTGTATTCGCCGGCGCAGCTCAAGCTCACGAAAAAGAGAATACGCGGACGCCGATCAAGCATGTCATCGTGCTCATCGGTGAAAACCGCACTTTCGATCACCTCTTTGCGACCTACCAACCGAAAAAAGGGGAATTCGTAAAAAATCTGCTGTCGGAAGGCGTTGTAAATGCAGACGGCACTCCCGGGCCGCATTTTGCTAAGGCACAGCAATTCCAAGCCGTGGCCCCGTTCAAAACAAAGTTCTTCACCAACTTGAAGAACAGTGAGAAAGCTCCTTACCAGACTCTTCCTTCACCCACACTGAACTTCGCTCCCACCGCGACGATTTTCCCTCCAGGAACGCCACCTGCCTTATTGGCTGCGGTCGAGCCATCTCTGGAAATCGGCGATGTAAACCTATTGACCACCGGCGCTGCGACTGGCTTTTCTCAGACCTTCGTTCAGCCCGATCCAGATACGCGAGTCGCCAATTTCAATACGCTCCCTAACGGACCGTTTCCTCTCAAAGGGACTAACCTGCCTTACGATTCCTACACCGGCGACACCACCCACCGCCTGTTTGAAATGTGGCAGCAATCCGATTGCAGTATCGCCAACGCGACTCGCCAGAATCCCTCCGGCTGTTTGAGCGATCTCTATCCCTTCGTGATTACCAACTACACGAATATTCCCGACCCCGCGAGTGGCGGAAAAATCGATGATAACGGCGGCGGTAACTCCATGGCGTTTTACAACGTTCAAGCTGGTGATGTCCCTGTTCTGAAGCAGCTCGCCGATGAATACTCGATGAGCGACAACTTCCATCAATCTGTGATGGGCGGCACCGGCGCCAACCACGTCATGCTCGGTCTTGGCGATGCGATCTTTTGGAGCGATGGCAAAGGCAATCCAACCACGCCCCCTGCAGGAGTGATCGCAAATCCTGATCCGCAACCGGGCACGGACGATGTTTATACGGTTGACCTCGGCTTCAACGGCAACTTCACGGAATGTGGCGATCCTTCGCAGCCAGGCATCAAGCCGATTCGCGACTATCTCGCCTCTCTTCCTTATCACCCGCATCCACGCTGCGCCCCGGGCCACTTTTACATGGTGAACAACGATTCTCCGGGATTCCTGCCGGACGGCACTGTCGACACCGCCGGAATCGCGAGCGGCTTTTCCATTCCGCCAATCAATGTTCGAACTGTCGGCGAAGCCCTCAACGAGAAGAACGTCTCCTGGGCCTACTACGGTGGGGCGTACAACGCAGCTGTAAACTTGCAGCACAATCCCACCAGCAAGGATCCACTGGTCCTTGTTGGCGCGGCTTACTGCAACATCTGCAATTTCGAATCTTATTCGAACGCCATTATGGGCGATCCAGCACAACGCTCTGCCCACATCAAGGATGCAACCGACTTTTTCGCAGCCATTGATGACAGCACGCTGCCCGCCGTCTCTTTCGTCAAGCCCGACGGCCTCCTCGATGGCCATCCAGCTTCTTCGAAGATCGATCTTTTCGAAGGCATGGTCAAAAAGATCGTGGACCACCTGAACGCAAATCCATCGCTAATGGCAGAAACCGCGCTGATAATTACCTTCGACGAAGGCGGCGGCTACTACGACTCCGGCTACATTCAGCCCCTCGACTTTTTCGGCGATGGCCCACGGATTCCACTCATTATCGTTTCGCCCTGGACCAAGGGCGGCCACATCAACCACACCTACACGGATCACGTTTCGATCCTGAAATTTATCGAACGGAACTGGGATCTCGATCCTTTGACGGAACGCAGCCGCGACAACTTCCCGAATCCCATCGCGTCTGACGACAACCCATATGTTCCACGGAACAGTCCAGCTATCGGCGATTTGATGGACTTCTTCAATTTCCATCATGACCACGACGGTGATCACGACGGCGGCCGCTGATTCCTAAATAGAAAAAGCACATCTCAGACGGGCGCGGCACTCCAGCATTTGAGTCCGCGCCCCAATTTTTTGCAATTAGGGAGTGCTCATGGTTAGTGAGTTGTTTGCTGTTGGTTCGCGCTTTTCTTTTTCTTTGGTGAGCTTTTAACAGAAGGCTCTTGCGTATTTTTGTCGTTGTGGGGCGCAACGATTGGCGCTGCCTTCGCCAATATCTCCCATGCTTCCGGCGTCACCACAAATGCCATGCGCACCGATTTGCTCGTGCCGCGGTCTAGCCGCATCACATCGACCGAATTCAACAACTGTAAGTACGCTTCCCGCTCCGCCGGATCCATTTGCTGCCGCAATTTCGGATCGTTCAGCCCCGCCTGTGCCATTAGCGAAATTCCGTTCAAGAAATCCGAAAGCTGTCGCATCGATGCTTCATTTGGGCACTCGCCTTCAAGAACGGCACGAAACTCGTTTCCTTCCGGTTTTCCTGCAATCGAAATCCATAACAACTGATTCAGGAGTTGCGCCAATTGCGGTGACCGCATTCCACCTGGCGCCCGCTCGCTTAGCAATGCGCCGATTGCCGCGTCCTGCCGAATGAGAGCAAACGCCGGTGTCCCAGCGAGTCGGTCGAATCGCTCCACCCATTCTTGGTGCCCCGCGGCTCTGCTCGCCGATTCAATTTCAGAATTCAAGTCCGCGGCGTTTGTGATTGCGATTCTTCGGTCAGACAAGAACGCTATCAAGATCCAACGTTGGGCCATCGAAATCGAGGGATCGGAATTTGCTTGTGTTAGCAGAAAGACCTCGCGGGTTCCCTTTTTGTTGGCGACGCCGTTCTTTCGCAAATACGCTTCAATTTTCTTGCGATCGAATCTCCCCTCCATCAGCGCAAAATAAGTTCGTTCCGTGCCTTGGCTTTTTGTCGCGACTCCTACGCGGTCCAAGTCTTTTTCATAATCGAAACCTGTCTCCTTCACAAACTGCTTGTACTCCGGATCAATCGTCGCACTCGCACTCCAGCTTGAAATGCTTTTCAAGATTGCGCCTTGCCGCAACTCCGCAATATCTACATAAATCACCGCAGTCGCATCTGCAGGCAGCGAACGCAGTAAACTCTCTCGCGAATTCCCTTGCGAACTTGCCCAATACGCGTAAGCAAAATAAATTCCGACGGCTAACACAACGATCGCAGAAATACCGGCGGCTAATTTCTTCCGGCTCATTGATGCTCCTTGAGAAACTCTATCTTACGTTATTTCGATTTTTGTAACGCAGGAGCCATCTCCAACATCGAAAAACCGCGTTCAAGCCGCTTGTTTGCTTTGAGTTATCAACAGTTCTAGTTTGGCACTTTGGGGGTTCGTGACATTGGCCATAACTGATTACAGGGAAAAGGTTTAGCTATGTTTTGTGAAAGAACAACTTGCCCGGCTTTTCCACAGACTTGGCGGTGATATTGCTAGCCCGATTTTGGCCCCCTTGCAATTCTTATGCCCCTTCTGCTATTCTTACCCGGTTTGAGCGAGGCTGGCGTAGCTCAGCTGGTAGAGCATCTGATTTGTAATCAGAGGGTCGGGGGTTCAATTCCCTCCGCCAGCTCCACCAAACGCGGGGCCAGAGTTCGTAGGGGATTGAGGCGCGGAGCGGATCCAGAAGTTCAAATTGAACGGGCTGGTGTCTTTTGACACGAGTCCGTTTTGTGTTTCCGCGCGATTCAGGCTTCTGCTCGTGCAAAGTTCTACGGGACACGATTTTGGCGTCCCAAGAAGTTTCTGGGACGGGTGGGTGAGTGGCTAAAACCAGCAGACTGTAAATCTGCCGCTCCTTGCGGGCTACGAAGGTTCGAATCCTTCCCCGTCCACCAGGCTCCAGGCGTTAACCGCAAGTTGTATCGCGGTGTTGTTTGCAAGCCGCAGGGCAATCGCACTAAGCGATGTTCGATAGCGGTCTAAATTGCGACGGAAACGCCGCCAAGGCAAAGTGCGCCGCAAAGATAGTAATTTTCGAGGGCGCTGTTGTGGGGAATGGGTTTGGCCTGGGTAGCTCAGTTGGTAGAGCGCGTCCTTGGTAAGGACGAGGTCACCGGTTCAATCCCGGTCCCAGGCTCCAGTTTTACTCTGTGCTGCGGGTTAGGCGGTGAAGAGCTTCGGGGGAGTAGTCAGGGGATTTTGTGCAGCACCGGGCGGGGGTAACTCAACGGTAGAGTCTCACTCTTCCAAGGTGATGGTTGCGGGTTCAAATCCCGTCCCCCGCTCCAACGGTTTAGGTAATTCGTCGTTTGAGTTGAAAAAAAGTTCGATTTGAATCGACGCGAGGAAGGACGCAATGGCTAAGGAGAAATTCGAGCGCAGCAAGCCGCACGTGAATATAGGGACGATCGGTCACATTGACCATGGCAAGACGACGTTGACAGCCGCGATTACGAAGGTGTTGTCGAAGCACAACCCGAAAGTGGCGTTTCGTGCGTTCGACACGATTGACAACGCGCCGGAAGAGCGCGAGCGCGGGATTACGATCGCGGTGTCGCACGTGGAGTACGAAACGGCAAATCGCCACTACGCGCACATGGATTGCCCGGGGCATGCGGACTACATCAAGAACATGATCACGGGTGCGGCGCAGATGGACGGCGCGATTTTGGTAGTGGCAGCGACAGACGGTCCGATGCCGCAAACGCGCGAGCACATTCTGCTTGCACGTCAGGTGGGCGTACCGGCGATTGTGGTGTTTCTGAACAAGTGCGACATGGTGGAAGACGCGGAACTTTTGGAACTCGTGGAACTCGAAGTACGCGAGCTGCTGAAGACGTATCAGTTTCCCGGCGACAGCATTGCGATCGTTCGCGGCTCGGCGCTGCAGGCATTG
>DATMMW010000016.1:0-14746 GCA_035569555.1 Candidatus Dormiibacterota bacterium | reverse complement strand
CAATGCCTGCAGCGCCGAGCCGCGAACGATCGCAATGCTGTCGCCGGGAAACTGATACGTCTTCAGCAGCTCGCGTACTTCGAGTTCCACGAGTTCCAAAAGTTCCGCGTCTTCCACCATGTCGCACTTGTTCAGAAACACGACAATCGCCGGTACGCCCACCTGACGTGCAAGCAGAATGTGCTCGCGCGTTTGCGGCATCGGACCGTCTGTCGCTGCCACTACCAAAATCGCGCCGTCCATCTGCGCCGCACCCGTGATCATGTTCTTGATGTAGTCCGCGTGCCCCGGGCAATCCATGTGCGCGTAGTGGCGATTTGCCGTTTCGTACTCCACATGCGACACCGCAATCGTAATCCCGCGCTCGCGCTCTTCCGGCGCGTTGTCAATCGTGTCGAACGCACGAAACGCCACCTTCGGGTTGTGCTTCGACAACACCTTCGTAATCGCGGCTGTCAACGTCGTCTTGCCATGGTCAATGTGACCGATCGTCCCTATATTCACGTGCGGCTTGCTGCGCTCGAATTTCTCCTTAGCCATTCCCTCTGCTCCTCAAGAAAAGTCTTGCTGAATCCGTTGCTACAAAATCCTTGTATTACCGCGCAGCCGCTCCGCTTTCGCCACGATTCTTCTTGATGACTTCTTCCGCAAGCGCCGCGGGCAATTCTGCGTAATGCGAGAAATGCATCGTGAATGTGGCGCGGCCTTGGGTACGGCTCCGCAAATCCGTTGCGTACCCGAACATTTGCGCGAGTGGAACTTCCACGCGAATCACATTGCTGCCGGCGCGATTTTCCGTACCTTGAATCGCGGAACGCCGCGAGTTCAAGTCGCCGAACACAGCCGCCATATATTCTTCCGGAACAACGACTTCCACTTTCATGATCGGTTCAAGAAGAACGGCTTTCGCCTTGGCACAAGCTTCCTTGTAGGCCATCGAACCGGCGATTTTGAATGCCATTTCATTTGAATCGACGTCGTGATAGCTGCCGTCAGTCAAAATGACTGCAACGTCAACGGTCGGAAAACCCGCAAGAATTCCGGTATCCAGAGCTTCACGGATTCCCGCCTCGATGGGAGGAATGAATTCGCGGGGAATTGAACCGCCAACGACCTTGTCAATAAAGAGGAAGCGGTGTTCCTTGTCGAATTTCCATTTTCCGGGGTTGCTGCTGCCGGTAATTTTCTTCGCAAGCTCGTCAATATCATCGGTTGAGAGCTCGTGCATGTTTTCGTGGTCGGCGCTCGGCATAGGATGAAGCTCAATCACGGCATGACCGTATTGACCCTTACCGCCGGTCTGCTTGATGTACTTGCCTTCGGCTTCTGCTTTCCTGCGAATCGTTTCGCGATAGGCGACCTGCGGCCGCCCAACGTTGGCTTGCACGCTGTACTCGCGAAGCATGCGGTCCACAATGATTTCCAGGTGAAGTTCGCCCATACCGGAGATGAGCGTTTGGCCTGTGTCCGGCTCCGTGGAAACGCGGAAAGTTGGATCTTCCTGCGCGAGACGCTGCAATGCGACGCCAAGCTTGTCTTGATCGGCCTTGGTCTTTGGCTCAATCGCGACGGAAATAACCGGTGCGGGAAAATCAATGTTTTCGAGAATAATCTGTTTTTGCTCGTCGCACAGTGTGTCGCCCGTGTTCACGCTCTTCAGACCAACGACGGCGCAAATGTCGCCGGCGTACACTTCTTCAATCTCTTCGCGCTTGTTGGCGTGCATCTGGAGCAAACGGCTGATGCGTTCGCGGGTGCGCTTGCCGGAGTTGTAAACGTAGCTTCCGGATTTCAGAACACCGGAATAGACGCGGATGTAAGTGACATGTCCGACGAACGGATCGGACATGATTTTGAATGCTAGCGCGGAAAATGGCTGATCGTCCGCGGCGCGGCGCAATTCAGTTTCGTCATTGTCCGGATTAAGACCTTCGACGGGAGGAACATCAGTCGGAGAAGGGAGAAAATCAATAACCGCGTCGAGCAACGGCTGAATGCCTTTGTTCTTGAACGCGGAGCCCGCGAGAACTGGAACAATCTTAAGCGCCAGCGTTGACTTACGAATGGACTTGCGCATGTCTTCGAGCGAGAGCGTGCCCTCGGTCAGATACTTATCGAGAACTTCGTCGTCATGCTCGGCAATGTATTCGACAACTTTCGCGCGGTGCTCGTCGTAAAACTTCTTGTCGATTGCAGAGCCTTTCAACGCCGCTGCAACGTCAGGACGCGAATCGACGAAAGCCTTATCCCACAACTTCTCTACTTCAAAAATCTCGTACTTGGCTCCGAGGGTTTCTTCGAGCCAAACGATAACTTTTTGTTCCAGGAAATCGATGATGCCGATGAAATTATCTTCGCGACCGAGAGGGAATTGCAGAGGAACGGGATGAGCGCCGAGGCGCTGGCGAATGGTGCGGACGACGTGGTCAAAATCCGCGCCCATGCGGTCCATCTTATTTACGAAACAAATGCGCGGGACGCGATACTTGTCCGCCTGGCGCCAAACGGTTTCCGATTGCGGTTGCACGCCGGCGACGGAGTCAAACACGCAAACCGCGCCGTCCAAGACGCGCAAAGAGCGCTCGACTTCGACGGTGAAGTCCACGTGGCCGGGCGTATCAATAATATTGACGCGGTATTTCTTGTCGTAGCGCGTCCAGGAAGCAGTCGTCGCCGCGGACGTAATCGTGATGCCGCGTTCGCGCTCCTGCTCCATCCAGTCCATCGTGGCGGTACCTTCGTCCACGGAACCGATTTTGTAGGTGACACCCGTATAAAACAGGATGCGCTCCGTCGACGTCGTCTTTCCGGCGTCGATGTGCGCCATGATCCCGATGTTGCGCGTGTCTTCGAGTTTGAATGCCCTGGGCATTTTTCTATTCAGACCCTTTGAAAAATAAAATCAATTACCACCGATAGTGCGCGAAAGCCTTGTTCGCTTCCGCCATGCGGTGAACATCTTCCTTCTTCTTGATTGCGCCGCCGCGTGAATTGGCTGCGTCAATCAACTCGTCACAAAGCTTGTCCGTCATGGTCTTTCCGGAACGCTCGCGCGAGTATTGCAAAATCCAGCGAATCGCCAGCGACTGCCGGCGAAAATTGTTCACTTCGACGGGAACCTGATAGTTCGCGCCACCGACACGTCGCGTCTTCACTTCCAGCACCGGCTTCGCGTTCTCCAGCGCTTTCTTGAAAATCTTAATCGCTTCGTCGTTGGTCTTCTTCGCTACCTGATCCATGGCGGAGTAGAACACGCGCTGCGCGGTGCTCTTCTTGCCGTCCCACATCATCGAGCAGATGAACTTCTCAACGAGACTGTCGCTGTAGACCGGATCCACTTCCTGCTTGCGACGGCTGACTAATCCTTTGCGTGGCATCTTCTCTCAGCTCCTCTAAACTCTTACTTCGCTGCCTGTCCGGCCTTCGGACGCTTCGCTCCGTACTTCGAGCGGCCCTGCTTGCGGTTTTCCACGCCCGAGGCATCGAGCGTTCCTCGAACGATGTGATAGCGAACTCCCGGCAGGTCCTTCACACGGCCGCCGCGCACGAGCACGATCGAGTGCTCCTGCAGGTTGTGGCCGATACCGGGAATGTACGTCGTGACTTCAACAGAATTCGTGAGGCGAACGCGAGCGACTTTGCGGAGAGCGGAGTTCGGTTTCTTCGGCGTCTGCGTGTAAACACGGATGCAGACTCCGCGCTTTTCCGGGCAGCCCATCAACGCAGGCGACTTCGTCTTGGTGATGACGCCTTCGCGTCCCATACGTACCAGTTGCGAAAATGTCGGCACAGTCTTCCCTCTTTGTTTGCGGACACAAATTCGGTCCGCGAATGCGCGCGCTTTTCGACAGCTCTCGCATTGCGCGCACAAAAATCAGCGCGAGAGCACACCAAGCTGAAAGGTGTACTGCGATTCCGGAGACCAGCAAGAAACTCCGCACGCACTCCAAGAGGGAGAATTACGCTCTTGGCTTCGATTCGGAGAGGCTTACTCGGCTTTGCGGGACTGGCGTCCCATTCCGGCCGCTCTTCGCTCCCATTCCGTCGTTCACTGTTCCGGGAGAAAAGATCCTTCCAACTACACGCGCTAAATACCCCCAGCGCGTTACTACACGGGCAAACTACCCCTGACAAAACACAGAGTATAGGGGAGAAATCCTGATGTGTCAAATCGGATTCGCAACAGCTTGAGGAAAACTTTCCCTAAATCCCTTCTATGGCATTGCCTGTGCAACAGATGCGGCGATGCAGGGTTTCGCTACTTCTTCTCTCCCGCCGCCGGGGTTTGGGCGAGCCGGGCCTTAGCCGCTGTCAAAACCGGCTCCAAATGCACCCGATAAAGGTTTCCCAATCCATTCTTTACTGCTTTCATGCTGTCCGTAAATTGTTGATAAGAAATGGGATGATCTCTCTTTTCGTACGGAAACCCCATCTCACTCGCGTAATAGAGCCATTTGCCGTCCGCCGACACCCGGGCGCTATACTCCCTTGCCGCCGTATTGATCTCCGGCCCTAAATTGACCGGCTGGCTCCAAGCCCCGCCCTGCCGGAAGCTCACAAAAAGATCCGAATTGCCGTACCCGCCTTCCCTTCCAAAGCTCCCGATCAAGAGATAGCTTTCGTCCGGCGCCACCCAAGCTTCTAGACTCCAAACACCAAGCCGATTCACCAACGGCCCCAAATCTTCCGCCTCGGCATAGTTTCCGTTCACCAGCTTCGAACGATAAATGTCGTACTGCCCATTTTTCCGCGACGACGTGAAATACATCGTTCCATCATTCGTCACCGACGCAAACACCTGGCTTGCTTCACTATTAATCGCGCCGGGCACAAGGACCGGCTCGCTCCATTTGTTTTCGGCGCGCTTAACTTGCCAAATCTGGAATCGATGTTCATCTTTTCCATTCACGGGACGATCCGAAGCAAAATACATCGTATTTCCATCCGGCGACAAAACCGGATCCGAATCGCGGTACAAACCGGAAAACGGCACGACCTCCGGCGCGGACCATTTGCCGTTCACCAAATGCGATTCGCAAATTACATAGAGATAGTGCGGCGGAACCGTCTTGTCGAAATAGATCGTCGTGCCGTCCGGCGATGGCGTTGCACCAAACTCATCGTCAGGAGTTGAAAGCACTCCCTCTCCAATCATTTCAGGAACGATTTCACCCGGCGCCGCGTGAGCGTGCGAATGCAACGCGGCAAATCCGACCGAGCATGCGAACAAAAATATCGCAACTAGTCTTCTCGCCTTTGCATGGAGGAAGCTCATTCGCCCATCATTTCTCATTCCGGTTCAGCGCGCTTACCGGAATCGTGTAGATGTTCCCCAACGCATTGTTGGTCGAATGCAGATTCCGCTCCAGCTCCTGCATATCCAATCGCTTCGCTACCGGAACCGTAAACGCACTTCGCCCGCTTGTGAATATCAAAAATTTGCCGTCAGGCGTGAGCGAGGGATAACCTTCGTCCGCAACAGTGTTCACGCCGTGCTCCAGGTGCTTCGCCTGCGTCCACTTGCCGCCCACACGAACGCTCGCGTAAATCTCTCCGCGCGCATACGGAAAACCGCCTGTATAGAGTGCATCCGCGCGATGCCGAAATGGCGGTCCTTCTTCTCCAACTGACGTAAAGAAAAGCAGCGATTCGTCCGCGCTTACAAACGGATCCGAATCGTTGAACTCCGAATTGATCTCCGGTCCCAGCTTTTCCGGCGTTTGATAGGAGCCATCCGCAAATTTCGCGCGATAAATCTGCGGCCGCCCGGGCTGGTCACGGTCCGAAGTGAAGTACATCGTCCCATCGCCAGTCACCGACGCGCCCCAATTCCAATGCCCGTCACCTGAATTGATCGGCGCGGGCAGGGCCACCGGCTCGCTCCACCCATCCGCCGTCCGCTCCACTTTCCAGATTCCGAGCACCCGTTCTTTCTGCCCAGGAATCGGGCGCGAAGAAGAAAAATAAAGCGTTTTCCCATCCGGCGAAACCCGCGCAGGCAAATCAAAATATTTTCCCGAGAAAGCAACGACTTCGGGCTTGCTCCAAACCCCATTACGCCAGTGCGAAACACACAAAAGGGAAATCCGGGCGGCCGTGGTCGTGGGATTCAGCACCGTGAAATAAAACTCATTCCCATCCGGACTGAACACTCCTCCCTCTTCATCGTTCGGAGTAGAGATCGTTCCTTCAGCAAACAGCGCAGGCACATTGTTGTTCGCCGGCAAAAGCTCATAGGATTTCTTCGCGCTTTGCGAAAATGCGGCCGACGCCAAAGCGCCAAAGACCAGCATCAATCCAGCTGTAACGGGAATTCGCGACGAGACCATTGCCCACTCCGCAGCCACTGCTCCAATGGACGCGCCGTCAAAGAAAACTGCTCGCCGTTTAGCAAGAATTTACGCAAATAAAACCGGACAGGACTTCGATGATCCCGTCCGGTTTCTCGGCTTGTTCTAATGTTCCTTCTACTGCGTCTTGTCGTCGGTCTTTTCCAGCCCCAGGTCGCCATAAGGCCACAGATTGAACGCCTTCAGCTCCTCATATTCGTGCTGATCGCGCAGCATCTTGGCAGTTTTAGCATCGGACCATGGTTCCGCCAGCCGTTCCGGCCGGTCCGCAATCCAATACGCCGTCAGCGCCATAATCGTTGCATTCTGCGCCAGGATGTCCGGCTTTTGCGCCTCCAAGGCGTCCGCCGCGGAATGGTGCGTGTAGCTGTACTCAGCCGTCTCTTGTTCCATGTTGATTCCCGGCAAACCGTAAACGGAAAACGGCAGCGTATCCGTGCCGGATTCAATTTTATCGTTCACTTTCACCTTGCGCAGATTCGAAATCGAATCCGCAAATGCTTCCAGCGCGGGCACCAGATCATCGCGGCCGCCCAACTGGAAATTCTTCACGAGGCCCTGTCCTTCGTCGAGGATCAGGTCACCGAGATGATTCCCCCATTCCGCTTTGTGCTGTTTGTAATACGCATAGGACCCGTCGAGCCCCTGCTCTTCGCCGGTGAACAACACAAATCGCAGAGTACGCCGCGGCCGCAGTCCTGCCCGCTTAATCGCGTCAGCCGCGCCAAGCGTCGCCGCAGTTCCCGATCCGTTGTCTGTCGTCCCTTGCGAAAGATCCCATGAATCAAGGTGCCCACCAACGACGAAAATCTGTTCAGGATGCTCCGTGCCTCGGATTTCCCCAACAACGTTCGCTGTCTCCACAGGCCCATTCGTGAATGTATTCTGTACATTGATGTGCATCCGCGGCGTAATGCCGCGCGCGATCAGCCGCTCAAGCTGTCCCTGATCTTCCGACGTCATCGAAACGACGGGAACCGCAAAATCTGCGTCAAAGCCGAGGATACCCGTGTGCGTCAGGTTCATTCCTGATGCCCGTGAACCGCCCTGCCCGCCAATCACCGCGACTACGCCGGCATTCGAAAGAGACTTCAGAAAATTTCCGAAGTCGGCAAAGATCATCATGAAATCTTTTTTCGGTTTGCCTTTCGTTTGTACGAGGACAATCTTCCCTTTCAAACGGCCGAGGTTCTTCGCTTCCTCTTCCAAATCAAAAAGATTGATGGTGACCACATCAGCATCCGCGCCGCCGGTAGCCGTAGAACCGACCCAGCCCATCGCATCGACATGCAGCTTGCGCGCGACGGGCGAGAGGAGCTGTGCATCCGCTGTACCTCGCATCCAACCGCGCCATATCGTGTACTTTTCCGTGTGGACGTTTTCGAGGCCCATCTCTTTCATCTTCGCAACAGCCCACTCTTCCGACTTTCTCTCCGCCGGAGAGCCTGTCACGCGGGAGCCGATGTCGTCGCTAAGCTCCGTCAAATATTGATAGGCGCGCGAATTCATCATTCCTTCGCCGGCAATTTTTGTCAGCGAAGGCATCGTGCCATCCTCTTTCGGGCCCTTGGGCTTGTTGTCCGCCGCGGCCACTCCTGCCGCAACAAGCATCACCACCACCGCTGCTCCCGGGAAAATTAGCGATCTCCTCATTCGTTCCCTCTCTTGGCGCGTTCGCGCACACAAAGACTATCATTGTCAGACGCAACCGCCCCAAAAGCGTCTCGCGTCAAAAACATCAAACTGAGCGACAATTGCAGCAACAGAAACAGCTCACGAAGGCTCGCTTTACGCGACGAACCGCGAACCCTACACTCAACCAGAACGCTATGAATCGACTCTTCGAACGTTTTTCTAAACGCGCGATACTTTTTTGCGCCGGATTCTTGTTTCTTGCAGCCGGCGCAAATGCGCAAGCGCCAGCGGAGAAACCCCAGGAAAAGCCTGCCGAGAAGCCCGCCGAAAAATCAGAAGAGCCGCCAAACGCCGCTCAGATCGAACTCCTCGAAACCAAATACCGCTTCGAAACCAACGGCGATTCGCGCAAAGAAGTCCACGCCCTCGTCAAAATTAACAGCGAGCTCGGCGTTCGCCAATTCGCACACCTCAATTTCGATTACAACCGCAGCTTCCAATCCGTCGAAATCCCCCTCGTTCACATCACTCACCCCAGTGGTGGCACCGCAGACATCTTGCCCAGCGCCATCAGTGACGTCCCGAATCCCGCCGTCGAAAAATTTCCTGCCTATCAAGACGTCCGCGTCAAATCCGTGCGCATCCTCGGCCTCCAACCCGGCGATTCGCTTGAATATCGTGTAATAACGACGACAACCAAACCGCCGCTGGCCCCCGATTTCTGGCTCGACCATTCTTTCGATCGCAGTGGCGTGGTCACACACGAAATATTTCAGTTGGATTTACCCGCATCTCGCACGCGCCTCCGAATCAATCCCGACACGCCTTCGACTCCTGAAAAGTCCGGCGAAGGCGAATCCGCCCGCGAATCTTATCGTTGGGTGGTCGAACCGGCTAAATTGAAGTCGCGTGATTCCGCCGGTGACCCCGAAGACATCGCGCTCACAACCTTCTCTTCCTGGGCACGTCTCGCCGGCCAACTCTATAGAACTCCACACTTTGCCTTTTCCACGGAAATATACGCAAATGCTGAGCTTCTCGCAGGAAGCATCCAGGGCCATACTTCCTCTAGATTTTTTTTTGACGTTGTTTCCCAAAAACTGACGACGGTGGATTTGCCTTTCGACGCTCAGCAAATCATTAGCAGGGGACCCGATAATGTTCTCGCGTCCCGTTATGGGACCTCTCAGGAAAAAGTCTGGTTGCTCGCCATGTTGTTGACAAGCTCAAATGCGACGGAAAGGCTGATTGCCTACAGCGAGACGCCGAACGTTGAATCGGAATTGCCTCGTCCCAGTTTATTATCTGGAATTTTGCTTGAGTTGAACGAGGGAGAGCATTCCTACTATCTCGATCCGGGCCTCGAAGTTGCGCCCTTTGGAATGATTCCCGCAAAATTGCGTGGTCGAAAAGGGATCGTCATCGGGCCTTGGAAGCAAGACTCAGACAATTGTTTCAGCACGATCCAGGCGCAATCACCATTTCATGCAAGTCAGCAGGTAACGATACGCTCATCGATCAATTCCCAAGGTACTTTGACATCAAAGGTGACTTATCATTTGCGCGGCGACAATGAACTCCTTCTCCGCGTCACGTTTCATCAAACGCCAAAAGAGAAGCAACTACAAATTGCACAATACTTAGCTCTCTCCGACGGGTTTCGCGGCAAAGTGACTAGCGTGAAGACTTCCGACCCCTATGCAACAGATGTTCCGTTCGAGGTTGAATACGAACTCACTCAGGAAAAATTCGTGGACTGGTCGAAGAAGCCGGTGCGGATTCCGGCGCTGCTGCCCTTACCCGGACTGCCGGACGTCACGAAAAATTCGCCAGCCGATTCAAAGATTGAACTCGGCCCGCCACTCAACATTGAACTGACGGGAACGCTGCGCCTTCCGCCCGGCGTAACCGCGCAAGCTCCCGCAGGCACATCCGTCAAACGCGACTATGCTACGTTCGCGTCTACATACTCATCCACCGCCAACCTGCTTCTCTTTTCGCGTCGCTTGAATTTTATTTCGCAGGAAATTCCCAGCGATCTCTCCGTCGACCTGAACGCCTTTATCCACGCGGTCCAAAGCGATCAATCCCAGCTCTTTGTCCTCGACAAGCCCGGTTCCGTCCCTCCGGCCAAACCGAAATGAAAAAGCCCGCGACCTGCGCGGACTTTTCTGAAGTTTTTCTCTGACTGAAAACTGAAGACTTTCTACTTAATCTCCATCACTTCCTTTTCCTTCGTCGCAGCCATGTCCTCAATCTTCTTCGTTTCCGAGTGCGTCAGCTTTTCCAGTTCATCGAGCGAACGTTTCTGCTCGTCCTGGCTGATCTTCTTATCCTTCTCCAATTTATCGATCGCTTCCTTGATGTCACGGCGGATATTTCGCACAGCCGTCCGGTGATTCTCCAGCACCTTGTGCATGTGTTTTACTAGTTCCTTGCGACGCTCTTCCGTCGGAGACGGAACGGGAACACGCACGACTTTGCCGTCGTTCGTCGGATTCAATCCCAAATCCGAAGTCCGAATCGCTTTGTCAATCATCGCCACTGCGCTCGTATCCCACGGCGCGATCACAATCATCGTCGGGTCTGGCACAGTAACTGTGCCGAGCTGGTTTACCGGCATCGGAGTGCCGTGATAATCCACGCGAACGTTGTCCAGAATCGCCGCGTTCGCGCGCCCCGTGCGCACCGTCGCCAACTCTTTGCGGAAATCCTCCACGGCCTTTTCCATCCGCGTTTTCGCAGCAGCAGTCGCTTCCTTCGTCGAACCAATCGTTGACATGTTCTTATTTCCTCAATCGAATTTGCAGTTGCAGTTTTCGAGAAATCGCACAGCCCCCGCCGCGCAAAACTCATCTACGCCATCGTCACTAGCGAACCGACACGTTCACCCAAAACCACGCGCTTGATATTCCCATAATCGCCCATGTTGAACACCACGATCGGCATCCCGTTGTCCATGCAGAGCGAAATCGCCGTTGAATCCATTACTTTCAGGTTCCGCTGCAGCACGTCGCGGTAAGTAATCTGCTCAAACAAAATCGCGGTCGCCACTTTTTCCGGATCGGCATCGTAAATCCCTTCTACGCGCGTCGCCTTCAAAATCACGTCCGCTTTGATTTCCATCGCGCGCAACGCAGCGGCAGTATCGGTTGAAAAATACGGATTGCCAGTACCAGCTCCGAAAATCACCACGCGTCCTTTTTCCAGGTGCCGCATCGCGCGCCGCCGAATGAACGGCTCCGCCACTTGTTGCATCGCAATCGCACTCTGCACGCGCGTATAGACGCCTTCCTTTTCCAGCGCGTCCTGCAGAGCAAGCGCATTGATAACGGTCGCCAGCATTCCCATGTAGTCGCCGGTCGTACGGTCAATTTCAAATCCTTTTTGCCGCGCGCCCCGAAAAATATTTCCGCCTCCAACCACCAGCGCGATTTCAACGCCCAGATCGTGTACTTCCTTCAATTCGCGGGCAATTGCCTGAATCGTTTCGCCATGAATGCCATATCCCTGCGGTCCGTGCAGCGACTCGCCGGAAATCTTCAGCAAAATCCTCTTGTAGATGGGTTTCTTTTTCGCGCTTTTCTTCGAGGACGACTTTTTCGCAGCCATAGCTCTCCGCAACCGCAGGTCAAATCCCGCAGAATTGTAACAAACTCGCCTCGCCGGTACACGCGAGTCTCACAAAAAAAGAGCGTTCCGGCCGATCCGGAACGCTCTCTGTTTGTTCGATATGAACAATTTGCGTTTAGGCCACCGGAGCAGGCACAGGAGCATCCGGTGTCCCGGCGCCGGCGGCAATTTCGCCGACCTTGAAGCGCGAGAAACGGCGTATCGTGATGTTTTCCCCGAGCTTCGCGATCGCGCTGTTCACCATTTCGCTGATTGTCACACTCTCATCCTTAATGAAATGCTGTTCGTAGAGACAATTCTCTTCATAGAACTTTTCCATCTTGCCGTTCACAATGCGCTCAACGACGTTTTCCGGCTTGCCGGTCGCAAGAGCCTGCGCCTTGTAAATCTCGCGCTCTTTCTCCAGCATTTCCGGTGTCACGTCCTCGCGGCGAACGTAACGAGGATCAAGCGCCGCGATGTGCATCGCGATGTCGTGCGTCAACTGCTGGAACGCTTCCGTGCGCGCGACGAAATCGGACTCGCAATTGATTTCAACGAGGACTCCGATTTTTCCGCCCGCGTGAATATAGCTTCCCACGAGCCCTTCGGACGCTTCACGCGTGGCCTTCTTTGCTGCAGCTGCTTGCCCCTTCTTGCGCAAAACCGCAATCGCCTTCTCAAGGTCGCCTGCCGCCTCCACCAATGCGGCGCGGCAGTCGTTGAATCCCGCGTTGGTGCGGTCCCGCAGTTCCTTTACAAGCTTGGCTGGAATTTCCATGGCTGTATTTGGTGTACTCATCCTTTTTCTCTGGCTTTCTCTAAGCTTTCTTCATAAATTTCCGAAATTTTCTCAAACTCTTACAAAACGGCCCGCCGCGAGTGCATCGAGGCGGGCCAGAAAAATTCACTTACCCGCGTTGGCTTAGCGAGACTCCTCGTCCGGAGGAACAGTAGCTTCGGCGGGTTCCGTTTCGACCTTGATCGCCTCTACTCCATCAACAGCCTCGACAAAGTCGCCTTCCTGTTTTTCGTATTGCTCGTAAGCGCTGGTGTCAACGTACTCGACGCCGTCCACAGCTGCCTGGTCCGCAGCAGCTTTCGCCTCACCGACCTGCGATTGCTGATAGTGATTTTTGCCTTCCACAACCGACTCGGAAATCTTCGAAGTGAATAAGCGAATCGCACGCAACGCATCGTCATTCCCGGGAATAATCCAGTCCACAACGTCAGGATCGCAATTCGTATCCACTACGGAAACAACTGGCACGCCCATGCGGCGAGCTTCCTTCACGGCGATTTCTTCGGCGTTCGAGTCAATCACGAACATCGCATCGGGCAGCTGCGTCATGTTCTCGATGCCTTCAAGATTCTGAAACAGGTGCTTCATTTCGCGGTCGAGCCGCGCGCGCTCTTTCTTGGAGAGCTGCTCCATGCGGCCGTCTTCGGTCATCGCCTTCAGCAGCTTCAGGCGCTTGATCGACTTCTGCAGTGTCGCCCAGTTCGTTAGCGTGCCGCCCAGCCAGCGGTGATTCACAAAAAACGCACCGCAGCGCTTCGCCTCTTCAGCAACCGCTTCCTGTGCCTGGCGCTTCGTGCCAACGAACAAAACCGCTTTGCCCTGCGCAGACATTTCGCTCACGAAGCGGCTCGCTTCGCGGAACATCTTCAGAGTCTTCTGCAAATCAATAATGTGAATACCGTTGCGCTCGCCGAAAATATATTCCTTCATTTTCGGATTCCAACGACGCGTCTGGTGACCGAAATGAACTCCGGCCTCCAGCAGTTCCTTCATTGTAATTTCAACTGCCACTTGTCCTCCTTATTGGACAGCTGTTTGCTGGCGCCTCTCGCGAAGCTGCCGAACAGCCTTTTTGCCGGCGTCCTTGCCGGCCGTGATCTCAGCGGAGATTCTCGCGAATCTCCGCTGGAGCTCGTTCAGCCCCCAAGCGATTAACGCTTGGTGAACTGGAATCTCTTTCTCGCGCCCTTCTGTCCGTACTTCTTGCGTTCCTTCATACGGGAATCGCGCGTTAGAAAACCGTTAGTGCGCAGCGCCGGTCGCAGTTCCGGATTGAAGCGCGAGATCGCGCGAGACAATCCCATGCGCACCGCGCCAGCCTGTCCGCCGACGCCACCGCCGTTCGCAGTGATCACTACATCCACCTGATCCGCCAGGTTCGTGAACTTCAACGGTTCCAGCGCGTCGTGCTTCCACGCAAAATTGGGGAAGTACTGTTCCGCGGTCCGGCCATTCACCGTGAACTTGCCGGAACCCGCGCGCAAGAACACGCGCGCCACGGACTCTTTGCGGCGGCCCGTGCCCAGAAACCAAGACTTTGTGCCCACTATGGGCGTACCCGTAGAACTCAACGTTCCTCCTAGACTTGACACCACGCTGGCTTGCTCCCTACTCGACTAAGGAAGGCAACGCAACGCGCGGAAAGACCCAACGGACCGACTGACCTCGGGACTGGAATACTGCAGGTTGTTACACCTACCAGAACAACAATCCCAGAAAATTACTACGCGCTTGTTAAAGCGCCATCGGCTGCGGCTTCTGCCCGGCGTGCCGCGCCAAGCCAGCAGCATCCCGGTAGATACGCAGCTTCTTCGCTCGCCGCGCGCGCAACTTGTTCTTCGGCAGCATACCGAGAACCGCCTCGCGAATCATCCAGTCGGCCTTGTTCACACGCAATCTCTTCGCCGGCACTTCCTTCAAGCCGCCCGGGTACCCGCTGTGCGAGTAATACACTTTCTGCTCGACCTTGTTGCCGGTCATGCGAACCTTGTCCGCATTGATGACCACGACGTGATCACCAGAATCCAGGTACGGCGTGAAACTCGGCTTATCCTTACCCATCAGCATCCGCGCGATTTTCGTGGCGAGCCGGCCCAAAACCTGGTTGGTGGCGTCCACCACAAACCAATCCGCGCCCACTTTGAGCGCTTCCGCTTCTTCTCCCTTGGCTACATACGTGCGCATTGCCCTTAGTCACACCTTTCCCTGTAGAGACAAACGCTAATGTTAGAGGATGCCCAGCATTCTGTCAACGAGGTTCCGGCCGGGTTCCGGCCGGGTGGGCGGCGATATTGACGAGCGGTTGCGCCCCTTGTATGGTTTGTCATGCACTTCGCCTTCGCTTTTC
>DATMMW010000015.1:0-96766 GCA_035569555.1 Candidatus Dormiibacterota bacterium | reverse complement strand
TGGGCCATGTTCTCGATGCCCTCGAGGTTCTGATACAGATGCTTCATTTCGCGGTCCAACCGCGCTCGTTCCTTCTTGGAAAGCTCGGCCATGCGGCCGTCTTCGTTCATAGCTTTCAGCAATTTCAGGCGCTTGATGGATTTTTGCAAGGTGGCCCAGTTGGTGAGGGTGCCGCCGAGCCAGCGATGATTCACAAAGAAAGCACCGCACTTTTTGGCTTCTTCCGCGACGGCTTCCTGAGCCTGGCGCTTGGTGCCAACGAACAGGACGGTGCGGCCGTGCGAGGAAATTTCGCTGACGAACTTGCTCGCTTCGCGGAACATCTTCAGAGTCTTCTGCAAATCGATGATATGGATGCCGTTGCGCTCCCCGAAAATATATTCCTTCATTTTGGGGTTCCAGCGGCGCGTCTGGTGGCCAAAGTGAACTCCGGCCTCCAGCAGCTCCTTCATTGTAATTTCAACTGCCAAGTTTCCTCCTTTAAGGATAGCTGCTTGCGGCAGCGGATCGATTTTCGGCGATACGCCACAGAGCAGCCTTCTTGCCGGCAGCTTGCCGGCCATGATCTCGGCTACTGGACTCTCGTTCGGTAGCCGGAGTTCGTTGTGCAGAGCCCGGGTCGGTTGAGATCCTTCAGCCATCCTTCTCGGATGGCTTCAGGATGACACCGATGCCAAGCACCACCCAAAATTAACGCTTCGTGAACTGGAAGCGCTTGCGCGCGCCCTTTTGTCCGTACTTTTTGCGTTCCTTCATACGGGAATCGCGCGTCAGAAAACCGTTCTTACGCAACGCCGGGCGCAGCTCCGGATTGAACTTCGAAATCGCGCGGGCCAGACCCATGCGAACGGCTCCAGCCTGCCCACCAACGCCGCCGCCCTTTGCGGTCGCGACCACGTCAATCTGGTCCGCGATGTTTGAGAACTTCACCGGCTCCGTCGCGTCATGCTTCCACGCGAAATTCGGAAAATATTGATCGACTGTGCGGCCGTTCACCGTGAACTTGCCCGAACCGGGGCGCAAAAATACGCGCGCGATGGACTCTTTGCGGCGGCCCGTGCCGAGAAACCAGGTCTTGCTGGACGCTTCAGAACTCAAAACTTCCTCCCAGGTATATCCGTAAAATCAAAATCGTCAGAAAAACGTGCTTGCAGACAACATGGCCCATAAAGGCCTAAAAACTTTTCGAACTTCCCACCCGGCTGATTCCCTGCGAAGGCCTGCACCTGACCTGCGTTTAAGGACAACCAACGTGCGGAAACTTCAGACCCCAAAAACTACAAAATCGTTAAATCGCCAACGGCTGAGGATTCTGTCCTTTGTGCCGAGCCAATCCCGCTGCATCGCGATAAACGCGCAACTTCTTCAAACGCCGCGCGCGCAGCTTGTTCTTCGGCAACATCCCCTCAATCGCGTAGCGCACCATCCACTCGGGCTTGGCTTCCCGAACGCGCTTTGCCGGAACTTCCTTCAAACCGCCCGGATAACCGCTGTGCGAGTAATAAACTTTTTGTTCGATCTTGTTGCCGGTCAGGCGGATCTTATCCGCGTTGATAATCACCACATGATCGCCCGAATCAAGATACGGCGTAAACGACGCCTTATCCTTGCCAATCAAAACTCGCGCCACTTTCGTCGCCAGGCGCCCTAGCACCTGATTCGTGGCATCCACAACAAACCAATTCGCGCCCAACTTCAGCGCTTCAGCTTCTGCTCCCTTGGCTACATACGTCCTCATCGCAATCAGTCACACCTTTCCCTGTAGAGACAAACGTTAATTTTAGAGGCTGAAGCTCGATAAGTCAACGCGCTTTGTTCGGGAGCAGACCAGAGCCGGTTCAATATAGGCCCTTGGCGGCATTACTCTCGTCTATCAGCGAGTCGAATTGGCGGGATTTGCGGTCGGCGCCGCCCATACCAATTCTCATGATCAGCAAACTGAATTACGTCCAAAGTATTTGTATAGGTATTCGTGGTCGACTGTTTGCTCGTACTTCCCGTGATTGTTTACCAGCCAGATCTTTGACAATCAGCTAATGCTGTAAAAATGGGCTTACGGATGTAATGCGCTGTGAAATAAAGGCCGAGGCCACCTACGAATTTCGGTACGCTACTTATAGGTTTACGGATGCAACGCTTTCCATGCATAGCTGTTTAGCTTCGCTGTACATCCTCAACGGCCTGAATCCAAGTACTTTAGCGTGAACTCAATCTCCTCTCCCTTTGGTCTTCCAATTGCCGAAGTAGTCCACTAAAGACGGAAAAGTAATGACAAGTAGTCGGCGAGTTACTGCACGGCCTGATCGGAGTGGACAGGTTTAGTGCACGAATGCGGGCTCGGAGAACTTCGCATCTCAATAGAAGATTCACCGTACCCGTCGCTCCCGATCGGCTGTTCTAAACCGGAGGTAGTGAACAAATGGAAGTTGCAACTGTACGAGCACAGATAAGCAAGATTCTTTTCTCTCTCGTGGCGCTGCTTGTTCTATTCGCTGTGAGCGCGACGGCAACGCTGGCGCAAACAACCGCTAGTATCAAAGGCACGGTGACAGATGCGACCGGCGCCGCGGTTGCAGGTGCAAAAATCACAGTAAAAAATCCGTCTATGGGAATCGAAAGGGAGACGGAGACCAACGGTTCGGGCGATTACGAAGTTCCTGCACTGCCACCCGGAACCTACAGCGTTGAAGTCAGCAAGGATGGATTTCAGAAGCAACAGGCCAATTCGGTGGTCATCGCCGTCAGTCAGAACTCACTTCAGAACTTCGCACTGAATATCGCCAGCACCTCCGAAGTCATGATTGTGGAAAGCACGCAACCGGTAATCGACGCGACAACGATTACGGTGGGACAAGTAATTGACAAAGCCGTTGTTCAGGAAATTCCGCTCAACGGCCGCCATTTCGTGGACCTCGCACTTCTCGTCCCCGGAACAGTAACTCCGCCACAAAATGGATTTCTCACCGCTCCTCTTCGCGGACAAGGTTCGTTCGCGTTCAACTCCGCGGGCGGGCGTGAAGATGCCGTCAACTTCATGATCAACGGCATCAACCTGAATGACATGCTCCAGAATCAGGTCACCTTCCAGCCGACAATCAACACGGTCTCCGAATTCAAGATTGATAACTCCACCTACAGCGCGGAGTACGGCCGCAACTCCGGCTCGATCGTCAATATCGCGACGCGTTCCGGCTCGAACGAGTTCCATGGAGAGCTGTACGACTATCTGCGCAACAATGCAATGGATGCGCGCAACTTTTTCAACACCGCAGGCACGCAGGCGCAGTCTGCTCTAAAACGCAATCAATTCGGCGGAGACGTCGGCGGCCCGATTTGGAAGGAGCACACGTTCTTTTTCGCGAGCTACGAAGGCTTGCGCCATCACCAAGGGCTGAACACAGCTTCCGCAGTCCTCAGTGATGCGCAACGCACCGCGATTCAGGGGGGAACAAACACCATCGCACAGAACCTTCTTCCACTCATTCCTGCCGCCAATGGTACGTTGAACGGCGCGCCTGCCTTTTTCGGATCAGCCAGCGCCAACGTAAACATTGACCAGGGCACCATCGACATCAGCCACAACTTCAGCGACAGAGACCGCATCCACGGCTATTACGTCGACCAGCAGGACAAGCGTCAGGAACCCACGCAGGGCGCCAACATCCCCGGCTTCGGCGACACACGCGAAGGTCATCGCCAGGTTCTTACCTTGAACGAGACCCATGTGTTCAGCCCGGCGCTCGTTAACGAAGCTCGAATCGGTGCGAACCGTGTACACATTACCTTTACTCCGCTCAATGCAACCGATCCCGCCTCGCTGGGACTCGCGGGCGTTCTCGGAGCGAACCAGGCTTTCTTGCCGACCATTCGTATCCAGGATCTCGGCTTGGTCTTTGGTGATGAGCGCAACTTCCCTCAGGGCCGTGGTGATACCACTTACGTCTTCGCCGATACGCTCAATTACATTCGCGGAGCGCACTCCCTGAAGTTTGGCGTCGAATTCCGCGACTTCCGCAATAACAACTTCAATGGAGATCCGGGACAGCTCGTTTTCAACACAACCGCCAATTTCGAAAACGGTACAGTGGACACTTCTGCTCGAACCCTGAACAATGTGGCCAATCGAATCACGCAAAATGCTCTCGAGTTCTTCGCACAAGACAGCTACAAGGTCACTTCCGCTCTGACCCTGGAACTCGGGTTGCGCTACGCATGGAACATGACTCCGAATGAAGCGATGGGGCGCTTTGTAAATTTCGATTTGACGAGCGGCTCACTCGAAAGGGTCAGCGACCCCTACGATCAGAACAACAAGAATTTCCAACCGCGCGTCGGATTCGCCTGGGATCCATTCCGTTCCGGCAAGACCGTCGTCCGGGGTGCATACGGCTATCAAGTCGATCAGCCGATCACGGGCATCGTTACGGGGCTGAATTCCAACCCACCGTTCGCCGTTCCTATCGCGGTCAACACCGCCACGCCAATCGGTTCGCTCGGCGCGCTCTATGATCCAAACAACGCTTCGAACCTCGCTCCTCTTGTCGTCAATCCAGACTTCAAGAACGCGAACGTGCAATCGTGGAATCTCAACGTCCAGCACAAACTCATGCCTACGCTCGGAGTTATGGTCGGCTATTTCGGGAACAAGGGCACTCACCTGGAAATCGATCGCAACATCAATCAGTTCCAAACCCTTGGCGTTTCGGCGTCCCGTCCATTTCCCTTGATTTCCACAACCAGCCCATTTTTCCCTGGGAAGACACTCTCAAGCAGTTTGACGTTCCGGGACAGCAGTGCAAATTCCACTTACAACGCACTGTGGGTGACGGCCAACAAGACCACGTCCAAGGGCGTCCAATTTAACGCGTCCTATACCTATTCCCATTCGATTGACGATGTGTCCCGCAACAACCAGGGCATTTTCGTTCAAGACAGTACGGACATCGGCAACAGCCGCGGTAGTTCCGATTTCGACGTTCGCCATCGCTTCGTAGCCAACGCTATTTACGATTTCCCCTTTAAAGGCAATCGGTTGGTCAGCGGCTGGAGACTCGCCACCATATTAAGCGCGCAATCGGGCAATCCGTTCACGGTCGTTCTCGCCCGTGCGACTACGACCGGCACAGCAAACTCCGTTCGCCCGGATCTGGTTGCTCCTGTAACAATCAGCGGCAATCCATCGCAGTGGATTACCAACGCCGCGACAGCATTCTCGCTGCCCGCAGTCGGAAGCTTCGGCAATCTGGGGCGCAACACGTTCTACGGACCTGGATTCACCGACGTAGATCTCTCCCTCGTCAAGAACACGAAGCTGACCGAGCGCGTCAATCTGCAGTTCCGAGCCGACGCATTCGATCTCTTCAATCATCCGAACTTTGGCCAGCCAGGCCCATTGGCTGCAAACGGAGCAACCATTATCACGTTGACTCCACTTGCGGGCGGCGGCTTCTCGGTACCGGCCAGCTTCTCTTCCATCGCCAGCACGCGATTCCCCACTGCAGACTCGGGCTCTTCGCGTCAGTTGCAGCTCGCACTCAAACTGCAATTTTAAGCCTTCTAGAAACACTTTCCGGGCGGGAGAACATTTCTCCCGCCCGTTTTTTTTGAATTTCCAGTAGTTGTAGAAAAATCAATGGGAAATTTCGGCTGCTGCCGCTTTCACCATCGGGTTCTGCGGCTCCAATTGCATTGCCTTTTGCATCGCTTGGTTCGCTTTCGCGCTGTCTCCTTGCTTCTTGTAAGCCCGCGCCAACCAGCTCCACGTTTCCGCTTGTGAGCCGTCCAGCTCCAGCGACTTTTGAAAAGTTTCAATCGCCTTTGTCACATCGCCGCCAAACATCTTCGGGGCCATCAAGAATCTACGCCCCTGGCTGGCCAACACGCGCGGATTCTTGTCATCGAGAGCGATGCCCTTCACAACCTCATCGTTAATCTTCGGTCCATATTTTGGCCCCGCAAACATCCCGCCGTAACCGACCCGATGCGCGTACAAATCGGCGAGCAATGCATGCGTGTCCGCCGATTTCTCATTCATTTGCAACGAATGCAGTGCCGTATCAATCCCACGGTCTGTTGCCGCAGCAGCTTGCTTCTTGTCTTTCCGTAGATCGAAAACATCGGACAAATAGAGTTGCACCCGCGCCTGCTCGTAATAACAACGCGCTTCACAATTGTTCTGTGCCACTCGCTTCTCAAATTCCGCTTTCAACGAATTCAGCTGTCCTTCGTCCCGCGTAATCCGCGCGCTTTCCACAGCCCTTGCCAGCACGTCTTCCGATGAAATCCTGGCTTGAGCCTGCGCCAGCGCAAAGCCGGGGATAGATATGGCACACGCTAAAATCCCAATAACAATTCCGTACATTTTTGCTTCACCCGAATTGCTCTTGAGACCATGAACACATTTGCCCGACATTTGTTGCAGCACAACGGACGCGCTTTAATGCTGAGCGGCCCATGCCATTCCGTCCGGATTCCCGCCGGCATCAATCTTCCCTGTCACCGCCAGCGTCTTCAAATCAATCACAGCCACATAATTATCCGGCGTACACGCCACAAACACTCGCGCCCCATCCGGCTGCATCTGAATTCCCGCCGCCCCATGACCCACCGGAATCCGCTTCACTTCTTTCCGCCCCGCCACATCAAACACAGCCACATCTGCCCCATTCAAACTCGAAACGAGCGCCATCTTCCCATCTGGCGTAAACTTCAAACGGTTCGCACCACGCACATTCGCCTCTATCGTCTGCGCCACTTTCTTTTCCGCGATGTCCAATACAGCGATCGTTCCCTTCTGCGAGTTCGCCGCCCAAAGCTCTTTACCGTCCGGCGTAACATCAAACCCTTCGCTCCCTGCTCCCACTTCCACCAAAGACTGGCTCCACTCCGCCGGAAACGGTCCCGGCGCAGGCCCGCCAGCCGGTGGTGGTGGTCCCGAAGGCAGACTCGGCCGCACCTTTTCCCAAATACTCACCGTCCCCGACTGAATGTTCGAAGTAAAAATCCTACTCAGATCCTGCGTCACATAAATCATGTGCGTGCGGTTCTGCCCACTCCCCAAAACAAAATCCACTTTCCCGCTCGCCGGATCAATGCTCCCAAACACCTTCGCCGCCTCCGCCGTAAACCAAACCTTCCCGCCCGCAAAATCCAGCCCGTGCGGCCCGCGCAACGCCCCCAAATCAATCGGCGCCAGCGCCTTCTGATTCACCAGATCAATCACCGCCAGCGTGTGCAGCGCGCCCGCACCTCCGCCGCCGTAATTCGAAACGTACGCCGCCTTCCCATCCGCTGTCGCAATCACTTCATGCGGGTCATCTCCCACCGGCACCCGCGCCACCACCTTCAATGTCGCCGGATCAACAATCGCCAGCGTGTGGTCATGCTTGGAAAGCACTAGCAACGATTCCTTCGGCGCACTTTGCCCAACAAAACTGGGTGCGAACATCAGTGCAAACAACAAAACGGAGCAAGCGCGGCGCATGGCAGCCTCCTGAATTCGAAAGTATTGTACGTCCAACCTGGTCAGCTCGCGCCATCCAGGTCCATCTCGAAGAATCCGCCGCAGAACACCAACGCGCCGAACAAGTGGCCAAAGCTCAGGACGCCATGAAGCAAGGCGGTTACGGCACCTGCAAAATCGAGCTCACGCCCAAGTAAGCTCGCCCCGATGGTATGTTGAGCCGAGTCTTCCCTTCGTTGCTATAATCGCTGCGTGCCCATCTTCTTTATCCTGATTCTGCCGCTCTGGTCGCTCTGCGTCGCGTTAGGTGTTGCATTCTGCGTTTCGAAATCGCGGCGCTTTCTCTCGGCCTACCTGCTCTGCTGCTCCACCGCCGGCTTGGTGCTCTCGATAACCGCCTCCATCGGCGGCATCTTGTTGCTGACAAAACTGCAAAACTCCGGTCACCTGCCGCAGAACTCGCTCGGCATTCTGATCCTTTTGGGAAGTACTCCGTTCGGTGCAATGCTTGGTGTAGTGATCGGTTTCTTCGCAGCGCGTGCCATCAATCGCCGCTTGGGCTTGCACAACCGGCCCGCTCAAAGTCCGGCCGTCCAGCTCGCCTGATCCTGGCTCTCAAAAGCAATTCCCTGTTTAGCTTGCTCGCGTAGGATTGGGAACATTTCTCTCACAAAATTTCCCTTGACACGTTTCTCTTATTATATAACCATTCGGTTGTACAACCTGTGAGTTATGCAATGACCCAAGCAAACCAAACTGGCCGCCTCAACGCCATCTTCGCCGCGCTCGCTGATCCCACGCGCCGCGCCATCCTCGCCCGCCTCGCTCGCGGCGAAGCAGGAGTCCTCGAACTCGCGAAGCCCTTCTCCATGAGCCAGCCCGCCATCTCCAAACACCTTCGCGTCCTCGAAAGCGCAGGCCTCATCTCGCGCGGCCGCGACCGTCAGCGCCGCCCTCGCCGTCTTTCCGCGCAGCCCCTGGCAGAGGCCACCAACTGGCTCGAACGCTACCGAGAATTCTGGGAGGGCAATTTCCAGCGCCTCGATGCCCTTCTCGATGAAATGAAAATCCAGCAAAAAAATCGACGGCGCAGCAAGCGCTAGAAGGAGCAAGCAATGACCGAAGCAATGGGACTAAAAGTAACCACACCGGGTGATCGGGAGATTGTCCTGACGCGAGTCTTCAATGCCCCGCGCCACCTCGTTTTTGAAGCATTCACAAGGCCGGAATATCTCAAGCGCTGGCTGCTCGGCCCGCCAGGATGGGAAATGGTCGTCTGCGATGTCGCTGCAAAGGTGGGCGACCGATATCGCTACGAATGGCGCCACACAGACGGAAAGCAATTCGGAACGGGCGGTGTCTGCCGCGAATTCGCGCGCCCCGGGCGAATTGTCTGCACCGAACTGATGGATGGCTATCCGACTGAATCGTTGGTCACAACCGTTCTCGTGGAGGAAAACGGCAAAACGACGCTCACCACCACGTCGCTTTTCGAATCGCGCGAAATTCGCGACATGGTCATCAAAACCGGCATGGCGCGCGGCGTCGAAGCGAGCTACAACCGCCTCGAGGATCTGCTCACTGCGGGCGGAGTGCAGGAAAATTCGCAAGGTGCTTCCGCCTCGTAAGCGGAAGCTATTCCCAAGCATATTGGCCGCAAACGCATCCGCTTCGGAGCGCGCTCGTTCCGGGTTTCGTGATACTTTGCGGCCAATTTCTCACACATAAGGAGACTCAGGTCAATGAGCGAAACTCCAGGTCAAAGCACTACAGGGAAAAGCATTCTCGCGGTCTTCGCTGGCTTCGTCGTCGTGATCGTCATTACTCTCACAACCGACGCAGTCCTTCATTGGATGCATTTCTATCCGCCTCTCGGCGAATACACTCCCGGTTCGGCCCTCATCTGGGCCACCATCTATCGCACCATATACGGCATCATCGGCAGCTATATCACCGCGCGTTTGGCACCCACGCGACCGATGAAACATGCCCTCATCGGCGGAGCAATCGGCCTGGTCCTCGCAACCATCGGCGCCGTGGTGACATGGAACCGTGTTCCTTCACTCGGCCCGCACTGGTATCCGGTCTCGCTGATTATCGGCGCGCTGCCAACCGCCTGGCTTGGTGCAAAAATTCGCATCATGCAAACTGGTTCGCATTGATATAGTTCATCCGAAGATTCACATGCGATTACTTGCGGTCCAAATCGTGCGTTTCTTGGATGACCATCAACCCGGTTGGGTAGAGTGCGAATTCGTGGACGCAGAAGGCCGTAAGCACACGATTCTCGAAAAGGTTCCCGTCGTCAGCTTCGATGATCTTGAAAGAAACAGCAACTATCCATGCGGAGGCGTGGTCCCATGCACGACTATTGCTCAGTGGCAAGATGAAAAGAGCCGTAAACTCGCGCGAATCAGCACGGCTGACCCGGCAGCCATCGAATCAAAAGAAGGATTGTCCGAATTCGTTGTCTTGGCCGAGCAACTTTCGGCATAGGCTTCTCCCTCCCTCTTCTCAGTGCGCTCTGTGACCTCTGTGTTAAGAAAAACCTGATGAAGCCCTACTCTACCCCGAGCGAGTCACAGCCCTCCCCAAGCCGAATCTTCTCCGCAGCCATTCATTCATGGGTTCGGAAAAGAATCTCGCCACCACTTCGCCCAACAAACCAGCAACAATCAGAATTCCCAAAAACCAAATCGGAGCCGCGTTGATCGAAATCTTCCGCCACAGAAAAATCTGCACTCCCCACAAAACCACAAACATGTGCGTCAAATAGATTTCATAACTATTGCACCCATACCAGCGGACAATTGCCGTTCCGCCTCCGCTCAGCCAACTTTTCTCTTCCCCACTTGCCTCAGAGCGCGTAATCGCCAGAATCACCAGCGCTGCGCCAATCGCCAGAACGGTCACGTCCAGTCCGTTGTAGGAAATTCCCAATTTCATCGCAATGGCACGGAACCAAGCCATGCTGACAAGCAAAACTCCGGCAGTAACCAAAACCCATCGAGGAACTCTCTGGATCCATTGCGAGCGCGCCGCAATCGCTGTCACACATCCAATCGCAATCGCATCCATCCCGCCCAAATACGAATAGTCATACCAAATATCGTTGAACGCATGAGCCCGCGCGAACGGCCCCGCGACGATCAGCGCCGCTCCAATTGCTAACAACACGAATCGATTCCTCACAAAACGACACAGTAATGGATACGCCAGATAGAACGTCTCCTCCACCGAAAGCGACCAAAGCACGTCCCACGATCCTGGCAAATATCCCACATGCGCTTCGAGCCAGTTGATGTGAAACGTCAGCGCTGCGATCAACGCTCTCCACAAACTTGCTCTGTCCGGATTTATCGTGAACCCGTCTAGTCTGCCCAAATGCAATGCGCTCAAAATTACCAGCAGCGCCAGTAGGCAAGGCGCGATTCGCGCAAACCGCATTCCGTAGAACTTTCTCCACTCTATCTTCTGCAACTCATTCCATCTGCCGAGAATCGAGCTGGTGATAAGAAATCCCGAGATCACAAAGAAGATCTTCACTGCATAATCGCCCGTCCAGAACAGCGCGTTGATCGCCGTCTTCGGCAGCAACGCACCCAGCGAACTCTCCGCAAAATGAATCCGAATGTTCGTGTGATGCAGCACCACATTCATGATGCAAAGCCCGCGAATCACATCCACGCCATCCAGCCGCCGCCCTTTGCCATGCAGCGCCGCAGTCGCCGCTTCCTGTTTGTCCAATCTCGTCGTAGCTTCGCTCAAAATCATCTCCAGGTTTTCGCGCCTGCCATGCTCTCACGCTCGGCAAGCTCTTGCTGCCGGCGCTTCTGCCCAATTTCCAAGTGAGCAAATACACCTGTTCTCACAATTGCCATTCGCCGGCCACCTGCACTCAATCCGTCGCATTGGCCAGTTATCTCCTTGCGCGAAATGATCTAGCATGGTCGAAAATGACTCGCAGCTTTTGCGGGATGACTCATGTCTCTTTTACCGCTGTCTCATATCCATCTTCCTGATCGCGAACCTGCCGGGTTGCGTTTAGCGTCAGCAAAATTCTTTGTTGCCACAAACCTCCAAACACTAACTCTTGCCTTTTCACACTCTTACAAAACCCCCGACAAACAACTCCTGTATTTTGATACTCATACAAAAGCACCGGGGGTGTACCCCAGCTCAAAACCGTCCCGTGCCTCCCCTCGCCACGTCTTACCGGGTATACAATCGAAAAGAAAGCATATTGAGGAACTCTCTTGATCCATCGCCACATCTTTCATAACGACAAACTCATGCCCATCGAAGACTCCCGTCTCTCTCCGGGACAGGCCGGTGTCATCTGCGGTTGGGGGCTTTTCACCACGATTCGCATCGTTAAAGGCGAGGCGTTCGGTTACGAACGCCACTGGCGCCGCCTCGAAAAAGACGCCGCCATCATTCGTTTGCCGCTGCCGCAAACCGGCCCCAAAGTTCGCGTGCATTTGCAGGAAGTCATTCGCGCCAACAAAGTCAGCGAAGGCTGCGCTCGCATCTATCTGATCTACAACCAGATTGGTGCCTGGCGCAGTGAGGAAAAAATGCCAGAAGTGGATTTGGTGATTTACACCGCGCCGTTGCCCGAATATCGCGAACCCGTGCGGCTCGCGCTGCGCGAGCATGGCCGCCACGCCGCCTCAGCGCTGGCGGGAGTCAAAACAATTTCGTGGCTGCCCAATGTCTGGGCCTTCGCCGAAGCGCAAAAAGAGGGATTTGACGAAGTTGTGCTGCTCAATGAACGCGGCGAAGTCGCCGAATGTACCGCCGCAAATATCTTCGTCGTGAAGGGCGAAAAAGTTTGTACGCCGCCGCTCGCCTCAGGCTGTCTCGAAGGAGTCACGCGCGGCATCCTGATGGAAATCGCGCCCGAAGCCGGAATCTCCGTCGTCGAACAAACATTGAAGCCGGAAGATTTTGCGAACGCAGATGAAGTTTTTATTTCATCGACGAACCGCAATCTGATCGCAGTCGGCGAAATCGCAGGTCAAAAAATTGCCGTCGCTCCCGGCCCGATCACCCGTCGCCTCGACGAACTCTTCGACTTCTATGTCACCGAGTACGTCAGCCGTCGTCTCGCTTCCGCCACTCGCTGAAGCAATTCCTAGAAAAGGAACTTCAGCGCGAACTGCACGAGTCGGCCCGGTTGCGATGTTTGAATCTGTCCGAAGTTCGACGAGTTCATATCGTTCACCGGGAGTCCCAGATTCGCATGGTTGAAAATGTTGAAAAGTTCCCCGCGGAACTGGATCGTCTTGGTTTCGGTAATGCGGAAATTTTTGAGCGCCGAAAAGTCCCACTGCTGGAATCCGGGACCTTGCGCAATGTTGCGGCCCGCATTTCCGAATTGTCCTGCACCGGCAATTGGATCGAGCCGCTGAAAACCATCCGGACTGATCCAGCAGTTCGGAGTGCCGGCTTGAAATGGCTGCCCCCCCGGATTCGGACAAGTGCCCTTGGTGAAGTCGCCGATCACGTTTGGCCGATCGCTCGGAAATCCTGAAATTTCCGGAGCGCCGCCCTGCAGCGAAGCACCGGCAGAATCGTAAACCGTGAACGGCGTTCCGCTCATAAACGTCGTGATGCCGTTCACTTGCCAGCCGCCGAGGGCGACGCGCTTCCATCCTTCAGCTTTTTCGAAGAATGGAAGATTCCACTGATAGCTGATCACGAAACGGTGCCGCGCATCGAACATCGAGCGGCCGCGTTCGGCGCCAAGGTCGAACGGATTTTGCGCGAGATCGTTTTCGCCGGCGGTGCTCTGCGAAGCGGATCCAGTGATGTTGAACGAAGAAACATCGTCGATGCTCTTCGAGTAGGTGTACGACGCAAGGAATGACAGTCCGTGGCTGAAGCGTTTTTTTAGACTCGCTTGCAGTGCGTTGTAGCTGGAGTTTGTGGTGCCGGCAATTTCGCCAACCGAAGAAAATGTGCACGGATTGGTGTCCGTGCGAGTGCAGCCGGAATAAAGTCGGCGGCGATCTGCATCGGTCTGCGAAGTGTCACCTGGTTCAAATGTGGTTGGATTTCCTTCGATGAAGCGCGGCAGGTGCGTGCCTTTCGTTCCGATGTAGCCGGCTTCAAAAAGCCAATCGCTCCCGAACGCACGCTGGAAATTCAGGTTCCAATCCTGCGCGTAGGGCAGTTTGAGATCTTTGTTGAGCACCAACAGAGTCATCGGCTGCGTAAAACCATTTACTGGAGGCGGCAAGCCCGCGTACGGATCGGCAAAATTTGGGACGTTGATCTGCGCCGTTTGCAAATACGGCGGTGCGCTGATCGGATCTTGCAACGGACCGCCCTGACCCGTGTAAAAAGGATCGTAGAAAATTCCGTAAGACGAAGTGACGCGCCACTTTCCGCTGCCGGTTGGATCCCACGCAAGACCGATGCGCGGAGCGAATGCATCTTTTTTCGTTTGGATCAAGCCGCGCGGAACTCCGGGGTCACCGGGATAGACGAGCCCTGCCGGCGCTTCCGGATGAACGATGGACTGAACGCCGGGCTCGAAGAGATTGGCACGATTTTTGACTTCGGTGTAGGGAAACGGAATTTCGTAGCGCAGTCCGTAATTCAGAGTGAAACGCGAAGAAATCTTGAATGTGTCCTGCGCGTACGCATTCAAATTATTTCCGCGCAAGCCGCGGCCGAAATCTCCGCTGCCTTGCAGGAAGAAAATCGGCTGGCCGATTAGAAAACTTGCAAACGGATTTGTAAGCGGCGCGTTGACGAAAACAAAAAATCCATTGGTTGCGATCCCCTGCAGCACATTGATTTGATCGTGCCCATAGCCGCCGCCGAATTTCAGTTCGTGGCGCCCGCGAATCCAGGTGAACGAGCCGTTGAGATCGAATGTGTTTTGGTAGCTGTTGCGCGGACCGGTAATCGGATCGCCGACAGACGCAAAACCGGCGACCTGGACGAAAGGAGGCCCGCTTGCGACGTCGAGCGAAGGCGAATAGCTGAAACCGAGGCTTGCGAGATCGGTGTGGTTGATGTGCTCGTCGAAGAGAAATTTATTGCGGAGAAAAGAGAAGCGAACGAGCCCAACGAGCGATGGCGAAAAAGTGTGCGTTTCCGTTGCGACGAAATTCTGCGCACGTTGATCTTCGCCGACGGGGAATCCGGGAACGTTTGCGCCGGATGTCGAGAGAGGATCGGTGACGTTTCCTTGATTGAAGCTGTAGCGAAAATTGAGCGTGTCCTTGCTCGTGAGGTAATGATCGAAGCGGACGCCGAACTGATCGCCATTTTGCGGCTTGGATTGCGTTGTGACGAACTGGTTGTTACCCAGGTTCGGCAGCGGATAGAACGCAAGAATATTTTGCGAAATGGAATTGATGCCCGGCAATTGATTGAACGGAATTGGTTGCGGAGGAGTGTGCGGAGGGACGAAAACGTTATAGATCTGATGGCCGTGGCTCGGATCAGGGTCATTGCAGACTCCGCCTGCGTTGAATCCCATCGGACAGAGTTCGCTGAAATCGCCGCCGCGTTCCGCCAGGGTGGGAACAGTAGCGACTGTGGTTTCTCCCTGGCGATTGCGCAAGCCTTCGTAATAAAGAAAGAAAAATGTTTTGTCGTGCTTGACCGGCCCGCCAAACGTTCCGCCGAACTGATTGCGTTTCAGCGGTTCCACGTCCTGCGCAAAAAAACTCTTGGCATCGAACGCGTCATTGCGAATGAATTCCCAGAGCGCGCCGTGATAGCTGTTGGTTCCGGAACGCGTAATGATGTTGGTCGTCGAACCTGTACTGTGGCCGAATTCGGCGTTTGCAGTGTGCGTGAGAATACGAAATTCAGAGATGGCGTCTACCGGAAGCGCCATCACGTAGCCGCCGTCCACGCCGTTGAAATTGTCTGCGCCATCAATCAGGAAATTGTTGGACTCGGGGCGCTGGCCGTTTACGGCGTAGGCCTGGCCTTCGCGCAATGAACCGCCGGCGGTGGCGAGTCCGGGAGTGATGGGGACGACGCCGGGCTGAAGCACTCCGAGTTGAGTAAAGTTTCGACCGTTGAGGGGCAGGTCGAGAATTTCCCGCTCCTGCACCGTTTTGCCGAGGCTTGTGGCCGTGCTCTCAATCAGCGACGCATCGGAATTTACTTCCACTTTGTACGACGCTCCGCCAACCACGAGGTGAAAGGAGAGGTCAGCGTTCTGATTGACGTCAAGTGTGACGCGATCGCGAATAAATTTTTGGAAGCCCTTGGCTTCGGCTTCGACGCGGTAGTGGCCAACAGGCAACGCCAGAATAACGTAGGCGCCGCTGGAATCGGTCGTGACGCTGCGCTGAAGGCCCGTTTCAATTTGCGTAGCGCTAACACTGACTCCGGAAACTGTTCCACCGCTTGAATCGAGAACCGTTCCACGAATACTCCCCGTGGTTTCTTGCGCGTAAGATGAAAATGAAAAGATAAGTGCGCACGCCACAACCCACGCCCATTTCGACGACAACTTCATCGTTGAGCCTCTTTCACTATTCGATTGTTCCGGTCAGCACCCGACGCGGAATTTGAGCAGCCACCCCTGACTGCCGAGCCGGAACGGACTCCGGCTAATTTAGGTATTTGAGTTTTTAGAACGGAGCGAGAAGAAGCAGCAATAATGCAAAAGCACTAGAGAACGGCCAAGCACAGGAGGCAGGAAACCATCCAACCGGGATTATTTCTTTTTCGGAGGCCGCGAACACGAAGTGAATTTCACCCACTGCGCGGGATTCACGTTTACTCCGTTTGCGTAGAGCACCCAATGGAGATGCGGGCCCGTAGACCTGCCGGTCGAGCCTGCGTAACCGAGGACATCTCCTTTTTTAACGAGAGCGCCGGAGGAAACAGCGAGCTGTGACATGTGGAGATACATGGAGCCAAGTCCCTGGCCGTGATCAATGCCGACCGCATTGCCGAGCACGTTGAATTTTTGCGCAAAAATAATTTTTCCGTCAGCGATAGCGCGAATCGGTTCACCGGCAGGAGTGCGCTGATCGACTCCGCCGTGAAATTCACCGGTCGGTTTTCCGTTATGCATGCGTTTTACGCCGAAAGGGGACGTGACACATCCGTCGACGGGCGGCGCGAGCGGGTCCTGCCAATAGCGCGAGTCGGAGACGTTGTTGCGAAAATCGGTGAGGAGTTTTATTTCTTCCGGAGTGGAACGAAGCGCTTCGATGTCTGCACTGAGATTCACGTTTTCGGAGCGAAAGTGTGTCTGGAGGACAAGAACTTTTTCGGTCTCCAGCGGCTTCCCTTCTTTTGACAGAATATCGATGGAGGCTGGCCCGGGAGAATCTTTTACGGAGACCGGCATCAGGCCAAATTCCTTTCCGTCCTGCTGAAGGAAGAGACGAATCGTGCGGTCATTCCATTTTGCCGAGTCGGCTTCTCCTACGCACGTAATCCGCACGGTTTCGCCGAGCTTCGGGGATTTCGGCGCAAGGGAGCATTGCTGCGGAAAAGCAGGGAACGCGAAAAGTGTAAAAACGAAAGCAGATGCAAAAAGAGATCTCAGGTAAATGAACTTTCGCAAGGGGACGCCTCAATTCAGGGTTCTTTAGCATTTTGCCGAGCGGAGCTTTGCGCTGCAAGCAGTTCAAAAGACGGTATCTCAAATCAGCACGCTGCGCGTGCGCGGCTGCTGGCGCGTGCTACAATCAGGCCGAAAAAGCCATGACGGAAGCGCTTCCTATCAACGAGTCGGTTCTTGAAGTCCACTCCAACGACGGCGGCAAGCGTTACGTGCGCGTTACGCAAACGCCTTTCTTTATCGGGCGCGGCGCGGAAACGGGTAATCACCTTCAATTGAACGATCGCCGCATCTCGCGCAATTGCGCCGCGATCGTCAGCGAAGCGAACAAATTCTATATCGAAGATCGCGGCCAGCGGCGCGGGCTTTACGTGAACGGCGAAAAAACGGAGAGCCGCGAATTGCAGCATGGCGACGTCATTACGTTCGGTCTCGAGGATTCCTACGAAATCATTTATCGCTCTTCGGAAACGTCCGGCGACGAATCGATTCCAATGTTCCTGACGCGAATCGAGCACATGACGAGCGCGGATCAATCTTCCGGCGGATTGAACAAGCTGAATTTGCTGCTCGAAGCGACGACGCTGCTCCATTCGCAACTTCCTCTTGATTCCGTGCTGGGAAAAATGCTGGATCATGCGATTTCCGTGACGAACGCAGATCGCGGCCTGCTTCTGGAATCCGATCACGTTGGGAAATTGAGTGTGCGGCTCGCGCGAAAAAACGGCGGGATGCGATTGCCACCGGAAAGCCTTTCGCCCAGCCAAACTGCGATTCAGATGGCGCTGAAGCAGCAATCGGCAGTCATCACAGAAGATTTGGCCCAGGCAGAAATGAATCTGCAGGAAGCGCAGAGCATCGTGGCGCAAGGACTGCGCGCGGTAGTGGTGATTCCACTTTATTCAGTGGCGCGCGCCAGCTCTGATGAATCGCTTATGGATATCAGTCGCGGGCAGTTTCTGGGAGTTGTTTACCTGGATTCGCGCAGGCCGGCTGCGTTTTCGAAACTGGACCGCCAAATCTTAGACGCTCTTGCCGCAGATGCCGCTGGCACGCTGGATAACGCGCGGCTTGTGGAACGTGAACGCGAGCGGCAGCGGCTTGAGGCAGAAATAAATATTGCGCGCGACATTCAACAGGCGCTTTTGCCACGCGCCCTCCGGAAATATCCGTACCTGGACGTGAAGGGTTGCAATTTCCCCTGTCTTTCGGTGGGCGGAGATTACTTCGACGTGTTTCCGATGGGGGATGGACGCACTGCGTTTCTCATTGCGGATGTTTCCGGGAAAGGCCTGGGCGCCGCGCTGCTGACCACAATGTTGCAGGGGGCTCTCTCCGGCTTGACGCTCGGCTACGACCCTGCGCGCGTTTTCAATCACATCAATCGTTTTCTTTGCGATCACGCGGAAGTGGGCCGCTACGCGACGATATTTTTCGGCGTCATGGACGGCAACGGGCACCTCGAATTCATCAACGCCGGCCATCCATCACCGTATCTGATTCGCAATGGAAAAGCGGAAACTCCGTTTACGGAAGGATCGTACCCGGTCGGCCTCGTTCCGGAAGCAGAGTACACCGCAGCATGTTTGAAACTTGAACCCGGCGACACTCTCGTTCTCTTCAGTGATGGCGTGACCGAAGCGATGGATCCGGAAGATGAAATGTTCGGAATGCAGCGGCTCGCTGAAGTGCTAGACGACAAAAACGACGTGCCGCTGGACCATTTGCAAAAGTGCATACTCGAAGCCGTGGAAAATTTCGTGCGTGGCGCGCGCCAGGCGGACGACTTAACGATGCTGCTCGTGCGCTACCAGGCTGCCGCAAAAGATGTGCTTTCCGACACCGACGCGCCTTCCGCATCCAGCGCCGTAGCGTAAGGGCTGGAATTTGGCTTTCATTCGAGCTTATCCAGGAAAATTTGGGAGGAGATGATGCGCAAACTGTTTCTAGCTTGTTTGGCCGCGCTGGTGTGGTGTGGGGCGGCCGTTTCACAATCCGCGATGAAAGACTCGAGCGGACTGATTGTAATTCGCGCAGGCAGCCTGATTGACGGGACAAGCGATGCGCCGCGAAAGAATCAGCTGATTTTTGTGCGTGGAAAGCGAATCGAAAGGGTTTCCGCTGCGGGAGAAGCGATTCCGTCCGACGCGCAAGTGATTGACCTATCGAACGCAACCGTTTTGCCCGGCTTGATTGATTCGCACACGCATATTTTTCTTTGGGGCGAAGACCCGAACAAAGGCGGATACGATGCGAACATTTTGAAAGCGGGAATCGCGTTAAGGGCTGCACGGGCAACGTTTGCGTGCCGGCGCGCTCTGGAACAGGGGTTTACGACGATTCGCGATCTGGAGACGGAAGGCGCGGGCTACGGCGACGTGGAAATCAAGCAAGCGATTGAAGAAGGCACGATTCCTGGCCCGCGAATTTTTGCTTCGACGCGCGGAATTTCTTCGACTGGCGGCTACAACCTAGAAGGCTATGCGCCAGAGCTTGTGATGCCGAAGGGAGTACAGATTATTGATGGCCCGGTGGAAGCGCGCAAAGCGGCGCGCGAACAACTGGATCATGGCGCGGACTGGATCAAGGTGTACATGACTCATCGCTCGTGGGTCGGAAAAAATGGCGAGCTTGTTTCGCAGCCGACGCTGACAGTCGAAGAGTTGAAAGCGATTGTGGATGAAGCGCACGGGTGGGGAAAGAAAGTTGCGTGCCATGCGTACAGCGGAATCGGATTGCAGCGTGCTTTGGATGGCGGCTGCGATTCGATCGAGCATGGACTCACGCTGACCGACGCGCACATTGCTCAGATGCTAAAGCAAGGCACGTGGTACTGCCCGACGATGGCCCCTTATTATGGCGATTGGGCGCAAGAAAATACTCCGGCAGGAATGCGTGACCGCAAACGCGCTTCGGATCACGAAATCTCTTTGCAGAAGGCAGCGAAGGCGGGAGTGAGAACTGCGTTCGGCACGGACATTGGCGGAATTCCGTGGACGGAACTGATGGCGGAAGAGTTCACGTACATGACAAAGTTTGGATTTACGCCGATGGGTGCAATTCAGTCAGCCACTTCGCGTGCTGCGGAATTGCTGGATATGAAAGGTGAAATCGGCGTGATCGCGCCAGGTGCGTTTGCAGATGTGGTGGCCGTGAGCGGCGATCCTTTAAAGGACATCAGCGAGCTGAAAAAAGTTCACTTTGTGATGCATGACGGCGCTGTGTTCAAGAATGAGATGAGCGCGAAGTAGACTCGAACGAAATTACGCTTCGACGCGGACACCCTTCCAGAACGCAATGCGATCGCGGATTTGTTTCGCGGCGTCGCTTGGCTCCGGGTAATACCAAGCGGCATTCTGATTTTGCAAGCCGTCCACTTCGATGTGGTAATAGTGAGCGGTCCCTTTCCAGGGGCAAATCGTCGTGTGCGCGCTCGGCCGCAAGAATTCTTGTTTGACAGCCTCGACGGGAAAATATTGATTCCCTTCCACAACAATGCACACATCGCTTTCCGCAATCAATTTTCCTGACCAATAAGCTTTTGGCATGTTCTTGATCCAATCCGGTGCAGCTCGCCGGGTAGCGGCTCGCTATAGGGGTTTTACCGATTTGCGACAAAACGTTCCATCGTAACGAATCTGATTCACTCCGCATCAATAATGTTACACAAGTTTGGAGGGTGTCTCGATGAATGAACAGAGTTATTCGAATCATGGAAGAATTCTCCCCTTGTTTCACTACGTTGCGTTGCCAATCCTTGCTCTGAATTTTCTCTGGGCGTGTTACCGGCTGTGGACTTCGCATTTTTCGGCAGATGGATTCGCGGGAGTGATTTTAGCAGTAGGATTACTCGCGTCCCTGTTCTGCGCACGGCTTTTTGCACTGACGGTGCAGGATCGCGTGATCCGGCTGGAAGAGCGGATGCGATTTGCCCGGCTTTTGCCAGATGACTTGAAACCTCGCATTCAAGAATTCTCCGTAAGCCAACTGGTCTCCCTGAGATTCGCGAGTGACGCGGAGCTGCCAGCGCTCGCTCGCAAAGTACTAGCGGAAAATCTGCGAGACCGCAAGCAAATCAAGCGGCTTGTGCGGAACTGGAAGCCGGATTATCTGCGGGCCTGAACCCACAATTACAAAATACTGCGCACCACGCCGCCGTCCGCGCGAACGGCGGCACCGTTGATCGTGATGGATTGATCGCTGGCCACGAACGCCACAACGGCTGCGACTTCTTCGGTGGTCTCAAAGCGCCTGAGCAGCGAAGTGGGCCGCGCAACCTGAAAAAATTCCTTCTCGACTTCAGCGACTGTGATTCCTCTTTGTTTTGCCATGGTTTCGACGAATTGGGCGGCGCCTTCCGATGCAGTCGGCCCAACGAGAACGGAGTTGACGGTTATTCCGGTGCCAGCGACGGATTCCGCAATTCCGCGAGCGACGGCGATCTGCGCCGTTTTGGTCATACCGTAGTGAATCATCTCAACCGGAATTTGCTGGCCGGATTCGCTGGAGATGAAGATGACGCGGCCCCAATTTTTCTTGAGCATGCCCGGCAGATAATGACGCGTGAGCCGCACGCCGCTGAGGACGTTCACTTCAAAAAACCTTTGCCAGTCTTCATCCGGAATTTCCAGGAACGGCTTTATTTCAAAGATGCCAAGGTTGTTCACGAGCACGTCGGCGTGAGGAACCTGCTTTACGAAAGAAGTGAAGCCATCTTTTTTCCCCAAATCGGCCGCTACTCCGCTGACGTCCGCTTCAGGAACAAGCGCGCGCAGTTTTTGTATGGCAGCTTCGACGCGAGCGGAAGTTCTACCGTTCACGATAACCTTTGCGCCTTCGCGCGCAAGCGAAACCGCAATTCCAAAACCGATACCGGCCGTGGAGCCGGAAACAACGGCAATTTTCCCTTTTAATCCAAAATCCATACGTGCCTCGATTCTTTTTTGTTGCGGGAGCTAACGAGCGACGGCCGCAGCGGCGCCTTCAATTTCCGCGATGTCTTCGTTCGAGAGCTTAAGCTCTCCGGAACGCATGACGCCTTCCGCTTGTTTTGCGTTGCGTGCGCCGACAATTGCTCCGGTTACGGCAGGATTCTTGAGTACCCAGGCGATGGCGACTTCTCCCGGGCTGCGCCCATGCCGCGCTCCAACTTTTCTGAGACGTTCAACCAACTCAATGTTTTGCGAAATTTTTGGTTCGCGGAATTCGGGATTGCGCGTGCGGAAATCGTCCGCAGGAAGAGCGGCGGCGCGCTCGCGCGTCATTGCACCGGTTAAGAGACCGGAAGCCATGGGCGCATAACTAATGGTGCCAATTCCTTTTTGCACACTCTGCGGCAAAATTTCGGCTTCGATGGCGCGGCGAATGATGGAGTACGGCGGCTGATTGGAAGTGATGCGAGCGATTGCTTCGGCGCGGCGCATTTGTGAAGCATCAAAATTCGAAACGCCGATCCAGCGCACTTTGCCTTCTTTTTGAAGTGCGGCCATCGTTTGCCAGGCTTCTTCAAGGCTCGGGCCGTTGTCACGCGGCGGCCAATGCACTTGATAGAGATCGATCACGCTAACATTGAGACGGCGCAAGCTGTCTTCGCATTCCTGACGAATAGAAGCAGTGGAATGATTCGGAGTGATTTTTCCGTTGGCGTCCCAACACAGAACGCATTTGGTGAAAACGTAGGGCTTCGCACCGCGCCACTCTTTTAGCGCTCGTGCGACAACTTCTTCGGAATGGCCAATGCCATAGACTGCGGCGGTGTCGATCCAGTTGACGCCGAGTTCGAGCGCTCGATGCATTGCCGAGATGGAGTCGGCATCATCCTGCGGGCCCCAGGAAAATTCCCAGCCAGGGCCACCTGCTGCCCAGGCACCAAATCCTACTGGCGTGATCTGCAAATCGGAATTGCCAAGTTTTTTGGTTTGCACGATTTTACCTTCGCTGTGAAATGGCACGCTACTGAGCCTGGCGGAGCGTACACGTTGGATGACGTATTGTAAGGAAAGGTTAGAGGAGAACCAACTAAAAGAAGAACGATCGCGGGCGAGATTAATTTGCGGTGAATGCCGCGTCAAGCGTCACGGTTTCTCCGTTGGGATTGGTGATGATGAGCTGTTGCGCGCCTGCGGTAAGCGCTGGCGTTGTGAAATTCAGCGTGTTCATGTCTCTGAAAGCGGCCGCGACGTTTTTTCCGCCGATAGTGACTTTTGCGCCGGATTGGAAGCCGCTGCCGCGAAGCGTGATATTTGTTCCGCCGGAAGCGCTTCCATTCGCGGGGCTGAGTGAGCCGATTCCGAGAGGGACAGTTGCGAGTTGCAAAACGGTGAGGCCAGAAGTTGTCAGGGCAAAAATACGCTGGCCGTTTTCGTCAATGGCAAGGAAGCTGCCGTGCTGGCCGTCGATGTCGGTGGAAAGCATGGCGAGCGACTCCGGCAAGAAAATGCGACGGCGAAGTGTTCCTGTATGAGCGTCTAAGATGTCCACACCGCCTGTAAGGTTAACCGCAGGTGGTAATGCTGGCGCTGGGCCAGTCAAAAATGGAACGTAAAGGAGTGAGCCTGAAGGATGCATCACGGCGCCGGGAACTTCTGTGCGACCAGGAATGCGTTCGAGTTCGCTGACCGCGGCTGTACCGAGCAAAGTCAAACTTCCGGAACGGATGGAAGTCTGCGCATTCTCGCGCACCGCGAACGCGTTGCCGTCGGCGGAAACGGCGAGGTCGATTGCGGCCGCGTTGGCAGTCCGGGTTTCGAATTGTCCGGGAGAAGAAGCATCCCAGACTGCAACGGGCCCTCCCTGAGCCGAGACGAACGAAAAAAATACGTGGTCACCGGTAGAGTCTGCTTGCAGCAAAGGTGTGCCAGTCAAGAAAGAGATTTCTTGCTGCGTCGCAGGCGCAACTGTCGGTGGAAAAGTGCTGACGTCCATTTGCGCGAGGCATGCGTTGCATCCATTTTGCGCGTTGCCTTCGGCGCCCATTCCTACAAACACAGTTTTCGTGCTTGTGGCAGCCACGCGAGACGGCCCTGAGTTTATGTAGCCGGGAATACCGCCAACGAAAGAGGAGCTACCGGAAGCAGTATCGGGGTTGATGACGTAAACGCTTTGGGCACCGAAATCCGCAATGACCAGCTGCGAATTATCGGGCATGAGCGCGATGCCTCTCAATCCAGCGTTGGGAGGCGGACCGCCGGGCGGCTGAATCGCAGCCAAGAACTGGCTGGATGCGAGATCGAAAACATCAACGTGATCGATATTGCTGAGATAGAGGTGCTGGCGCTTTTGGTCATAAAGAACAAACTTGTAAAGGCCCGCTTTGGTGAAGACCTGCTCGCTTTGCAAATAGGAGAAACCACGCGACAGAGTCGTTGAACCGTCGGCCGAACTCACAACGACATCTGCCGTCCCGGCTGTTCCTGCCGGTGTGAGTAGAGTGACGCGTTGCAGTGGAAAAGGAAAACTCGCATCAAGACCAAGCGACGTCGCAATCGTGCCGACTTGATCGATTTTCTGAACTGACGCAGCGGTCCCTCCGATTTTCACAGTGAGCTTGTTTGGGTCCGAGCCAAAACCGTAACCGTAAATAGCTATCGATTCGTTACCATTCTTGTTTCCAGCGTTCGGCAAGATTTCCAGGATTTGCGGTCCGTAGGAAAACGCGTCCGGCGCAAACGCGCCCCATCCACTCTGGAAATAGGCAGACACATTCACGGCACCGCTCGCCGTGCTGGCCGGGGAAGTGACCTGCAGCTGCGTTGCGCCGCCGCTCTGCACATTCGCGGCTTGTGAGCCAAATTGCACAGCCGCTCCGTTTTCGAAATTCGTGCCGGTGAGAACAGTGTTTGTGCTTCCTGAATTTGGTCCGCCGGATGGCTGAGCCACCGGCGCAGCAGAAAAGCTCGGAGCAGTCTGCGCCAATGAAGAAGTTGCCGCAGCATCCACAAAACTGACGCCGCGATTGGCCATTCCAAAGAGGAGTTTTGTGTCGTCGGATTCTTCGAGCTGTGTCGGCAGTCCGGAAATAGGGATATCGGGAACTCTGCTCAAAAACTGGAGATTGCCAGCACTCAACAGTGAAATAACAAACCCACCGCCGAACCGTTCGCTGACATAGACAGTCGCGCCATCCGGTGAAAAAACGATGCCAGAGGGATTCGTGGCGCTGTATATGCCAATAGGATTCAAAGATTGATCGAATAATTGCACTTGCGCGCCATTAAACAGTACGGCGAAGCGATTCCCGGTCTTGTTAGCGGCAGCAAATGAGGTGTTTCCGCCACCGATAGTCTGCGGACCTACGATGACAGACCCATTGGAATCGAATAGGGCTACTTCGCCGCTTGAATCCGCGGCGGTGACAAACAAACGCGAGCCGTCCCCGGATTTCGCCACCACACCAAGGCCATTTTGGAAAACTTGCGGAGCGGCTGAAGTCAGGTTGGTAAAAGAATTTGCAACTGGGTCCCACAGTGCGAGCAGCGATTCTTGCGTTGCAGACTGGCGCATGCGAACCATTGCTTTGCCACTGGACATGGCGAGGACTTCTTCCGGCCGGTCAAACACAGTCCCGAGCAGCGGCGCTAGTCCTGTAACGGTGTGCACAGCGCGCACCTGCAGCGTCGTTGGATCAACTTCGTAAATTGCCTGGGTCACGGACCCGACCCAAATTGCCTTTCCCTCAGGGGAGATATCGGCACTTGAAGCTCCGGCCGTAGCAATTTCCGCAAGCTTAGAGCCGTTCTGCGAGGAGATCACTTCAACGGCATTTTTGGCGCGGTTTGCCACGAAGAGCTGCTGATGCATCGCGTCAAAGACCATATGACGGTGATGCGGTTCGCCCGGTGGATTGTCCAAGATTGCAACTGTATTGGTCCGAATGTAATCGCTGCGCGGTAAGGACGCCGAGTTACTTCCCTGCACTGTCAGGCCAAGAGATGCCGTATGAATGAGGCTGCCACTTGAACCTGTGGCCATGAGATTGACCGTTCCCGTGGCCGCGCTGTTGCTCGCACTGAAAAGCAAAGACACGTGATTGCTTGCGCTGATGGTAAATGGAGAAGTAGGATTCGAAACGATGCCGCTTGGCAACGTCCCGAGCGAGACTTGCACCTGGCCTGAAAAACCATTTTGCGCCGCGATGCTAACAGTGACGGCACCGCTTGTGTCACCTTGGGCGACTGTTACTGTCGACGAAGAGAGCGCAAGAGAGAAATCCGGCGCGGGAGGCGGCGGTTGAATGTCCGCTGCTCCCCCTCCACATCCCACAATAAAAACGTACAAACCGGCAAGCCAAGCCACGGGGACGAGGCGCTGGCGGCCGGAATGCCGCGCCCGGCGATCGAGTCGTCTCATCCAGGAGCCCCCCACACTGCTCCAAAACGACACCAAGATACTCCCAATTGTGTACTTGTCAAGTTGAGAAATGTATTAACTAGGTAGCTGTCGAGTGAGGTAAAGAAAAAGAGAGACGGCGCGAACCTTTGGATTCGCGCCGCCGAAAAAGCTTGGATTTTTCTACGGAGTTATATCGTCTTGGGTCCAGCCGTGGCTGCGGCAGGCGCCGAGGACTTAGAAAATGCGCTGCTGCCCGATTCTTTCTCGGCGCTCTTGTCAATTTCGATGGAGCCCTTGAAGTACGCGCCGTCTTCAATGCTGATGCGCGCCGTCGTCAGGTCGCCATTCACCGAGCCATCTTTCTTGATTTCAATCCGGTCCTTCGCGCGAAGATTGCCTTTCACGCTGCCGTACACCACTACCTCGCGGGCGATGATGTCGGCGGTTAACTTTGCGGTGGCTCCAACGGTAAGTTTCCGCTCATCGAGCTGAATTAGTCCTTCGACCGATCCATCGATCAACAGATCTTCGTTACCGGAGATTTCACCTTTCACATGGAGGCTAGGTCCGAGCCGTGCTGTCGCACGATCCGCCGTCGCACCCAATGGTCGCATAGCATCTGTACTCATAGCGTTTGTTCCCTCCCAAGTCGCCGGAGCGGTCTTCGGCGGCTGATTCGCTGGAAAATTTTTCGACTCCGGTGGCGCGACTTGCGGCGTTTCCGGCTTCTTTTGATTACCCCACATCGGACATCTCCCAAGGGACAATTGGCCCCATGCGGATTTCCTGCCGGGGTAAAAGAGACTTTAGTCCCCTGCGGCGTTCGCAGCAAACAACGTATCAATAAATCGTGCGTGAAAGTAACTACCCTTTGGGACAGCTACAGGACTGTACTTTGGACACTGCGACGCGGCGGAATCAGGAAGTGGGCTTGTCCGGTACTGGCTGGCTCGCCAGAAAATCGACACCGAAGCGTTTCGCGTAGGAATCAAGAAGTTCGCGTATGCGTTCTTCCCGCGCTGATTTCAAAATAAATCCTGCGTGATGATATTTTTTGACGCGATAGGAAATTTCCGGATCATTGTAGGCCGAAGTGTCGGGATGTTCTTGCTTTGCCAAAGACAGAATCACACCCGCATAATCTTGCCTCGTTTGCGGGAGTTCGTACGACGTCTTTCCTGCTCCGACTTCCAGCTTGGCCCACTCGCGCCACAGATTGATTCCAGTCGCGGTTTCCACAACGTCTGATATATACGCCCCGCCCACGCGTGCGGCGATTTCCAGAAAGTAAGTTTTTCCGGTGTCATGCGCTTTCAGAAACTCTGCGTGGGTGACGCCGCGCATCAATCCCAGAACGTGCATCAACTCTTTGTTGAGGTTTTTCAGTTGAAGAGTCTCCGCGGCTTCTCTCGGAAGCGTGCGCGTGGTGAATACGCCGCCGCCGTGAGAGACATCGAGAGGTGGCGCACCGTAGACGTGCGCTTCCGCGAAAAGGACTTCGCGTTCGCTGACCACGCTGTCCACGTGAAACACGCCGCCGGGAATAAACTGCTCAAGCAAATAAGAAGACTGATCGTCGCCAAGCCGCTCCAGCCAGGGCCAAAGCTCTTCTGGCGCGTGAATCTTTTTCATTCCGATTCCGGATGCTTGCGACCTTGGCTTCAACAGCCACGGCGTAGGAACCTGCGCCATGAATTCGCGAAGATCTTCATAGTTCAGAACGTGGACAAACTCCGGAACCAGTACACCTGCTTCTTTGGCGCGTGCTCTCATGGCTAGTTTGTCGCGAAAATAGCGCACCGTCGTCAGGCCCATTCCGGGAATGCGCAAGTGTTCGCGCAGAGCCGAGACGTTCTCCATGTCAAATTCATCGAGCGCCACGATGCGGTCAATTTTTTGATTTCGTGCAGCATAGCTCACCGCGTTGATCAGGCTCGCGAGCGGCAACTCTTCCGGCATGAAAAACATTTCGTCAATCGCTTCGCGTGGCCAATCGCCATTGCGAAGTTTCTCCACGGTCAGAAGTAAAACGCGGCAACCGAGGCGTTTGCACGTGCGAAGAAATTCCTGTCCTTTTTCGTAGGAGCTTACGCAGAGAATTGTGAGGGGCCTCTCAGCCATTAGGTTCTTCTCCACCAGGGACCCACACTGCTTTCCATTGGAAACTTCAGGGCGCGCAGTATACGCCGCAATCAGCCCGCAGGAAACAAAAACTCAAGAAATGGCCGTACACGCTGCGCCCAGGCCGCTTCGTTGTGCTCGGCGCCTTCGACGCGTTGATAATGAAGATTGTCGCCGAGGCGCCAGCCCCTATGTACGAGCGCGTCGCGCAACATTTCCACGTCATCCACAATGCGCGGGCCTTCACGCGTCCCGATATCAAGCCAAATACGCGGCCGGGGTTCAGGGACGCTCGTCTGTGCGAATCGCACAATCACACGATGATTCCACCAGACGGACGGAGAAAGTGCTGCGATTTTTCCAAAAGCTTCCGGCATTCGCAGACCTAAATATAGACTGACGAGGCCACCCAACGACGAACCGCCGATTCCTGTGCGCGCTGGGCCGCGTTCGACACGATAGGAAGATTGGATGAATGGCATGAGTTCGTTGAGCAAAAACTTTCCGTAACGATCGGCACGCCCGCCGCCGAGCTTTGGCACGCGCGTGGGTGTGTACTCGCCAATGCGCGACTTCCCTGTGTTATAAATGCCGACGATTATCATCGGCTCGGCGTGGCCCGCGAAGATGGAAGCATCCGCGGCATCGCCGACGTGCCAATCCATGCCTGGAACATACGAAGTTCTGCCGTCGAAAAGATTTTGCCCGTCGTGTAGATAGAGAACGGGAAAGTGGCGTTCGGGCTGCTCGTCGTAGCCCGGCGGGAGATACACAACGAGGCCACGCGAGTTGCGCAGATACCGCGAAGAAAATTGTTCGTGTTTGCGAAGTCGTTCAGCGCTCACGGCGCGATCGTCACCAGCAGATCTTTGGCTTCCACACTTTGCCCCGGAGCGACGAGCAATTTTACGACGCGGCCCGCGATGGGCGCATAAATGTTCGATTGCATTTTCATCGCTTCGAGCGTCATTAGTTTAGCACCACGCTCGACCGTCTGATTCGGCTGCACGGCGATTCCACTGATGACACCCGCCGTGGGAGCGCCCACTTGTCCCGCATCTGCGACATCCGCTTTCGGATGCGCTCGCTCAACCACCCGCAGCGCCCTGTCGCGCACATTCACTTCGCGCGGCTGGCCGTTCAATTCGAAAAAGAGTGTGCGCGTACCGTCTGGATGCGGTTCGCTCACCGTCAAAAACTTGACGATTAGCGTCTTCCCCGCTTCAATTTCAATCGTCACTTCTTCTCCGGATTTCAGCCCATAAAAAAACGCCAGCGTGGGTAATACGCTGACATCCGAATATGCCTGCCGGAACTTATCAAATTTCGTAAATACCTCGGGATAGAGCAGATAGCTGAGCAGGTCCTCTTTCGAAATCGGATGGCCTGTTCTCTTTTCGAGCAGTTCCCTTTCGGCAGCAAAATCCGCTGGCGGCAAATTCGCGCTGGGCCGTCCTTTCAGCGGCTCCTCGCCGCGCAAAATAATTCTTTGCAGCTTCCTTGGCCAGCCGCCAGGCGGCATACCGAGTACTCCGGAAAACATTTCAACTACGGAATTAGGAAACGGCACATCGTGGTTCACGTCGAGTTTCAGCACGTCAGCAGGCTTCATCTCCTTGGCCATCAGGAAAAGTGTCATGTCGCCAACGACTTTGCTCGAAGGCGTCACTTTCACGATGTCGCCAAAAAGCTGATTCACTTCCGCAAAGGTCTTCTCGACTTCGCGCCAGCGCTGGCCAAGCCCGAGCCCAACTGCCTGCTCGCGCAAATTCGTGTACTGCCCGCCCGGAATTTCATGTTCGTATAGACGCGCCGATCCAGATTTTGGTCCGGAATCAAACGGCGCATAATAATTGCGCACCGTCTCCCAATAGTCTGAACACTCATTCAGCGCTTCCAGATCGAGTCCCGTGTCTCGCGGCGTGTTCTTTAACGACGCAACGATCGCATTCAAATTCGGCTGGCTTGTGCCGCCGCTCATGGATGAAACTGCTCCATCGGCAACATCAACGCCTGCTTCGGACGCTTTCAGTACGGATGCCGCGTTGATACCGCTCGTATCGTGAGTGTGAAAATGAATCGGCAAATCGACTTCTTCCTTTAAACGTTTCACCAATTCAAACGCCGCAAAGGGGCGGCAAAGTCCGGCCATATCCTTGATGGCGAGAAAATGAACGCCGATTTTTTCGAGTTGCTTTGCGAGCGCGACGTAATACTTCAGCGAATATTTTGGCCGCGATTCGTCAAAGATGTCGCCGGTGTAGCAGATAGCTCCTTCGCAAACTGCTCCTGTCTCAAGCACCGCGTCCAGGGAAATGCGCATGTTCTCAATCGAATTGAGCGAGTCGAACACCCGAAAAATGTCCATCCCTTGCGCGTAAGATTCGCGCACAAATTCGCGAATTACGTTGTCGGGATATGATGCATAGCCAACCGCATTTGCTCCGCGCAGAAGCATCTGGAAGCAAATGTTCGGCACCCGCTCGCGTAAAGCGCGCAGGCGCTGCCAGGGATCTTCGTGCAGGAACCGCATCGAAGTATCAAATGTCGCCCCGCCCCACATCTCCAGGCTGAAAAGATTCGGCAGGCATTGTGAAATCGCCGTTGCGGTCGCGAGCAAGTCATACGTTCGCGCGCGAGTCGCCATCAGCGACTGATGGGCGTCACGCAAGGTGGTGTCTGTAATCAGCAAGCGTTTTTCTTTTTTCGCCCAGGCCCCAAATTTCTCAGGCCCAAGTTTTTTCAGCAATTGCCGTGTGCCGCCTGGAGGTTCAATGCCAGGCACATTTGGCAATGTGGCAGTTTCCACGTTCTCTGGAATCTTTTTGCCTTTGACTTCCGGATTGCCATTTAGAATCACGTCACCGAGATAGGAGAGCAGTTTGGTTGCGCGGTCTCCGCGTTTCGGAAACTGAAACAGTTCCGGATGCTGTTCGAGAAATCCAGTGGTGACTTCCCCGCTGCGAAACTTCGGGTGATTCACGACGTTTTCGACGAACGGAATGTTCGTCTTCACGCCGCGAATACGAAACTCGCGCAAGGCGCGGTCCATGCGTTGGCAGGCTTCGGGCAAATTTGTGCCCCAGGCGGTGACTTTTACGAGCAGCGAATCGTAGTAAGGAGCTAACGACGCGCCCGCGTAGGCCGTTCCTCCGTCGAGCCGGATTCCAAATCCGGCGGGCGATCGGTATGTCGTGAGTTTGCCGTAGTCCGGCGCAAAATTTTTCTCAGGGTCTTCGGTCGTGACGCGACACTGCAATGCGGCGCCGTACAAAGGGATCTTTTCCTGTTGCGGAAGCGACATCGTCTCATCGTGCAGCTTATGACCCTGCGCCACCAAGATCTGTGCGCGCACGAGGTCGATTCCCGTGACCATCTCCGTGACAGTGTGCTCCACTTGGATGCGGGGATTTACTTCGATGAAGTACCACTTCTGCGCGTCCACATCGTAGAGAAACTCGACCGTGCCCGCGTTGCGATATTTCGCCTTGCGAGCCAGATCCACAGCAGCGCCACAAAGCTCGTTGCGAATACTCGCGGGCAAGTTCGTGGCTGGTGCCTGCTCAACCACTTTCTGATGGCGCCGCTGTACGGAGCAATCGCGTTCGTACAAGTGGAGCAAATTGCCGTGATGGTCGGCGAGAATTTGAACTTCGATGTGTCTCGCGCGAGGGAGAAATTTTTCCAAAAATACAGACGCATCACCGAACGCGGATTTTGCCTCGCTCTGCGCTTCCTCAATGCGCGCTTCAAGCTCCGTTTCCTCGCGCACGACGCGCATGCCACGCCCGCCGCCTCCCATCGCGGCCTTCACGATGACCGGATATCCAATTTCTGCTGCGATTTTTTTCGCTTCGGCAACGGACTCGACGGGATTTTCAGTGCCGGGAAGCACGGACACCCCAGCGGATTGCGCTAGCCGCCGCGCGGCGGTTTTGTCACCCAGCAATTCCAGAAGTTCCGGTGTGGGACCAATAAAAGTGATGCTTGCTTTGTCGCACGCGCGCGCGAAGGCCGCGTTCTCCGACAAAAACCCATACCCGGGATGGATCGCATCCACGCCTTTTTCTTTTGCCACAGCGACGATGCCCGCGATGTCGAGATACGCCTCAACCGGCCCTTTGCCCTTGCCAATCAAATAGGCCTCATCCGCCTTGAACCTGTGCAGCGCCAACCGGTCTTCGTTCGAATAGACGGCGACCGTGCGCAACCCCAACTCATTTGCAGCACGAAAGATACGAATCGCGATTTCGCTGCGATTCGCGGCCAGCAGCTTCTCGATTTTTCGCCCTTTAGTCATGCTTATGCGCGCACTCCGGCGGGTGCAGCCGACCATTCTTTCACGCCCGCACTATAGCTCTACAGCAGTTTTTTCGATTCAACGAACTCAGGAATTTAATGGTATGGAGTGGGCTTCGGCGTAGACACCTGCGATTAATTCATTCCAGCCGCGTTTTCCGATTTTTTCAGGGCTTTTAACTGTTCCAGCGCAGCCTGCAGCCGGGTCTGTGCTTTGCGATCCTTCTTGTTCGCATAGGGAAGGTTAGGATCCGCATAGAAAGTCTCAAGCTCTGCGAGCAATGCCGGCGAGGCGCCAGTAAATTTCTCATCAGCCAGGCGGCTTACCAACTCAGCGTGCGCCTCATCGTTCATCTTGTATTTGCCAGGGCCGGTGTCCGCCCCAACGTCAAAGTTGTCGTTCGGCAACGAAACCTTCCCCGCCTGTTCTTCGTGCAAAAGCTGGCGGTAATGGTCCAGCGTCTCGTTGAAGCTTTCCTGGAACAATTTTTCAGTTTCCGGCGTGGGGGTTTTGAATTGCAAAACCTTCAGTGGCCCGAATTTTGGCAGCAGAACGTATATAAATGCGAGAACTTTTTCTCCAAACGACGGCTTCTGGTAATTATTGCCCCAATTTTTTTCGAAACTCGCTCGCTTCAAGTTGTACAGGAATTTTCGTTTTGTCATACCGGGCAGATCGCGCTGAATTTCGTCTTTTTTCAGATGCCAGGCAATTCGCGTCGCCTTCGGAAAAATATTTTTCACCGCGTTGCGGTAGGACCCAATCGCGCGGTGCTCATCGATCAGCAGTTTTTCCAAATCGAGCCCGTAGGTCTCTTCAAATGCCTGGTTGAGCACGCGCTCGGACACTTCGAAGCCGATGAAGTCATGATAGCTATCTGGCGCATACCGCTCTTTCGCCACTTCCAGAACATCAAATCCAAATTCCGTTTTTACATGAGCCAGTTTGTCGTCCTCGTACGTCACCGAGTCGCCGTATTTCTTCTTTAGCTTAGGATAAAGAATCGGGACCGCGCGGTTTACCGCTAGTTTGTGACCATTGTTGTCCGCCGCATAATGCGCCATCGCGCCAAGCGCAAACGCATATTCGTCCAGATCACGCGCATCCCGTAGCAGTGCAAGCACAAAATCCCCGCTGCGCACGTAGTGAGTCAAATCGCTGAAGAGCGGTTTCCCGTAAGGGTAGTAACCGAGATCCTGAATAATCGCGCCGCCGTAGACATATGCGTGCGCTTCTTTCAGTTGTTCACGCGTAGCTGCGGGATATTTGGCAAGCAATGCGGGCTTGATTCCGTCTTCCCAGGCAGAATCAATGACTGCTTGATGGGAAAGTACAGAATAAGCATTTCCAGTCTGGGGCAACAAAAATGACGCGGCGACTGACCACGCAAGAGCCCATATCACCCGATTCTTAAGTTTCAGCAAGTCTTGTACGCCTCAGTCTCTTTTATTGGACTCTTTTGCAGCGCGTAGGGTTCCCCGCGACACCAGTGTAATCTGCTTCCGTTCTTTTTAGCTTGTCAACATTTCTGCAACTGCGTTAACTTCCTGGCTTTCCCTTCGTCTCGAAGCCAGCCATGCCCATCGAATACGCAATTGATGCAGCTCGGCGATTCATCCACACGAAGGCGTCTGGAGAGGTAACGACCACCGAGGTAATGGATCACCAGGACCGGCTGATCTGCGATCCATCCTTCGATCCAGCATTCCATCAGCTCGCCGATTTTGGTGCCGTCACTCGTGTTTCCATCAACGCAGAGGGCGTTCGCTTGCTTGCCACACGAAATTTCTTCGGACCACAGTCGCGGAGATGCATTGTCGCTCCCACTGCGGAAATATTCGGCTTGGCACGCATGTTCCAGATTTTTCCTGTAGTGAACGGAGCACAGGAGCAATTGAGGGTATTTCGCGATCGCAAGGAGGCTCTGCTCTGGCTCTTTGGCGACGATCGAAAACTAGATTGACACTCGCAAAATCAGTGCTTGAGCATAGGCTCTGCAAAACGGATCGGCACACCAAAATTTGATCCGCCAAATCCGCGCACTACTGCAAACGTCACGCCGATCACACGGCCATCCTTATTCATCAATGGGCCACCCGATCCGCCCGAAGTCGTTTGCGCGTCGTAGACAATTTTATCCGTCAGAACGTCGCCGATATGTCCTTGCGTTACAAGCGGCCGGATCAGCTTTCGCTTCGCAAGTTCGCTCATCACCAGTTTCGGATCGCCGCCGCTAACCTTCAAAATCTGGTCCACGGTGTCATCGCCCGCGCGCGCCAAAATCGCGCTAATGCCCGTCGCATATCCAAGCGAAATCAATGACTGTCCGCTAATGGCAGCTTCTTTACGGCTGTCCAATCGCAATGTCGGCCGTTTCAAGTTGCTCAGATCTCCGTGTAGCAAAGCCAGGTCCGCATCATTGGAAATCTGCAAAACCTCCATCGGAATGCCATTCGCCGCTTCTGGGAAATATCCCGCCATTTCCGCGACTACTGGCTCAAGCCCTTGCTTGACTGCGGCGTCCATCTCATCGTTTTTCCACCAGGGCTGCGCCACGTGATGGTTCGTCAAAATTCTTCCATCGCCCACGATAAATCCGGTCCCGAAATAATCCTGGCGCACTTCCGGAGCGCGCCCGTCCAATGCATAAACAATGTTGCCGTCGCTATCTTTCAACGGCTCGCCCGCAGGCGTGATGCCGCCATAGCGCAAGAGTCTGCCGCTGTTTTTGTCACGAAAGGCCACGGAAACATGCAGCAGACAGACGCTGGGCGCATAGGTGCGAATCACGCCTTCAGCCGCCTCCGAATCGCTCTGCACGCGCTGCAACCGGTTATTCGTTTCCTCAAGTTCTTTTTGCAGGTCCGCCGTGTTCCCGTTCGACGCGGACATTTTTTGTTTCAGTTCGTCCGATTTCTGCTGCAACTCCTGTTTTTGGCGTTGCAGATCATTCTTGGCAAGCTCCTCACGCGCCTGTTTCGTTGCCGCCATCAATTGATCCTGTGTTTGCAGCCCGCGTTGGAGCTGGGCAATCACCATGTGCGCGAGTGTCGTTTCTTTCTCCGCTTTGCGCGAAAACAGAAAAAAGATTCCGGCAATTACGAGCGCAATCGCAAACAGCGTTCCCACGCCAATTTTTAGCGCGCGCTCAAGTGAAAATGCGTCGCGCGTCATTTTCTCCGTGACAGCGACCGCCTGCAGCGCAGTCTGCGCCATCTCGCGCCCTTGATCGGCGATCTGCGCCTGCCGTTCGAGCGCTTCCGCCGAATGCTTCAGGCGGAGCAACCCGCGCACACGGGCAAGCAATTCGGTCGTGTCCCAGGGAGCGGAAAGCGCATCGTCTGCACCCAAGTCAAGCCCTCGGGCACGTTCGGCCGGTCCGCCGCCGAGCAACAAAAGAACTTTCGTATGAGCCGTGGCCGCCGCCCCTTTGATTTCCGCCAGTGCATTGCAGCACTGCAGATCCATCAAATCCGCGCGCAAGATAAACAGATCAACCGAAGTCTCCTGCACTAACCGGAAACCTTCCGCTTGCGAATCTGCAATTTTCGCCTCGTAACCGGAAGAGCTCAGAAGTTCGGCAAGCTCGGCACGCTGGCCGGTATCGGGTTCGACAACAACAATCACTTCACGCTTTTCGGGCAAGGGGATTCCTTCTCGTCAGGAGTGCCTTGGCAGCAAGCAACGCGCACCCATCCGCGCCATTCGGTGCGGGCAGCAATCTTACAGGATTTCGATGTTCGGCTAGGCAATCAGGTTTCAGAAAAATTTAAGCGCAAATCGCGGCTGAGCCCCGCAAGGCCTATGCTGGTGGAACTTAGTATTTCCGCAAAACACCGATCACGCGCCCCTGAATTTTCACATCGGCGGCATTCACCATAATCGGCCCCATTTCCGAATTCGCCGGCTGCAGGCGAATTTTTCCAGCGCCTTCACGATAAAAGCGCTTCAAAGTCGCGTCTTCACCATTCACAAGCGCCACAACGATATCGCCCGCATTGGCGACCTGCGTCTGTTCGCAGACTACAAAATCTCCGTCCATGATGTGGTCCTCAATCATGGAAGTTCCCTTCACCTGCAGCACAAACGAATTTCCGCCTCGCGCAAAGTCGCCGAGCGAAAGCGTTTCGCGCTCTTCCACTGCTTCGAGGGGCCGTCCTGCCGCGATACGCCCAACCAGCGGCAGTTCTTGCACCTTCCGCTCCAACACTTGTTCCTTCACAGGCTTTGGCAATTGCAGTATTTCGATGGACCGGCTCTGGTTGTAACCCCGTCGTATGAATCCCTTTTTCTCCAGCGTCGTAACGTGCTTATGCACGGTTGCCAGCGAGGTCAGTTTCAAACCTTTGCCGATCTCTTCAAAGCTCGGCGAATACCCGTGTTTGTTTTCAAATCCGGCCAGATAATCCAGAACTTCTTTTTGCCGTTTGGTGAGGGCCATGGGTGCCTCCTCGACTTTCGCGTTACGGACTTTTCCACAGCCACTCTAGGCGAAAAGAAAGCGAACGTCAACACTCTTTTTGCATTGTTGTTTCCTGAATGGCTATTCCACCGCATCTCCTTGTCCTGTACATTTTCTCCAATGGGACAGCTCAAACCCTCAGTCCGCATCGCAGCCAGTTCAATTTTCCTGCTTAGTCTTGTCCACATTCTTTTCTGGGCGTTTCTCGCCGTAGTCTTGAGAAAAGACCTGCCTCTCGAATTTCCCTACAACTATTTGATCCCTATTTTTTGGATCATCGCCGCAGCGGGAGCTCTTGGCTTGTTGGTTGCCCTGGGAATTTTTCAAGCGCGCAACTGGGCGCGCATTTCCGCGATTGCACTCGGCGTTGTCGTCGCGTTTTTCTGTGCGTTCGGGATGTCGGTTCCCCTATTAATCGTTTTCGGAGCTTTGCCCCTGGCAACACTGGGCCTTGATGTTCGCTTGAAAAACGATTTCGTTCGCCTTTTCGTCGTCTACTTTTTAGTTTTTGCGCTTGCCGTCTGGTGGATTTTTCTATTCTCGAAAAAATCGACCGTCGCTCAATTTTCAACGAACGCGGGTTCCGTCGCTCCGGCGGAACCGAGGAAGCCCGCCTGCCCGCCACCTATCGCTTTGCTCGCTTGGTTGATGATCGTTTCGGGTGCTCTTAGCGGGCTCTCCTGGCCGCTTATTCTCGAACGAATTCCCGCGATGCTCTTCACCCACATCTTTTCTGTAGATGCTAGCCAATGGATTTGGGGAGTAAACATTGCACTGTTTCTTGCCTGCGGCATCGGCTTGCTCAAGCTTCAGAGCTGGAGCTACACTGGCACGGTTGCGCTGCACATTTTCTGGCTCGTTAGCCTTTTCGCCAGCCAAGTTAGCTCTGGTTACGAATCCTATATGCGCATCTGCCTCAATGCGCTGGAGATTCCCCAGAACTATCCTGGCCTGAATCTTCTTCGTTTCCCTCAATGGGCTTCGGCCCTCGTCACTGCTATTCCCACAGCCCTACTCATCGCCGGCCTTTTTTACTACCGCCGCAGTTTTAATCAGGCAGTCGCCGATTCGCGTCACCTGTCCGCGTAACCCATTTCGCAAGACGTCCAAAGATGATATTCAACGGTTATGCATCCCCAACGTGAATCCCTTCCAGCTGTCACCGCTGCGGGCGTCGTAGCGATTATTTTCGCCGTTATTGGAATCCTTGGCTGCGGCTTGCTCGAAATTGCCATTCTGGCTTTACCGCAAATTGGCGCGACGACAAGCAGGCCGACAATTCCACCAGAAACCCGCGGCGTGGTCGCCGCTATGTACTTTGTATTTTTCGCAATCGCCGTCGGACAACTGGTCGTTGCAATTAACGTTCTTCGCCGCCGCAATTGGGCCCGTATTACGATCATCGTGTGGGCCGCGTTAATGGCCGTACTTTGCGCTTTGAGCGCCGTTGCAGTGTTCTTCGTTTTCAGTATGGTCCCTCAGACCGTGCCTGGAGGAACAGAGGCCGGCCCGTTCCTGCTTTTCATGAAGGTTTTCATGCTTCTTGTCTATGGCGTCCCCTTCGTCGTAGGAGTTTGGTGGCTTATTCTGTTCACGCGCCCCCGTGTCGTTGCCGCCTTTACGAACCCGCAGTCTTCGACTTTTGCCCCCATGCCGATGGATGCGTCCGGTTTTCCTGTTCCCACCCTGCCAGCGCGACCCCTGTCGGCGCGCAAACCGTCCTGCCCTTTACCCATCGCCATCATCGCCGGCTTCGATCTATCCGGAGCCGTTTTTATGTTGATTGCCATCTTCCTCCCTCTTCCGTTCCAGGCACCGTTTTTCCTTTTTGGCGCTCAGATTCCTAACGTGCCCTATAAATTGTTTCTCGGGGCCTTGGGCCTTTCCTATGCCGTGTTCATTGTTGGTATTTTTAAATTGAAACGCTGGGGTCTTGATTCGCTGCTCATTGTGAAATCTGTTTTTCTGCTGAGCGGCGTCGTCACCCTCTTAAATCCTCGTTTTATGCAAGTCATGTCTGAGGTGATGGAAAAAGCCACGTCAAGTAACCCGGCTCTCTCTGGTCACGCCCCAGTTTTTTCGCACTCTTTTTTAGAAGCCATGCTGGGATTTTCTTACGCCTTTGGGGTTGCGCTCATCGCCGTCATGCTTATTTACCGCGGCCGCTTCCTCCAGGCCGCCGAGGCAGCGCACTAACAGCGCGCTTGCATCGTTTTTCTTCATTCTCTCTATCGAATTTCTGCGTGTTGACCCTCGCCGCACCACGCATCCCTAGTCGTTTCCTTGTGTTATGCTTTTTGTTTGGGGGAGTTTCAAACCGGAATGGCTACGACCACAGATATACCTCTGCCTAAGACCAAGCGCGAGGTCATTGACCGCGCTGTAATCCGCTTTGCCGGAGACTCCGGCGACGGCATGCAGGTCACCGGCAGCCAGTTCACCAACACTGTCGCGCTCTACGGCAACGACATCGCCACGTTCCCGGACTTCCCTGCCGAAATCCGCGCTCCAGCCGGTACGCTCCCCGGCGTCAGTGGCTATCAATTGCACTTCTCTTCGAACGAAATCTTCACGCCCGGCGATTCTGTGGACGTCCTCATCGCCATGAATCCTGCAGCGCTTAAGACGAATCTCGCCGACCTCAAAGCCAACGGCATTCTCATCGTAAACTCAGACGCTTTCGCAGAAAACGACCTGCGCAAAGCGCAAATGACTTCGAATCCTCTCGAAGACCATTCTCTTGATAAATACCGCCTCTTCTCCGTCGAACTCGAGCGCCTCACCAAAACCGCACTCGAACATCTCGGGATGGACGCCAAGTCCGTCAGCCGCAGCAAAAACTTCTTTGCGTTGGGCATGTGCTATTGGCTCTACAACCGCTCGATGGATTCCACTGTCCGCTGGATCGAATCCAAGTTCGCCAAAAAGCCTCTCCTCGTCGAGGCCAACAAGCTCGCGATGAAAGCCGGTTACGCCTACTGCGAAGCCACGGAAGCGTTTCAGATCAGCTACGAAATTCCTCCGGCAAAGCTTTCACCCGGCCTCTATCGCAACATGAGCGGCAATCAAGCGCTCGCGCTCGGTTTTGTCGCCGCTTCGCAAAAATCCGGCTTGCGTCTTTTTCAGGGTAGCTATCCGATCACGCCCGCTTCGGACATTCTTCACGAGCTTTCGCAATACAAAGATTTCGGCGTCATCACGTTCCAGGCCGAAGATGAAATCGCCGCTATCACCAGCGCCATCGGTGCTGCCTATGCGGGCGCGCTCGCCATCACGACGACTTCCGGCCCTGGCATGGCGCTGAAAACCGAAGCGATGGGCCTTGCCGTCGCAGTCGAAATTCCGTTAGTAGTTTGCGACATTCAGCGCGGCGGCCCGTCCACAGGCCTTCCGACAAAAACTGAGCAAGCCGATTTGCTGCAAGCACTCTTCGGCCGCAATTCAGAAGCGCCGATCCCCGTGATTGCCCCAGCGACTCCGAGCGATTGCTTCTGGGCCGCGCTCGAAGCCTCACGGATCGCCGTCAAATACATGGTGCCTGTCATCATTTTGTCCGACGGCTATCTCGCGAATGGAGCAGAGCCCTGGCGCATCCCGGAAGTCAGTGAACTCCCCGAAATTCCGGTAAAGTTCGAAACTAATCCAGTCGACTTCAAGCCCTATCGCCGCAATCCGGAAACGCTTGCGCGTCCGTGGGCTATTCCCGGCACGCCCGGTCTCGAACACCGCATCGGCGGCCTCGAAAAACAGGACGTGAGCGGCAACATTAATTACGAACCGCTCAATCACGAAAAGATGGTCCGTTTGCGCGCGGCCAAGGTTGAAGCAGTAGCACAAGACATTCCGCTCGCAGTTCCGGAAGGCGATCCCGACGGCGATCTCCTTATCGTCGCGTGGGGCTCAACCCACGGCGCAATCACCGCTGCCGTCAAAGCGCAGCGCGAAAGGCTGGATGGCCGCAAGCGCATCGGGCATTTGCATCTGCGCCATCTGAACCCGCTGCCGTCGAACGTGGGTGATATCTTGAAGCGCTACAAGAAGGTTCTTGTGCCTGAACTCAACATGGGCCAGCTCAGCTGGCTCCTGCGCGCAAAGTTTCTTGTAAACGCCATCGGCCTCAACAAAATTCAAGGCCGCCCGTTCAAGCAGTCCGAGCTCGAACAAAAAATCGAAGAGCTTGTGGGCGCGTAGGAAGTAGCTGCGGTGCGAGATTTTTGTAGTGGCCGATCTTGAGATCGGCGATTTTGGAGAATTAAATGACTACGGCAACTTTGCCAGTTCTAACCAAAAAAGATTTCCAGACCGACCAGGAAGTCCGCTGGTGCCCCGGCTGCGGCGACTACGCCATTCTCTCCGCCGTCCAGTCTGTATTTCCTGAGCTCGGCATCAAGCGCGAAAATTTTGTCGTCATTTCTGGCATTGGGTGCTCGTCGCGTTTTCCGTATTACATGAACACCTTCGGCTTTCACACGATTCACGGCCGTGCGCCCGCAGTAGCCACGGGCCTCAAAACAATTCGTCCCGACCTCGAAGTCTGGGTCGCCACCGGTGACGGTGACGCGCTCTCCATCGGCGGCAATCACACGATTCACATGCTCCGCCGCAACGTTGGCCTCAAAGTTCTTCTCTTCAACAACCGCATTTATGGCCTTACGAAAGGCCAGTATTCGCCGACGTCCGAGCTGAACAAAAAAACGAAGTCCACCCCTTACGGCTCGCTCGATCGTCCGTTCAACCCGATTTCGCTCGCTATCGGAGCCGAAGCCACTTTCGTTGCACGCAGCGTCGATGTCTTCCAAGGCCACTTGAAAGACACTCTCAAGCAAGCAGCTGCGCACAAAGGCTCCGCTTTTATCGAAATTTTGCAAAACTGCAACATCTTCAACGACGGCGCATGGTTTTCTCTCACGGAAAAAGACGCACGCAGCGAGCACATCGTTCAACTTGAACACGGCACGCCCATGGTCTACGGCAAAAACCGTGACAAAGGTATCCGCCAGAAATCTGACGGCGACATCGAAGTCGTCCAACTCGGCAATGGAATTACCGAAGCGGACCTCCTCGTCCACGACGCGCATCACCCGCGTCCGTATTACGCCTTCCTGCTCTCTCACATGGAACACCGCGAAGGCTTTCCCACTCCCATTGGCGTTCTCCGTTCATGGCCGGAAGTGCCGCGCTACGAAGACGTTATCCATGACCAACTGAAAGACGTCCTCGCCAAGCGCGGTCCGGGCGATCTTGCAAAACTGCTCCGTGCAGGCGACACCTGGCGTGTCGAAGCCCGTTAATTCATATTTCTAACCGGTAGTTTTCTCAAATTTAGCCAGATTCCCCTGAGCCGAATTACGGCGTCCTCCGTCTATCCCCACAACGGAGGTTTCCTCGATGCCCTTGTTCTCAGCCCTGCAATGCAAGTGTGCTTTGTTCATCCTAGTTACCGCAGCAACACTCGCACCAGTCGCGTATTCACAAGACGCCATCTTCCACGCAAACCCTACGCACACAGGCGTCTTCAATGCTCCCGGCGTCCCCGAGTTCCACAAAGTAAGGTGGCTGTTTCGCACAAAGGGCCCGGTTCTTTCCTCCCCCATCGTCAGTGGCGATTCCGTTTACGTCGGCAGCACCGACCATAATTTCTATGCCCTCGACCTTGCAACGGGCAATGTGAAATGGAAGTTCGAAACCGGCGGCCGCGTGCAAGGTTCCGCAGTCATTTCAAACGGTTCCGTCTTCTTCGAAAGCTACGACAGCAATCTTTATTGTCTCGATGCCGCCACCGGCAAGCTTAAATGGAAATTCAAAACGGACGGCGAACACCGCTTCGCCGCAAAACATCTTCATGGCGGCGAACCCGCTGCCGAACTCATGCCCGACCCCTTCGACTTTTTTCTTTCATCTCCTGTTGTCGCCAACGGTCTTGTTTATTTCGGTTCCGGAGACGGAAATGTTTACGCACTCGACGCTGTGACGGGATACATGAAATGGAGATTCAAAGCCGGAGACGTAATCCACGCCTCTCCTGCGTTGGCTGATGGAACTCTGTACGTCGGCAGTTGGGACAGCTACTTTTACGCGCTCGACGCCGCTACCGGGAAGGAAAAGTGGCGCTTCAAAACGGGCGAGGATCCCGACATTCACAATCAGCAGGGCATTCAATCCTCCGCAGCAGTAGCTGATGGCGTCGTCTACTTCGGCTGTCGCGATTCAAAGTTTTATGCAGTTGATGCTGCAACTGGCAAGCAACTTTGGGCCTTTTCCAATAAAGGTTCGTGGGTCATCTCTTCCCCGGCAATCCGTGACGGCAAAGTCTATTTCGCCACATCAGACACCGGTCTCTTCCACACTCTTGACGCCAAAACCGGCGCGCCTATTTTCTCCATCGACTTCAAACATTGGCCTATGTTCTCTTCGCCCGCTATCGCCGGCGATTTCGCTTACATCGGCTCGCACGACGGCCGCCTTCTCGCCATCAGTCTAAAATCGCAAAAGCTTGCTTGGTCCTTTGACACCGACGGCAGAAAACAAAATGCCGCAACCTACACTAAAGAGGACGGCTCTCCCAAGTACGAAGCCGCTTTTTTCGATTTCTTCTATGACGATATGGTTTCCGGCGTTTACAAAATGTTTGCTATCGGCTCCGTGCTTTCTTCTCCCTACGTCGCCGGCAGCACGGTCATCTTTGGTGCCACCGACGGCATCGTCTATGCTCTCGAGTAAGCCGTAGAACAAATGCTTCACCCTTGCTTCCCCGTCAGGTATCCTACCGATACCGCCCTCGCAGCAAATTTCTCCATAATTTCTTTACTTTATGGCAACCGGTCTATCTCTCGCGTCCTACGCTTGGCAGGACATCCGCATCACTGTCCTGAGCACCGCCATTCTTGTTGGCGCGATTGTTGTCGGCCTGCTCGCGCAATTTCTTCTCTACGCACTCTGGCAGCGCCTCGTTCACAAAAAGCTTGGCAGTTTCCCTCTGATCCTGCTCCAGAACACTAAAATCCCTTCGCGCTATATTTTCCCCCTGCTCGCGCTGATTGCTGCTATCTCTTTCACTCCCCTCTCGGAGCGCGTTATCGGTTATGTCCAGCGAGGCCTCAACCTCTGCCTCATTGCCGCAATCGGCTGGGCCTTCATCATCGGTATTCAAGTCATCGCCGGCCTTCTCACTTTTCGATATTCCATCGAAGTCGAAGACAACCTTCACGCTCGCCGGATTCGCACGCAAACTCTCGTCATCCAGCGGGTCGCCGTCGTTCTGGTCATTGCCGTCACTCTCGCCGTCATGCTCATGACGTTCCCCAACGCGCGTCAAATCGGAACCAGTATCTTCGCTTCTGCCGGTGTTGCAGGACTCATTGTCGGCATGGCTGCACGCTCGACTTTTGCCGGTGTCATCGCCGGACTGCAAGTCGCCCTCACCCAACCTATTCGGATAGATGATTCCGTCGTCGTCGAAGGCGAATGGGGCTGGATCGAAGAAATCGAGACTACCTACGTCGTAGTCCGCCTCTGGGATCTTCGCCGTCTCATCGTTCCTCTTACCTACTTCATTGAGAGGCCGTTTCAGAACTGGACCCGCACTACGACCGAAATTATCGGCACAGTTTTCTTGTACGTGGACTATTCCCTTCCCGTTGAACCAGTTCGCGAAGAATTCAATCGGATTCTCCGCGAAACAAAGCTTTGGAACTCCCGCACCGCAGCCCTTCAAGTCACCGACTTCACCGAAAACACCATGCAGCTCCGCGCCATAATGAGCGCCAACAACTCCTCCGCCGCCTTCGATCTCCGTTGCTTCGTTCGCGAGCGCCTGATCGCCTTTCTCCAGCGCAACTACCCGCAATCCCTTCCCACCCGCCGCGAACAGTTCACCGTGCGCGATCCCGAAACTCATTTCTCTCAAAAATAAAAAGCCCCGTTCGCACCAAAACGAACGGGGTCTTTTACTCAAAACAAATTTTCTATTGTATGGCCGTCTACTGTACGGCTACGGACGAAATCCGATTGTTCCAAGTATGTCCGGACTTGCCGCGCACCGGCACTTGCCGCAAATCGGCTACGTCGCCGCCCAGCGCCGCGCGCTTCCCCGAAAAGTTCCGGTCGTCATAAACCATCGCCCGCGCCCCGCCAAATACGCGTATCGACGAAATGTCATCGCCGTAACTGCCCAGCGATTCGCGGCTCTCTCCGCGACGCAAGCAAAAATAATCGCCGTTGAAATTCCGGTCCTTATAAAAACACGCTCCTCCGCGATCCCATTTTCCGCCATGCCAATCGCCCCGCGGCGGCCAGCTCTCTCCCTCTTCATGGCGCCACCACCCACCCTCCGGTTCACGAATTCCCTCACGCACGCCAATCACAAAAATCGCACGGCATCCCCGGTCCACCCAAAGCCCGCGGCTGTCCACTCCCCACGTTCTTCCCGCTTCGCAAGGCGATCCGCTGATTTGCTGTTGCATGGACACGCGTTCCTGCTGGTAAACGTCATAACAATAATTCCGCTTCCCGTCGTTCGATTCGCACTTCACGGTTTGCTGCGCCGAAGCGATACAAGGAATCACAACTGACGCAATCGCTAATCCCAGAAAACGCACCACCGTCTTAGCTTTCATAAGTTAGCTCCTCAGAATTTGCGGCCCACATACGCCGGCTGGGCGCAGGCGTTACCCGAATGCGAGCCCATAACGTGCGTTCAGCCTAACACACAATCTAATGCTGTTATTTGTCTGAAATCTCAGTCGGCACGTTCGCGTATTCTTCTATGTGGCTGGCCAATTTGATTTGGTCCGAGTCCGCTCAGCACTGCTCAGGAGTCTCAAATACAATCCTCCGCCCTCATTCATCGCCTTGCTTGCCTGTGCGGACTCGCAGGCGCGCTTCTCTTCTTCGCGGGCGACATGCTCTTCTACGGCCACTTCGGCTCAGGCGCAGACTTCCATGCAGGCCTGCTCAACACGGTCTCTCACGCTTCCGACACGCGGCTTTACGTTGGAGGTCTTGTCGGTCCTGTCGCCGCCTGCCTTTGTATCATCGGGTTCTGGCAAGTTTCCCAAAATATTCTTCCGCACAAAGGCTTCCTCGCGCGCTTCACTCTCGTTCTCTTCTCCACCCTTATGATCTTTGGCAGCGCCATTCACACTCTCTGGACCGCCCGCGGTCTTTCCCTAAAGTATTGTTCCGCTCAGCCTGCACCCTGCTCTGACCTCATCGCTTCCATCACTTCTTACTGGACACTTGCTTACAATCTCGGCGCCATTCCAGGCTACCTCGGCGCACTTCTTCTCTTCTTCCTTGTCCTTTTCCGCAAAACCAACTATCCGCGCTGGACCGCACTTTTCAATCCAGGCGTCTTGATCCTTCTCTCCACGTTCACGGACAAAATTCCTGCCCCCCTCGGCGCCATCCTCTCCGGCGGTTCCACAAACCTCTCCATCGCTCTTTTCTTTTTGATATGCCTCGTTACCGGCTGGAATCTGCCTCTGCGTTCCAAAGAGAATAGAACCCACTTATGGGCCGTATGAAATCCGCGTGGTACTGATTGAATTTTGACTGGCTGAAGGCGGGAATAGAACGCTTTCTTACTTCTTCCGTGGGTTCTTGTCGGTCACTGCTTCCGGATCTGCTGCGATTGTGATTTCTACATCTGCGCCTTTTTTCAGCTCTACCTCAGCGCCTTTTTCATCGATCAGAACATTGTCGACTCGAATTTCTTTATACAAATCTTCGGCGCCTTCCACGGTTATTTGCACTTTGTCAGGATCGCTGGGCACGATGGATGGAATTATTTTTTCCACCTTCCCGGGCAGGGTTACTGTGGCTTTTTCGTCGGACTTTTCGTCCGGCCTCTCCGTAGACTCTTCTGACTTGCCAGTCTTATCGAACATTCAAATGTCCTTCGCGTTGTTGACCTAGCCCACTCACTGGTTGGGCGGATTCTGGCTCAACCTCTTCCCCAAGTCAACTAAACCCAGAACCATAGGGCCATCCCTTTCCTTTGGGTGAGCGAGAGCATTGATCTATTAACCATAAATCTTCATGCCTTGCTCTTCTCAGTTCACCGGTAATAGGGCGCTGGCTACCGGTCACCACCCACCGCTCGCTGTCTCCTCCTTGCATCCTTCCGCATCTAAGTCAAAATAGACTCGAGACATCTAGGCCAATGGAAGAGTCCGCAAAACTCGCACAGCTCCCCTTCTTCGGTGAAGCCGACCCGGTGCCGCAGTCTCTTTTTCTTTCTTTTCCCGAGCAGGCAAAAACTCTCACGCTCCTTTACGACATTAGCCGTGAACTTACCGCGATCCTCGACCGCGAAACTCTTCTTCGCAGCATCGCGCAGCACGTCAAGAAGCTCGTCAACTATCACGTCTTCACCGTAATGCTATGGAACGAAAAAACGCAGCTCCTCGAAGGCGTCTTCGCCATGCATTACGAGGACACTATTCCCGCGCGCTTTCGTGTAAAACTTGGCGAAGGGATCACTGGCACCGCAGCCGAGTCCCGCAGAACTCTGAGTATTCCTGACGTTCGATTGGACCCGCGCTACATCCACTGTGAAACGAGCCAAGGCGTCCGCTCGGAACTTGTCGTCCCCCTGCTGTTGCAGGATCGACTCATCGGCGTTCTCGATCTCGAATCCGCCGAACCCCAGGCATTCACTTCAGAGCACGAACGCTTGCTCTCGGCCCTCTCCGCGTTCATCGCTATAGCACTCGAAAATTCTCGTCTCTATGAGGAAGCGCGCCGTAACGAACAGCGTCTCCTCAGCGAACTCGACACTGCGCGCGAAATTCAGCGCCAGCTCTTGCCCCGAGGCGCGCGCGAAGTTCCTGGTCTCGACATCGCTGCGTCCTACGTTCCCGCACGTGAACTAGGCGGTGACTTCTACGATTTTCTTCCCTACGGCAATGGCAAGCTTGCCCTCGTGCTCGGCGATGTTTCCGGAAAAGGAACTCCAGCCGCGCTCTTCGGCTCGCTCGCCATTGGCATTTTGCGCGAGCATGTCGTCGAGCATCCCTGTCCACCGGCGGAAATGCTGAAGATGCTGAATGGGCGGCTTTACGCTGCGCGGCTTGACGCGCGCTTCGTTGCCATGCTTTTTGCGCTCTACGAAGCCGATGCGCGCAGACTTACTTTTGCGAGCGCCGGCGCGCCGCACCCAATTCTTGTCAGAAACGGAAAAGTGGAAGAGCTGGTGATAGAAGGCGTGCCGCTCGGCCTGCTTCCGGAAATAGACTACGAAATCCTTACTCTTGATTTGCAGCAGGGCGATCTTCTTGTCTTCGCTTCGGACGGCATCGTCGAATCGGAAAATCCACAAAACGAGGAGTTCGGTAGCGAGCGCCTTTTTTCTATTCTTTCAAAGACTTCGCCGACCGATTCCGTCGAAGACATTTCCGGGGCGATTTTGTTGGCTACCGACGAATTCAGCGGCACCGCTCCGCCCCACGATGACCGCACGCTCCTCGTACTCCGAGTGCAGGAAGAAGTTAGCGCGGCTGACTACGCCCGCATGCCAGTTATCTACTGAGAGGGACCGGCTGCCATCGCACTTGCCGCGGCCCCGTTCGTACCAGAGTTGGCCTGCAGTAACTCAGGATTCTTCAAGAGCGGTAGCCACTTTTCGCGGAGTTCCGCAAACTCCGGCCAGTTTTTCTTGGAAACGGGATCAGACGGCGGCAATCCCAGCTTCTCAAAATTCTTGTACTGTCCTTTTTGCAAAATACGAAAATCGAGATGCGGGCCGGTGGAGAGTCCCGTACTACCGACAAGCCCAATCGTTTTGCCGATTTCAACGCGCTCGCCCGGATGTACAAACATCCTCGAAAGATGCAGGTACATCGTCTCGTAACCGTTCGCGTGCGTAACCTGCACCATATTTCCTTCGCCGCCCTTGCGTCCCGCAAAGACCACTTTGCCACTCCCAATCGTTTGCACAGGAGTACCGATCGGAGCGCCGTAATCCGTTCCCATGTGCGCCCGGTACGTTTTCAAAATCGGATGGAATCGCGCCTTGCTGAAGTGCGAAGTCACCGGCGCGCCGAATTTCAAAGGAGAACGCAAGAACGCTTTCTGGAGGGATTTCCCGTCTGCGGTATAATAACCGGGTTGCCCGGCCGGATCGTGAAATAGCAGCGCCTGATATTTTCTTCCGCCGTTGTTGTACTCTACTGCAAAAATTCTTCCATATGCAGCAGTTTGTCCGTTTGTATATTTTCTTTTTTCGAGCACGACGCGAAATGTATCGCCTTTGCGCGGATCGGTGTAAAAATCTAGGTCGTAGCCAAAAATCTGGGAAAGGCGCATCGCCAGCTCGGCGGTTTCTCCAGCATCTTCCACGGCGTTGAAAAGCGAATCCTCAAGCGTGCCGCTCACCGCAACAACTTCGGTATGCGAGGGGATCTCCCGGATTTGCGCGGAATACCCACTGTCCTCCGGAATGATCTTGAGCATGCGGTCTGAGTCAATCTTGTAATCGATTTCGCGCAGCCTACCTTCTACGGAACGTCCCACAGTAATCGTATTTCCCGCACGCACTTGCCGCAGATTGAATGTCCGCTGCGCCGCAGCGGACGCCCCTGCTGCTTCTTCCGGCGAAAGACCAAACTTCTGCAACACTGCGGAGAAATTCTCTCCGGCGCGGACACGCTGATCCGTCGGAACGACAGTGTTCTCACGGATGGTTGCGGCTTGCTCTTGGCAAAGTCTTAGCTCGCGATCAAAATCCGCGGTTGTTTTCAGTCGTTGCTGGAATGCATATGCAAGCGTAGCGCCGCCGGCAAGAAACACGGCGACCAGTACGATGATGAACTTACGATTCACTTTCCCCCCAGACGCCACTCGCAGCGGAACAGTTCAGGCTAACGCACCAACTATTTAGTCTCAAGGGAGCCATACGTCAAAGAACCATTTTCCATTGTTTCGGAACAGGCACTCGAAAAAATCCACGGCTCCGCTGGCAGAACATTTTAATCGAAGCCAAATAGTCGCGCTTTGCGGGACTTCTAATTCTGCCGCCGGACGGTGACTTCTCACGTGTTCCCTTGAAGGTTGTGAACCGATAGTGATTTCGCGTGTCTCTGTCCGTTCGAAAAGACTAAGTCGAGCTTACTTCTTCTGCAGTTTGTTCTTCGCGAGCTTGAGCGCGACGTCCAGGGCGTTGGGAGCGGAAACTTTGACGTCCGGTTCGACGCCGATTTCGGCCCAGTCGTTCGAGGAGTACGGATTGATAGCCTTGACTTCTGGAATGCCCATTCCGAAATGATCGTCGAGCCGATGCCAGACGCCGGAGTGCGCAGCGCCCGCGGTCGTTTCCCCGATGAGCGTCGCTCGCTTCAACATTTTCAAGTCGTAACAAAACTGTTCGGCGCCAGAAGCGGTCGCCGCAGAGGTCAAAACATAGACAGGCTTGTCTGCGAGATTATTTCCGACGACTGGGGAATGAGTCCAGGATCGGCCGGTCGTGTTTTCGCGCGGGTTGTACCAATATTCGGGATGGTCGAAGAGATATGAGCCGAAGAGCTGAACCGTTTCGGGGAAGCCGCCGCGATTGTCGCGCAAATCAAAAATTAGCGCGTCGGCATGATTGACGTACGTCATGGCGGCCATCGCAGCAACACGGCACACTTCCGGGTCGGGGAACGAATTGAGTTTGAGATATCCGATGTTGCGCGGCAAGATTTCTACCTTTTCGAACGTGCAATTCTGCTGTCTCATGTTTTCGCGGTAGGCGGTGAGAGCTTCGGGCGTCTGCGACGCCGGTTGTTGCGGAAGAGGGGATTCGAAATAGTCGAGGCTCAGATTTGGATCGCCCGTTGTTTCGCGCATCTGTTGCGTGAGGACCGCAGCAAGAGCTGCCCGGTCCGGGACGGCGTCGTATTCGCCGCGCCGTTCGCTGACCATCAACAAGTCGGCCGTTTTTTGCGCGGAGGCGCGATCGAAATAGTGTTGCTTCAGATTTTCGGCGGTTCCTGAAACAATGCGTCTGCGTTCGGCCGGATTCAAAGTGCTGGCGGTAAGAGCGCGGCCAGATTCAGAAGCGGCGGCTCGAGGCGCAGATACCGCGGATTCCGAACGGTATGAATCTTTCGTAGCGCTGCTCGCGGCGCGCGAATCAGAAAACCGGGAGGAAACAGAATCCTCCGAGCGGTGAACTCGATTCAGCGAAACCCAGCAGGTTGTGAGTGCCACAAGCGACAGCGCGCCACCAACCAAGAGCGCACTGGGACGGGGCGACTCATTCTGGAAAACGTAAAACGCAGGAAATTCATTGAGACGCTGCGGGGCCGGCGCGGCAACGCGCGGCCACGGCAGATGAAAATACTCGCGTGGAAGAGAAATCGTCACGTCGAAGAACACATCAAGCCAGAGGCGAAGGCGCGGGAAAAAACCGCGCTCATCGCGGGAGCGATCGCGAAAAAGCTGCAGGGCCTCGTCACCGTATTCTTCACGGAAATGGGTGGGATATAGGCGCAGGAAAAAGGCATAGATCTTTTCAGACATAACGCCCCCTTAAGATCTTTTTTGCGCGAGCCACGCGCAAGAGATCCGCGAGCCGTTCTGCTTCCGAACGGGCGAGCTTGCGTCCGGCGGAAGTAAGCCGATAGTAACGGCGCCGCTCATCGCCGGAATCAGCATCGTCGCCCGGCTTGAGCTCTTCGATCAAGCCTTCTTCGAGCAGCACACGAATGGAACTGTAGAGCGTGCCAGGACCGAGGCGCATACGGCCTTCGGTCTGTTCCGCAACCTGGCGCATGATCCCGTAACCGTGGAGATCCTCACCGACAAGAGCGAGGAGTATTTGGAAGGCAGCAGAAGGTAGCGGGTCAAGTTTACGTTTTGGCATGGCAGTCGAGCATCAGTATATCGATAATCGACTATGAGGCAAGGGAAATTAAGTGGGGGCCTAGGAAGGCGTTTGGTTATCTGGCAGTAGAGGTGGTTTTATCGTCCGGAGAGAAGTTGAGCGCGCGGAGGAAGGCTCGCGAAATAATTTTGTTCGCGGAGGCGCCGATAGATGCGGCCAGCGACTCCAGCTGCGAGCGGACCTTTGATAAGAGAAGAGCGGCCGCGAATCAACACGGCAAGAGCGATTTTCGGATGAGCTTCGTCGGCGTAAGAGAGAAACCAGCCGACATGAGATTGATCGTCGGAGCAAGTCCCAGTCTTGCCTGCGGGTAGTTCATCGCCGCCTACATCGAAACTGCGCTTGCCCGTGCCGTAGAGCACGGCGGCCAACATCCCTTCGCGAAGCTCAGGAAGCAATGGAGCAATATTGAGTTCACGCTTGATGCGCGGCTCAAATGCCGGAACTTCCTGCCCAGGCTGGCTGAGCTGCGGATATTGCAAGTAATAAAGTGTGCCACCGTTCGCGAACGCTGCTGCGAGCGACGCAAGCTGGAACGGAGTGACTTGAATGCCCTCACCAAAGCTGGACATGCGGGCGACGCCGCCTTTTTGCGGAGGAGCCATCGGAAACGCACCGGGGCGTTCGTCGTTCAAGTTGTAGCCTGCAAGTTCGCCAAGCCCCAGCAAGCGTCCATACTTCGAAACCGTTTCAAAACCCATGCGCTGGCCAAGCTGCTCGAAGAAAACGTTGTTCGAGTGCGCCATCGCTTCAGTCAAATTCATGTATTTGCGGCGGCCGACCTTCAGCATCGTATCGCGCGTGATGACATTTTCTTCAAGGGCAGCAAGAGCGATAGTCGGCTTGATGGTGGAGCAAGGAATAGCGCCATCGGAATACGCCATTTTCTGATTCACGACGGCCAGGATACGGCCCGAATTCGGATCGACCGCAACGACGGACCCATTGTATTTGCCGAGCGCATCGACAGCCGCGGCGCGAACTATCGGATCGTCAAAATCAGTAATGTCTCCGAGAGTCGGATCAACCGCTTTTTCGCGCGGCACGTATCGATGGCGCGTCGATCGCACAGCCTTCGGTTTACCGGAAGGCGTAGCCGCGGAAGCAGGAGCAGGAAGCACACAACAAGCGGAGAGGAAAATCGCGAGTGATGTTTTTCCGAGTCCGCTGGTCTTCGTCATTCGAGGTGCCCCTGAGCTGGTCTTTCGCAACTTTGAAGTTATCGTTATTCCGGCGAATCGCGCTTTGTACTTCACACACGCTGTGGAGTCAACGAATTTCCGTTGCATCCGCGCGTCTCAGCGCGACGCCAAAATGAAATTGCATTCCTACAGCCAAATCGCGGCGTGTTAACAATAAAGAAGTTAGATGCCGCAAGTGAGGGGCCCGTGTACCCGAACGAAACACAAACTCTCACTATGAGACATAGTGTAATGAGAAAAGGTTTGCCCACACAATAGCGAAGTGGGCCTAGTACGAGTTATGTGCTTTATTTTGAATAGCTGACCGCAGGGGCAGGATTCGCCCAAGGCGGCTGGCCAGGTGGTCGGTTTTGGGTCAAAAAAGAGAGGGCGCGACGTGAGCCGCGCCCTATTGAGCCATGATGTCGAAGCTACCAAATAGCCTTGCTACCTACTATTAGCAGGCTTTGCAGGGCGATTCGCACTGGCGGAAGCTGCGGCAGCAGCGTGAGCGGCAGGCTTTTCGTTATGCAGGACGCCGTTTGCCCCATTGGGTGCGCTGGGGGCTGCATTGCTGTTCGGTCCGGGAATTTCGAGCTTCTTGCGCAGAGCGTTTTCCAGTTTTTCGCGAATGTCCGCATTTTCCCTAAGGAACGTGCGTGCGTTTTCGCGGCCCTGGCCCATGCGCTCGCCGCCGAAGCTGATCCAAGTGCCGGACTTTTCCAGAATTCCTTTGTCCACGCCGAGATCGATCAAATCGCCTTCACGCGAAATTCCTTCGCCATAAAGAATGTCGAATTCTGCTTCGCGGAACGGCGCCGCGACTTTATTCTTCACGACTTTCGCGCGCGTGCGTGAGCCGACGACTTTATCGCCGTCCTTGATGGCCTGGATACGGCGGATGTCCACACGCATTGATGCGTAGAACTTGAGCGCGCGGCCACCGGTGGTCGTTTCCGGATTGCCAAACATCACGCCTATCTTTTCGCGAATCTGGTTGATGAAGATGAGGCAAGTGCGCGACTTCGAGACAATCGCTGTGAGTTTGCGCAAGGCTTGCGACATCAAGCGCGCTTGCAAGCCCATCGATGGATCGCCCATGTCACCTTCGAGTTCGGCCTTGGGAACGAGCGCCGCAACAGAGTCAATGACAACCACATCCACACCGCCCGAACGGATCAGCGTTTCTGCGATTTCCAAAGCTTGCTCGCCATGATCTGGCTGCGAGACGAGTAGATTATCCACGTCCACGCCGAGCTTGCGCGCATAGATGGGATCAAGCGCGTGCTCGGCATCAATGAAGGCCGCCTGGCCGCCGAGCTTCTGCGCTTCGGCAATCACATGAAGGGTCAGCGTGGTCTTACCGCCGGATTCCGGGCCGTAGATTTCGATAACTCGTCCGCGGGGAAGGCCGCCAACACCGAGCGCGGCGTCAATGGAGAGACACCCGGTTGGGATGACGCTCACTGGGACAAGGACGTCCTTGCTGCCGAGCCGCATGATGCTGCCCTTGCCGTAAGACTTTTCAATTTGAGAGATTGCCGCTTCCAGAAGTTTTGCTTTTTCGTCTGCCATGTCATACCTCGGTGGAGGAAATTGGGAAATTTACCCTCAGGGGCCGAACCGTGCTGCCAGGGACATAGCGGAAGAGGGACTTTACCATTTGTTATATCTTCGCGCTAGGCCTTTCTGGGTACTACCAGCGCTGGCAACGGTGCTCGGCAAGATGCTCCTTCAAGCGGGCGATGGCCATGGCCACCTTGTCCGCCAGTTGCCGCTCCTCGGAGGGCGAAAGTTTGCGAAGCCGCATAAGGTTTCGCATACGGTCGCGCGCCTCCTGGAACTCGCTTTCGAGCCTAGCATGTTCCGGGCAGCTTATGGCTAGGGTCGAAGCGGAGCACATCAGGCACCTGTTGAAAACGCCGAGGAGAAAAATAGCAAGAAGGCGAATAAAAAGCAAACATTATTTTCGCCTATTGTTCGCCTTGGCTCCCAAAGCGAAGCGCCGAAACGTAACTTTTAATCACTTCCAAGCCTTCCTGGTTGCAGTAGTGACCTTTCTGCGTCGCAGGAAACTCGGAATCTAGACCTGAGCAGCGCAACCTGATGCTCTCCAGGTATTCATTCTCAATTGGAAAGGACATGAAGTCGTCCCACGCCCATTCATCTCCTGTGCCGTTCAAGAAATCCTCGAGTATCTTCGCAACCTCTTCTTTGGTGAGTTTCTCTGGTTTCATGGGTTTTGCGAAGCCCTAATAGATTGCAAATCAGGGATAAGCGTAAAACCCGCGGCCGGATTTGCGGCCAAGCCAGCCGGCAGCGACATATTTTTTGAGCAGCGGGCAAGCACGGTATTTGGGATCACCGAGCCCTTCCTGCAGGACGTGGAGAATGTCCACACAGACGTCCAAGCCGATGAAGTCGGCGAGTTCGAGCGGACCCATTGGATGGTTCATTCCGAGCTTCATCACTGCGTCCACCGCTTCGGGCGTGGCGACGCTTTCCATCACGCAATATGCTGCTTCGTTGATGAGCGGCATGAGAACGCGGTTTGAAACGAACCCCGGCGCGTCGTTCACCGCGACCGGCGTCTTCCCCAATTTTTTCGAAAGCTCCATCGTCAATTGAAACGCCTCGTCGCTCGTTTGCAGCGCGCGAATCACTTCGACGAGTTGCATCACCGGCACAGGATTCATGAAGTGCATCCCGACGAATCGGTCAGGCCGCTTGGTAAGCGCTGCGAGAGCACTCATGGAAATGGAAGAAGTATTGGACGCGATGACTACGCTATCGCGAAGAATTTTGTCCGCTTCCGAAAGAACCGCCCGCTTGATCTCGATTTTTTCAGGTACGGCTTCTACGACAAAATCCGCAATGGCAAGAGCGGACATCTCCGTCACCGCACGAAGATTTGCAAGGGTGCTTCCCTTCCCCGCTTCGTCGAGTTTTCCCTTTTTCACTTCACGATCAAGATTCTTGCTGATCGTGTCCATCGCGCGGTCAAGAAAGCGCTGCTCCACATCCCGCAAAATCACTTTGTAGCCAGCGCGCGCAAAGACATGCGCAATTCCGTTACCCATCGTGCCCGCGCCGAGCACAGCTACAGTCCTAATTTGTTCTACGGAATTGTTGGCCAAGGAATGCCTCAAAGCGTCTCGAAGTTTCTAAATCCACGGGCTGACAGAATGCACCGCGCCCGAAGTGAGGTCAAGAAGCCGGCGGACGATGCGTGCGCAGACGGGCCGCAATGGGCAGCCGTTGTTCTCCTTTGCGAACGCTGTAGCGCTCCACGTAATACCAGATGCATGTGAGAGGAACCAGCGCCATCATGCAATAGCGAACCGACCTTACCTCATAGCGAAGCGCCTGATAAACCATCCAGAAAGATCCGACAACCGAGATCGCTTCCATTACGCTCAATAGAAAACCGAACAGTCCAGCGGCACCATCAGATCTTGCGTTATCGCTAAAAACAATCACGAAATAAAATACGAACCAGTATATCGCCGGAAGAAACCAGGCTAAGAAATAGCTCTTCGGAGGTTCATCTTGCAACAGCGCATCCTCGCGCGCTGCGGCAGCCGCCTGTGTCGAGGTTCCGCGGCCAATTTCTTCAACGAGTTGCTGCGCTGCAGCTTCGTCATTGGCACAAACTTGAACTTCGTATACGCCACTTTCGAGGCCAACTCGACGGAATGGAATGTCCAAAACATCGAGGCTCGCTTCCAAAAATTCTACTGACGGCAAATCATCGGACGAATAAACAGCCTTAGTCGCATCGAGTGATACATCAGATTTCTTGCGCTGAGGCGCGGTCAGCCGTTCGTCGAATGGTTCGGGATAGGCAGCGGTTGGCGGGAGCGGAAGATTCAAAGTGGGGCTATTTTCTGCGACTGACTCTAGAATTTCTCGTGCTGTAGAAAAATCTCGCTTGGAGACACCGAGAACGTACCGGAATGTCTTCAGATGTTTCAGGTGATAGCGATCGGCGGGGTCTCTCAGTAAAACATCAACGTGCGGTGTGGCCACAGAAATAGCGGCCTTATCCAGCTCCGCGCACACGGCTTCCAGAAACTCGAGGCTTTCACCGTTCCAAAGCAAGACCATGAAGCTGGGATCAGATGCGTCCCTAGGTAAAGACTCAACTAACGAAATGGAACAGTCGGAACACTTCGTGAAATTCGCCCGGTATTCCGCTTTGCAGAAGGGGCAAAACATATCGCGCTGAGTTTACTATAAAAATAAGTCAGTGGCAGTCGGAGCGAATGGCGACGAACTGCTACTAGGTCAACCATGGAGTCGACAACTCTCGCTAATTACCACGCATCGGATTTAGCAACGTCATTCGAGGTGCTCCATGAAACTCCAAGAAATGCTCGCATTGGCGATCTGTTTGGCTGCGCCCGTGTTTGCGGGTGCCGCGCCTTGCAAAGTTGTGATCACGCAGGCTAGTCACACCATGCTTCCCGGCAGTACGGCGATATTTAAGGCAGAGGTCGTTCCTGCATCCTGCTCGCAAGCAATCACCTGGACTGCGCCAGCTGGCAGCGTCACTGACGGTTCGTTCCACGCACCGCTCATCTCGCCCATAGACAGCAAAGGAACGAAGCACGTCGTGGTTATCGCCAAACAAACCGATGCACCTCACGCCTCGGCAACCGTCTCGGTCAGCATCATTGACACTCGCACAAATCCGTCGCAACCCATCAAGCCGGTCAGCCCAATTCCCTCGACTACTGTTCCATCAGCGAAGAAACCGTAGCGCAAAATTCGTGGAAACTAGTCTGCTGTGGTGTCAAGGATCTGGTGGATGATTTCTTTCGCGCGAGTTGCATCCTCAGGCTGAACAAAAACAGCCGACTTTTCTTCGCCCGCTTCCCAGCGGGAGAGAATGTCGTGCTCGCGCAACGACATATCAATCACTTCTTTAATATCTAAAGAATGCCCGCTCCAAACTTCGACTGTCGCGTCTTCGGGAAACCAGTTTTGAGGATCGTAACGGGACATTTTCCCGCGAGGCGCCTCACCGGGATAATCAAATTCAGGCAAAGGCACTTCCTCATTCTCATCAAGCTCGGGGTACTCCTCGTCAGTTCCATACTTTTCCGCGATGGCGCGCTTCGCGCGTTCGTAGAAAGAAGATGGGACCGCAACTTCAAATTTTGGCTGGCTGATCAAGTTAAATAGGTGGTCTTCCCGCTGAATCAACTTGTAAGGAATTTCGGCTTGTTCACAAAGCTTCCCGTATTCCTGCGCATAGCGGACTGAATTTCCGTACCAGATTGAACGAAACGGATCTTTATTGGGGTCACCAGGCTCGGGCAAGGATTCCTGCTCGTAACTGCGCGGCCGCTCGCGCACCAACAGTACATGGCAGTCGGAACAAGAAGAGTAGCCTTCCCGATATTCCGCGCCGCATTTAGGGCAATACAGCATCGCCGTAAGTGTACAGCAACACAGGCTTTAGCTCCATGTGCACGGCCTGCGTCTTTCTGTCCACCATAATCGTATCCCTTGTAGAATGAGCGCGACCTTTTCAACGGCAAGTTCTATGACCTGGGCGGCTCCCTTTAAGACGGGGCTCCGCTTTTCCAGCCTGATGACCGATGACACAAAATCCATCTCGCGCGGCCTGAAGCAGCGCGACCCGAAACTGCTCGACCTGCTGATCGAGCAGTATCAGTACCGGCTGTTCCGCTATTTGGTTCATCTCACCGGAAATCGCGAACGCGCCGAAGATTTTTTCCAGGAAACTTGGGTGCGCGTGCTGGAGCGCGGCGCGCAGTACGACGGCAAATGGAAATTTGAAGCGTGGCTTTTTACCATTGCTCGCAATCTTGTGCTCGATTGGCACCGGCGGAAGAAACCGCAAAGCCTCGAATCGCTCAGCGGCCCGGAAGAAGAAACCTCCTTCGACGTGAAGGACGAAAAAAGCGCGACGCCGCTCGAAACTTTTTTGAATGAAGAGCAACGCGAAGGCATTCAATTTTCGCTCACGAAAATTCCGGTCGTCTATCGCGAGGTGCTCGTCCTGCGTTTTCAGGAAGAGATGCAGCTGGAAGAAATTGCTGGCGTCCTTAGCACGCCGATTTCTACCGTGAAGTCACGGCTCTATCGCGGGCTGGAAGCGCTTCGCGGCGCGATACAGGGAGGCGCGGCATGAGCAACAACACGCACGAACGCGCACAACAATTGATAGCACAGCGGCGCATCGAAGGCGTTTCCGCGGACGAGCAGTCGTGGCTCGCGGCTCATCTCGTTGAATGCGACCTGTGCTCGGCGGTGGACGCCCAGACGGGAGCGGCGCTTTCCGTGCTGCGTTCAACACAAATCGAATTGCCAAGAAACTTGGCGAGCCGTACCCAACTGCGCGTTCGATTGCGCGCTGATGAATTAAACGAGCGGGAACCGGGCCGAAGGCTGCTTTGGGCGCTTGTTGCAATTTCCTGGATGATTGGCGTAGCGACTGCGCCGTTGGTTTGGAGCGGCTTTGAGTGGGTCGGAAACGAATTTGGTTTGCCAAAAGTAGTTTTGATCTCGGGAATGGCGCTGTGGTGGCTTGTGCCGGGATTGCTGGTCACGGGAGCAGTGGTGATCCAGAAAGAAAAAACGCAGCGAGAGGCCGAGTAAATTTCGCAGTATAGAGGACGACGATGAGCTACACAGGACAAACACCGAGCGCGTGGGATGAACGGATGCGTCTGATTCGCCTGCGCCGAAAAAAAGAACGTCCGAAATTCTGGACTGAATTCATGATCGTCCCGAAGTGGCTGATGGGGTTGGTGGCGGTGCTTTACGTAATCGCGCTGGTCATCGCCATTACCGTCAATCTTTCGTTCCGACATAACCCCTACGGAAACGAGATGTTCCCGTGGCAGTACAGAGACAATCCGGCGATGGCGTCTTTGGCGATGGCGGGCATCGTCACTGTGATGGCGCTGGTGAGTGCGCTGATGCTGTTCATGCTGGGCTACGTGAATCAGGACGCGAAGCGACGCGGCATGAACTCGACGTTGTGGACACTGCTTGTATTGATTCTTTCGCCGGTACAAGGCGGCATCATCGGGCTCATTATTTATCTGCTGGTGCGCGACCCATTGCCCTATCCGTGCCCACGCTGTGCTGCTCCTGTCGGCCCGCGCTTCAATTTTTGCCCTAACTGCCAGTGCAATTTGTATCCCTCTTGTCCGAATTGCAAAAAGGAAATCGCGGAGACAGACAAGTTCTGTCCGTACTGCGCAACGGATTTGAAATCGGCCAGAGCGGAATTGACAGAAGGCATTGCTAGCTAGCTAGAACGAGCCAAGCACCCAGAGCGGAGAGCTTTTCGTCAGCAGTCCACGGTGGGCCAAGCGATTTGCCGAGCGCAGCGACTTGGCGATTCAGGAACTCGGGCCGCTTGTTCAAACGCTTTGACGCGGCCGCGAGAAGATCGCGTTCCCTGATGGCCGTGAGCGGAAGTTTTGCGCGTTCGCAGGAATGGCGAATCGATTCGCGGAAGAGTTCTCCGTCAGCGGTGTGAATCAGCGCGTGCGAGGCAAGAATTTTTTCAAACTCGGGTAATGCGCGGCCGGATGCTAGCAGCAAACTACATCCGCAAACTTTGTAGCCCAATTTTTCGAGTTCTTTTCGTAATGGACGAATTCCCGCCAGCGCTAGTTCGCGCGATTCCTTTTCTACGCTGCGCACAAATTCCGCGGCATCGCCGAGCGGCATCTTTTCTGCGGTGTGATACGGCTGGCGAAATGTGTAGCTAAAAGTTTTTACGAGTAGAAGTTTGCGTCGTTCAAGAACAACTGGTTCGCCCTTCTCTAGCGAAACAACTACCATCGCGGCCCAGCCGGAGTGAACCCGAAAGCCAATGGCCGCACGGTTCATAAGGGCCTCCTGCTGCTTAACAGCCACCAAATAATCAACTGCCTGGAAGTGTTCGGTCCTGTCTTCGCTCTAATTCAAAATGGACATCGATTCCGGCGGATGTACCCGCAAAAACATGATCGTCAAATCGTTCTGCGGCACGAAATTTTTCGCTCTTGCCACGAATCGTCCTGAACCGTCTCTCTGAATTTCGCCGTTCCAACAAAAGCTTATATACCAAGACTTCCCGAAACTGGGATTGGGCTTTTCTACGATTAGCTCAAATTCCTTTATTGGTGTCTTCCAGAAATTCGCAGTCTTGAGGACAAAATCCACCCAGTTCGTATCCACATAATCACCGGCTGCCGCTCTTACTGCCTCCGTCGGATATGCAACGGCATAGTCCTTCCTAAGGGCCTTTAAAAGCCCTGGTTCCAAGCAGGCGTTCTGAATAGGCTCCAGCATCCCGAGTTCAAATTTCTTGTCCAGCCCTTTGCGTGATCCTTCTTGAGCTTCTAAGACCCGCCTCTGATTGGCGGTGGGTTCTAGATCTTTCAACGAAGCATACTGATACCCAATGACTGGACGGTATTCATGCCGAATGTGGACGGTTTTCCGCCCAGGAAATTCTTGCGTCCAATGAAACAGCCGATGGACAGCCCATTGCGGTACACCATCTTTGTCAAGAAGTTCGTGCGGAGCAAGCTTCTGTACTTGCTGCGGCGACAGCCGGAAATTGCTGCCATCACACTTTCCCGCCGGTCCCCAGTAATCACCAAATGTCGCAACATTGATGCCCAAGTCGCGAATCAGCAGCGTGTAATCCGTTTGTCCAAGCTTCGCGCGATCTTCGGTTTCGTAGTGAATTTCCTGTCCATCCACCCACAACCTGAAATCATTAAACGTGGATCGAGGCCCACATTCGGAATCAAAAACGCTCATCGGGGGCACAGGGAAACCTATGTGTATGGTGATGTCCTCGTCAGATTCGTTCAGGAATTCGTAGTCAACAGCCACTTTCTCCCGGCTGATTCTCAGGACTTCCTTTTCCATGGATATGCGCGGTTCGTGTTTGAACTCGATCCCGCCCGCTTTGACGGACACCGCGGCATCGTCTGCCAGCGATCGCTGCGCACAAGAAAGCAAACAGGCACACAAAGGTAGAAAAACAGCATGGAAAGACAGCCTATTTCGCATTCGGAGACTCATTTCTCCGCCGCCGGAAAACTTTTTCAATATCTCTCCACTGCAAGCGCAACCGCATTGCCGCCGCCGAGGCAGAGCGCCGCAATGCCGCGTTTCAGATTTCGGCGCTCCAATTCGTAGAGCAATGTGACGAGAATGCGTGCGCCGCTCGCGCCGATGGGATGCCCGATTGCCACAGCGCCTCCATTCACATTCACTTTTTCCGGATTCAGTCTTAGCTGGCTTGTCACCGCAATAGCGGCAACAGCGAACGCTTCGTTCAATTCGACGAGATCCACATCCTTGTCCCGATCCCATCCGGTTTTTTTCAACAATTTGTCGACGGCGTCCACCGGAGCCATCATTACCCACTTCGGCTCAACGCCGCTAACGGCTTGTGCGACGATGCGCGCGATTGGCTTCTTGCCGAGACTTTGCGCCACACGTTCGCTCGTCACAATAAGCGCGGCGGCGCCGTCATTCGTGCCAGGCGCATTTCCCGCCGTGACCGTACCATCTTTCTTGAACGCAGGTTTCAGTTTCGCCAGAGCTTCCATCGAAGTATCCTCGCGCGGCGATTCGTCATATTTAATGACCAGCGGATCGCCCTTTTTCTGCGGAACTTCGATCGGCAAAATCTGAGCTTCGAAAAAGCAGGACTTACGCGCGTGTACGGCTTTGCGATGCGAATCCACGGAGAACTTGTCCTGTTCTTCGCGGCCAATGCCATATTTCTCTGCGACAAGTTCGCCAGTAATTCCCATGTGAAAATCTTCATACGCGTCCCACAAGCCATCGTGAATCATGCTATCCACGACTTTTTGATCGCCGAGACGGTAGCCGGTGCGAGCATTCGGCAAAAGATACGGGCAATTGGACATGGACTCCATGCCACCCGCGACAACAATTTCCGATTCGCCGGTTTGCACCGCTTGTGCTGCAAGCGCTACAGCTTTCAGCCCCGAACCGCAGACCTTATTAATGGTCATCGCCGCTACGCGAGGGTCGCAGCCGCCCTTCAGCGCCGCCTGTCGCGCCGGGTTCTGTCCTAGCCCCGCTTGCACAACATTGCCCAGAATCGCTTCGTCAATTTGTTTTGGGTCAATTCCAGCGCGGCGCGCCGCTTCCGCGACAACTTTGCCGCCAAGTTCGGGCGCGGAAAATCCGGCAAGCCCGCCCTGAAATTTTCCAACGGGCGTGCGAACTGCAGACAAGATAACGGGGGTTTCCATACGTGCCTCCGGAAGGATGAACACCCATTATAGCGATTTGCGAAATTCACTGCCGATTGACCACGCCGGACAGCAAAAACAATCTACTGCTCGTCGGCAGAAGGGCCGTAAAGCCCCGGTATCGGAACATTCAGCAGCCGGAGATACATCGTAAGCTGTGCGCGATGGTGAACAATGTGATTGAAACAGGAAACGCGCAGCACTTCGTAGCGCGGCATCGAGAAAATCACGTCGCCCTTCCAAGTGAGTGTCCAGATTTCTTTCATTTGTGTGTCAGTGACGCCTGCCAGCGCCGTACGCGCTTCTTTGGCCATGGAATCGAGTGTTGGCAGAAGATCCGCGTGCGTTTTCACGCTGGGAAATGTCGAGCCTTCGATTTCGAGCTTCGGCGTTTGAATGGTTGTGATCGTGAAATGAGGAAGAGACGCCACGTGACCCGCCAGCCAGCCGAGCGTGCCAGACTTCTCATGCGGTTTCCAATCCCACTTATCTGCGGGCACACGTTCCAGCGTTTTGCGCGTATTAGCGAGCTCAGTGTCAAATTCCGGTAGCAGCATTTCGGCAATGGACATCGCAACCTCCCAAGTGTTGGTTCAATTCGAGCGGAGAAAGCTTAGGCGAATAAAAAGCGAATTGTCAAGCGCGTTCTTGTACGCTTCGAGGTTGGCTCATCTTCAGCGCTGCACTCGAACTCCACGTTTCCAAACGCCAACGATATTCCGTGTCGCCAGAATGTCCTTAGTTGGGTCTCCCTGCACCAAAACAAGATCAGCGCGCAGACCGGGACGAATCGATCCCCGATCAAGAAGGGAAAAGCATTTTGCAGCCGCAGACGTCGCGGCGACAAGCGCCTGCATGGGCGTCAATCCATCTCGTACCAGCATTTCCATCTCCCCGTGCAAGGAGGCACCATAGGTAGAGCCTGGCACTGGGGCGTCAGTCCCGGCAAGAATCGGAACATGCGCTTGCATCAGTTCATGCACAGCTTCATCGGTCCCTTTGCAAAAGTGGTTCTTCGACGAATCAGGCTTTACCGATGCCATCATGCTGCGCCATTTCTCATCAATGTACGGACTCAGATAGGGATCGGCAAGAATGGCCGGCCCCTCCGATTTGCCGCAGGTCAGATAGGCTGCCGAAAGAGTGGTGATGACGAATACGTGATGACTCGCTGCAAAGTCGCCAAATGTTGGACTCACGGAATCTCCGGAAAAGAGGTGAACCAGCCCGTCTGCTCCGGCTTCAATTGCATCTCGAGCCTGCTGCTCGGAAAGAGCATGAACTACGGCTAGTTTTCCTCGTTTGTGGGCCACCTCCACCAGCGCGCGGAGTGTTGAATTATCCAGCATTGGAACGCGCGTGTTGGTCCATGTCCACGTACTCCCATCATCATGAATAATCTTGATGTAGTCCGAACCCTCGGAAATGCGCGCTTCCACAAACGCCTGCGCTTGTTCCGGACCAGTGATAGTCGGTATTGGTGGGCCACCCATTTGAGTGGGATGCCCTCCTGGAACTGTCGCACCAATTCCTGCTGTCCGTGCGTCAGCAAGATCGGAACGATCTTCCGATTCCATTTTTTTGATAAGCTTCAGCCGTTCGCCTGAGTTAAACATGTCAAGCTGAGTAGTTACGCCCAATCGTAATGCCTGCCGGGCTGCACCTTCGGCATCGTCAGGAAGGTGTACGTGAGCGTCGATGAGGCCAGGCAACAGGGTTTTGCCTTGCCCCTCGATGATTTCTGCGTTGGAAACTTTTAGCGAAAGTCCCTCAATCTGACTGATCTTTCCATTCTCGATGAGCACATTGCGGTGCTCAACTACATGCTCACCATCGAATACTCGAACATCGTGGATGAGCTGTCGCTTAGGCGGCGTTTGTGAACGAATTGAAATCGGAACAAGAAAGAGAACAACGATCAAAGAGGCGGACTTGTAGCGCATCGTAAATTTTCTCCCGCAGCTCTTTAGACGAGCTCTTGCTCAGCAAGTTAGAGACGATTACTAAAGTTCATTGCTATCGCGCATTCCCCTGGCTGACTTGGCGGCGCGATGCTCGTACAATGTCTCTCATGGCACATCAATTCACGACGTCCTATGTGCAGGATTCCATCAGCCTGTTTCATGCCTACAAGAAACTCGGCGATGGCGCCCTGGCGCAGTGCCCGGACGAGGGTTTATTCGCCACGCTGGATCCCGAATCGAACTCCATCGCCACCATTGTCAAGCATCTCTCCGGCAACATGAAGTCTCGCTGGACGGACTTCTTAACCACCGACGGCGAAAAGCCCGAGCGCAATCGCGACACCGAATTCGAGACGCCGCCCCAGACTCGCGCGGAGCTGCTAGCTCTGTGGGTCGCGGGCTGGGAAATTCTCTTCGACGCTCTCGGAACTCTGACCGATGCCGACCTCGGCCGCACCGTCAAGATTCGCACCGAACGACACTCGGTGATGCAGGCCATCAACCGCCAAATGGGGCACTACGCGCAGCACGTAGGGCAAATCGTATACGCCGCAAAGCATTTCACCACGATAAAGACTGGAAAGTGGAATTCGCTGAGCGTGCCTCGCGGCCAGTCACAGCAGTATGCGGCCGACGTCGCCGAGGGCAAGAAATCGCAACGATGATGGAGATTTCGCATCACGGCCTGCGTCAAGCTGTCGGGATTCCTTTCCTCTGTGCCGGGGTCGGCTTCACTCTTTGGTCTTTTGTCCGGAGCATGAAGCGGATTCAGCAGGTGAACGAGATGAAGAACCTCTTCCCCGGTGACAAAGGCCTCTCGAAAGATTCTGGTCTCATGCTGTTGGGAGTGGCGCTCGACGGCCTTGGTCTTTGGTTTTTCTTCCAATAAACAGTCTAGGGAGAATCCGACTCCTCCTTCGCTTCCTCTTCGCTTCAATTCGCGTTACCCTGCTTTGATCGTGCGAACTCTCTTTGATCTGGATCCCCTCCCCCGCGCGCAGGGACTGAACATGAACCCCGCGCAGAAGCGCGCGGTCGAACACCGCGATGGACCGCTCCTTGTCATAGCGGGAGCAGGCACGGGCAAAACGCGCGTCATCACCGAACGCATCCGCCACTTGCTCGAGACCGACGATTCGCTCAGCGGCGAAAACATCCTCGGCCTCACTTTCACCAACAAAGCCGCAGGCGAAATGAAGGCGCGCGTCGTGAAAGCGGCAGGCGAGCGCGGAAAGGACGTCACACTCGCCACGTTTCACGCATTCTGCGAATCGCTCATCGCCGACGCCGCACCGGATCGCTTGATGCTCGACCAGGTCGACCACTGGATTCTTCTCCGCCGCAACATGGCGCGCCTTCAACTCGACAAATACCGCCGCCTCGCTGAGCCCGGCCAGTTCCTCAGTGATTTCGTCGAATTTTTCTCGCGCTGCCAGGATGAGCTCGTTTCCTGGGAGGACTACCAACGCTACGGCGAAGAACTCGCCACGCAACTCGAGTCCGAACGTGCCGCACTTGATGAAGACACTTACAAAGAGCGGCTCGATGAAGTGGAAAAGCAGCTCGAAATTGCGCGTGCCTACCGCGCCAGTGAAGAACTCCTTCGCGAAAAAAAACGCGTCTCCTTCGGCTCGCTCATTACCGGCGCAGTGGCTCTACTCGAAAATAATTCCACGGTTCGCTCAACGCTTCAGGAAAAATACCGCTTCATCCTCGTTGACGAATTTCAGGACACAAACATCGCCCAACTCCGCTTGCTCGAGCTTCTCGCGGGCGACCGCAAAAATATTTTCGCCGTCGGCGACAACGACCAGGCCATATACCGCTTCCGTGGAGCATCGTTCGGCAGCTTCCAGCTTTTCCTCCAGCGCTTTGCCGGCTGGAAGTCCGGCGAAGACTCCACGCCGTTCCGCGTCTCACTCACGGAAAACTATCGCTCAACACCCAACATTCTCCGCGTTGCCACGCAAGTCATTGCGCAAAACACCGTTAGCGCGGACTTCCCCAAGAAATCGCTGAACGCCAACCGCAAAGAAGGCGAAAAAATTCGCATCGCCGAACTCGAAACCGAAGAAGCCGAAGCCACCTGGGTCGCCTCAGAGCTCGAACGCATCCATTCCGCCGGCCGCAAATGGCGCGACTTCGCCGTTCTCTACCGCCAGCACGCGCATCGCGACAAACTCGTCACCGAACTTTCGCGCCGCAAAATTCCGTTCGTAATTTCCAGGCTTTCCATCCTCGAACATCCGCTCGTTAAGGACGTGATCGCCTACTTGCGCCTGATTGCCACACCTTTTGACAACATCGCGTGTGCTCGAGTCATCGCCGCTCCTGCCTGGCATCTCGAAGCGCCGGATCTCGTTCGACTGGCGGAGCGCGCAAAGAAAGAAAAGAAGCCCATCTACGATCTGCTCCAGCTTCCGCAGGCTCAGCTTCCCTTCGATCCATCGCCCATTGCGATAAAGGACCTCCTCGACTTCCTCGGGGCACAGCGCAAGTTGCTGAAGCGCCGCACGGCGCGCGAAATCCTGGCAGACCTTCTCGAATGGCTAGAGGTTCCTCTGCGCGCTACGGAGCAGGACCGCAAATACGTCAATCGCCTGACCGAATTTGCAAAAGCATGGGAACCCAAAAGCGAAACTCAAAAGCTCACCGAATTCATCGAATATCTAGACTACTACTCGCAGGCTGGCGGTAGCATCTGTCTCGAAGACGACGTTCCGGGCGATGCCGTCCAGTTAATGACCGTCCACAGCGCAAAGGGACTGGAATTTCCTCAAGTCTTCGTCCTGCGTGTGAACTCAAAGAAGTTTCCCGCTTCAGAACGCCCACGCACTTTCGAATTTCCGGCGGCCCTGATGAAAGAAGGCGACCCCGCAGAGCAATTCCACGTTCAAGAAGAGCGCCGCCTCTTTTACGTCGCCCTCACCCGCGCCGAAGAACGCCTCACCATCACGACGCTCATCGAGAAGAAAGGCAAAGTCCCGCTCTTCATCGAGGATATGCTCCTCGACCCAACAGAAAAACGCCGCGACATCCGCCAGATTGCACCCAAAGTCCCGCCGCACTCCGAAACCTCCCGATCCAATACAGATTCTGAGGCTCAACTCTTCCCTGTTTCGCAAAACCTACCAAGAATTTTCGCGCGTATCGCGGACTGGGCGGAAACTTTTCATCCTCCTTCGGCTGAACCGCTCTCTCTCAGCCCAAGCGCCATCAATGGTTACCGCAGTTGCCCGCAACAATACCTGTTCAGCTATCTGTGGTCTTTGCGCGAAGGCCCGCAAGCCGCGATGACCTTTGGCGCCGTCATGCACAACACGATCAGACGTTTCGTGGACCAACTCCGCAAAGGAACGCGCCTTCCCTGGGATGATCTCGCCCGCATTTACGAAGCAGAGTGGAAGTCAGGCAGCTTCGAAGACGACTACCAGGAGAAAGGTTATAAGAAGGACGGCCTTGAGCAGCTTCGCGTTTTTCATGCAGCAGTTCTGGAAAATCCGCCGCAAGTTCTCGAACAGGAAAAGGGATTCGAACTGCCCGTCGAAGACAATGTCATTCTCACCGGCCGCATCGACCAGATCAATTCCGCCGGCGGCAAAAAAGACGTAGAAATCGTAGACTACAAAACGGGCAAACCCAAGAAACCTGCCGATGCGAAAAAAGACATCCAGCTCAGCATCTATTCGCTCGCTGCAAAAGAAATTCTCGAACTAAATCCCGTCCGCCTGGTTTTCCACTATCTGCAGAACAACGAACGCCAGGAAACTATCCGTGACGCGAAACAGCTCGACGAAGCGCAAAAGATCGTGCAAGAAGTTGCTTCCAATATCCGCGCCGGTTCTTTCCCGCCGAAGCCGGGCTATCTCTGCCGCAATTGCGCCTATCAACCCATCTGTCCCGCGCACGAGGAAAACCTGTCGGCACAATAAAAAAGGGCGCCTCGATATTTCGAAGCGCCCTTCTCCCAAACTTTTGTCCTGCGGCTACTTCTTCTTACCACCCTTTTTCATGTCGTCTTTCTTGCCCTTTTTCTTCATCAGTCTCTCCTTGCTGTCTCGATCACAGGGAGGGGCGCCGCCGCCCGCAACCTCTGCACGTTGATATACGGGTGCTCGCCGTGTGAGTCAAGAAAAATCCTGCATTGTCCCGCTTTTATTGTGCAATCTGAGCCGAATAATACCCTTCGCGCGTAATGATATTCAGCCCAACCCGCTTCACGCGCACTTCCACCGAGTGATAATCCTTCGTCTTGTCGTTTCCTTGAGGCGAGTATGCCAACGTGTATTGATTTCGAGCCTGCTCCGTCACCCGCGAATAAAGCTCCTCCAGCGAATTCCGCTTGATCGCGTAATAAACGTCGCCACCCGTATCGTGCGCGTAGGACTGCAACCTCGTAAACTTGCGGTCCAGGTAACCGCTGCCTACGCCCAGGCTGTACACAGAGATGTTGTACCGCAGCAGTTCCTTGAGCACCGTCTCGTACTTGTATTTGTTGTTCTTCGCGTTCTGCCCATCTGAAATCAGAAAAATAATCTTGCGGCGGGCCCGCCCGCGATCGCTTAGCAGTTGAGCCGCCTCGTACATCGCGTCATCCAGCGCTTTGTTCGTCTGCCCTTTCAGGATTTTGGTGGATGGAGGCGTCGCCGGGCCACCTGAGACATTCTGACCGTTAATCGTCGCTCCTGCTCCAAACGGACCGCTTGGATCGGGCGGCGCAACTTCCGGTTCCGAATCCAGCCGCACACGCCTCAATTCCATCACCAGCTTGTCCTGGTCCTTCGTAAATCCCTTCCCTGGATGAAAATTCGTATCGAACCGGCAAACAAACGCTTCATCCGCCACGCTCAACCCGGCAACGATGGACTTCAAGCTCGACTCCACCATCTCCGAGTCTTTCCCCTTTAAGTCGTTGTCAATCAACACCACAGCAGAAAGCGGAAATGCCTCGATCGAAAAGAGCGAAAGTCTCTGTTCGATGTTGTCATCGAAAATACGGAACTCATCCCTGGTCAGGTCCGGCACCAGATTGCCGGATGAATCCTTCACCGTAACAGGCAGGATCACCGTGTTCACTGTAGTTATGATCTTGGCCGGTGCGTCGCTTTGCGCCGCCGGATTGGCCGGTTGCGCGGGCTGATTTTGCGGCGCAGCCTGTTGCGTTTTTGCAGCCTCGGGCTTCGGCGCGGGTGCCTGTGGCGCTTCCTGCGCGCGCAAACCCAGCAAACCTGCAAAAGCAGCGGCCATCACTGCCGCGGAAACCGCGGCTCTTCCCAGCGTTTTTCGTGGACTTTTCAGCATTCGCAAGCCAAACTCCCTCTTTGCGGGTTTCTTTGCCCAAACTTCTCGTTTGTTAGACGCATCCGAAACCCCCTATAGACGCATCCCAATCTACGAATTCTTCCAGGCTAGGAACTGGCGCCTGCCGGAAAGTACTCCACGAGGAAAGTATACATGCCTTCTTTGAATCGAATTGCCGCAGCCGTGGTGGTCTGCGCTCTCAGCTTCGGCATGGTCTCTGCCGCCGCTCCGCAAGAGCCGGTGCAATCCGGCGGCACGATCTCCACACAAGTCTCCCTGGTGAGCCTCTTCGCCACCGTTCGCGACAAGAACAAACGCATCGTTCCGGATCTCAAGCAGTCCGACTTCAAAGTTTTTCAAGATAACGAAGAGCAAAAAATCGCCTTCTTCAGTAAGGAAGTGACGCTGCCCATCACCATTGGGTTGCTCATCGATACCAGCGGCAGCGAACAAAACCGCCTCCCCGCCGAACAGGACGCTGCCACTCGCTTTCTCGAACGCGTCATGAAAAAAGGCGACGAAGCGATGGTCATAAGCTTCGACCTCGACGTGGATTTGCTCAGCGATTTCACGGACGACAAACACATCATCGAACGCGCCATCAACAAGGCGAAGGTCAACGCTGTGGGTGGCGGAGGCGTCGTTACGCCAGGAACGATTCCTTCTAATGTTGGCGGGACGCACTTTTATGACGCTGTGTATCTAGCCTGCGCGGAAAAATTAGGCACCGAAGCGGGCAGAAAAGCTCTGGTGATCATCACGGACGCCGACGACCAAGGCAGCAAGGTTCGTCTCGAGGAGGCCATTGAAGCCGCACAGCGCGCGGACACTGTCGTTCACGTCCTGCTGGTGCACGATCCTGGCTACGGCTGGCGGCCGGATGTTGCGAAAAAACTTTCCGATGAAACCGGCGGCCGCACCATCGAAGTCTCTTCGGAAAAGAGACTCGAACAAGCCTTCGACCAGATTTCCGAAGAGCTGCGCAGCCAATACCAGATCGGCTTCTACTATCCCGCGAACAAGCTTAAAGACGGCGGCTTCCGCAAAATCAAAGTGGAAGTAGCCGACAAAGACCAAAAGGTCCTAGCCCGCCGCGGCTTTTACGCACCCAAGGAATAGAACCACTTTCGCAGGGCACTCGTCACTTCATCGAAGTTGAAGTAGAATTTCGCCGAGGTGAAGCGTGCCGCTCGATGCGTTCAAACGGATAATCTGCGCGAGTTGTGCTGTAGCATCTCTTCTTGTTTCGGCACAAGGTTCGCTGGCAGCACAAAGCCCCACGCCAAATGCCGACGCAAACATCCCCGACCTGGCGCTAAGACTAATCGAACCGTTACAAAAATCTGGTGCGAAAAAAGTTATCGTACTGGACCTCACTGCCCCCAATGGCATTCACCCGGCAGGACCGTGGCTCGCGGTTCGACTTTCAGAGGCACTGCAATCTAAGCTGCCCAATTTGCAATTTGTGAAAACTACCTCATCCACCCAACCGGGTTCGACCGATGCCAAAGCGGATAGTCAGGAATCGAACGAGATCATACCCGCCGATACAATAGTTTCCGGCTCGTTCGGCCGACTTGACCAGCGCCTGGGCCTGACACTGACCGTTAAATCCGTGGATGGTCACTTCTTGCTGCCTTACACGATCAGGAGCAGCATCCCCATTCCGCAAGAGCTGCTTTCACCTCCGTACCTGCCTCTCCCGAAAGCGAAAGATCCGCCGCAAGCGCAAGATGCGATAGTGACCTTTCCTTCGTGCCTAAGCTGTCCACCACCACCCTATAGCGAGGAGGCGAGAAGAGCCAAGTTCGAAGGCATCGTCATCATCGTCGTACACATTTCGCAGGAAGGTAAGGTCACTCAAGCGGACTTACAAAAAGGCCCTGGTTATGGGCTCGACGCGATTGCATTGGATACTGTTCGCCATTGGAGATTCAACCCAGCCCGCGGCTCGGACGGAAAAGCGGTACCTATCGTAGTTCCCATCCAGGTGAGTTTTCGTCTCGCCGGAGGCACTCGTTAGGTTCCGCAAAGGAGATACGAATTAACCTCGTGCCAACTCCGGATGAAATTTCTTGCCCGCCGCAATTCCCAGCACGATCAAAAGCAATAGCGCGCAGACCTGCACGATCTTCACAATAGGTTCATCGCCCGTCGGAGCCATCGCATGCAGCGCCGGTATTTTCATGAACGACTGCACAATCAGCACCAGCACGTTAAAAAATTGCGCCATCACCGCGGTCGTCACATACACCGCGCGCCAGCTGCCTGCCAGCTTCTTCGAATACAATGCAAACGCCGCAATCGCCAGCGCCACCAATGAAATCGCGCCAATCACGATTCCAGGCGTCACTCCCTTATACGGGAAAAAATATCCCGTCACGCTCGTCAAAATCGTCGTCCACAAAAATGTCGCATTCAGCCCGCCCAACGATTTTGCCCCAATCATCTGAAAAATCACCAGGAACCCCGTCGCAATCCCAATCAAGCTCAAAAGCACGTGAATAAAAGTCAGCGGCGTCATTCCAAAAATCATGTCTCTCCCTCGCGGCCAAAATTGGCCGTTTATCCTGCCTTTTGATACCCCCGAATGGGGGAACGATACACGCATTTTTCGAAAATTGCAGCCGCTCTGCCCAATGCAAGCCTTTCCATGACGCGCCTCGAATTGACCGCTACCCACCTCGCGGATAACATCTTCCATCGGTATACGATCAAGAGCGGACCATCAGTTATGCGAAACTCCCAGCAAGCAATGCATGAGGCTTCAAGCTTTGCCGAAAAGGATGGAAAGCAAATCCAATGAGAATTCAGAAATCCGCACTTATGTTTGGCGTTGTCGTCTTGTCACTGGGCGCAGCCGTCTATGCAGGAAACGCCCGCTCCACCAAAACTTCCTTGGCGACGCCACCGGACTCCGATACAGCATTTCTCGGCCGATGGGATTTGACGCTCAAAGCGCCGGATCGCGAATACCCTTCTTGGCTCGAATTGAGTAAGAAGGACGGCCAGTTGACGGCACAAATGGTTGGTCGTTGGGGGAATGCGCGTCCGCTGCCAAAAGCCGAGATCGTGAACGGCCATCTCAAATTCGTTTCGCCCAAAGAAGAGGAAGATCGCAAGGACGACATGGTCTTCGAAGCTACACTGAACGGCAGTCGCCTCTCGGGGACCACTACGGGGCCAGACGGAACAGTTTGGACCTGGACAGGCGAAAGAGCGCCGTCGTTGAAACGAAGCAACACGCCAAAGTGGGGAAAGCCCATCGCGCTGTTCAACGGAAAAGATCTCTCCGGCTGGACGATGACCAAATCCAGCTCCGCTACTGTCTGGAAAGTCGAAAACGGTCTGCTGATAACTCCCGGCGAAGGCCCGGAGTTGATCAACAACTCCAAGTTCCAGGATTTCAAGCTGCACGTCGAATTCAAATGCGATCCCACTTCCAACAGCGGTGTCTATCTGCGCGGCCGCTACGAAGTGCAGATTGAAACAGACTCCGCGGACGAACCTCCCAGCCATCACACCGGCGGCGTTTATGGCTTCCTCGCTCCATCGCCCGAACTTCCCCGCAAATCGGGCGAATGGCAGACCTACGACATCACGCTCATCGGTCGCGCCGTCACCGTTGTCCAGAACGGCCAGACCGTCATCAACAATCAGGAAATTCCTGGCATCACCGGCGGCGCTCTCGATAGTCACGAAGCCTTGCCCGGCCCCATCTATCTGCAAGGCAGCGAAAAGGGCCACGTCTACTTCCGCAGCATCGTCCTCACTCCAGCCGAGCAATAGCTCCTGGCGATGAGCCATTTCACTCAAGAAAAGCTGGCGCTTTAGCCAAAATCTGGTTCATTCTGTCGCGCAACAAAACTCCAGTATCGATGCCAAGCGCAGAGATCACTTCCTGCAAGCCGACTTCCCATTACCAATTCGCCCAAACTTCCCATAACCCCGTTTCTGGCTAATGGCCGGCACTTGTCCGGTAACCCGGCTATCGGGCGCTAGCGTGAAATTTCACCAGCGAACAGACCAATCGCCGACCTTTTCCGGTGGCCAATCAAAGGGTACAGAGTGAAAGTTGATTGAGCTTTGTCCCGGCGCCCAAGTTGTCTCAGGAGACTTTACGCCGCCCATCGTTACGCACCGCATTTTCCAACCGCCCACATAGACTGGCGTCAGAATGTAACTACTGCCGACCCGCCCGAGTTGTTGTACCGAGCAACTTGAAGTTAGTAGATGCCAGGTATGAGTCGTTTAGTGGTTTTGCTGTAGGCGACGTAGTCGTCGCCGAATGCATCGCGCAAGGCTGCTTCTTCGATGTGGATTCGGTAGAGCAGGGCCGCGCTGGTGGGAGCAAATGCCAACACAAGGCAGAGCCAGTTGCGGGAGTGCAGCCCAATAGCAAGAAAAATGATGAGCAGGCCGACGTAGGAAGGATGGCGGACAAATTGATAGAGCCCGGTCCTCAAAACGGTTTGCAAATCTTTAATGGCCACATTGGCGCTGAAGGATTTTCCCAGGGTGAGGATGGCCACAGTACGAATCGCCAGACCAGCGGCGATTAGAAATAGGCTGAGGGGCCGGAGCCAAAGCGGATTGCCAAAGATGTTGGGGGCAAGGAGATGCCGAACCACCTCGCAAGCTGTAACTGACGTGGTAATCACAACCCATAAGATAAGTTGCGAACCGCGGTCGCGGACTTTACCGCTGTTTTGCCGGGTGCGCGTGACAATAGCGATAACGATTTCCCCAACGAACCATGCATAGAACAAACAGTTCCAAACTATCGATACCATGCGTGGCTCCCGCTTCTTCCTACTCAACTTAACATAGCGGGCAACCACGCGTGCCTTTGCCAACAACGATGATGTATGCACTTTGTGCGGCGCGCTGCTGGGCGTCTTGACTGCCGTTGGTGATCAGACTCGATTCTGCGGGGAGTTTGAACGAAGACTGAGCTGAGTCCTGATTAACGCCGTAATCGTCCAAGTGGACTCAAGTTTCCGATTACGCGACTAACCAGGAGCTTGAGCGTCCCAGACACTTGGTGTACGCTGCGAGTGCGTTGGGGACGCGTCCGGTCCGCGGAAAGGGCAGAAGCCCACCTGTTGGAAATCGATTTTTGCGAACCTTCTTTCTGCCCGATGTGCGGACGACGGGCGATTCGATGAAAGGAGGTCGCTTTGACCACTCCGCACGATGCGCCTCGTTCCCTCCCTGACCGTCCGAACCTTCGCCATCTGAAGAATCAAGCCAAGGATTTACTTAGAAGCGGCGAAGCCGAAACGATCGCTGATGCGCAGTATAAAATTGCGCGTCTTTATGGATTTGCGAGTTGGCCGAAGCTAAGAGCTCACGTGGAGTCTCTAAAGGACATCGGGCAACTGAAATTGGCGATCGACGCGAATGATGTGGAGGGTGTGAAAACACTCATGACACGAAACCCAGCGCTACATCGAGCTCCTCTGGGCTACGGCCAGGACGGGCCGCTTACTTGGGCAGCCGAATGTCGCGTGCCTTACGAGCCACCCGCGCCTGAAAGGCTGCTGATCGCGCAGTGGATGATGGAAAACGGGTCGGATGTGCACCAGGGTGGCGACGGGCCGCTGATGCGTGCGGCGCTGAAGGGTGATCGAGTCCCCATGATGGAACTGCTGGTTCGACACGGCGCGAATGTGAACGCGGAATGGCATGGTTATTTTCCCATTATCTTCGCAGCCTGCGAGACGGTGGACGCGATCGCGCTCAAATGGCTGCTCGATCACGGAGCAAACCCGAATTGCGCCGACCCAGAACGTAAATATCCGGGTACCGCACTCGATTACGTCATAGGCTCTTACTGGCGTTCTGCGGAATTGCGCGTGTGCATCGAACTGCTTCGCAAGGCCGGAGGTGTTACGAAATACGAGGTGCCGAGCGTGCTCGATATTTTGTGCGGGCGATTGGATAGTCTGGCGGAGCGGCTTGACGCGGATCCGGAACTGCTGAATCGGCGATTTCCGCAACTCGACTTTGGTAGCACGGCTGCTCGCCGCCTGTTGCTTCGAGGAACAACGTTGCTGCATGTGACGGCGGAATACGGCAATGTGGCCGCCGCAAAATTACTCCTAGATTACGGCGCTGACGTTAATGCCGTCGCCAATGTGGATGAAAACGGGGTAGGAGGGCAGACGCCGATCTTTCACGCGGCAACACAGTTCGGCGACTGGGGACTTCCAACAGTGGAGTTGTTATTGGAACGTGGTGCGGATTTGTCAGCCCGCGCCAAACTTCCCGGTCACTATGAACGCCCGGATGAGGTGGTCGATTGCACACCGTTAGAATACGCAATGCTATTTCCGGGCGGAGAAACAAAGACTGCCACGTTATTGCGCGAGCGATGCGGCGCGGTTTAACCGCGCCCGGAGCGCAGCGTTTGAGTTCAAATCCCGATTAACGCGGTTACCGGACAAGTGCGTTCTAACTCCCCCGAAGTCCGGTTCTGGGAAGTTTCACCCGATAGGTAACGAGAAACGCGCTTGTATTGACTGGTCTGGCCAACCTTCGGATGGTCGGCAATCCCGAAGTTATCCAGAAACGGCGTTTTGGGAAGTTGCGGCGGCAGCAGGCGGGCACGACGCTAATCCAATAAGGACTATTCTGCAACCAGGCTGACCCGTGAATTGACCGGCTCTCGAAGAGCGTCTACCATCTTTCTTCCGACCAGAAAAGATGGAAGAGCAAAACATAGGCCACTACAAAATCCTCCGCAAACTCGGTGGCGGAGGCATGGGCATCGTCTACGAGGCAGAGGACAGCAAACTGGCGCGCCGTGTCGCCCTGAAATTTCTCCCCGAAGACAAGCTGCAGGATTCCGAGAGCCACCAGCGCTTTTTGCGCGAAGCGCGCGCCGCTTCCGCGCTGAATCATCCCGGCATCTGTACCATCTACGCCATCGAAGAGCACGACGGCAGAACTTTTCTCGCGCTGGAGCTGCTCGAAGGCAAAGCGCTCGACCAAATTATTCGCAGCGGCCCGCAGCCTTTGAATCGCACGCTCGAACTGGGCATTCAGGTTTCCGACGGACTCGACGCCGCGCACAAAAAAGGAATCGTTCATCGCGACATTAAGCCCGCCAACATTTTCGTCACGGATCGCGGGCAGGCGAAAATTCTCGATTTCGGTTTGGCTAAACTCGTACCGGGCCACGACAACGAAACAACTCTGCAGGATCTGGATGTCACGCACCTTACGAGTCCGGGCCTAGCGGTCGGAACAATCGCGTACATGTCGCCCGAACAGGCGCGAGGCGAAGAACTCGACGCGCGAACGGATCTTTTTTCACTGGGCGCCGTGCTCTACCAGACGATCACGGGCAAGCATCCATTCCCCGGCAGTGCTTCCGCTGTCGTCTTTGAAAATATTCTGCGCAATACTCCCGCCGCGCCAGTCACGCTGAATTCGGAAGTCCCGCCCGAATTTGAACGCATCCTGAACAAAGCGCTCGAAAAAGATCGCGATTGCCGCTACCAATTTGCGGCGGAACTGCGTGCGGATCTGAAACGCCTTCTTCGCGAACTGGATTCCGGGAAACTTGTCACCGGCTCAGTACCCGCTGCAAGTGCAGCTGCTCTTCCCGCAGCTCAATCCGCAGGTTCGGAGGAAAAACAAACGCCGGCGCCGGGTAGCGGTTCCGTCATCATTGAAGTCGCCAAAAAAAATAAGCTGGGCACGGGAATCACCGGAATCATCGCGCTCGTTGTTCTTCTCGCAGCCGGATTCGGCGTTTACAAGCTCCTGCAAAAACCTGTGCACGTGCCGTTCGAACATTTCACGATCGAAAATCTGTCCAACAACGGCCACACTTCTCTCGCTGCGATTTCGCCGGATGGAAAATATCTCGCGCAAGTTCTGGAAGAAAACGGATTGCAGGCGCTGCAATTGCGCCACATCCAAACCGGAAGTAACACACAAATCGTTGCGCCCGCCGCAACGCGGTATATCGGCTTGGCATTTTCTCCGGACGGAAGTTATCTCTATTTCGTTCGCCGCGATGAGGAAGAGCACACGATCTCAATTCTTTATCAGGCACCGGTGCTTGGTGGCACGCCACGCGGTTTGATTCGCGATGTGGACAGCCCGATTGCTTTTTCTCCTGACGGACAGCATCTTGCGTATCTGCGCGAAGACCACGACTCACCGACATTTGATTTGCTCGTCGCAAAAAGTGATGGCGCTCCGGAACGCGCGCTTTTCAAAAGTCAGCCTCTCGCTAGCGACAGCTACACACTCGCGTGGTCGCCCGATGGGAAGACGATCGCGATTCCCATCGTGCAACCGGATTCGGAAAACATCGGCGGCTTCATCGCCGTGGACACCGCAACCGGGGCCCGACGCAATTTTGCAAATTCGCGCACAAAGGTTTATTACGATCCGGTATGGCTTTCTGACGGCACCGGCCTTCTCGTCACGAGCGCAGAAGCGGCTTCCGGACATTTGCAACGCCAGCTCGGCATTGTCAACTACGCGCAAGGAACCTATCGCGCGATTACCGCGGATACGAATACTTATGTCCGGCCAAGCCTCGCCGCAAACGCCCAGAGTTTTGCCGCGACGCAAGTGCAATCGACAACCGATTTTTCAATCGCCCCCGCAAACGCTCCGCAGGATGCGCATCCGCTTGTGCTTTCTTCACGGCAACCCATCTGGCGCTGGGATTGGACCCCCGATGGCAAACTTGTTTTGCCACAAGGCGGAGACATTCGTATCGTCAATCCTGCCGGCGGAGAAAATTTAGTTTTTTCCGACCCGAAGGAAGTGCCGGATCAAGTTACTTCGTGCGGTGACGGAAAATATTTGATTATCCGAGTCATCGGACGCGGAGGGAAAGCGGCAACAAATTTGTGGCGCATGGATGCGGGCGGCGGAAATCAGGTCAAGCTGACCTTCGGATTGAGCGAAGCGGATCCAAGTTGTTCGCCAGACGGAAAATGGGTCTACTACGTGGATCGCGCGGACGGAAATCATTTGAAGCGCGTTCCCGTGGACGGCGGCACTTCGCAAGTTGTTTTGAACGCCGGCGTCGGGCTCTACGATTTGTCGCCAGATGGAAAATTCGTGCTGACGACGGAAGTGCGGGAATTCGATCACAGACTGATGCTGCGCGAAGATTCCACGGAAACGCACGCGACGCAGTATCGCGACATCGATCAAAGAGCACAAGAAGGTGCGCGCTATTTGCCGGATCAAAAGTCAGTAGCGTACATCGTGCGCGAAAAAGGCGTCGACAATTTGTGGATGCAGCCGCTCGACGGCTCAGCACGCAAACAACTGACTCACTACACCGCGGACCGGATCGGCGCTTTCGGGTATTCGCGCGACGGATCGAAGCTCGCGATTGAACGGCTGCACATTGAATCCGATGCGATTCTTTTCCGCGATTCGGCCCAATAATTCTTAAAACTGAAAACCAGTTTCCTTCCTCGCCAAATTTATTTCGGCGGCGAAGTGCCCGCCGGTTTTGGTGCGGGTGTTGCGGCCGGAGGCGTTGTTGTGGGCGCAGCCGTGGGTGAAATGCCGTTGGGCCGCGCGTAGTAACCGCGGCGCGCTCGAATTTGATAGCCGTTGAACTTTGGAACTTCCAGCTTGATGCGGTGATATTTTCCGTTCGGCACAAAGTTCGACGGGTTGTACGTGATCTGATATTGATTGCGCAATTCGTCGCCGATGTCCTGGAACGATTGATCCAAATCGTCTACGTGATAGGGAAAGAAAGAACGGCCGCCGGTTTCTTCGGCGAGATCCTGCAGAATCTTGTCGCCGTCGGTGAGGTGATACTTGCAGGTGCCGGTCGCGCGGCAATCTTTTTCTGCGGTGGTGGTAACCCACTGAATGCTGGTGCTTATGGTGTAAATCACGACGCCAGTACGCTGCGCCATTTCGACGGCTTCTGATTTCGTGTGATCGGAAAGATTATCTTCGCCATCGCTGATGAGAATCATGACGCGGCGAACGATATCCGGCTGATCTCCGGCGGGGCGCGGCGGATTGCTAAGATGCTTTGCACAGGCGTCATAGATTGCGTCATAGACAGCGGTGCCGCCGCCGGCGCGCGTCTTAATGATTTGATCGCGAAGCAGTCCTGTATCGCCGGTGAAGCCCTGAACCATTTGCGGTTCATCGTCGAAGGTCATGGCGAAAGCCTGGTCTTTTCCGCGGCGTAGAACCGTGTAGAGAAAATTGACAGCGGCATCCTGCTCAAATTTGATGCGGTCGCGAATGCTGTTTGAAGTGTCGAGCAGCAGACCGATGCGAAGAGGAATGTCCGACTGGCGGCTGAAAAAACGAATATCTTGCGGGACATTGTCGTCGAGAAGCTTGAAATCCGCTTTGTCGAGATCGGGAACGAGTTTGTTGCGCCTATTGAGGACGGTGGCAAGCACATCGACGACGTTGACGGGGACCCTAATCGTTGTTTGGCTTTGCTGCGTGTCCTGCTGGTTGGGCGGAGGCGGCTGTGGTTGCTGCGGCGGTTGTTGCGTTTGTTCCGGCTGTTGCTGTGCGCTTTCCGAGATGGGCAAAGCGAGAAGAATGAAAGCAAGAAAGAGTGCTGTGATGGCCTGGCGCATGGGTAGGAATTATAGGTAGCCGGTGAGCGAGGCGTCAATTTTTGGAACGCCCGCGGCGGCAGCCAGTGCCTCCAAATAGAGTTTTAGTTCCGGCGCAAGTGGTGCAGCGACGGTAATCTGTTTTTCCGTGCGAGGGTGAAAAAAAGAAAGTCGCGCAGCGTGCAGGAATTGGCGGTCGAGGACTGGGAGCTTGATTTTTCCGATGGTGAGCTGCGAGGCGGCGCCGTAGAGCGTATCGCCAACAACCGGATGTTTGAGAGCGGAGAAGTGCACGCGGATTTGATGCGTGCGTCCGGTGTGGAGTTGGACTTCAAGAAGTGTGGCAGGACCGAATTCCTGGAGGACAGTCCAGTCGGTGCGCGCGGCGCGAGCATTCGCGGATTTGTTTACGGGGCGCGCGCTCATGCGCATGCGGCGTTTGGGATCGCGAGAGATGGCGAGTTCGATGCGTCCTTTCGCGCTGGTGAGCTTTCCTTGTACGAGAGCGAGATAAGTTTTTTGAATGGCGCGAGTGCGAAAGGATTCGGAGAGTTTGGCGTGAGCGAAATCGTTTTTTGCGATGAGGATAGCGCCACTCGTGTCTTTGTCCAGGCGATGCACAATCCCTGGACGCAGGGCGTTCCCTCCTTGCGAAAGCGATTGGCCGCGGCCGAGAAGCGCGTTGACGAGCGTGCCGCGCGAGTTCCCTGCTCCGGCGTGGACGGTCATGCCAGCGGGTTTGTTAATAATGATGAGATCGTCGTCTTCGTAAAGGACATCGAGCGGGATGGATTCTGCCTCGGCTTTGAGAGGAGCGCGAGGTTCGGGTTGAACGGTGATGCGTTCGCCGCCTTTGAGTTTGTAGCTGGGTTTGGAAGGCTGGCCATTGACCTGGACGAGGCCGGACTCGATCAGTTCCTGAACGCGGGCGCGGGAGAGCTCTGGAGAATTCGCGGCAACGAAGCGGTCGAGGCGGGTGCCGGAGTGGGACGGAGCAACCAGAAGCTCAATTTGGGCGGAAGACACGCGGGGATTGTAGCAGGGGAAGGGACAGTGGCGAGTGGTCAGTGACGATTGGCCAGTTCCAGAATGGGAATAGTTTGGGTGCACCCCGGTTGTTTTCGTAAGAGTGGCAAATACAGGACTTACGAGCGAAGGATGGCGCTGGGTCGCTCTTGGTTCCGGAGAATTGGTAGCGAGGCACCCCCACCCCGGGTCATTTTGTATGAATTTCAAAAGAAAGGAGTTGCGGGAGAAGGGTTTTGCATGAATATCAAAACAAAAGGGATAGGAAGTGAGGTTTGGAACCGAAAGTTCTGATGTGAGTTGCGCAAACACAAAGGATGGTAGCATAGCCAGTTTACTTTGTCAATATGGGTACTAAATTCGAAACTAGTACTCAGGGGAGCGCGGTGGGTTTCAGGCTCCCATCAACCAGTTTGAAGGGTGATGCAAGTCAAAATCCGCGCCCCTTAAACGTGAAGGGTGTGGCACCCGGCTACTCCGTTTTATTTCCGGTCTATAATGACGGTCCAATAGAGCTAGCAGATGCCACCCAGCCCTCAACCCAAAGAGAGCTTTCTGCCGACGAGGCATTTGCTATGGCGCGTTGCCAGATTGATTCTGGTTTATTTCTTCGTTTGCAAGCTGGGACTGAGACTCGCCACCGTTCATCCGAGCGCCACGGCTGTGTGGCCGGGAACAGGCATTGCCTTGGCAGCGATTTTACTGCTTGGATACGAGATCTGGCCCGGTATCTTCTTCGGCGCCTTCGCTGTCAACCTGACGACGGCTGGATCAATCGTAAGCTCACTTGGGATCGCTTCCGGAAATACATTGGAAGCCGTAATTGGTGCCTATCTCGTTGTTAGGTTCGCGGGCGGGCGCAACGTTTTCAATCGCGCTGAAGGCATATTCAAATTCTTCTTTTTTGCCTGCGTTGTGGCCACGACGGTCAGCGCCAGTATAGGGACTGCGAGTCTCGTTTTCACCGGCTTTGGTCGCGGAGTGCATTGGGAATCGCTCTGGTTCACATGGTGGCTGGGAAACATGGCTGGCGCGATTCTTGTTACACCGTGTTTCGTCCTGTGGTCTTCGCAACCGGCATTCGCCAGAACTCGACGACGAGCCGTTCTGCAAAGCATGGCGCTTCTCAGTCTCCTCATAGTCAGCGCAATTGTTTTCGGCGCATTCCTTTCACCCACTGCGCAGAACTATCCCTTGAAATTCATTTGCATTCCATTTGTCGTCTGGGTTGCGTTCGAATTGCGTCCGCGCGAAGCGGCATTGGCTGTGCTTGGCTTTTCCATCATTGCGATCGGAAGCATGCTGCATGTTGCCCGTGGTGTTTCCATCCCAAATGAATCTCTTCTAGTGACACAAGTTTTCCTGAGCGTGGTTGCCATTACAGGCTTATTGGTTTCTGTGGCGGTTTCGGAACGAAACCGGAACGAGGACAAGCTCGAGAAAGCAAAGATCGAACTTGAGGAACGCGTGCTGGATCGCACGCGTGAGCTGGAAGAGCAAATTGTGAGACAAAAGCGTGCAGAGCAAGCCTTGCGGGACTTGTCCTGGCGTCTGTTACAGGCCCAAGATGACGAACGGCGGCGGATTGCGCGCGAATTGCACGACAGCACCGGTCAATCGATGGCTGCCTTGGCTATGATTCTATCGAAGATGAGGAATAAAGCCGAAAGCGACCCCGAATTTTCGAATCAGCTCAACGAAAGTAAACAAATCATTCGAGCTGTATCCGACGAGTTGCGCACGACCTCCTATCTACTTCATCCCCCTTTGCTTGATGAAATGGGCCTCAAGGCTAGCCTGCATTGGTACATCGAAGGGTTCAAAGAGAGGAGCAATATCAGCGTCAACTTGTATATGCCCGAGAATTTGGAGCGCCTACCGTCAGACCTTGAACTGATGGTCTTCCGAGTCGTGCAGGAATGCCTTACAAACGTTCATCGTCATTCCGGCAGCCCTTCAGCAACAATCCACCTTTCTAACTCGAACGAAAAACTTACATTGGAGATTCGAGATCAAGGCAGGGGCATACCTGCTGATCGGCTTGTCGCGCTGACGGGATCCGGACTAGTGGGAGTTGGTCTGCGCGGCATGCAGGAACGCGTAAAAACATTTGGGGGCGAACTGGAAATCTCTTCCGACGAACAAGGCACGACGGTTCGGGCAACAATTCCAATCCACCCTACCGTTTCTGATGTCTAAGTTCACTCACCGAAGGTCTCAATTGCAGAAAGTCCGACGCCAGTCAGTACTGGCGGGTTACAAAGGGATGATGAGAACGCGGAAGTTTCCGTATTGCAGTTAGAAGTCGCGCCAGGGACGCCAGACGGGGACGCTCACGTAACGGATGTCCATCATTTCTTCGAGCAATTCCCTGACTCTGTTGAGTAGATGTTTCCACATGGCGGGCCTCAGAACATCAGCAGTCATGAGTGGAGAGTAGCACCGAGCGCTGCGCAGTGCCAGTAGTCTGTCCGCGCCAAGCGCCTTCAGTTGGGCTGATTAAACCGAGAAAAGCAGATTCCGAACCCACAAAAAGCTTAGGGTTCGGAATGACAACGATATGCGAGGGCGTGTTTTGGCGCCTCGAGCGAGGGCGTTTGCTGCGCGCGAAGAATTGGCGCGAGAAGGATCAAAAGCCGAGGGCCGGGAGGTGCTTATTCATCAGTTACCTTTCAGGGAAATTTTTAGGGGCCAAAATGGCGCCTAGTTTATCTCAACTCCGAAAGAGAAGTTCATGCGTCCAATAGAATGCCGCACAGAATGGTGCGGCAAAGATTGAGGCGGAGGAGCCATGGAAAGGCTGCAAAAGAGCGCAACCGGGAAGCACGCGGCCTGGATTCGATGGGGAGCGATTGGGCTGGCGCTGGGAATGGCGGCGGCGGCATTCGCGCAAATGCCCAAGAAAGGAATCGTGCGCAACTACTCCGAAGTGAAGTTTCCGCCGGACGATGAGAAACCGAAGTGTTTGCATTTCTTTCTGGAGAACGGAGAGATGGACAAGGGACCGTCCACGGCAATCATGAAAGCGGCACCGAACTGCGTAGTGGCGCCGCACTACCACACCGCGGAAGAGCAACTGATTATCGTGCGCGGAGAGGTTTCGACGGGCATGGAAGGAATGAGCGACACGGTTTTGGGTGCAGGCGGCTTTGCCATGATGCCGAGCAAGCAAGTGCATTGGTTTAGCTGCACAGCCAAAGAAGAGTGCGTGATGTTCGTGACGTTTGACCGGGCGTACGACATCGTTTGGGTAAAGGACAAGAAGTAGCGTGGTACCGGCGTTGACTAGAACTCGACAGGCACCTAAAATTTGCTTCCCGTGACCGATACGCAACCCATTCCCGAACAGGTTGGTGATCCTTCGAACGAGCCGAAACACACCGGCACCGGTGGCCAACAGCTATACACCACCCTCGCCATTGGAATCGTGATTCTTGCGGGAGCGGGAATTGCGTTCTACAAACTTCACATTGCGCCGAAAACGCCAGGCACCAGGGACATGCGAGTCGAACGGCTCACGAAAAGCGGCAAGGCGACGGCCGTGGCGATTTCTCCAAATGGACAAGACGTAGCTTATGTCGTGCGAAACCCGGGTTCGGAAAGCTTGATGATGCGGCACGTGCCAACCGGAAGCGATACGCAAATCGTGGCGCCGGATGCAGTGAGATATTCCGGGATCACATTTTCGCCGGACGGAAACTACATTTATTACACCGTCTCTTCAAAAGAAAACCAGTTGTACAGCACGCTTTACAAAGTTCCGGCGCAAGGCGGGCAGGCAGCTCCGATTGTGGAAGACATAGACACTGCGGTGAGCTTTTCGCCGGACGGAAAGAAGTTTGCTTTTGTGCGCGGGGTTCCGGACAAGAGAGAAAACGATCTGGTGATTGCGAACTCGGATGGAAGCGATGTGAAGGTGGTGGCGAAGAGGCCCGGACTGGTTTATGCCGCATCGTTGATTGCGCCAGCGTGGTCGCCGGACGGAAAGACGATTCTCTTCACTAATTACAATGCAGCGAACCGGAGATTTTTGATTGCGGTCTCACCGGACGGGTCCGGACTGCGCGAATTTTATGTGACGCGCAGTGATTTGGGGCGTCCTCTCTGGTCGCCCGACGGCAACAGCGTGCTCGTGCCGGTGCGCGAAGAAAATTTGGGCGAGCGCGGGCAAATCTGGACAGTGGACTTCCCTTCTGCACGCGCAAAAAGGCTGACGAACGATCAGCGGGATTACAACATGCTTTGGTTCGATCTGGATGAGGGCGCAAAGTCGCTGGCAGCAGTGGAAACGACAATCACGGGGGATTTGTGGATCCTGCCAGATGGAGATTCGTCGAAAGAGAGGCAGCTGACCACCAGCGGAGCTCTAATCGTTTACGTTTCCAGTTTTGGCAAAAGCAAAATTCTTTACGCGACGAGAGAAGGCCACGCCTATATAGCGGATACGGATGGAGGGAATCCCCAGCAATTGAAAATTGGCGGGCAAGGATTGCTCGACGTTGCCGCGTGCGGCGATGGAAAGCATATTGTGTACCTGGAGTCTTCGGGAGAGGCAAGAGACATTTGGCGAGCGGATGCGGATGGTTCAAATCCTGTGCAGTTGACTCATGAACAATCGGCTTCCGCGCCGAATTGTTCACCAGATGGACTATGGGTTTTTTATTGGAATGAGGAGCAGCGCAACCTGTACCGGATGTCGATCGATGGCGGCGCTTCCACAAACGCGAATTTGCCCAACGCGAGCGATCCTTATGTGCGAATTTCTCCGGATGGAAAATGGGTGACTTACACGGCTGAGAACGCCGTCCATTCAAAAATGGAATATAACGTAATGATCGCACCAACAAACGGCGGCGCGCCAAAAATGAGCTTTCCGATGGTGTCCGGAATGGGAATGGCAACTCCGCAGTGGGCACAGGATGGTCCGGGTTTATATTTCAATTTGACGCGGCAAGGCGCCGCAAATATTTGGAAGATGGAAGCTCCTGGCGGTCCGGTCAAACAAGTGACGAATTTTCCTTCAGGGCTGATCGCCTCCTACGCATGGTCGCAAGACGGCAAAACGCTTTATGTGGCGCGCGGAACGCGGAGCAGCGACGTAGTGCTCCTGAGAACATCGAAATAATTTTCGCGACTGACTGCCGCTAGATTGAGGGAACCGCTGTGGCGGAACCATCTGGTAACGCAGAAATGCGATGAGATAGAATGAAGTATCCGCGGTGCGCCCGTAGCTCAGTTGGATAGAGCATCTGCCTTCTAAGCAGAGGGTCGCGTGTTCGAATCACGCCGGGCGCGCCACTTCATTCACCTTCAATGATTTGTGCGTGAAAGCGTTGGTATTCGATCATCCGCTTTTTTGACAGATGGCGGGGGGCGGCGCGACTAATGGCGTTTTTGCTCTTTCTTCCACCGATCCAATTGCTTACGCGAACCGAACTCAATTCTGTATCCACCGAGAATCAGGTCCTGTCCTAGAAATGTAGTATGCGCGGAGCACGGCATTAGCACGCCAGGGAAGCCCTTTTGATGAAGTGTAATGGCTGCGCGAACGACGCAGCATCTTCAAGTGGTCGGCCCACACTATCAACAACCCGTTTGAACGTTTCGGGATAACTTCCGTGTGACTTCGGAGCGACATGGATCATCATTCTATTGAAGGTATTCCTCACAAAATCGGTAGTGCTGCACATGCGGCCATGAGCACAGAAGCGGAACTACATCGTCAAAACGAGCGGCTTGAGCTGCTCCTCAATCTGACGAGCAAAATCACGTCGAGCCTCGAGGTCCGAGAGGTCTTGCGGGCGATTGCGGCGAACATACGCGAAGTCATACACGCTGATGCTGTGGTCGTATCGCTGCCCGACGCAGCGTCAGGAAAGTCTAGAGTAATTGCTGTGGATTTTCCGCACGGCAAGGGGGCAGTGAAGGAAGAGGTGACGGTCACATTAAGCCCTGCGAATAAGAAAGCCATAGACACATTGAAACCCGTGGTGATTTGCACGCGGAAACGTGAGGAACTCGCGGCCGAGGCATATGAGATTGTTGCCGCGGAAGGCATAAAAGCCATTTGCCTTATTCCACTTGTAAATCGCGGCCGAGTCCTCGGAACGCTGTCGATCTCGCGCACGACAGAGACTCCGTTTGTCCCGGAAGATGTCGATTTCCTCAGCCGGGCGTCAGGACAGATAGCCATCGCCATTGAGAACGCGTTGGCGTACCGGGAAATTTCCGAACTCAAGGACAAGCTGGCCCAGGAGAAACTTTACCTGGAAGAAGAATTTCGCAGCGAGATGGGCTTTGAGCAGATCATTGGGAACAGCAAAGCGCTAAAGCACGTTTTGCAACAGGTTGAAACAGTTGCCCCGAGCGATTCCACGGTTCTGTTGCTTGGAGAAACCGGCACAGGAAAAGAGTTGATTGCTCGCGCGATTCACGACCGTAGCCGCCGCAAACAACGGACGCTCGTGAAGCTGAACTGCGCTGCAATTCCAACCGGGCTGCTGGAAAGCGAGTTGTTTGGGCATGAAAAGGGAGCGTTCACGGGGGCCATCAGCCAAAAAATCGGCCGGCTGGAACTAGCCGACCAAGGCACGCTGTTTTTGGATGAGGTGGGAGACATTCCGCTAGAAATCCAGCCGAAGCTACTGCGCGCTTTACAGGAGCGGGAATTTGAGCGGCTGGGAACGACCCACACGCGAAAAGTGAATGTACGCTTGATCGCAGCCACCAACCGCCATCTCGAAAAGATGATTGCGGACCGAGAATTTCGAAGCGACCTGTACTACCGGTTGAATGTGTTTCCAATCCGCATTCCGGCCTTGAGAGAGCGCAAAGAAGATATTCCTCTGCTGGTCAGTTATTTCGTCCAGAAATTCTCCAAGCAAATGCAAAAGAAGATCGAAGCGGTTCCTACGGCTGCCATGAAGGGACTGACGGCCTGGGAATGGCCGGGGAACATTCGAGAACTGGAGAATTTCATCGAGCGTGCCGTGATCCTGACCCGAGGTAGCTCCCTTGAGGCTCCGCTCGGAGAACTCCAAAAGACAAACGCGGACAAGCCCGCACACGCTATCCTCCGGGAACACAAGGACATTGCTGAAGAAAGCATAGATTGGCGAAAGGCCAAAAACGGAATTGTTGAGGAATACGCAAAGAAGCAGCGCGACGAGGTTGTAGGCGCACTTTCCGCGTGCAGGGGTCGCGTCGGTGGTGCTGATGGAGCTGCCGCGCGGCTTGGCATTAATCGCACAACGCTCCTTTCTCGAATGAAGAAATTTGGTATCCACGCCAAGCAGTACGCTTGATCTGCTGGCCGCCTTCTTGTTTGGTCTCGCCCAAGCCTAGACAGTTTCGACTTTTTCAGCTTATTCAACATCGACACTTTCGACTTCTCGTGATCTTTTCCAGAAAATTCAGTGACTTGCGATTCTGTCAGTTTGGCGCAGGTCTTGCCCCTACCGCACGTGTAAGAAGGTAAGGCAGGTGAGAGGGGACGCTATGTCATCGGTTCTCATATTCCTCCGCAAGTGGAACAAGTGGTACCGCGTTCTGCGGTATCGCAAGGGGTTTGGACTGTTGGATTCCGTGCGCTATGGCTTTTGGCTGGCGCATACCTGACCGGAAGGTGCTGTCATGAATAACAGACGCTCAGTGAATATGAGAGCAAATCTTCGGCCGGCGTTTGCCGGCGCACGCGCAGGTTCCTTGCTCGAAATCGACACTTGGATACCGAGCGAAATCAAAGCTATCGCGCCGCTGGTGGAACGACTGATGCGGCTCATCGAAGGGTCGCATTGCATTGCGGGCGAGGAAACCGCTGTCGAACTGGCGCTGCGGGAAGCTCTGAACAACGCAGTCGTTCACGGTAGTCGGCTGGATGCTCGCAAATTAGTTCACGTCCGCTGCCGGTGCAGGGTCGGCGAGGGAATCTCTCTCGTTGTTTCAGACCAGGGTCAAGGGTTTGATGCGAGCAGCGTTCCCGATCCCGTGGCTGTCGAGAATCTCTTGGCGGAACACGGACGCGGTATCCACATCATGAAGTTGACGATGGACGAGGTTTCGTTCGAACAGCGGGGTGCCGAGGTTCACATGTGCAAGAGGTTAGCTCGCAATCCAAGAGCAGGTCTGCGAAGCGACTCATGTGGTTCTTAGGAGGCATTTATGGAGGCGCAAGAACGAATCGGAACGTGGTGCGCTTGGGGCGTCATTCTCCTTTCCTGATTGCGTTTTTTCGTTGTGCTAGCGCTCGTGTTCAGAGCTACCGGCTGCAATCGCAGCAGTGAAGCGGGAACTCAGAGTATAGACATCGTCGCTGAATCCGCCACTGCCGCATGCACGCGCGGCGTATAGCTTGGCAGCTTATTTTTTTCGCGATTTTTAAAAATGCGGCTTTTAGCGCGGCTCGGGCCGCGACCGAATTTCTTCATCTAGTTAATCCCACAAGACATCGTCGGTATGAAACGCGCTGCATCGGTCAGCATTTCCAGAACGGATGCGTCTGGATTACGCCGATCGTCTCCGCTTTCAGCGGAACACGTCCACCAGGCGTTCGTGGCGCAACGTATTCGGCATGAATACCAGTTGAATTTGCGGCGTGGAATGGAAAATCAAGGAACTGAATCAATTGTGAGTCTGTGCCAACGACAATTTCGACGCTTTCAACTTCTTCAACATCGACACCTTCGACTCCTGTCGATCTTCTCCTGAGAATTCAGCGACTTACAGTTCCGCGAGTTTGGTGCGGGCCTTGCCCTTATCCGACGCGTAGCGAAAAGGCGGTTTTCAAGCTGCGCTCGCCTTTCGCTGCCACATAGCTGATCAGGAGGCCCGCTATGAAACACAGAGCAGAACCAACTATCGCTTGCGCGAGTGATCCTGCAAGCGAACGGACGCTCGTAGTCGCCGCGAAGAACGGAGACGAACTCGCGTTTGAAACCCTGTTTAAACGTTACCAGCGAAAGACCCTCGCCGTTGTGCTGCGGTACACACGTGTGGTGGAGGACGCGGAAGACGTCGTTCAGCAAAGCTTCTACAAGGCTTTCGTACACTTGTGCCAGTTCCAAGGAGAATCCTCCTTCTCCACCTGGTTGACGCGCATCGCCATCAACGAAGCGCTTATGTTCCTACGACGCATGGGTGCGGTGCGCGAGGTATCGCTCGACGATATTCGCGACGCGCAAGGAAGTGAAGTCAGTTTGGAGATACCCGACTCAAATGCCGACCCGGAAACCCGCTGCTTGCAGCGAGAGGAAGTGCGGATTCTGTCGAAGGCGGTTCGGAATTTGCGCCCGGAGCTGCGCACAACAATCGCGTTGAGCGAACTTCGTGAGTTGTCTACGAGCGAGACGGCTCGTCGCATGGGGCTCTCGGTCGCGGCCGTCAAAACGCGCATCTTTCGCGGGAAGCGGAAACTCCGCCAAGAATTAGCTTCCTATCTGAAGCCCACTAGGAAGCCCGGGACAGATATCCCTCAACCCCGCCTCTGCAACGCTTCCGGTTTATGAGGAAAACACCATGTTGAAAATCAGCTTTAGCGAAACACCTGCGGAAGAGAGATGGATTCTAGAAGGCCGCCTCAGTGGGGCTTGGGTTCGAGAACTAAGGGCGAGCTGGAAGAAGAACCACCAAACCGACAAGAAGCGTGCGTGCATCGTGGACCTGAACGAAGTCACATTTATCGACAAGACGGGCGAGGGGCTGCTACGCGTGTTGCGCGACGAAGGTGCGCAGTTCATCTCGGGCGGTTGCTATGTCCGGCACATTGTTAAGCGGCTCAAGGGCCGGCGGAAACGCAAGGCTTCCAATCTGCTGGCTTCCTTTCTTGTCGTGTTGGTATTGCTGCTGTTCGACACAACAGCGATAAGAGCACAAAGCACAACGTTGCTGGGAAGCGTGCCGGGAGGTCCAGCGACCGACCAGGTAGTCCAGCTGACTCTGCGGGACGCCGTCAGCACGGCGTTGCGATACAACCTCGGAGCCATCGAAAGCGGACAAAACGAGCAGATTGCACGCGGTCAGAGGCTACTCGCGCTTAGCAATCTGCTGCCCCAAATCAGCGCCGGAGCTTCGGAGAACGTCCAGCAAGTGAACCTCGCGACCTTCGGGCTCAACGGGCTGAAAACAGGAATTCCCACTGTTGTTGGACCGTTCGGCTACAGCTCAGTGGATGCAAGCGTCAGCCAAACACTGTTCAGCTATGAATCCATCCAGCGGTTTCGCGCAGCCCGCACTGCTGAACAGGCCGCCCAACTCAGCTATCAAGACATCCTGGATGTGGTCACACTGACGGTCGGCAACGCCTATTTGCGGATCATCGAGGCAGACTCTCGAATTAAGGCGCAAGAAGCCCAGGTGCAGAATGCGAGAGCTCTTTACGATCGGGCGGTCGATCAACTGCAGGCGGGTACCGCTCCACGAATCGACGCAACACGCACCGAAGTTCAGTTGCACACGGAGGAATACAACCTAAGCATAGCCCGCAACAACTTCGCCATCGCAAAACTAGCCCTTGCACGTGCGATCGGACTGCCGCTAGGACAGCGGTTTGAGTTGGCCGACACACTCCCATATTCGGATATCACCCCGCTGAGCGTCGACGACGCCCTGCAGATTGCGTTCAAATCGCGCAGCGATTTCCGTTCCGCTCTCGATTCCCAAAAAGCTGCTGCGCAAACCCTTTCTGCTGCCAAAGGCGAACGGTATCCGACTGTGGCGGTTAACGGTGGCTACGGCGATATTGGACCGACGTTCGGCAACTCGCACGGAGATTTCACGTTTCAAGCAGGGATCAGAGTTCCACTCTTCACTGGCGGACGGATTAAGGGCGATATCACGCAAGCCGAGGCCGCACTACGTCAGCGGAAGGCCGAGGCGGAAAACATACGCGGACAGATCGACCAGGACGTCCGCACAGCTCTACTGAATCTAAATGCCGCAAAAGAACAGGTTGAAGTAGCCAAGCAGAACGTCGAGCTTGCCAATGAGAGCCTCGCTCGGTCGAAGGATCGCTTCACTTCTGGAGTAACTGACAGTGTTGAAGTCGTCCAGGCCGAGCAGGCTCTCGCCAGCGCCAACGATCAATACATAACGAGCCTTTACAACCACAACTTCGCCAAGCTCTCGCTCGCTCGCGCCCTTGGGGTCGCACGCACCAACTACAACCAATATCTGGGAGAAAAGTAATGTCCAACGACAATCAAACCAGCAACAGAAGCTCTGCAGTCGTAGATGACGAAGTTCGCATTTACGTGGAAGCCGAACCCGATTCCCAAGATCCGGCCAAAGATAGCGGCAGAATCACTCAACTTCTTGATGGCCTGCGCGAACACCCGTTAAAAGTCCTGTTCGTTGTTGTGGCAATGCTGGCAATCCTGGTCATTGCCGGGTATCTCGTTCGCAACGCGTTTCTCTATGAAGATACCGACGACGCGCAGGTGGATGGACACCTTATGCCGTTGAGCGCACGCATCAATGGCCAAGTGATGAAAGTGAATTTCGTCGAGGGCCAGCTGGTTCATGAGGGCGACCTCCTCGTAGTCATTGACCCTGCGGACTTCAAAATCGCCGTGATTCAGGCCGAGGCGGTGCTGGCAGACGCGCAAGCCAGCGCCACGAGCTCCCGCTGGAATGTGCCCATTACCTCTGTGACGGCGCAAAGCAATCTCGATTCTGCGCAGACTGCCGTGGTTAACGCTGAGGCGGGACTCCGGGCAGCCGAGCACAATCACGAGTCGGCTAAGGCGTCGCTGGCACAGACCGAAGCTAATGCTGCCAAGAGTGACGCAGACCTAGAACGCGCCAAACAGCTCGTCGCGAAAGAAGATATCTCCCGCCAGCAATTCGATCAGGCGGTCGCTACAGCAACAGCAAACCGGGCGGCAGTCGCTTCGGCAGACGCCGCTGTCAAAGCCGCCGAGCAAGGCGTGCGTCAGGCGGAAGGGAAACTTCTGCAGGCGAAGGCTGATCTGCGAAGCGCGCAGACAGCGCCGCAACAGGTGTCCCTAATCCGCGCCCAGGCGGAAGCTGCGGATGCGCTAGTCGAGCAACGCCGCGCTCAGTTGGCCCAAGCGCAGCTTAATTTCAGCTACACCATCATTCGGTCGCCGGTGACAGGAATCATTGGAAAGAAAAGCGTTGAAGTCGGTCAGAACGTGAACGTCGGCCAGGAAATGTTGGAAGTCGCGCCGCTCGATGACGTTTGGGTGACGGCCAATTTCAAGGAAACGCAGCTCGAGCACATGCGGCCCGGACAACCCGTCGAGATCAAGGTTGACGCATACGGCCGTACCTGGAAAGGCCGCGTCACGAACATGGGTGGAGGAACCGGGTCGATTTTTAGTCTTCTGCCTCCGGAGAACGCGACGGGCAACTACGTGAAGGTCGTGCAGAGGGTACCGGTGCGCATCGATTTCGATCACACCGCAGGACAGGATTTTAATGCAGAGGGAATGCTGAAGCCGGGATTGTCTGCCGTGCCAGACGTGAGGGTGCGATGAGCACAGCGGCATCTCTCACGGCCGAGCAACCGACATGGCAACCCAAGGTCAACCCATGGATCATCGGCGTCGCGGTTTCGCTGGCTGCGTTCATGGAGGCGCTCGATACCAGCATAGCGAACGTAGCCCTTCCGCACATTGCGGGCAGCATGGGCGCGAGCAATGATGAGAGCACGTGGGTCTTGACCAGTTACCTGGTGTCGAACGCCGTTGTGCTTCCGATCAGCGGCTTCCTCGTTAGCTGGCTCGGACGCAAGCGTTTCTTTCTAATATGCGTCGCCTTTTTTACAGTTAGCTCCTTTTTGTGCGCAGTCGCGCCGAGCCTCGGACTGCTGCTTCTTTTCCGAGTGCTGCAAGGCGCCTTCGGCGGAGGGCTGCAGCCGATGACGCAGGCAATCCTGGCGGACACTTTCCCGCCGGAGAAACGTGGGTTGGCCTTCGCGTTGTATGGAATCACGGTTATCTGTGGCCCCGCCATTGGTCCCACGCTAGGCGGCTGGATTACGGATAATTATTCCTGGCGCTGGATTTTCTATATCAACGTTCCAGTGGGAATTCTGGCCGCCTTTCTGGTTTCTCAGCTAATCGAAGATCCACCCTACTTGTCCCGTCTGAAAGCTACGATGGCGAGGTTTGACTATGTTGGGTTCGCGCTGCTCGCCGTCGGTGTAGGCGCTCTCCAGATTGCGCTCGACAAGGGACAAGAGGACGACTGGTTCGGGTCGCGGTTCATTACCACACTGATCCTTCTTGCCGCCGTGGGTTTGGTGTCACTCGTTATCTGGGAGTGGCGCCACAAGGAACCGATTGTGGATGTCCGTCTGTTCAAACAGTTTAATTTTGCAAGCTGCAATCTGATGATGTTCGTGCTTGGCGCCGTTCTGTTCAGTTCAACCGTCCTTCTTCCCCAGTTCTTGCAAACGCTCATGGGCTACACGGCGCAAAAGGCCGGCATGGTCATTTCGATGGCGGCTATTCTTCTGGTCTTTCTTTTACCGTTCGTCGGGCGCCTCGCCGGACACTTTCAGGCCCGGCACCTTCTCGCTTTCGGCTGGATCGCACTCGCTGTGGCCATGTATTTCTCATGCAAGCACATCGATCTACTAATCAGCTTTCGTGCTGCTGCGTGGATGCGCATTTGGCAATATCTCCCGGTTGGATTTTTATTCGTCCCGCTCACGATGGCTGCCTATGTCGGGCTGCCGGAGTCAAAAAGCAACGCGGCCGCCGGTCTGATTAACTTCACGCGCAATATCGGGCAGAGCGTAGGAACTTCGGCCGTAACTACGTTGCTTGCGCGCCGAAGTCAATACCATCAGTCCGTTCTCGCCGAGTACACACGCTCTCATCGGTTCGACGCGGCCGTCGCAGGCTTGACGAGCCGTCTCACGCACGCTGGTCTCAGCATGCACTCGGCTCAACAACAAGCAATGGCCAGAATGTACAACTTGGTGATCATACAGGCTCAATCCCTGTCTTACGTCGATATCTACTGGTTGCTCGCCTCGACTTCCGCGCTCATGTTTTTGTTGTGCTTCCTGCTAGCCAAAAACGAGCCGGGCAAAGGCGGCCAGGTCGCCGTTCACTGAAGTTTGCTCTTGAGCAATGGCTTTAATGCGTGGAGTCGGCTTACGCATCGTGATAATCAAAGTGGCTGCAGTCCGGGCTCGCCGCGCTCATCAGCTTGGGGTCGCGTTGCTCGACAAGTTGGGGGAATCGCCAGGATCCGCCTCGATTGGGGCACCGGATAGCACTGTCGAAGGCCACTTGCGGCTAACCCAGTTGGCAAAGAGCTTCGCCAGGCCTACAGCTAGGAGTATGGCCGCTGCCCAGCGCGCCAGTAGCGTCA
>DATMMW010000014.1:0-230907 GCA_035569555.1 Candidatus Dormiibacterota bacterium | reverse complement strand
CCAATCTTTGCCGCGGAATCGTTCCGCGCGATTCTGCTAAACTTTCTGGGTGTCCGATTCTTCTCTTACGCCACGCCTCGCCGCAATCCGTCTGCATCCCATCAAGTCGCTCGACCCGATCAGCGTGAATGAAGCGAACATCGGTCCGAACGGCGGTCTCGAGCTCGATCGGGTTTGGGCGCTCTTTTCCTCTGATGGCAAATGGATTAACGGCAAGCGCGCTCCAGCAATTCATCTCATTCGGGCGACGTACAAACCGGATCTCTCGGGCGTGGGACTTTCTGCTCCGGAAGATCACCGTGGCATCGAACCGATTCGCGTCAAGTTCCCAACCGAAACCGAAAAAGCCGCTAAATGGTTCAGCGATTACTTCGAGCAACCGGTCATCGTCCGCTACGCGCGCGAGGGCTTTCCCGATGACGGTCTCGCCGCTGGCCCCACCATCGTCTCGACCGCTTCCCTGCAAGCTGTGTGCGACTGGTTTGCTGGCATCACGCTCAACGAAGCGCGTGAACGCTTTCGCGCAACTCTTGAAATTGAGGGGGTACCCTCGTTTTGGGAAGACCAGCTCTTCGGTCCCGACGAAAATTACGTTGTACGCTTCAAAGTCGGCAACGTTACGTTTGAAGGCAGCAATCCCTGCGCCCGCTGCCCCGTTCCGCCGCGTAATCCACGCACCGGCGAAGATTGGCCCGGCTTCGCAAAACTTTTCAGCGAACTACGCCGCGCTACGCTCCCGCCCTGGGCGCCCCAAGCTCGCTTCGATCATTTTTACCGTCTGTCCACAAACACCCGCGTCCCCAGCACCGAACAAGGCAAACTCCTCCGCCTCGGCGATCCGGTTGTTCTCTCGTAATTACTCGCCATCTTCTCCATTAGCTTTCGCCTTGCGCACAACGTTTTTGATGCACTGCATCCGTTTTTCCGTCTTGACCCTGCCGCAGCACGCGCTACATTGCTGAAAGTGCAAGCTACTTTCTTTCAAGGAGAGCTCCGGTGAAAAAGATCATGGTCTCTCTTCTCACACTCCCTTTTCTTCTGTCTGGCGTTGCAGCTGGCCAGAGTCAATCGGCTGACAAATCCAGCGGCAAAACCGTCTCTATCTTCGGAAAGCTGAGCGAAGATGGAAAGAGCTTTCTCGCTAAGCACGGCCAAGTATGGACCATTGCGAATCCTGAAGCCGTTTCCGGACAAGCAGGCCACGAACTCAAACTGAAGTGCCGGCTGCTTTCCGCCGCTCACCAGGTCCAAGTACTGGCCGTAAAGGAAGTCGCAGCCCAGGTCCGCTTCACCGCGAATCCCAGCGATTCCGCCTTCCGCCGCTGACCGTTTCAGCCATGCAACAGGCTGGCTCCTCTGCCCAGGGAATGTCCTAGTAATTTAAGTTATAGCCACGACCCTAATTTTGACCGGGAACACGGCAGCTCCGCCGGTGTCGAATAGTCATATGCGTTTCCTTTTCCAATTGTGGTCATTGATCCTCCTGCTCGATCCGTTCTCAAGACTCTACTTTCTGGGCGTGCTGGCCACTGCCGCCATCGCCTGCGGTACGTTCGTCACATTCATTTTGGCTCTATTGCGCATGAGGCAGCCACGCGCCATCGACTCGGGAAAGCTTGCTACAGAGCTCAACAATCGCTATCTGTTGCTTGTTTCCATCCAGTCGTTCGCGATGGTCCTAACATCCGGGTGCGTCGCAAATCAGATCTTTGGTGTTTGGTCCTCGTATATGGCTCGTTTCACGGACGCGAACCCATTCCTCGCTCTTCATGATGCTTGGGCAATTTTCCAGATTCTTCTCTTCCTGCATGTAATACTGGATGTTTCACGACGCTTCGCGTGGTTTACTCTCTTAAAAATTCAGCACGCGCACCCTGCCTGAAAAACGCGTCGCGACTCACTCCGCGCCGCCAAAATACTTCCGTGGCGGAAACATTCCTCTCCTTAAGAGCTCTGCGCCGCAGCGCCGCCGAATCTCTTCGCTCCAGTTCACCCAACTCATTTCGCTGAGTCCCAGAAAATGCCGTGCCGTTTCATACGGCGCCATACCGAGGTAATACATCCGAAACATCACCATGCGCGACGCGCGTTCCGGCTCGTCCAGCGCCGCCTGTCCCGCCAGCGCAAAATCCGCCACCCATTCGTTCAAACGCGCGCGTACATCCGGCCGCCACAAAAACTTCCCGGCCTTCTCCGGTTTCAGCGCGGAAATACCTCGCTTCGTTTCCAGCACTTCCCGCGCTCCGCGATAAACCTCCCAGCAAACGTCAAATGCCAGCTCCGGCTTTACGCTCATCGCCCCTCCGCGATCCGACTGCTCCACTTTCGCAACACGCCAAAAATCGCAATCTACCAATGGCCCGCCGCTCAACACACCGCCATCGAGACCGTCGAATCCTGCGGAACAGGCTTCAATCTGTTCTTCGCTCGTTCTTTCCGGGCCGCCTGCACCACTCGTCTCCGCCGGGTCAGCCGGTACTCCCACACAACACCATGAGCATTGCCCGAGTAAACGTCAGCCCCATCCCGCATCCGCTTCTCTAGCTCGTAATTGCCGAACTGCGGCTTCTTCAAGTGCCGCAACTGCGCCGAAATGCTTGCTGCCGGATACCGCGTCATCGCCGCCAGCTCCGCCAGGGTGAGCCACGCGCCACACTCATTCGCGCTTAGCATCACGTCCCGCAACACGTCCCTCTGCGTCCGCAGCCGTACCCACTTCACCTTCCGCTTCTTTTCTCTCCGCATATCCCCTCCTCATTCCTGCCTTGTCTCACCGTCTGACAGGAAATCTTCCACGGCGATTCGCTCCGCCTCGCCGTCATTGCTCTCCATCACTTCCGCTTCCGGAGGCGCCGTGTAGTCAGGGTCTTCATAGTCACCAGCGCAAGCACTGCATGCAGACAATCGGTGGCTTTCACCACAATCAATGCTCCGGGAAACTTTTCCACAGATTTCCACAGCCCTTACTCCTGTAGTTAACTCTTGACTAGGATTACTTTCCTTGTACTATTCACGCACTTACTCGTCACTCAGGAGAAATAACGTGCCTAGCCATCACGTGCAGCCGCCGTGGGAATTTTTGCTGTCCGCTTCGCGCAACAGCCTGCAGTCCTACGAACTGTCCCGTTTGAGCCACGCGGCGAACCTGCGAAAGGAGATGGCCGCACTGATGGATCAGTGGATCGAGGAGACGGCTGCCGCCTTGCTGGCTCGGTGGCTGATGGAGCATCGCGAACGTGAAATCTCCGCCCCGCCGGCGAACAATTCCCGGCCGGCGGCAGAGCAATCTGTGTCCGATAACTTCTTCGCGGATTCGGCGCGTGCGCAGCACGTTTCTCGCGCTGCAACGTGAAATAAAGTGCGGTTTTTCGCCGCGGGAGCAAATTGTCCCTGTGGAAGTGCTGTAAAGACTCGCGCCAGAGAGGCGGTGGAAAATCTTGCACGAGTGCGTCCGCTCGATCGAGCCGCCCCGCGACGCCAGCGTCCTCGTCATGAGGCGCTCGTCGAGGTGCGCTTCCCGATTCATGCTTTGCGCCGTCACATCCGCTTCCCACATAGCTGTCCTCGCGCCGGCAAACTCACTACAACACCCACTCCGCCGACTTCTGTCTTGACAACTTTGTATGGGTTAGAAGACACGAAGAGACAAACGCCAATAAAAAAAGCGAACACTTACTCTGGAATATTTGTTAGCGGGAGAATTTTGGCGGAAAAATTAGTGAGACGTGGTTTTCTTCGGCAGGATATCTTTTTCGAGCATTTGCTCTTTCCGATACACCAGCGCATTGATGTCGTAAGGAGCCAGTTCAAATCCGTGACCGTGTGTGATTGCATCCGTCGGGCATGCTTCCACGCAGTACCCGCAGAAGATGCAGCGCGAATAGTCGATGTTGTAGACCGAAGCGTAGCGCTCGCCGGCGGAAATCCGATTCGCATCCGTATTTTCTGCAGCCTCAATGTAAATGCAATTCGCTGGGCATGCAGCAGCACACAAAAAACATCCGACGCACTTCTCAAGTCCATTTTCGTCACGATGCAGCACGTGAATGCCGCGGTAGCGCGGCTGGAAATGCACCGGCTCGTGTGGATAGTTCTCCGTGACCGTCTTCCGGAACATATTCCGGAAGGTCACGCTGAACCCTTTCACCATAGTGCTGAACGTCGCGAACACTTCGCCGAGTGGAGATCCCATAACCCGAGAGTTTATCAGACGCCTTTCGAGCGGGCAAATTCTCCCCGCCAAGTGTTTTGCGGCCTGCGTTTACGACTTCCCTGTCAGCGCATTAACGATTTGCTTGCCGTGAAACCGTCCGTTTTCGATGAAGATCTCGCTCGTATGCCGCCCGCCAATCACAACGCCTGCCAGATACAGTCCCGGAACATTGCTTTCCAATGTGTCTGGTTTCAACGCAGGCTTCTTCGTCTGCGCATCTAGCTTCACTCCAAAACTTTCAATGAACGCAAAATCCGGATGATATCCCGTCAGCGCGAAAACTTGCCGCGCCGGCATTCGCTTTTCGCCGCCGCCATTCTGAACAATTACTTCCTCCGGCGTAATTTTCTTCACATGAGTATTGAAAATCGCTTGAACCTGTCCCGCCTTAATGCGGTTCTCGATGTCTGGCCGCACCCAGTACTTGATCGTCGAGCCCAGCTCCGCATTGCGATGCACCAGCGTTACGCGCGCACCATTCCGGTACAAATCAAGCGCTGCCTCAGCCGCTGAATTCTTCCCACCAACGACAACCACGTCCTGGTTCCAAAACTCATGCGGCTCCGTGTAGTAGTGCGAAACGTGCGGCAAATCCTCGCCTGGCACTCCCATGATGTTCGGCAAATCGTAATATCCCGTCGCAATCACAACTTTCTTGCCAGCATATTTCTGCTCGATTCCCTTTTCCGACTTCGCTACGACCGTGAAATTCCCGTCGCTCCCTTCAAGCCGCAGCACCGTTTCATACAGTCGCAACTCCAAGCCATAATGTTCAGTCGCTTTCCGGTAATACTTCAAGGCCTCCGTCCGCGTCGGCTTCTCCGCCGCGCAAACCAGCGGCAAATCTCCGATTTCCAGCAGCTCCGGCGTTGTAAAAAAATACATATTCACCGGATAGTGGTAAATCGAGTTGCACAAGCACCCTTTATCAATCACCAGCGGTTTCATTCCCGCCCGTACCGCCTCAATCGCGCAAGCCAGACCCGTCGGCCCCGCGCCAATGCAAATCAAGTCATAAGTAGCCATGGAATTCAGTTTGACGTGAGTTTTTTAGATTTGCAAATTAAGGAAATATTACTGAGGTGCGCCCGTGGCCAGCAACTCTTCTAATGTCGTCTGGAAATCCGCAAGTTCTCTCAGCCGCTCTGGCGTTGCTTCAAGTTCTTTCTGTTTGAAAACAAAAACTTCGCGATCCCCTCGCTTCACGCGCACGCCGAATTTCCCGTCCACCAAAAACGAAGCCGGCGCGAGAACACGAAATCCGCCTTGCTCGACCGGAGCAAGAACGGCCGCACAGTCACCGCGGTGCATGCAAAGCGCACTCTCATACGGTGGAATCGCAATCGGCCGAAACCCCGCCTCAAACAGGCGCTTCATCACCTGCATCTGCCGTTCAGTCAGTTCCATCTGATTTTTTGTAGAGGCGACTTTACGTCGCCATCCGTTCCTGGTTTTGCAGTTTTAGTGGCCGATTCTTTAGATCGGCATCCGCAGGTCAAGCAGCCGTCGAATCCGCTTCCGAACTCTCCGCGCCCTCAAGCTGGGACAAAATCTCGCGCAACGTGACAATCAGCTCATCGCGCGAAACGTGGCTCTTCTTGAATTGAATCCGAAACTTGAATGATTCATTCTGCGGCTCAAAATGAAAAATAAACGGCTGCGGCCGGTGCGAACCGCCCTGCTCTTCCTTCCGCTCACGCCGAGCCTCATCGCGCGTCAATCCGCCCTGCAAAATCCGCTGGAACATCTCCGTCATTTTCTTTTCGGTCGGCTGCCGCGCAATCTGCAAAAGCAGCGACTTCGACGTCACACCGTGTTCAACGCATTTCTTCCGCAGCGACTCTGGAATATTCCGTAGCGACAGCGTTTCTGTCACCGACGACCGCGCGCGCCCGATTTTCTTCGCAATATCCTCGTGCGTGTATTCAAACTGCGTCGCAAGCCCGTACAAGCCATCCGCTTCTTCAAACGGCGTCAAATCCTTCCGCTGAATATTTTCGACGAGCGCAATTTCCAGCGTTTCCGCATCATCCGCCATCTTTTCAATGCACGGCACTTCGCGCAATCCCGCCGCTCGCGCTGAGTGATACCGCCGCTCGCCCGAAATAATGTAGTAGCACTCTTCGCGCGGCATATACCGCACCAGCAGCGGCTCGAGCACACCTTTTTCGCGAATCGACTCTGTCAGCTCCGTCAAATCACCCAGTGCCTTACGCGGCTGCTCGGGATTAGGGCGAATCTGATCCACCCGGATCATTCGCCCGACCGCCGCACCGCTGTAACTCGTCAGTTGTTCGACGTAATGCGCGTCATGCCGCATCTTCAGCGCGACGGGTAGACCTATTCTCTTCGACACGTTGAATCACCTCCGCTGCAAGCTTTTTGTACTCCACCGCACCCGGTGACTTCGGCGCGTAAGTCAAAATCGTTTCCTTATACGCGGGACTTTCTTCCAGTCTTACGTTCTTAGTGATCTTCGTCTTGAAAAGCACTTCTCCAAACACGCTGCGAATCTGCCCGTGCGTGTCCTTCGAAATATTCGTCCGCTTGTCGTACAGCGTGATCACCACGCCCAGCACTTTCAAATTCGGATTCGGCCGCGCGCGAATTCGCTCGTACGTTTCCAGTAAATCGTCCGTTCCTTCAATCGCAAAATAGGCCGCTTGAATCGGCACCAGCAAATGAGTCGAGCTGACCAGCGCATTCACCGTCAAAATTCCCAGCGACGGCGGCGTATCCAGCACCACGTACTCATAATCCTTCAACACCGGTGCTAGTGAATCTTTCAACCGGTACGGCGCGTCAAATTGCCCCGCCAGAACTTGCTCCAATTTCGCCAGCGCCAGCCGCCCTGGCCCCAAAAACAGATTCGCATCCTTCGTCGGCTTGATTACGCTTGCCATCGTCGCGCGCGTGTCGCTCAGCACATCAAACATCGAAGTGGAAATCTCGCCTGAATTGTAAAACGCGATAGTGGAATTTGCCTGCGGATCCAAATCAATGAGGAGAGTTTTTCTTCCCTTGTCGGCGATGGCCGCCGAAAGATTGATTGCCGTGGTAGTTTTTCCGACTCCGCCTTTTTGATTCGCTACCGTGATGATGGCGGTCATTCGTTTCGCCCTCCGTCGGCTATCTCCCTTTCAACTTCAGAGATGCCTCCGCGTCGCGCCGCCGCGCTCCAGCAACCGCATTGCAAGATATAGGTGCCGTCCGTACTAAACCCCCTAGCCCTTGCACAACTCTACGTTCGCAACCGATTGTAACGCAAGGGAAAAGTAGACATTTCCACAAAAACCAGTGGAAATCTCCCGAATGCACTTCTTGAGGTGTTCCCAACGTGCGGTTGTAGTGACAGGTCTTCAGACCCGCGCTTTTGGGCCTGTCTTATATCCTAAGCTTAAAACTCCACTCCCCAAAATTCATGCGGAGGATTCTGCAATTCCAATCCCAACTCCCACCCTTTGCGCCCTTCATGTCCCCGCCAAATCAGTACCGCATCTGCCTCGCGCCCAGTCACCTTATTCAGGAGTCTCATCTTCTGCCCAACCGCAAATCCCTGCGGCACAATCGCCAGGCACCCCTTGGGACTCACGTCGATCGTATAACCGGTCTCAGCATGCGTCTGTCCGTCCTCTGTCCACTCCACCGTAATCGGCACGCGCGAATTGAGCCGAACGCTTGCCCGCAAATGCTGCATCCGTGCTTCATAACTCGAATTGTTTCCGGTCAGCACAAGATTCTCCTGTCCTGGCGCTACCGCGTAATCTCCGACAACAAAGAATCGCTGTTCGACGTCGCCTTCTTCTTATTCCGCGGATCCTCAAGATAATCCTGCATCTCTAGCCTCAAATTGCCCGCATTCGTCGCAAACCCCAGCGCCGTTTCGAAATCCAGTACTCCCTGCCGGATATATTTATCCAGCTCTCCATCGAAATGCTGCATACCTTCCGTCGAACCGTCGCGCATCGCGTCGAGCAACGTCTTGCCTTCGCTCTCGCCCTTCTCCACGTATTCGCGCGTCCTCATCGTGGATTTCAGCACTTCCACCGCCGCAACCCGCCCCTTACCGTCTTTTTTCGGGATCAGTCGCTGAGAAACGATAAATCGAAACGCCTTCGCCAGCCGGGTCCGAATCGCCTGCTGGTCCGCCAGCGGGAACACGCCCACGATGCGCTCCACTGTTTTCGACGCATCGATCGTGTGCAGCGTGGACATCACCAAGTGGCCCGTTTCCGAAGCTTCCAGCGCAATCTCAATCGTTTCCTTGTCGCGCATTTCGCCGACCAGAATCACTTTCGGCGCCTGCCGCAAAGCCGCGCGCAGCGCCAGCGAAAACGTCGGCGTATCGCTGTGCAATTCTCTCTGATGAATCGTCGCCTTCTTGTGCCGGTGCAAAAACTCGATCGGATCTTCAATCGTCAGGATGTGATACGCCTTCTCCGAATTCATCTTGTCAAGAACTGCAGCCAGCGTCGAAGACTTTCCGGATCCCGTCGGCCCAGTCACCAGCACAATCCCATTCCGCAGTTCCACAATCTCCTGCAGCACCACTGGCAGCTTTAGTTCATCGAATCCAGGAATCTTGTCCGGAATCACGCGCATCACGATCGCATTCGTTCCGCGTTGCCTGAAAATATTCACGCGAAATCGCCCTACGCCATTGATCGCATACGAAATGTCCGCCGAGCCGTCCTGTTCGAGTTTCTTTACCGGAATATCGTTCCCGCCCATCAGCTCGGTCGCAATGAACTTTGTGTCCTGGTGCGTCAGCATCTCGAGCCCTTTGAACTTCAGCTCGACGAGCTGCCCGCTGATCTCCACCTGCGGCGCGCGCCCAGGAGAAAAAATCAGGTCGCTGATGTGCGACCCGCTCTTCAGCATGGCCGTGATCAGCTGTACCACGGAAAACGTTCTTTCCTTCACCATGCTGGCCGTATTCAAAGTCTCTTGTGGAATCGTCTCTGTTGGAGTGCCCATGGACCCTTTTCTTCTCTTCTATAGTGGCGGGTCTTTCGCGTACTTTGCGTCCCGGTGATTCTTGCCGGGAAGACCCGTTCTTTTCTCTGGGAGAGCGCTTTTCCTGGCGACCTGAAGAACCCGGATCGCTGGTACCTCCAAAGTATAAGCAGCCCCAGCCCACACGTACGTGAACTCTCCCTGCCCCGTAGTCTTACAATTACCTGTCCTTTCGGCCCAGTCTGATTTCAGTCTCCCCTCTCCCCGCCGCATTCCTTCAGGTACAATGCGTTTCGCTTCTTAAATTCTTTTTCACTTCATACTGCGAGGGCCCTCCATGAATTCCAAATCGCAAAAGAACGGTGCACTTTCCCGGCGCGATCTTCTCGGCGCCGCTTCTCTTGCCGGCCTTGGCGCTGCGATGATTCCTGCCTCTCCTGCGCACGCCGTGCAACAGCAGTCCTATCAAATCGGCAAAGATCCCGGAAAGCACGATCCTATTCCCGATTTCAAATTCGACATTGAGGCCGAAACCGGATGGGTCGGCGAAGCCGGTTCTGCAAAGGAAGCGACGCTCGCGGAATTTCCGCCTTCCAAAAACATCGCGGGCGTCTCCATGCGCCTGAAGCCAGGCGGCATTCGCGAACTTCACTGGCACGCCATCGCCGCGGAATGGGCGTACGTCATTACCGGGCGCGTTCTTACTACCGTCATTTCTCCCAATGGCCAGCCCGCCACGGACATCTTCGAACCCGGCGACATCTGGTATTTTCCCAAGGGCCACGGCCACGCGCTGCAAAACATCAGCAACGAAGAAGCCCACTTCGTCCTCGGCTTCGACGATGGCCACTTCTCCGAATTCGGAACCTTCAGCATCACCGACTGGATCGGCCGCACCTCTCCTGAAGTTGTCTCCCGCAACCTCGGTCTCTCTCCCGCCACCGTTGCTGGCCTTCCCAAAAAGGAGCTCTACATCCTCCCAGGCAAAATTCCTGCAAATCTTTCTGAACCCTATTTGGCCGACGACCTCGAAACCAGCCAGAATCCCCACAAATTCCGTTTAGGCAAGATGCCGCCTCTGACTTTTCCCGGTGGCTGGGAACGCATCGTTACCTCCAAAGAATTTCCTATCAACAAGACGCTCACTTCCGTCCTTCAGCATCTCGAACCCGGCGCAATTCGCGAAATGCATTGGCATCCCAACGCCGACGAATGGCAGTACTACCTCGGCGGCCGCTCGCGCGTCACCATATTCGGCGCACACGGTCGCGTCCGCACCGAGGAGTTCGGCACCGGTCAAATCGCTTTCATCCAGCAGGGTTTTGGCCACCACGTTGAGCAAATCGGCAGCGAACCCACAACATTCTTCGCACTCTTCAATAGCCCTATCTTCGAGGAAATCTCCATCACCAAATGGCTAGCCGGCAATCCCGCATCTCTAATCGCCGACAATCTCGGTATCTCTCGCGACGAAGTAAATCGCCTGCCTAGGAAAGCCCTCGGCATCCTCAAATAAATGGCGACCTCCGGCTTGCGCCCACCTGCATTTGTAGCGGCCGGGCTTTAGCCAGGCATCTTCGCTTACGTGCGGTTGGTATTCCACGTTTTCTAGAGGTCGAAACTCTGAGGTGAATTGTTTATAAGAAGAACGATAGTTCCAATTTTGCCGCGTAGATTGTTGACGCTCTGTGCTTGGAAATTCTTTTCATTGACACCAATCCACGCTCGGAAAAGCTGGCCTGGGTAAACTCCCACACGGTCAACGCCGTGGTCGGCGGGAAGCCAATCGCGAAATTTGATTTGAAGTACGTCCGGCACGAATTTCTTCATGTCTACTGCGGCATGCTTGTATTCCGATAGCTTTACCTCAACGGCCGCTTCTGAGTCATTTCGGAAAGTAGTGTAGCACTTCACTGGATAGGCTAACCCCGGAGTGACCGAGTCACTAGCCAGTACGTCCACCATTGTGATTTTCGGGGTATTTGTTGCGACCAGTTTAGGCGATTCGAGCTTGGAGCCCGGTTCCTCTTTGCCCACTTGGCCAACGAATTTGACAATTGCAGTTACCACTACACCGATCAGCAACCCAACCGGATACAGGTAAAGCTCCTGCGGCAAATCTGAACTCTTACCCGCAATCTTTTGAAAGATTCCAATAACACTTGCACCAGCGATCACCGAAATGATCGAGCCCATGACCTTGGCGTCTAGTCGCTCTTGTCGCTTAAATGTGTGGTAGGCCATCCAGCCCACGACGATCCCGAGCGACACAGCCCCAGCCGCAATAATGTAGTTAACGTTAGTCGGCATAAGCAGCCAGATACTATCACGTCAGGTAAACAAAATAATCTGGGGCAACCAAACCGAGCTGTCTCTTCCGGCCGACGATGCCGCCTCCGGCTGGATCACAAGCGTTGTCCTTCCCTCGACGGAGGCATTTCGGAAGGGCGCAACTGAAGAGAATTCGGAGCTTGCGCCCGATGTTATAATTGGCTTGTATGCCTTACGACCTTTCAACCCGCTTCGTCGTCGGGATTTCTTCGAGCGCTCTCTTTGACCTCGAAGAGGAAGCAAAGATCTTTGACGAATTTGGGCTACAAGCATTCATCGACCACCAGCGCAAATTCGAAGACAAATTTTTGGAACCGGGCTCGGCGTTTCTCCTTATTAGGGGACTTCTAGAACTCAACACAGATCCCCACGATCCCAAGCTTGAAGTAATTCTGATGTCTCAAAACCACCCGGACGTCTGCCTCCGAGTTTTTCATTCTATAAAGCACCATGGACTTGCGATTAGCCGGGCATCACTGACGGGAGGCGCTCCGCTTCAGCCATATCTTAAAGCTTTCAAAGTAAAGCTGTTCTTATCTACATCGCCAGAGGACGTTCAAGACGCTGCGAACCATGGGGTCGCCGCAAGCCTCATATACTCGCCGCCCCCCAATTTACGCATGTACTCTGGGCAGGTGCGTGTGGCCTTTGACGGAGATTGCGTGCTTTTCTCAGACCAAGCACAGAAAATCTTCGACAAGGAAAGGCTACCGGCCTTTCACGAACATGAAAGCGAGCATGCAAACGAGGCCCTGCCCGCAGGCCCCTTTGCTCCCTTTCTCCGTTTCTTAGCAGATAATCAAGGGACAGACCCCAAAAAATCTCTATTTAGGGTTGCATTGATCACTGATCGCAATGCGCCCGCTCATGAACGAGCGATAAAAACGCTGCGCTCGTGGAACGTTCGGATTGACGAGGCTCACTTCCTTGGCGGAGTGGCCAAGTCAGATTTCCTCACTGCTTTTGAGGCTGACATTTTCTTTGATGACAAGCCAGAATACTGCAAGTCCGCTTCACTTCTTGTGCCAACGGGCCAAGTCTTTCAGCCAGAATCTGAACCTTCGCAGATCACGTTACGTCTTGAGACTTCGACCAGAAACCCCAACGAGTCTTTTCTCGTTTCATGCCAAAAATTCTTGCGTGGTGATTTTCAGAAATCGAAAGCCGAATTTAGCGAGTGGTATAGGGTCAAAATCAGTGACTGGCCTGAGTCCGCGCGAGATGCTTTCTTAAGAGAACTTGATGAAAGTGCCGTAGGCACACCCAAAGGAAAACAGCGACGGTCAACCTCACCTGGAAACAGTCCAACCGACAAACTAAGCGCCTTTCTGGAAAGGCTGCGACTGAAGCACGAGCCGAGGAGCTGAGGAAGAGAGAATGTTTGATAAGGATTTCGTAATGGAAAGGGCGCAAGGCCTCTTCTCGCGCGTCGCGAAAGAAAGCCAGATGTCTATTCCTGTTGATCCCCTCAAGCTCGCTCGATATTGTGGCGTTCTCAGTGTGGAACATCGGCGGATGATCCCGGAAGCAGTGCTCTCTCCTGTCCGTGGCGGCTTCGTTCTGTATTTGCAAAATAATTTTCCTGCAGAGCATCGCAACAAATCCCGAGAAAGATTTAGCTTTGCTCACGAACTAGGACACACCTTCTTCTTCGATCAATCGCTGCCAATTCCCAAACCAGCAAAAGGCGCACCACAAGGGGAACGCTTAGAGAAGCTTTGCAATTTTGCAGCCGGTGAAATCCTTCTCCCCTCCTCGGCACTGAACGAAACAGTTCGCCGAGAGGGGTCGATCGTTTCTAGCGCCAAGCTACTCGAACTGAAGACCCGCTTTGGGGTTTCACTTGAGGCCTTAATACGACGCGTGCATGCGGCGCGGCTAATAGATGACGAACAGTTTGCAGCGGTGCTCGTAGAGGAAGTCGATCGAAAACAAATCATAAGGACAGCATGCTACGGGCCGCTTCTACTGAGTAATGTGTCACGCCCACACTACGGAGATGATTTCGAAGCTTGGGTGAATCCTCTTATCCCTAGTCAAGAAAGTTTGGCGAATGGACAGTGGGAACACACGGGAAAGACGGCCAACGTTCGCGCAAAAAAGGTGTTCGTGACGCCTCATGCGTTTCTACTTGAGGTACGCTTAAACCAACTAGCTCACACTCGATCCGTTACGGCAGCAACAAGTTAAATCGGGTAATCTGTGGGACAACTCCCTGTGGCACAAGCACTGCGCTGGTAACAACCCGCATCTCGGACTGCTTGAACGATTTCGGGTGCCGCACCCTTCGGTTTCAAACGGTGCGGGTTTTGACGTTTCTTTCCATTCGAACTGATTTCCACAACCCATTCGAATTACCTAGTAAATATCTATTGACGTAGATAACATTCTTGTGCTACCGTTTTCCGTGCTTCGTTCGACGCTTTTCTCCTGCCTCGCGGCGAACACACACCCTTCTAACTTTTTTCAAATCCTGGCTAACTCTTCTCAAATCAACACTTACAAGGGCTGTCTTCACAAGCTCTCTAGAATGAACACTTGCAAAAACTGCGCCTGCAACCACCTTTATTTTCAACACTTGCAAAAAAGGGTGGGGGGAGGGGTGATTATGGTTAACAAGAACCTTTCACCATCCGCCAGCATCGCTTCATCATTTGCCGCATCCATTCCTCTCCGCGTAAACTCTTTGCACTCGGCACTTTCCTCCGAGTGCCATTTTGACGGACTTCCCACTATGTCCCTTCTCGCCCATCTCCGCGAAGAGCTTCGCCCTACAATCAAGCTCGCCGTCCCGCTTGTCCTCGCTGAACTTGGCTGGATGAGCATGTCCATCGTGGACACCATGATGGTCGGCCGCCTGCCCAACAGCGCCGTCGCCATCGGAGCCGTCGCACTCGGCTCAAACGTTTTCACAACGATCGCCCTGTTCGGTCTCGGACTTCTCCTCGGACTCGACACGCTCGTCTCGCAAGCCTTCGGCGCCGGCCAGCGCGAAGATTGCCATCGCTCCCTCGTCAACAGCATTTACCTCAGCATCGCGCTCACGCCGCTGCTTCTCGCTCCTGTTTGGCTGCTCCCCCGCTTCTACTCGGCAGTTGGCGCAAATGCCGCCGTCGTCGAGCTCACGGTTCCCTACGTCAAAGCACTCGCCGTCGGCCTTTGGCCATTGCTCCTTTATTTCGCCGTTCGCCGCTGTCTCCAGGCGATGAACATGGTTCGCCCCGTCGCGTTCGCGCTCATCTCGGCGAATATCATCAACGCCGTCAGCAATTACGTCCTCATCTACGGTAAGTGGGGCTTTCCCAACATGGGAACCGTCGGCTCCGGCTGGTCCACCGCCGCAGCACGAGCCTACATGGCCCTCGTTCTTGTCGGCTATCTGCTCTGGTACGACCGCAAACACCGCACCGAACTTTTGAAAACACCTATCGACATAGATTTCCCGCGCATCAAGCGCCTCATCGTTCTCGGATTTCCGGCCGCCATGCAGTTCACATTGGAAAGCGGAGTCTTCGCACTCGTCACTGCACTAATCGCTCGCCTTGGCCCTGTACCGCTCGCCACGCACCAGATCGCCTTGAACACCGTCGCGTTCACCTACATGATCCCGCTCGGAATCTCCAGCGCCGCCGCCGTCCGTGTCGGCCAAGCCATCGGCCGCAAAGACGCGCGAGGAGCCGCTGCCGCGGGCGACACCGCAATTTTCCTCGGTGCTGCTTTCATGACGTTTGCCGGTATCGCGATGTTGCTGTTTCCGCATTGGATCTCCCGTATCTATACGCCAGACGATTCCATCATCCGCGCCACAGGCGCATTGCTCGCCGCTGGCGCCGCCTTTCAACTTTTCGACGGCATCCAAACCGCCGCAACCGGCGCGCTCCGCGGAGCCGGTGACACCCGCACGCCCATGTTCTGCCACTTCATCGCCTACTGGATCATCGGCCTCCCGCTTGGGGCGTGGCTCGCGTTTCGCCGCGGAATGGGCGCACTCGGCCTGTGGGTGGGGCTCAGCCTCGCCCTGATTTTGATCGGAATTGTTTTGCTGATCGTCTGGCGCCGCACCGTTCACAAGCTGGCGCAAACGATTTTGTCAGCGTAGCGGCGTTCTTGCCTTCGTAGAGGCGGTTTTATACCGCCAGGTTTTGAAGTTGATTTTAGCTGTTGAATTTAAAGAAGGAAGGAAAAACTACATCTTATATCGGCCAAGATCTTCGTCGGAGAGACCTTCGAGATAATTCCGGAGTTGGTCGCTCGTTGTCCGCTCCGCAAGAGCCGTCGTGACTTTGGAATTTTTCAGGACTTGCTCGTCTACAAAAATCGGGCAGTCCATACGCAAAGCGAGCGCCAGCGCATCGCTAGGCCGCGAGTCGATCGTCATGAGTTGCCCTTCGCGTTCGACCCAGATCACGGCGTAGAACGTGTCGTCTTTCAAATCGCTGACGACAATCTTGTCTACGCGCACTTCGAGGCCGAGAAAAACATTGCGGAGCAGATCATGCGTCATCGGGCGCGGCGTTTGCACTTTTTCGATTTCCAGCGCGATCGCGTTGGCTTCGTAGACGCCAACCCAAATCGGAAGGACGGAATTGCCTTGCACGTCTTTAAGCACAACGATAGGCATGTTTGTAACGGGGTCCATCATCAAGCCGCGGATTTTCATCTCGACTTCCATCATGTCCTCCCGCTGCGTTTCTACCACTCTGCAACCGCCGCTGCAATCCCCAATCGCGTCCCCGTTTCACGTGCTATGTCTTGTGCTTTCCAATCAAGCAATTCGGCGTCGCGCCTTCTACGTTCACCGGAACGTAAGTTCCGAGCAAATTCGGCTGCTCGGACAGGAAATTCACCACGCGATGGCATGACGTGTGGCCGCTCCACTGCTTTTCTTTTTTCGACTTCCCTTCTACATGCACTTCAAAATTCTGTCCAATCAATTTCTCGTTTGCTTCGTTTTGAATTTTTCGCTGAAGCTCGAGCAGCACGGCGAGCCGCCGGCTCTTTTCTTCTTCCGGAATTGCATCGTCCATCGTTTGCGCCGGAGTATTTGGACGAGGTGAATATTTGAAAGCGAAAATAGCTTCGTACTTCACTTCTTCGAGCAAGCTCAGTGTTTCCTCGAATTCACTTTCGGTTTCGCCCGGAAAACCGACGATGATGTCGCTTGTGACTGCTATGAGCCGCTTGGCTCCGCGCATCATCGCAATTTTCTCGAGATACTCAGTGCGCGAATATGTCCGTTGCATCGCGCGCAGCACGCGTGCGGAGCCCGATTGCACGGGGAGATGAACGTGATTGCAAATTCGCTCATCGTTTTCGATGGTAGCAACGATGTCGGGACCGAAATCGCGTGGGTGAGAAGTTGTGAAGCGGACGCGACGCATGCCGGGCATTTCTGCTGCGGCGTGCAGCAGTTCAGAGAATTTCATGTTTCGCGGAGAAGGATCGCGATAGGAATTTACAGTTTGCCCAAGAAATTGCACTTCGGTGTAACCGAGAGCGGTGAGCTGGCGCAGTTCACGCAGCACGGAATCGCTGGCACGGCTGCGCTCGGGACCGCGAGTGAACGGCACAACGCAGTACGAGCAAGCTTTGTCGCAACCTTCGATGATCGTAAGGTACGCGCGCCATGGGTTGTCGCGGCGCGTCAATTCTGTTTCAAATGTTTCGTCGGTGTCGGTATCAAGGCCGGTGACGCGCTTTTCCCCGGCTTCAAGTTGCGCGAGAAGTTCCGGCAGCTTGCTATAGCTTGCAGAGCCACACACCAAATTCACCCAGGGCGAGCGGTGAAAGATCTTTTCGCCCTCTTGCTGCGCGACGCAGCCGAGCACTCCGATTTTCTTTGGTTCGCCGGGCATGTCGCGAAACTCGCCGAGCCGTGAAAAAACTTTCTGCGCCGCTTTTTCGCGGATACTACAGGTGTTGTAAAGAACGAATGAAGCAGCTTCGATCGAATCCACCTGCTGATAGCCGCGTGACAGAAGTACGCCTGCGACTTTTTCCGAGTCGTGCTCGTTCATCTGGCAGCCAAATGTTTCGAGGTAAAAGGTTCCGCGCTTAGGCGCGCCGAAGAAAATATCCGTCTCGGCTTGAGCGGGCGATTTTCCGCCGGCAAGTGATTCGAGCCCGATATGAAAGGCTTTTTCCATGGACTAAACAGCAGTTTAACACACGGATAGCTCGGGTAGCTGAGGGCCGGCAGGTTGTGACCGCTTCGGGCTGCTCGGAATCAAATGGGGCAGACGTGTCCTGGAATAGGGGGAGCGATGTACGCGATTCGCAAAACCGATTTGCCGCTTATCGGCAGTTCTTACAACTTTGTCGGAGCCGACCACAGCGTTGCTGTTTCCGTGTACCTGGTGGAGGCGCAGCCGGGACGCGGGGCACCACTGCACACCCATGAGTACGATGAGATTGCGTTCGTGCAGGAAGGGCGAGCGAGGATTGTTGTGGGCGACGAGATCCGGGAAGCGGGACCGGGAGACATCGTCGTGATCAAGGCGCGAACGCCGCACGGCTTTGTCAATATTGGAGATGGCGTTCTGAAGCAATTGGACGTTCACGTGAATCCGACTTTCAAGCAAGTAAACCTTGAGCCGACCGAGGTGTCGAAGAAAGCTGGGCTGGTGCCAAAGCCGCTAACAGGCGACGCCGGTATCGCACGTTAACGCGGGCCCCTCTTTTAATCCTCGCCTAGAGCAAAGACTTCGTCGGGATGGTAGCGATGAAGGCCGCGAATGACCTTTGATTCTGGCTTGGGGCGCAAGAAGTAGACGTGTGGGCGTGTCGCGTCCCCAAGCTCTGCGCCACTGATTTCGTAGAGTTTCTCTTCATACATCACGGTCATCCATTTGTCCCAATTCTTGCGCGGACGACACGACGCAATGCGCAGTTCCTTGCCGCTCGCATCTGTTCGCGTGACTACGTCCGGAACCAGCGGACACTGCCGTTTTTGCATGCTGCGCCGTTCGAACCAAGCGTCAATCCACGCAATAGCGTAGAGCGGAATCGTTCCAATTGCTTGCCCGGCGACGGCGGCCAGAAGACGGACGGCTCCATCGAGAAAAAAGAAAGCAAGAATGAGCCCTTGCCATGTGAAGAAATATTCGAGAAAAGCCGCAGGCCCAATCGTCGCATTAGGTATGTAGTCGACAAAGCCCTTTGCGTAGAGAATGCAAACAAGAACGATTTCAACAAAAGCAGTGATGCCCGAGGCCTGGATGAGAAGTGCGCCAGGTCCGTGTGAATCCGAACGGCGGTAACGGGGCGGGACAAGCGAGAGAAGCAATGCGAAAAGAAAATCCATAGCGGGAATTGCCCGTGCGCAGAACAATACTCCACGCGCATGGCCGAGGCCAGCAATGCCGCAACCGGAGGAGGCCCGTTCCGCATCTTAGTTTATGGGCCCAAGTCTGCGGCACGGTGCGCGTTTTCAGCAATCGCGTTTTTCAGCAATATCGGGGGATTTTGTCTTTACCCCGCCGGAGAGCGTGTGCTACGTTGCGAAGGCAGGCAAAAAATCCATTGAACTGAGAGGAATGCCATTCCTTTTCTGCTGACCGCATTTTTCGCAGCCGATCTGTTAAACATTCTCGAGCAAACGGGCTGGGTTGCCCGTGGAGTTCTAGCACTTCTTCTTTTTTTCTCCATCATTTCCTGGGCGATGATTTTTCAAAAAATGGGCGTATTTGGGCGAGTTCGCCGCGAAAGCGAACAGTTCCTTCGCATTTTTCGCGCGACAAAAGGCGTGGCCAACCCGCAAGCGCTTGCGTCAGCAGGTTCGCCGTTCGCGAATGTTTATGCCGCAGGATTTCGCGAGTTGCAGAGCCAGATGAGTCCGACCGCGGGAAATCCGACGCCAAAACTAAAGAGCGTACAGGCGGTGACGGCGAATATGCAGGTTGCTTCCGCGGACGAAGTTCGCCGCGTGGAAAAAGGGATGACGTGGCTCGCCACGACAGGTTCTGTGACGCCGTTCATCGGCTTGTTCGGAACTGTGTGGGGAATTATTGACGCGTTTTCCGGATTGGGGAGCGCGGGAGCTGCGTCGTTACGCGCAGTAGCGCCGGGCATTTCGGAAGCGTTGGTCACCACTGCGGCGGGACTTTTTACGGCAATTCCAGCGGTTATTTTTTACAATCAATTTTTGGGAAACATTCGCGATTTGGCGCAACGGCTGGATACTTTTGCGCTGGAAGTCGCGGCGCAAATTGAAAAGACGTTTACGTAATTTAGAGACGGAGATTTTTTAACGTGCCGACACTGAGCAAAGGAACGCAGACGTCGCTGTCGGAGATCAACATGATCCCGTTCATTGACGTCGTGCTGGTGCTGCTGATTATTTTCATGATCACCGCGCCGATTTTGCAGTCCGGAATTGAAGTAGACGTTCCAAAGACGAGAACAGTGCGTGAAATTACCGAGCAACGAATTGTTGTTACGGTGGATAAGGGACAGCGCGTCTATATCGGCAACGATCCAGTCAACATTCACCAGCTTGGGAGTAAGCTGAAGTCTCAACTCAAGAAGCCGCAGGATGCCGTGTTTTTGCGTTGCGATGAAACGGTGCCGTTTGGAACGTTTGCGACGGTGATCGATACTCTGCGGCAATCCGGAATCAGCAACATCAGCATCGTGACGGAGCCGATTACGGACAGGCAGCGAACGAACTAGTTTTTTTTGCTGAATTCTAAAGTGAGGTCCTTCGCGCATCTTCTTGGATGCGCGGAGGATGACAAATAACCAGAAGATGAGCGCAACGGCAGCCAATTCGCCATATCCGAGCTTGAAACCATTCCTGAAGGTTTCGGGGATCTGCCATGTGGCGCTGATTGGATTGATGATCCTTTCCGCTTTCTTGAAGTGGCCGGGAAATCAGTGGGCCGGCACGGGCGGCGGAGGGGACAACGTTAAGGTGAACTTGGTGGGCAGCGCGGGGATTCCCATGCCCAAGCCCGCCAACGTGACCGAGAGCAACGTTGTTGATCCGACAAAGTCGCTTCATAAAGAAGAGGAAAAGCCAAAACCTCCGCCGGAGCCCCCAACGCCGGCACAAAAGATTCCGCAATTTGAAAAGAACAAACCGCTTCCACCGACACACAAATCCAAGGTATTTGAAAATAAGACGCCTACTCCCGACAATGCGGTTCCGGGCCACGGCGGAGTACCGAATTTGCCGACAGGCGTTGGGAGCACTCCAGGAAGTTCTCCCGGGTTAGCGATACAAGGCCAGGGTGGTGGAGATTTCGCGTCCCGCTATGGCTGGTACATCGAATCGGTGAAGCGGCGCATTCAGCAGAACTGGCTGCAAAACACGATTGATCCGAATGTACGCGCCGCGCGCATGGCGAAAGCTACGGTTCAGTTCACGATTCTTCGCGACGGCACGGTGAAAGACATTAAGATTTATCAAGCGAGCGGCAATTCCTCCATGGACAATTCCGGATTGCGCGCTGTGATGGCTTCCAGTCCTGTGCAGGGATTGCCTTCGGATTATTCCGGCTCGTACGTCACGGTTTTGTTCGATTTCGATCTAAGCCAATCGAGATGAAACTGAATGCTATCGAAAGCAATCAAACGATTAGAAACAGGGAGGCCTCGGTGCGAACGCGCCTTGCTCGATTTGGTCTTTTTCTAGCAATAGTTCTTACAATCACTTCGCCCGTTTTTGGGCAAGATTGGTTTCGCATCAGTACGGGTTTAGGAGTTGAAAAGCCGCGCGTGGCGGTTGCGGATTTCGCTGCGCGTGAGGACGCGGCGAAGAGCCACTCTTCCCTGTTCACCCAAGTGGTGCGTGATGATCTTGGGTTCAGCGGGATTCTGGAGCTGGCAAGTCCGAGTTTTTATCCGCAGCAGCAGCCGAGCATTCCTTCCGAGCTTCGTTACACGAATTGGACGGACTCGCCCGTGAACGCGCATTTCGTGGCTTTCGGCAACCTGACGGAATCGACTTCCGAAGTTGCGATTCAAGCCTGGTTTTTCGATGTGACGAATCCGAGCACGCAAGCGGTGATTTCCAAGATTTACCGGGGTGCTCCGACGGATGCGCAGGTGCGAAAATTCGCGCATCAATTTGCCGATGAAATTATCGGACGGCTTTCCGGTGGATTGCCGAGCGTTGCTTCGACGCAGATTGCTTTTGTAAGTTCACGAACGGGCGCGAAAGAGATTTGGGTGATGGATTACGACGGAGCGAATCAGCATCCGCTGACTTCCCTTCGCTCGATTTCGCTGACGCCGCGCTGGTCGCCGGATGCTTCCCGGATTGCGTTTACATGCTTCGCTTATGCCAGCGGAGTGACAGGACCGCAAATTTGCATGTATTCGCTGGACGCGAACAAGACGATTGCGTTTCCCCGATACAAAGGAACGAACAGCGCACCTTCCTGGTCGCCGGATGGTACACAACTGATTTTTTCGTCATCGATGAACGGCAATCCGGAGCTGTACTCTGTTGGGGCAAATGGAAACAATCTAAAGCGACTCACTTTTTCGAATGGTGCGAATACTTCTCCGGTCTGGAACCCGAAGACCGGCCAGACGGTGGCATTTGTGGGCGATCGTACAGGCGTGCCGAAGCTGTACCTGATGAACTCCGATGGCACAAACACGATTCCTCTCGATTTGCCGGATAAGGGATATTTGATTGACCCCGCGTGGGCTCCTAATGGGCAGTTACTGGCGTTCAGCTGGCGGCGGCCGAGCGGAAACTACGATCTTTACGTAATGGACGTGGCGTCGCAACAAATCGTCGAGCTGACGCGCGATGCGGGCCGGAATGAGCGTCCTTCCTGGGCGCCGGATGGACGGCACATCGTGTTTGAGTCCACGCGAAGCGGCACGCGGCAGATTTGGGTGATGTTGGCGGATGGGACGCAGGCGCACCAACTTACAACCACGGGGCACAATGAGTCACCGAACTGGTCGCCGCGCTAGTGTGCTGACGACTGTGACGCGAAAACGGCAATATATCGTGATACGATGTATATTGCCGGCGTCGAACTGGGTGGTATGATGCAGGTGCACGAATCCAAATGGGGAACTTCCGTCGAGGAGGAAACTGTATGAAGAAGGTCTCAGGGCCTTTGTTTAGAGTTAGTTTAGTTTCAGCGTGTGTAGTCGCACTGTTCGTGGCTGGTTGTGCCAAGAAACCTGTGGCCACTACAGCTCCCCCGACCCAAGCGCCGCCTCCTGCGCGACCGACGGTTACGCTACAAGCGAACCCCACTTCCTTGAACAAGGGCGACTCCACGACTTTGAGCTGGTCGTCTACAAATGCGACGCAGCTTACGGTTTCGCCGGAAGTAGGCGCGGTTGCGCCAGAAGGCTCGACGAAAGTTACACCGGCCGATTCGACGACATACACGATCACGGCGAGCGGTCCGGGCGGTTCGGCCGACGCAAGTGTGCGCGTGACGGTGGCTGCTCCTGCTCCGCCACCAACGCCAGCAGCGACGCCTTCCCTGGATGAACTCTTCATGAAGGAAGTACGCGACGCTTATTTCGATCTGGACAAGGCAGATTTGCGACCCGATGCCCGCGACGCGCTGACCAAGACCTCCGAGTTCCTGAGAAACTATCCACAGGTTAAGGTAACTATCGAAGGCCATTGCGACGAGCGCGGCTCAACGGAATACAACCTCGCGCTCGGAGACCGGCGAGCGGCTGCAGTGAAGCAGTTCCTTGTTTCGCAAGGGATTGGCGCGGACCGGATGAATACGGTGAGCTTCGGCAAGGAAAAACCGTTCTGCATGGAGAGCAACGAAACGTGCTGGCAGCAAAACCGGCGCGGCCATTTTGTGATGGCCCGCTAGTCCGCCCAGTACTTATATTGACGTTTTGTGCGAAACACCCGCCGCGCGCAACTGCAGTTCTTGCTTGCGCGCGGCGCTCTCGTTAAAGTGGAGTTTCAGCCCGTTTTATGTGACGCGCCCCGGCATCTAAGTCTGTAGGAGATTTTTCTGAGGAGGCAGTTCCATGCGTTTCCGAAATATCGCAATGTTCAGCGGCGCAGTGCTGGCTGGGATGATTGCCGGCAGTTTGATGGGCCCCGCTCCAGTGAATGCGGTGGCGAGAGAGATGATCGAATTGCAGCGCGACGTGACTTCCCTGCTGCAAGGTCAAAAGGATCTTTCAACGCAGGTGACGCAGGATCACACCGTGATGCGAACGCTGGTCGAGCAATCGAGCGACAGCGTCGGCAAACTGAGCTCGACCATGAGCGGTTTGCAGAAGTCCATGCAGGACGTGCAGGCGAATAGCGGTGCGCGCCTCGATACGATGTCCACCCAGGTACAAGGCGTTTCGGACAATCTGGAAGAGATCAAGTCGCGGCTGGGGAAACTCAACCAGCAACTCGTCGATTTGCAGAACTCTGTACAGAGTATGGATGCCAAGATTTCAGGAGGAAGCGCACCGGCGGGTACGGTTCCGGCGGCGGGAAACAGCACTGCTCCATCGACAGGCACTGCAGCGGCTCCTGCGACAGCTACGCCAAGCGCGGATACGCTTTATTCCAGCGGTTACAGAGATTTGAATGCCGGCAAGTATGAACTTGCGCGATCCGAATTCCAGGACTATCTGAAATATTTTGGCACTACCGACCTCGCCTCAAATGCGCAGTTTTACGTCGGTGAAAGCTATTACATGGAGAAAAATTATCAGCAGGCAGTCTCTGAATACGACAAGCTACTGACCAACTATCCAAAGAGTTTTAAGCTGGCTCCGGGACGGCTGCGGAAGGGGCTGGCGCTTATTGAATTAGGGCAGAAGACGGCCGGCGTGCGAGAGTTGCGAGAGGTTGTAAAGCGGTTCCCCGGCTCCGAAGAAGATCGGCGTGCGCGTGCGCGGCTGAAGGAATTAGGCGTGGCAGTCACCGCAGGCTAAGAAACTTTTGGACCTAGTTTCCTACTTGCGTTCCCGTTTGCACGGACGCGGATGAAGCCCGCCGTTGTATTATTCCCCTCATGAATTATTCCCTGAATGATGTTGAAGCGCGCGTCCTGGGTGCGTTGGTGGAAAAAGAAATTACGACGCCGGAGTATTATCCCCTTTCCCTGAATGCGCTCGTGAATGCCTGCAATCAGAAATCGAATCGAGAGCCGGTGATGACGCTCGATGAGGATGCGGTACGCTCGGCGATCCGTTCGTTGAACGAACTAGGCTGGACTCGATTTGCCAGCAGCGCCGATAGCCGCGTGGGCAAATACGAACACCGGCTGAATGAAACTTTCAATTTTCACCGGCATGAGATCGCAATTCTGTGTGTTTTGCTTCTGCGGGGGCCGCAAACGCCAGGTGAGCTAAGGACGCGAACAGAGCGCATGTATGCGTTTGAGGATCTTGAATCGGTCCACAATGCTCTGAATTTGCTGGCCAAGCGGGAGCCGCCGCTGGTCAGAGTTCTCCCGCGCCAACCCGGAACCAAGGAATCGCGCTACGTTCATTTGCTGTCTCCCGGAGACGAGTCTGGTCAAGCCTCCGTTGTTTCGGCGGGACAAGAGGAGCACGCGCCCGCTCCCCACGTTCGCACGGACCGGCTGGCCGCAATGGAAACGGAGCTTGCCCAGTTGCGCGCAGATGTAGCGGCTTTACAGGAACAGTTTGCGCAATTCCGCAAGCAATTCGAATAGAACGCGCCGAAAATCCCCGCTCAAAAATATCGTGAAACATTTTCAAGCGAACTATCACTACTTGTCGTACGAATCAGCGATGGACCCTGCTTGAGCGGTTCTCCCGTTTAGCTTCTCCCCGGCAGTGATGAATTTCTATCTGTCCGACTCACACATGCGGGTCCGCGCACAGAGGAGAGATCGCATGGAAAAACACGAATTAGTTCAATTGGAAGCACACGTTCAGGCGTTGAAGACAGCTCACGCCGCTCTGGCGGACAGCTCAGACACAGACGAGCTTTGGAGAATTATCCACAATCCCGGATGGACCACTCCGGCTGAGCGCCTGCTTGTAACCGCAAGCCTCGAACACTTGATTGCCCAGACGAAACTTGTTGCAACACTCAGACAGAATTTGCTGGCCGGCGCCCGCGCAGTCGGCAAAACACAGGCCGCGGGGGCATAGACCGTCAAGCTTCAATCTCCGCCCAAATCCCGTCCACCGAATGGCACCGGACTCTTCCCCGAGTCCGGTGCTCCCACCGCTGAGTTGAGTTCAGAGACAGAAAAATCTCCTTAGTCCCCAGAGAAGCGGGAATTGGCGAACTGTGTTCAGAATTGCCGTCTTACGCCGGCAATTCTTTCAGCCGCGAAACAATTCGATCAGGTTCGAATTGCTCGCGTCACTTTGAGCTGCCCGACGATTGCGCTGAAGTAGCCGCGGAAGAGTCTGCACTAAACAGTGTCACTTCCACGCGGCGGTTCTTGGAGCGATCGTCTCTTGTTTTCTGATCGTTGATAGGTTTGTCTTTGCCAAGCCCTACAATTTGGATCCGGTACACGGGCACATTCCGTTGGGCCACAAGATAAGTTTGGACTGCTTGGGCGCGGCGCCTGCTGAGATCCAGGTTGTAGTCAGCACTGCCCGTCTTGTCTGTGAATCCCTGAATAGCCACGAAATAACGCTTTGCACTGCTTGCCGGTCCGCTTACCAATTGATCGAGCTGTTGTTTGCCGTCGTCCGTCAGCTTGGCTGAGTTGAATTTGAACAGCACAGTCGCTTCGCCAGAAGACTTGTAGTCGTCAAGATTCGCGATTCTGTCGTTCAGTTCGTTTCTCAGATCACTTTTTACTTGATCCGCCTTCTTCGAAGCGGCATCCGCTCGTCCAATGGCATCCGTCGCACGAGCGTCGGCGCCGGTGGCTTTCTCGTCGGTTGCGCTCAGTTTCCTCTCATCGTCTTCCAGAGTCTTCTGAGTGTTTTGTTGATTCTTGTCAACTTCACCGACTTTGGCGTTTACTGGATCCACTTGTTGCGCTACATAGTGTTTGGTCGCACATCCGGCCGCGAGCAGAAAACTGCCAAGCACGGCGGTTGCAATCGTGATTTTCATATCATTCGCTCCACAATTATTTTTATTGTCGGAGTTCGTCAGAACGGCTTTGGCTGGGAACTGAGAAGCGTCTGGAAGCTAGCTGGCGGACTTCAAAGAACTCAACTCGGCCCGAGCAATATCACCCGCGCCTGTTTGTAGTTTACATCCAAGTGTGCTCTTCGCGCTACCGGGAGGTGAATTTCCGTTTTGCTGCGACGCATGTTATCTTGACTTTCCGCAAGGGGGAATTTCATGTCAGTCAATAAAGTGATTCTTGTAGGGCGGCTTGGACGTGATCCAGAAACGCGCTACACGGGCGGCGGGCAGGCAGTGGCGAATTTTTCCGTGGCTACGGATGAATCGTACAAGGACCGCAATGGCGAACGGCAGAAGCGGACGGAGTGGCACAAAATTGTCGTGTGGGGAAAGCAGGCGGAGATTGCTCAGCAATACCTGAAAAAGGGATCGCTGGTTTTCATTGAGGGAAGAATTCAGTCGCGGGAATGGCAGGACAAAGAAGGCCAGAAGCGCACGAGCTTTGAGATTGTCGCGAACAGCTTTCGAATGCTCGGCGGGCGCGGCGATGGTGGTGGTTCAGGTTCCGGCGGCGGTATGGGTGGTGGCCGCAGTGGCGATGAATTCGATCAGGCGGGGCCATCTGAAGAGCCGGTGGGTGGTGGACACGGGGGACCGGAAATTTCCGACGAGGACATTCCCTTCTAAGAGCGCTTGCGATTGGACTACGGCTGGCCAGTCCTCTTTCGCTCATCGTCGAGCTTCTTCAAGTAGGCCTCATACTTTGGCAACTGTTCCGGCGTCAAAGAAGCGCGAACTTTCTCTCGGGCCTGGCCGCGTATCGCATCAATTTGCAGTTGGTTTGCTTCACGGACGACCTTCATTTTATTTTGGGCTTCGCGAATGGCGTCATCCAGATTCTTTTGCTGGTCTGGCGTAAGGTTCATCTCCTTCGTCAGAAGCGAGACTTTTTGCGCGCGCCGTTCGTCTTCGGTCAGCGGCGGACGGGTGTCCGCATGACTACGCGCGGCAAACATGTAACCGGAAACACCACCGAGCAGAGCACCCAATAGAAACACAACGCCAATCCAAACGAACGCGCGCTGCTTTACGTTGCCGTTGGATTCTCCGTTCATTGAGCATCCTCCGACGGGGCCACAAACACGTCATCCTGATTCGCTGCTGGTGCGTTCGCGCCGATGTCCTCAACGAGACCAACCACAGTTGTCGGTTGACGATGCGTACCCGTCCACAAGAACGTGCTCGCCATTATCAAAAGCAAAGCGGCAACCGCGGACACTCTGGAAGCAAAGGCAGGCACCGCGGCCCACGCACGAGCGCCCCGGGCAAACTCGGCTTCTCGCGCTTCAATGGCGGCAATCACGCGCTTCACAAAAAACGGATTCGGTTCCACGCGATCTCCATGAAGATCGCGCAGCAGCGCCTGCACTTCAGCTGTCTCCGGCCCGTCTTCTGCCTGTCTGCTGCCACGTTTACGCCAATTCCACATATTCAACCTCCCTGCCAATCCTGCCTGCTCACCAAATTTACTTACGCATCCTTCGATTTTCGAACCTGCGCAAGTATGCGCTGTCTTGCTCTAAACAATCTGACCTTCACCGTATTTGAGTTCAGCTCAAAAAGCTCGGCGATTTCCTCAATTGCAAAGCCTTCAACTTCTTTCAAGATCAACATCCCTCTGTCGCGTTCATCCAGAAAGCCAAGCAATCGCTCGGCTTTTTGTCGCGCATCCAACCGCATCGCCAAATCCGGCTCAGGGGCCCTGCGCTCCTGGGATGCCTGGTATAACCGGGACTGCTCTTCGCTGAAATCCGATTCATACACCAAAGGGCGCACCTTGCGCTTGCGAAGCATGTCCCAACATTCGTTCACCGTAATCTTGTAAAGCCAGGTCGAGAAGGCAGATCGTTGATCGAATTTCTTCAGCGCAAAGAAGGCCTTCACGAAAACCTGCTGCGAGATATCTTCCACATCCTCTTGACGTTTCAGAATTCCGCGCGCAACGGCAAAGACACGGTTCTGGTGACGCCTGATCAACTCCTCGAATGCGGCTTTATCACCTCGCTGTGCCAACCGCACAAGTTCACGGTCATCGGTCGAAACACTCCTCGGCTCTTTACCTGCAGAAGCGCCAACGACCGGATCTTGCCTGGAGCCGTCTGTATTTGTGACGCGTGCCATCGTATTCAGGTTACGGTCCTGTTTCCTACAGGAGATTCCCTACTCTGCTACAGGCGTTTCATACCGTCCACAAGAAGTTTATGCTTGCCTAAAAACTTACCGACATGGAATAATGCCTCCATGATTATTGGTGACCGGCTTCGCGTTATGCGCGAAGAAAAGAAACTCTCCCAGGGCGACATCGAGAAGCGCACTGGTTTACTACGTTGCTACATATCCCGCGTAGAAAATGGCCACACCGTCCCCGCCATTGAAACGTTGGAAAAATTGGCGCGTGCACTCGAAGTCCCTCTCTATCAACTCTTCTACGACGGCGAAGAGCCGCCGCAGTTGCCGAATCTTCCCAAGCGTAAATCGTCTGACGACATCGCCTGGGGCAGCGCCGGCAAAGAAGCACGTTACCTCAACAAGCTTCGCCGCTTGCTGAGCAAGGCTGACGAAGAGGATCGCAAGCTGATTCTCTACATGGCCCAGAAAGTCGCGAACCGGTAAGACGCTTCGTTCCCACCTTGCCGGGTGCACTAATTCATTAGATAAAAGACCGCGAGAACCCGCTTCTCGCGGTCTTTTGTTTTCCGCTATTCCCACTCGATGGTTCCCGGCGGCTTTGAAGTGATGTCGTAGACCACGCGGGTAATACCCGGTACCTCGTTTACGATTCGAATCGATATCCGTTCGAGCACTTCGCTGGGAAGCCGGGACCAATCGGCGGTCATGGCATCATCGCTTTCCACCACGCGCACCGCAACAGTTAGTCCGTAGGTTCGTTCGTCGCCCATCACGCCAACACTCCGCACGGGCAGAAGCACAGCAAATGCCTGCCAGATTCTCCTATAAAGACCAGCTTTTTCGATCTCCTCTCGGACAATCGCGTCCGCTTCGCGAAGCAGCTTGAGGTGTTCTGCGTTGACCTCTCCGAGGAGGCGAACAGCCAATCCGGGTCCGGGAAACGGATGTTTCAGCAATATCTCGTCTGGTAACCCCAGGTCCTTGCCTATGCGACGAACTTCGTCCTTAAAGAGGTCGCGGAGAGGCTCGATGAGGGCAAATGGCATCTTTTCCGGCAAGCCACCTACGTTGTGGTGGGTCTTGATCGTGGCGGATGGGCCTTTTACGGAGACCGACTCGATGACGTCCGGATATAGAGTTCCCTGGACGAGGAAGCCGATTTCGCCGTGGGCTTGGCCGGCCTGGAGGTTACGAGCGGCCTCGTCGAATACCGCGATAAATTCCCTGCCGATGCGTTTGCGCTTTTCTTCGGGATCGGTAATGCCTTTGAGTTGCGCCAGGAAGCGGTCGGTTGCGTCCACGCCAATGACGTGAAGACCGAGGCGATCGCGGTACATGGCGAGCGTGTCCTCAAATTCGTTTTTGCGAAGGAGGCCGGTGTTCACAAAGATGTTGGTTAAGCGGTTGCCGATGGCTTTGTGGACGAGGACTGCGGCCACTGTGGAGTCCACGCCGCCGCTCAAGCCGCAAATCGCCCATTTGTCGCCGACTCTTTTGCGGATGGCTTCCGTGGTTTCTTCAACAAATGCTGCGCCATTCCATTTCGGTTCGGCCTTGCAAACCTCAAAGAGGAAGTTGCGAAGAATTTCTGTGCCGTGGGCGGTGTGATTCACTTCGGGGTGAAATTCGACAGCGTAAATTTTGCGCTGAACGTCTTCGATAGCACCGACGGCGTTTTCGGTTTTTGCGATGCACCGAAAGCCTGAAGGCAGCGAGCGAACGTGATCACCGTGGCTATTCCACACGTTTGAGCCGTGCGGAATGTTCTTGAAGAGCAGAGACGAGTGCTCTCCCGAAGCATGATCAAAGTTAAGTTTCGCGCGGCCGTATTCGCGGCGTCCTGCGCGCTCGACGTGGCCGCCAAGCGTGCGTGTAATCCACTGCATGCCGTAACAGATGCCGAGCACCGGCACGGCCTGCGATAGTACCGTTGGATCGCACTTCGGCGCGTCGGGGTCGTAAACGGAATTTGGACCACCCGAGAGAATGATTCCTGCAGGTTCGTATTTGCGGATTTCGTCAACAGAAGTCGTACAGGGGAGGATGGCACTGAAGACTTTTTGCTCGCGGATACGCCGCGCTATGAGCTGCGTATACTGGCCGCCGAAATCGAGGACGACCACGCCGCCACGCTCGGACTGTGGCTTGAGGTGTTCTTCCTGCATCTTGGCTCCAGTCGTCATCGTGGGCTCCATGGCAATCGTCTCAGGCTACTACGAGATTGAGCAACTTATCAGGGACGTAGATTTTCTTAACAAGCCGTTTGTTGGCCAGATGCGGCGCGATAGCGGAGTCTCCTTGCGCCATTCCCACAACGGCGTCTTCCTTTGCGCCCGCGGCGATTTTCAGGCGGCCACGAACTCTGCCATTCACTTGAACGGGAATCTCGACCTCGTTTTCGCGCGCAAATTCCTCGTTATACGTTGGCCAGCTTGATTTCCAAAGGCCTTCCGTGTGACCGAGCATCTCCCAAAGTTCTTCAGAAAGATGAGGTGTCATCGGCGCAAGCATGAGCGTCAAGAGTTCGAGCACTTCCCCGCGCACTTCCGGGCGAACAGAGTCTTCGAGAGGCTCGGCTGCGTAAATCTCATTGGTCAATTCCATGACGAGCGCGATGGCGGAATTGAAATGCCAGCGCGTTTCAAAATCGGAGGTGACTCGGCGCAAAGTCTGATGCGCCTTGCGAAGGAGCGCTTTTTCTTTTTCGTTGAGGCTCGCCGCATCGTATTTTCTCGGCGAAATGCCGCGCAGCGCTTCCGCATGGCGATCCACCACGCGGAAGACGCGATTCAGGAAGCGCCATGCGCCTTCGATACTTTCCTCGCTCCATTCCAAGTCCTTTTCCGGAGGCGCAGCGAAAAGCGTGTAGAGGCGGCCTGTATCAGCGCCGAATTTTTCGGCCATTTCGTACGCACCGACAACGTTGCCCTTGGACTTGGACATCGCTGTGCCGCCCTTGAGCACCATTCCTTGCGTGAAGAGCCGTTTGATTGGCTCGTCATGCGTGACCAGGCCGAGGTCGCGCATCACCTTGCACCAGAAGCGTGAGTAGAGAAGATGGAGGATGGCATGCGTGATGCCACCGATGTACTGGTCAATCGGGAACCAATAGCCGATTTTTGCAGAATCGAACGGCGCGCCGGCGTTGTGTGGATCGCAATAGCGGTAGAAATACCAGGACGAATCCACGAATGTGTCCATCGTGTCCGTTTCGCGGCGCGCAGGGCCGCCACATTTCGGGCAAGTGGTATTCACGAATTCGGGAGTAGAGGCGAGCGGAGATTCGCCTTCGCCGGTCAGTTTCGGGTTCGGCGGGAGAACAACCGGCAAATCTTTGTCCGGCACGGGAACGAGGCCGTCTTTCTCGCAGTAGATAACAGGGATCGGCGTGCCCCAGTAACGTTGCCGTGAAATGCCCCAGTCGCGGAGACGGAAGATCGTTTCACGCTTACCGAAGCCCTTTGCTTCGGCGTCCGCGCCCATTTTGGCGATGGCTTCGTCGGGAGATAAGCCGTTGTACGGGCCAGAATTGACTAACTTGCCTTGACCGTGTTCCTCGAAGGGTTCTGCCATCGTTGCGCCGTCGAGTGCTTCGCCGTTGAGTGGCTGAACCACAACGCGAATCGGCAAGTTGTACTTTTTGCAGAACTCAAAATCGCGCGAATCGTGCGCTGGCACGGCCATAATCGCACCAGTCCCGTACTCCATCAGAACGAAGTTGCCTACCCAAATCGGCATTTTTTCGCCATTGAAAGGATTCGTGACATGGCGACCGGTGAAGAAGCCTTGTTTTTCTGCAGTAGCGATGTCTTCTGCTTTGACCGACGACTTCTTCAATCTGGCGAGCATTGCCGCGCCGTGATGCCGAACCGGCGAAGTTTCCAGTAATTTGGCGACGTACGGATGATTTGGCGCAAGAATGAGTGCAGTTGCGCCGAAAATCGTGTCAATGCGCGTGGTGAAAACTTCGATTGGATCGAGGCCAGGAACATCAGCGACGGCGAATTTTACTTTCGCGCCTTGGGACTTGCCAATCCAGTTGCGCTGCATGGTGATAACGCGATCCGGCCAGCCGCCCTCGAGTTGCTTTAGATCGTCGAGGAGTTGGTCGGCGTAGGCGGTCGTTTTGAGGAACCATTGCTCGATTTCTCGCACTTCGACGAGTGTGTCTTCATGACGCCAGCAGTATCCGCCATTGATGACCTGCTCGTTGGCGAGCACTGTGCAACACTTGGGGCACCAGTTCACGCGGCTCTTTTTGCGATAAGCGAGCCCTTTTTCCAGCATGCGCAGAAAGAACCACTGGTTCCATTTGTAGTATTCCGGCTCACAGGTGGAAATCTCGCGGCGCCAGTCGTAGCTGAAGCCGAAGCGGCGCAGCGTACGCTGGAATTCGGCGATATTGTTGTTCGTCCACTCGCGCGGATGGGTTTTGTTCTTGATTGCGGCGTTTTCTGCAGGCAGGCCAAAGGCGTCCCAACCCATGGGGTGAATCACGTTGAAGCCGCGCATGCGTTTGACACGGGCGACGACGTCGCCAATCGTGTAATTCCGCATATGGCCCATGTGCAGCGTGCCAGAAGGATACGGCAACATTTCCAGGGCGTAGTATTTCGGTTTTGCGGGGTCTGCTTCGGTTTCAAAGACGCGCGCGTCTTCCCATCGTTTCTGCCATTTGGCTTCGATGGATTGGGGGTTGTACTCCGCCACTCGCGGTTATCCTTTGCCTCGTGATTTCGCTTTCTTCTTTGCGCTCGCGGCTCTCGCTTGTTTCTTAATTTCCTTGTTGTGAGCGACCAGCTTTTTCTTGAGCGCGCTAGTCAGCATGGAATAACCCTTTTCGGCCGGAGGGGCGACATCTTCGAGGCCCGCGAGTTCCCAAAGCTTGGCAATGTTGCGGCGGTCGTCGCCGGGGTCATCGATCGGCGTTTCAAGCAGGAACGCGCGGCCCAGAACGCCCGCGGGCGGCAAGGAGCTAAGGCGCGGATGTTTCAGGATACGACCAAACGCAGCGGCGCCGATTTTGCCCTCGCCGATGTGAGCATGGCGGTCCACACGGCCCCCGAGTGCAATTTTGGAATCGTTGACGTGGAAGACGGGCACGAAGTCGAGGCCAATCGTTTTCTCAACATGCTCGATTGTCTGCTCTAGCCCTTTTTCGGAACTGATGTCATAGCCAGCGGCGAAAAGATGAGCCGTATCGAGGCAGGCGCCTGCGTTTAGATCCGCGAGGCCGGAGACCAGATCCGCAACTTCTTCGAGCGATGAGCCGACGGCAGTGCCCATCCCTGCTGTGTTTTCGATGAGAATGCGCAGATTACCGAGTGGCACACGTTTGGCGGCTTGCTTGATGCTTTCGATGATTGTGGCGACTGCGCGTTCGGAGGTGTTTTCGCCGCGAGAGCCGGGATGGACAACCAGAAAATCCGCGCCGAGCGCGATTCCCCGCACAAGCTCTTCGTGGAATGCCTGAATCGAGCGCGTACGCAGCATGGGTTGCTGCGCTGCGAGATTAATTAAATAATTGGCGTGGATGACTAGTGGACCGAGGCCGAGTTCCGTGCGGCGTGAGCGGAATGCGGCTGCATCGGTGTCCGGAATGCGCGCAGAGCCGGTTGCCCACATGCGCGGGCTCGCCGAGAAGACTTGGAGTGCGTTGCAACCGAGTTTACGAGCGGATTCAAGCGCATTGAGGTAGCTTCCGGCGATCGAAGTGTGAATGCCAATGCGCAGGCTGCCGTCCATCCAGGCTGGAGCTTGTGGCTCCGGCTCGGGTTCGGGGCGGTATTCGTCTTCAGGGTCAAACTGTGTGTCTAGAATTTGAGTTTCTTCCGCCATGCTCAGCCAAAAATTCCAATGTGTGAGTAACACTCTATTCTATCATAATCGCCAAATTGCTTTCGAAACGCGATAAGACAGCATGCCAACGCCGACAAAACTCAAGCACTTCCCCGATGCGCAGTCCTTCCGAGCGTGGCTTGAAAAGAACCACAGCGTAGCCAAGGAACTTTGGGTTGGCTTCCACCGTCTGGGCACGGGAAAGAAGAGCATTACGTACCCGGAAGCGCTCGATGAGGCGCTTTGCATGGGCTGGATTGACGGAGTGCGAAAAAGCATTCGCCCGGGCGTGTATACGATTCGTTTCACTCCGCGCAAAGCGAAAAGCAATTGGAGCATCGTCAATATTCGCCGCGTGGATGAGCTTATTAAGCTCAAGCGCATGGGACCTCACGGTCTACGGATTTTTGAGGCGCGCGATGCAAAACGAACGGAGCGCTACTCTTATGAGCGGAAGACGAGAAAGCTCAGCCGAGCTCAGGAAAAGCAATTCAAGGAAAACCCTAAAGCCTGGGAATTTTTCAAAACTCAGGCTCCCTGGTATCAGCGCGTCACTACTTGGTGGGTCGTAAGTGCAGTCAAGGAAGAGACGCGCGAGCGGCGATTACTGCAACTGATCAAGGATTCTTCTGAGGGCCACCGGATTCATATGGTGACAAATAATAAAAAGAACGGATGAAGACTTCCACGGCAAGGTTTGCCCCAAATTTGGCCCTACAGTAGACTGAAGTTTCCCCGTTTGAGAGGTTCTTAATGCTGATCGTCATGCAGTCGCATGCCACTGAGGAACAGATACGCGCCGTTTGCGCGCGGATTGAAAGCCTTGGGCTGAAAGCTCACCCGATTCCGGGATCGCTGCGTACTGCCATCGGCATTACGGGCAATAAAGGCTCCGTCGACCTTGGAGTTCTGGAGTCGATGTCCGGTGTCGTCGAATGCATTCCGGTTAGCAAGCCGTATAAGCTCGTTAGCCGCGATGCAAAGGAAGAAGACAGCGTCATCCGTATTCCAACCCCGTTGGGTGACGTCCTTGTTGGCGGAAAACATTTGGCTTTAGTGGCGGGGCCATGCGCGGTGGAAACCGAAGCGCAATGTATGACCGTTGGCGCGCAATTGAAAGCCACCGGCGTGAGGCTGTTTCGTGGCGGCGCTTATAAGCCAAGGACTTCTCCCTATAGTTTTCAAGGCTTGGGTGAAGAGGGATTGAAGATTCTGGCAAAGGTTCGCGAGGCTTACGGGTTTGGGATCATCACCGAAGCGATCGACAACGAGAGCTTGGATTTGGTCGAAAAGTACGCGGATGTGATTCAAATTGGTGCGCGCAACATGCAGAATTTTTCGCTTTTGAAGCGTGCTGGGCGTGCCAAGAAGCCTATTTTGCTGAAGCGCGGCATGTCGGCCACACTCGATGAGTTCTTAATGGCCGCCGAGTATATATTGAGCGAGGGCAATTACAACGTGATGCTCTGCGAACGCGGCGTCCGCACGTTTTCTGATTTTTCAAGAAACACTTTAGATCTCGCGGTTGTGCCCGCCGTAAAAAAGCGCAGTCACTTACCGATCCTCGTCGACCCTAGCCACGGTACAGGCAAGCGTCACAAGGTTTTGCCGCTTTCGCGCGCGGCAGTCGCCGTGGGAGCGGACGGGCTCCTCGTCGAGGTTCACCACGATCCGGAAAAAGCGCTCTCCGACGGAATGCAATCGATCCTTCCGGAAGAATTTGCCGAGCTCTCGATCGAAGTGAAACAAATCGCGGACGTTCTGCATCGGATCGTAAATTGATTTTGTGCGAGTTAAGCTCTCGCATGATGGCGTGGGCCCTTCTTCTCGTGTCACAATCTCGTCCTCATGAATCGAGTTTCCAAATTTCGCGTCGCGTTTCTTCTCTTTGCGCTTTCTCTGGCGGGCTTGGTTGTGATCTTGCGCGAGCACAGAGCTTCTTTTCTGCGTCCTGACCTTCACAGCAACGCTTACGTTTCGACTGCTGGCGGTTTCGTTTCGGTCGTGGACCTTGTGAAGAACTCCACAATCGCCCGAGTTTCGGTTGGACCGGACGTTTCGGAGTTGCGCACGCATCCGATGCAGAAAGAAATATGGGGCGTGAGTCCGGCTGGCGGCTATGTGTGGGTTCTGGACACCACGAACAATCAGGTCATGTCCAAAATTTCTACGAACGGCTCTCCCTATTCGATCGATTTTTCCCCGGACGCGAAGATCGCCTACTCGACATCAAGCACTTCCAATTTACTCCTTGCCATCGAGTGCGTTACAAAAAAAGTTACGGCCCGCGCCTCCACGGGAGCTCAACCTGTACTAGCCCGGGTAACACCTGATGGAAAATCCGTTCTTGTCATAAATCACCGCGATGCATCGCTTGGAATCCACGATGCGAATTCCCTTCTCCAACGCACGGCTGTGCCCGTGGTATCAACTCCGGACGACGTGGCGGTTCTTCCAGACAGCTCCGTGGCGTTCGTGATGAGCCGCTCCGAGAAAAAATTATCGGTCGTGGATTTGAAACGAGGAGCCTTGCTCACAAATCTTGAGCTCGTCGGCAAGCCGTCCCAAATGATTCTCAAACCGGACGGCGGCGAACTTTTTGTTTTGTCGCCGGAGTCCCACGGGCTTCAGGCCATCAATACCTGGACGCACGAAGTAGGTGATTACGTAGTGCTGGGTTCGGCGCCAACGCGCGGCGCATTACTTGGTGATGCAGGCACTTTGTATATTTCCGACGCTGCTGCTGGAACCATCGCTCCGCTCGATATCGTAAGCCGACGCCTTAGCCGGCCCGTGCCGGCGGGCCAATCTCCAGGAGCGCTTTGTTTCGATCCGGGGGAAAAACCGCGGTTGTTACTTGTCTTGAGCGAAGCGTCAGGCGACCTCAGTGTTGTTCGTATCAGCTCTGATCGAACCACAGCGCTTTTGACAATGATTCCGATCGGAGATCATCCGCTAGAACTTGCCGTCAAACTTTTCTGAAGTTTATGCATTTCCGGCCTGAATCGCCGGCTCAATGGCCCAAGCCGCATTCTCTTCACCCAGGGGCACATCGAGGTAGCCCTCCGCGGGCAGAACATCAACTGGCAATCCTCCGTGCCAAAGCGCGACGCCAATTCTCAGCCTCTGCACGCCGCGGATTTGCAAAATCTCTCTTTGTATTGCCACTTCCAGAATTTTCTCGAACGCCACCTCTGCTGCCTGGGCAGGGCTCAGCAGGCAAATGCGCGCCTGTTCGATTGAAAAGTCGACAAGCTTCCCTTTTTCCAACTTGGCAAGGATGATGACTTCTTCTACTGCCTGGATCGTGATGCGGAATTCTGCTTTGTCGAGTTCCTTCATGGGCTCTTCGAAACAATCCAATCGCAGACAAAACCGTTTTTCCTCGAAGCCGTAGCGCAATTCGCGGAGATGAAACGTTCGCCCATGCATGGCTCCGCTGCGGCGTTCTGGGGCGTAGAGTCCTGCCGCTAGCCACTCGAAATAGGACGATTCCCTTCCATCCACTTTGATTTTCAACAATTCAGATGGTGCAAGATGCAGCGCATGCTCAGGCAATTTCTTGATGGGTTTTGCGAGTTCGTCGGGAGCGGTTTGCCCAAGTGCCACATAAATTCCGGTTAAGTGTTTGCGATAGAGTGCATCGAACTCTGCATCATTGGCTGTGCTGTGTTCTGGCCCGTACCACCAACACCAATCGCTGCCTTCCGCTGCAAGCAAGGATTCTTTTGCCGTGGCAAGCGCTTCGGCGCTTGGCGCGTCCTTTCGACCTTCTTTGTGCGCTGCCTCTGTGCGTCCATACGCTTCGCGCGCATCCCACAGAAGTTCCCAGGCAGCGACATCTTCGCCGCTGCCAATCCAAACGTCGAAGTTCGCGTTGATCCACGAAGCCGGAAATATCCCGTTGTTTTGCGGAATCTCTCCTGCGGCTTGTATAGCTTCGCTGACCGTCAACGCACGGAAGTCTCCGTCCGCTTGAATGCGCCCATAAAACTCGCGAAGGAATTCCCGTCCGTTTCCCGGGAAATATTCCCAGGCATTTTCTCCATCGAGGAACAGGGATATCGTTAATGGATTGTTGCTCGGCACCTTTTCGCCAAGGAATCTCAGCCGACTGTGAAGATCCGCAGCAGCGGCTTTGCCGTCCATCCGGCTGTATACAAAGCCTATCAGGTCAGAAATGTGATGGTCGCGGAAGAAACCTGTAATGGCTTGCCCGCCGACTTGAATTTTCCATGGCTTGTACAAACGCTCTGAGTTTGCCGGCAAACCGTTTGCATCGCGGAAAAATCCAACATTCAGTGTGCGACCGAGAACTCCTTCATCCGTGCCAAACCATTTGAATCCTTCTTCCGCGGCAATCGTCAGGGTTTGGTCGGATACGGAGCCTTCCGACGGCCACAACCCTGCCGGTGGCGCCCCGAACACACGCTCGTGATACTCCCGCGCTCGGCGCAATTGCTCCCGTGCGTCTTCCGGATGGCGGTACGCTCGCCGCGGCAGCGGTGTTCCAGGATTCGCTACGCGCGCGATATCCGAATCGCAGATCAGCGGCAGAATGGGATGATAAAATGGTGTCGTGCTTAGTTCGATTTGCCCGCGCGCAGCGGCTTCTTTATAAATTGGCAATACTAGCTTCAAGAATTCAAGCTGCTTTGTTTTTAGTATATTTTTATCCGCTTCGGAAAAGTTCTTGCCACGCGCCGAGAGGCGATTGACATCAGGGTCTCGCGCGATCCATTCCTCGTCCATCCACGCCAGCTGCGAAAGAAGTTGCAGATCGCGCCAGTCCCGCGGCGTAAATGTAACCAGCGCCTGAGCACCACCCGCCGGCCGCGACCACTCATACAGTTCCAAGAACCGTGGCCATCGCGAAAGCAGCCTCTCGTGATTCACCTGAAACGCACGCGAAAGAATTTCAGATTTGTCTTCGCGCATCAGCTGTTCCGCATTCTTGAAAGCCAAATCAAACCACGGCTCATTAAATTTGCCGCTCGCGTATTCTTCCAGCTGCAATCCAAGCGAAGGAACGACGTTGAACGTTGCGTGAAATCCGGGGAACTCTTCGAGGATTTTTACCATGCCCCAGTAGTCTTTTAGCGCATGCAGGCGCGTCCAGGGCAGCACATACCGCCCCGTTTCCGGGTCGCGGTACTGCGGCTGGTGCATGTGCCAAAGCAAAACGAGATTGATTCTGTTCATCGCGCGCACCGCGTCGGCCACCGTCCGTGCGCCATGCTACACTCTGCATTCGCCTCATGCGCATCCTGGATCGCTATATCGTCCGTGAAATTTTTCGTCATGCGCTCCTGGGCCTCATTGTCTTCACGTTTGTCTTTTTTGTTCCTCAACTCGTCCGCCTCATGGAACTTCTCGTCCGCCATTCCGGTTCTGGCGGCCAACTCACAAAACTATTTCTCTGCCTCTTCCCCGGCGTCCTGGCATTTACCGTGCCGATGGCTATCCTCGTCGGCGTCCTGCTTGGCCTCGGACGAATGTCTGCGGATAGCGAAATCATTGCCATCACCGCGTTGGGCATTGGTCGCAAGCGCATTCTGGTGCCTGTCGCCGTTCTCGCGCTTACCGGGGCCTTCGTCACCGCGCTGATGACTCTTTGGGCCGGTCCCCTAGCCTTGCGCAGCTTTCGTGCGATCGAAGCTGACCTCATCGCCAATCAAGTTTCCTTCCAGGTTCAGCCTCGCGTCTTTGACGAGCGCTTTCCCAAAACAGTACTTTACGTCAACGACGTCAACGCGAGCGGAACACAATGGCACGGTGTGTTCTTGGCGGAAGCCGGGGACCAGAACAGCTCTCAGCTAACCCTGGCGGAAAACGCGATTGTAATTGCCGAACCCCAACTCGGCAAGTTGGAGCTTCATCTTCAGGGCGGCGCCACGCACGAGTTCAATCGCCAGGACCCCAATCACTATTCTGTTACGCAATTCGGCCAGAGTGATCTACCCATTGAGGTCACCGGCCTATTACCTTCAAAAGAGCGCCCGCTGAGCAATCAAGAGCGCTCCGTACCGCAATTGTGGATGGACAACACTTCCAGTTGGCGGGAAGCTCGTGTCGAGCTTAACCGGCGAATCGCATTTCCTTTCGCGTGCATTTTTTTTGCGCTCGTCGCTGTACCGCTCGGCGCGCAGCCGCGTCGCGGCGGCCGCGCAGCCGGCACTCTTCTCGCAGTATTGCTTATCGCCTCCTACTACTTACTCTTTGTCTTCGGCACGGGCCTCGCGCGCCAGGGTGTACTGCCCGTGCCCATCGGAATCTGGATTGCCAATCTGGTTCTCGGCGTTCTCGGCCTGATTCTTCTTCCCCGCATGGAGCAACTCCGCGGAGACAACAGGTGGCTTTCCAGTTTTTCCCGGTGGCGCACGTGGGCAAGACTCATGCGTCGCCGCAAATCCGCTCGTGCGAGAGAAATTTCAGCGGCCCGCTCGCAGAACGGCACACGCGAACCCGAACTCACCGTTCAACAGAGCAATAGCTTCCCGCGCCTGATGGATATTTATATTCTCCGCCGTTTCCTCTCGTACTTTTTCCTTTTGATGGTGACTTTCATTTTCTTGTTCGAAACCTTTACATTTTTTGAACTACTCGACGATATTGCGCGCCACCGCATTCCATTTCTGGTTGTCGTGAGTTATTTCCGTTACCTCGCTCCTTATCTCGCCTATCAACTTGCGCCTCTTGCAGCTTTGGTCGCCGTGCTCGTTACGCTCGGCGTCATGAGCAAAAACAATGAAATCGTAGCTTGCAAAGCCAGCGGTATCAGCCTGTACCGTCTCGCGGTTCCGCTGCTCCTTGTTGGACTCACGCTTGCTGCCGTCATGGTCATCCTCGACGACACCTATTTGCCGTACGCCAACCAGCGGCAGGATGCGCTTCGCAACCAGATAAAAGGGCGACCAGCTCAAACGTATACGCGACCGCAGAGATGGATTTTCGGCGAGAATTCGAAGATTTATAACTACGATCTTTTTGACCCGACACAAAATCTCTTCGGTGGCCTCACTGTTATAGAGCTGGACCCTGCTACATTCCACGTAAAGCGCCGGATTTTCGCTAATCGCGCACGATGGTCCGAACAGCAAGACGTCTGGATTCTCGAAAACGGATGGATTCGCGATTTTACCGACGGCACCATTTCAAATTATCAGCCGTTCGGCGCCACCACGCTTGCAGAACTGAAGGAACCACCGACCTACTTCAACCGGCAGGTCTTGCAAGCTTTTCAGATGAGCTGGGATGAGCTTCGCCTTTATATCGACGGCCTGCAACGCGCAGGATTTGATGTTTCCACACTTCGTGTTCAATGGCACAAGAAGCTCGCTTATCCCCTCATCGCGCCTGTGAGCATGCTGCTTGCGATTCCTTTTGCGCTGCTCGTGGGAATGCGAGGGGCGCTCGGCGGAGTTGCTGTCGGTGTCGGAATTGGCATCGCATATTGGGCAGCTTCCGCGTTGCTTGAAGCCATGGGAGGCGTCGGACAGTTGCCGCCTCTGCTCGCCGGCTGGTCGCCGGACTTAATCTTTTTTTTCTTTGGGATGTATTTCTTCTTCAAAATGCCAACGTAGCATTCGCTACTTGTTGGCCGTCTTGTTCTGTTCCAGCTTCCAGCCGATCTTGTGCAGCATTCCCAGCAGCACTTCTGCATCTGCTGCCTCCAGATTCAACCGTCGGATCATGCGTCTGAGCTTTTCGCCTGCCAATTGCCCCGTCTTGGGATTTATATATTCACTTTCATGAAGCAGTGTCAGTAGTGTTTCGGTGATCCGCTCAACAGTTCCCATCGTCGCCATCGGGCGAGTATCGGCTGCGAGCCTCAGACCTTGAGCCCGCACAAACTCATAGAGGCAAATCGCTACCGCCTGCCCTAGGTTCATGGATTGGTGTTCTTCGCGCGTGGGAATGTGGAGCACCCAGTGGCAGTGGCTCAAGGAATCGTTGGAAAGGCCCCACTTTTCGGAACCGAACAGGATCGCGACGGGGGATTTCTGGAGCTTGCCGCGGATCGAAATCGCGGCTTTAGCGAGGGTCTTCACGGGCTGCTGGAGTTGCCGGTGCCGAATCGCGGTCGTGCCCACAACCATTGCGCAATCGGCGATCGCTTCCGCTACCGTGCCGAATTCCTGGGAGTTAACCAGTACCGGCGAAGCGCCCACTGCGGACCGGGCATCACGAAACGCCACTTCGTACGGATTCACGACGCGTAGATGAGTGAACCCGAAATTGCTCATGGCTCGGGCCACGGCTCCAATGTTCAGGGGGTTACGCGGAGCCACGAGCACCACACACAGATTGTTCAAGGAGGGGTTCATTGGGAATCAGTGTAAAGCATGAATTGAACACTGTTTAAGACGCACACACATTTTTTCGCAAGAAAAAAATGAAAGCATAGCTTGAAGTTTTGTTTCCGGAAAACAGAAAGCCGCCGACACGCGCTTAACCCGCGCGACAGCGGCTTAAAGTAAAACTTTAGATGGCCTGCCTATTTCTTTTTCTTCACCTGCTTAGCCTGTTCCTCTTCCACCATAGCCTGAGCCGCAGCGAGGCGCGCGACGGGAACTCGGAATGGGGAACAACTCACGTAGGTGAGGCCAATGCGATGGCAGAACTTCACGCTGTCGGGATCTCCGCCGTGTTCGCCGCAGATACCTAACTTGATATCCGGACGAGTCTTTCGTCCCTTCTCGACGGCCATCTCCATTAACTGGCCCACGCCAGACTGATCCACGGTAGCAAACGGGTTCTTTTTGACAATTTCCAATTCCTGATAGGGCCCGAGAAAGGAGCCGGAATCATCGCGACTCATACCCAGTGTCGTCTGCGTGAGATCATTGGTCCCGAAGCTGAAGAATTCGGCCGACTGGGCAATCTCGTCCGCCGTCAGCGCTCCGCGCGGAACCTCGATCATGGTGCCGACGAGGTAGCTCAACGTGACCTTCTTTTCTTTCATGACATCCGCAGCAACGCGATGGACGACTTCGACTTGGAGATCAAGTTCTTTCTTGAAGCCGACGAGCGGAATCATGATTTCGGGATGCACCTTGATGCCGAGCTTCTGTACTTCCGCAGCGGCTTCGAACACGGCGCGGGATTGCATTTCAGAGATCTCCGAATAGACGATCCCGAGACGGCAACCGCGGAAACCGAGCATGGGGTTGAATTCATGTAGTTCTTGAACTCTCTTCTTGATCTTCTCAACAGGTACTCCCATCTTTTTCGCAAGATCACCTTGAGCTGCGCCTTCGTGTGGCAGAAATTCATGCAGCGGTGGGTCCAGGAAACGGATCGTTGCCGGGCGTCCCGCGAGCTCTTTAAACATTCCGCTGAAGTCTTCGCGCTGATACGGGAGGATTTTCGCCAGTGCCTCCTGCCGGTGCTCTTTCGTGTCGGCAAGAATCATCTCGCGCATCGAGTCAATGCGATTGCCTTCGAAGAACATGTGCTCGGTGCGGCAAAGGCCGATGCCGCTGGCTCCGAAAGCTACAGCGTGTGCCGTCTGTTCTGGAGTATCGGCATTGGTGCGGACGCTCATTCGGGTGGCCTTGGCGCACCAGTCCATCAGCTTTTTGAAATTTTGATAGGTCGGACTCTTGCCTGCGTCGAGCGACTTCTCGATAAGCACCTGTACGATTTCCGAAGCGGCTGTCGGAATCTGGCCGGCATATACCTCACCGGCAGTGCCGTTGATGGAGAGATAGTCGCCTTCCTTATAGGTAGCCCCATCCACACTCATCGTCTTGGCGGAATAGTCGATCTGCAAGGCAGCTGCGCCGCAGACACAAACTTTGCCCATCTGACGAGCCACGAGAGCGGCGTGGGAACTGACTCCACCCTTTGCAGTGAGGATGCCCTCAGCTGCGATCATGCCGCGCAGATCTTCTGGCGAAGTTTCGTTGCGGACAAGAAGCACCTTTTCTCCGCGTTCAGCGGCCTGGACTGCGCGGTCGGCGTTGAGGTACATGCGGCCTGTGGCCGCGCCCGGCCCTGCAGGCAAACCCTTGGCAATGGTTTTTGCGGCCGCAACGGCCTTGCGATCAAACACTGGAGCCAGAACCTGGTCCAACTGGTCTGCAGGAACGCGCCTGATTGCGGTCTTCCAGTCGATGAGTTTTTCTCTTTCCATGTCGACGGCGAAGCGGACAGCGGCTAAGCCGGTGCGCTTGCCGTTGCGCGTCTGCAACATGAAAACTTTATTCTCTTGGATGGTGAACTCGAAATCCTGAACATCCTTAAAGTGTTTCTCGAGCTTTGCGCGGATACCTTCTAGTTCCTTGAAAGCGCCCGGCATGTAGTTCTTGAGGTTGGCAACCGGTTCTGGAGTGCGCACGCCTGCGACGACGTCTTCGCCTTGCGCGTTGATCAGGAATTCGCCATAGAAGACTTTTTCGCCGGTCGCCGGATCGCGGGTAAATGCAACGCCTGAACCCGACTTATCCCCGGTGTTGCCGTAAACCATCGCCTGCACGTTGACGGCAGTACCCCACTCGGATGGAATATTGTACTTCCGGCGATAGACGATTGCGCGATCGTTCATCCAGGAGCCGAACACCGCACCAACGGCACCCCAAAGCTGTTTCCAAATATCCTGCGGGAATTCAGACCCGGTGCGTTCTTTAATGAGCTTCTTGAAGCGGACAACGAGTTCCTGAAGATCGGCTACGCTGAGTTTTGGATCGTCAATGTCGGCGTGATATCGCTCGTGTTTGAGTGCATGGATGACAACCTCGAATGGCTCGTGATCTTCGTTGGCGCGCTTTTGAACGCCCATGACGACGTCGCCGTACATCTGAATGAAGCGGCGATAGCAATCCCAGGCAAAGCGTTCATTCTTGGTAGCGCGCGCAAGAGTGACGACCGTCTCGTCATTGAGGCCGAGGTTGAGGATGGTGTCCATCATGCCCGGCATGGAATCGCGAGCGCCGGAGCGGACAGAAACGAGCATCGGCATTTTGCTTTTATCGCCGAATTTCGTCCCCATAATTTTTTCGACCTTGGCGACCGCGGCCTTCACTTGCGAATCGAGAACCTTCGGATAGGACTTCTTGTTGCCGTAATAGTAGGTGCAGACGTCCGTGGTAATCGTAAAGCCTGGGGGAACGGGAAGCCCGATGCGGCTCATTTCTGCAAGGCCTGCGCCTTTGCCTCCCAAGAGGGCACGCGCGGAACCCTCGCCCTCTGCCTTACCTGCACCGAATGAATAGACCCATTTCGTCACTGTATGCCTCTCATGCGTTTTGGAATGTGGTACGTAAAACCAAAAAGAGCATTTCTAAAAAGTCCACTGACGGAAATCACCCCTTCGCGCGTCGGCGCGCCGACATGGAGTGATAGACGTTGAAATCAAATAGTTAAAGTAAGACTTCATTCTTCTAATTCTTGCCTTCTCCACCTAATTCAGAAAAATCTGCGATCGTAGAAAACTCGCGCAGTAATTCGCTCAAAAGCGCGAGACGGTTTTTCCTCATGGCTTCATTCTCCGCCATCACCATCACTTGCTCGAAGAAGCGGTCCACCTCCGGGCGAAGCGCGGCAATCACCTCCAGAGCCTCTTTGTAGTGTCCGGCGCGTTTTTGCTCTTCTACTTTTGGTGCAGCTTTACGCATGGAGGCAAAGAGCGCCCGCTCCGCTTCTCCTTCAAAGAGATCCGTTTGTATGTGCACGCTTTCTGCCTGCTTCCCAGCCTTCTCCAGAATTTTTCGGATGCGCTTGAAGGAAACCGTCAACGGCTCAAAGTTCTTCGACTTGCGGATAGCGCGCAAAGCTTCCAGACGTTTCCGCGCGTCCACCAGATCGTCTGCGCCAGCGCGAAAGACTGCATTGACCTCGTCGTATTCGAAACCATCCTTTTCGCGGAATACGTAACGTGCCCTGTCGCGAAGAAATTCCAAGATTTGCGATTCCTGCTCTGGACTCACGCTTTTCTTCGGAGGGCTGGTCAGCAAAATTTTCAGTGTCTGGCTGACCGCAAGGGATAGCGAAATCGGCAGCTTCTTTTCCAGGACGATCTTGACGATGCCCAGGGCTGCGCGCCGCAGGGCGAACGGGTCACTCGATCCGCTTGGCACTATTCCCACAGCAAAGCATCCGACTACAGAGTCAAGCTTGTCGGCAATCGCCACGGCACAGCCGGTGAGGTTTCGCGGGACGGGGTCGTCGAGTCCGACCGGAAGATAGTGATCGTAGATCGCATCTGCAACTTCTTCCGGCTCTCCCTGGGCTTTTGCATAGAGCCCGCCGACGACGCCCTGCAGCTCGGTAAACTCGCGGACCATCTCCGTTGCGAGATCGCACTTTGCGAGTTCCGCCGCGCGATCCGCTTCGGCCACATGCGCCTGGACCAATCCGAGATTGAACCACTGCTCCGCAAGCCAGCGCGCAATTGCGCGAACCCGCTCAACCTTATCCTTGTAGCTTCCGAGCCGCGACTCATAGGTCACCCGCTCAAGCTTCGGCAAATAGTCGGCGAGCCGACATTTCTGATCTGATGTCCAAAAGAATTGCGCGTCGGCGAATCGCGCACGCAGCACTCTTTCGTGGCCATTGCGCGTCAGCCCTTTCGGGTCTTTGTCTAGATTGATCACAGCCAGAAAATTCGGCGCCAGCTCTCCGCCCCGTTTTTCAACAGCAAAGTATTTCTGATGCCCACGCATCACCGTAATCAGAATTTCATCCGGCAAAGACAGGAAGGCTGGATCGAACTTCCCTTCGATGACGGTCGGGAATTCGTTCAGATAGCTCACAAGCTTTAGCAACTCGGCGTCTTCGTGAACTCTGTAACTGCCTTTCTTTGCCAGCGATGCAAGTTCCTTTTCCACTTTCTCCCGTCGCACGGATGCCCGCACGATCACGCCATTCGCTCTCAGTTTCTTTTCGTAGTCGGAAAAATCCTTCACTCGGATTTTCGGCGCACCGAGGAAACGGTGTCCCGTCGTTTCGACTCCGCCCGTTAATCCCGCGAAAGAAAACTTCAGAGGCTTGCCGTCAAAAATGCCTACGAGCCAACGTACAGGGCGAATGAACCGCGCACCAGCTAGACCGGTCCAGGTCATCGTCTTGGGCCAGTAGAGGTCGTGAATCACACGCGGCAAAATTTCCAGAAGAATCTGCTCCGCGGTTCGGCCACGTTTCGTCTGCTTCGCGGCAAGATACTCGCCCTTTGGAGTCTGCACAAAGTAGACATCGTGCAGTCCAATGCCCTGCTTCTCGGCGAAGCTTACTGCGGCTCGAGTCGGCGCGCCGACCGAATCATACGCCACAGACTTCGGTGGTCCGGTTACTTCGTTCACCACGTCGGCCTGTTTCGTTCGAAGTCCGCGCACCCATGCTGACAGCCGTCGCGGTGCGCTGAACGCCTCGACGACCACGCCATCCGCCATGTTCTCGGCGGTAAGTAATTTTTCAATTCCCGCGCGCAAGTCTTCTTCAGCTCGCGGCAACATTCCGGCCGGAATTTCTTCGCACCCGATCTCTATCAGGAGTTCGGCGCGCCGCTCTTCCACCTTTTTCACTTGACCTTTCATGCGTGGGCACCGGCTTCTTTCACATCGCCGCCGATCTGTTCCAGATACGATTGAGCCGTCCGGCAAGCCACTGTGCGAACGCGGGCCATGAGCGCAGCGCGCTCCGTTGTGGAGATCACGCCCCGTGCGTCTAGCAGGTTGAATAGGTGAGAGCACTTTAGACAGTGGTCGTAGGCTGCGAGTAGCGGATACCTCACTCCCTCCTTTTCCTTTGCTTTAGGCCAGCCATCCAACAATTCTTTTGCTTGCTTCTCGTGCAGCTCAAACTCAGACCGGATCGCCTTTGCATCACTCCGATCAAAACTGTACTCAGAGAACTGCTGTTCTTCCGCTAGTCGGATATCCCCATACGACTTATCGTCAGACCATCGCAGTTCGTACACGCTTTCCACACCCTGCAAGAACGCACAGATGCGTTCCAGCCCATACGTCAGCTCCACGGAAATTGGATCGAGGTCTACTCCACCGCTTTGTTGAAAGTAGGTGAACTGCGTAATCTCCAATCCGTCCAGTAATACTTGCCAGCCGATTCCCCACGCACCTAGCGTCGGAGATTCCCAATTGTCTTCTTCAAACCGGATGTCGTGTTCTTTCAGGTTTAGTCCGATCGCAGCCAAGCTCTTCAAGTACATGTCCTGAATATTTGCGGGCGACGGTTTTAGGATCACTTGAAACTGGCAGTGCTTGTAAAGACGGTTGGGATTTTCTCCGTACCGGCCGTCGGCGGGCCGACGACTCGGCTGCACGTAAGCCACGCGATAAGCGCTCGGCCCAAGCACCCGCAAAAATGTCTCGGGATGCATCGTGCCTGCACCCACTTCCGTGTCATAGGGTTGTTGCAGCACGCATCCTTGCTTCACCCAAAAATGGGACAGGGCCAGAATCAAATCCTGAAAGTTCAGTCCCCGCTTCTTATGCTCAAGTTTTACTTTAGATTTCAACTCGTCTCCAACATCTCCCGAGTAAGCAATTTTCGCTCGGTATGCAGTTCGATCCAATTTAAAAATGTTTCACGAAACTCTTTCAACGCATTTTCGTCATTTGCGCCGATTGCAATCTCTTCCTGCTTGGCCAAGAACTTTACTCCAAATTCCCTGCCCGCCGCGGAGATTGGCTTCATCCCAGGTTTGCGGCAATCCTGACAATGCAATCCATCGAACAGGGCCGATTGATACGCTGAAGCATCTCCGAAACTCTTACCACAGCGGATACAACGATCCAGCGGTGGAATCCACCCACCCAACCTGACAGTCCAGAACGCGAAGTAAGCCAATGGCAATTTCCATTCGCCACGCCGTTCAATTTCCCTCGCCGTCAAGAGAAGCAATCGGAACATCGAGTCCGCAACTTCCTGCTCCGGCAAAACGCGCTCAGCGATTTCGCTTACGACGGCCAACCCCGTACTTAGCCCGTAATCCGCTTGTGCCTTGTGAAACGATTCCAGCAGCTCGCACTGCTGAATTCGAACCAGATCGCGCGTCTCTTTCTCCACGTACCAAATCTGGACGTGTGACAACAACTCGAGCGACGATCCATAGCGATTCTTCAACCGCCGCGCCCCGCCCGCCACTCCACGAATGCGGCCAGACGTACGCCCGAAGAAACTTACCAGGCGATCCGCTTCCCCCAGCGGGAATGTCTTCAGAATGATGGCTTCTGTTTCCCGGGCGGGCATGGACTGTCGGCGTGCCGACTCTGGCTCGCCGTTCACACGCCTCACATCACAATCTGCGCGGAAACGCGAACCAGAATTTTTAACATACGCGAGCAGCTCACGCAATCCTCGGCTGGCCTTTTCTTAAGAAATTTTACGGAACCCTTTTCAGCGACCGACCAGACGCCGTCGAAACACAGTTTCCCGATTCTGTTAACTGCGCCACGCTGACGCCTAGAATTATCGGACGCGCAAATCCGCTTGCATCTCTTCCCTTTTTCGCTACGCTGCAAAGGACAACTCTTTCGCAATGTTCATCCCGCTAAAGGACGAAAACCCTACCCGTACCATCCCCTTCATCAACTACGCGCTGATAATCGCGAACACGATTGTCTTTCTATACGAAATTACACTCCCGCACCGCGCACAGATAGCACTTGCCATGACTTTTGGAACCGTGCCCGTCCGCTTTTCGCATCTTCTCGCGGATCACGGGCATCTAGAGGCAGCTCTACTCCCGCTTTTGACAAGCATGTTTCTACACGCTGGCATAGCCCACCTTTTGGGCAATATGCTCTTCCTTTGGATCTTTGGCGACAATGTTGAGGACTTCTTCGGCCACATTGGCTATCTCGGCTTTTATCTATTCTGTGGCATTGCTTCGGGGCTTATCCATATCGTGTTCAATCTGAACGCGAACGTTCCCGCTGTTGGCGCCAGTGGAGCGATTTCCGGCGTGATGGGCGCCTATATCCTTCTCTATCCACGCGCTCGCATCCTTACGCTCGTCCTAATCTTCCTCGTTCCGCTCCCTGCATTCATTATTCTTGGCTATTGGTTTCTGCTGCAGTTTGCCGCGGGGATTAGTTCATTTGGAGCAGCGGCAACAGGCGGAGTCGCTTGGTGGGCACACATAGGAGGATTCCTTACAGGCCTGCTCATTACAGCGATGAGCAGAAAACTATCAAGATAGGCGCACGAGTTTTACGAGTTTACGAAATTAAAGTCTTACTTGAAGTTCCATTTCGCCTTAGTTAGCTGACTTTCTCAGCCAGCCAATCGCCAACTTCAGCCGTCTTTCGCTCGCCGCCCAAATCGGGAGTAACAAAATTCTCATGCAATGCAACGCGAGTTGCCACTCGCAATTTTTCCGCCTCCGGTTGCCATCCCAGAAACTCCAGCATCATCGCCCCTGTCAGGACCGACCCAAGCGGATTCGCAATCCCTTTGCCTGCGATATTGGGGGCCGAACCATGCACCGGCTCGAAGAGTGATGTTTTCCCAGGGTGAATATTTCCAGAAGGTGCCAAACCCAACCCACCAGCCAATTGTGCTCCGAGGTCACTAATAATGTCCCCAAACAAATTGCAGGTCACAATGACATCGAATTGCCGCGGGTCGCGGACGACCTCCATCGCGAGTGTATCAATATAAAGGTGGCGGGATTCGATGTCGGCGTACTCCCGTCTGACTTCCTTGAAGACGCGCTGCCAAAGGTCGTGGGCAAAAGTCATCGCATTGGACTTGTCGCTCATGCAGACACGCTTGAACCCACGTTGCCGCGCGAACTCGAAAGCATGTCGGATGATCCGCTCCACGCCTTTTCGAGAGTTCACGTCTTCCTGCACGGCGACTTCATCCGCCGTGCCCTTCTTAAAGAACCCTCCTACACCAACGTAAAGCCCTTCGGTATTTTCACGAAAGACTATAAATTTCACATCTGCTTCCTTGCGGTCGCGAAGAGGAGTCAAGCGATCATGAAACAACTCCACGGGTCGCGCATTTACATAGAGGTCCAGCTTGAAGCGTAGTCCTAGCAAGATATCCGCAGCGTGCTGATTGCTTGGCACGCGCGGATCGCCCAATGCGCCAAACAAAATCGCATCGAACTCATCGCGCAACATCTCCACCGCGCCGTCCGGCAATGAAACGCCATCGCGCAAATACTTGTCAGCTCCCCAATCGAACTCAACAAACTCAATTGGTCGTCGCGCCGACATTATCGCCGCGCGAATTACCTTTACGGCTTCGGGAGTCACTTCTTTGCCGATTCCATCGCCAGCAATCACCGCAATCCGCGCCGCAGGCCCGCCGTTCCTCATCGGAATTCCTGTCAAGTGCCTTCCTCCCGTTGCTCTTCCAACTGAACTTATTCCCCAAGCACTTCTTTCCGTACGGTTAATGCTTCGATGCGGTCGAGGCGAGGTGCAAATCCAATCCCAGGTCCGTTTGGAACTGTGATCGTCCCGCGCGGCGAGACTATCACTTCAGGCTCAATGATATCCTCGCTCCAATATCGCTTGCTTGCCGCCACATCTCCGGGCAACGTAAAGTTTGGCAGCGTGGATAGCGCAATGTTATGCGCGCGCCCGATTCCGGACTCCAGCATTCCCCCGCACCACACTGGCACACCGTTCGCTTGACACAAATCATGGATTCGCCGCGCCACGGTATACCCGCCCACACGCCCCATTTTTACGTTGATAATCCGGCATGCACCTAACTCAATCGCCGCCTTTGCCTGTTCTTCCGTATGCACGCACTCGTCTAGACAGATTGGCGTCTCCAGCTTTTTCTGCAATTCGACGTGGCCATACAAATCGTCCCAGCCGAGCGGTTGTTCGATCATCATTAAGTAAAAACTATCGAGTTCCTTCAGCAGCGGCCAGTCTTCCATCCGATACGCCGAGTTCGCATCCACCATTAATTTGATGTTCGGAAACTCCTTGCGCAGCGTCCGAACCTGTTCCACATCTTTTCCAGGTTTAATCTTTATCTTGATGCGTTGATATCCAGCCTCAAGTTCCACTTGAACCGCACGGACAAGCTCTTCAAGAGAATCTTTAATTCCGATTGAAACACCGCTGGCGATTTCTGTGCGCTCCCCGCCAAGCAATTTCCAGAGAGGCTCTCCTTCAAGCTTTGCTTGAGTATCCCAAATAGCCGACTCCAGCGCGGCTTTCGCCATATTGTGTCCCCGCACCCACTCGAGCATTTCCCAAACATCCGCCCCAGACTCAAACTCTTTCTCTTTAAGCAGTGGCCAAATAAAATCACGCAAAATGTGCCAAGCCGTCTCAACGGTCTCCGGGCTATAGGCCGGCGCCTCGCCAGCCACGCATTCGCCCCATCCTGTCGTCCCGTCGACATTTGCCTCCACCAGCATGACTCGGCGAACATACGTCCGCTCCATACTGGTCTCAAAAGGCGCAACCAATGGCATTCGCAATTCCCGAAGTGTGCAGCTTCTCAGTCGCATCGCTCGGCCTAGAAATCGCTCCAGGGCGCCAGTACGTAAGCCGTTCCCTGCGCGCTTGCCCTCAACCCAACGGCCGCGTATCCCCGCCCAAACCACTCTGTAAACTCACGCTGCAGATTGACCTGCACATCGGCCAGCCGCTCCGGATCCTGAGCCTTTCTTCTTTCCAGATCGGTAGGCAACGTAATATGTCCACCCTCAACTGTGTGTTCCACAGAGCCCTGGGCCACTGCGGCGAGTACACGCGGCGAATCCAGCGCCCATTCCGCCACAAGTCGGTCCGTAGCAAGTCCGCGATGCAACGGGCTAGTCGTCACACCATAAAGGTTTGGCACATAGCGTCGGCAAATCGCCCCAAGCCGATTCAAATTAAAGTGAGCGTTGCGCGTTTCCAGCGGGTCGAAGGTCCATTCAATCAGGCGAATGTCCCTGCCCAGAGCCTCTTCCCGCTGAAACAGTTTGAGCAGTCGCCCCACGCCGCGATCTCTGTACTTCAGCAAAACGCCGGTCATGTGCGAGTGCAAATACGGTACGCCGTGCCGTACTCCAGCAAGGGCAAGCGTATATCCAACGAGTCGCGCTCCGTCAAAAGCGCCGATCACCTGTCCGCCAGTGTTTGCCGCCACAATAAATAGCGTCGCGGGCTCGACCTCCAGATCATTCTCTTCCCAAATTTCGCGTTGAAGTCGCACGCACTCGCGAAACTCTTCCAGCGCTTCGCATTTGCGGACAACGATCCCTTCGCTCATCGAGCCGCACCTGCCGATTTCCGCTCACCGTCCTTTGCCTTTTCCCAGAGCGATTCCATCTCCTCGCGCGGCACATCCGCCAATTCTTTGCCATTTTCGCGGACCATCTGTTCCATTTGCCGAAAGCGCGCCGAAAATTTTGCGTTAGCCTTTTTCAGGGCAATCTCGGGGTCTACGTGCAAAAATCTTGCTAAATTTACCGCGGCGAAAAGCAGATCGCCAGTTTCTTCCTCGATCCTCTTGGCGTCGGCTCTGCTAATTTCTTTCTTCAATTCAGCGGCCTCTTCCGCAAGCTTTTCCAGCACGCCTTCCGCGGAATCCCAATCGAACCCGATGCGCGATGCGCGCCTCGTCAGTTGAAATCCTTCCATCGTCCCGGGCAGGGCATGCGAGACTCCATCCAGTAAAGAGGCCGGCTTTGTGCTTTTTTCTCCGCCTTTGGCTTTGCGTTCTTCCGCCTTTATTTTTTCCCAGCTCTTTAAGACCGTCTTCGCATCCTTGGCCCGCTTCTCTCCAAACACATGCGGATGCCGCCGCACCATCTTTTCGTGAATTCCTTGAATCACATTTGCTGCATCAAATCGCCCTTCATCCCGAGCAATGTCCGCGTGAAACACTACCTGCAGCAATAAATCTCCTAATTCTTCGGCAAATTTCGCGTCATCGCCGCTCTCGAGCGCCTCTACTACTTCGTACGCTTCCTCAATCAAATACGTCCGCAGAGTCATATGGGTTTGTTCGCGGTCCCATGGACAACCACTTGGCGCTCGCAGGCGAGTTTGTAGCTCTACCAGCTTTCTAAACCATTTCCCCGCCGCATCGGAGTTGGGCTTTTTCCGCACCACAGCGTTCTCTTGCAAACGCTTTTTTGTCTTTTTCGCTTTCTTCATGTCTCTCCAAAAAAATAGGGCTAAATCAAAAACACAACTCTAAAGTGGGTCCCTATCTTTGACAAGCAGTGGCGCCACAAACGCTCAGACCCAACCCATGCTAAAATACCGATTTACAAGCTGGAGTGAGGTCGTCCCTTGTCAGAGCACAAAACAGAAGAATCGTTCCGCGTAATTGACCGCCGTCTATTCACGGATGACGGACAGCTGCGCAAGGAAGCCGTCGAAGAAGAGGCTCGCGAAGCTGTGAAGGAAGCCGAAGTTGCCAAGGAAGCCCCTGCGGCGGCGGGCCCAGCCGCTCCAACGGATACGCCCGCTATCGAACCACCGAAGCGTTCCCCAGCCTTCGAAAATCTCATCCGCATGCTCGGAAGCAACGCTGCAATGGTTCTCGGCGCCTATGCCGATCCGCGCACTGGCCAGCCCATGATTGACCCTGACGCTGCACGCGAGCTGATTGACATGCTGGATGCGCTGCACGAAAAAACCAAAGGCAATCTCGCACCGGAAGAAGACACTATCTTGTTGGATCTGCTCGGCAAATTGAAGCTGACCTATCTTGAGGTCAATCAGGCGCTCGCGGCCCAGGCAACACAGGCGAAAGCCAAGACTCGCTAAGTTCGCGGCCGCCGCCGCAATATTCTGAGATGCCCGCGAATCTGCTCAAACTCACAGTTCTTGGATCCGGCACATCTATGGGTGTGCCTTCCGTGGGCTGTGATTGCCGTGTCTGCACCTCTAAGGATCCGCATGATAACCGCTTGCGTCCTTCCCTGCTTCTCTCTCGCAACGGCCAGAATGTCGTCATTGACACGACTCCCGATTTTCGCCAACAAGCTCTTCGCACAGGCATGCAACGGCTCGACGCCGTTCTCCTGACGCACGCTCATGCGGACCATATCTTCGGCTTCGATGATATTCGCCCATTCAATCTTCGACAAAACGCCGTGCTTCCCGTGTACGCAAATAAGGAAGCGTTTGAGGTTCTTCGCCGGGCTTTCTATTACGTTTTCGACGGTACGCCGAAAGTCAGCTCCGTTCCGATGGTCACCTTGCACACACTGACTGGACCAATCGAACTTCTCGGCACGACGATCACACCTGTGCCTCTAATCCACGGCGATCTCAACGTTCTCGGTTTCCGTTTCGGCCGGGCTGCCTATCTCACGGACTTCAGCGCAGTCCCGGAATCTTCGATTCCGTTATTGCAGAACCTTGACGAACTTATCGTCGACGCGCTGCGCGACACGCCTCATCCGATGCATCAGACCGTCGAACAAGCTCTTCATCTCATTGACCGCCTCAAGCCGCGTCGCGCATGGTTTACACACATCGCGCACGAACTCCCGCATGCGGAAACCAATGAAAGACTCCGATCTGCCGGTTATTCGAACGTGCAGTTAGGTTATGACGGCCTGCAGCTGGAAGTTGAGGTCGCAGATATTTCCGGCGCTTCCGTAGCGCAACCGCGAGTTCAAGAAACGCCCTTTTCCGTGTTTGCCTCCCCCGCTGCCTGGAACGCCCACTATGCACCGCTCAACCGCGGCAGCGTGCTTGCCATCGGTAACTTTGACGGTATCCACCTCGGCCACCAAGAAATTTTGCGCGATGCCGCAATACGCGCCTCGAACTCCGGCGACGTCGCCACCGCGCTAACATTCGAACCCGCCCCGCTGAAAATTCTTCGTCCCGAAGCCGCTCCCAAACGGCTATCGACCAACGAGCAACGTCTTGAGTGGTTCAAAGTCGTCGGACTTGAGTCCGCGGTCGTACAGAATTTCACTCACGAGCTCTCGTTGCTGTCTCCAAAGGAGTTTGTCGAGCAGATTCTCGTTAAGCAGCTTCGCATGCGCGCGTTGCTCGTCGGCGAGAATTTCCGCTTTGGCCACAAACAAGGCGGCAATACTGCCTTGCTCAAAGAGCTCGGCACTCGTCACGGATTTGAAGTTATCGTTGTTCCGCCGGTGATCTACCACGGCGAAATTGTCAGTAGTACCGTCATTCGCCGCGAAATCGCCGAAGGCGATGTGAGCCACGCTGGCCGCCTTCTTGGCCGTCCATTCGTTCTCACGGGCGAAGTCGTTTCTGGCGCAGGAATCGGCCGCAAATTCACAGTTCCAACACTCAATCTTGTTCCTGAACAAGAACTCCTCCCAGCCCGTGGCGTCTACATCACGCGAACGCTCCTGGACGGCGAACCCAAGAGCCGACGCTCGGTCACAAACATTGGCATGCGCCCGACGTTCAACGGCTCATCTCTAACCGTAGAGACACACCTGCTTGAAGCTCCGGCCGAGTTTGAAACGAAACGCGTTGAAATTCGCTTTTGGAAACGCTTGCGCGAAGAAAAGAAATTTTCCGGTCCTGAAGAACTAAAGGCTCAGATTGCGCGTGATATTGCCGCCACTCACCGCTTCTTTACGCGCCTGCGAGAATTTCGGTCTGTCCGCTTGGGTTCATAGTCCCGTTCAGTACTTCTGAATATTATTCGGAACGGAAGTCCCAGGTTACGCCGGGTTCTGTTTGCGTGGTTGCCGCAGCCTTTTCCGCATCGGGAAAGCATCGCTCCAGCCCTCGCACAAATGCCGGCGACAAAGCCGCAGTAAGTACAAGAGATACGATGAATATCATCAGGTGCCGACGAGATTGAGGTATTTCAAATTGGGGTTGCATACAAAGTTAGACACCGGACAAAAAAGGAAGTTTCCATGCGGACTGGCGGTTAGGACACGCCTTTACCTAAGCATTCGGCGCAATAACCACCTACCTCTGTCCGGGACAGAGTCACTTTCATTTTGAAATCGCGTTCAATTTGCGCCTTGAGTTGTTCGTACAACTGGCTTTCAAACTCCCGCACCTTGCCGCACTTCAGGCACGCTACATGAATGTGATCTCTCGGCCCATGCGTCTCGTAGTAATGCCGGTCGCCACGCAGATGCAACAAATCCAATTCATCAATTAGCCCGTGTTTTTTCAGAAGTTCGATCGTGCGATAAACGGTCACCAGATGAACGCCGGGATCGATCTTCTGCGCCCGCTCAAGTATCTGGTCCACATCGAGATGCTGCTCCGCATCGTCCATCACGCGGAGAATTACGCGGCGTTGCCGCGTTAGGCGGATTCCCTTTTCAGCCAGCGTCTTTACAAGCGGACCGGTGGTCTCTGCAGAATTAATTCGCTCCGTTGTTGAGGCTCGGTGTGCTGGACTTGGAGCCATGTCCGTCCCTCGCGACGGCATTCTACTTCCCTTGCCTTAGGTGTGGGTGGGCAAAAGGTGACGAACGTCATTGTACATAACGAAGGCAAAGAGCAGCAAAAGAAACACCAAACCCACTTGAATGAACCGCTCTTTGAACGCCAGGCTCAGATCGCGGCGGCGCAATCCTTCAATCGAAAGCAACAAAATATGTCCGCCATCCAGGATCGGTATCGGCAGAAGGTTCAGAATACCGAGGTTCAAGCTGATCATCGCCATCAGGCTGACAATCGCAAACGAACCCGCCTGTACGGCACGGCCTGCGCGGTAAGCAATTCCCACGACGCCTTGCAGTTGCTTCACGGAAAGTTTTCCGGTGAATAACTTCCCCAGGACACCGAATAATTCTTGTATCCCGTTCCACGTGGCCTGGCTGGCATTCTGAAAGGCACCAACAAATCCGACCTTCCGGTACGACCAATCAGGCTTTGGTCCCAGTGAAGCGCCTACCTTATAAACTGGTTGCCCATCCTCGCCATTTTCGCTGCTAGCTTCAGGTTGAAGCTTCAAATCCAGCGCCTTTCCATTCCGTTGAACTTTCACATCCAGAGGTGCACCTTTAGAATGACGAATCAGGTCAACGAATACGGCCGAACTCGTGATCCGCGTTCCATTCACGGAGACAACAGAATCGTCCACTTTGAGTCCGCCGCGCGCCGCCGGCTGTCCTGCGAATACGTCATCCACATTCGCCAATTCAGGCGTGTACCACCGAAACGCTTCGATCTTCACGTGCTCCTGCGATGCAACGGAAATCTTCCTAACGGCTCCGCCATGCTCGATCCCCAGTTCGATCGTCGGTTCTTGCGACGCTTTGACGTACACTTCTTCGGCTTTTTCCCATGTCGGCGTAGGAATCCCGTTAATCTCGACAATCCGGTCTCCAGGTACAATTCCCTCTTTCGCAACGGGATCTTTCTCAGAGATTGCGGAAATCGTAGGAGCTTTATCCAAGTACGACTGATACGGCAAACCCCGAACCCAAAAAAATCCGCCGAGCAGTAGAACCGGCATCACGAGATTCACCGCGGGCCCTGCAAAGGAAATCAGCGCGCGTTGCCAACGCGGTTTGCTCATCACTTCATCGGATGCGCCAGTTGGTGCTTTTTCTCCGGAATCAATTTCCGAAAGATCCTGGCCCGCCATCCGAACGTATCCGCCAAGCGGCAGCGCGCTGATGCGGTAGTCCGTCGCGCCGCGCTTCCATCCAAAGAGCCGCGGCCCGAATCCGATCGAGAACACGTCCACGCGCACGCCAAAAAAACGCGCAACGATGAAGTGGCCCCACTCGTGGACTAAAATCATTAGTCCCAGCACCAAAACGATTCCAAATAGCGTATTCATCGATCGTTTACTCCGTCTTTCTTGCTTACGACGCCGCCTTGGCTATTCCCGTCAGCGCCGCAACTTCTTCCTTAGCAATTCGACGCGCCTCGGCGTCCGCCGAGAGCACGTCCTCCATCTTCTGCAATTTCATACGCGGCATCCTGTCGAGAACTTTCTCAACAACCTCGGGAATGCCCAAAAATGGCAGCTTTCGGTCCAAAAACGCTGCCACTGCCACTTCATCCGCCGCATTCAACGCGCAAGGCAATGCCCCGCCCTTCTTCATCGCTTCTCGGGCTAACTTCAGGCAGGGGTACCGTCGCGTGGATACCTTTTCGAAATCCAACCGTTTCAATTTCGACCAATCCAGGGCTACCTGGTTCGATGCGACCCGCTCTGGATAGGTTAACGCATATTGGATGGGCATGCGCATGTCTGTTGGACCCAGTTGCGCCAGGATCGAACCATCCACGTATTCCACCATCGAATGGATCGTGGACTGCGGATGAATTACAACTTCAATCTGCTCTGGCCTCATTTCAAACAACCAGTGTGCCTCAATCACTTCGAAACCTTTGTTCATCATCGTGGCGGAATCAACCGTGATCCGATTCCCCATCTTCCAGTTCGGATGCGCCAGTGCTTGCTCAACGGTCACGCTCTCCAAATCCTTCACTGGCGTTTTCCGAAATGGGCCGCCAGATGCCGTCAACACAAGGCGAGTAACTTCTTTGTGTTCCCCAGCGCGCAAACATTGATGTACCGCGTTGTGTTCGCTGTCCACTGGGAGCAATTCTTTGCCTGCCTTTTGTGCGGCGGCCATCACAAGTTCACCAGCCGCCACGAGCACTTCTTTGTTCGATAGCGCAATCGTGCGCCCTAGCTTCACTGCCTCGTAGGTCGCCTCAAGGCCCACAACACCAACAGCGGCCGAAACAACGATCTCCGCTTTCGGATGCGTCCCAACGGCCATCATTCCTTCGCGTCCGTGATGAATCGAAGGAAGCGCAATTCCCTTCGCCGTCAAGCGCGTAGCGAGCTCATCAGCTTTCGCCGCATCGCCAACGGATACAACCTCCGGCTTGTGACGCTCAATCTGCCCTACCAGCTCCTCCAGATTCGCTCCTGCGGCAAGCGCAACTATGCCAAATTGCCCCGCCAGTGCCTCTACAACCGAGAGGCACTGGCGTCCAATCGAGCCAGTTGAACCCAATATCGCGAGTTGTTTCACGAAGCCGTTTTTTCCTTTTTGTGCGTTCTGGGACGCCTGGAATTCACTAGCGCGGTGAGCAAAACCAATTCCAATAATACCAGACAACGGGAATCACCAAAATGAGTGCATCAATCCTATCCAGCATGCCGCCGTGTCCTGGCAAGATCGAACCCGAATCCTTCACTCCGGCGCTCCGCTTAAAGGCCGACTCGAGCAAATCACCGGCTTGCCCAGCCACATTTCCAGCCGCCGCCAGCCCCATAAAAATTGGAGTCGGCACATTCACTCGAGTTGAAACCCACCAACCTATGAGCAACGCGCCTACTAAGCTGGCAATCGTCCCTTCCCAGGTCTTCTTGGGACTAAGAACCGGAGCCAACGGATGTTTTCCAATCGCACGCCCTACAAAATATGCCGCCGTATCTCCAACCCACGTAATCACCAGTGCAAAAAGCAAAATCCACGGCCCAACGCGTCCCATTCCGTGTATCCGGATCGCATAACTCAAAGGCAGTGCAACGAAAAGCAACCCGCTTGAACTCATTCCCGCTGCCGGCAGAGCTTCAACCATCGGCCGCTTCGTCCAAAGAGTGATAATCCCAACACCAATTAAAAAGAAAAAGAAAACATCTTCGATGTGCAGCCCGGAAAGAAAAATAAATTGAATCGGTCCTGAATACAAAACGCCTTCGCCTGGCTCTCTCTGCCGCAGAACCACATGCAACCATTGGACATAAACAATCAGAATCGTGCACGTCGCCGCCCAAAACTTGTACGCTCTGTGGCCAATCGCATCGCCTAGCGCAAAGAACTCAAATAGCGCCAGCAAAATCACCAGCGCAAGCGCCAATGCGACCATCGCAGTCGACCCCTTCACAATAAGTGCCACTACACCGGGAATCAGGACGACCGCAGTCGCCACTCTCTTCCAAGTCATGCTCTTTTATTTCCCCTGAGATTCCACACCAGGATGTACGACTCACGCCGATAGCAGAGTCTATTTATCTTAATGTCAGAATGAATTTCAAACGCAGGAAATTCTGAAGATTAATAAAAAAAACTGCCAATTATTCGCCTGCAGCACGCACGGGTTTTCGCGTTTTTCCTTCCCCAATGCCGCCATAGCGCCGTTCGCGCTTCTGATAGTCCACAAATGCTTCGAGCAATCGCGCCCTATTAAAGTCCGGCCAAAGAGTCTCAGTCACATAAATTTCCGCATACGCAATTTGCCACAAAAGGAAGTTGCTCACTCGCATCTCGCCGCTCGTCCTGATCAGCAAATCCGGATCTGGCAGTCCAGTCGTATACATGTGGTCTGCAAATTCATCCTCAGTCACGCGAGCTTCACCCTTGCCACCACCACCCTTCTCTAGAAGAATCTGATTTACTGCGTCCACGATCTCAGCGCGTCCACCATAGTTCAGCGCCACACACAACACCGTGCCCGTATTTTTTGCGGTCTCTTTCTCAGCTTCCCGTGTATCCCGCTGCACGGCATCCGGCAGTTGGTCCGCGCGGCCCAAAAATCGCATGCGAATGTTATTTTTCTGAATCAGGGGCATCTCCTGCCGCAAATATTCCCGCAAAAGTTGCATGAGAAAATCAGTCTCGGTCTTTGGCCGCCGCCAGTTCTCCACCGAAAATGCGTACAGCGTAAGCGCTTCGATTTTCAGTCGCGCGCAAGTTTCTATAGTCGTCCGTGCCGTTTCTGTTCCAGCTTTGTGGCCCGCGATGCGCGGCAAATGCCTTCGTTGCGCCCAACGCCCATTTCCGTCCATGATCACAGCCAGATGCCGCGGCAATTGGTTCAAGTCCAGTTTTTCTAGAAGATAAGCTTCTTCCGCCGTGACTGTTCCAAGGGGATGTGAAGCCGCTACATGTAAGGTCTTCGGTGATGGAGGATGCTGCGACACGGGGAAATTGCCTTTATCCTTTACGCCACAAAGTTAACACGCCCGTGCGTTCGCTCGCAACGAATTCCGGCAAAGGTTCGTGCTTGCCAACTCAGCGATGAGAGTCTAACTGCCAGGGTGCGCGAACAGATCGTGAATTGACGTGTACGCGACAACGACCGTCAACACAATCATGGCAACCGTTGATATCCACGCAACCCAATTGAATCCTTTTGTATTTACTTGATCCCCCATTAAGTCTCGCCGGTTCACAAGAATCAAAACGAATATCAGCACTGCCGGCAACAAAAACCCGTTCAACACCTGGGACCACAGCAAAATCGTATTTGCGAACCGGCCAAACGCCAGCACAAGGAAAGCACCCGCAAATATCAGCACTGTGTACAGCGTGTAAAAAATCTTCGCTTCGCCGAACTTTCTGTCAATCCCCGATTCGAAGCCTAGCGCTTCGCAGACTACATATGAGGTCGATAGCGGTAGAATGGAAGCGGCGAACAACGACGCATTTAGCAATCCGATCGCAAACAACAGGCTAGCCCACTTTCCTGCTAAAGGCTTCAATGCCAGGGCCGCCGTTCCAGCATTGTCCACGTCGAGAATTCCCTTTACATGCAGCGTGGAGGCCGTACACACGATGATAAAAAACACGATCAACATGCAGCTGATGCTGCCAACCAGCACGTCATTACGAGTTGCCGGATACTGGCGCGGTCCCACGCGCTTTTCGACGACCGCCGCCTGCAGGAAAAAATGTTGCCAGGGCGCAATCGTTGTTCCCACAAGTCCTGCCAGAATCACGGCGTAGCTCGCATCAAATTTTGGTACTTCAACGAACGGCTTGATCGTCGGCACGTACTGCATCAACTGCGGAGGCAATAGATGCAGCAGCGCAATTAGCCATTCCGGTTTCGCTAGAAACGCCGAAATGACGTAGGCAAAGTAGACCACACAGATCGCAAGAAAAATGCGCTCAACTGCCTTTGCCGTTCCTTGCACGACTAAAACCCAGACTAAAATTGCAGCAATCGGGACGGAAATAAATCTGCTGACCCCCATGGCCTCCGACGCCCAGAAAACGCCAGTAAACTCCGCCATCACGTTTCCGAGGTTCACCACCAGAACAGCAGCCATCAGAAAAAACGTCACGCGAAATCCAAACTCCTCGCGCACCAAATCAGAAAGTCCCTTGCCCGTAAACGCGCCCATGCGTGAACACATTTCGAGTGAAACGTAGAGTGCAATCGTCATGGGAATTAGCGACCAAAGCACCGCGTTCCCGTATTTCGCGCCCGATTGGGCGTAGGTATAAATGCCGCCCGCATCGTTGTCGACGTTCGAAACGATCAGCCCGGGTCCCACCACCGCCAAAAACAACATGATCCGCCGCCGGAACGGACGAATGGAATCGCGCACGATCTGGACACGTTCCGTCCAGCGTTCGCCCATCGCCTCCAGGCTTTCCCGGCTCCACATCGCTCTGGCTTCCCTTATTTCAAAAGTTTCGAAACCACGTCGTCCACCGTGATCACTCCCAGTGGCCGCCCATCTTCATCCACAACCGTCAGCATCCGCAGGTTGTACTTGTCGAACAATTCAAACACATCTCTCTCATCCGCGTTCGGCTGCACTGTAAGCAGTGGTTCCATTTTCAATTCACTTAACGGCTGCCCTTGGCCTGCCAGCAGCAATCGCGCCACCGGCACGGTTCCGGAGAATTGCGCCGCGCCATCGAGCAGCACAATCGTGTCCAATTGATCCAGATTTAGATCCTGCTCTTTCATCCATTCGAGAACTTCATCCCGGCTTGACTTATCTCCCACGAACACAAAATCCGTGTTCATCATGCCGCCCGCCGTAGCCGGATCAAATTCAAGCAATTCGCGGACTTCTTCCGCTTCCTGACCGGGCATCTCCTCGAGCAGTTCTTCCGACGTTTCTTTCGGCAATCCGCCCAGCAGATCCGCTGCTTCGTCCGGAGCCATCTCTTCCAAAATGTCCGCAGCCTTTTCAGGATCCAGTTTTTCGACGATCTGCGTTGTCAACCGAGCATCCAATTCGCCCAGTACCGCTGCTGCTGTCTCTTCATCCAGAGACGCAATAATCCCCTGCCGCTCCGCAGGCGACAGATCTTCTATGATGTCCGCCAGGTCCGCGGGGTGCAGGTCTTCCAGCTTTTCGTGCGTAATCCGCAGTTTCAATCGCCGCAGCGGGTCGGGCTCGACCAAATTCACAAACTCCCACCGGATCGTCCGTGCCGGCAAGCGGTTTTGCAAACCTCGAATCATCCCCTGTGGCGCGATTCCCTGCAGCAGCCGCCGAACCGCTCCCGGCAGTCCAACGTCTACCTGCGTAATTCGCAGCTCAACATTTCCGTTTGTGCGCTGTTCCGTCAGATCTACGTCATTTACGCGTACGACTTTTCGTCCGCTCGTATCAATAATTTGCTGGTCCAGCAAATCTTTCGTCACTGCCAACCAGCCTTCATTCGGTTGATACGCATCGAGCGCTCGCTCTGGCACACTCAACTCCAATTTTCCTGATTCAATCGCTGACACCTGGTCGTATCTCGCCACGAGCGGCTGAAAACTCCCGCGTGCGAGCAAGAAATGAGCCACTCGATTCGGCTGCTCCGCCGGCTCGACAAAAAACTCGCGTACCTTGCCGACGTAATTTCCCTGTGCGTCGTACGCCTTCGCGCCCATCAACTCTGTCGCCGTCATCGCCATCGCTCACCTCACTTGCTACGCTGAAAACAAAAAACCCGCGCCGGATCCACGGCTGCGGGCAAGAGCCTAATAACAATGAACTTACCGTTAGCCTCGGATGTGCCCTCCCCTGCCGCTTCCGCCACGCATAGATCGCGCCGCGAAAACCCTATCCGCTACCGCACCGGAAATTCCGCTCCCCGGTTTGCATTCAAAATTCGAACGGCCGGGGCCAGACTCGTATTCCAGGGATAACTTCATTACCGGGATGACACTCCGTCCGTAGTGATAAGCCGATAAAGGATTTAAGTCAAGAACAGAATGCCGTTTGACGAAAAAAATCGCGCGTATGGAAGAAATTTTACTTTCTGTTTTCGAAAACCATGTTTCGCGGGGATTCTCCGCGCTTTCGGCACTCCTCCATGTAAATCGCCAAATAGCTTTTCGTGATGTAATCCCTCTTTGTATACCCAAGCTCCTGCGCAGCGAGGTCAATCGCCTCCGCCGGCCCTTCCAGCTCCAAAAACGTCCCCACAGGCGTCTCATCCAGCTCAAGCACCAGATTCTTCGCCCACTTCTTCGTTCCCGCCAGCTTCATTGTCGTCCTATATTTTTCGTAAGAAAACCAGCCGCTCATTCCCAGTCCTTCAAAAATCCTTTGCAATGCCGCTTCGTCTTTCACTTCCGTCTCAATCTCTTCTCGCACTTTGTGCCCATGCCCGTCGTTTTCTGCGCTTGTGGCAGGTTTCTTAAAGGTCAGAATGATCCTCGTCTCTTGACCCTTTTTCCCGGTGGATTGCGGTGTTTCTTTCCGAATCCTCAAAAGTTGCCCATGTTTAGCAAGTCCGCCCTGTGGGGTATCGAAAATTGTGTTCAATTCATGAACTTTCCCGCCGTTTGCTCTCACAGGCTTTGCGGACAACTTCGCCAGCGCTTTTCTTAATGCTTTCTCATTTTCTACTCTCAGCTTAATCTCGCGCTCGCTCGCCATTCTCTATCCGTTCCACCCTATTTGGCTCCATCCTGGACTTCCGTTAGTATAACTGGAGCACGCACCACCCTTCTTTACGGCCTCATTTCGCCGCGCGTGCTCCCAAAAAATCTTATGAGTACAGATACCCTCGGTTCCAAGCCGGCTTCGGCCGGAGCGCAAACTCTTCCCGCGCCTGTCGCCAAGACCATTCCGGTCGAAACCGTCCTCCACGGCGATCACCGCGTAGATAACTATGCTTGGTTACGCGAAAAAGAAAATCCTGAAGTCATCGCGTATCTCGAAGCCGAAAATGCCTACAGCAACGCAGTTCTCAAACCTACGGAAGCATTCCAGGAGAAGCTCTACCAGGAGATGCTCTCCCGCATCCAGCAAACCGATCTCAGTGTCCCCTATTCCCTCCGTGGCTTCCAATACTTCACCCGCACCGAAGAAGGCAAGCAGTACGCGAGCCATCTCCGCCGTCGTGACGAGCATTCCCCAGAAGAACTTCTCCTCGATTTGAATGCTCTCGCCGAAGGCCACAGCTTTCTTGGCCTCGACGTATTCAACGTCAGCGACAATAACCAACTCCTCGCCCATTCCACCGACACCACCGGCTTCCGCCAGTACACACTCGAAATCAAGAATCTCGCGACCAACGCACTTCTGCCTTTTCGAGTCGAGCGCGCCACCAGTGCCGCATGGGCCGCCGATAATTGCACCCTCTTCTACACAATCGAAGACGAAGTTTCCAAACGCTCCTACCGCCTCTATCGTCACGTCCTTGGCTCGACCGAACCCGATACTCTTCTCTTTGAAGAAACCGACCAACGCTTCCGCATCGATATCGAACGCTCCCGCAGCGGCAATTACCTCTTCCTCACCACCAATAGCCATACCACCAGCGAAGCCCACTATCTTCGCGCCAACGATCCCCTCGGCGAATTTCGCCTGATTTCACCTCGCGAAGACAACCACGAATACTACGTGGACCATCACCCATCCTTCAGCAATCAAGGCGACTCCTTTTTTATCCGCACTAATTCTCTCGGTCGCACATTTCGACTCATGAGCGTAAGTACCGCCGACCCGCGCCGCAAATACTGGCGCGAACTCATTCCCAATCGCCCAGCGGTTATGCTTTCCGCTTTCGCTGCCTTCCGCACACACCTTGCGATATACGAACGCGAAACCGGCCTTCCCCACATCCGCATAGTCTCGCTGAATCAAGACACTTCAAATCTTCTCAAAACCTCTCATCGCATCGAATTCTCCGAGCCCGCCTATAACGCCTCTCTGGGTACAAATCTCGAATTCGATCAATCTCATCTCCGCTACCAGTACGAATCCTTCATCACCCCGCGTTCTGTTTTCGATTACAACATCTCTACTCGTGAGTCTGTTCTCCGCAAACAACAACCCGTCCTCGGCGGCTATGATCCGTCTCTTTACGTCAGCCAGCGCAGTCATTTCACCGCCACCGATGGCACACAAATCCCAATTTCGCTCGTCGCCCGCCGTTCCACGCCGCTCGACGGCTCCGCGCCTCTTCTCCTTTACGGATACGGCAGTTACGGAATCTCCATCCCCGTCGGCTTCAACTCCAACCGTCTCAGCCTCCTCGATCGTGGCGTCGTTTTCGCCATCGCGCACATTCGCGGCGGTGGCGAACTCGGCAAGCCCTGGCATGACGCAGGCCGCATGCGTAACAAGCTCAACTCATTCACGGACTTTATTTCCGCTGCCGAATTTCTCATCGCCCAAAAATTCACCTCCGCCAACAAGCTCATCATCGAAGGTGGCAGCGCCGGCGGTCTCCTCATGGGCGCCGTCACCAATATGCGCCCCGATCTTTTTCGCATCGTCATCAGCCACGTTCCCTTCGTCGACGTTCTCAACACCATGCTCGACGCCTCTCTTCCTCTCACCGTCGGCGAATATGAAGAATGGGGCAATCCCCAACTCGCGGACGACTATTTCTATATGAAGTCTTACTGCCCCTACACCAACCTCACCGCCACAAACTATCCCGCACTTCTCGTCAAAACCGGCCTCAATGACAGCCAGGTCATGTACTGGGAACCCGCCAAATACGTCGCCAAACTTCGCACTCTCAAGCGCGACGAAAACCTGCTCCTCTTCAAAACAAATATGGGCGCTGGCCACGGCGGAGCCTCCGGTCGCTACGACTATCTCCGCGAAATCGCCCTCGATTACGCCTTCCTCCTCTCTCAACTCGGCATTCAATCCTGACTTTTCTGACATTCCCGTTTCCTCTATACTCTCCCTAGCGCACATGGGCGCTTCCGGTCCGCGGAAAGGGATTTTCCCACCAGCAAGTTTTCCCAATCTGACGAACCTTCTTTCAGCCCTTCTTGCGGACGATGGGCAGCATTCGAAAGGAGGTCGTATGACGACCCATAGCAGCACCGCACGCCTCAATCTCGAGTTCTACAAGAAACAAGCCAAGTCTCTTCTGAAATCGGCAGAATCGGGTGATGGCGTATCCTTACAACGCTTGCAGCGCCATTCCCCAGAGCTCCAAAAATCTCGGCCAGCGCTGCACAATGCGCAACTCACGATCGCCCGAGAACAAGGTTTTCCCAGTTGGCCGGCCTTCCATGCTTTCATCGAACAATCCAATCTCGATTTTCAACAACTCGTGGACAAATTCATAGACGCCGCGGTCTCCGACTACGCGCAAGCCAAAACCTTGCTCGCTGCAAATCCAAAGATTGCTGCCGCAGGCTTTTACGTTGCGCTCGTCCTTGGCAATGCGAAGTCCGTTGAACTCGCGCTCAACGAATCTCCCTCCCTTGCCAAAGAAAAAAGCGGGCCGCAAAAATGCGAACCGCTTCTCTACACATGCTTCTCTCGTTTCGCAAATCCCCAATCGCCCAATTCCAACGGTTTAGTCGAAACCGCGCGCATCCTCCTCCAACACGGCGCCGACCCCAACACTGCCTCGCATGAAATTCCCAACAACCCTCTCTCGTGTCTCTATGCCGCCTCCGGCCTCAACAACAATCCCGTACTCACAGAACTTTTGCTGGAAGCCGGTGCAAATCCCAACGACAACGAATCCCTCTATCACTCCACCGAACATCCCGATCTCGCCAGCTTCAAAATTCTTCTCAAACATGGCGCAAGTCCAAACAGCACCAATGTTCTGAAACACATGCTGGATCGCCAAGACTTCGAAGGTTTGGAACTTCTCCTCACCGCCGGAGCAAATCCCAACGAACTCAACCACCGCGACGAAACCGCGCTCCACTGGGCCATCTGGCGCAACCGCAGCGCGAAAATTATCTCTGCCCTGCTCAATGCCGGCGTCGACATCAACGCAAAACGCAAAGACGGCCGCACCGCCTACGCCCTCTCCACAATCAGTGGCCAATCGGAAGTTGCCGCTCTCCTCGCAGATCGCGGAGCCGACACCACGCTCTCCGCAATAGACTCTTTCGTCGCTTCCGCGGCCTCACCAAATTCACGCAACCCCTCGAGCGCCAAGACCAAACGCACCTTTCCCGACTTTACTGGCAACGAACGCCTTCTTCCCGATCTAACCATCAGTCACAACGTCGCTGCCGTCCGAGCCCTTCTGGCAGCAGGAGTTCCCGTGAACGCGCGCGGTGAACATGGCGCCACGGCACTTCACTGGGCTTGCTGGCACGGCTTGGCCGACCTGGTCAAACTCTTCCTCGAACATGGCGCGTCTCTCACCATCGAAGATGAACAGTTTCACGGCACTCCGTCTGGCTGGTTCGGTCACGGCGCTCGCAACTGTGACAATCCTCACGGCGATTACGCCGAAGTCGCTCGCCTCCTGATCGCAGCCGGTGCCTCAATTCCCGCCGTCGATCTGCCCACTGGCAAATCTGAGGTCGACGCGGTTCTCCAACAACACGGTTTGATTCCTTGATGCTGAAACGATGGACAAGGCATAGCCGTCACGATTGGCATTTGCTTTGCTTCATCCTCTGTTTCCTTAAATCGCCGCTATTCAAGTAAAATGCTCCGTCTCTTTCACCTTTACTGATGGCTGACAACTGGAGACTGAAAACTTTTCTTAAATGTCCGATCCCACCACACCCCTGATGCAGCAGTATCACGCGATCAAATCGCGCTACCCGCACGCACTGCTTCTCTTCCGCCTCGGTGATTTCTACGAACTCTTCTACGAAGACGCCATCCTTGCCTCGCGTGAACTCCAAATCACGCTCACCTCCCGCAATCGCGAAAAAGGCCAGCCCATCCCGATGTGCGGTGTTCCCTATCACGCCGCCGACGGCTATATCGCCCGACTTATCCGCAACGGATTCAAAATCGCTATCTGCGATCAGATGGAAGCTCCCGGCCCGGGCAAAAAGCTAGTCCGCCGTGAAGTTGTTCGTGTCATCACGCCTGGCACGGCCACGGACGTCTCCGTGCTCGACGCCCGCGAAAACAATTTCCTCGCCGCCGTTTCGCAAGACTCCGGAGCCGCAATCATCGGCCTGGCCTTCGTCGATCTCTCCACAGGTGAATTTCAAGCCACTGAATTCCGCGGACCGCGCGCGGAAGAATCTCTCCGCGAAGAACTCCAGCTTCTCCATCCGCGCGAAACGCTTCTCCCACGCCCGCAGCAGCTCTTCGAAACTTCAAAGACCTCCCTTCTCGATGGCACCGGAGGCGTCGAAAGCCGCGTCGAAGATTGGGCCTTCCAACACGACTACGCCGCGCGGATCCTCCGCGAACAGTTCGCTGTAGCTGAACTCACAGGCTTCGGCCTCGACGATCACCCGCACGCACTTTCCGCCGCTGGCGCCATCATCCACTATCTTCGCGAAAACGCCGCAAAAACCACCGACGCTACCGCGCAAGCCGCCCTCGGTCATCTCGATCGTGTCCGCTACTACGAGCAGCACGACGCGCTCATCCTTGACCCCGTCTCCGTCCGCAATCTCGAACTTGTCGCGCCAATTTTTTCCGAAGAATCCGGCAAAAACGCCGCCACCCTTCTCGCCACATTCGACGTCACGGTAACTGGAATGGGCGCACGCCTTTTGCGCTCTTGGCTTCTTCGTCCGCTCATTGACCGCGAAGCCATCGAAGCCCGCCTCGACGCCGTCGCGCAACTCATCCAGCAAACCGTCGTCCGGGGCGAAATCCGCAAGGAACTCAAAGGCATTCAGGATCTCGAGCGCCTCACCAGCCGCATAACGCTCGGCCTCGCTGCGCCGCGCGAACTCCTCGCTCTTCGCAAATCTCTCGCGCAGCTTCCCGTCTTGCGCAATTTCCTCACGCCGCCGCCTGCCGGTGGCAGCGCGCTTCTTCGTTTTCTCTTCAACGAAATCGATGAACTTTCTGACGTCCGCGAACGCCTCGAACGTGCTCTTTCCGACGAACCGCCCGCTCTCGCCACGGATCCTGGCATCATCCGCAACGGTTTTCACGCCGAGCTCGACGAACTTCGCAATCTCAGCCAGTACAGCAAGCAAATTATTGCCGCCATGGAAGAGCGCGAACGCAAACGCACCGGAATCGGCTCGCTAAAAATTCGTTTCAATTCCGTCTTCGGCTATTACATGGAGATTTCCAAACCAAATCTCCATCTCACGCCCGCCGATTACGAGCGCAAACAAACCCTCGTCAACGCCGAGCGCTTCACTTCTCCCGAACTAAAAGAATACGAACGGAAAATCCTCGCCGCCGATGAGCGCATCCTCGAAATCGAGCGTCAGCTCTTCATCGACCTCCGTTCGAGCATCGCTGCACAAGCTGCTCGCCTCCGCAAGACCGCCGCTGCCATCGCGCAACTCGATGTACTTACTTCTCTTGCCAAACTCGCCGCCGACCGCAGCTATATGCGCCCCGAATTCAATTCGACTGGCGAACTTCTCATCGTCGGCGGCCGCCACCCCGTCATCGAAGAACTCCTCCGCCAAAAAGGCGAGCGTTTCGTTCCCAACGATCTCTGCCTCGAACCTGGCCGCCAACAACTCTTGTTGATCACTGGCCCAAACATGGGCGGCAAATCCACCTATCTCCGCCAGGCCGCGCTCATCGTTCTCCTCGCGCAAATGGGTTCCTTCGTTCCCGCGCGTCAGGCAAAACTTCCCATCACCGACCGCATCTTCACGCGCATCGGCGCCAGCGACAATCTCGCCCGCGGCCGTTCCACCTTCCTCGTCGAAATGTCCGAAGTCGCCAGCATCCTCAATCACGCCACGCCCGCCAGCCTTGTGCTCCTCGACGAGGTCGGTCGCGGCACCGCCACCTTCGACGGTCTCTCTATCGCTTGGGCCGTCGTCGAGCATCTACAAAAATACACACGCGCCCGCACGCTCTTCGCCACGCACTACCACGAACTCACAGAACTCGCCGATCTTCTCCCCGCCGTAAAAAACGTCCACGTCAGCGTCAAGGAAACTCCCAACGAAATCATCTTTCTCCGCCGAGTCGAGCCCGGCTCTGCCGACAAAAGCTACGGCATCGAAGTCGCCCGCCTCGCCGGCCTTCCGCGCAGCGTCATCGAACGCGCCCGCGAAGTCCTGAAAAAACACGAACAAAGCGAACACGTTCTCAGCGAAACTCTTACCCCCGGTGCCGCAGGCCACGCCAACGGCACCGCCAATCAGGAAGTCCTCTTCACTCCACTCGACCGCGCCGTCCTCGACCGCCTTCGCTCTGCCAACCTCGACGACCTAAAACCTCTGGACGCACTGAACCTCTTGGCCGATCTGAAAAAACAAATCTCGTAGATTTCTTCTCCGCGATCTTCCGCGTGGTCTCAGCCTCAGCGTTATCTCTTTCCTCGCTTTATCTTTCTCTCGACTGTGTTCCTAGTGTCCTCTGTGTTAAAAATTCCCTTCGCCCATCCATGACCTCCAAATCCATGCTCGTCCTCGGCATGATGTCCGGCACCTCCGTTGACGGCATCGACATTTCCCTCGTCCGCATCTCCGGTGCACCGCCAAATCTGCAAATCAAACTCCTGAGCCACACCAGCGTCGCCTTCCCCGGTGCCGTCCGTAAAGAAATCCTTCGCGTCGCCGAACAGAACCTCATCACTTCCGGCGAACTCAGCCAACTCCACTCCCGCCTCGGCTTCATCTATGCTGATGCGGCCCTCGCCGCCTGCAAAAAATTCCGCATTTCTCCCCGCAATATCGACCTCATCGGCGACCACGGCCAAACCGTCTTCCATCAAGGCCCCAGCAACTCTTCTAAATCGGGTGCCGCACCCTTCGGTTTTAAGGGTGCGGGGGTTAGTTCGCCGTCCACAATTCCCTCCACACTTCAAATCGGAGAAGGCGCCATCATCGCCGCCCGCACCGGCATCACCACCGTCTCCGACTTCCGCCCCGCCGACCTCGCTCTCGGAGGCAACGGCGCTCCGCTTGTCCCTTTCGCCGATTACGCTCTCTACCGTCATCCCAAACTAGGCCGCATCTCCCTAAACATCGGCGGCATCGCCAACATCACCGTCATCCCCGCCAACTCCAAGCCATCCCAGGTTTTCGCCTTCGACACCGGTCCCGGCAACATGCTCATCGACGCTCTCGTCTCCCACTTCACCCACGGCCGCCAGCGCTTCGACAAAAACGCCGCCTTCGCCCAACAAGGCCGCGCCATCCCCGCGATCCTCAACGAACTTCTCCGCGATCCTTACCTGAAACTCGCGCCGCCCAAATCCACCGGCCGCGAATACTACGGCGCCGCCTACCTGAAAAAACTCCTCGCCCTCGGCAAAAAACATCACGCAAAACCCAACGACCTCATTCGCACCACAACTATCTTCACCGCCCTCTCCGTCGTCGACGCGCTCAACCGTTTCGTCCTCCCAAAACACAAAATCCACCAACTAATCGTCTCCGGCGGTGGTGCTCAAAATCCTCTTCTCCTAGCCCAACTCTCCGCCGCTCTTGCCCGTCTTGAGGTCCTGCCGTCTTCCGCTCTAAACGTCCCCACCGACGCCAAAGAATCCCTCGCTTTCGCCCTACTCGCCTACGAAACCTTCCACCAACGCCCCTCCAACATTCCGTCCGCCACCGGCGCCAGCGGCCCCGCAATTCTCGGTAAAATTTCCTATGCACCGCCTCGCTAATTTTTTTTCCCTGCCACTTACCCCGCCGGCAAAAAGTCTGTCATTCCGATCGGAGCGGACCAGCTTTCTCTTGCGGCCATGCTGCGAGACCGCTGGCCCGCGCAGTGGAGGGCACCTATCAAATTCGTGTGGAAATGGATCGCAGTAAACGGAAGGAACTCTGCTCCGAAGCACAAAAACTTTTCGCCGAAGATCTACCTTACATCTCGCTCTGGTTCACGGACGTCACGTCTGTTCACTCTCGCGCCTTTGGCGAACCGGCTCTCACTCCAATTGGCGACTACGATTTTCTTACAATGCTACAGCCTTCCTCATCCCACCAGATCGCCGATCCCACCCAAGGCATCATCAATCTCGGCTTCCGTAATCGCTCCCTCGCGTCCAATCTTCCATTCGCGTCCGTGCAATTCGACAATCGTCGAAGGCAGCGACGCCCGCGTATCTCCCGTGTCAAGCACCAGTGGCACTCTCTTCCCGAGTTGCTCCATCACTTCTTCCGCGCTAGAACACGACGGATATCCAGAAAGATTCGCGCTCGTTCCGGTGATCGGCCCGCCAAACTCTCCTATTAACCCTCTTACGACTTCATTCTTCGGCCAGCGCAGCCCAATCCTTTTCGTATTCGCTGTCACTTTTAAAGGCACTTGGTGCGACGCGTCCACAACTATCGTCAGCGCCCCTGGCCAAAACGTTTCCGCCAACCGATAGAAATTCCGCGGCACATCGAGCGCCAAGGCTGCGCCCATCTCTACGGAATTCACCAGAATCGGCAGCGCGCGCGCCTCCGGCCGTCCCTTCACGCGATAAATCTCATCCACTGCTGCCAAATTAAACGGATCGGCCGCTAATCCATACAGTGTGTCCGTCGGAATTGCGACCACGCATCCGCGCGTCAGCTTTTCCGCGACATAGCGCAGCAAGTCCGTTTCTGGCTTTTCTGGATGAATGCGAAGCAGTTCAGCAATCACCGTTCTTGGCCCTTGGAGCTACGCGCCCCTGCGTTCACGCGCAAGCCACCCTGCGCGGACGCTACTATATACCCGACCTGCATGCAATATGAGTCTCCTCCGGCCTCTCCCTCGTTCCATCGCTCGGATGAGTTTTTTCATTTATGATGAAACTACTTAAGTTCTGTCACATGTCTTATCCTATGAATTACCGCATCTGGCATAACAGGTCGAACCAAAAAAAGAGGCCTCATGCAGAAGACCCAGTCGCTCTTCCGTATTGCCTTGTCTGTTCTCTCGGTAGCATTCACCCCGCAATTCGCACGCGCTCAATCCGCTGCGCCCTCCGCGATTCCAGCGGTCAATTCCCAGCAACGAGTCACTCTCTCCGGCAATGTGCATCCCCTTGCGCAAGCGCGCTTCGATCATGGCGCTGTGGCCGACTCCACTCCCGCTCCCAGGCTCCTTCTCCTCCTTCGCCGCTCTCCACAACAAGAATCCGCGCTTCAGGAATTCCTGCTGCAGGTTCATCGCCCGGGTACTCCCACTTTTCATGCTTGGCTTAAGCCCGAACAATTCGCTGCAAAATTCGGTCCTTCTGACGCCGATGTCACTACCGTCACAAACTGGCTCAAGTCACAAGGGTTCGCCAATCTTCATCTCAGCAAAGCCAAAAACTTCCTCGAATTCTCCGGAACCGCCGGACAGCTCCGCAATGCCTTCCAAACCGAAATTCATTCCTATATCATCAACGGCGAAGAGCATCATGCCAATAATAGCGACCCGCAAATCCCTTCAGACCTAGCGCCTATCGTCGCCGGTCTGGTCACACTCAATGACTTCCCAGCCAAATCTCATGCCACTATTTTGGGCACCGCCAAAATGGACTCGGCAACTCACAAGATCATCGCGGACTGGACGTTTCGGCAAGGGCTCTACCCACTCGCCCCGGCCGATTTCGCAGTCCAATACAATCTCAACTCGCTCTATTCAGCCAGCACGAACGGTTCCGGCGTTAGCATTGGCATTATCAGTGCTTCTAACGTCGATCCATCCGTCGTCGCCACCTATCGAACGTTCTTCAGCCTGCCTGCCAATCCAGTGAATGTGGTTCTTGACGGCGCCGACCCCGGCCTCAATAGTGCTGCTGGCGAGGCCTATCTTGACGTGGAACTTGCCGGCGCGGTCGCACCCAATGCAAAAATCGTTCTCTACACGTCCTTGGGCAATACCGTCCAGAACGGCCTCTACCTTGCCGCACTTCGCGCCGTAGACGATGACGAAGCAACAGTCCTCAGCACCAGTTACGGCCTCTGCGAACAAGATCTCGGCTCATCTGGCAATCTTTTTTGGTCCACCGTGTGGCAGCAGGCTGCTGCGCAAGGCCAGACTTCCTTCGTCTCAGCCGGCGATGGCGGTTCCGCGGGTTGCGATAATTTCAATATCCCTCAACCCGCTTCGCGCGGTCTCGCCGTCAGTGGTTTCGCCTCCACGCCTTGGAACATCGCCGTTGGGGGCACCGATTTCGCCTATCAGTCTTACGCAGGCACGGAGGCACAACAAAACGCCGAACTCGCGACCTTTTGGAAAAACCCGGTCACACCGCCCCTGCCCTCCGAATCCCTCCTCAAGCGCATTCCCGAGCAACCATGGAATCGCGCCTTCGGCCTCAATCTTTCAAATGCCAACCCTCCCGACCTCGCATCAATCGTCGGTGGAAGCGGCGGTGCAAGCAGTTGCGCCACAGGCACAGACGCTTCCGACGGCACTTTTTCTTCCTGCACCTCTGGTCACCCGAAGCCCTCCTGGCAATCCGGAACCGGCGTTCCCACTGACGGCGTGCGCGACCTGCCCGACATCTCTCTCTTTGCCGCCTCCGGTGAAAACGACACCTTCTATCCGATCTGCGTGGTGTCAACCCAATGCGTGGTTACAAGCGATGGATTCTCTTTCTCTGGCGCCGGCGGCACTTCCGCTTCGTCTCCTGCGATGGCCGGTATCATGGCCCTTATCAATCAGAAATTCGGACGACAGGGCCAGGCGAACTATATCCTCTACGCCCTTGCCGCTCAGCATCCGTCCGTCTTTCATGACATCACGATTGGCAGCAACAACGTTCCCTGTCAGTCAGGCTCCCCCAACTGCACTGCAAGCACACGAAACGACAACACCAATGGGCTTTTGACCCTTGGCAATTACTATTCAACCGCGGGATACGACCAGGCTTCCGGCCTCGGCACAGTTGATGCTGCAGCTCTTATCGCCAACTGGAATTCCATTCATTTCACCGCAACAAATACTTCTCTGTCCGTCAATCCCACCACCTTTACCCATGGGACCGTGGCGACCGTCACCGCAAATGTCACCGGCACCGGCGGCGCTCCATCCGGCGATGTTGCACTCGTCACCACTGCGACTCCTGCGTCAAACACCGGCCTCGCCCCGCTCACGCTTTCAAACGGCTCTGCTTCCGGCACTCTCAACAATCTTCCCGGCGGCCAGTACACTCTCACCGCTCACTACCCCGGAGACAATCGCTTTGCCTCCAGCGATTCTCAACCTGTCACCGTCAACATCTCTCCCGAAGACAGCACCACTTCTCTCTCCGGCCGTTATTTCTATTTTGGTCAAACCGCATACACCACTTTCACCAACGGCGGTACTTATCAATACGGCTTGGTCCCGGGAATCGATGCCCAGCCTCTCGGTGTCCACGCGCCGGTTGGCTCGAATGACGGCCTCGCAACCGGGACAGTCATCTTCACGGATTCCGCCAGCACTGGCTCGCTAAGCTCGCCGTCCATCTCTATCAACCTCAATGGGCTCGCAGAATGGCGTCCGGATAGTCCTCTTGTCGGTTCGCACAGTATCAGTGCTTCTTACTCCGGCGATGCGAGCTTCCATCCTTCGACAAGCACAACTCCGCTCACTTTCACCATTACCAAAACAACTCCTAGCGCAGAGCTCTTCATAAATCAGTCCACATCTCAGTCCGCATCCCCGGTAGTCATGGGTTTAAACGACACTATTCCTGCCGTCGCACACATCGGAATTACCACGAAAGGTCTTTTTCCCACGGGCCCAGTCAAATTCTTCGCTGACAATATTTCGCTCGGTACCGCGCAGTTAGCCCAATGGCCATTCAACAAAACTGTCAGCGAGGCAACTCTCGACCTCAGCGGCCTTTCTTTGGGCTCGCACTCCATCACCGCCACCTACGACGGCGACGCAAACTACAATGGCGTCACTCTTTCCCCCGTCAGCGTTCTCGTCAAGCAACCGGCAACAGTCGGCATCTCAGCACCCAACATCGCTAATCTGGTTCAAAATTTCAACGTCACCGCAAACGTTACCGGCGTCAACGGACAGCCCGCCCCTACCGGCTCTGTCGTCTTTACTGCAGTTGGTGGCTTCGACACTTCGGTCTTCGGCGGTGATCTTATCAATGGCGCTACTAGTTCCTCCGTTGACCCCGGCTTTTTTGGCCTTGCCACTGTAGCGTTCACCGCCCAGTACCTTGGCGATTCTGTCTACGCTCCCCACACAGTCAACTTCTCCGTTGCCATCGTCCTGCCTTTTTCCGTCTCTGGCACTCCCGTAACAATCTCCGCTCCTGGCATCACCACCGGAAATACGTCAACGCTCACTATGACTCCTGCGGCTGGTTTCACGGGTCCGGTCAATCTTACCTGCGCGCCAAAGACACCCTCAACCGCTGCTACCGCACCGACCTGCTCCATTCCCGCGTCCGTTGCGATCACCGGCGCCAATCCTGTGGCCGCGACAATGACCATCAACACCACTGCGCCTCACACATCCATCGCCCTTATACCGCCTATCTTTCCTTACAATTTTCCTTGGCAGCCTCTCCTCGCTGCCTCACTTTTCCTTCTCCTGCTTGCCATCTATCCACGCACTCGCCGTCGTCTCGTCTTCGCCGCCTTGATTCTCTCCTTTTCCGCCGGCCTCTTCGCAGGATGCGGTGGCGGAGCCAGCAGCACCCCTCCGCCGCCGGTTCAAATCCCGGGCACCGCTCCCGGCACTTACATTTTCACAGTGACTGCATCCACTCCCGGCCCCAACGCCGGTCTTGCCGTGGTCAGCACTCAAACCACCGTGACCGTAACCGTCCAATAGAAGTCGGCGATTTGTTTTCCCAACTCGATCTCCTTTGCAACCGCTCTTTCCCCAAGCGAAAGGACTCAAAACTGTTTATCCTTTACCCATGCCTTCCCCCGGCAAACCCGCCCGCTCCAATGCGGCCATCTCCTCGCGCGAAAATCGCTGGTTGAAAGAATTTCGCGTCGCCCTCCGCGGCGGCCTTCCCACCGAATCAGGAGCCGTCGGCGTCGAAGGCGTTCGCCTCACAGAAGAAGCCCTGAACTCCGGCTGCCGCATCGAAGCCGTTCTCTTCTCCGAATCAGGCCGCCGCCACCATGCGCGTCTCGCTCCCTATCTCGACCGTCCCGAAATCGCCTTCCCCATTCTCTACACCACCGACCGCCTCTTTGAAGGCATTGCCGACACAGAGCATCCTCAAGGAGTCGCTGCGCTGGTCGAGCCGCGAAAGTTTTCTTTCGACGACATTCTTCGTCCTCCCGAGTCAGGCGCTCCGCTTATCGTCGTTCTTGCCGGCCTACAGGACCCAGGCAACGTCGGCACAATTCTCCGCACCGCTGCCGCTTTCGGGGCGACCGGAGCAATCACTTCCGCTTCCGGCCAAAGTGGAACCGCCAGCCCGTTTTCGCCCAAAGCCCTCCGCGCATCCGCAGGAGCTTCCCTTCACCTTCCGATCCTCGCCGGGCCCGCGCTCTCCATTCTCCTTGCACAACTTGCTTCTTCAAATATTCGGACGCTTGCTTCCAGCCTTCGCGATTCCGCCGATCAGCCGGCTCTCGCTCCCTGGGAAATAAACTGGTGCGATCCCGTCGGACTCCTTGTCGGCAACGAAGGCGCAGGTCTTCCCGAAGAAATCGAGCGGAGCGCCGACGCCCGCATCCGCATCCCCATGTCCTCTGGCGTCGAATCACTCAACGCTGCCGCTGCCACAGCCGTCCTCTTTTACGAAGCCGCTCGCCAGCGCAACACCCTTCCGATTTAGCGTCATCGCAGTGTTGTAGGCCCCTTTCAGAAGGGGACCGTTTTGGGAATAATTTGCCCCCACCCCGGTTGTTTTCGTAAGAGTGGCAAATACAGGACTTAAGGGCACGGTTTCTGTAAGAGTGACAAACAAAGGACTTGCAAAGACGTCTCCTTGCGAGCTTCGCGAGGTCCAACCCGCGAATCGCATATGGATCGTAGCGCGATATTTGCGTCGAAAAATTTGAAAGATGTACAGCTGGAATTAAAACGTACGAAGGGACAGTCCCAGTACCACAACTCGTGCTGATGCCGCTGTCGCTGGGGTTCGCTTCCTGAAGCGTGCCCTTTGGCACTAAACTGATGCTTCCATGTCGCTCTTCTCTTCACTTCCTGCCGCTGAAGATTCTCATTCCGCGAACCAGCCGCTCGCGGAACGGATGCGTCCACGGACGCTGGACGAATTCATCGGCCAGGAAAAACTCCTTGGCCCGGGCAAACCGCTGCGCGTGCAAATTGAATCGGACAATCTCGGCTCCATGCTCTTCTGGGGACCTCCCGGCTGCGGCAAAACCACTCTCGCACGCCTCATCGCTCGGCTCACGAAATCCGAATTCATTTCGTTTAGCGCCGTTCTCTCCGGCATCAAGGAAATAAAAGAAGTCATGGCGGACGCCGAGCGGAAATTTCATTCCTCGCGGCGCACGATCGTTTTCGTGGACGAGGTGCATCGCTTCAACAAATCGCAGCAGGACGCTTTTTTACCGTACGTCGAAGCGGGTCATATCACTTTCATTGGAGCCACGACCGAAAATCCTTCCTTTGAAGTCATCTCACCGCTTCTTTCGCGCACCAAGGTCTACGTCCTCGAATCGCTCACCACGCCGCAAATCGTGCGGCTCCTCCACCGCGCCCTCGAAGACAAAGATCGGGGATTGGGAAACGAGAATCTCCGTGCCAGTGAAGAAATTCTCTTCCGCATCGCGAGTTTCGCAAATGGTGACGCTCGCTCCGCTTACAATACACTCGAACTCTGCGCCCGCAGCGCCAAGCCCGACTCTGCGAACACGCGTGTTATCACCGACGCCCTCCTCGAAGACGTGTTACAGCGCAAACTCCTCCGTTATGACAAAGCCGGCGAAGAGCACTTCAACCTCATCTCCGCTCTTCATAAATCCGTGCGCAATTCCGACCCCGACGCCGCGCTCTATTGGCTCGCGCGCATGCTCGAGTCCGGCGAAGACCCGCTTTACCTTGCACGTCGCATGGTGCGCATGGCCAGTGAAGACATCGGCCTCGCAGAACCAGGAGCTCTTGCCGTCACGCTCGCCGCAAAAGAAGCTTTCGATTTTCTCGGCGCACCGGAAGGAAATCTCGCGCTCGCGCAAGCCGCCGTCTATCTTTCGCTCGCGCCAAAATCCAATGCTGTTTACACCGCTTATGGCAACGTGATGGAAGATGTTCACAGAACGGAAGCCGATCCCGTTCCGCTCCATCTCCGCAATGCGCCGACCAATCTCATGAAAAATATCGGCTATGGCCAAGGCTACAAATACGCCCACAACTTCGAAGAAAAAGTCACCGACATGTCTTGCCTACCCGAGAATCTTGCCGGCCGCTCCTGGTACAAACCCACCGACCAGGGCTTCGAGCAACGCCTCCGCGCTCGCCTCGACGAAATTCGTAAGTTAAAATCCCGCGGTGCCTCCCATGCCTAATCAACACCCGGTCCGCACGCGTCGATTGTCATTCCGAGCAAGGCGAGGAATCTGCTTTTTTCTCCTGCTCTGTTCGTTTCTTACGGCAACAATGCAGGCACAAGTAAAACGCCCAAAGATTCTCGGAATCGGCAGAGTGAGAATCCAAGGCAGAATTACTCCCGATAACGATCCAATTGGTTTTTATTCGAAATTGCGGCTCGGCTCGTTCTACTCGTTCCAATCCGGCGCGATAGTGATGATTGCATACGCCCTGAATGACCGTCAGGAAATTCATCTAGTGGCCGGCCCAAGGCTTGATCCCAGCCCGAAAGACCCACCGCCAAACAATCTTTCCCTTGTCCTGTTTGAAACTTCAGACGTTGTGGCCCTTCATGATTATTTGCAATCGCGAAATGTGGCGGTTGGTGATGTAACTGCGGATGGCTTCCAAGCGAACGACCTAGAAGGAAAGCCGATGCATGGCGATCCATCTCTCTTCATGCTGCAGGATCCTGACGACCACTTAATTGGCTTCATTCAATACAAGTCTCCGCTCAGATTTCACGAACAAGACGGACAGACCAGTTCTCGTTTAATCCACACTGGCATCGTCGTCAAGGACCGCCCCGCGATGGAGCATTTCTACAAAGACATCCTTGGCTTCCGCCCTTACTGGCACGGCGGCAGGACAGATGAACGCGACGATTGGGTTTCGTTGCAAGTCCCCGACGGCTCCGACTGGGTCGAATTCATGCTCAACGTTCCTGACGACGCCGATAAGCGCCAACTCGGCGTCGCGAACCACATCGCCCTCGGCGTTACGAACATTCAGGCCGCGAAAGCACAACTCATCAAGAACGGCGTGACACTTACCGAAGAACCAAAAATCGGCCGCGGCAGCAAGTGGCAACTCAATGTTTACGATCCTGACGGCACTCGCATCGAATTCATGGAATTTACGCCAGTGCAAAAACCTTGCTGCTCCGAATATACTGCTCCTCACCCCAAACCATGACGCATCTGGACTCTTTCTCTGAGACAAGGTGGACGTAATGAGTCGTCTGGCTCTTACGCTGCTCGCATCTTTGCTGGCGCTTCCTTCGCTTGGCGTCGATCCACCAGCCCGCCCGAAAATCACAGGTATTTCTTCTGTCCGTTTCTACGTGAGCGACCTTTCTCAATCCCGCATTTTTTACGCGAAGACTCTGGACCCCTCGATCGCCTGCATCATGTGTGAAGAACGCGGAGCGATGCCTTTCACCGTGAGCTTCGCATCGGGTCAGGCTGCCTTCTTCTCTCCCGTTAAGGGCGACCGGCCAAACAACTTCCTCACGGATATCTATTTCTCAACGGATGACCTTAAGGCGATGAGGCGCTATTTGGAGGCCAACAATATTCATATAGAGTCTCCAGCCATTGACGTTGACAGAATTCAGGTCAAAGATCCCGAAGGGCACAACATCTGGTTCACGGCCGAGCGAAAACCCCCGACGGACTCAACTGAACTTCCCCTGCGAATCATCCACGCCGGCTTCATCGTAAAGGACAGCGCCGAAGAAGATAAGTTCTACAGAGATATCCTTGGCTTCCGCCCTTATTGGCACGGCGGGATGAAGGATGACGAAACGACGTGGGTATCCTTGCAAGTTCCCGACGGTTCCGATTGGCTGGAATACATGCTTTATGACGATTCCAAGGCCGACAAGCATTTCCGCGGCGTCATGAATCACTTCGCCGTCGGCGTAGTGAATATTCAAGCCGAAGCAGAATTGCTAACAAAAAGAGGTTGGAATCTGACGGAGGAACCTAAACTCGGGCGCGACGGCAAATGGCAACTCAATCTCTACGATCCCGACGACACTCGCGTAGAATTTATGGAGTTCACTCCAAAGGAGAAACCCTGCTGCTCCGACTTCACCGCTCCTCACCCCAAACCATGACTTCCGCTCTTCGTTCTCTTCTTCTCTGCGCTCTATGTATCCTCTGTGTTGAGACCGCGTCCGACGCCAACGCTCAAACTTCCGCGCGCCCCAAAATCACCGGCATCGCCTCCGTTCGCCTCTTCGCCACCGACCTTCATGCTTCCCGCGCCTTTTATTCCAAAATTCTCGGCTTTGACTCCGCCACTTCGACTTGCCTCGGCGTCACCAATCCCTGCTACGCCGTCAACGGCCGTCAGCGCGTCGAACTCCAACAAATCGCAGGCGGCACGCCGGAAAATCTCCTCGCCGAAATCGCCTTCTCTACGCCGAATCTCTCCGAAATGCGCGAATATCTCCTCGCTCACAAAATCGAAGCCAGCCCCATCACCAAAGACGAAACCAGCACGCCTCATTTCACTTTCAAAGATCCCGAGGGTCATCCACTCGCATTTGTCCAGCAATCCGGCGAACGCTTTTACACACCAGCCCCGCATCAAGTTAGCGCACGCATCCTTCACGCCGGTTTCATCGTCAAAGACTTGGAGAAGGAACGCGCGTTTTATGAAGGCTTGCTAGGCTTTCGCTTGTATTGGCACGGCGCTTTTCCGCCGGCCGAACGCCCAGCTTCAGCAACAAACGAAGACGATTGGTATGAGATTCAGGTTCCAGACGGTGAGGAGTGGATCGAATTCATGCTTAACATTTCTTCGCGCGCCGATAAACAGGAACGCGGCGTGCAAAATCACTTTTCTCTCGGGGTAAAAAACGCGAATAATGCCGCCCAGCATCTGCGGGTAAACGGCGCTACAAAATTCGACGGCCCCGAAGTCGGGCGTGACGGAAAAAACTCTTTGGACATTTATGATCCGGATCTGTCGCGAATCGAGGTAATGGATTTCAATTCCACCAAAGATCCGTGCTGCCACGTTTACACTGCGAGTCATCCTAAGCCATGATCTGCCCATGCTCTCGCAGTGGTTTGCGTTGGCTCCGTGCTTTCTGCGGCTTGATCTGCATGTATGTGGGATGCTGTTCGCTTCCTCCCGCCAAAGCGCAGCAGATTGAAAAACCCGTCCAATCGATCGACGAAGAAATCACTTCTTTCTCTATCACTCCCGACGGCCGCATCGCTTATGCCGTCCGCCGCAATGCTCATTCCAAAAAATACGACTTCGAACACGACGACATCTGGATTCAGGACGCAGGCGGAAAACGCCGTCGAATCCTCGAAGGCAACAAATTCTCCATCAACAAATATTCTGTCTTCGTCAATCGCGACAAAAAATCTATCGCCCGCGAAAAAGGCAAACTCGATCCTGACCTCGACCTATCCGATACCACTTTTTCATACACCGTTGATTCGCTGCGCTGGTCTCCCAACGGCCGCTATCTGCTTGCGCAGCTCTTCACGACGTTTGTCGTCGACGAGTCCGGCAAAACGCAGGACGAATACATGACGCTCGTAATGGACGATTCCGGAAAGGAAATTCGCCTCGGCGGCAACGATCCCTTGCTTCACAATGCCGAAGACGCTGTATTTTTTCAGGACAACGCGACTATCGCTTATCTGACCGAAGCAACGAAGCCGCGGATTCTCTTTTCGTTCAAATATTCAACGATTGCCAACGGCACTGGCGGCGCGCTCTTTGAAGGGCGCACTTTCTTGTCCGTAGTTCCGATTCCAAAATCCAACTTCGCCATCGCTATCGAACGCGATAAAGCGCTCTCTGGACCACCACGTCTCCAGCATCTCGATCTTCTCGCGCAGGACGATTCAGAAATCGCCACACTTGATGGCTATGAAGGCGGCCTTTCCGTCTCCCCCAGTGGCAAACTCGCCGCATATTATGTTGATCGAGAAAACGTCGAAGTCCGCGACCTCACTGCGCCAACCCGGGTAGCGCGTATCCGCCTTGGCCCGGGCGCATTGCAATGGTCCCCGGATGAAACTCGCCTTCTGCTAAAACGTGCGCCCGAGCGCAAAACCGCCGACCTATGCTGGATTCTTATTCCGCAACTTGCCACTCCAGCCGCAGGCCACGAAATCCCCGTCGCGCAACCCAACTTCAATCCCATCTTCCACGGCAGCGTCGCCCGCGACTTCGCCATCACGCCCGACGGAAAGTTTCTCGCCATCATCTTCCCCGGCAAACGCAACCTCGACTTATTCCCGCTGCAATAACAAGTACGAATTCTAGTTTGCCTGCGCGATGCGAATTATCGCCTCGGCGCTTTTTTCGATATCATCCTTTGTCGTTGCCCACGACGACACGCTGATCCTCATCGCCGTTTTTCCTTGCCAAATTGTGCCGCCGCACCAACATGTTCCCTCTTCCTGCACTCTTCGAATCACTTCTCGCGTCTTTTCTGCGCTGCCAAACGACACCAGCGCCTGATTGATCACCACATCATTCAATATCTCGAACCCCGCTACCCGCAATTGCTCGGCAAATAATTGCGCCAATTCGCACGTCCATTCAATTAGCTCACGCACGCCGTTGCGCCCCAGCGACTTCATCGCGGCCCACAACTCCACGCCTCGCGCCCTCCGCGAAGAATCCGGCACATGATGCATTGGCTCGCGCAAAGCACCCGCGTGCAGATATGCCGCGGACATCCCCATTGCTCGCTTTAACGCCACTCCATCCCGAACCAAGACGACACCGCTGTCATATCCCACGTTCAACCACTTGTGGGCATCCGTCGCCCATGAATCCGCCAGTTCCAATCCCCGCGTCAGCTCGTCATACTTCGGCGAAACACGTGCCCACAATCCAAACGCGCCATCCACATGCACCCATGCGCCTGCTTCCTTCGCACGCCTGCAAATTTCCTCTGCCGGATCAAACGCACCCGTATTCACATTCCCCGCCTGAATACACACAACGCTTCGCGCAGAAATCTTCGGCAGCTTGTCCGTCCGCATCCGCCCTTGCAAATCCGTCGGTACGCACGTCACACGATTCTTCCCAAATCCCACCATACTCAACGCCTTCTGCATCGAGGCGTGATACTCCTCACCCACAATCACGTCGATCGGCGGCGCGCCAAACAATCCACCCTCCTCCACATTCCAACCTTCGCGCGCCAGCAGCGCCGAACGCGCTGCCGCCAATCCAGAAAAATTCGCTGATGTCGCGCAGGTCACAAATCCGCCGTCGCAGTCCGCCGGCAATCGCAGCGCATCACAAATCCAGCCGAGAACTACGTCCTCTAGTTCTGCCGCCACCGGAGACATCACTCGCAACGCCGCGTTCTGCCCCCAGGCTCCCGCCAACCAATTTGCCGCCATCGCCGCAGGCAAGGTCGAACCAATCACAAATCCAAAATACCGCCCGCCTGTTGAAGCAATTGTCGCCGGACTCCCCACTTCGTCCAGCATCTCAATCACCCGCTGCGCTTCCGTCGGCCCCTCTGGCAACTTCTCGCGAAACCTCGCCAGCCCCGCTATCGCCTCTGTGGTCGGCGCAACGCACCTGTCTCTGACTTCTTGCGCGTAGCAAACTCCGCGGTCTGCTGCGAATTTAAGTACTTCGCTTATGTCAGCCATTGCTCCCTTTCCTTCGCCCTGCGATCTCTTTGCACTCTGGGTCAGGAGAACCCTCAAGAAAAGAGCCGAATTGTCATGCCGAGACTTACTTCGGAAGGGGAGGAGCGCTATTCGCCGCGGCTTTGAGAGCGGCCACTTCGCGGACTGTCAAGGGACGGCATTTCCCCGTTTCAACGTCCAGTCGCAACGGTCCAAGCTGTACGCGTTTGATCTTCTCCACGTCGAACCCGATCTCCTTGAACATGCGCCGGATCTGCCGATTGCGACCCTCGATGAGGATTATTTCGTACCAGGGATTCGGCGTGTTTTCCGCCAACCGAATTTTTGCCGGCGAAGTTTTCACCCGGCGGCCTTCTTCGAGTGGAATGGAGATTCCAGCACGCAGGCGTGCAATATCTTTCTCAGTGGGACGACCGCTGATTTTAACCAGATACGTTTTGGGAACATGCGATCCGGCTTTCGTTAAGAGCTGCGCCAAAGCGCCGTCATTGGTCATGAGGAGAAGGCCTTCGCTGCCGTAATCCAGCCGGCCGACAGGATAAACGCGGTCAATGTTTTTCGGCAGCAAATCCATGACGGTTGCGCGGCCTTCGGGATCGCTGACAGTCGTCACGTATCCTTTCGGTTTGTGAAGCATGAAATAAAATGGCGCGCGGGATTTCTTGAGTGGTTTGCCGTCCACAGCGATTTCGTCGACTTCTGGATCGGCTTTTGTTCCCAGTTCGGTGACGACGGCGCCATTCACGGTCACGCGTCCGGCAGTAATGATTTCTTCCGATGCCCGGCGCGAAGCGACTCCTGCAGCAGCAAGGATTTTTTGCAGTCGCTCGCTGGGCATCGCGCAAGAACTCCGCTTAACGGCCGCGCTTTTCGAAGCTGCGTTTCTGAAAGCCGCGTTTGGAAGGTTTGTGTTCGGCAGGTTCTTGTTTGGGAGTAAATTTCTTGGCCGCAGGTTTCATCGTGAGAATGGTTTGCGCTTCTTTGGGTTGCAACAAACGATAGCGGCCGGGCGCGATTCCTTCTACGGTTAGCGGCCCAAGTGCGACTCGCTTCAATTTTTCTATCGGATGCTTTTCCTTGAAGAGCACGCGCCGCAGCGCCTCCAGTCTGGAGTCGCGCATTGTTACCTCGTACCAGTAATTCGCGCCGTGGCCGCGCGCGGCGCCCGGTTGGCGCAGAGTTTGCATCTTCACGCCGGCTTCCTTGCCGACTCGCTCCAGATCCGCCAGCGTCAGCATGCCTTTAATTTTTACGTAATAAATCTGTTCCAGATGCTCCCACTTTTTAAGGAGTTCCGCGGCGAGATCGCCATCATTCGTCATGAAAACCAATCCCGAGGAGGCGTACTCCAGATTTCCTACGGGATAAACGCGCGACGGAAATCCGCGCAACAAATTTTTGAGAGTCTTGCGCCCTTCCGGATCGGCCAGCGTGGACATCACTTCCGGCGGCTTGTTCATAAGTAAATACGCTCGCCGCTCTTCCGCTTCCACTGCGCGGCCGGCAACTTCCACTTTGTCGCTATCGGTGTCGGCCTTCGTTCCAAGTTCAGTCACTACGCGCCCGTTCACGCGCACCTGTCCGCTCAGGATCAATTGTTCCGCGTGCCGCCGTGAAGCAATTCCGGCTCGTGCAATTATTTTTTGAAGGCGTTCTTTCATGAACTTTGGGAAAAGCAGATTCCTCGCTTCGCTCGGAATGACAACGAATGCTTATTCACTGGCGATTACTCGCCAGCCATGGCGGCGTCTGCCTTGGGCGGCTCCTCGTCGAGTTCACCGGCGGGCATTCCTTCGTTCGTCGCGGCGACTTCTTCTTCAATCAATTCTTTCTCTTCGGTAGCGTCTTCCGGTACTGGCAAATTCTCCAGCGTGTCCGCCGAAGGAGCATTGAACATCTCTTCTTCCGTCTGTGTACCGACTGCGACGCCTACGTCACTGCCCAGCGCTTCGCGAGCCAGCGCTTCAAATTCTTTCAAGCTCGGCAGTTCATCCAGATCGCTCAATCCAAACCGCATCAAGAACTCTTTCGACGACTTATATAGGATCGGCCGGCCCATCACTTCTTTGCGGCCTGCCGTCGTAATCAATCGGCGGTCGAGCAAAGTAGAAATCACGCCGGAGCTGTTCACTCCGCGAATTTCGGAAATTTCCGGTGCAGTCACCGGTTGCTTGTACGCAATCACGGCCAACGTTTCAAGCGCCGGCATGGAAAGCCGCAGCGGTGGGCGCAAACTCTTGATGAAGCGCCTCACTACGTCGTGATGCTGCGGCTTCGTATACATCTTGTAGCCACCGGCGACGGCGCGAATTTCGATACCGCGCTCTTCCGTGGCATAGCTAGCAACAAGTTCATCGAGCGCGGATTGCACCACCAATTTTTCTTCGCCGAGCGCGCCTGCGAGTTGCTCGATCGTCGCTGGTTCATCTGCCGCGTAGATGATTGCTTCGAGTGCTGCCTTGCGTTCTTCGTTGGTCATGGTTTCAGCCGTTGTAGTGGCCGATCTTCAGATCGGCTTTCTACTGGTACTCCTGGTCGATCTGTTTCAATTCGCCTTTTTCATCGAACACGGAATCGAATGATTTCGCTTTGCGCAACAAAATGTCTCCGAACTGTTTTTCCTGCACCATCGCCACGGCTTGCAGCTTCACCATCTCCAGCACGGCAAGGAACGCGACGATCATTGCGTGGCGCGAAGGGCATGCCTCAAAGAATTGAATCAAGTTCACGCTCGAATCTTCGCTGGCGAGAATCTGCGTGCGAAGCTGTGCGATCATCTGCGCCACGGTGAAGAGTTCGTGCTTGAGTTCGATGCGCGCGACTTCCTTGCGCCGCTCGAGCACCTGCTGGAACACTTTCACTAAGTCCACGAGCGAAACGACGAGTTCGCCTTCGGTGCCTTCGTCGTTGTAAAGAGACTTATCTGGCTTAGACCAGACGTTCTCTTCAATCTGCTGCCTCTGATACAAAAGCTGTGCTGCGTTCTTAAATTTTTCGTGCTCAATCAGCCGCTGTACCAGTTCTTCGCGTGGATCTTCCGGCTCGCCTTCTGCGGACGCCAGCGGGTCCGGCGGCAACAGCATTTTGCTCTTGATGTAAATCAGCGACGCGGCCATGTAAATGAATTCGGCGGAGACGTCCACGTTCAACTCTTCCAGCTTGTGCAGGTAATCCAGATATTGTTTGGTGATCTGCGAAATCTGGATGTCGTGAATATTCATCTTCTGCTGCTTGATGAGGTCAAGCAACAGGTCGAGCGGCCCTTCGTAGAGCGGAATCTGTATTTTGTATGGCGTCGCCATTCTTACGTGTTCGCCTTTGTAGGGCCCGCTCACTGAAGCGGGCCTCTGAAACATATGCCCGGGTCCAAACGGCCGGCTTCCGAAAGCCGGCCCTACAACAAAATGCGTCAAGCCCCTGCGATCTCCGCGCGCTTCTTTTCCCAGCCGAAAACTGCTTCGCGCACGCGGCCAATTGTCTTTTGTGCTTCGACGCGGGCTTTTTTCGAGCCTTCGTCGATCACTTCCAGCACGCGCTTCGGATGCTTTTCGTATTCGAGGCGGCGCTCTCGCACTGGCGCAATCCATTCAATCAAGTGGTCGGCCATTTTCGCCTTGCACTCGATACACCCGATCCCAGCCGTGCGGCACCCTTGCGCCGCCCATTCCAGAGTCGCGGGGGACGAGAACAGTTTATGCCAATCGTAGACGGGACACACGTCCGGATTTCCTTTATCTGTCCTCCGCTGCCTTTGCGGGTCGGTCTTCATTACCTTTGTTTTCGCCCGGATATCCGCGTCCGATTCGCTCAGCGTAATTGCGTTTCCATAACTCTTTGACATCTTCCGCCCATCAAGCCCAGGTACCCGCGGAGTGAGAGTGAGTCGAGCCTCTGGCTCTACCAGAACGCGTTTAGCCGTTAGCTGGTCCGAAACGACCGTGGCGCTTAGCCGCTTCTGCGCATTCTCGATTCCTATTTCCAGGATTCTACTTTTGATTCTCGAAGAGCATTCTGCCCATTTCTCGCCTGATAGTGGAAACTCCGTTAAGGCAGGAGAGGTTTCCGGAATCGCAAGAGCGTGGTAAAAATCGCCCAAAAGCCCGGCAGCACTCTTGAGGCGAAGACCCTCATTCAGTTCGAGGCCATAGAAATCGTTAAACCGCCGCACAATCTCCCTTGAAAGCTCGACGTGGGAAACTTGGTCTTCGCCGACGGGGACGAAGAGCGGCGTGCCTTCTTCGCTGTAGATGACGATGTCGGCGGTTTGTAGACAGGGATAGCCGAGGAAGCCGTAGGTGTGGAGGTCTTTGTCCTTCACGTTTTCGAAGGCTTCTTTGTAGGTGGGGACGCGTTCGAGCCAACTGAGCGGCGTGACCATTGAGAGGAGCAAGTGGAGTTCGGCGTGTTCGGGAATCAGCGACTGCTGGAAGATGACGGACTTTTTTGGATCGAGGCCTGCGGCGAGATAGTCTGTGACGATTTCGATGGTGTTTTGCGCGACGGCTGAGGTGTCGGCATAATCGCTGGTGAGCGCGTGCCAATCGGCGATGAAGTAGAAGCAGTCGTATTCGGGATCGTTTTGCAGCCGCACCCAGTTTTGCAGCGCGCCGAAGTAATGGCCGATATGGAGTTTGCCGGTCGGGCGCATGCCGCTTACGACTCGTTTTTTCTTTGACGCTTCTCCCAATGCCTGCTCCTCAGTTCGTATTCTCGACGCGAATTTCTACCGGGCAGCCTTCTGTCACGAGTTCGTGAATCAGCTTCACAAAATCTTCGAGGATAGATTTTGCCTCAGCGCCGATGTCTTGGCTATTCCGCACGATCAGGCGATATGACACTTCGACGCTGTTCACTTGACCGGACCCAATACTGTCGTGGAGCGCGTCCAGATTTCTTCCGTGCCACGACGGAGCACCAATGACACGAAAAAACGAATCGTACACATCGTCCTTCGTTTTCCAACTAGATGCGTCCAGCAAAAGCTCCGTCATAGTCCTTGCGTAGAATTCGCCCAGTCCGTTGAAGCTTACAGCGTGCGCGAAACGGGCCGCTTCGGAAAGCGGCCCCTACAAAAGCAAAACCAAGCGCAGGCAAGAGTGCCTACGCTATTTCAAAAGGTCCCGCGCGATGATCATGCGCTGGACTTCGCTGGTGCCTTCGTAAATCGTGATGACGCGGGCGTCGCGGTACATACGCTCGACGTCGGTTTCGCGCGAGTAGCCGAGGCTGCCGTGAATTTGCACGGCTTTGTACGCGACGCGGTTGGCCATTTCGCTGGCGTACAATTTTGCCTTTGACGCGGCGCTGCCCATCGCTTTGCCTGAATCTTTCAGCCACGCTGCATAGTAAAGCAAACCGCGCGCGGCTTCGATCTCCGTTTGCATGTCGGCAAGCATCCATTGGATGGCTTGAAATTCGCCGATGGATTTTCCAAACGCCCTGCGCTGCTTGGCGTATTTGACGGAATCGTCGAGCGCGCCTTGCGCAAGTCCGACGGCTTGCGCGGCGATTCCGATGCGGCCGCCGTCGAGCGCGCTGAGAGCGATCTTTAGTCCCTGGCCTTCTTCACCCAGGCGATTTTCGACGGGGACTTCGCAATCGTTGAGCAGAATTTCGACGGAGGGCGAAGAGCGCTGGCCCATTTTGTCTTCGTGGCGTCCGACCTTGAATCCTTGGAAGGATGGCTCGATGAGGAAGGCAGTGATTCCCTTTCCGCCTGCGGCGGGATCGGTCTTTGCAAAGACGATGTAGACGCCAGCGTGGCTGCCGTTGGTGACCCACGTTTTCGACCCGGAAAGCTTGTACCTGTCGCCAGAGTGTACCGCCTTCGCCTGAATTCCGGCAGCGTCGGAACCGGCGGAGGCGTCTGTGAGACAGAAGGAGCCGAGGATTTCGCCGCTGGCGAGGCGCTTTAGGTATTTTTGTTTTTGGGCGTTGGTGCCGAATTGCAGGAGCGGCGCTTGAACCGCGGAATTCGTCACGCCGAGCGCCGTGGACATCGCCGTGTACACGCGCGAAACCTCTTCCAGCATCAGCACATACGAAACGGTATCGAGCCCCGGGCCGCCCCATTCTTCGGGAACGAGCATGCCGCAGCAGCCCATCTCACCCAGTTTCTTGATGATTTCGAGGGGAAATTTCTCTTCGCGTTCGAGTTCTTTGACGAGTGGCCGAACTTCCGTCTCCATGAACTGCCGGACGGTGTCGCGAATCAGTTTTTGGTGGTCTTTAAGCGAAAAATCCATCAGTCCGTTGTACGAAGTGTACAAACGATGCTAACACACAAGCATTTGCAGCGTAGAATTCACGGAAGAGGAAGGCTCTTGTGGACGAGAACGGACTTGTGGTGTTCGTAGAGCTTAAGTAGCGCCGGGACACCAAAACTTGCGAAGATCGAAACCAGCGCAGCCTCAATGACTTTGCCTCGTGTGGGCATCCCCCAGCGGAAAAGCGCCCTCGTGCCTATCAAGAATAAAAAGCCCACAACGCTCAAAATGACGCGCTCTTTCATGGCCACCTTACGGGAGGCCATGGCGGTGGCGGTCAAATCAGGCAATGACCCGAACTGAGGGTTTCGATTCATTCTTTGGCCACGTTACTGCCAAACAAGGCTTTTGACAACACCTTTGCTAAAGCTTAAAGAGTTCGCGAAGGCGTTTGGTTTGTTGGCGGCTGACGGGGATTTCGGTTTGTTTTTTGTCGTTCATTTTTAGCATGTAGCTGGATTTGAACCAGGGCACGACTTCCTTGATGTGATGAATGTTGACGAGGTAAGAGCGGTGCGGGCGCCAGAAGGCGTCGGCGTCGAGCGCGGCGTGCATCTCTTCCAGCGTGCGGTAGTTGGAGGTGCCGTCTGCTTCTCGGGCGCAGACGGAGATGAGGCCGTCGGCAATCGTCGCAAACACCAAATCTTCGGCATCAACGAGCAGTAAACGCTGCTGCGATTTGATGAGCAGTTTTACGGGCGCGGAAGATGCGGCGGGTTTTACGGAGCCGAGCTGGCTGACCAATTTTTCCAACCGCTCCGCAGGACTCGTGTCCGCTTCCATTTCTCGGCGGGCGCGCGCAATCGCTTTGGCGAGGCGTGATTTGTCGAACGGCTTCAGGACGTAGTCCACGGCGTTTACATCAAACGCTTGCACTGCGTAGTGATCGAATGCCGTGGCAAAAACAACGTGAGGAACACGAGCTTTGCGCTCTACAAGTTTCTTCAGCACACCAAATCCATCCAGCCCCGGCATCTGCACGTCAAGGAAAACAAGATCGGGCGAATGTTCTTTGATAAGGTTGACGGCTTCGAGACCATTTTTTCCCTGCCCCACCACATTTATCTCGGGAAAAGCTTTCAGCAGGAATGCGAGTTCATCCCGGGCGGGCTTTTCGTCGTCAACGATGAGTGTGTTGATAGACATGGAAAACGTAATGTCAAGTATAGGCGCGATTCAGATGGGGTAGCAATTCCTGCAAGTTCAATTACACTGGCAAGCCAAGATCAAATCAGGGAGCACTCATGGCCAACAAGAGCGCCGCAAGCGAAAAGAAAACCGCGCAAATTCTGAGCAGCGAGATGCTTTACCAAGGCCCAGTCTTCGGACTTCGGCGCGATGAGTTGATTGAGCCGACAGGATTGCGAACCAAGCGCGAAGTCATCACACATCCTGGCTCGGTAGTGGTGCTTCCAGTACTCCCAGACGGAAATATCGTGATGATCCAGCAGTACCGACATGCTACCAAGCAATATCTATGGGAACTGGTGGCCGGAAGAATGGAGCCAGGAGAGGATCCAAAGACAGCAGCGGCCCGCGAACTTGCTGAAGAGACGGGTTACCACACGAAAAAGCTCAAGATTTTCCTCGATGTCTTCCCGACACCCGGTTTCCTGGAAGAAAGAATGTTTTTATTGCTAGCTTCCGACGTTCAACCGGGAACCGCATCGCCGGAAGACGACGAAAAAATCGTTTCAGCGGTGTATACGCCACAGAAACTGGAACAAATGATTCACTCGGGAAAGTTGCGCGACGCGAAGTCGATTGCAGGACTGCTCTACTACTTCCGTTTCCTCGCACCAAAGCGCCGAACTCGCAAAAAGCGTTAATTGAATCGATTTTATGGGCCTTCCAACCTTACAGAAAATTTATAAACTTTGACCGAGTTCCATTGACTCCATGTCTCGTTCTGGTACACTCCGCGCGTTACACTTACGTCTCCATCGTGTCGGGGTCATTATGGCGGTGTGCGTGAAACAATTGAATCTAACATCAGGAGGCAGATCGAGGTGCAGGGAACCGTAAAATGGTTTAACAACTCGAAAGGATACGGCTTCATCGGGCGGGAAGATGGTCCTGATGTTTTTGTCCACTACTCCGCTATCGTTGGAGACGGCTACCGAACTCTTCAGGAAGGTGACCCGGTAGAATTCGAGATTGTGCAGGGGCCAAAGGGGCCGCAAGCAGCGAACGTACAAAAAGCAGGGTGACCAGCAGTTAGCAATCATACGGCCGGCAGGGAGCGCCCCCTTGCCGGCCATTTTTTTGGCCAGTGACTTCGGTAAACGGCTTCCGCTCCAGCGAAATTCCCATTTATAATCGCCCCATGGACAACAAACAGATTGCTCGGATCCTGCGGGAGACTGCTCAACTCCTCGAAATTGACGGCGCCATCATCGGGCGCTATCGAAGTTACGAGAAAGCCGCAGAACTAATTGATTCCTTGCCCGAATCCATCGAGCAGCTTGTGAAAGAGCCCGCCAAGCTGAAGGAATTGCCTGGCATCGGTGACCGGATGGTCGAGCACCTGGAAGAGATTGTAGAGAAGGGTGATTATTCGCTGCGGCAAAAGCTGTTGAAAAAATATCCGGCGACCATTTTGGATGTGCTGCAACTGCAATCGCTTGGACCGAAGAAAGTGGCCTTCCTTTGGAAGAAATTTAAAGCGGCCACGGTGGCGGACGTCGAAAAACTCGCTAGAGAGGGCAAGCTGCAGTCACTTGAAGGATTCGGCGAGAAGAGTGAACAAAATATCTTGAAGGCGGTCGAGGTCTTCAAGAAATCGACTGGCAGATTTCTGCTGAGCACTGCCGAAGATGCAGCGACGGCAATCATCGCGCACATTAAGAAAGCGGGAAAAACAGTCGAAAGTGTTACGCCTGCCGGATCGCTGCGACGCGGCAAAGAAACGGTCGGAGATCTCGATTTGCTGGTAACCATGGCTGACGGCCATACCGCTCAGAAGCATGTGGACGCGCTGGCAGAGCATATCCTGAAATATCCAGGCATTGATCAAACACTCGCCCACGGAGAGAACAAAGTCAGCTTCACCCTCGAAAATGGCCTTCAAGTAGACGTGCGCATGCTCGAAAAAGAAAATTTCGGGGCGGCGCTGCTTTATTTCACCGGCTCAAAAGAACATAACGTCGCCCTCCGCGGCCGCGCAAATGACATGGGATGGACGTTGAATGAATATCAGCTCGCCACGCTGAAGGGCGAAAAGCGCGTTGCGGGACGGACTGAGGAAGAAATTTACGGGAAGTTGAAGCTGGATTACGTTCCGCCGGAACTTCGTGAAAATACGGGCGAGATTGCGGCTGCAGAAAAACATGCGTTGCCGAAGTTGATCGAGTTGAAGGACATGAAGGGCGACCTTCAAATGCACACCACAGCGAGTGACGGCAAAAACACAATTGAAGAAATGGCCGAAGCCGCTAAAGCACTAGGCCATGAATACATCGCGATTACGGATCACTCAAAAGCGGTCACTGTTGCAAACGGCCTCGACGAAAAGCGCATGGAAGCGCACATCAAGAAATTGCACGCCGCGAACGACAAGAAACTTGGCATTAGTGTGTTGGCCGGCTCCGAAGTGGACATCATGAAAGATGGTTCGCTGGACTATTCGGACGAAATCCTCGCTCAACTGGACGTAGTCGTCTGCTCGATTCACTCCTATTTCAACCTTGATCGTGCGGAAATGACGGAACGGATGCTGGCAGCCATCGAGAACCCCTACACGCAAATCATCGGTCACCCCACAGGCAGGCTTTTGCTGCGCCGCGATGCACTCAACTACGACATGGAGAAGATTCTAGATGCGTGTGCGAAACACGGCGTGGCGATGGAGTGCAACTCCTACCCTGACCGGCTGGATTTGAAGGATGTCCAGCTGCGTATGTGCAAAGACCGGGGAGTAAAGGTTGTGATCTCAACCGACTCGCACAACGCCTCGAACCTGGCCTTCATTCGCTATGGCGTGACCACGGCGCGGCGCGGTTGGCTAACCAAGGAAGACGTCATTAACACCTTGCCCGTCAATGACTTCCTGGAGGCATTGCGCCCGAAACCGGGAGTGAGTCGCAAGAAACACGCTGCCAAAGGCCGCTAAGCAAACCACTAGATCTCCTTGGGAACATTTCTACACAAGGGCTCGTACCATTAAAGAGACAGGGTCCGCTTGGGCCCATGCGAGGACAAATTCGATGAAGACTTCTTTTTTGCGTCTGATCCGTGTGGCAGTTCCCTTTTCGGCGGCGGCGATCATGGCTTGCGCAACGTCCGTACCAAATGCCAAGGCGGAGGAGTGGACCAAAAACTACACGGTTTCAGGCCGGGCGAACGTACATCTCAACACAAATGACGGCAGCGTGCGCGTAACAACGGGAGATACAAAACAGGTCGAATTGCGCGTGATTTACAATGGCTACACGCTGGACAAGAATTTGAAGATCGAATCAAGCCAAGACGGCGACCGCGTGGATTTAACCGCTAAAGAGACTATGCACTGGAATTGGGGCATTCACGTGAACCGCGGACTGCGGCTTGAAGTGCGTATGCCGAAGAATGCAGATTTGACTGTGGACAGTGGGGACGGCTCAGTGGAAGCAGAGGCCGTGATGGGCAGCGTGGACATTCATACTGGTGACGGCCATATCAAAGTTGCTGGAGCCAAGGGCCAAATCAAACTTCGCACCGGCGATGGCAGTATTGAAGGCCGCGATCTTGACGGCCAAATTGAAGCGGACTCCGGTGACGGCCACATCACGCTCGATGGCCGGTTTGACAATTTGAATATCCGGACTGGCGACGGGAGCATCAACGCCCATGCGCAGCCAGGCTCAAAAGTGATCAACAGTTGGTCCATTCATACGGGCGATGGAAGCGTGGATTTGACTCTGCCGGGCGATTTGAACGCGAACATCGATGCTACAACGAACGATGGGCGCATCAGCCTGGGAATTCCGGTGATGGTCGAAGGACAATTCAGTAATTCGCAGATTCACGGCAAAATGAATGGCGGCGGCCAGCCGGTGAAGATTCACACGGGAGATGGCTCGATTCGCCTGAACCGCTCCTGAATTCTCGCCAATTGGGATCAATAGACCTCGGAGACACGCACTTCTCCGAGGTCTATTCTTTTCGAGTACTTAAGAACCAGTACGGGTAAAGTGTTGGAGTTTTCCGTCACCTGTGTGCGAGAAACAGGACACTGATAAGCCCGAATTCCATAATCGCAGTGGATTTTGGTGTTGAAATTACAGGACTTAGCTTTATTTAACTTTGGCATGGCTCTTGCCATCAAATAGGTGTTTGGCGGAGGGTCCTGTGATTGTTTTCGTGCTGTCGTTTGCCATAGCTTGTTTGGTTGCATTTACTTTGGCGAGTTCGATTCTGTCTAACCAGAAACGCCGGTCATAGTTCCAACTCAACTTCTCATTTTTCCATTCCGCGAAATATGTCAAGCGCATTTGCAACGGCGCTTCCCTTTGCGCGATACTGCTTGTTTGCTTGGGGATGATTTTCGGGCGCCGTGCCCGCTGCACTAATCTGTAAAATTCAAATTCAACGGCCGTGCCTGAGGCCGCTTGTTTGAGGGAGCAGAATGGAAAAGCCTGCAAAGATTGCGCCTGCCAAAGGGAAATTGGGAGTGCTACTGCCGGGAATGGGCGCTGTGAGTACGACATTCATGGCTGGTGTGGAGTTGGTTCGCAAAGGCAAAGCGCAGCCGATCGGTTCGTTGACGCAGCTCGGGACAGTGCGGATCGGAAAACGCACGGATGGAAAATCGCCCTTAATCAAGAAGTTTGTCCCGCTTGCGGACTTGAACGATCTCGTTTTCGGCAGTTGGGATCTTTTCAAGGACGATGCTTATCAAGCCGCGGAAAAAGCCGGCGTTCTGAATTTTCAGGACCTCGAAAAGGTAAAGCCATTTCTGAAAACGATCAAACCCATGAAAGCTGCGTTTGACCGCGAATACGTGAAGCGGCTCGACGGCACATACGTCAAGAAGGCAAAGAACAAGTATGAGCTGGCGTTGCAACTGAAAGACGACATCGAGAATTTCCGGAAGACGAAAAAAGTTTCGCGGCTCGTGACCTGCTGGTGCGCTTCGACGGAAGTCTTTATCAAGCCGGAAGATGTGCATTCGACGCCAGAAAAATTCGTTGAGGGAATGAAGAAGAACGATCCGGCGATCGCGCCTTCTATGCTGTATGCGTGGGCTTCCATTACGAGCGGCGTGCCTTTTGCCAATGGCGCGCCTAATTTGACGGTGGATATTCCCGCGATTCAGAAGCTCGCGCAGGATCACAACGTCGCGATCAGCGGCAAAGACTTCAAGACGGGCCAAACACTGATGAAGACCGTGCTCGCGCCTGCGTTCAAGGCGCGCATGCTGGGGCTGGACGGCTGGTATTCCACGAATATTCTGGGCAATCGCGATGGTGAGGTACTCGACGATCCGGGCTCGTTCAAGACGAAAGAAGAATCGAAGCTGGGCGCGCTCGAATATATTTTGCAGCCACAGCTCTATCCGGAACTTTACAGCAAGATGTATCACAAAGTCCGCATCAACTATTACCCGCCGCGCGGCGACAACAAAGAGGGCTGGGACAACATCGATATCTTCGGCTGGCTTCGCTATCCGATGCAGATCAAGGTGGACTTCCTCTGCCGCGATTCGATTCTTGCGGCGCCGATTGTACTGGATCTCGTCATGTTCATGGACCTTGCGCAGCGGGCGGGTTTCCGTGGGATCCAGGAATGGCTAAGCTTTTATTTCAAATCGCCAATGACTGGCGCGGGTCTTTATCCAGAGCACGATCTCTTCATTCAATCCATGAAGCTGAAAAATACTTTGCGTTGGATGATGGGCGAAGAGCTGATCACCCACCTCGGTCAAGAATACTACGACTAAAGCAAGAAGGCCCGCTTCAGAAAGCGGGCCCTACAAGAACAAGCATACCGATAAAACTGACTACGGCCGCTGGCCGAAGTGGATGGAAACGTCGATCACGGACTCGCGGTCGGCCGGAGCGTAGTGCCATTGCTTCACTGCGCGAGTTGCTGATTCCACAAGCACGGCGTTGCCGCCAAGTGTCTGCACATCTTTAACAGTGCCATCGGCCTTGACCGTGACGCGCAGTCTGACCGTTCCGCCAATTCCTTTGTCGCGTAGCACGGACGGATATTCGGGCTCAATTTTCTTGACGACCTTGCGTTCCGCATCCTGTTGGGCGATGACAACGCCCGTTCCAATAACAAATACCGCCGCCAGGCAAGCTATCTGCGCCAGCTTCCGTTTACCGGTTGAATTCGTCATGGTGCCACGACCAATCGCTAGAGTTGCAAGACAGCAGGAGGGAGAGTTCCCACACCCTTGCTTTCACGTTAAAGGTGCATGGAGAGTGCCATGGTGCAGTAAATATTGAGTTTTGTTCCTGAACCAGGCAAGACCGCGGAGATCCGCTAAGCCCAGCTATAACAGCTACTTGGAAGATACTGGCAAAGCCGGGCTTTCGGGACGGAGAATTCCGGTGTCAATGCGGGCTCAAAACTGTTTCAGGATTCGCGCAAATCCAGTCTCACCGTGAGAACCGGTATACGCCGATGAGACGTCCCGAGCCATCCAATCAATGCCCGGACTTGGCCTCCACCGCATCCATGACGCGCGAAGAGTAGACCAGTGCAGCGCCCGCGTTCATGGCAACAGCCACTCCCAAAGCTTCGCCGATCTCTTCGCGTGAAGCTCCGGCTTTGAGGGCCAGGTCCGTGTGAACGATGATGCAGCCATCGCACTGCGTGGTTACCGCAACCGCCAATGAAATCAGCTGTCGAACTTTCTCTCCGAGCAGCGTAGTTTTTGAATTGGCATTCGAGAGTGTCTGATATCCGCGCACGGTATCGGGCGAGACTTTCATTACGTCGCCGATTCGAGCGCCCACCTGCTTGTGATACTCGTTCCAATCAATCATCATGATTCCTTCTCCTCGGATTGCGCTTTTGCTTCCAGCCTTGTGATGCCTCGCCACTTTTATAAGGTGCAGAGAATCCTTGCAAGCAGAGTTTTCTGTTCGGTCGGACCCAGGAACGCGCGCGGTTTTTCTTGCCTTACTGCTTGTGGTATCGTTTCAAATTCGGCTGGGCGCTTTGCGGCGGTCCATGCAGCCGAGGCCGGTTCTGTGTTCATTCCTTGGGGGAAAAACGTAAATGAAGAGTGTCTACAACGGACTAGCTGTTCCGGCCGAAGGACGCGCCATCGGATACGCCAATGGAGAGTTGCAGGTGCCGGATTCGCCCGTGATTCCATTTATTGAGGGCGACGGAACTGGCCGCGATATCTGGAAAGCTTCGCGGCGCGTTTTTGATGCGGCAGTCGAGCACGCGTACGGCGGCAAGAAAAAAGTCGAATGGTTTGAAGTGTTTGCCGGCGAAAAGGCGTTTAACACCTTCAGAGAGTGGCTTCCGAATGACACGGTTGATGCGATTCGTGATTTCCGCGTGGCCATCAAAGGTCCCCTGACAACTCCCGTCGGTGGTGGTATTCGGTCGTTGAACGTTGCGCTGCGACAGATTCTGGATCTGTATTCGTGCGAACGGCCGGTGCGGTATTTCGAGGGAGTTCCCTCCCCAGTGAAGCAGCCGGAAAAATTGGACGTGGTGATCTTCCGCGAGAACACGGAAGACGTTTATATCGGGATCGAGTGGAAGAGCGGCTCGCCGGAAGCGAAAAAGCTGCTGGAATTCTTGAACAACGACATGCTAAAGGACGGCAAGAAGCAGATTCGTTGGGATTCTGGCGTTGGGATCAAGCCGATTTCACCGACGGGAACAAAGCGGCTTGTTCGCCGCGCGATCAAATACGCTCTGAATCACAAACGCAAGAGCGTGACTCTGGTTCACAAGGGTAATATCCAGAAATTTACGGAGGGTGGATTCCGGGATTGGGGTTATGACCTTGCCCGCGAGGAGTTTCGAGCGCAAACAGTCACAGAGCGTGAAAGCTGGATCCTAGACAATCTGGACAAGAATGCCGGGCTGACTGTTGAGCAGAATGCGGCGATGATTGAGCCAGGACTCGAACAAGCCGTCGATTCTTTCAAGAAATCCGTCTATGACGAAGTGAAGCAGACGCTCGACGCGATCTATTCGACGCACGGCAAAGGCCAGTGGAAACAGAAGTTGATGATCAACGACCGGATTGCCGATTCGGTTTTCCAGCAAGTTCTGATGCGGGCGGATGAATACAGCGTGTTGGCGACTTCCAATCTGAATGGCGATTACCTTTCCGACGCTTGCGCGGCGCAGGTCGGCGGCCTCGGCATGGCGCCCGGATCGAACATTGGCGATGGCTTCGGCGTTTTTGAAGCCACGCACGGCACCGCGCCGAAGTATGCGGATAAAGACGTCATCAACCCCAGCTCTGTGATGTTGAGCGGCGCGATGATGTTCGGGTTTTTGGGCTGGACGGAAGCGGCGCAGCTGATCGAAGACGGCATTGCGCGCACGATTCAACAGAAAAAAGTGACGTACGATTTGGAGAGGCTGATGCCGGGCGCAACGAAGCTTGGCACTTCGGCATTTGCCGGCGCGATTATCGAAAACATGAAAGGCATGGCTGTCGGAAGATAATTCACGCCAGAAATTACAAAGGACAAAAACACGAACATGGCCAGAAAAAAAGTGACGGTAGTCGGCGGCGGCTTTGTAGGCTCCACGACGGCGCAGCGCATCGTAGACATGGAACTCGCTGACGTTGTGTTGACGGACATTCTCGACGGCCCGCCGGCAGGCAAAGCGCTGGATATGGTGGAGACCTCTCCCATCACGCGCACGGACGTGAAAGCCATCGGCATCTCCACAGCGAATGGCGACTATTCCGCGACGGCCGGGAGCGACGTCGTAGTTATTACTGCCGGTTTTCCACGCAAGCCGGGAATGAGCCGCGACGATTTGCTGAAGGCGAACTACGACGTGGTGAAAGCGGTCGTCGAGCAGATTGTGAAGCATTCGCCGAAGTGCATCATCATCGTTGTGACTAATCCTCTCGACGCTATGGCACAAGCAGCTTTTAAAGTTAGTGGCTTCCCCAAGAATCGCGTGCTGGGCATGGCTGGCGTTCTCGATTCAGCGCGTATGAGCGCGTTCGTCGCGATGGAATGTAAAGTCAGCGTTGAGAACGTGCACTCGTTTGTTCTTGGCGGTCACGGCGACGACATGGTGCCTTTGCCGCGCTATTCGACGGTTGCTGGAATCCCTCTGCCGGATTTGCTGCCGAAAGAGCGCATTGACGCTATCGTTGAGCGCACTCGCAAAGGCGGCGCTGAAATTGTGAACTTGCTCAAGACCGGTTCGGCGTATTACGCACCTTCTGCCGCAGCAGTTGAAATGGTCGAAGCGATTTTGAAGGACAAGAAAAAGATTCTTCCCTGCGCAGTCTATCTCGAAGGCGAATACGGAATTAAAGGACTCTTTGTCGGCGTGCCCGTGAAGCTTGGGGAAAAGGGTGTCGAAGAAATCATTCAGATCAAACTGACTGCGGAAGAAAACACCGCCCTGCAAAAATCAGCGGGCTCTGTAAAGGAACTCGTAAGCGTTCTAGGTATCTAGAATTTTCTCAATCCGAAAAGGAAAATGGCGGCCCGACTCGATCGGGACGCCATTTTTGTGCCCACACCTACCAGTGAAATACGCGCTGCGCTCCGTAAACCAAGCCGAGTGTGAAAACTGCGATCAAAACTTCTCCAATCGCGCCAACTGCAAATGGCTTGAGGCCCTGTTTGGCAAGCTCGCGGAAATTCGTGCGCAATCCGACTCCAGCGAAGGTCAGCAAGAATGCCCAGCGGGAAAGGTTAGCCAGTGCGCCGATCTGTTCCTTGTTGAAGACGGCGAGCGTGGCAAGCAACGAGATCAGCAGGAAGCCGAGGACGAACTTCGGGAATTTCTGCCAGAGGAATGTCGCCTTGTTACCGATCACTTGCGCCTGGCCTTTGCTGGCCCAGTAGATTGCGTAAGCCAGGACGACAAAGCCAATCAATGCGTTGCGCGTGGTCTTGGTGAGGACCGCGAGCTTCCCTGCTGCGTCGGAATACAGCGCCCCGGCTGCGGCAGCTTCTGCAGTGTTGTCCACGGCAAGACCGGACCAAACTCCGTACGCGTGATCCGTCAGGTGCAATGCATGCCCAATTAGCGGGAACGTGAAGAGCGAAAGAGCGCCGAGCGCAAGAATTGCGGCAATCGCGAACGAAGAGTCTTCATCGTCAGCATCAATTGCGCCTTTTGTTGCAATGATGGCGCTAACACCGCAGACTGCGGAGCCGACGGCGAGAAGCGTCGTTAGCTTCGGCTTTAGATTGAAGGCACGGCCAAGTAGCGTCATGAACGCGATAGCGAACGCGATTTCGATCAGAACAAGCGCCAGGCTTGGCACGCCCAGCTTCAGAACATCGCCGAGCAAAAACCGGGACCCAAGCAGCACGATGCCTGCCTTCAGCCAAAATTCATATGTCGCCACACCGGCACGAAAAATCTGCGGGATGCCGACCGTGTTCGAAATCGCGAGGCCAATCAGAATCGCCCAAAGGACATATTCAATGTTCGGAAATGTCCAGTGATGAGCTTTCGCGTATTTGCCGACGTTTTGCTCTAGCAATTTTCCGGCGTAGCCGACCACTCCCAGCAACAGGACGCCGGGAATAATCTTCAAGAACTGCAGCGCCGGCCGCACCGGTTGGACCTGGGGTACTACAACTGCATCCGCCATACTTCTCTCCTTATTTCCTTCGTCTGAATTTCCGGATCACCACGGCACGTGCTTGAACACACCCGCACGAACCAGCGCCGCGAGTGCGAACGCCAACAGCACGGCCCATCCATCGAGTGACAACCCTCGCCGTTTTGACGAGGCGAGCACCTCTCCGTTTGTGTTACTCATTTCATCCTCCTTACCGCTGTCTCTGCCAAGATTCGCCCAGAAGTCAGTTTTTGATCCAAGACTGCACAGGGAAATTCCCCGGTTCCGAATTTTCCAATCTAACCGCCGAAACTTTTTCGCCAATCGCCCTAATATCCTGCGTCGCCACTCTTCCGACGATTAGAATTGCAGGAGCGGGCAGTCTTTGCTCCTCAAAGAGCGCCCCAATCTTCGACCAGCGAATCTGCTGCTCTGCACGCGTGGCCTGTGAAACCAAGACGCATGGAATTTCGGAACTAAGACCGGCATCGAGCAGCCGCGCGGCGACTTCCGCGTAGTCGGTTCCCGGCATGTAGATGGCGAGCGTTGTATCCGCGGTGATTTCGCGCCAACCCAGACTCTTTACGCTATCTCCACGCGAAAACGTCGTGAAAAGAACCTGTGAAGCGACCCGCCGGTCGGTAAGTGAAAATCCTGCAGCTGCTACCGAGCCGAATGCGGCGCTGATGCCTGGAACGATTTCGAAGGGGACGTTTGCGATGCACAGCGCTTCGATTTCTTCTGATGCGCGTCCGAACAGTGTGGGATCGCCGCCCTTCAGCCGAACAACGATCTCGTTCTTGTCTGCGTAAGCCACCAGAAGTGAATTGATTTCGTCCTGTGTCAACAGCTTCTGCCCTGCGCGCTTGCCGACGTCCACAATCTGCGCGCTCGGCGAAATCAGTCCCAGCACATCTGCGCTTACCAGCGAATCGTGTAGCACCACATCGGCGCACTCTAGAATTCTGACTGCTTTTACAGTGAGCAAATCCGGATCACCTGGTCCCGCGCCGACAAGAAACACTTTGCCCATCACTCGACGCCTTCCGTGGACGGTTTGCGTTTTGCTTCGAGCAAAAATCGATCAAACGATTCGCGGCTTGCCAGGTTGTGCAATACCTCTTTGTTTTGCGCTTGCGAGGCACCAGAGGCGCGCAACACCTCTCTTGCCGCACCGAGCCATTCGAGCCAATCTTCGTATTCCGGTCCGAACTGTGCTTCGAGTTCCCTGCGCAAACGCTGCGCCAGAGCCGGACTCTTGCCATTCGTGGATATGGCTATTTGCAAATCGCCGCGCCGCACGACAGCGCCATAGTAGAAATGGCAGTTTCCTATGTCATCGACGGCATTGCACAAGAGCCCGCGCTGTTCCGCTGCGCGGTAGACGGATTCGTTTATACTCGGCACGGAAGTCGCCGCGATTACAAGGAACGCATCCTGCAAATACTCGGACGAGAATTCCTTTTCACACCATTCAACCTTGCTTTCCCGGACAAGAGCTGCCAGTTGTGAATTGAGTGCGGGGGAAACAATGACCACTTTTGCGCCTGCCTGCAGCAGGCCGTCAATTTTCCCTGCAGCGATTTCACCGCCTCCGACCACAACAACGCGGCGGCCTTCGAGCCTAACGAATATGGGAAACAGGCTCATCGTTAGCCTTCCACTCCCTGCGGAACGGTTACCGCGGGTAGGTCGCGTGCGACGGCACCCGCGAATTCACCGGCAAGGATCGTACGGATCTGTTCGTTGGTTTGGCGTGCGAGGAAAGTTCGGAGCGACTCAGCGTCTTCACGCTCACTAGAAAATGCGCTCAGCAAACGCTCGATCGCGTCTGGAACGTCCGTGGCTGCGCAGCGATAGCCGACGGGACGAGCGATGGAAGCGATCTGGCCAACGCTTCCACCAATGCAAAAGTAATAGGCGTCGACCATTTTCCCCTCGGCCTTGATTTTTTTGCCTTCGATGCCGATATCTGCGATCCAGTGCTGGCCGCAGCTGTTCGGGCAGCCGGTGATGTGCAGCCTGATCTGCTCTTCAAAACCGGGGAGCCGCTCTTCCAGTTCACGCGAGAGCCAGCGCGCAAATCCCTTCGTTTCGGTGAGTGCCAATTTGCAAAATTCCGATCCGGTGCAAGCCACGGTTCCGCGCGCAAATGCGGAGACCGAGACTGGCAAGCCGACTAGGTTCAACTCATTCACAACCTGATTTACATGCGCTTCAGGAATGTTGATGAGCAGAATATTTTGCTGAACAGTAGCGCGAACATGGCCATCACCGTAGACTTCCGCAAGTTCCGCAACTTTACGCAATTGTGATGGAGTAATGCGTCCACGCAGCACAGGTGCGCCTATATAAAAGAGGCCCTGCTGTTTCTGCCGGTGTATGCCAACGTGATCGCGGTGAATATCGGCGGGAATTTCTTCGTTCCCGGCCGGATCGAGAGAAAAGCCAATTTGCCGTTCGAGTTCGGCGAGAAAACTCTCGGCGGTCCATCCGTGCTGAAGAAATAGATATTTCAGACGAGCTTTGTCGCGACTCTGGCGGAGAACTTCACTCGCGCGGAAGATCTCGGCCACACCGCGGGCTACAGCAACGACCTGCTCCTGCCGGATGAAAGCATCCAGCCGGACTGCCAAATGCGGTTCTGTGGAAAGCCCGCCACCGATGCGCACAGTGAAGCCGACTTCCTTCTCGCCGTTGCGCACTCGTGTCGCGGCGGTGAACGCGACATCGTTAATCTCCGGATAGCTGCACCAGGAGCTGCAACCTGTCACCGAAATCTTGAATTTGCGCGGGAGATTATAAAACTCACGATTCCCACCAAGTTCGCGGTCAATGGCCAGTGCAAACGGTGACGCATCAATCAGTTCATGCCCGTCTATTCCGGACACCGGGCAACCGGTCACGTTGCGGGCCACATCGCCACAAGCTCCGGTAGTCGTCAGGCCGATGTGCTGCAGTCGCTCAATCAAATCCGGAATATTTTCAATCGCCACCCAATGGAGCTGAATATTCTGGCGAGTGGTGATATCCGCAACACCGCGCCCGTACTCTTCCGAAAGCGCTGCTAGCTCCCGCACCTGATCGCTGCGCAGCAAACCGTTTGGGATACGGATGCGCACCATAAAATACTGCGTCGCCTTCCCCTCCCCGTTTTTCCCGCCGACGACACCGAGTCCGTCGCCTTGCGTGTAAATTCCCCAGGAACGGAAGTAGGTCCCGAGCCATTCCGGTGGAATCGAGCCATGCCCCTGCCGCGCAAACTCGCGAATTTCACCAAGATGGTCCCATGCGAGTTTTTCGCGCTTCAGCCGCTCGACTTTTTGCGCTTTCGTCTCTTTAACTTCGCTCATCCCCGCTCCACCGAGCTTGAAATGCCGGCATAAAAACAAAAAACCCACGTTGCCTTTAACCTCTGGCACGTGGGCTTCGGAACTTCTGATTTATGCTGGTACTACGTCCGCGGCAGCCTCAAGCCAGAGATGTCGGTCTCGCGACACATACAGCAGTCGCACGGACAACAGATCATCTGGCAAGAAACGTTCATACTCCCCTTAAGCTACGCGAAGCCTCAAAACGTGTCAATACGGAAACGCAACACATTATCGATACTTCGCATCTGTTTTTTCGATGCACGAGCCGGTCGTTTGGATATGTACTTTCGCTAGTCGAGGTACATCCATTCATTCCAGCTCTCTGCAAGCGGCCGCCGGGGCTTTCGACATATATATATAGTCAGGTTCGTTTCTTCCGGCATGGCGTGAGGCGGGCTGATCGCCTCAAACGGGCGCACCACGTCAAACGACTGCCGCAGGCGTTCCTCCGTAAATCCAATAGCCACTATAACTTCGCCCGAGTGGCTCCGCGGCCCCCAATATCCATATTGATTGTGCCCGCTGATGGCGTGGGGCAAACCGTAATGCTTGCCGAAGTAGTCGATTGCGCCCGCCTCGCCGTAATTGTACGCGAGCAATGCTGCTCCTGCGCGATCTGGCTCCGGCAGAGAATGATAAGCACGCGCCATCGCCTGCACCTGCTGTTCCCAACCGAACATGTCTCCAAAAAGCTGTGGCAAATCGCCAAGCGGAACATTTTCCACGTGCACCGATTTCACGTCCCAATACGCGCAGTATTTCACCGCTTGCTCGACCGGCAAAATCGGCATCGCCAGAGGAGCCGCAATCGCGGCACCAATCAACAGTGGCATTATAAGGACCGGTTTGAGCCATGTGCCAGTGCGAGGCAACGCGCGCTTCTCAATCCAAACTGCACCACCTGCAAGCAACATCACGTACGCCGGGGCGAGATAATAAATTTTGCCGTGCAGCGCAATCATTTCCACGAGCACTACGAAATATGCTATCGCAAGAAATGCGTATTTCTTTCCCGCCGCATCACGCAAGAAAAACCACAGCCCAAGGAGCCAAACTGGAGCTGCGAGCGGGTGCGTAAGTAGCGTTTGCTGAGCAATGAACTCAAACGGTGAAACCGTCGAATACTTGGTGCCAATTACTGTGTGCAGCAACTGAATCGTCGGATAGTGATTGTGAATCTCCCAAAGTAGGTTTGGCAGAAAAATCAGGATGACAATTCCGGCGCCAACCCAGATCCAAATGGAGCGAAAAACCCAGCGCGCTCGCGTTACCAATAGCCCGACTGTTAGCCCTGAGCCGAAAAACAGCATCGAGTGCTTGTTAAGAACGCCGACGCCTGCGACGACACCGAACAGCAACCACAACCGCTCGTCGCCGCCGTTCAGGATGCGCAGCACAATCGCCGCGCATGCCATCCAGAACACGGGCTCAAACGAATTCATCGAAAGAAAATTGTCAAAGGTCAGATATATCGGGGCGCAGAGTACCGTAAACGCGGCAAAGAATTGCGCAAACTTTCCGCCGCCAACTTCACGGGCAATCCAGCCGCCAAGAAAAATCTTTGCGGCGCTCGCGAGGGCGGGTAAGAATCGCAATGCAAAGAGCGAGTCTCCCAGCATCGCGCGCGAAAGATAAGACGCGAGCGGCGCCAGCGGCGAGTGGTCTACATATCCCCAGGCGAGATGCTCGCCACACGCAGCGTAGTAAAGTTCATCGCGAAAAAAACCGTATTGGCGATTAAAGAGAAAATGAAGCAGCGTCCCGCACGCCGCTAGAACCCAAACCCAGCGGCTTAGCGGCTCAACGGAAATTGGATTGCTGGATTTTTGCTGCTTCGAAATTACGGCACCACAATTCTCGCCGACACGATATAGTCCAGTTTCGGCCAGCCCTTCTTTAAATACGGCGTGCCTTGCTTTTCGATCTGGTCTTGATCCGGCCCTGCATTGTCGCCATAGCCCTCATACATCATTTCCACAACATTCATCCCGTTACCTTCCACCACCGCAAACGGCGAGAAACCCATGCCATCGAGCCTCGGATTATCTTTCAGGTTAATAAAAATCTGCGTCGTACGCGTGTTGGCTCCGGCAGTGGCAAAGCTCAACGAACCGCGTTTGTTCGTTTGTGTCACAGGATCGTCTGTAATTTCAGTGTGCTTCCACGCAGAGGACACAGCGGGTTTCTCGGCAATTCCGAATTGCACCACGAATCCCGGCACGACGCGAAAGAAAGCTGTGTTGTCGTAAAAATGCCCCTTCACCAGGTTGTAAAAACGGTCTGCGCCAAGTGGTGACCACGCTCGGGTCACTTGCACCACGAATTCTCCGCGCGTCGTCACAAATTTCACTTCATACTTTTCCGGCGCCTTTTCCTGCAACGTAGAAGGCTTCAATAAGTTTCCGGGCTTTGGACCTGGTGCAGCAACCGGAGCGGGCGTAGCTTCCGGTGCTGCAGGTTTCGTTTCTGCGGGTGCCGGAGGCGGCGGCGCTGGCGTCTCTGTCTTTGCCGCTTCCGCGGGTTTGGGTTCTGTCGACGGCTCTTTCGCTTTGCATCCGAATAACAGCAGCGTCGCCACACATACCGAACACAACTTTGCCATCTTCATGATTTCTCTCCTAGGCCTTTGAAGCTCGATTTACATTTTGCTTTACTTCTTCGCCTTCAACCCGCGACTGACGCGTTCAACTTCGCTCATCACCCGCAGCGTATTTTCCCCAAGAATTTTCCGGATGTCGCTTTCCGAGTAGCCTTTCCGGAGCAGCGCTTCGGTGATTTTTGGAATCATCGTTGCATCTTCCATTCCGTAAGGCATATTCGCGCCATCGAAATCCGAGCCAAGTCCTACGTGGTCGGCCCCAACCAGTTTCACCGCGTGATCAATGTGCTCGATGATTTTCGTCCATTCAACCTTCGGCAATTTTCCTGCGGCAACGAATTCCCGCGTAATCTTGTCGCCTTGAATCAACTGACACGCTTCATCGTCGTCCGAGCAACGATTCTTCACCTCTTTGGCAATGCCTTCATTAATCGTCGGATCTTTCTTTTCCGCATCTCGAAATTCCTGGCTCAAGAAACTGACGTGATAGTTGATCTGAATCACCCCGCCCTTTGCGGCCAGGTCTTTAATCATTTGATCCGTCATATTCCGCGGCGCATCGCAAATCGCACGGCAGGAAGAATGCGAGGCAAACATCGGCGCTTTACTCACCTCGAGCGCATCGTAAAACGTTTTGTCCGAAACGTGCGAAATGTCCACGATCACGCCGAGCTTGTTCATTTCGCGCACTACGTCTTTGCCAAAATCCGTCAGCCCGTTATGAACCGCTTTGTCGGTCGAAGAATCCGCCCACTCGTCATTTCCGCTATGCGTCAGCGTCATATAACGCACTCCAGACGCCGCGTATTCCCGCAATACCGCAAGATCGTTTCCGATCATGTGCCCACCTTCAACGCCCATCAGTGCGGCAATCTTTCTTTGCTTCTTCGCAGCCCGCACTTCGTCAGCCGTTGTTGCAAGCACAATCTCGTTCGGATGCTTCTTCACCTGCTCCTGCACAGCTTCAATCTGAGTCTTCGCACGCTTCACCGCTTCCGCGCCGGTAATTTTGCTCGGAATCCAGATCGAAAAGAAAATTCCGCAAAGACCGCCTTCTTTCATGCGCGGAATATCAATGCTTCCGTCCGTGTGCCGCACGCCCAGGTCGAATTTCGGGTCGAGGAATCGCTGTGTCGTGTCGTCATGCGTATCCATCACGACCGACGAAAAATGCAGCTTCTTTGCTTTTTCGGAAATGGAATCGGCCGCCAAGCCCATCACCAGCAGACTTCCGCCAGCAATAGCAACTGCCACTCTTCGCAATGTCCACTGCATCGCAATCCTTCCTCGGCCATATTTAGTTCTGTGCCTGCATTTCACGGCTTACTTTTTCCGACTGCTCCATGACACGGAGCAGGTTGCCGCCCAGAATTTTGCGAATATCATCATCGCTATAACCCTTGCGCATCAGCGCTTCGGTAATCTTTGGCAGCTTCGAGCAATCGTCCATGCCTTCCGGCATGTTGGCGCCGTCGAAGTCCGAACCGAGGCCAACGTGGTCGGCACCAACCAGTTTCACGGCGTGATCGATATGATCGATGATGCGCTCCCAGCCGACATGGGGAAGCTTTCCATCGGCGACAGCCTGTTTTTCCTTTTCTATCATTTTCTTGCCGAGGCAATCTCGGTCGTCGCCGCACTCCTTCTTGAGCTCGTCAAACATGGCGCGTACTCCGCCGAGTTTATCAGCGGCATCTCTATACGCCTGATCGATGAAACTCTTCTCGTAGTTGATCTGAATCACGCCACCCTTCGCAGCAAGCGCCTTGATCATGTCATCGCTCATGTCGCGCGGATGATTGCAAAGCGCGCGGCACGAAGAATGCGACGCAATCAGCGGCGCCTTGCTCACTTCCAACGCGTCATAAAAGGTCTTGTCGGAGACGTGAGAAATATCTACCAGCACGTTCTGTTTGTTCATTTCTCGGACGATCTCTTTCCCGTAGTCAGTTAGCCCGTTGTGTGCAGGCTTGTCTGTGGAGGAGTCAGCCCATTCATCATTATAAAAGTGCGAAAGCGTCATGTAACCCACGCCCAAGCGGCTGAAAATCCGCACCATGCGGATGTCGTTACCGATCATGTGGCCGCCTTCGACACCCATAAGCACGGCAATCTTTCCTTGTGCATGAGCGCGCCGCACATCTTCCGTCGTACGCGCTGCCACCAAATCGTTCGAATATTTCTTGACGTTCTGCTGCACCGCGTCGATCTGATCCAACGCTTTCTGAATCGCGGGCGGCCCCATCGTGCGTCCATCAATCCAGATGGAAAAGAAAACTGCGTTCATCCCACCATCGCGCATGCGTGGAATGTCCACATGGCCGTCTGGATTCCGTTTGCCTAGATCGTAGCTGTCCGAGAAGAACCGCTGCGTTGTGTCATCGTGAGTATCGAGAACGATGGAGGAAAAATGCAGCTTGCGGGCACGCTCCGCGATGTCGTCTCCAAATGAAATTTGTGTCGGAATGCTAAGAGCAAAAAGCGACAAAACTAACGCAACAAACGGGCGGGCAGCGCGCATCCGGTCCCCCTCAGGAAATTTGGCAGGAAGAGTTTACCCCAAGAGCCAGCCGAGCAGAGCCTGTTTCCATGCAGCGCGGTTCACTTCGGCGATCGATTCGGTGAGCGGAATCCCCTTCGGGCAGGCTTTGACACAATTCTGTGCATTCGCGCAATCCTGAATGCCGCCGGGCTCCATCAGCGCATTGAAGCGTTCTTTCGCGTGCATTGCACCTGTCGGATGCATGTTGAAGAGGCGGACTTGGCTAATAATCGCGGCACCGATAAATTTGCTGTGGTCATTCACCTGAGGGCAGACTTCGAGGCAACTGCCGCAGGAAATGCAATTCGAAAGAGGGTAGCCAACTTCCTGCACTTCCGGCGCAATGCGCGGCCCTTCGCCAAGATCGTAAGTGCCGTCAATCGGAATCCACGCCTTCACGCGCTTCAGGCTCTCGAACATGAACTGCCGGTCCACCGCCAAATCACGCACCAAGGGAAACTTGCTCAGTGGCTCGATGCGAATCGGCTGCTCCAGCGAATCCACCAGCGCCGAGCACGCCATGCGCGCTTTGCCGTTGATCAGCATCGCGCAGGAGCCACAAATCTCTTCCAGACAATTTGAATCGTAAGAAATCGGAGTCGTTTTCTTGCCATCGCGAGTCATGGGATTTTCCGCAATGTCGCGCAGACAAATGATGACATTCATCGAAGGCCGCCACGGCAACGCAAACTCTTCCCAACGCACCGCTTCTTTCGGCGATGCCTGCCGCTTGATTCGAACAATGACCTGTTTCTTCTCAGCCATAAGCTCTCGCTGTCATTTCGCCGCGTCGTATCGCCGGGCGCGCGGTGGAATCTGCGAAATATCGACCGCCTCATAGGTCAACTTGATTTCGCCGTTCACATACTTCGCACGCGTCGTCTTGAGCCAGTTCGCATCATCGCGGTCCGGGAACTCTGGTTTATAGTGCGCGCCTCGCGATTCGTTGCGCGCCAGCGCGCCCAGTGTGATCACCCGCGCCAGCAGCAGCATATTCCCCAACTCGCGGGCGAAGTTCAGTGTCTGGTTCGACCACATCGTTCGGTCGCTCAGATTCACTCGGCCGAATCTTTCGGCAAGCTCCATCAACTTCGCGCTTGCAGCTTCCAGATTCTTGTTGATGCGCGTCACTGTGACATGCTCGGTCATCACGTCGCCTAACTCGCGCCAAATCACCATTAAATTCTCGCCGCCTTCGCGCGAAATCAGTTCCCGATTCTTCGCTTCCTGCCGTTTTTGCTCGTCCGCAAACACGCTCGCATCAGTCGCTTCTGTACCCTTATCCAAATTCTTCGCGTATTTCACTGCCGACGGTCCAGCCAGCCCGCCGCCAAAAATGCAACTCACTAGCGAATTTGCACCCAATCGGTTCGCGCCGTGATACTGATATTCGCACTCGCCAGCGGCAAAAATCCCGGGTACGTTCGTGGCCTGATCTTCCGCATTCACCCACATGCCGCCCATGGTGTAGTGCATTCCCGGAAAAACCTTCATTGGCTCTTCGCGGGGATCCACGCCGAGAAACTTTTCGTAAATCTCCAGAATTCCCTCAAGCTTGCGGTCCAGCGTTTCGCGTGGAATGTGGCTGACGTCAAGATAGACTGCCTGCTGTCCGGCCAATCCCAATTTTTCCTGGAACACAATCCGGTGAATCGCACGCGTCGCAATGTCTCGCGGCACCAGATTTCCGTACTTCGGATACCACTCCTCTAAAAAATAAAACCGCTCGTTTTCCGGAATGCTCTTCGCGGGCCGCTTATCCGTGGGGTTTCGCGGCACCCAGACACGTCCGCCCTCACCGCGCGCAGACTCGCTCATCAACCGTAGCTTGTCCTCGCCTGGAATCGCAGTCGGATGCACCTGAATGAATTCCCCGTTTGCGTAGTCGACACCTTGTTGGAATAGCGCGGACTGCGCTGAACCGGTGCACACCACAGAATTCGTCGAACGGCCAAAAATCGCGCCAACGCCACCCGTACAAACAATTACCGCGTCCGCCGGGAACGTCTTCACTTCCATCGAACGCAAATCCATCGCGCAAACGCCACGGCAAATTCCAGCATCATCGAGCACCGCGGAAAGAAACGTGAACCCTTCGTATTTCTTCACTTTTCCTTCGGACTCGTGCCTTCGTACCTGTTCATCCAGAGCATAGAGCAATTGCTGCCCGGTCGTCGCACCGGCAAACGCCGTGCGGTGATACAGCGTCCCGCCAAACCGCCGGTAATCGAGCAAACCTTCCGGCGTGCGGTTGAACATCACGCCCATTCGGTCGAGCAAATCAATAATCCCCGGCGCCGCCTCGCACATGCGCTTCACGAGCGGCTGGTTCGCCAGAAAATCGCCGCCGTAAATCGTGTCGTCGAAATGTTTCGCAGCTGTATCGCCTTCGCCCTTCTGGTTTTTCGCCGCGTTGATTCCACCCTGCGCGCAAACCGAGTGCGATCGCTTCACCGGCACAATCGAAAACAGATCGACGGGCACACCGGCTTCCGCCACGCGAATCGTGGCCATTAGCCCCGCCAATCCACCACCTACAATAATGATCTTTGGCTGTCTCATTTCGTTGTGACGTACCAGCTAAACGGGTGCCAGTTCAGTCGAAAACTCAGCACAATCAAAATTCCCACAAGGCTAAACGTAAATCCCACCAGCACGCCCAACTTCCCCGCCGCGTTCTGCGCCCGCACTGTCGCAGCCAGTCCCCACTTGCAAAGAAAATTCCAAATCCCCACGCCCAGGTGAAACGACGTAGCCACGATCCCGATCACAAAAAATGCGAGATACAGGGGATTCCGCATATCTGCGGCAACCGACGCGTAAGTCGACTTCCCGTGCGTCAACCAGCGCTCCGTGTACAAGTGCCATGCAATGTACGCAAATGCGATCAGTCCCGTATATCGCTGAAATGTGTACATCCAATTCCCAACCCAGGGATATTGCGAAACGTTTGATTTTCCGCGCAGCCAGATATAAATGCCGTATCCACCATGAAACAAAATCGGCAAAAAAATCGCCGCCCACTCCACTAGCAACCGGAATGGAATCGTCTGTAGCTCTTGCGAAACGTCGTCGTATTTCCGCGCGCTTACTAACGCGGCGCTGTTCGACCAGAAATGTTCAGCGAGAAACGCTCCAACAGGAAGGACGCCGGATAGAGAATGGAGCTTGCGAAGGAGATAACTTGAATCAGGCCGGGTTGCCGTTGCGGACATGCCCTCTCCGCCGCTGGCGTTTCCTTCCATTCGCTTGCGCGATACAGAGGAAACATTCTTCACTCGCGGCATATCTAGTATAGCAGCCGGAATTGACTGCGCAAATCCATCCACTCTTCAAACATTTTGAAACCTCCAGAAATTTTTCTGCTTTAAATACACCGGCTCACTGGTATCTTGAAAGAAACTCCCCTCGACCTCTCTCCGGCGGCGGGAACAAACGGAAACTCACGGTCCCATGAGCAGCGCAGGTCTTGTCTCTGAACTTGAGCGCTTAGCCGCAGCCCTCAGCAATCAAAAACCGGGCGAGCAAGAAATTTCCTTGCCTTCGCTCGCGGAACGTATCGCAAAATCGCTCGGCGTTAAAGCCGAAGAAGTTGCGATACTCGCCGTCTCCACAAAGTGGCGTCATCTCCATTTTCTCGTCCCCCAAGCACTAAAAAACGTCGGCTTCATTCCGCTTTCCAGTCCCTCTGCTCTTGCCGCTCGCACGGCTCGCGAAAATCGCACTGAGGTTGACAATCATTTTCACGAAACCCGTCACGCAAGTGTCTTCGAAGGCGTAAAGACGGAATCACTCAGCGCGGAAGCGATTCAAAAAATCGTGAGCGCGCCAATTGTTTGCGGAGATAAAGTCGTCGGAGTGCTGCAAGTTAGCCGCAAAGGCACCAGCGCAGCCTCGGCCGGACCGGATTTCACCTCCGATGACCTCACCAAAGTCACCGCGCTGTGCCGTCCGCTCGGAAAATTGATTCAGCACGTTACTGGCGAATAGTTCGCGCGTTCCACAGTGTTCATCTTCCTGTAACTTTCTCCTTTCGCACTTCAAATGACGTTGACTCTCACTAGTGTTCTTGTTACTTTTTCTTTGCGCGATTTTTTCTCGCCCAGCTCATATACGGAGGCTCCATACCGACACCATGGCGTTCGTCGCTAAGAAAATATTTCTCACCAAAGGCGTCGGTAAACATCGGGAAAGGCTTTCGAGTTTTGAGCTCGCGTTACGCAACGCGGGTATCGCGGCTTGTAACATCGTCCGTGTCTCCTCAATTTTTCCTCCGAATTGTAAATTGATTTCCCGCAGCGAAGGTTTAAAGCACATCAAGCCTGGCCAAGTCGCGTTCACGGTCATCAGCGAAAATTCCACCAAGGAACCGCACCGCCTCATCGCCGCCAGCATTGGGCTTGCCCTCCCCAGCGACAAATCCATGTACGGCTATCTCTCTGAGCATCATTCCTTCGGCGAAACCGAGGAAGTTGCCGGCGAATACGGGGAAGAGCTCGCGGCGGAAATGCTCGCCACTACGCTTAACGTCGAATTTGATCCGGATCTAAGCTGGGACGAGAAAAAAGAGGTCTACCGCATCTCGAACAAAATCGTCCGCACCATGAACGTCACGCAATCCGCTGTCGGCGACAAGCGCGGCCTATGGACGACAGTCCTCGGCGCCGCTATCCTCATTGGCGAAGACGACTAGCCTCTTCGAGTTCCAGTTTTTTGTTTCGTAGTTAGATTATATATATAGGGGACGATATATCGCGCTCCTCTTTGATGTCGTCCACACTAAAACTTGCGAGGGTCCCTAAACTTCACACGTTGTCATTCCGAGCGTGAACGGACAACTCACAAATCCTTCCCGTCCAGCTCGTACGCCGTTTTCAACCACTTCTTCACATCTGCATCAATCTGCTTCACATCGGTAATCTCAATGCGGTGCGTGATCCTGTCTTTCTTCGCAAGTCCGCCCGTATCTACCAATCGCTTCGGCAATTTTCCTTTGTAATGCGTAAGCGCCAGCCCAAAATCCACACGCGTGTTCGTTGTCGGTTTGATCTGTGCAAATACATGGTTGCGATAGAGTGGAACCATCGTCAGGCATGGGCTTATCTTCACATCGGAACCAATCGATTTTCCAAGCTTCAACAGTTCCTCAAAAATCGGTCGCAGGGCTTCCTTCTTGCCCGCGTACTGTTTCTCCACATACTCCGGCGCCGCTGCCAGATACTTTTCCGGAGAATCCTCTTCCGACTCTTTTCCCGCAACTCTCGCCGCAATCCACCATGCCGAATTTGTTCCCATCTTGTGTTGAATCTTCAGCCACTCGCGCTGATTCTTTTCGTCCTTCGGCCCTTCCTTCTTCACAAACGCCATCCACTCTTCCAGCGAGCGGCCCGTTTTCTCTTTCAGCTCGGCGACCCACTTCTGTACCATCGCCACGCCGGGATGAACGTCATACAACGCCTGAACTTTTGCCTTCGCCATTTTGTTCACTCCATGTGCTTCCCTTTCACAAAAAGTATCGCCACCCCGGGGCGAATTCCTCATTCCCGCGAACCGCACTCTCCGTGGCTCATTTTTTCAAACAGTTCCTCCATTCGGTTTTGCACTTCGCCCTGTGTCAATTCTTCCTTTTTTGTGGAAAGCGCCCAAATATAACCGAACGGATCAAGAATCCAGCTGTACCGGTCGCCCCAGAACGCGTCGGCGGGCGGTATTAGAGGTGTACCTCCGGCGTTTACGGCGCTTTCGAATGATGCATCCACGTCATCAACGTACAGTTCGAAGATGACGGTTGTTCCACCCAGAGTTTGAGGAGCCGCCAGCCCTCCGGGACTCCGCTCCTTTTGTCTCTTGGGATCACTATCCTCCTGCGTCAGCATCACCACTGTCTGCGCAATTCGCAAATGCGCGTGCATGTTTTCGCCGTTTGGCAGTGGCGCGAGGTACAAGACTTCCGCGCCCAGCGCCTCCTGATAATATGCAATCGCTTCCTTCGTATTCTTCACCATCAGATGCGGAGTGATTCGCAAATGCTCCGGTGCGGCCCCCTTGATGGACATATTCGCCTCCTATCCCCGTGATGACTTCTCCCGCAGTATCCACGCGTGACCTTCGGGATCGAAAAATGCTTTATAGCTGCCCGCCCACCGGTAAATCGCCGCAATCGGTTCCGCATTCAATTGATAAACTCGTCGCCGTCCGTCTCTTCGCACGCGCACCAATCCGGCTCGCCGCAGCACATTCAAATGCTGCGAAATCGCCGGCTGGGAAACGCGAAACCGCACGCGCAGCTCATTCACCGACTGTTCCCGCAACAGCAGCATGTCGAGCAGCGCACGCCGCGTCGGGTCGGCGATCGCCCGAAATACCGTGCTTCCTTTTCGAAAATCACTCTTCATGCGAGGGCAAACACTAATAAGTATTTGCTTATATGTCAAGCGAAAAATCTTCGCACTCTTTGCCGCCCGCTTTCACCTAATTAACGTTTGAAATATCCGATCCGCTCAAGCACAGCGCCCACCACAAGCGGCAACGCCACTGTCGCATCTTCAAATACTTCGGCAAATTTCCCGCCCTCTTCCGGCGGCACAAATTTCCCCCAGGAAACCGCTTCAGTGTATGTGCTTCCGCTCAATCCGCCCCAATGCACGGGCTCAGGACAAATCCGCAATCCGTAGTTGTATCTTTTCAATGGCAGGTTCTTATATCCACGCCGTGCCAGTAATTCTGCGTACACGCCAAATTGCTGCGACCAATTCCTCGGCACTCCGCCGCCCACCGTAAAAATCCCCATTTTCTTTGTCGCCAGCATGGTGTCCGCAAATTTCTCAAAATCCTCAAATGGATCGAATCGCAGTACCGGCCGGTTCTGTTTTTGTCTCGTTATCTTGTGCAAAGCAAAATCAATTCCCAGCTCGGAATCCGAAAACGCCGGAACAAAAATCGGCACGTTACGTTCATATGCAGACTTCAGAATCCCTCTGCCAGGCGCAGTGCTGTGAAGATATTCCCCGATCCTCCGATGCAACTTCCAGCTACAAACAATCTCCTCGTCATCCCACTCGTCGAGGATGTGATCCATTACGTGTTCCACGTGATCCAGATTCGTCTCCGGCTCGAGCGAATCGTAAACGCGGTTATACCCCGCGTGAAAAAGCTCCTTGTCATCCATCTTTGTCGGATCGTAGCGGAAATGCGAAAGTCCGGTCGCTTCCACAAGCCCGTGCGCCATCAAGGCTCCCGTGGAGACAATCGCGTTCACCACGCCGCTCTCAATCAAATCGCAAAAAACCAGCCCCATCTTGCCGACGGTCAACGCACCGGCCAGCGTCATCACCACAAAACAATCCTTATCGCGTGCCATCGCCTCCAAAACGTCGGCACCGTCTCCCACTTGCCGTGCGGTATAGGCTGTATCTCCCATCGCGCGGACCAATAAATCAATTGAGGTACACTTCGAAAGGTCGAGCGGAAAAATCGGCCGCAGCTTGTCTCGCACAGGATCATGCAGCACGCGCCCTGTCACGGTTTTGTCGGAAGTCTTCTTCGCCTTCTTCTCCGCCTTTTTTGCCTTCGCCATTTTTCTCCTAACGAGTTGTGTGAATCGCGCATTACAAATGTATTTCGCGCGCAAGAACGGAACTTCCCTGGTGGATTTCTCTGCGCATCTTACTTTTTCTCATTCCGTTCCGTCAAAGTTCTTTCTCATCGCTCTGCAAATATTTCCGCACATGTTACGATACAAATATGGCGGACAAATTCACCATCGGCCTCGTGCAGATGAAATCCACGAAAAACGCCGAAGAAAATCTTTCTCACGCAATCGAGAAAATAAAAGAAGCGGCTGCGCTTGGCGCGCAAATTATCTGCATGGACGAACTCTTCCGCGGAGAATATTTCTGCCGCACCGAAGACGCCGCGCTCTTCGATCTCGCTGAGGCCATTCCCGGCCCGACAACCGACGCCTTCGCGCAAGTCGCAAAAGAAAAGAAAGTCGCCATCGTCGCTTCCCTTTTCGAACGCCGCGCGCCCGGCGTTTATCACAACTCTTGTGCAGTCCTCGACGCTGATGGCACCTATCTCGGCAAATACCGCAAGATGCACATTCCCGACGATCCGCTCTACTACGAAAAATTCTATTTCACGCCGGGCGATCTCGGTTTCCCGAATTTCAATACGAAGTACGCCCGCATCGGCATCCAAATTTGCTGGGATCAGTGGTATCCGGAAGGCTCGCGCCTCACCGCACTCAGCGGTGCGCAAGTCATCTTCTATCCGACAAGCATCGGTTGGCATCCCAAAGAAAAAGCCGAATTCGGCGCAGCGCAACTCGATGCGTGGCGCACTATCCAGCGTGCTCACGCTATCGCAAACGGAACTTACGTTGCTGTCGTAAATCGCGTTGGCTACGAAGGTGATCCGAAAAATGGCGATCCCGGACTCGAATTCTGGGGCAACTCTTTCGTCGCCGATCCTTTCGGCCAAATTGCCGCACAGGCGGGCAGCGAAAGAGAAGAAATCCTTGTCGTCGAGTGCGATTCTAAGAAGAGCGAAGAAACCCGCCGTAATTGGCCCTTTTTCCGTGATCGCCGCATCGACGCCTATCAACCCATCCTCAACCGCTGGCTCGGCGAATGACCAAATCGAATTTGAACGAAACGCCGCATCAGCTCGGTTTCCGTATGCCCGCAGAGTGGGAGCCCCACGAAGCCACCTGGCTCGGCTGGCCCCATGAACTCACCGACTGGCCCGGCAAATTCGCACCAATTCCCTGGGCGTTCGCCGAAATCGTCCGTCATCTCGCTCGTGTTGAAAAAGTTTTTCTCTTCGTGGAAAGCCGCGAAGCTGAATCTCGCGTCCGCACCATCCTGAACAAATCTCACGTCAATCTCGAAGCCGTCACGTTCTTCCGCATTCCTACCGATCGTGGCTGGATGCGCGACTCCGGCCCCATCTGCGTTAAGAACGTCGCGGGCGAAGTCGCCTTCAACAACTTCGTCTTCAACGGCTGGGCCAAATATCCCAACCACAAAAAAGACGCCAAGATCGTCGTCACCGCCAACAAATCTCAAAAAAAGAAACTCTTTCTGCCTATGCACAAAGGCAAACGCGTCGTCGTAGAGGGCGGCTCTATTGACATCAATGGCCGGGGCACACTTCTCACCACTGAAGAATGTCTGCAAAGCAAGATCCAGGAGCGCAATCCTGGATTTTCAAAGCAGGACTACGAAGAAGTCTTTCGCAATCAGCTTGGCGTGACCAATGTTCTTTGGCTGAAAAACGGCATTGCGGGCGACGACACCCACGGCCACGTGGATGACCTCTCTCGTTTTGTTAGCGAAAATACCGTTCTTACAATCTTTGAAGAAGACTCTACTGATACAAACTACACTCATCTTCAAGAAAATCTTGATTTGCTCAAGCAAAGCAAAGACCAAGACGGCGAACCGCTCCGTGTCGAAGAACTCCCTATGCCAGCGCCGGTCTATTTCAACAACCAGCGCCTTCCCGCTAGCTACGCGAATTTCTACATTGCCAACAAACTCGTTCTCGTCCCCATTTTCAACGATTCGAACGACCGCGTCGCACTCAATATCATCGCCAAACATTTTCCTGATCGTGAAGTCATTGGCATCTATTGCCGCGATCTCGTTCTCGGCCTTGGCACCATTCACTGCATGACACAACAACAACCCGCCGGAAGCTAGTCATCCTGCGTCTTTCCCTTTTGATCAAAACTCATCGCCCCAGCGCCAAACTGCGTAAGAAGCAATGCCGCACCGAGCATGGACAAATTCTTAGCAAACATGGCCTGCTGAGTGTGAACCATAGCTGGATCTTGCAATCTCCAAAACGCATGCATCATAAAAGTGACGGGAACAAGAAAAGCGACAAGCAACCAGGCGCCCCATTTCGCCTTATAACCAGAGGCAACGCTGAGTCCTCCGACAAGCGCCATCACGCCGGATATTGGGACAGCCAGGCTCGCAACCGGCACTCCCAAGTCTGCCGCGTGCTGAATGCCTTCATGGGTGAAATGGCGCGGTGACGCAGTAATAAAAATCAAAGCAAAGAGAATTCTCCCAACCGGGTACAGGTAACGCATTTATTTCCCTCCGAACAGCACTCAAGCCGTCCACAATCACATGTTCTTAGTGAATATTGCATCACTATAAGTGATAGAGATATCATCTTAAGAAGATTGTTGTCAAGAGGACGCCATGACTCTTCAAGCGAAGCGCAAGCTGGCTCCGCCACGGCCCCGCCGCGGTTCTCCTCAGCAGACCCGCGATCGCCTGGTCGCCGCGGCCGCTATCCTTTTTAACCGTGCCGGATATCATGGGACGGATTCCAATCGCATTGCGAAAGCAGCCGGCTATTCGACTGGTGTTTTTTACAAGCATTTCAAAGACAAGCGCGAAATCTTCTTGGCCGCCTACGAAACCTGGGTCGCCTCGCAGTGGAAAGAAGTTGAAAAAGTGCTTTTCGCCGGGGGTTCAAACCGCGATATAGCGCGCCAACTTGTCGCGTTATCGATAGACTTTCATACCCGCTGGCGTGGGTTGAGGTCGTCTTTGCGGGAACTCGTTTTCAGCGACGCTACCGTGCGCCGTTTTTACCGAAAGCAACGGAAGCGTCAACTCGACCTGATGGCCGAACTACGCAAGAAAAGACAAACACCATCCCACCGCCGCGAAGAAGACGTCATTCACCTTTACACAACCGAGCGAACCTATGACGCCATCGCCCAGGGCGAACTGCGCGAGCTGGGCCTCAGTCGGAAATTCGTCGTAGAAGCAATGGTTCAAGACGTGATTTCGGTTTTGACCTGACAAACGGCTGGGAATAAACACTGCCCTTCTCTGCTACACTTCAAACTACAGTCCACATCAATTTGATCAAGGAGCCTGCATGTTCTCCGCTTTTCTCGCACTCGCGCACGTGGATCAGATCTTTGGGGTTGTAATCGATCGTGGTCTCGTAAGCTGGATCCTTCTCGGCCTCATCGCGGGCTGGCTCGCTGGAAAAATCGCTCGCGGCCGCGGCTATGGGTGCCTCACGGACATCCTGCTCGGCTTGATCGGCTCTGTCCTCGGCGGCTGGATTTTCCGCAAGCTCGAAATAGGCACTGGAACCGGCGGCTTCCTCTATTCGCTCGCTGCCGCAACCGTCGGCGCCGTCATACTCGTGGTCGTCGTCCACCTTTTCACTGGCTCAAAGGAATAAGTTTTGCAGTCATCTTGTGACTGGCGGGCAGCCACGTGGCCAGCATCGTTGGACGCTGCCCACTCTCCCCTGTGATACGATTCCCTATTAACGACGGGAGCTGAAATCTCTTTGAGCAAGTCTTCATCGCAATCGCTTTTCGCAATTCCTCTTGGTGGTCTCGGCGAGTTCGGCATGAACATGATGGCGCTTCGCTTCGGCGACGACATTATCGTCATTGACGCCGGCATGATGTTTCCCGAATCCGAACTCCTCGGCATCGACCTCGTCATTCCGGATATCTCTTATCTCAAACAAAATCGCCATCTCGTCCGCGCTATCGTCCTTACTCATGGCCACGAAGACCACATCGGCGCCCTTCCTTACATCCTCCGCGATCTAAACGTCCCTGTTTTCGGCACGCGATTCACGCTCGCACTTGTCAAGAAGCGCCTCGAAGAAGCCGGCCTGCTCGATTCCACCACCCTGCGTGAAGTCATTCCGGGCCGCCGCATCGAAATCGGCCCTTACGAAATCGAATTCATTCCCGTTACGCACAGCACGATCGATTGCGTCGCTCTTGCCGTCCGTACCCCAGCCGGAGTCATCATTCACACCGGCGATTTCAAAATCGATCACACGCCCGTCAACGGCGCAGGCTTTGACGTCGCCACTTTCGCTCGCTACGGCAACGAAGGCGTCCTTGCCCTTTTTTCCGATTCCACTAACGTCGAGCGCCCCGGCTACACCCCTTCCGAGCGTGCCATCGTCCCGCGCATCGAAGAGCTTTGCCGTTCCGCGCCGCGCCGCGTCATTCTTTCGTGTTTCGCTTCTTCCGTTCATCGCATTCAGCAAGTCATTGACATCGCCGGTCGCGTCGGTCGCAAAGTCGCTTTCGTTGGCCGCAGCATGGTGGACAACGTCGAAATCGCGCACAACCTTGAATGCCTCAGCATTCCGGATGGCATGGTTGTTCGCGCACAGGACATTCGCGGATTCGAACCGCGCAAAATCGTCATTCTGGCATCCGGCTCGCAAGCCGAACCAATGTCCTCTCTTTCCCGCATCGCCGTAGACAATCATCGTTTCGTCTCCGTCGATGAAAATGACACCGTCATTCTTTCCTCGCGCATCATTCCCGGAAACGAAAAAGCCATCTTCCGGATGCTCGATCATATGTTCCGCCGCCGCGCGCTCGTTTATTACGACAATTCCGCCGGCGTCATTCACGTTTCCGGTCACGCTAGTCAAGAAGAACAAAAACTTCTTCTCCAACTCGTAAAGCCCAAATATTTCATTCCTGTTCACGGCGAATATCGCCATCTCTTCCGCCACGCCGCGCTCGCGCATCAGCTCGGTGTCGTTTCCGGGGAAATTCTTCTTCTTGAAGACGGCTACTGCCTCGAATTCAACGAAGACGGCGCCTTCCTCCGGGATCCCGTCACCGCCGGACGTGTCCTCGTTGACTCAGGCTCGCTCGAAGAAATTGAAGAAGTCGTCGTCCGAGAACGCAAACACCTTTCCGAAGATGGCGTCGTCGTTCCCATCATCGCGATCGATAAGCACACCGGCAATCTCGAATCGCAGCCAGAAATCGTCACGCGCGGTTTCATCAGCGACAACGGCAGCGATCTCATGGCGGGCGCGCGCGACGTCGTGTTACGCACCATTAACACTTCCAACCCCGAAGAAATGTCCGATTGGTCCGTAATCAAAGAAAAAATCCGCGTCGACCTAAAACGCTACATCAACAAGCAAACGTCGAAACGCCCCTTGATTCTCCCGGTCATCCTCGAAGTCTGATCCGCCTAACTGCCCGTTTTTCAAGTGCAAGGGCCGCGGATACACAAATTCTTTCGATGCTGCTAAATCGTTTTTCTTAAGCCCCTGACTGTAGCGTTAACTCAAATTTCCCGCCGAAAACCGCAACAGCAATCACTCTCCAACGTCAAACTTTGTGAATCACAAGCGCGCTTCTTCGGCAGCGTTCAGCGAACACCGGAGAAAATTTCGCGACACTCGAAAGGATTTCTATGAACACCAAGAACATTTCCAAAGGTCTTCTGCTTGGCGCTTCTCTCTTCCTGGCTACGGCTGCCTTCGCAGGCGAAAAGGCTTCCGTCAAGGTCTACGAAAACGTGAAGGTCAACGGCAAGACTCTGGCTCCCGGCAAGTACGATGTCGAATGGGATGGCACTGGCGATAACGCACAACTCAGCATTCGCCAGGGTAAGGACACTCTCGCCACAGTGCCGGCAAAAATCGTAGCAACCAAGTCGGCCGCCGCGAGCACCGGCTACGCCACGAAGGGTGAAACAGACGGCTCCAAGTCTCTCACCGCAGTCTTCGTTGCAGGCAAGAAGTACACCCTCGAACTCGGCCAGGAAGCTGCCGCAACTCCGAGCAAGTCCGCAGAACCGGCCGGCAATCGGTAATTCGCTTCTAACAAACTGTTTTCCAACACAAGGCGCGTCCTCGCACTGCACAACCAGGCGAGGGCGCGCTTTCTTTTCCTCTGACGCTATTGTCGAATTTCAGCATCCCCGCTACGTGAATTCTTCCCGTCTCGCCTGCTTCGCCGTTACAATTGCAGACAGAGGAATTCCGTGTCTTCGCCCTCGGCGCCCATCGAAAGTACGAAACCAAGTCGTGCCGCTTTCACTTTTATTCTTGCGATGATTGCCTTGGACTTTCTCTCCTTTGGCATCATCGCCCCCGTCTTGCCCGATCTCGTCAGAAACTTCGAAGGCGGAGATTTTGGGCGTACTTCTCTCATGATCGGCTATTTCGGCTTTGCATGGAACGCTATGCAATTCGTTTGTTCTCCTATTCTTGGAGCCTGGTCCGACCGCTTCGGTCGCCGTCCGGTCATCCTCCTGTCTTGTTTCGGTTTCAGCGTGGACTATATTTTTATGGCCTTAGCTCCGTCGCTTCGTTGGCTTTTTGTTGGCCGGCTAATCTCAGGTATAACCGCATCCAACGTTTCAACCGCTTTCGCCTACGTCACGGACACCACCACTCCCGACAAACGTGCCAAGGCTTTCGGTTTAATTAGCGCCGCTTTTGGCCTGGGCTTCGTTATCGGTCCTGTCGTTGGCGGATTACTCGGGTCTTACAATTTGCGCTATCCGTTTTGGGCTGCGGCCGCGCTCAGCCTCATCAACGCTCTCTACGGTTTCTTCGTTTTGCCCGAATCTCTCCCCAAGGAACGCCGCGCAAAATCCGCCTGGCACATGGCCAATCCCCTCGGCTCTTTGAAGCTGTTTCGCTCTCACCCGGAACTTGCTGGCCTCGCAGTCGTCATCACGCTCTACTATCTCGCCCATCAATCGCTCATATCTATCTGGGCTATCTATACCGAATACCGATACGCTTGGAATAGTCGCAACGTCGGCCTTTCTCTTGGCGTTGTCGGCATTAGCGCTGCCCTTGTCTCCGGAATTTTGGTTGGCCCTTACGTGAAAAAATTCGGCGAACGCGTCAGTCTCGCTTCTGGCCTCATCTACGGTTCACTCGGTTTTCTCTGCTTTGGCCTTGCCAGGCAAGGATGGGTCATCCTCGCCACTATTCCCTTCATCGCGCTTTGGGGTATTGCTGCGCCCGCCATTCAATCACTTATGGCCAAACACGTCGACCATTCTTCCCAAGGCAAGTTGCAAGGCGGCATCAATTCCCTTCGCGCGCTCACCGGCATGGCCGGCCCGATTCTTTACACGCAAGTCTTTGCCGCCGCAATTTCTCCAACTGCAAGAATCCATCTTCCCGGAGCGCCCTATCTCGTCGCCGCCACTCTCCTTACATCATCTCTGCTTCTTTCCCTCTACGTAACACGCGCCAGCGCGTTATCAGTTCCTTCCCCCGCAACAAACTCTCCAGCCGACTAATCCACCCCAAAAACAAAAATCGCGGACTGGCTCTCGCCAATCCGCGACCGAATTCCTTCTGAAACTTGGCTTAGTTCACCCAGCGCTCCACTCGCACCCGTCCATTGAACCAAGTGTCGTTCGTTTTCTGTGACAGAGTCGCCGCACTCACTTCAGCCACGCCACCCTGCAGCGGATCCGAATCAATGCACTGTCCTTCACCCAAATATGCGACTACGTGAACTCCATTCACTGCCAGCACGTCGCCCGCTTTAACCTTGCTCCAATCAAGCTGCGCAAAACTCTCAGCTTCAGTCACTTCTTCCAAATTCCCTCCGCAGCCTTCCCACAATTCCTTTGCCGTGCAATGGATCTGTTTTTTCGAAACGCGATCGTGCGCTTTACAAATCAATGCGGAGCAGGTCTCATCCAAATACGCCGCGCCGTTGTACGACCGCAGCGCGTCCACATAAGTTTTCGGCTCTGCAAAAAGAATTCCTGTGGCAGCGAAGAGAAACGTCAGCAACAGCTTCATGGTCCCGCAACCTCGGCTCTACGATTCGGACTCTTTGTTGAGTCGACTGCACTCTGCTGGGGACCTGTCCTTCATTGAGTGCAACCTGTCCGTAGGGACAGGTTGAGCCAAGCCAAAAACCCGAACTATGGTACAGCGGTCCATTTTGAAACACTGCTGGGCCTACCGCCGGATCATACCCGCGTACTAGAACTATTTTTAAGTAAACTCCTTATTATCTATCACTTACAGAAACAGGAAAACGCCGCGGCTTCTTCCTCCACCTAACTCTAAATGAAAAATAAAGACTGCCACCTGCCCCCTACCTGTCGCATCCAAAGAGCGGCACACCTCGAGGTCTGCTTTATCTCAAAGGAGAGTCCCATGGCTAAGAAAACGCCGCCCAGCAATCCGCAAGACGGAACAGAACGCGCCCGCCCCATCCTGCACCAGCATTCTCAGGAAATTCAGCCCTACGGAAAAATCGCAAAACTTTCCATCGCCCTTGACGAGAACGTCTGTGCAGCCAGCGTCGAAAATCTCAACCAAATTCTGGCCGACACCATCACTCTCCGCGATCTTTACAAAAAGCATCATTGGCAAGTCGTCGGCCATACCTTTTACCAACTTCATCTTCTCTTTGATAAGCACTACGAAGAGCAGGACGAACTCGTGGATACCGTCGCAGAGCGTATTCAGCTTCTCGGAGGCGTAAGCCTCGCCATGGCCGCAGACATCGCCGAAACCACCATCATCCCTCGCCCGCCACGCGGCCGCGAAGAAGCTCCGGTACAGATCTCTCGCTTGCTTGAAGCGCATGAAATCCTTCTCAAGGAAGCACGCACGATGGCCAAACAAGCTTCCGAAGCCGGCGACGATGGCACCAACGATCTCCTCGTCAGCGACATCATCCGCACCAACGAGCTCCAGGTCTGGTTCCTTTCCGAACATCTCGTGGACGTTCCGCTCGTCAAAGTCGACGCGCCTGGGAAAACCAAAGCCGCCTCCGCAGACTAAACTCATCAAGCAAACGCATCTGGCAGTGCCGGCTTCTAAGCGGTATACAATCTCATCAGCTTAAGGCCGGCGCATGCCCCTCAGAATTTCGAGTTTTTCGATCCGCCAATTCTTTCTCCTCCTCTCTTGTGCTAGCTTGGGGCTCACTGCAACTCCCGGTAACGCACAACAACAGCGGACACCGTCGTCCGCAGGAATCCCCACCCCTTCTCCAGTTCTTCGCGTCACCACGCGTCTTGTTCAGGTGAATGTCGTCGTCAACGACAAGCATGGCAACCCCATCACCGGGCTCGCGGAAAAGGACTTCTCCATTCTCGATAACGGCAAGTCCCAAAAGATAGAACTCTTCAGCGCTGAAACGAATCTTCCCACTGCTCTTTCTTTTTCCTCTCTTCCTCCCGGCACGTACACTAACCGCCCGGAAGAACTGACCAACTTACCCTCCAGTGTTACGGTCATTCTTCTGGATGGCCTCAACACCGAAGCCTCCGACCAAACGCTCGCTCGCAGACAGGTTCTTCGTGCACTCCAGGAGATTCGGCCGCAGGATTACGTTGCCCTCTATTGGCTCGGCAACAACCTGCAAATCCTTCATGACTTCACAATCGACGCTTCAGCCCTTCGCCAGGTTCTCGCTGGTTATGACAGCAAGACCACACGCGAGTTAAACAACTCCCAACTGGCTGATCCCAGTCTGAACTCGCCGAACCCTTCGACCCCCGCAGGCCAAGCTTCTGAACGCCAAGCCTTCCGGCTCGCGTTCGATCAGCGCGTCGCCAACCAGTCCACTCACGATCGCGTGCGCGCCACAGTTGCTGCTCTCATTGCCATCTCCAATCATTTGGGAACTCGCAAAGGCCGGAAGAGTCTCGTTTGGGTCTCTTCGAGTTTTCCCGTCAGTCTCGGCTATGACAAGTTTGATTTGAATTGGATCAATGACACCGGAGAGGATTTCACATCCGATATCCACAAGGCAGCGCAGGCTCTGACCAGCGCCGACATCGCCGTGTACCCCGTTGATGCACGAGGACTACTCGGTTCGAATGTGAACGCAAACAATGACGACCTCGACTCTCACATTGGGGATCCTAACGATACGGACACACATTTACCTTCCCGTGCACCTCCCGGAACCTTCGACACCATGCGCATTCTTGCCGAGCGCACCGGTGGTAAAGCTTTTTATGACACCAACGATCTCTCCGGCGCTATTCGTCGCGCCATGAATGACTCCCGAGCGACTTATGTGCTTAGCTATTCCCCCGCTTCAGTCCGATGGGATGGCAGTTTTCACGAAATTAAAGTAAAGGTCGCCGCTCCCGGCGCTCAAGTCCGGGCGCGCTCCGGATATTTCGCGATTCCCGACGCCCCCACGATCACCGACAAGAACGACCACTCATCGATTGTTCAACTGGCAACCAGCCGGCTCCCGGCTACTGGAATCGGACTCCACGTTCGCGCGCAAGTTTCGGGAAACTCCGACGAACGCATTTTGATCGCAGAGCTTCATCTCGATTTGCGTGAAATCAATATGCAGCGGAAGGAAAATCATTGGGCCGGCACGCTACAATCCATTTTTCTTCAATTGGATAGTCTCGGGCGGGTTCTTAAGGTGGATGACCGCACGTTCCACCCAGATTTCGACTCATCGGCCTACGAACTTGGTTTGCGGAAAGGAATCACCGATACCCGTCAAATTCGCGTCCTGCCCAATGCTGATCAACTTTGCATTGTCGTCCGCGATCCCGCCGGCTCCAGAGTGGGGTCAATTTATGTTCCACTCGCTCAGTATTTTTCTGGTTCGTCCAAGCCGGCTGATAAGAAGTAACAATATCCTTGTATAAAGCGGCGCAATCTCTTTGTAACCGTCTTATTTTTTTGCCACTCCCCGGACCAATCTTACGTAATGAAGGTTATCCGTTCCTTGGCCGTTCGTCAGTCCGCTGTTCGTGAACCTGTAATATTGCCCGGAAGTCGTAGCGTAAAGTGAGTGAGTCACCGCAAAAGAGCTCGGATAGTCGGACACATCAATCGCTTGGTACTCCACAAATGTCGGCACCCGCCAATCTTTGTATCCTCCAACTGCGTTCGAGTCAGCTCCAGTTACCGCGCTATCGGGGGTAAAATCGGGCCTCCCACCGTCCCTCGTAAGTTCATATACATTCTTCGTCCAGGTCAGTCCCGTCTTCAGATCAGAGACAGTGTCTCCGCCAGTCAGGAATCTCAATCTGGCTAGAGCGTCGAGCCCATGCAATGTGCGATCGGACGGCTTCTTTGCGAGCCAGTCCTTAATATTGTTCGAATCAGTCCCGCCTTTGCCCAAATCGTCTTTTTTCGTAAGCGTCCCCAAAGGATTGCTCTTGTTTGCGGGAGTAAAATAAGGGTCAGGGTTCAATGTCAACTTCTTCCCGCCAACGTTCGTCCCGCCGTTATCAATCTTGTTAGAGTCCGTCTGCTGTTTCCCGGACGATTGCGTCCATCTCTTGTACTTCCCATATGCAAATCCACCCACGTAATAAACAATCACCGCCGCAATCGCGAGTTTCGCCAGTCCTGCGAAAAATCCCCACAACTGCTTCCGGTCCTCGTCAGTCAAAACCGGTTTCGCATCGCGTTTTTTCCGCTCGCGTTCTTCCGCGGCAGCTTTTTCCGCCGCTTCCCTTTTTGCTTTCAACTCAGCCGCTGCTCGCGCGGCCTCTTCCTCTTTTCGTTTCTTTTCTTCAAACTCCCGCTGGTTCTTGCGCTCCTCCAGCAACTTGAAAATCACGTCATGCAATTTTTTGTAACTTCCGCGCGGATCGTCCGCACTCAGCCGCATCGCGTTCCAATCCGTCAGCGGCTTCAAATCCTCCGGCAAATCCCGGGCGTTCGGCATCATCGCCGATCCAACCAACACAGGAATAATTGGAATTTTCCGCCCCAGCGCCGCTCTCAACTCCAGCCGCAAAACATCGTCTTCGTTTTCCAGCCTCCGGTTCCCCAGCTCATCCCGAATATCCAGCCATTCCTTCCCAATCACAGCGATGACGATCTCGCACTCTTCCAGCGTCGCTTTAATCTCATTTCGATAATTTGTTCCGGGTTCTAGCGTGTCCCTGTCCCAGAACACTTGCTCCGGAAAGCGCGCGTCCAGCCACACCCCTAGCCCCAGCACATACTCCTCGCTGTCCGCCCGCCGGTAATTTAGAAATATCTTCGCTCTGGGCATCGCTTACTGTAGTCCAGCGAGCATAGCCACGCCCCGCACCGCCGTCAAGAATCAGCCTTCCAGGTTTCCCTTTTTCATGAAATTTTTCCAAGACGCCGCCCGTACTTTATGCAAGACTCACCCGGTATCCTGCATTTCCAGTAAGGAGCAACCACGCTATGGCTACTGCAAAAACAATCCCTACCCTCGGCTCAACCATCATTCCCGGCATGCGTTACCGCAACGCCCCTGCCGCCGTCGACTGGCTCTGCAACGCATTCGGTTTCGAAAAACATCTCGTCATTCCTGGCGACAACAACACCATCTCCCACGCGCAACTCAGCTTCGGCGGCGGCATGATCATGCTTGGTTCCATCAAAGACAACGAATTCAGCAAAATGATGAAGCAGCCTGACGAAATCGGCGGCGCAGAAACGCAAAGCTGTTACGTCGTCGTTGCGGACACCGACGCCCACTACGCTCGCGCCAAAGCCGCTGGTGCGCAAATCTTCATCGATATCCACGACGAAGAATATGGCGGTCGTGGTTACGCCTGCCGAGACCTCGAAGGCCACATCTGGTACTTCGGCTCCTACAACCCTTGGCAAGCTTAACCGTATTCAACCGGTTCAAACCTGTGTAAAGTACTGCTGGCTCGCTCAAACTCATTTCCGTCGAGGCGCTCCAGTGAAAAAAACCTCTCGCCGCAAATTCCTTGCCCAATCCGCCGCAACCGCTCTCGGTTTTTCCATCGTCCCGCGCCACGTCCTGGGCGGCATCGGCTACGTTCCGCCAAGCGACAAACTCAACCTCGCCTTCATCGGCATCGGCGCGCAGGGCTTTCGTGTCATGCTCCATTTCCTGCAACAGCCGGATGTGCAAGCCATCGCCGTCTGTGACGTCAACAAATCCGGCGCCAACTATCCGCAATGGAGCACCCATGAATTTGCTAACTCCGTCCACAAATTGCTCGGCGTCAGTTCTGGTTGGGATTGGCTAAGTCCAGACACTCCCATCCAACTCACGCACACTCTCAAATCCACCGCAGCCGTCTCCGGCCGCGAACCCGCGCAAAAAGTGGTCGAAGCCTATTACGCCACGCAGCAGCCTTCAGGGAAATACCGCGGTTGCTCCGCGTATGTTGATTTCCGCGAGCTCCTCGAAAAAGAAAAAGGCCTCGACGCTGTCGTTGTCGGCACCACCGACAATCTCCATGCCGCCGTCTCCGCCGCGGCCATGAAAAAGCGCAAACACGTTTTTTGCCAGAAGCCGCTCACCCACACCATCTACGAAGCCCGCCGCCTCGCTGAAATCGCCCGTGAAACTGGCGTCGCCACGCAACTTGCTGTCGGCAATCAAGCCTCCGAAGCCACTCGCCTCCTCTGTGAATGGATCTGGTCCGGCGCCATCGGCCCCGTTCGCCAAGTGCAAAACTGGTCCAGCCGCCCCTTCTGGCCGCAAGGCATCGAACGCCCCAAAGAATCCGAGCCCGTCCCAGATGGCTTCAATTGGGATCTCTGGCTCGGCCCAGCGCCGACCCGTCCCTACAACAGCGTTTATCTTCCTTTCAGTTGGCGCGGTTGGACCGATTTCGGCTGCGGCGCACTCGGCGACATGGGTTCTTACAGTTTCGACACGCTCTTCCGCGTTCTCAAGCTCGAAGCACCCACCAGCATCGAATCCAGCTCCAGCGACCGCTACGACGAAACCTATCCCATCGCGAGCATCAATCGTTTCAACTTCCCTGCGCACGGCGATATGCCTCCCGTCAAATTCACTTGGTATGACGGCGGCCTCAAACCGACCCGTCCCGAAGAACTGGAAGAGGATCGCCCGTTCAAAGGCGATGGTGAAGAAGATGACGAAGGTCTCCTCTTCATCGGCGATCACGGAAAAATTCTCTGCGGCTTCAACGGTGCCAATCCAAAATTGATTCCTCAAACAAAAATGGATGTGTTCCAGCCACCGCCAAAAACTCTCCCGCGCTCTCCCGGGAACGAACGCGAATGGCTCGACGCCGCGAAAGGCGGCTCGACAAAACCCGGCGCCAATTTCGAATTCTCCGGCGTCGTCACCGAAACCCTTCTCCTCGGCAACGTAGCCTCGCGCCTCGGCCAAACCATCAAATGGGATCGGGCCAACTTAAAAGTTCCCAACTCTTCTGCTGCCGACAAAATGGTCAAGCCCGACCGCCGCCCCGGTTGGGAACTCTAGAATTGGTCTCGGAAATAATTCCTTAGGAGGTTGGGGCTCTCGCCCCAGCAAAAAACTTCAAAAGCGGCGGGCTTTAGCCCCTGAAGAAAGCAGGCTGAACATGTCATCAGTTTCCAGACGCGAATTCATCAAATCCGCGGCAGCCCAAACCGCTACCGCTGCCTTTCTCTCGATTCCAATGAATGCCCGCGCCAATCCTCTCGGCCTCCCTATCGGCTGCCAAACCTGGCCCGTCCGCGAATCCATCGGCAAAGACTTTCCCGGCACCATGAGACAACTCTACGAAGCCGGATTCCAATCCATCGAACTCTGCTCTCCTGTCGGCTACTCCGAGTTCGGTTTCGGCGGTCTCGCAAAATATTCGTCAGCCGCGATCAAAGGGATTCTCTACGATACAAGCTTGTCCTGTGTCAGCTCCCACTTCACCATCGAAGAACTTCGCAAAGACCAGCCCTCCCGAATCGCCTGGGCCAAAGAAATCGGTCTCACGCAAATGCTCGTGCCCAGTCTCGGCGGACCCAAAAATCCAACTATGGATGACGTCAAGCGCGCCGCTGACGAATACAACAAAATGGGAGAGCTGGCCGCCAAATCAGGAATCCAGCAAGGCCTTCACACCGAAGATTTCGAACTAACCACAGTGGATGGCAAGCGCACTTACGATCTTCTGATGGATCTCCTCGATCCAAAGCTCGTCAAATTCCAATTTCAGGTCATTACCATCAGCAAGGGCTTCGATCCCATCGAATATTTCACAAAATATCCTGGTCGCTTCATCTCCATGCACGCCCAAGGCTATTCCGCCGAAACAAAAAAAATGGCGCCCATCGGTCAGGATTCCCTCGACTGGAAAAAAATCTTCGCCGCCGCCAAATCCGCCGGAATCAAAAACTACTTCGTCGAAATGAACCTCGACCTCATGAAAGCCAGCGTCCCCTACCTCCGCAACCTTCAGGTGTAATGCCACTGAAGCTCGCGGACGGGAACCGGGCTCAGCAACCCACCTACGCACAAGCGCATCTGAGCCCACCAGAAACTGTTTCCTGAATCTCGGCCTCTTCGCTCCAAATTCTTCCGTGGAGGGCGCAATGAAACCAAAGAAAAACATCCGCTCGCATCAAAATGGATTCCAGACTGTTTTCGTTTTGGCCGCTTTCATCGTGGTCGCATCGTCGGCTTTTCTCGGGTTTGCAAAACAAGCGTCGCAGTCCCCCGCTGTTCCCGCTGACATCAGCCAATTCACTGGCGCCTGGGCCGCTGAGCACATGGGCACGCCCTATTTCATCCTCGAACTTCACAAAGAGAACGGAACTCTCGCAGGCGGAATTCGCGTCTGCTCCTTCACAACGAGCGGAGAAGGCGAACACGCCGACATGACCATCACCAACAAGACGCTGTCGGCAAATCTTCCAATCCACAATCTGGTCATCTCTGGCAAATCAATTTCATTTGACTGGAAAGATCCCGACGGCGACGAAAATCACCTCAAGTTCGAACGAACAGCCGAAAACTCCGGCCGCCTAAGCTGGCAGGGCCTCCCAGCAGACGCCAAGATGCCAATCATTCTGCTCACCAAACAAACTGCAAAAGCCTCTTAAGCTTTCTGCACCGAAGGAATATCTGCAACGCTGTCCGCCATGAAAATGTACAGTTGTCCTTCTTTCGTCCTTCAGCTCAATTGTTTCGAATGAATTCTCGCTGTAGCCTTTTTTGTTTAGGCGCAGTTTCTCAATTGTGTGTACGCGCTCATCACGTTTCGTTGCCATGTGACGATCATGCCGGACCAAAAACTCTTTCGTACTACCTTAGCCGAACACTCAGCCATCATTTGCAAGGCATCAAGCCCACGCAATTGCCCGTAAGCGCCTTTAAAATAAACACTTACAAAATTCTCGCTTGCAACCCTTGCAGAATGAACACTTATGGCGCAAAGGACTTAAAGTCCCTTTATTTTCAACACTTACAAAAAACAGCGGGGGGAGGGGTGTTATGGTTAACCAAGCTCCACTCATTGCTTCCCCACTCTCACAGGAGTAACCTTTGCTGGTTTGACCAGCCAACGCTTTCGCTAGGAGGCCTCCCATGGCAACAGCAGTGATGGAACCCACCGTAAAAGTCAGCGCCAACAAACTTCTCATCAACGGTAAATGGACCGACGCCGCTTCCGGCAAATCCTTCCCCACCATCAACCCAGCCACCGGCGAAGTCATCACCCAGGTCGCCGAAGCCGATGCCGCTGATGTGGACAAGGCGGTAGCCGCCGCTCGCGCAGCATTTGAAAAAGGTTCATGGAAAAAAATGCCCGCATCGCAGCGCGGCGTTTTGATGAACAAACTCGCCGATCTCATCGAAAAGCATGCCGACGAGCTCGCGCAACTCGAAGCGCTCGACAACGGCAAGCCTTATCACGTCGCGCGCGCCGCTGATCTTCCTCTCACCATCGCCTGCTATCGCTACTACGCAGGCTGGGCTGACAAGCTCCAGGGCAAAACCATTCCCGTTAACGGCCGCTACTTTACTTACACCAAGCACGAACCAGTCGGCGTCGTCGGACAAATCATTCCGTGGAATTTCCCGCTGCTCATGCAAGCGTGGAAACTCGGTCCCGCGCTCGCAACCGGCTGCACCGTCGTCATGAAGCCCGCCGAGCAGACTCCGCTCACCGCGCTTCGCGTCGGAGAATTGATGCTCGAAGCCGGCTTCCCCGAAGGAGTCGTCAATCTTCTTCCCGGTTACGGTCCCACGGCTGGCGCCGCCATCGCGCGCCACATGGACGTGGACAAAGTCGCGTTCACGGGTTCCACCGAAGTTGGCCACCTCATTATGAAAGCTGCTGCGGAAACGAATCTCAAACGCGTCACGCTCGAACTCGGAGGCAAAAGCCCCAACATTGTTTTCGCTGACGCCGACATGGAGAAAGCGATCGAAGGTGCACACTTCGCACTCTTCTTCAATCAGGGCCAATGCTGCTGCGCCGGCTCGCGTCTTTTCGTCGAAGAAAAAGCTTACGACGAGTTCGTGGAAAAATCCGCTGCTCGCGCCAAAAAGCGCACCGTCGGAAATCCTTTCGACAAAAACACCGAGCAAGGCCCGCAAGTGGACCAGGACCAATTCAATAAGGTCATGGGCTACATCGAATCCGGCAAACAAGAGAAGGCAAAACTCGTCGCGGGCGGCAATCGCGTCGGCGACAAAGGCTATTTCATCGAACCCACTGTCTTTGCTGACGTGCAGGACAACATGAAGATCGCGCAGGAAGAGATCTTCGGCCCCGTCATGTCCATCTTGAAATTCAAGGACATCAGCGAAGTCGTCGAACGCGCCAACAAGAATATGTACGGCCTCGCCGCCGCCGTCTGGACCCAGGACATCACCAAAGCCCACGCCATCGCCGACGGCGTTCGCGCCGGCACCGTCTGGGTCAACTGCTACGACGTCTTCGACGCTGCCGCCCCCTTCGGCGGATTCAAACAATCCGGCATCGGCCGCGAACTCGGTGAATACGGGCTCGCCAACTACACCGAAGTCAAAACCGTCACCATCAAACTATGAAGGCGCAACCAACAAAACGGATTGTCATCCGAAGGACATCCACGAAGATGTCTGAAGGACCTCAACCTAAGGAGTCTGCAGCCCAGTGACCCAATTTCACGAACGTTCCGGCAAGACACGGGCGGCCATCTCGGCCGCCCGTGCTGTCTTTACACTCGCAATTTTCCTCGCCACCGCCGTTCCTCTTTTTTCACAAGACTCTTCTCTCGCCTTCAAGCGCGCGCAACACTTGCGGCACGGCATCAATCTCAGCCACTGGTTCGCGCAAGTCTTCGATCCCAAGGGCTACACCAAAGAACACTTCGACACTTACGACACTGCGCAGGACATGGCTTTAATCAAAGCGATGGACTTCGATCACGTCCGCTTCACGATGAATTGCGATCCGATGTTTCGGCGCGGCCAAGCCGATCGAATTCCTGCGGAATATCTCGCCATAGTGGACACAGCCGTAAAAATGATTCTCGACCAAAATCTTTCCATCATTATCGACATCCATCCGGAAAGCGACTTCAAGCAAAAACTCGCAAGCGACGATGGATTCGTCGAACAGTTCGCAGATTACTGGCGAGCGCTCGCAAAACACTATTCTTCGCTTGATCCAGATAAAGTTTTCTTCGAAATTTTGAACGAGCCGGAATTTAAGGACCGTTACCGCTGGATGGGAGTGCAAACGCGGCTTGCTCGCGCGATTCGTGAAGGCGCGCCGAATCACACCATCATCGCCGCGGGCGCGAACTGGTCTTCTTCAAACGAACTGCTTTTCCTCGAGCCGCTGCGGGACACAAACGTCATTTACAATTTCCATTTTTACGACCCGCACATCTTTACGCATCAAGGCGCAACCTGGACCACGAATTTCCAGCATTACCTGATGAATCTTCCCTATCCTTCTACTCCGGAAAACGTTCGCTCCGCGGAATCCGAAGTTCCCGACCCAATTAACCAGCAAACCGTTGCTCGCTACGGCCTCGATCAATGGAACGCTGCCCGCATCGACGCAGAAATTGTCCAAGCCGCCACATGGGGCAAACATTGGAACGTTCCGCTCACCTGCAACGAATTCGGCGTCTATCGAGCCACCGCCAATCCCGCCGATCGTGCGGCGTGGCTCCACGACGTGCGCATCACTCTCGAAAAATACAACATCGGCTGGACCATGTGGGACTACGCCGGAGGCTTCTCCGTCGTCACCCGCAATAACGGCGTCTCAACTCCCGATCCGGTCACTCTCAAGGCCCTCGGCCTCACAGTTCCATCTCCACCGCCGTCAACAAAACCATGACCGCCGCTCGGCCCCATCGCCGCAATCTTGCAAGTAGGGGCACGCCATATCGTGCCCCTATAGTGTTAAATTACGGCAAGCGACACCCCGTCATCTCCCACGCTCACGATAAAACCGGTTCACGCCCTTCATCATTTTCCGCAACTCCTTCGTCCGCTGCGAACGCAACGCGTCGTCTTGCTTCGATTCCAGAAATTGCTCCTCTCTCTGCAGCTTGTGATAATTCGCCAACCTCTCCTCGTCCATCGCCTCGCGCACCGCGCATCCCGGTTCGTCTTTGTGCGAGCAATTCCGAAACTTACAGTGATGCGCCAACTCCTGCACGTCCGCAAATGCGTGCGCGATCCCTTCGCTCGCATCCCACAGTTGCAGTTCTCTCATTCCCGGAGTATCGAGCAACACTCCGCCTCCAGGAACCACAATCAACTGCCGCGACGTTGTGGTATGCCGTCCTTTGTCGTCGTTTTCGCGAGTTTCACTCGTCGTTTGAATTTCTCGCCCCAGGATCGAATTGATGAGTGACGATTTACCGACTCCTGAAGATCCGAGAAGCGCGGTCGTTCCGCCGTTTCGCACAACCGCACGCAACTCCATGATTCCTTCACCGCTCACGGCGCTTGCAACGATAATTCGTACACCTATTGCTGCTTCTTCGGCTTCGTCGCAAAGCTCCGCAAGGTTTTCGCAGAGATCGGATTTGCTCAATACAACGATGGGCCGCGCGCCGCTCTCCCACGCCAGCGTTAGATATCTTTCAATGCGCCGAGCGTTGAATTCGCGGTTCAGCGAACTGACCAGAAACACTGTGTCGACATTCGCTGCGACGATCTGCTCTTCCGTTTTCTTGCCTGCGGCTTTGCGGGAAAACTTGCTTCGCCGATCGAATACGGAATGGATCGTAGATCGTTCCCCGTGCTCTTCCACGAGCACCCAGTCGCCGACCGCGGGAAGCATCTCTCGCGAAGCTGCTTTATGCCGAAGCTTTCCGCGCAACTCGGCCCAGCTTTCTCCGTTTTCTGAAATTACTTTGTATAGTCCACGATTTTCTTCGCTGACTCTTGCTCGAACCAATCCAATCATTTGTTTTTGCTGCCACTGTTTTTCAAAGAACTCAGACCAGCACAAATCTTGTAACGAATACACGAGAATCTCCTCAAAGCTCACAGAAACGCAGCGCGTTTCCGGCAGAAGAAGGAATCAATCGAGAGGAATTGCGAATCGCGGGGAGGGATTGCCTCGGAAAAGAGCTAGAGAAGAGACACGGAGGCAGATCCATCCCGGCGGATGACTTCGGTTCGCACAGGCGCCTCCAAGGAAGAAGTAAAAACTCGCAGCGGCAAGCCGCAACAAGAGGAGCATAGCAGAACTACGAGCTTGAGCGTAGCAGTTTTGCGCCGCTCAAATTGCTAACACCGAAAGCGTGACTGGCCTAGAATCTGGGGGCCGTGAGCATCGTCATTCGACAAGCCGATTCCAAGGATTTTCCAGCGCTCTTTAAGCTGGACCAAAAATGCTTTGCACCGGGAATCGCATACTCGAAAACAATGTTGAAACACTTCATGGCACAACCAGGAGCGGAATGCTTAGTGGCAGTGGATGACAAGGAAATCGCCGGCTTCATCCTGACGGAAGAAAATCCGCCGCTCGGCCACGTAATGACTCTGGACATCGCGGAATCGCATCGCCGCAAAGGAATCGGAACTTTGCTGCTGCAGGAGAGCGAAAACAATTTGCGCTTTCGTGGCGTGCGGACGATGCTGCTCGAAACTGCACTGACAAATGAAGCTGGCGTTGCCTTCTGGCAGCGGCATGGATACCGTATTGAAGCGGTGCTAAAAAACTATTATCCCGGCCATTTGGACGCCTATGAAATGCGTAAGCGATTGCCGAGTAACGGCAAACCGCAAATCCATGCAACACCGGGATCAAAGGAAACCTAGAGCAAATGTCCTTACTTCACGCGGTTCTTCTGGCGCTGGTGCAGGCGCTTACAGAATTTCTTCCCGTCAGCAGCACAGCGCACTTGATTCTTTTCCCCTGGTTGCTCGGATGGCCTGATCCCGGACTGGCATTCGATGTCGCTCTCCATGCAGGCACGCTGCTGGCGGTAGTGCTCTACTTTCTCAAGGATTGGCTGACCCTGATTATCTGCGGTTTGGGCGGAAAGTACCCGGCGAACGCGACGGCAGAAGAGGTTGGCCAACACCGGCGAATGTTTTGGTTCATGGTTGTGGGAACGATTCCTGCGGCGATTCTCGGCAAGCTATTCCATCACCAGATTGAAGATACGTTGCGTACGCCGATGATTGTAGGCATTTCGCTTGTTGTCGTCGCTCTGCTGATGTGGGCAGCGGATTCTCTATCGAACCTAACGCGCAAATTGGAGCAATCGAATTGGGGCGACGCGATTGGAATTGGCGCAGCGCAAGCGATCGCGTTATGGCCGGGAGTTTCGCGCTCAGGGATTACGATTACGGCAGGGCTGTTTCGCAAATTCACGCGTGAAGCCGCGACGCGGTTTTCTTTTTTGCTTTCCGCGCCGGTGATTGCGGGAGCAGTGGCGAGCGAACTCCCCAAGCTTATCAAGATGCACAAGGCAGGCGGTCTGGAGCTGCCTCTCTCCACACTTGCAATCAGCGTTTTAGTTTCCGGCGTAGCGGGCTATTTCGTAATCGCATTCTTCATTCGCTACTTGCAAACGCGGACGCTAAGGCTCTTCATCGTTTACCGGCTGCTGTTCGGAATTCTGGTGCTGGTTCTGGCGTTTATGAGGGCCGGTTCACACTAATGAACGACGTGAGATGCGATGCTTAATTCGCTGCCCCCTCCGGTTCTGTTGGATGTTGCAATACTGTTTACCGCGCTTTCCTGGGGGATCGGGTTTTACATCGTTGATAAGCGTGCGCATATTTTTGCTTCGCTGGCGATTGGCTGTTTTGTTTGTTTGCTGGGGTATAGCGTCGCGAGTCTGGGCGCGCCAGTCTGGGCTATCGTAGCCGCGCCGATACCTGTGGACATTCTCCTGCTTTGGTATGTTCTGCGAACGCCGCGAAAAATGGCAATTGCTTACCCGATGATCTGGGCCATCTACATCGTCTTTCACATCCTTCTGAGCGCCCTGCTTCGCTACGATTCTTTGATTCCCGGCTGGAAGTTTCATTCCTAGACGATTAGAACTGCCTCTTGGGGCATCACAAGAAAGAAACAGTGCCGAACTTTGCTTTGTCCGCCGTGTTTCATTTGGTATGATTTGGGAGTTCCTCCAGAGCAAGAGTCTGGCGCCGGTCTTGTTCGCAGCACTCAGCCTTCCCCAAAAGCTGAGGAGAAATTAGTGCGCTTTCTTACACCTACTGAAAACAAGCGGCTGAATGAACTGATTGGATTTTTGTGTATGGTCGTCGCGTTGTTGATGGCGGCCTGCCTGCTTTCTTACTCGCCAAAAGACACTTCATTCAATGTGGCAGGGAGCCCAGGGTCGCCAACGCTGAATTGGATAGGCCCATTTGGATCATACTGCGCTGATCTAATGTTCCAGGGGCTGGGCTACGCTGCATTCCTTCTGCCGATAGCAATGTTGACGCTAGGCTGGAAGTGGTTCCGGAGCCGCGCTGTGGAATCGCAAGTAGCGGCACTGATCGGATACGGGTTGCTGCTGCTGTCCGTGCCTGCGTTGTTGGAGCTCTGCCACTTCCCTGACGTGCGGGGAGCGGTGCACTCTGGTGGAGCAGCTGGAACATTGATCGCGGGGCTATTGCGCGCCGGATTCAATTTTGGCGGGGCTCTAATTGTGACCCTGGCGTGTTTCGTGACCGCACTGTTCCTGACGACGAGCTTTTCGTTCAGCAGCACGCATGCGTGGGCGATGAGTTCGACGGGACCGATCGGTGCGGCGCAGAAACTGGGGATTTTGCAAAGGGTGCAGGCGCGCTGGCATGCGTGGCAGGAAGATCGCGAACAGAAGCGGATGCGGCGCAAAGTTGAGGCAAATCGGCTGGTCGGGCGCAAACCGGCACCGGCGCAGTCCGTGGGCGGCGCGGCGATTTTGAACGAGCCACCAAAAACGATTCATCTGTCTGGCCAGGGCGACGTGTTTCGCGGGGTAACGAGCGAAGAAGCGGAAGACGACGATGACAAGAAGCCGGCATACAAGGCGCCGATTCTTGTTTTGAATTCAGACAAGCCGGAAAAGGCGGCCGGCAAAAAACCGGGTGACCCAAAGATTGCCAAGGAGAATCCGAACTACAAATTGCCCTCGGTGAACTTGCTGCGCGAGGGATCACGCTCGCAGAAGCTGGATGAAGACGAGCTGAAACAGCGTGCACGGGCAATTGAAGAGAAATGTCTTGAATTTGACGTGCAAGGGCGCGTGACGCAGATCAATCCCGGTCCAGTCGTAACCACGTTCGAGTTCAAGCCGGAAGCGGGCATCAAGTACAGCCGAATTATCGGATTGACCGAAGATCTGTGTTTGGCGCTGCAGGCGGAATCAATTCTGATTGAGCGAATCCCCGGCAAATCGACGATCGGCATTGAAGTACCGAATATCAACCGGCAAACGATTGCGCTGCGGGAAATTATTGAAGCGCAGGAATTTGTTGGTTCGCCTAGCAAGTTGACGCTGGCGATGGGCCGCGATTTACACGGGCGGATTCGCGTGACGGATCTGGCTTCGATGCCGCACTTGCTGATTGCGGGCTCGACGGGCACCGGCAAGAGCGTTTTTATCAACTCCCTGATGATGTCCATTTTGTATAAGGCAACGCCGGATGACGTAAAGATGGTGCTGGTGGATCCGAAGCGGCTGGAATTGAATTTGTATGAAGGGATTCCGCACCTGATTGCACCGGTTGTGACGGACCCGAAAGTTGCGTCAAACGTTTTGCGCAACGCGACGCGCGAGATGGAAAACCGGTTGAAGCTGCTGGCGCAACGCGGCGTGCGCAACATCGAGCAGTACAATCGCACGTTCCAGAAGCAGCAATCGCTTTCGCTCTTTGACAACGTGGAGCAAAGCGAACATAAGCCGCTTCCCTACCTCGTGATCATCATTGACGAGTTGGCTGACTTGATGATGGTGGACACGAACAACGTGGAAGAATCCATCACGCGGTTGGCGCAGATGGCGCGCGCCGTAGGTATTCACCTGATTCTGGCGACACAACGGCCGAGCGTGGACGTCATCACTGGTTTGATTAAGGCAAACTTTCCCGCTCGCATTTCGTTCCGCGTGGCGAGCAAAGTGGACTCGCGTACGATTCTGGACTCGAACGGTTCTGAATCCCTGCTCGGCAAAGGCGATATGCTCTATTTGCCGGCGGGCTCCTCACGCCTGCATCGTATTCATGGGCCGCTTGTTACCGAAGATGAAATCACGGACGTATGCAATTTCTGGCGACAGCAGGCGCAGGCGAAGTACAACGAGCAGTTGCTGGAGGCGCCGCGGGATGAAAATGGCAAAGTGGAAGAGGGCTTTGAAGGCGCACGGAATGGCGGCGGCAGTGGCGAAGAAGCGGACGACGAGCTTTACCAGGACGCAGTACGCATTTGCTGCGAGATGGGACGCGCTTCGACTTCTACGCTGCAACGGCGCTTGCGCATCGGTTATGGCCGTGCCGCGCATTTGATTGACCTCATGGAAAAAGACGGAATCGTTGGCCCACCGGATGGCACACGTCCACGCGAAGTGCTCAAGGGCAAGAGCTGGATGAAGGAATTCGACGAATCGATGCAGTAAGAGTTGTTTGGCGATTGGCAGTCCGGATTGAAAAAATTTCAGGCTAGCGGCGGAGCCTCCTGCAACGGAGACTCAAGATGGGCTACAAATGGTGTTGTGCGGTGTTGATGAGTTGCCTCTTTGCCTATTCTATCCAAGCAGGGGCACAAACCAAGGCTGAATCGAAAACCAGGACAGACAGAACTGCGTGCGGCAAGAATTCTGATCCTGCTTACGCGATATGCAGGGGGCCGTGGTCCGGAAAAACAATTTCACTCTTTAATACCTGGATGGCGCCGGACACTAATCCGGACCGAAAGCTCCGACTCCCTTCCCCAGACAAATCAAAGGTGCTTATCGTAGATGGATTTCAAGTTCGGCTATTGGTCAATGGCCGGACTCTTTGGACACCATTTGGGAACATGCACGACGCCGAGGTCGCCTGGTCTCCCGATTCAAAGCGATTATTTGTTACATGGAGTGAGAGCGGCGAGCTCGGGCCGTGGCACGTTCAAGTATACGAACTGACGGACAGCGGACTCATCGAGTTCAAAGACATTACGAAAGAGGCTCAGCGTGACATTCTTCAGCGAGAGCGCAAAGCGCCCATCCCCAAGTGGGTCACGCGGGAGTATCGGGGGATGTGGCACACACTCGATTACTGCGAGCCAGATATGATCGGTTCTCAGTGGCTGAATGGGTCCAAGGAAATTCTCGTAGCCGCCCGCGCCGGACCTGATAGCGGTTGCCGGTACATGGCAGACATCGTCGTATACCGTCTGGACGCGGAGACTGGGAAAATCCTGCAAACATACAAAGCACATGAGGCACATCGGGTTTTCGGAGACGAAGACCTTCCGGCAGTGGACGCTGATGACGATGACCTCTGATCCAGTCCAGAAAGCACGGGTGTGGTGGAGGCGTTTCCTAGGCTTAGCGGTGTTACTGCAGCTTCTACCCACACAAGCCAATACGCAGGAAAATAAGCCTCGCGTAGTGCATGTGTTTGTGGCGCTTGCGGATAACGTGCATCAGGGGATTGTTCCTGTGCCAGCGGCGCTGGGAAATGGCGACGACGCCGACAAGAACCTGTATTGGGGCGCTGCGTTTGGCGTGCGGACGTTTTTTAATAAGAGCCACGATTGGGTACAAATCGGCTCCACGACGTATCACGGCGGTCCCATTGTCGATACGCGTGTCTTTCGACACAAATCGTCGGGAACCTATTTGGTTGCAGACGCTTACGCAGGAAGCGAGATCAAACAAGCGATTGCGGATTTCTTCGCCGCTGCTGCGGGGCTTGACGCGCCGATCAGGTTCGATGGCCCCAAAGATGGGCCCATCCATCTCAACAAGAAGGCGGATTTGGTGGTGTACGTCGGGCATGACGGGCTAATGGATTTTTCATTGGAGAAAACATTTAGCGGAGTGAGCGGGCCGAAGCGGCAGGCGATTGTACTGGCCTGTGCGAGCAAACAATATTTTGGGGCCGCGCTCAAACCGACCGGGGCGGAGCCTCTGCTCTGGACAACGAATTTGATGGCGCCGGAGGCTTATACGCTGAAGGCCGCGGTCGATGGGTGGGTTGCCGGAGAAACGGACGAGCAGATCCGGCAACGAGCAGCGGCGGCGTATGGCCAATATCAGAAGACATCGCAGAAGGCTGCACTCCGACTATTTGCGACAGGCTGGTGAACCTCAAGCTTACGCTCAATAAGCTGCGCATGGATCCGCGGTTCGATGCATTGAGGCAGTGGCCAGTGCATCAAGTCAAGCTTCCTGGGTCAACTCGCTTTTGCTTCACAGGAGAACGAGGCTCACACCCTCGCTCTCCCATGAAGCGACTTCTCTCGACTTCACGCAATATAGAAGCCGTCGCCGTAACCGCTTATTTGAATGGGCCTGAAGCCTTTTGCCGCCATTTCGTCAAAGGCCAATTGATACTGGGCTGCGTCAAGGCCATGCCTTGCTTGCCAAGAGCCCGCCTGCCCCTGATACCAAATTGCGGCATACCTTGCGATTCCGGTGTCACTATAGCCGTTCACCCATACAAGGCGCTTGCCCGCGGCCAACATCTCGTCAAATTTCTTTTGATATTCCAGCGTGGTCATTCCGTGATGCGCTTCCCACTGAACATTGTCGAGTCGTTGCCAGAGCGCGGTGAACTGAACGTCAACGTTCACGCGATAGCCGCCGACTTGAACAGGAACATAGCCTTGCGCCGGCAAATCGGTGAAAGCTTGCTGGAACTCAGCGCGTGACATGCCGTGGCGTGCTATCCAGTCTGGCCCGCTTGCTTGCTCCCAAATGGCAGCGTAGCGCGGTTGTCCATCGATCGCATAACCGCTGAGACTGATCAGGCGATACCCGACAGCAGCGAGAGAATTAAAAGCCGATTGATATTCGGCAGAGGTGAGATTGTGTCGGGCCACCCAGGGTGGTCCATCAGCTTTTACCCACACTGTTGCGAATCGGGCGTCGCGCCCTTCGCTGTAGCCACAGATGTTCATTGGCCTGTATCCCTGCGGCGTAAGCGTGTCCACCAGATTCTGGTACGTTGCGCTGTCTATGCCGTGCCGCGCTTGCGCCGGCCGATTGTCCGGCTCCCAGAGGGCAGCGAAACGAGTTGAGAATCTGCTTAGACTGACCGGCTGACCGAAGGCGTCGGTGCCGCTTGCGTTGTAAAGATCGGAGAAATTGAGGTTGGCATCGAGCCGAGCGCCGGACATAGTGCCTGGCTTAACTGGAGCGGTGGAGGTTGCCACGTACATTTGCAACGTCGCGCCGTTGTTCGAGAATGCTCCATTCACGTCGTATTTGTCGGCGCCTGCATAGAATGTGCCGAGTTTTGTCGGCGCACCGGGATTGGCAAAGTCTTCTGTCCGTCGAATGAGCAACCTTGAGGTGCCCCCGGCATAGGTTACCCACCAGTTTCCCACCCAGCAGGCTTCGTTTTGAACAAAGGTCGAGTCCAGAACATTCGTTAGATAGAATCCAGAAGTAATTTGAAATTTTGGATCATTCGCATATTTGATTTCGATGAAAGCATTCTCGCCCCAGCTGTTTTTCGCGAAAAACACCTTGCGGTTGCGGTCGAATCCTATCAGCAGCAATACATGGCCACCGATGTTCGGCACGAGGTGATTCACGTCGCAAACGACTTCGTGATATGAGAGAAGCGTGTTTTCAAGATCAGTGACCGTCGGATTCGCGCCAAGAGATATGGCACCTGCGGCTCTGTAGCGTGCATTCACGCGGGCGATCAGAGGAATGTGCTGCTCGCAAAATTCAAGTGCATCGTAATCTTCCTGAGTTGTCAGCGCAGAAATTCCTGAGTATCCAAGTGTTTTCAAGATATCGAGCATTTTTTGCTCCGATCCCAGATCGGGCGCGGATCCTTGATCGGGAATGGCGCACTGCGAGAGCTTCTGTGTGATATCGGCAGCTCCCTGATTGCCTGTCAGCGTGCTGTTATTCTCGACAGGCGCGATCGCAAATCCCGCCGTGTCCCGATTCAACGCAAAAGCCTTACCCATATGGAAGGCATATTCTTCGGAAGCGTCGATCGTCATTCCGAACTTACGACGGTACGCCGCCTCCAGGGCGGCAACGCCGCCATAAGCCCAACAATCGCCTCGATCGCCCTGATTCCTAAATCCAGTTTGATACTGCGCAAGGCTAAAGACGCCGTTGAAGAGTATGGGAGGAACCACCAAGGGAATGAGCCTGAAGTTCCCCAGACGCACGGCCTCGGCGATCGCGTGGGCAACCGACTCGTCGTGCACCTTGGGATCAAGAACGGGTGGAACGAACCTGGAGAGTTTGTCCTGCAATGACTGCTCGTGACTTTGAAAAGATTCTGAACTGACCTGACGCTTTGGAGAAGGCATGCCTTCACCTCCGTTTGAAGTGCGCCATGAAAGGTAGTGTGTCCCGCCGGATCCGGATTGAATTCAGAATCGCTAAACAGGACGCAGGGAGAGGAGTGTTACAACCAACGTTGATTGGTAACGACTAGTCCGCCAACATATCGCTGAGCGGAGCGTAGCACGATCAGCCGATCCTGTCATCTAGCATCGGCTTATAGAACGCCTTTTCAAGAATGCGATTCGATGAATTTGCCGAGGAGTTGGGCGGCGTGTTCGCAGAGCTTTCGGTCGTCGGGACCGAAGGCGGCGATAAAGTGGCTGTCGATGTCGAGTTCGCCGACTACTTTTCCTTTCGCAAAAACCGGCACGACGATCTCCGATTTTGTTTCGAGCGAGCAAGCGAGATATCGAGGATCTTTGTTCACGTCGTCCACAATGACAGTTTTGCCACTGGATGCGGCTGCGCCACAAATTCCTTGATTCAGTGGAATGCGAGTGTGCGGCGTCATGCTGCCGCGAAACGGACCGAGGACGAGCATATTGGAGTCTTTGGGGTCAATCATGTAGAAGCCGACCCAGTTGTAGCGCGTGAGTTTTTCGTGGAGCAGATTCACGATAGAGTTCATCAGCGCATCGACATTTGTAGCGCTGGCTGCGAGCGATGTAAGTTCTGCAATGAGCAAAGCGGATTCTTGAAAGGAGGTGGCCATACAGCTATTGAATCATGGCCACAGCGTGGAGCAAATCTTCTCCGGCCACGTTGTGTAGCCGGTATGTAAACGCTAGCCTCAAAAAAATCTGATTCTTCGGCGAATTGACAGGCTGGCGCGGCACCCCTAAACTAGAAAAGTTGTTTGCGTGCCGGGGTAGCTCACTGGTAGAGCGCCGCCCTGAAAAGGCGGGCGTAGCCAGTTCGATTCTGGCCCCCGGCACCACTTCCCTTCGAAACGTTCCCCCTCAACATGCGAAATTTCCCTTGGCTTTGGACGTCGACAGTTCAGGAGATGGATATTTTCTGCGACCAGGGATCTTGCCCAGGGGGAGCGGGGGTAGAGGAAGCGGCTTCAACCGGAGCTGGAGGATCAACAACCGGCGGCGCAGTGCTTTTCTCCGCGGGAGGAGCGACGTTGCGAGAGTCGATGGGCAACAGCGCAGCATTTTGTTCGACCCACTTGGCCGCAAGGCCGTTCAACGGACTCTTCGTGTTGTATTCCTGATAGCAAATCATGCGACCGATGCGCACGACGAGGTCGTCCAAACCTTCCGAGGCTGCCCAGAAATCTCCAATACAGACCTGGGAGTCATCAAAATTCGGATGAAAGACGGGCGTGAGCATGCGGCATTGCGGGGCGCGCCTCGGATACCCGAGCGAAAGATTGACTTCCATGACGTGGGCAGCACGTTCGAGGATTTGGCCGTTGGCGGCCACGTAAAGACCCTTCAGATGATAAGCAATGCGATAGATTTCGGGCGGCAAACCGGCAGTGCCGGTAATTTGAATGACAGGCCAATTCGCCAAACGAGAAGTGAGCATCTGGTGGTCAAGCAACAGGCGACGTATGCGAGGCGATGGCATGTTTGTGCGAGAGGCTAGGAAAGAATGCCGGTTTTCTTCCAGCGCGTGATGCGATTGATATGGTACTGCAAGTAGATGATGCTGAAGAAGAAGGTCATAGCGCCGCTCAACTCGAGAGCGATGTTTTCCGTTGAGTTGTAATACTCCTCCATCGCTGCCCTGATTTTAAAAATACCGACGACATAGGCAATCACGCCCGCGAAAATAAATACGAGGCCGAGGGAAGTAAAAACTTGATTATGAGCCGCCGCGCCGGCACCGATGGCAAAAATGCCGGCGACAAATCCGGCTGGGTACATGGCAACGAGAACCATGGCGGTGTTTTTGTTGACGAGACGGCGTGCCCAATTGGCGAGAATCAAACTCCAAACCCATATGAACAAAACTACAAGCAGACCTAGAAACTGGCCGACTATCATTATCATGAGCACGATTGCCCAATGAAGATTGGGCGGAAGTGGGATCGGTTCCTGAGCGGGAACAACGGCGGCGGGCGCGGGAGCTGGAATGGGAATATTTCCGAGGATCTGAGAAACAGATACCCACTCGCTCATTCCCTCGCTTTGAGCCAAATCAGTAAGCGCTATGCGGCCGGACTGCACGTACTCCTGGAGCTCCGCGAGGGAGTAGGGACCGAATTTCTGGTCACCACGTTGGATTTGATAGTCCATAGCGCTTCACCTTCAGGATCTGAATTTAATCCCATTCGCGTCTCTATCAACCGTTGAGACATCGATCACCGCCCAGACCCAAGACATAGGGCTGGCAAAACCGACCGAAAAAGCTGTGAGGCAAAGCTGACCAACGGCTTTTTTTGTGTAGCCAGCGTAAAAATTGTGAGCGCCGAACGCACCAAGAAGTACGCCCAAGATAATGAAAGTCATGCGATTCTTTGCGTCCGGGTCTGGTTCAAAAGAAAGAGGGGCTGCGGGAGGAGCGGTCGCAACCGCAGCAACCGGCTGCGAACCAAACAGCACACTGCCCGCGCCAAAACGCGGAACCGGAAGCGGTGTCGGTTGAGCCACTGCGCCGGGCAGAGGCGGAGGAGGAGCTTTAACACGCGCCGGGGGAACTGCGGACGGCGCGATGGAAGTACCCGCCGGCAATGCTAGTCCTGGCGGAGCCGTCCCCGTGAACGCGTCACCCGCGCTACCCGCAGTAACGCCAGAAGCAGCGATCTCGCTGCCGGTGAGACGCAATTTAGGCTCTTCGGGAGGAGCCGCACTGCAACCGAACACAGTACAACCGCCATTCTCGGTGAAACAATCAGTGTGATGGGGCGTGGAACAGCCCGGGCAAAGCATTTCATTGTTTTCGCCGTCAACGAGGGGGGCGCGGCAGTACGGACAAATTGCGGCGCTCATGAACGGTGCCTTTCTTTGTATCGAAAGGCGTAACGGCCGATTTGCAGAAGATCTCCATCCTGGAGGACGCGGGTGCTGACGGGGCTGCCAGTCACATACGCGGTGCCAAGCGCCTTGAATTGCACGCGAGAGCCTGTAATGGCGATGGCCGCATGCTGTCCCAGAATGTTCGGATCTTTGAAAAGGTAGATGTCAGACTTCTGATCGCTGCCGATGGTGGTGAGCGACTTGTAAAGAATGAACTGTTTTCCAGCGAGCGGGCCGGAAGTGACATAGAGCCAGCGGTCCTTCAGGGCGCTTTCCACCCAACCCATGGCAACACCGGTGGCAGCACCAAACAAGGCAAAGCCGACAGCGCGGCTCAAACTGGCTCCGCGCATGCCCATGGAAATGGGATCGAAGACCGTGCCACCTATTCCCGCACCAATTAGACCGCCGATGATTCCATATTTTGCCTTTTTCACGGACTGACCGACGAGACCGTAAACGGTGCCGCCGGCGGCACCAAAAACAGCCCAACCAATACCGCGAGCGATCCAGACCGCTGGATTGCGGAAACTTTGTACGCCTGCCTGCGCACAGACACCCAAGCCGATGTTGTAGATCAAATTGGCGACGACTTCGAAAATGAAACCGAGCACGACGCCCAGCGGAAGGGCGAGCAGGCCACGAAGTATGGCCTTGCGAACGGAGCGTTCCACGATACTCTCCGAAATTCCGTAACCGATGCACATGAACGTAACAATCGCTGGAATCATCCAGGTATTGCCCCAGCGGTGGTCCGTCGCTGCATCCACGAAACTTCGTTCGCACAATCCCCATCCCAAGCACGCACCAAGAAGACCAGCGGCGCCGAGATAAAACCAACCTTGAAGGAGAATGCTGCCGCGCTGCTCGGAAACAGCCGGCGCCATTTCCGCCGCTTCGGAGATGGTGCCGTAAGACTTTGTGCCGCCAGCCGTTATGGCCGCAGGTCCAACAGGGCCGGCAGAAGCGTCCGGGACCGCGACTCTTGCCAGATCTTCGGCAGTGATCTTGAGCGGTTCTTTGCCGTTATCAGTGGGCATTGTCCCTCTGCGGTTTGTTGGGTTGGGGTTGAGCTTGCTGCGCGGGAGCCGAATCCGGTTGTGCGGTTTTCTCCGGAGGAAGTTCCTGAAGGATGCCAATCACTTTGCCAGTGTACGGATCAACGGCCACATAGACAGTCCGATGGAAGAGATACCAGGCCAGAATTGCGCCAATCAGGAAAACAGCAAGGTATGAAAAAACTGCGAAGACAATATTGGCCAGGCGCGAAACCTCAGTGTCTTCTGTATTGTCCAGATCCTCAAACTGTTTACGCGATTCGGTGGCACGCTTGCGCGGCGATTCTACTTCGTCGGAGTCACTGATATCGGCACGTCCTCGGTCCGGTCTGTCCGAGCCACCAGCGAGTTCGCCCCCTCTGCTGTCGACGACATTAATCCGGGGGATGCGCTTGAGACGGTCACCGTCCCAGCCAAAGCATCCTTCTTCGTCGGAGTGGGGATCGTAGACCCAAGCGACTTGTTGCGGAGAGGAGAAAAAGTTTTTGTGAATGAAAGTGTCGTGGTCAGAGAGGAATACGCCAAAACCAGGATGCGAATGATACCAACCGACGATGCGCGCATCGGGATAATCGCGATCTTTGACTTTGTAGATGTGTTCCCAAGTGTCTTGGGTAAAAGTGACGTGGGCGCCGCCTTGTGCCGCATTCTCGCCGGAGATGCAGGCTTCGATTGAAGTCATTCCCTCGGTCTCATTCCCTACAAGGACGCCACAAACCTCCGTTTTGCTTTGCGAGCGCGCGTGTTGGCGGATTTCACGGGCGACCTCCGCGGCGATGCGAAGGTGAAGGCGATCGGACTTCCTGACCTTGGCCATTAGCCGCCTTCCTTTGCGAGTGGGCCTAGAATGGTTTCGGCGTCGCCATTCAGGAGATATCCGATCTCACGGCCAGCGCTTCGGGCGGTGAAGATATCGAATTGTGGCAAGCCTAATTGAGTCAGCTTGCGATTTCCAAACGTCTGAGATCCGTCGTAACCATGAATGGCATGGACAACACGCATTTGCCCGTCGGAGGGGCAGCGCCCGGCTTCCGAGGAAACGCTTCCAACCGGTGCGAAAACTTCCTGTTCCTGGCCGCAACTGCGGCAGCCGAGCTTATGAATAATATCGCGGCTGAATTCGATGACAACCTGATCGGAGCCTAAATCCCTGGCGGCGCGCTGCCACAGTTGTTCGAGACTGAGATCGTCGGATTTCTCCGGAAGTGGGACGATTTCCGGCAAAGTGTAATGGCTCATGCAATCGGAATTTTCCGTGTACTCGACGCGGTAGGAAGAATGGTGCAAACCCTCAAAAACATAGCCATGGCCAGACAATGTGGGCAGTCCATGCAGGAGCTTTACTGCCTCTTGAACCTGAATGCCCGCGATAATCGAGGAAATAGTTGGCGTAGTGGGGACTTTGCCTTCAGTTATCTCTTCATGCGCCAACAAATTACAGGACATGCGCCGCTCGAGGATCGCCCAATCGACTTCGCCCAGAGTGCACTCGTAACACGGCGGAGCGCCCGGGAGAAAAACGCGGGCGACGCCGTTGATGCCTTCGATTGCGCCGTCAATCCAGGGACGATTGACTTTCCAAGAAGAGCGGTTGAGAAAAAGGCGCGCTTCGCGATTATCGAGGCCGGCGAGCACAATGTCGCACCAACGGAAAAGTCCGAGCCCGCAGTCGCGGAGAACGTTGGCAACGATGGGCTGGACTACGGCGTGCGGCGATATGGACTCACAGGCGCGAGCCGCAACTTTCACCTTGAACTCGCCGACGTCTTCCGAACGATAAAGAATGGTTCGAGAAAGATTGGACTCGTCTATACGGTCAGAATCAACAACGACGATGCGTTGAAACCCCAGCAGGACAAGATTTTTCAGGATTTCATTCCCCAGGGCACCGGCTCCGATCACCAGAACCTTGCAAGCAGCAAGTTTCGATTGGTCCCACCATGGAATCAGTCGCAAGCGGCTGAACCGGTCCTCGTGAAGGTCGCTGTTCTGGATGGTGAGCATGGGCAAGGCGAACCCTCAGCCGGCCGTAATTTCGGGCTGAAGGCGGAGAATGTCGCCATCCTGAACTTGGGCTTCCGCCAAAGTTTGGCTATCCTGCACCTGGCGGCCGGAATTTTTGTGGTGGAATTTATAACTGAGAGGCGCGCCGTCCGGACCGTTAGTTGGAAGCCGTAATTTCTGGATCAGGACAGCGATGATCTTGTTGCACGGCGCGTCATCCGGGAGTTCGACTGGAACGCGTTTGTTCTCCGTGGAATCGTAAACGGTTACGTTGATGGTGGCCATCGGTTATCAGCTCTCCATGAGAAACTAGTGCTGCGCTTTTTTCGACCACTCGTCCACAAAATCCTGAAGGCGTTTTCGCCCTTCCCCTGAAAAATCCCAGCGGTCGGGATCGAGCACCGCATCAGCGCGCACAGCGAAGTTCAGATTCTCGGCGTTGGGGCTCATGCTGCGGTCAATCATCGAAGTGACGATCGCAACCAGATTGCCGTGCTCGTCGTAAACCGGTCCACCACTATTGCCTGGGCTTACCGGAGCCGAAATCTGGAGTGCATCCTGATCCCGCCGCGAGACAATTCCAGTGCTCAACGTGAAGCGCAGACCTTGCGGGTGGCCGATTACGAAAATGTTTTCCCCTTCGCTGATGCCATTCTGCCCTAGAACCGGTTGAAGGAAATTGCCCGAACCGGATTCACGGCGCAACCAAAGCAAGCAAAGATCGAGATTCTTGTGCCGGCCCACAACGTCTGCGCCCGCCCACGTTCCGGTAGCCATGGCAACCAACGCACGGCTGCCGCCGCGCTGCAAGAGGGATTCATCAATTACATGTCTCGCCGTGAGAAGCAGATATCCTTCGGGCCCTGCTTCAAGGAGTACACCTGCCCCGAAGCCATTCGACGGCATTTCGTTGTGCGAGAACCACGTTCGGCGCGCGGGGCTGATGACCGCAACAAGCGGCTTGAGTTGCTGGGAAACTTCGGTGGCAGTCAGCCCGTTCAAGGAAGGCAAGACGGGAAAGCTTCCTCGCGCATCGAGTTCCCCCAAGCTTGCGCTCACAAATGAGGGCAGGGGCACAAATGCGACGGCAAGAACAGCCCCGACTGAGGTGACCATGCCGCTGATAATCAAGAGTGTCGAAAGAAAGGAGAGCCAAGCGAATCGCGTGCGTGGCGGAAGACCGCGCATGGCAAAGCGCAAAATGATGGTGAAAAGGCAAAGGACCGGTAGCACCAGCACCAGCGGACTCAAGGCAACCTTGGCCCAAATTGGAACAGGAGGAGGGAGCTTTGGTTCCAAGCGATTGGGTTGATCCGGCGGAGGTACCGCGACTTCAGAGACTTCCCGTGGCCCGATGACTATTTTTTCCATTGGCTCGCCGTATGAGTGGCGCATTATTTAATATGTACCGGAAAAATACAACTTACTACAGGCGCAGTATCTTGGAATTCCAAAATTGAACTATGGAGTGTTCGCCGACGGGACAGGAATGACGATGGCTTTTTGCGCGTTTAACCTCCTGCCCCGTCGCACTGAAACTGAGATTTTATATCGCCCCGGCAGTTGAGAAGGCGCATCGAATGTAATGAGCCGAAGGCCTCTAACGCTCTCACTGAGTCGCTGCGTCGCTTCCGGTGTTTTTGGGTTCTCCAGGAATATGCCAGTGGCATCACTGGTGAGCTCCCGCAGGCACCATCCATATCTAAGGATGCTCTTTGTGCCATGCAGACTATGGTCCGCAACAAGTGTGGCAAAGAAGGCGACTTGATTTGACTCTATGAGACTACGCAACTCTGCATAACGCAACCTGCTGCCTCCGTCATTCCCTTCGCCAATGAAGATGATGATGTGAAAGCCTGGAGAGAGAGAGAGTTGCCGAACCGCTGAGCCAATCGCATCATAGATGGCGACGTTCGTTTTCTCTCCGCTATCGCTCGCAATTTCACGAATGTGTTCAATCGCAATGGACTGGTCAAGTGTCGCTGCCCGCGTCTTCGACGAAGTACCTGCGCTAACGATAGTGAAGCTCGTTCCCACACCGGCCAGCTCATTTATCAGCGCGATGGCCAGATCTTTTTCTTTTGGCAGGACTTTTGCTTGATCTGGACCGGCGTCCACCACGATGGCAATATCTCGCGGGATATCAGGACTGGCCTCGATCGCCGTGGCGGCCGTACTGATATTTCCAATTTTGACAACGATTTCGCTTGAAGTCAGTCCTGCATTCTTTGCATCGACCCGCGCGACGAGGGAGTATTGCTGACTATCCGCTTTGGTTGTTCTCGATGCCGCGAGAACGACGAACATGGTCGTGACGGCCACGGCCGCGACACATCGCGCGGGCCAGGGCTGGCCCGTAATCACTGCAAGCAGCCTGGAACTTTTGCTCATAGGCCCTCCGCAAAATCTGAAGAAGGCCGCGGCAGTTTATCCTTGGGCCCTGCGGTCAATACGTAGAGTGTTGGGAGAAGGAAAACGCTCAAGAGAAGAGCAGTGACGAGCCCACCAACAATGACAATGGCGAAAGGCCGCTGCGAATCCGAGCCGATGCTGTGGGACAGTGCGGCAGGAAGCAGTCCCAGCGATGCGACTAACATGGTCATCATCATGGGCCGCAATCGGAGGACTGCGCCTTCGATCGCAGATGCTTCGACGGAGAGCCCGTGCCCACGAATTTGGTTGATGTATTCCAGCATGATCACGCCGGTTTCGACAGACACGCCAAACAAAGCCAGAAACCCGACGCCCGAGGAAACACTGAAATGCGTGCCTGTGAGGAGCAGCGCGAGAATGCCGCCGAGAGGCGCGACTGCGACGTTGACAAGGACGAGAAGAGCCCACTTGCTGGATTTGAACATGGCGTAAAGAATCACGTAGATGACAAAGAGCGTGATGGGGAGGACAACCATAAGGCGCTTCTGCGAGCGCTTTTGACTCGCGTACTCGCCGGCCCAGTCAATGTGATAGCCCGGAGGAAGCTTCACTTTCTCCTCGACTGACTTCATCGCCTCTTCAACGGCGCCGCCAAGGTCTCGTCCGCGGACGCTGTATTTGATCGCCACATATCGCGAATTGGCTTCGCGATAGATTTCGGAAGCACCGTCGTGAACCTCGATCCTGGCGAGCTGTGAAAGGGCCACGCGTTCCCCCGACGGAGAGAGAATGCGAATGTTTGCGATAGCGTCCGCGTTATCGCGGTAATTTGCTTGGTAGCGGACAACCAAGTCGAAGCGCTGTTCTCCCTGAAGAACTTGACTCACCGCTTTTCCGCCGACTGCTGTCTCCACAGCGTCCTGCACATCGGCAACACTGATACCGAAACGAGCTGCCTGCCGGCGCTCGACCGCGATATTCAAGTTGGGCTGCCCTAGCACACGGAATAAACCCAAATCCTCGATTCCCGCAACATGGCGCATGACCTCGACGACCTCGTCGCCCTTGGCTTCAAGTACCTGAAGGTCATCTCCATAAAGTTTTATGGCCAGCTCGCCCTTTACGCCGCTGACCGCCTCTTCCATGTTGTCTTCGATTGGTTGAGAAAAGTTCCAAAGAACGCCGGGAATCTTTTCGAGTTCGCGATTCATCGCGACGATCAACCGCTCTTTGTCTTCGCGAAAGACCGGTCTCCATTGCTCTTTTGGCTTGAGATCGACGAAGTATTCCGTATTGAAGAAACCGGTCGTGTCCGTTCCGTCGTCCGGTCGCCCGACCTGGCTGGTGACGACCGTGGCTTCGGGAAATGAAGCCAGGATCAATCGCGCTTGATCCGCAACTCGGATTCCTTCGCTTGGGCCAGTGCTCGGAGCCAGGGTACCGCGCACCCACACGGCTCCTTCATCAAGGTGTGGGAGGAATTCCGAGCCCACTACGCCGCTCGCCATTAAACCTGCAGCCCCGACAACTGCAAGAGCGCCTGTTCCCACGGTGAGCGTCGGATGTTCGACTGCCCATCGGACTCCCCCACGATATTTCGCTTTCAGAAACTCCGTCGCAGGATTGCGCCATTCGCGCACACCTTCCTTGAAGTGAAAGGCCGCGAGAACAGGAGCGATGATGAGAGAAAAAATCAGCCCTCCGAGAAGGGCAAAGCAAACGGTCCACGCCATGGGCTTGAACAGGCGGCCTTCAACGCTTTCCAGAGTGAAAATGGGCAGATAGGCAGCAATGATGATTGCTCTGGCAAAAAACACCGGACGAATCACCTCGCTGACCGCATCCCGAATTCTCTGGAGAGGAGTTTTTTGTGTATCCGCGGCGAGGCCAAAGTGCCGCACAATGTTCTCGATAATGACAACCGATCCGTCCACCACCATTCCGAAATCCAAAGCGCCGAGCGACAAGAGGTTTGCAGGAATGCTGTTCAGATCCAGGCAGATTGCAGCAAAGAGCAATGCGAACGGGATGGTTAACGCTACGATGACCGCTCCGCGAAAATTTCCGAGAAAGAAAAACAAAATCAGCAGAACGAGTACAATTCCTTCGGTTAAATTGTGGAGTACCGTGTGCGTCGTAAGATGCAGCAAATCGCTGCGGTCAAGCATCGGGACGATCTTTACTCCATGTGGAAGGATTTGCTCGTTGAGTTCCTTAACCTTTTCGTGTACGGCCGCGAGTGTTTCGTCGGCATTCGCTCCCTTGCGCAGAAGCACGATGCCTTCGACCACATCGTCATAGTCGATCACTTTTCCGTCGGTTCGATGAATGGACTTTGCAATCTTTCCCAATCGAATTCTTGGGCCCTGCTCCACCTCAGCGACGTCACGAATGCGGAGCGGCGTGCCGTTCTTTGCATATATGACTGTGTCCGCGATGTCTTCGACGGTGCCGATCAGGCCTACAGCGCGCACATTTAGCTGCTGCAAGCCCGATTCGATAAAGCTGCCGCCCGCGTTTACGTTATTGTTCGCAAGCTGAGTCTCCAATTGACCGATGCTGAGACCGTAAGCAATGAGCTTGCTGGGATCGACGCGCACCTGATACTCCCTCGTGGTGCCGCCAAAGCTCGATACATCGACAACGTTGGGCACGGACTTAAATTGCTTTTCGAGCGTCCAGTCCTGGATGGATTTCAACTCCATCAAGTCATACTTTGGATTGGTGCTCTTGAGCGTGTACCAATAGATCTGTCCTACAGGACTCCAGTCCGTGCCCATTTGCGGCTGCAGCCCGCCTGGCAGCTGAACTTGCGCCAGTCTTTCCAGAACCTTTTGGCGGTTCCAATCATTGATGGATTGATCGTCAAAAATAAGCATTACGCTGGACAGACCGAAAAGAGAGACCGAGCGCAGATGTGCCAGGTGCGGGGTACCATTCATCTGAATTTCAATGGGAATCGTTACTTGCTGTTCGATCTCTTCTGCTGCATGGCCGGGCAATTGCGTGATGACCTGAACATAGTTGTTTGCCACGTCCGGGTAGGCCTCGACCGGCAGGCTGTGGAATGCAATCGCTCCCCACGCCAAGAGAAGAACGGCGACAACTATCACAATGAACCGATTGTTGAGCGCGTAATCGACGAATGCGCGAATCATCGCATTGGGCTCACATTCCGCACAACGTATTCACTTACTGCTCCACCGTGCTTTGCAGCACTAATGCATTGGAGACGACCTGCTGACCGGGTTGTACGCCGGAGACAATTTCTTGCGAGTTGTTTGGCAGGGATGTACCTGCGACTACGTTTACCCGGCGGAACTTCTTTTCTCCGTCCGGGATATAGACCCAATCGCGATCGTGTAAATGCAAAATGGCCGACGCAGGCACTACAGTGTGCGTTTCCTTTTTCTGTCCGTGAAACGTCGCAGTAACGAACATGCCCACGCGCATCATTCCGGGGTTGCGTATCTCAATGCGCACCTTCGCGGTGCGGATCGTGGGATCGAGGATTGGAAGGACGTTGCCGACACGGCCGGTAAACGGCTGGTTGGGAAAAGCGTTCAGGCGAATCTCCGCCGTTTCCCCGACATGCACTTGGGCAAGATCATTTTCGTAAACGTCGCAAAGAATCCATACATGACTCAGGTCGGAGATCGTGAACGGATTCGGCGAGCCGAGGCCAGCCACGCCGGCGGCATTAGCGACCTGCTGATCCGTGATCACTCCCGAAACCGGAGCGCGAATGTCCACAATGGCGGCCGGATGGTCGATGCTGCCGCCCAGCACTCGAAGACGTTCCGTGGTGTTCTCCACGTCCACCTGGGCCTTGTTCTCAACGTCTTCCGCCGTCTGAAAATTGTTTAGAGAAATTGCCCCTTTGTCGTAAAGCAACTTCGCGCGCTCGAATTGGATTCGGGCGAGTTTTTCGTCAGCGACTGCTTTTCGATAGTCGGAAAACGCGGCCGACATGTCGGCGCTCTGAACCCGCAGGAGGAGTTGGCCTTTTTTCACTGTATCGCCAAGCCGCGCGTGAAGTTCCACCACCCGGCCCGTGGCGATGGAAATGACTGGAACGCTGCGAGTAACGTCTGGAGCGACTGTTCCCGTCACCGACAACTGTGACGTGGACTCACGCGGCACTGCCGTGGCCAACGGAAACTGCCCGGGATAAGCCACTTGAACGACGTTGAGATCTAGCTCACTTTCGACTTTCGCCGGAGGCGGCGCTTCCGCCTTCGGATCCCCTTTGCTTTGGCCGCATCCGGCAAAGATCAGGACCGAAGCAAAAGTCAGTACGGTTCTATCGAATACTGCGCGCCTCAACGCAACGCACGGACGACTCAAGAAACGCATGAAACCTCCCGAAAGTATTGGAAATCGCGCGGCGCCGACGCTCGGATGGACCGCGTCAAAATGAGTCACGCGCTCGAAGACAACCCGAGAATTTGGGCGGCCTTCCGACCCGTTGTTTTGAACAATTAGAAAGGGCGGTAATCCACCCGCTGGTTACTCGTCGAGACGCAGAACGTCTAACTTAGGAGTGTGAAATTCCGGAGGGAGGTGCGCGGCCCAAATGGGAAATCAAGAAAAGGCCGACACGAAATTGCGAAAATGAATTGGCGGCGAAACGAGACGCTAACCGGAGATGCAGGAAGAGTTCTGCTTCTGAACAGATGTCCTCCCGCGATTGTGGAGGCAAGCCAACGACATCTATGGCGTGTTCAGTGGCACAACTCCAACTTGTATTCGATTCATGGAATGCTTCAGGAAAGGCATCCGGATCTACCCGCGAGAAAGTCCCATGCCCGTCATTGAGAAGAATCGCCACGGGCTGCCTGAGCCAAGTTGTAGTTAGGACCAGATCAAGAGCATGATCACCGTTGACGTCGCGCGCGACAATTTGAAGGCCGCCCACTGGCGCGAGGATTTGAAACGCTTGGCGCTCCGCACCACTGAACTGAAGTTGAACCCAATAGTCCGTGTGGACTGAATCGCTCTTTCCAGTCTGAACGCTCGCAAGGTCGGGTTTCGCATCTCCATCAAAGTCGGCAATCGAAAATGACAGGTTGGGTCCCAGCGAAGAGGCGGGTGCGCTCGGAACATCAGCGGCCGCTGCCCCCCCAGCCAAGAAAACAACGAGAAACAGTAGGCACAAGGAGAGGTAGAGAAGTCGCACTGTCGCGAAACGGTGCCACAGGAATCTAGGAACGGCGAAGTTGGGGCGGAAGCTATCCACGATTTGGCTTCGTGTCACCTTAGCTTTGTTCAGGCAAGCTAAGATACCACTCATCGAGTGGACACGAAAACCGCTACCTTTTTGATGCTCCGTCCCAGTTAACCGACGGCCTGAACCGAAAGCTTTACTTCTCTCTTGTCCTGGCTTGCATTTGTTTGCTCAGCAACTCGATTGCTGGCTCTATTCTTTGCCGCTGATTCCAGAATTCTTTCCACAGGTCGCCTTTTTCGAGACGCGCGAGGGTCGTTTTGATGTTCAGCGTCTCCGGCTTAAGGCCCTTTTTCAGTTCACGTGGCAAGACCGGCGTTGAAACTGGCGCCCCAGGAAATGCGCGCACGGCATAGGCAGCGGCGAGCGGACGTCCGTGCGCATTCTGATGGACGTCAATGAGGACGCGGCCGGAGGGACGGCGGGCGACGGATCTTTCACTTGTAATCAGATTCGGGTATTTGGCGGCCACGGTACGCGCCACGATCTCGGCGAAAGTCCGCAATTGCTCATACGTGTACACCGGTTCCACGGGAACATAAATATGAAAACCCGTTGCGCCTGAGGTTTTTAGAAAATTCGCAAGTTGTAACTCTTCTAACTTTTCGTGCAAAGCCTTGGCAATCGTTACGACAATCGAGAAGTCAGTCCCATCCGAAGGATCGAGGTCAAAAAAGAAATAATCCGGATGATCAATGTCTGTGAAGCGGCTCGACCAGGGATTGTGGTCAATGCAACCGAGTCCAGTGAGAAATAAAAGAGAGGCGACGTCGTCAGCGGTCGCGTAGTGAATTTCTTTCCCGTGTTCTTCCGATTCGAGGGGTACCGTCTTAAACCACTCGGGCACGCCCTCTTGCAAGTCTTTCTGGAAAAAGGCCTGTCCCTTAATTCCATCGGGATAGCGACGCAGCACCAAGGCTCGGTCACGCAGGAAAGGCAAGATGCAGTCAGCCACGCGATAGTAGTAGGCAAGCAAATCCCGCTTGGTGTAGCCGGATTCGGGGAAATAAACTTTGTTCAGATTGGACAGGCGAAGACGCTTGCCCTCCAATTCGATGGTGATTGTCTCTGACCGGCCCTTGAATAACTCCGCCTCAATCTGCGCCTTGGTGCTCAGTACACGACCAACGACCTCTGGAGCCCGGACTACAGTTGCGGAAGAGTGCGGCGTGACTTCGCTCTCCCATTGGCAATCAGCAGGACGCACGTCTTCGCGAAGTCCGAGGAAAACGGGGTGCCGCAAGCTATGTTCCTGGGTCCACCCGCTGAACTTAACGCGCGCCACGAGAGCCGGTGAAACCCAGAATGGTTTTTCGTTCGCTTCAGGCACTGTCTTGAACGGACAGACAGAAACGCGCAGCTCTTGAAGCCTGGCGCTAAGCTCCTCCATCTTTTTCGCGTCAAATCCGCTGCCGACGTGCGCGATGAAACGAAGTTGCTTACCCTGATACAAACCTAGCAACAGTGCCCCAAAAGGGATGGCCTCGGTTCGAGGTGCAGTCCAACCGCCAACAACTGCATCGAGCGTTCTGGTTATCTTCAGCTTCAACCAATTGTCGCTTCTGTCGGAAACATACGGACTATTGATTCGTTTCGCGAGTATTCCTTCAAGGCCCTGCTCCTTCGCCAGTTCGAGCAGCTCTTTTCCGTGTTCCAACTGATGATCGGAGAATCGGACTCGTTCGGTTGTGTGCAGCAAATTACGCAGCAGTTGTTTGCGTTGCAGGAGTGCAGCTTCGCGAAGATCGTATCCGTCGCAGTAGATCAAATCGAAAGCAAAGTAAATGACCGGTATTTGCGAGATTAGGCTCCCGCTGGGGACACGCACGTGCATACGCTCTTGTAGCCGCTCAAAGCTGCTGTGACCATGAGCGTCGAGCGCAACAATTTCACCATCCAGGATTGCCTGACGAGCCGCAATGAACTTCGTGATTGTCGAAAGTTCCGGGTAGCGTTTGCTGATATCAATTCCGTTGCGAGATTTCAGCGTCAGGGTCCCATCTTCGATCGAGGCCAGGGCTCGCACGCCGTCCCACTTGATCTCGAAGAGCCAATTCGGATCAGAAAAAGCCTGTTCCGTGAGTGTCGCGAGCATGGGTTCCAAGCCAGAAGGCATCGCGGTTTTGCGAGCACCTTGCAGTTCACGAGGTTCAATGGGCGTTGGACCGCGCTTGGGCGGAAGCTCTTCTTTAATTTCTTCGATGGTTCTTCCCGTGAGGACCGAACCGTCGTGCTCGTCAATGTTCCACCGGGAATCCTCGGACGTATCCTCGTGTTTGATGAGCAGCCATTCGTTACCCTTTTCGCTGCGTTTGAGCTTTACGAGAACGAAGCTGCCTCGCAGCTTTTCCCCGTTCAAAGTGAATTTGAGCTCACCTTTCTGTAATTGCTTTGTAGCCTCGACGCCGCCCTCGACGGCGAACGTTCCGCGGTCCCAAACCATGACTGTGCCCGCGCCGTAGTTCCCTTCCGGAATTTTTCCCTCAAAATTGCCGTAGTCGAGCGGGTGATCTTCCGTTTGCACTGCCAATCGTTTGTCGGCATGACTTTGCGAAGGGCCTTTGGGAACTGCCCAGGACTTCAACGTTCCATCGATAGCCAGACGGAAGTCGTAGTGCAGGCGCGTGGCCCGGTGCTTCTGTACGACAAATGTGTCGCCGTGTTCCGCACCGGGGCGAACTTCCAGCTGTGGCAGTTTCGGCTTGGGCAAACGAGTTTGCTTACCCTGTTTGGGCGCAGGCTCGCCCGAGGGCTCAGGAGTTTGATCGAAGCGTCGTTTTCGCTTGTATTCTTCGAGCTTGGACATAAGTGCAATTTAGTTGGCCGTTCTTCCAGCAGTCGCACTCTTGCTTTTCTGGGTCCTTGGTTGATGATTCGCTCTTGCATCCGGGTTAGTGCACAACTAACCTACTAGCGACCACCAACGAGCCCTGATTTTCCGTGAAGGAGTTTCTCATGGCCACAACCGTCTGGAAAGGACACCTCACCTTTGGATTCATCTCCATCCCGATCCGGATGTTCGCGGCGGCGCGTGGAGAGCGAATCAGCTTCAACCAATTGCACAAAGAGTGTCATTCGAGGCTCAAGCAGCCTTTATTCTGCCCGACATGCAACCGCAACGTGGAGCGTTCGGAGATTGTTAAAGGCTACGAGTACGAAAAAGACCAATACGTGCTATTCAACGAAGACGAACTCGATAAAATCGAGCCGCCCTCGGCGCACGTCATGGAGATTCTTGAGTTCGTGAAGCTGGATGAAATGGATCCGTTGTACTTTGACTCGTCCTACTACATGTCCCCTGAAGAGGGTGGCGTGAAGGCTTATAAACTCCTCATGAGTGCAATGGAGGAGTCGGGATATGGGGCGATCGCTAAATTGACGATGCATCAGCGCGAACATATTGTGGTGATTCGGCCTCGCGAGAATGGACTCACGCTGCACACCATGTTCTTTTCAAACGAGATTCGAGCTGCCGAATCGATTCCCGCGGACAAGATCGAGGTTAAAGAGCAGGAAAAGAAACTCGCGCAGCAGCTTATTGCGAGTCTCGCCGCGCCGTTCGAGCCTCAGAAATATCGCGACGAATATCAGGAGAACGTGAAGGCTTTGATCGCTGCCAAGCTCAAGGGCCAGGAAGTAACTGAAGTCGTGCAACCACACCGAGCTCCAGTGATCGACTTAATGGAGGCTCTGAAAAAGAGCCTGGCCGAGAAGCAAGCGCCCCCCGTTGCGGCCAAGAAGCCTCCGGTTCGCGCAGTGCAACCGGCGCCGGTGGCAACCGTGCAGAAGAAAACAGGCAAGAAAGCAGCCAGCTAGACTCCTATGGGTACGACGGACCGATTCAGTCCGGACGAAGTCCAGCGCATTTTGGAAGTAACCTCCCAACAGCTGGACTACTGGGATCGCTTGCGCCTGGTGTCCGCCCAAAGAGACAACCAAACCCGTTTCTACGACTTTCGCGATCTGATTGGATTGCGTACCGTCAAACAGCTGCTCGCAAAGGGCGTTCCGGCCAGTCGGCTCGGTCGCACCTTAACTGCGCTTCGTAAACAGCTCTCCCATATTCAGGCGCCTCTGTCCGAACTCCGTGTTCTTTCGAACGGAAAAGACGTTGTCGTTGAGCGCGACGGAGCTCGCTTAGAACCCCTTTCTGGCCAATTTGTAATGAACTTCGACACGCGCGAATTGCAGGAAAAAGTTCGCGTCATCTCGGAACGTACTGCGGACCAATGGATTGCGCTTGCTCTCGATTGCGAGGCCGCCTCAGCTAACACTAAAAACTGGATGGAGGCGATTGAAGCGTACGAGAGCGCTTTGCGCGTCGACCCGCGGCGAGTCGATGCACTCCTTAACTGCGGGACGTTGTATTACGAGCAGGGGAATTTCGAAAAAGCCTTAGCCTGTTTTCAGCGAGCTGTTGACGCTGATCCACAAGATACAATGGCGCATGCAAACCTGGGAAGCACTCTGGAAGAAGTCGGCGAGGCCGAACAGGCGCGACAACACTTGCGCATAGCCGTCCGTCTGAATCCCGACTATCCCGATGCCCGATACAACCTGGCCCTGGTGTGTGAAAAACTTGGTGCTTATGGAGAAGCGCGGGAACATTGGAAGAGTTACCTTCAGTTCGACTCTTCTGGTCCCTGGAGCGACTACGCTCGACAACGCCTATCTTCTTCACTATCGGCAAAGTCAGGCGTGTGAGTACTCCAGCACGTATTCCACCACTGATTGCTTCGATTCTACGATTTGCCGGGACAGCCACAGCTTCACTCTGTACAACTTACCTTCTGTGTGGATGCGCAAGGAATGCAACAGGGTTCATTTTGCTCGCGAGCGCGCAGAACCCTTTTTCTTTTGTGTACCTTTCCGTTGTGTCACGTCGAGGAGGATCGGCAACTCATATCTGGACCGGCTGTCGTATACGATCGAAGTCTCGATGTTCACTACAACGGATTGGCTGGTAATTCGGTCCAGCCCTAAATTCCGAAGATGATCGATGTCCTTGACAACTACATGGAGCATCACATCGTAGCGTCCGCTTACTAAAAATACGTTTCGTACCTCCGGAATCGATTCCATGTCACTCAGAAACCGATCGATGACGGCTCTTTCATACTTGGCGAGTTTAATGAAAGCAATCGCTTCCAAGTTCAAACCGATAGCTCGCGCGCTAACCTCTGCATGAGCACCGCGAATGATTCCGGACGCGCGAAGATTCCTGATCCGTTCGTGACAGGTGGATGGTGCTAACCGAACAGCTGCGGCAATCTCTTTATTCGATAGCCACGCATTCTTCTGTAGAAGTCGAATAATTTCGAAGTCGATTCGATCTGGAGAAGAATTATCCATAGTGAATTCGAATTATATTCGATTGCAGGCGATGAACTCCACCTGATAGATATTGGTTATCGGAGCCTCAGCGAGAGCATGAAGGCATGATGCCGCTGAGAATGTTGTCACGAGAGAAATGTAAATGGACAATTTGCCGCAAACCAAACCTCACGATTTAGCGCAGACAAACTCTTCATCCCTCAGCGCTAAGCTTCGGCCCATCTTCGTGGGCGAACATGGTATCCGCGCCGGTTGGAGCGCTTTGTTGTTCGTCGCGATTTATCTGCTTTTGGAAACAGCCACAACGGCAGTGCTCGGCCATCTTGTTTCGCTCGGTCCTAAAGAACCGATACCCCTGGGTCTCGCATTTCTTCAAGAATCTTGCGAACTAGCGCTTGTTTTCATAGCCACTGCGTTGATGGCACGCATTGAAAATCGACAGATTCTCTCCTACGGCTACATCGGTCCTCACAAGGCGATTCGGTTCGTCAGCGGCGCGCTATGGGGATTTCTTTGTTTGTCACTGGTAGTAGGAATCTTGTGGAAAGCGAAGTTACTTATTTTTGATGGAGCCTCGCTGACCGGTCTTGCTGCATGGAAGTATGCTTTCGGTTGGGCGCTGCTCTTTTTGCTGGTCGGCATCTTCGAGGAATCACTATTGCGCGGCTATCTTCAGTACACACTGTCGCGGGGAATCGGCTTTTGGTGGGCGGCATTGCTACTCTCCTTAGTCTTCGCGCTGTGGCATGCGAGCAATAACGGAGAATCACCCTTGGGATTGATGGAGGTCGGCCTCAGTGGCCTCTACTTCTGCCTCAGTCTTTGGTATACCAAATCGCTGTGGTGGGCTGTGGGCTTCCATGCCGGATGGGACTGGGGCCAATCCTACTTTTATGGAACTCCGGATAGCGGCCTGGTGATGAAAGGTCATCTGCTGACGTCGCATTCTTCGGGTAATCCGGTGTGGAGCGGAGGAGCAACAGGTCCGGAGGGAAGCTTATTGATCCTGCCCTTAGTCATTGTGATGTCCGCCGGAATGTGGATTTGGTGGGGCCGCAAGAGGAAAGCGTCACTTGAGTAGTGCCGTAGTGCAGAAAATTTATCGCTCGGACCTTTTTGCGCTTGATGGAGCCAGCGGGATGCGGCCTTCGATTTTGGCTCCGCGATGGCTGCCGTGGCGAACCGCCTGCGCGCGAAACATAGGCTTGCCAGCAACATTTACGTAAACGGGTTCGCGAGCGCGCTGTGGCAGCATCAGCACCTGGCCTGCTTCCAAATCGACCAACTCCCGAATGGATACTGTGCTTAAGGGGAGACTGAGATCGACAAGGAAACGGCAATCCACCATGCGCTCGCGCATGCGGCGCGAAGTGTCTCGCGAAGGGATGCGTTCCGAATAAGAGCCCTGGATCGAAAGACGCCTCAACAACGCATTTGCGATTACGGCAGGAAATACCATTGCCAGAGTTCCTGAAGTTTCTGCCAAACGCGCTTCAAAACCAAGGCACAGAATCTTTTCGCCCGGAAGCATTGTGTTCTGCATTTCCACGTTTCGCTGCCGCTGTTCGAATTTGAAGTCCAGATCCAGAACGGGAGCCCACGTCGCGTGAATATCGAGAAGGATCACGCGAAGAACCGACTCCAGCACTTGCTCTTCGATTTCCGTCAGGTCGCGGACGTCCATGGCGTCTGTGCCCGTGCCACCAAGCACCACATCAACAATTGGATAGGCAAGGCCGATGTCCAGCTGAATGGCGGAACGAGCATCAATTGGCATCACGTGCATGGAAGCGAAGTAAGTGATGTCCGGCAGTCGGCCAAGGAATTCTCTATAGGCAAGCTGCTCAACAGAAACCAGTTTCATTTCGAATGCAACACGCAGATGAGCGCCAATCGATCCGCTGAGGCGGCGCGCCAGAGATTCATGCAGGGTCGTAACAGCAAGCGCTTGTTCCGGTGCCAACTGATTTGACTTGCGCAGATCCCACGGAATTACTCTCTGCGTAGATCTTGCCGCTTTGTTTCCCGGAGCATTTTGTGCCGTCTGTGCTCTGTTTAGAAGTGCTTCAATCTGGCTTTTTTCCAGGGTTTTGCGCACACATCTTCTCCGATTGCAAAGAACGCTGGTGCAATTGCTGTGCCCAAAAGTATTAGAGATTTCTGATTCGTCCACAGTGGACTGCGAGACATCCCGTCACTTGGAATTTGTTGGCCGGGGCCGAGTCTGAAGCGAATCTTCAGCATCGACGCCCGTAATCAAGCGCGCGCCGCGGCTGAAAGTAAGGTATTCGAAACCCCACTGGACAAAGACAACGACGCGACTCTGGAATTCAACAATATATATAAGGTGGATGAAGAGCCAGATTAACCAAGCAAGTAGACCGGAGACGTGAAAGCCAAAGATATTCGCGACTGCTGCAGCGCGGCCAATGACAGCCATATCTCCTTTGTTGAAATAATGAAACGGCTTTGGTTCAGGTTTACCGTCAATGCGGGCGCGGATAGCCTTCGCCGCGTAAACACCTCCTTGCATTGCGACTTGCGCCACTCCAGGCAACGGCTTCCCTTTTTCATCTACGGAAGCAGCGAGGTCACCGACCACGAAAATGTCAGGATAATTTGGAATGGTAAGTTGCGGCGTGACTTTGATGCGTCCGCTGCGATCGGTTTCAGCATTGGTGCGCGCGGCCAAAGTCTTACCAAACGCGTTTGTCGTAACACCGCCAGCCCATAGAACAGTTCTTGCGGCCAGCGTTTCGGTGACATCCCCTCTTTTATAGGTGACGCCATTCTCGTCTACACCCGTAACCATAACGCCCTTTTCGATTTCGACGCCGAGACGAGTAACGAGCTTTTCTGCTTTGAGCGAAAGTTCCTCGGGGAACGCCGTGAGGACGCGGTTGCCGCCTTCCATCAAAATGATGCGGGCATTTCGCGGATTGATCCTGCGAAAGTCATGTTTGAGCGTTTGATTGGCAATTTCCGCGAGGGCACCCGCAAGCTCCATGCCAGTGGCGCCTGCTCCCACAATCACAAAAGTGAGCCATTGACGGGCTTCTTCTTCGGTTTCAGCGCGCTCGGCCCGCTCGAAGGCGTTAAAGAGCTTGTGGCGTATAGCGGTCGCTTCCTCAATTGTCTTCAGGCTCGGCGCCCACGTCCGAAATCCGTCGTTGCCGTAGTATGAGGTTTGCGAGCCGGTGGCAACGATTAGCGAATCATATTCAAAAACCGCGCCATCCTTGAGGCTGACGCGCTTTGCTGCCGGGTCAATATCCGCGGCCTCGCCGAGCAGAACCTGAGCATTTTTTTGGTTGCTCAATACACTCCTGAGAGGAGCCGCGATATCGCCGGGAGACAGGGAGCCGGTGGCCACCTGATACATTAAAGGCTGGAAAAGGTGAAAATTGCGGCGGTCAATCAGGGTGACTTGTACCGGGGCACGCCTGAGTTTCTGGGCTGCAAGCAGCCCTCCGAAGCCACCGCCCAAGATGAGTACCCGGTACGCCGGACCCATAAGTAATGAACCGAAAGTAGGCGTTGCAGAATCTAAGAAACATCATACTATTACACCCTCCGCAGGTGCACTTCAGGTTGGGACTGGTAAGAGCGCGGAATGGCGAGTCTGGCTCGGCAAGTTAGAATCTTCCAAGAAAACTGGCGATACGTGTCTCTGGTGGCCGTGTGCGTCACAGCCTTGCTTTTTGGCGCCGTCGAACGTGGCGAGGCGCAGCACATGCTTGCTCCTGCTCCTCTCGCGGAGAGTTCGTCACCCGCGAACGCTGTTCGGTCAGCGCCTTCGACGATTGTGATTGGGTTTATGGGCGGAATGGTGAAACGAAATGAGCCGAACCGCAGCGAAGTGCAACTTGCGGCGAAACTCCGCGAAGAGTATTCGAACACCGCGTATGTCGACACGTATGAAAACGCGCGCTGGAAAGAAGCAGAGCAAACGATTTTGAAGCTTTTGGATACTGACAAGGATGGAAAACTCTCCGAAGACGAGAAACGGCATGCGCGAATCATTTTGTTTGGCCACAGCTGGGGCGCATCGGCCACGGTGACGCTCGCTAAAGCTCTCGGCGACCTGGGCATTCCGGTACTGCTGACGGTTCAGGTGGATAGCGTCCAAAAGATGGGCCAGAAGGACGACATCATTCCCGCGAATGTCCAGGAAGCGCTGAATTTCTTCCAGCCGGACGGGATTTTGCACGGGCGCAAATTGATTCGCGCCGAAGATACAAGCAAAACCAAGATTCTTGGAAATTACGAAATGAATTACAAGCACACCGCGCTAGTCTGCCAAGGCTATCCCTGGCATCAACGCGTGTTTGCAAGAGAACACATGGACATCGAATGCGACCCCGAAGTTTGGACACAGATTGGATCGTTGATTCGTTCCAAGCTGCCGCAAATGCAGGCGCAAACACAAACTCTTTCGCAAGGAAAGTAAGCGGTACCGATCCTTTAATCTTCTAATTCCACACACCCGGGATTTTATAACTGCACTTCGGACAACAGCCGCTGCGCAGTTGATTCGTTTGCACCGTGTGCCAGGAGCGGCGAATTAGAATTGCGCCACAGCCAGGACAGTTTGTGTTGGCAGCGTCGCTGTAGATATTTCCCTCATAAACGAAATGCAGCCCCGCTTCGAGCGCGATGGCTCGCGCATGATGCAAAGTTTCCGGCGGCGTATGCGGCTTGTCCTGCAATTTGAAGTCAGGGTGAAACGCCGTGAAGTGCAGCGGCACGTCTGGACCAAGACGTTCGAGAATCCAATCGGCAAGGCGGCGCGTTTCGCTCGCGTCGTCATTCAGAGTCGGAATCATGAGGTTCGTAATTTCAAACCAAACGTTAGTTTCGTTCTTGAGCCACTGCAACGTGTCGAGCACTGGTTGAAGATGCGTGAGCGTGATTTTACCGTAGAAATTTTCTGTGAACGCTTTTAAGTCCACGTTGGCGGCATCAATATGCTCGTAAATATCGTGAAATGCTTCGCGCGTGATGTAGCCATTTGTGACCATTACTGTTTTTAATCCATGCTGTTTTGCTGCGCGGCAAATATCAATTACATATTCGCCCCAAATCGTCGGTTCGTTATAAGTGAACGCAATAGACGGACAATTGTGTTTGCGCGCGAGAAGCGGAACTTCTTCCGGTGCGACTTGATGCGAGTTCACCTGATCGTGGCGCGATTTGGAAATGTCCCAGTTCTGGCAAAAGAAGCAGCCCATATTGCAGCCGGCCGTGCCCATGCTGAAGACGCGCGTACCCGGCAGAAAATGATTCAGTGGTTTTTTTTCAATTGGATCGACTTGCAACGCTGCTGGCGAACCGTAGCCGAGGCTGTAGAGTTTGCCGCCACGATTGACGCGAATAAAACAAAAACCGGATTGTCCTTCGTGAATGTGGCAATGCCGCGGGCACAGAAAACAATGGACGCGATTACCGGGTTCGGGTTCCCACCACCGGCCTTCGTGAAGAGTTTCCGTGTCCTGAAGAATGGAGAGTTCCGCCATGGAGTCTCACCTTCAGGAAAATTATACGCTTCTCTTTCGCGGCAGTCGTCTCAAGCGAGGTGGCGAAGATGACGCTGAGCGCGGCGGCGTTCGGCGGCCCAGTCCACGAAATTCTGCAAGTGGCTGCGGTATTTCCAGGAGAGGCGAAAGAATTTCGCGGGCGTCATGTTGTCGGCTTCTTTGCCCAGAAAAGTTTCAAATCTCCAGCGCAGGTAAGGACTCTTCCAAGGTTGGAAGCGGTAGCCGCGTGCAACGATCCAGTAATAGCGCAACGTTCTAAACATTGTCGTTCTGCGTTCAACTCCCGACGCGCGGGAGATTCTGCTCTTTCAAGGATGTCTGGCAAATGGTGCGCCAACTCCTCCAAACGTTTCAACCAAACAACAACTAGCCCATGGGGACGGAAAGATGTTCGTGAACCAGCACCCAGCTCGGGCCCCGCTTTTCCCAAATTCCAGTGTAGCGAACATCGGCTTCGGTGGATTTGCCGTCCTTTGTTTTCATGGACAGGTGCATGGGAACGGTGGTCCAGGCAATCATGCCGTGGCGCGTGACTTTCAGATCTTTGCCAGCGGTCAAGGAAGCTGCAGCGGCGTTGTCGAAGAATTCTTTTTGGACGCCTTCGCGGTATTCCTTCCAGCCATGATAGGAAAAGGGAGCGAGGTCGTAGAAAACGGCACCTTGCTCCCTGGCGTAGAACTTTGCGGCTTTGTCCGGATTGCCGCTGCTCCAGGCAGCGCAGTAATCGTCGGTGAGCTTGCGGAAGGTTGCCGTGTCTGTGGCTTGCTGCTGCGCGCGAGCGCCGACGAATGTCAGCAGTGCGCCGAAGAGCGCGAGTCCCACGTAAAGCAGCCAACGCCAGCGTTCCACTTTTGCAGCGGAATACGATGCACCAGCAGGAGTCATCCCAAGCCCCTCCCAAAAGGTTTGTTTCGGACTTTTTTGCCCACTTGCCCAGCTAAGGCTGTCGTGTGTGGGCATACCGTAGTGCGAAACGGGGATTTTTTCAACAGATGATTCATTTTGCCTGCTGGCGCGGAACAGGCTGGGTGCCCCACCCCCGGGGGTTTTGTATAAATGTGAAAAGAAAAGGCTTGTGGGAGAGGGTTTTGCAAGAGTGTGAAAAGGAAGGATTTGTTTTGCCCTGTTTTCGTGTAAAGAGAGGAGGGTTTTGGATGAGTGTGAAAACAAAGGGTTTGAAAGTGCGTGTTTTGATATTGATACGGTGATGCGAGGAGAACGAGGGTTTTGCGAGAGGTAAGAGACGCGATTCCGAATGGAGGCGGGCTAGACACTCGGAAGGATAGCAGAGAATAGTTATCAAGTCAATAGATATTTTTTAGGTAATTCGAATGGATCTGGGAGCGGAGAACCAAGGGCAGCTAAGCGAAGAACAGCCTACCTTTTGCAGAAATCGCAAAAGGTCACCCGCCTGTCCTAATTTCATTTCATTTGATTACTTGTTGGATGGCGGTCGCGATCGACTTGCGCCACCCAGCCAGGGTTTCAAATCTCGGTATAGAACCAGCACGCCGATGCCGAACCAAATTACCGCCGAAAGGAATGCTGCTTCGAGCCCACTACGTTTGTATTCCAAAACGCAAAACATAACACCGGCAAGGCATATGAAGACGATAAGCATTCTCAGTCTCGTTCCCTTTGTAAATATCACGAGAGTTCCTCGAATCTTATTAAATGCTCCAAAAACGGCCTTCAAATGCTATCACGGTTTCTTTTGCCAATAGCAACCATGGAATAGATTGGAGACGGCAGATTTTCCCTCTAGATAGAGAATCTTTGAAGGACCATGAAAAGCGCCATACGCAGCGATTACTTGGCTTCCATCTGCTATTCCAGCAACAGCACCAGCAGCGCATCCAGCGAAAGCACCTGCATCGTCGGCAACCTTGTCGCCAATAAAGGCGCCAGTTACGCAGCCAATCCCAGCAGCCCATGCTACGCCCTCAACGAGGTCAGTTACCATAGTCTGTGGAAGCTCCGCAAATGCCTTATCGACCGCGGGGTTGCTAAATGGATCTACGCAACCAGGTTTCCCTTGAGGCGGCTTTGGAGGGTTTGACCTTTTGTCGCAAGCGTCTCCGGGCGGGCACCAACTGGGAAGCGATGGATCATCTGTTTGAATTGGTGAGCCATACCCGACTATGCCGTAGCCCCATTCGTAGGTATCAGGCACTGGTTCTCTAGTGGACGAACTCCATTCTTGCCGCATGAAGCCCCATCCGTAGACAGGAATTTGCATCAAGTCAAATTCGTTCCAATTTGAGCCGAATCCGGGTTGAGAGGCTAGAATACCAAGGGAAATATTAAGGAGGGCCCCCCACCCAGCCCCATTGCCGTATCCGGGAATGTTTACCATGCCAGAGGGGTCGATTGAGTTGGTGGGATTGTTGGCCGTGTAGGCATAAGCATTGTGAGACTGGAGGTCGCCGACGGAGCCGCCGAGCGGATCGGTGGACATAAAGCGGGCGAGGCGGGAGGAGTAGTAGCGAGCGAAGGCGTAGTTGAGACCGGTTTCGGAATCGAGTTCGTAGCCGGTGAAGCGATAGTTGGGTGGGCAGGCAGTGGTTTGCAGGCGCGCGGTGTAGGAGATTTCCTGGCCGTAAGGAGTGAAGTCCGCGTCATAGCAGAGCTGACCAGGAGTCTGGCTGGGGCCGTTGCCGGTTGTGATGGTGCGCGTGGTGCCGAGCTGATCGGCGAAGAAATAGAAGATAGAGCCGGTGCCGGAGTGGGAAATGATGAGCGGGTCAGAGAAGAACGTCCCACCCTTTGCAAAATGCAAAAGCGCAAAGGGTAGGCCACCCAAGAGGTTTTTCAGATTTCGAGTGTGCCACCTGCCTAGTCCTTCGCGGAATCAATTTGGGGTTCTGGGTTCTCTTTTGAAGCAGCACCCTCGACATCGGGCAACATATCTTTCGGCTGGGAGCAGGTGCCCAAGAGGATCAGACAATTTAGTTTGAGACGATTCGCCAGTTGCGTAAATTGCGCGGAGTCGTGAGGTGAAACCTGAATGCCCATTCGCGGCACTTTTGATTCGCGGATGATACGCGAACCCTCTCTAAGCTTGGAATCAGCAGATTGTTGGACGAAAACCTCGATGTATCGGTTGGCGTGCATTTGTGCGATACATACGTACCGCTCTTTCAGAACGTTGTCTGATATCCTGACTTTGGCGAGAAATGCAGTCTGGGGCCAGATAGGAATCAGCTTCGAGACTGGGTTTTGAACAGATAGAAGGTAACTGCAGCCTTCGGGAGAACACGACTTCGGGACATCGTCGTGGCTTAGTACATTGCCGTCATATTTTGCGGAAATAGCGCTCAAGTCCGCGAATGTTGATTTTTCGATCTGTAGGGCGGAAATCTCACTGCGAAGATGCTGTGCCCGTCTAAAGGACCTGATCCCCACGCAAAAAAAAGCAAGCGCGCTTGCGATTAGAGAAGTTAAGACTAACCAAACAATAATCTTAAATGTCGAGCGATGGGGCTTATCTGTCATCTTTCCCTCGTTTCAAACTACTGGCTGTTCGGGCACGGCTTTCCTGGAGACATTTGCATCGGAGCTAGTTCGCCATTGACCTTTACGATTTGCCTGCCGTTCTGATTGACGGAATCAACTTGGAGGCTTGGATAATCCTTCCCGTTTATAGTTACTGGAAGTGGTTGCCATGGATGCCCGTTGTACTGCGAGACAAAGGACTGCTTATAACTATAGCTACTGCCGGCGAAATAGCCCGCACGGATGTGGTCGCCTACGCTATCCCCCTTCCAATTCTGTGATGGCACAAGGTCAATATTACTAGGGGAGAAGTTTTCGGCTACCTTGAGAGATGGTACCGGCCCCTGGGCACCATTAGCTAGCTGCACCTGATAATCCCTCCAACGACCATCGTCGTCGGCGCAATCGACCAACAGGACGAGGCGATAGGGCGATCCAGCGCCGCCGCGACCGCCCCCGTTGAGCAAGCCTAGCCAGTCGAGATTGGCGGGCTGACGACAGTCTCCAAGCAATTCGGCGAGGCATGGGTCGTAAGCAATTTGGAGGATATCAAAATTGTTGATTATGCCCGCACCCTGCAAAAACATATTATTTTCAATCTGCGCGTCACCGCCCCAGAAGTCCGCCCAGCTCCCGCCGAATAGGTCCACTCCGGCGGCACCCGCCAGACAGAGCCCAACTTGGCACTCCCAGCTGGGCATGCAGCCGATTTTGAGGTCGGGGCAATCGTTCATTCCTGATGGGTCGATGCGGTTCAAAGGATTGTTTGAAGTGTAAGAATATGCGTTGTGAGATTGGAGGTCGCCGACGGAGCCACCGAGTGGGTCGGTGGAGAGGAAACGGGCGAGGCGGGAGGAGTAGTAGCGAGCGAAGGCGTAGTCGAGGCCGGTTTCGGAGTCGCGTTCGTAGCCGGTGAATTTGTAGCTGGGCGGGCAGGCGGTGGTTTGCAGGCGCGCGGTGTAAGAGATTTCCTGACCGTAGGGAGTGAAGTCTGCGTCATAGCAGAGCTGGCCGGGAGTTTGGCCGGGGCCGTTGCCGGTGGTGATAGTGCGCGTGGAGCCGACCTGGTCGGCGAAGGAATAGAAGATGCCGCCGGTACCAGAGCGGGAAGCGATGCGGCGACCACCGAAGAAAACGTATTCGTTGTAGGCGGCGTTGGTGGTGCTGCCAGTGCCGTCGGTTTCGGCCAAAGCGTCACCGGAAATTGAGCGCCAATAGAGTTTTGTAACGGTGCCACCGGAGCAGTCGCTTGCGGCTCCGGATTTTTTGGCGACGCGGAGACCGTTGCCGTCATAGACGTAGCACCAAGGGCCGCCCGTGACTCCAGTTACCTTGTAGAGACGGTTTTCGTCGTCGAAAGAGTAGGTGACGCCGGATTGTCCATCGCCGGTCATGTTGCCCGAAGCGTCGTAGGCGAACGTGGAACTCGAATTGATGTGATTGTTTGCGTCCACGGTGACGGTTCCATACCCAAAGGGACAAGTCGGCAATGTTTGTGTGCCGGAATTAAGGTTGTTGAAATTGGCGAGAGCATCGTCGGCAGCCAGCCCGTCCGGTCCGAACTTCTGGCCCCAGCAATCAACACCAGACGTGGCGGAACTGATTGCAGTAAGGATGCGATTGAGAGGATCGTAGGTCAGCGTCTGCGTGCGGCCAGTATCGGCGTTATTGGTGATGGTGGTCACGGAGCTGTTGTCGCCTCCGGTCAAACTATAAGCCAAGGAAAGGTCCATGGCAGTGCCTGCTGTGGAGGTGGCTTTGGTGGTGGTGTATTCGAGACTGTTGTTGTATGTGTGTGATTCGGTAATGCCGGTGAAACCGCCGCTGACTTGGCCGGTAATGACGGATTGAAGCGCTCCGATGGCTGCGTAACTAGCGGTGAGAGCATATTGAGGGCCGCCAACGGCCGAGTCCTTGGCGGTGAGAAGCCGCTGGGCATTGCTAACGGTGTAGTTCAGCTGCTTTGTGCTGGGATAGGTGATTGCGGCGATAGAGCTGTCCAAATTATAGGAGTAAGAAATAGTTTGCGTGACGCCGAGGATGGTGCGTTTTTCGGTGACGATTCTTCCGGCGGCGTCATGCGCCCAGGATGTGGCACCACTCGAATCGCACATGGAAGTCATGCGGCCTTTGGGATTGGAATCGGTGAGCGTGGGCGGAGTTGTGGTGCAGCCTGTGAGTGCAGTGCCGTCATAACCGTATTTAACGGCGGGAGTCGTGTCCGAGTAGGTTTTGCTGGTTAAGCGATTGAGCGCGTCATAGGAATAGGTGGTTGTGACTGCGCCAGTCGTGCAATTGGTGTTCTGATTTGGCGCAGGAGCGGTACGGGTTTGCAAGTTGCTGTTGTTGTCGTAGGTGAAGGTGACGGCACAGTTCGTGCCGCCGGAATTGGCGCGCTCCGGGATTGTGATGGACGTGACTCTTGAGAGTGCGTCATACGCATAAGTTCGAGTCTGGGACGGGGTGCCGCTGCGAACGACCTGCAGCAAGTTGCCAAGCGGATCGTATTTGTAGCAAACGTACGAAGTGAGCGCGCCGGTGCCATCGGGTTCATCGCCTTCGATGGTGTGGCCGAGGCCATCGGTCCAGATTTCACGTTTCCTGCTTGTGCTCTCATCAACGGTGAGGATTGGGAAGCCGAGGCCGTAGGTGCCGGAAGAACAAAGCTGAGTGGTGTTTACACCAGTGCCGGTGACGGCTGCACCATAAAATGTTTGAGAAGAGGTACCGTCCGGATGAAGCACTTTGATTGTTCGGCCCGCAGCGTCGTAGGACGGAGTCTCCAGGCCGTAGGTTACGTCACCCGTGCTGCGATAGGCGTGGGAGACAGAGAAAACCTGGCCGCGGACGTCGTAGGTTGTGTCCACGCTCGTTGCGCCTTCGGGATCGCTGACGAGGGTTGTTTTGATCGTGCGACCGAGCCCGTCGAGATTAACCCGATCTTGCCGGCATGAGTTAGCAATGGGACAGGAACTCAACGGCGTGGTCGACGAGTCATTGATATCGGTAAATGTGTCTACCTGGGTAGCTGAGGTGTAGCTAATGGACGTCCACGGATTTGCGTTACCGGTTCCACCTGCGATGGGAAGCGAGGGGCCGTAGGTGCTCGATAGCCTGCCAGCGGAATCAAAGTGGACATAGCTGCTTTTGCCGTTCTGATTCGTGGCTACTGCCTGCGCTCCGCTATAAAAGTAATAGCCCGATGTTATGGTTCCGGCACTGCTACTGAGGGGAGGCGTAGTCGTAGTGACGAAGGCGTCGGTTGGATAACCAAGAGCAGAGTGTGCTGCCGGAGGATTCGTTGGGCTCGATGAGCTGTCATCAAAGAAGGTATCGGTATAACTAAATGTCGTCTGATTGTTGAGAGGATCTTTCACGGTCAAGAGCTGACCGGCGGTGTCATAGGTCATCGTGGATTTGACGAAACTGGTGCTGCAGGAAGAGAGATTCGTGCAGCGCTGGATGGAAGTGAGATTTCCACGAGAGCCAGTGACGCTGGTGAGTTGGGGCGTTCCCGTCGGGGCCCCGATGGGAGTGGTCTCGTCGTAATTGTTGTTGGTCTGCGCGAGAAGTGTGCCACTGCCATTTTGAACGGAGACCTGCTGCGTGAATGCGGTGATATTGCCAAGCGATGCGTACGTGATGAGGGTTTTTCTTATCGGTGTTGTGGGTGCGGCTCCAGAGCCGAAGGCATATTGGTCCACCTCCGTCGGAACTCCGACTGAGTTGTATGCGCTTACCGATTTTGTGACAAGCGTTGTGGAACCGGAACTCGGAATAGTTGTGGTGACTAAACGCTGCATGATTGGCAAAGTTACGGTCGCGGATGTACAGGCCGGACCTGCGCCGTTGTAACAGGTGTCAATGGTTGAGAGCAAGGTGCCGGACGTTGAGCCTTGATAGATCTGGCGCTCGGTTTCGTAGATTCCTTGAAATTGGATTTTGGTTGCGTTGCCGGCCGGATCGGTAATCGTTGTGGTCGAGGCTGCCCCGGTGCCCTTAGCCTGAGCATAGCTCCAACTGCCGCCCGATGTGGCACGTGTCAGCGTAGCCGTAGAGCCATCGGCGCAAGTGATTCCGTTGCTTCCGCCAGAATAGCTATACGTGATCGTCCCGCCCGTCGGAAGGGTCACAGTTGCGACGCGGCCAGTAACATAACCCGTGTTGCCCGGCGTATTTTCGTAAGTAAATGTATATGCCGAATTATCTGGGAGGGTCACATCGTTTACCAGGCTAACGTTAGTCGCGGTGTACTCCGTAATACCGCTGCACCCGAAATTTGTTTTGATATTTTTGGTGGTGTAATGGACTACGTATGAGGCCGGAGTACCGGACGCAGGCGTATACGCGAAGGTAGTCGGGCTGGAGCCGGAAATCGTCAGAGCGGTTGCGCCAAGAGTGTCCGTGAAAACTCCGGCAGAGGACACGTTGATTTGGTTCCCATTGCGGTCCGTGAAGCTGGTTGCGTAGGGGCCGCTTGGCGGAGTGGTGTTAAACGGGACATTTAAAGAACCGCCACTCTTCGTCGTGATTGGCCCGCCAGGAGTGGGAGAACCGTAACCAGAACCGTCTGTAGCGCCTCCAGGGAAATTGTTGTAAGTGGTTGTGACACCTCCCGGGGCACAACCACCTGATTTTACTTCGAGATTGCCGGTTATTGGGTGCTGCGCACCCCATGGGTCGTAGTAAACGTATCCGTATTGATTGGTATCCGCGCCGGTAGGATGTCCCATACCGTCGTAGCAGTAGCTAACGCTGTATAAGTATGTGACATACCCGGTAAAACCACTCCCGATGTTGCTAAACGACGACCAGCCCCAGCTAGCGACCGGTTGCCAACTCTTTGTGCTGCCGGAACTCAGCGGATACCAAACAGCACCGTCGTAAGAAAGATCGTAGAAGAAATTTGTGCCGCGGCCGGGCTTGTTCACGATGGGGATTGTCCAATGCTGGTTGAGATTTGCATTGTTGATGGCGTCCGGTCCACCGGAGTACGAGCCGAAGGGTGGGGTGCCGGTTTGGACTTGAGCAGAGGCGGCCTGCGGTAGGAGCAAAACCAGCAGAAACAGCAGATTCCTCGCTGCGCTCGGAATGACGGAGGGCACGATATATCGTGCCCCTACACGAAGGACGGCTTTGTTGGCGGTTTTCACTGGGCACCTACCTGGGCGGCGGTGATGCCCGTGTTGAGTGCGGCGTTTTGAAATTGGAGGTCGAGGGCGAGAGTGCTGTTTATGAATTTCTGAATGTGAAACGGAATTTGAGCGCCGTTGACGGCGCGATAGTCAGAGAAGCGGAGTTCGACGGGGATGTCGAGGAGTGCATTGTTGTCGGGATGGATGTTGTAAGCGATGGAGGCGGGGAAAAGGGTTGTAGCATCGAGAAAGATGTCAATTTGACTGAGATGTTGCGTGAGGGCGGCAACGTCGCTTGAGAGCGCGGGAAATTGCTGGGAAGCGGCGATATGGATGACGGATTCGTTGTTTCGCGTTTCGGAGCCGATGAGGGTGAGGATAGAACTTTGTACGTTTGTTGAAGCCGCAATGGTGAACACCGGGAACCAGCCCCAATCGTTGACGAGATTGTGATCGGCAATTGAGTGGATGACTCCGTACGGGCCAGACCAGCCGCCGGTGGGCGCGTTCGAGACAAAGGATTTGAATTCGCTGCGGGGGCCGGAGGGAAAATTGAAATCAAGGCGCGTGGCGCCTGACGAAAGAACCTTTAGGGTGACGGTGCCGGATTCGTCGTCAGAGCCGGCGATGCGGCGGGCGGTGCCGGTGAGTGTGACGTCGGAAATTTGCGTGTTTCCGACTTGTGCGGCGAGCGATTGCTGAAGAAGTGCAAGGGCAGAAATGGCTGGCGGAGAGGATTGCTGAGCTGGACTAGAAACTGAAATCAGGCTGAACGAGCACACCAATACCAAAACATGACGAAAGCGGGACATTTTTGGCCCCCAAGGAACAGCGAGTGCCAAGCTGTATACAGTTACGGTACTTTCGCGTCAAGTCGTTTTTGCTAAAGTAACTAAATATCTTATTTCGTGATAGTACTGCTGTGGAAAAGTGCGATCGGAGCGGACAAGAAGGCAGGCGAACGGGATGGCTTGCACATATGGGACGAAACGTTTCGCTTGACGTGATTGGTGCGGGGGCATAGGCTCGCGGCAATTTGTCGAGAGTGGTTATGCCTCTACTTTACCCGGGGGCTTTTCAACGATGGGGCCGCGTACGCGCGGGAAGATGCGCGAGAAGGTTGGTTGCGCGTTTTTTGCCGGGGTTGGCCTGCGGTTTACTCCTTCCCTTTTCAGCTTATTGCCAAGACAACGGAAGCACGGAAAAAGAGTGGTTCGGAAACGGCGTAGCGATTTCCGTGACGGTACATGACGCTTCGGGCTCGCCAATTTCTTCAGCTGCGACGGTGAAGCTGCTTCGCGGAACGATTCCCAGTGCTCAGGGACAGACCTCGCGCGGGAGCGCAGAACTCATTGTGAACAATATTGGAGAGTTCACGGTGATTGTGGATGCGCCCGGATACAAAGAGGCTCAGAAGGACATTTCGGTTCTGATGAACGGGAACATGCACGTGGACGTGTACCTGCAGCCATCAACAGCGACACAGATGGCAACGGGAACGCCGGGCGGGGTGATTCTTGCGCCGAAAGCGAAGGGGGCGCTGGGAAAAGCGCTGCTGGCCCTCGCAGCGGACAAAAACGAGGAAGCCGAGAAACAACTGACAGTGGCGATGAAGCTGGCGCCCGGGCATCCAGACGTGTTGTACGCGCAAGGCGTGCTGCGCATCAAGCAGCACAAATGGAGCGAGGCGCAAAGCGCGCTGGAAAAGGCGACGCAGATTGATCCGAGCCATGGGCGGGCTTTTGCGGCGCTGGGGATGGCGCTTTGTGATCAGGGGAAATACGCCGAGGCGATTGTCCCGCTGGAAAAATCGCTGGAGATCGATGCGGCCGGCACATGGGAGACACGTTGGGCGCTGGCGAAAGCTTACTACCAGTGCCAGCGATACGAAGAAGCGGTGAATGTTTCGCAAGCGGCGCTTGCGGGTTCGAACGGCAAGGAGCCGAAGATTGCGCTGCTGGTGGCGCAGTCACTGACGGCAACGGGCCGCTACGAAGATGCGGCGCAGGTTTTGCGCGAATTCCTGAACGAGAACGAGTATGGAGACCGCAAAGAGACCGCGACAGCGCGGCGGTGGCTGGAGAACTTGGCCGTGAACGGCAAAATTCAGACAGCAAAGAACTAATTGTCGCCCGATCCCATTTCCCAAATTGACAGGATTCTTCCCTCGCCAGTCAATACTCGACTTTCGCCGGTACCTGTAAAAAACCTGCATTTGGACACCTGTTCCAAGCCGCCATTCGCCGGTAGGTAGTCTCTGTTGACCGAATAGCCCGCGCGTTGATGTTCCCGTGCCCCTTACTCTGGGCTTGCAAGGACGAAGTGGCTGGCAGGAGGGGTTATGCAAGGGCAGACGCAGAAGGGATTCAGTGGCAAATCTAGCGATAAGGCCAAGGTTGGCCGATTGATGTTTTGGCTGGGTTCGCTGGTGTTTCTTGGGGAATCGTGGCTCTTAATTGCCCGTCTGGCGGAATTTTGGCGCGGCTCCGGCGCTGCATCCCTCGGCTTGGTGGCTGCGCTCGGCGTAGTAGCACAGAAGGCGTTGTCAATTCTGGTATGGAATCAAGGCTTGCTGCTCGCCGCCGCGGTGAAGGTGCTGGTATTATGCTGCCCGCTGGTAATCCTATTCGCAGGTTTTGTGATCATGAAGAGCGTGACTCACGCTAATGAAGGGGCTGCCATCAAGGGGCAAGCCACGTCCGAAGAGGGAGACGACCGATGAACTCGGAGGATTTTCGGCGCGACCTCGAAGACAAAATAAAGAGAGAAGCCGGCCAGTTTAGAGGTGTGCGCCTGCGGAGAGGAGATTTTCGCGGGGGTTTCGCATGGGGCGGAGTGATTTTATTCGTTGGTATCGTGCTTCTGCTGGATCACCTGGGAGTTATTTCCGCGGCGGGGCTTTGGCGTTTCTGGCCGATGATTCTAGTGCTCGCCGGCATTGTCAACATTCTGAATGAATGCCGCCGCGTTTGGGGCATATGCCTGTTGCTCGCGGGCATACTTCTGCAACTCGGAGAATTTGGGCTCGTTCATGTGACGTGGGCTTTGCTGTGGCCCGTGCTGATTATCGGCGTTGGGATGTCGCTGATGTGGGGATCGATCAAAGCGCGCAAAGCCGTGGAAGGGAGCGAGGAAGTCACAACCGGACCCGGCGCGTTGAATGAGTTAGCGGTGTTCAGTGGCGTCGAAAAGCGAATTATGGGCAAGAATTTCCGCGGAGGACGGTTGGTGGCGATCTTTGGTGGGATTGAAATTGACCTGTGGCAGGCGGAAATGGAGGGCGACACAGTTGTTCTCCAGGTGGATGCAATCTTCGGCGGCGTGGAGCTTCGAGTTCCGGATACGTGGCTTGTCTCGTCAGAAGGACAGGGAATTTTTGGCGGCTATTCCGATACCACACGCTTGAATCCTCCGGCCGACCCGAGCCAGCCGCGAAAGAACCTGGTGATACGCGGGATGGCGCTCTTTGGCGGCGTCGAAATCAAGAACTGACGCGACTGAGCCGCGCTCATGGCAAACAACTCATTTACCAAAAATTTGCCGAAGATTGTGTTCCGCATTCTTTGGCTGCCGATGGGCGGCTTTCTTTTCATCCTTCTGAATTCTAAAGGAGAAATGAGAGCGCTCGACGCGGCCGTGATCGCGTATCCCGTCTGTCTATTTGGGCAATTCACGCTGGCTGCCGCGAAATATTCCTGCAAATCGTCGCCACTCGAGCGGACAAATGCGTGGCAATTGCTTGGGACGCACTTGCTCGCGTCGCAGATCATGGGGCTGCTCTGGTACAGCCTGGCGCGGACGATTATCTACGTGGTTGCGTTTGAACCTGCGCTGCAAGGGCTTGATCAAAGATTTTCCGGCCGCGGCATCATCGTTTACGTGGCAGGCAGCGCGTTTTACTGGATCTCAGTTCTCTACTATTACGTCGTGTTTGCGCGGGAAAATTCGATGAAGGCGGAAGCGCGCGTGATCGAAACAACCATGCTCGCGCGGGATGCGGAATTAAAAGCACTGAAGGCACAGCTCAATCCGCATTTTCTCTTTAACAGCTTGAACTCCATCAGTGCGCTGACCAGTATTGACGCTGGACGCGCACGCGAGATGTGCATTTTATTAGCAGATTTTCTTCGAACGACGCTGCGGGTTGGAGAGCACGCAGTAATTCCCTTTTCGGAAGAGCTTGGTCTTGTGGAGCGATTCCTGTCCATAGAAAAAGTCCGATTCGGCGCGCGGTTGAGGACAGAGGAAGCGATCGAAGATGAAGCGAGGAAGTGTTTGTTGCCTCCGCTGCTGTTGCAGCCACTGGTCGAGAATGCCGTCACTCGAGGCATCGCTAATTTGCCGGAGGGAGGCACCGTGAAAATCGCGGCAAGATGTGCGAGCGGGCGGATGTTAATCACGATTGAGAACTCTTTTGACCCAGACGCGCCGCCTCGCAAAGGGAACGGCATGGGATTGCGGAACGTGCGCGAGCGGCTCGAAGCCCGGTATGGGAAGGAAGCAAGCTTACGGACTTCCGCTGACGGGGAACGGTTTGAAGCCACAGTTGTACTGCCTGTTGAAACTGAGGTAGCGCGATGAGTCCTACCTGTGAAAAGAAATTGCGGGCGCTGATAGTGGATGATGAAGAGTTGGCGCGGTTTGTCGTGCGCGAATTACTGGAAGCACATAGCGAGATGGAAGTTGCGGCGGAATGCGTGAACGGATTTGAAGCCGTGAAGGCGGTTGCGGAACACAAGCCCGATTTGCTTTTTCTCGATGTGCAAATGCCAAAGCTCACTGGCTTTGATGTCCTGGAGCTCATCGGCACGGACATTCCTGTGATTTTCGTTACCGCGTACGACGAATATGCGATGAAAGCGTTTGAAGTGCACGCGGTGGATTATTTGCTGAAGCCCGTGGGCAAGGAACGCTTCGAAGCGGCGCTGGAGCGCGCCAAGACCAGGATTGCAGCAAAGTTGCCGATGCCGGCAGAGGTTGTCGCGGCTGCGCGGGCGCCAGGGCAATTCATCGAAAGAATTGTAGTGAAAGATGGAACGCGGGTAACTCTGATTCCCTGCTCAAAACTTGACTATGCGGAATCGCAAGACGACTACGTTGGCCTCGCGAGCGAAGGAAAAAAACATCTGAAGCAGCAGACGATTGCGAGCCTCGAAGCGTCGCTCGATCCTGCGTTGTTTGTGCGGATTCATCGCTCGTATTTGGTGAATCTAGAGCGCGTTGTACGAATCGAGCCTTACGGAAAAGACAGCCGAATGGCGATTCTGGCCACGGGTGCGCGACTGCCGGTAAGCAAAACAGGATATGCGCGACTGAAGGCATTGCTGGATGAGCGTGACTGACGCGCAGATTTCGGCCGGCGAAAAAGTTTACGCGGCGAGACGCCGGACCCAGATGCGCGACGTGGCAGGTTTGCCAAGATGGATCGTTTTGCCAGCGGCGTGAAGCGTCATCGTTTCGTCGTACTCACGTTTTTCAACACCGACTTTTGTTCCCGGACGCAGATGCAACCCTTCCAAGAATTTCAAAAATTGGCCGTCTTTTTCATATACACAAACGATTTCAGCTTTGTCCTTCGCGCGTAAGTCCGAAAGCAATACAGCTCCTTGCTTGCGAAGTTGCGCAATGCCGCCGCGAATGGGAACTCCGTGAGGACAACTGCTTCTGTCGCCGAATCGTTTTAGAAGAAGCTCTTCCACCTCTGGCGAGATCGCATGCTCAAGGCGTTCTGCTTCGTCGTGAGCTTTGGACCAAGGAAGGCCGATCACATCCGTGAGCAGCATTTCGGCAAGCTGATGGCGAAGCGCCATACGTTCGGCAAATTGGCGGCCTTTGCGAGAGAGGTCAATGCGGCCGGTGCGATCCACGCGGACGAGGTCGTCGCGTGTTAAGCGTTTGAGCGCGGCAGTCACAGCCGGAGGAGTTACACCGAGTTCTTCTGCAAGACGCGCGCTAATCGGCGCATGGCCCTCTTCCAGCATTTCCCAAATTGCTTTGAGATAATCCTCGCGCGATACGCTTGTTTTCTGCTGCTTCACTCGTCATTCGCCTTTTTTAAATTTACTGCTGGCGCATCTGTTTTGCCGGAGGTACGCAGATTCTCGGCCAACTCGCCAATTCTAGTTCGAATCTTTTCGAAAATTCTTTGATACGTCTCAGGATCGGCACCAAAAGGATCTTCCACGTCCCAGTCTTCCACTTTTTCGTAATCCTCGAATACACGATACTTTTCCATGCCACTCATATTGATGACGAGATCTACTTCCTCCCAATGCGCGTGCATGACGGGTTTGGACTCAAGCCCGGCGGCAGAATAGTTGTTTCTTTCGAGCGTTTCGATTGTTGGTTCGGCGACGTAGCCGAGTGGGGTCAATCCGCCACTTGTGACTTCCCACAAATCAGGCGCGTCCTGGCGGGCGATTGCCTCCGCCATCGGGCTACGGCATGAATTTCCAAGACAAACGAAAAGCACCTGTAACTTTTTGCGAGGCTTCATCAGTGAAGAAATTCTCTCACACTGCGGCAGGCTTGGCTTGATTCGCGGCGGCCATTTGCAAGAAGTGAGAGTGGACTGTTGTATCCGCGGTGAGTTCGGGATGAAATGTCGCCGCGAGCAAATTGCCTTTTTGCACGAGCACGGGCTTGCCAGCGTATTCGGCAAGTACTTCAAGGTTCGCACCTGCGCGTTCGATAATCGGCCCGCGAATGAAAACCATTTCCATCGGCTCGGATTTGAGTTTGGAGGGGCCAAAGAAGACGTCGCTTGCGACCTGGCGACCGTAGGCGTTGCGGAGAACGGTCATGTCCATCAGGCCGAGGGAAGGTTGCGCTGGATTTTTCACTTCAGTGGCAAGAAGAATTGCTCCGGCGCAGGTGCCGAAAATCGCGCGGCCATCTGCGGCAAATTTGCGGATAGCGTCGTGCAAGCCTTCTTCCTGGAGAAATTGCAGTTGCGTGGTACTTTCGCCGCCGGGAAGAACCAGGCCATCGCAGTCTTTGAGATCCGCGACTGTGCGGACTTCAGCGGTTTCCGCGCCAAGGCTACGCAGCATCGCACCGTGCGCTTCGAAATCGCCTTGAACAGCTAAAATTCCAATTTTCACGGTAATCTCTGCCGCTCCTTAAAAATCGGGGCACGATATATCGTGCCCCTACTGGAAAAAATTAACTGCGAATCGCTTACCAGCCGCGCGTTGAGAGCAGATCCTTTTCCGGCAGCTGACGAACATCCAGCCCGGGCATTGCTTCACCAAGCTCTTCGCTCGCTTCGAGCACTGCCTTCGGGTCTTCAAAGTGCGTGGTGGCTTTCACGATGGCTTTTGCCCGCGCTTCGGGATCGCTCGACTTGAAAATTCCGGAACCGACGAAGACTGCTTCCGCGCCAAGCGAACGAACGAGCGCTGCATCCGCGGGAGTTGCGATGCCGCCCGCTGAGAAATTCGGCACGGGCAACTTGCCGGTTTTGGCAATAGCGCGAATCAATTCGAGCGGCGCTGCATGTTCTTTCGCTTCGTGCATCAATTCGTCGTCACGCATGGTAGTGAGGCGCTTCATCTGGCTGACGATGGTTCGCATGTGCCGCACCGCTTCGACGACGTTTCCGGAACCTGCTTCACCTTTGGTGCGAATCATGGCCGCGCCTTCGGCAATACGACGCAGCGCTTCGCCGAGATTGCGGGCACCGCAGACGAACGGAACGCGGAAATCGTGCTTCCAGACGTGATTTTCTTCATCAGCCGGCGTGAGCACTTCGCTTTCGTCAATGAAGTCCACTTCGAGCGCCTGCAAAACAGCGGCTTCCGAAAAGTGGCCGATGCGGACTTTGGCCATGACCGGAATCGTAACTGTGGCCATGATTTCGCGGATGACTTTGATGGATGCCATACGCGCAACGCCGCCTTCTTTGCGAATGTCCGACGGAACGCGTTCGAGCGCCATCACTGCGCATGCGCCGGACTTTTCCGCGATGCGCGCCTGCTCGGCGTTCGTGACGTCCATGATCACGCCGCCTTTGAGCATTTCCGCGAGGCCGACTTTTACCCGCCACTCATTCGAATTCCCGTTGTTACCGCTGCCGTTTACTTTCTTTGCGTCCATATTTCCTTCTCCTCAAGATCAAACTTCAGAACTTTGTCAGACAGTTATGCCACCGGAGGCGTGCCAATCACCACGAAACGCCCTTTTCCTCGCGCCAGCAAGTTCCCTGCCGCATCACGAATTTCTCCTATGCGAAAGCGGTTTCTGCCCTTCTCGCTCTCCTGCCAGCCCTCGACGAAAATCTCATCCGTAACTGACACGGGTTTCTTGTATTCGACCGAGAGTTCCGCCGTAACAGCTCGCTCATCGGTCAATTTGGAAATTTTGCCCATCGCTTCATCGAGCAAAAGCGCAATGATTCCACCATGAGCGAATCCGGCACCGCCACCGTAGCGTGACCCGAGAACGAATTTGCCGCGCGTCTTGCGCTCATCCACATGCAGGTCGAAAACCAGCTTCATGCCTGCTTCGTTTGCGCCGCCACAGCCAAAACAGTTGTTCTCCGCCTTTGGCTCAAGCCGAATCACTTCGCTCATACGACAGAAGCCTCAGACTAACGCCACGCGGCTGCGTTCCGCGCGCCGTACACCACGTTCCCGTTTGCGCATTTCCGCGCGCAAAATATCCGCAAGTGTGGCCACGCCGCGGGCAATCTGCTTTTCGTCCAGGCTGGCGAATCCCAAACGCAGCGTATTCGGCTGCGGCCCTTGTACGTAGAAATAGCGCCCCGGCGCAAAGAGCACGCTGCGTTCTTTTGCGTGAATCAAAAGCTCGCTCGCGTCAAAACCGAGCGGAAGTTCGAGCCACGTACACATTCCGCCGTCGGGCATCGTCCAGCGCGTGCCTTCCGGCATGTGTTTGCGCAATGCTTCGTCCAGCGCCCGCAACCGCGATGCGTATACTTTGCGCATTTTTGCCAGGTGCTTCGTGAAGAGTCCGCGGCGCAAGAATTCAGCCAGCGTTGCCTGCGCAAGTTGATCCGTATGCAAGTCTGTTGTTTGCTTCACGAGCCGCAGACGCTCGATAGCCGTTGGCGGAGCGACAATCCACCCAACACGAAGACCGGGGAATGCAACTTTCGCGAAGCTGTCTATGTGAATCACGATATTCGTACGGTCCAGTTGCTTGAGCGATGGAATACGCTCTTCCCTGTTGTGCAGGCGCGCATAGATGTGGTCTTCGACAATTGCCACCTGATAGCGCGAAGCCATCTCAAGAATTTTGCGGCGCGCAGCCAATGGAATCGATGTTCCAGTAGGATTCTGAAAATCAGGCGTGAGCACCATCAGCTTCACGCGATTCGCAGCAAGTGTCGCCTCGAGCGCTTCCAGATCAATTCCGAGCGACCCACCGGGTTCGGCATGTGTTTGCACGGGAACGCCGAGGCATCTCGCACGCGCGCCATTGAAAATCGCCACTGCGCCTGGGTAGGCCGGATTTTCCAAAATTACTGAGTCACCCGGCCGCACGAACGCCTTGCTGATCAAATCGAGCGATTGCTGACAGCCATCCGTGATGAGCAGATTCTCATCGCGTGCGGTAAGACCTTCTTGGCGCAACATTTCCAGGAGCGCCTCTTTGAGCGGTCCATAGCCATCCGATGGGCCGAGATTCAGTACCTCGGTCGCTTCGCGCCGCAGTACCGCGTTGACGCAGATTTGCAACTCTTCGATGGGAAAATATTCCGGCGCGGGCCGAGCCATGACAAAGGAAAGCGAATCTACCGGAGCGCTAGCAGTCAAGCGGCTGAGAACTTCGTCGCCGCGTTCATCGGCAAAGAGCAGTTCCCAGCGAATGCCGTCGCTGCCGTTCAATACGGGCGGCGCGGGCGGCGTAATTTTCAATCCGTTGCCGTTGCCCTTGATGAACGTACCGCGCCCGACGTGCCCCTGAATCAAGCCTTCGGACTCGAGCTCGGCATAGGCATTCGCGACTGTTGTTCGGTGCACGCCGAGCATCGTTGCAAGCTCGCGGCTGGCAGGGATGCGATCGCCCGCTCGAAGATCGCCCGCATGAACGAGCGCGCGCAATTGATCGCGCAATTGAATGTATAGAGGAACGTGGCTTTGCGGCTGGAGATGGACTGGCAACATTGGCTCTCTCCTGACGCCAATTTTAGCAGATATTGGCCTGTTGCAAGAGCCAATTTGTCTTTCGGCTTATTCTCGATTTAAGGTTGATCTGGCGGTTCCGGATCTTCCGTCTTGTTCCCTGCCGAAAGCGGCGCCGCGCAAAGAAGTGTCCAATCGGCGTCTCCACACTGGTAAATAGAAACGAGGGGCAGGTCTTCCGGCTGCACGACGTAGTCGCCGCTGGACATAGCTTCCGATTTGTCCACGGAATCCGTTACAACCGGGCTTCCAGGGCGCGCTCTCACGCGGAATTGGCCGGAAGATGGTTCGTAATTCGAGTAGCTGAAGCAGCGCCCTATGCAGGCGCGCTCCAGGGAGTGCGCGATGAATTGGACCCGCCAGTCATCGGGTGCCGAGACGACGGGCACAACACGGGTGCCATTCGGTAACTTCGCAACCAAAGCCTCGGCATTGGCTTCCACGCGTGAAATGGAACCTGTGTCTCGAAAGCTAAAGAGAAAAAAGCAAGCAGCGCAAGCGGCAAACCCGGCGACCTGCCACTTGCGCAACGGAATCAACCCGAGAACGCACAAACCAAAGATTGCGGTGATACTCGTCATCCGGGAAACCAACAGCCCAATCCAGCCCGCAAACAAATAGCTGTGGACGTTTTCTGGAACAAATGCTGCCGCCGTTAGAGCCACCAAATACAGCTCAATCGGCAAACGGAATGCCTTCGGCTTTTCTTTCCCTGCGCGGAAATTTTGGGCAAACGAGGGAAGGAAACAGATCACTGTCCACGCCAGTACAATACGCGCAAGAACCAGATAGCGATGGCCGTAAAGAATCAATTGGTCGGTGCCGTTCATCCAGTAAAAGGGGGCGGGACGCCAATCAGATTCGAAACGCGTGCTGTCCGCGAGGAAAACGCGCAACGCGAAATATCCAGCGAAAATGAGAACCGGCAAAATCAAGCGCCAGTATTCGGGAATGATGCGCCACAGCGAAACGTAAACAACAGTGCCCACGAACCAGAGAAACCCGATCGGATGCGCCAGGAAGATAAGCGGTGAAATCAGGAGCGTCGTCAGCCAATTCCCTGCTCCACCCTTCCAAAAGGCCGCTAGGGCGAAGCACGAGAGTCCAATGGAAAGGTAGTAGTTCAAAAAACCCATGCTGAAGGAATAGCCATAGGCGAGCATGGCAAAGCATGGCAAGAGCGCCCAGGGTGCGCGCTTCGTAACGGCGGCGACAAAAGAAAAAGTCCCCCAAAAGAAAATCAGCACACTCACCGAGACAACTACCAACTCCGCTCCATGCCAGCCAAAAACTCTTGCGGTGTTAGTCAGCACAACATCGAACAAAACGTTGTTCCACTGCCGCACGATATAGACACCGGGTGCATGTCCTTGTTCTGCGAGTTGCGCGAGCCACGCGTTATAAACATGGCTTCCCAGATCTCCAGCCTGAATGTGCGCGTGCCAAATGCAGGGAAAGAGCAGAATCAACGAGACAATTGCGACCGCTCCAAAATTCTCTCGCAAGAATTTAACGGCCGCGCGGAGCGCAAGACGATCTTCGAGCTGGCAGGTTTCGTCTGGTTGCATCGGCATTGACCGGAATACGAACCATTCTACACGGAGCCTCTACCGCTCTCTAAACCTTGCGTTTGTGGTAGAGTCTCAACTCGCAAATCCAGCATCCAAACCTCTCCCAATTTTCCGCAAGGAGCCAAGAAAGAATGTTCGACCCATCGAAATTGCCCAGCGCGGGCAGCGGCTCGCGCTCGATTCTGCGTGTGTGTATTGCTCTGTTAGGTTTCGTTTTGTATGCCGTCGCGGGTAACGCGCAACAGCCCGCGGCAAAGTGCCCTCCTGCAACCGCGGTGAAAAACGTTCATGACGCTTATGCTTCCGCGGACATTGTCGACCCGTACCGCTGGCTTGAAGATCAAAACAGCCCCGAAACACGCGCGTGGATCGATCAAGAACAAAAATGCACGGATGCCGCTCTTTCTCCGCTCCCGGGTCGCGCCGCGATTGCCAAGCGCATGTCCGAGCTATTGCACACGGATACGTTGGGCACTCCTACGGAACGTGGGGGCTACTATTTCTTTACCAAGCGCCTCGCCAACGAAGACCTTTCAAAGATTTATGTTCGGCGAGGGGCGAATGCGCCGGACGAAGTGCTGATCGATCCCCTGCCCTGGAGCAAGGACCACTCGGCAAGCGCAACAATTGAAGGAATTTCGAAGGATGGAAAGCTATTGTTTTATGGTCGGCGTGAAGGCGGCCAGGACGAAGTCACGGTGCACATTCTGAACCTCGACACGAAGACAGATCTTCCGGAAGTTCTTCCACGGGCGAATTACTTCAGCATGGAGATTACTCCGGACAACAAATCCGTTTACTACGTCCGTGTAACTGATAACGGTCCGCGCCTCTACCATCACGTCATGGGCACGGATGTGGCCAAGGACAAACTGCTTTATGGCGAGAATCTGGGCAAGGACAAAATTCTGGCGGTGAATCTCTCCGACGATGGAAACTATCTGGCCTACCTGGTGGTTTATGGCTCCGGTTCGGAGCGCACGGATGCCTATCTACAAGACTTGAAAGCTGGCGGTCCGGTCAAACCGATCGTCAATGACCTCGTTGCGCTTTCTTATCCGCAATGGGGCGGGAATACGATCTATCTACAAACCAATTGGAAAGCTCCGCTCTGGCATGTGTATGCCGTCAGTCCTACCGATCTAGCGCGCGAGCATTGGAAAGAGGTCATCCCGGAAACGAAGGTGAAACTCGAATCCATTACTCCGGCAGGCGGAAAACTGATCGCGGTGTATACGAAGAATGCGGCTTCCGACGCCAAACTTTTCGATTCTGATGGCAAGAATGAAAAGGCTTTGTCGCTGCCCACAATCGGCAGCGTTTTTTCCGTTTCCGGCCGATGGGAAACGCCGGAACTTTTCTATTCGTTCGATACTTTCAACAAACCGCAGACCACCTACCGGTACGACCTGGCGAAAAATGAGCAGACCGTTTGGGCGGAAAATAAAGTTCCATTCGACGGTTCGAAATATGATGTCGAACAGGTCTGGTACCAGTCGAAAGATAAAACCCGGGTTCCGATGTTCCTTTTCCACAAGAAAGGACTGGCGCTGGACGGAAACAATCCTGCGCTGCTGACGGGCTATGGCGGCTTCAATTCCAGCGAAACGCCGTACTTTTCGTCGCTTTATGCTTTGTGGGTTGAAAGGGGTGGCGTACTTGCGTGGGCCAGCCTTCGCGGCGGCGGAGAGTTCGGTGAAGACTGGCATCGCGCGGGCATGATGGAGAAAAAACAAAATGTCTTCGACGATTTTATTTCCGCGGCCGAGTATTTGATCGCAAACAAATATACGAATTCGTCAAAGCTCTCTATCTATGGAGTCAGCAATGGAGGTTTGTTGGTTGGCGCGGCGCTTACACAGCGCCCCGACCTTTTCCAGGCTGTGATTTGCGGTTATCCGTTGCTGGATATGCTCCGCTATCAAAAATTCATGGACGGCCCTTACTGGGTGCCGGAGTATGGGAGCTCAGAAAAACCCGAACAGTTCAGCTACCTGCGCGCGTATTCGCCGTATCACAACGTCGAAAAAGGCAAAAAATATCCCGCGACCCTATTCATCACCGGCGACGGCGACACGCGCGTCGCTCCTTTGCATGCGCGCAAAATGTCCGCACTTCTCCAGGCGAGTTCAGGCTCGGATCGCCCGATTCTTTTGCTTTACGACACGAAATCGGGACACTCCGGCGGCCGCCCCATCAATAAAATCATTGAAGAAGATACGGATATCTTCAGCTTCCTTTTTTGGCAGCTTAGAGTTCCACAAGCGGGTGATTGAAGAAGTTACTTCGCGGCGTGATCTTCGCCCAAACGCTTTAGGCGGTCGCGCAAACGCCGCTGCAGCGTCGTCGGTGTGTTCGGATTGAACGCCACCAAATACCAGAGCGGCTGGCTCCGGTCACGGCTCAGATAAGCCAGCGTGTTTGCGTCCGCATTCGGATGGCGCGCTACGTTCTCACGAATCGCGCCGTATGGATGCTTGGCCAGCTTGCCCAAAGTTTTTGCATTTGCACGCGGATGCTCGCTAATCAGCCGAAGCAGATAAAAATCCGTCTCCGGCGCCTGCTTGACCAGCTTCTCCAGCATCTCTGGCTTCGCATCGGCGCTCAGAACGAGGCCAATTTTTTCATCCCACGCCGTGTTGATGTGGTTCAGCTCGCGTGTGCGCGCATGAATCAATTCTTCAAGGGAGCGCCGCTCCTGCTGCGAGCGCGCAATAGCCAAGTCAGTTCCTTCGAGTGAATCCAGCACTCGCAACAGGTGCTGTCGTTCGCCAAAGACGATTTGCGAAGTGCGCGTCACTTTGCCCTTTTCTTTTTCCTTGTGTTGCACCAGGTCCGAACGTCGCATGGTTTCCTTGCTCCACTGGCTACCCGCAAAATCAAATCGGGTGCCGCGTCTCGCATCTTGTCCAGAGAGGGCTGCGCAATCTGGCCCAATTTCGTGAGTACATCGGTGATTATGTTCTCCAACACAGGTACGGTAAAGTTGCATGCAGGCGCGTTGTGCCCGATGTGCAACGCCTGAATCTGCCAAAGAATCGGAATTCCTGGAAAGAGTGGGCTATGTCGGCATTCGACGAGCACAAAGAGGAACTTGAACGGTACGAACAGATGTTTGGTCGCGACCGTGGGCGTCTCGCCGTGTCGCTGGATCGGCTCACGAACGCGCTCGTACTCGTCGGACAGCACGGCGTCTACTGCACGAGCCAGCGTAATCCGACATTGCCAGCGATGGATCTGCGGATGATCGTTCAGGAGCTGACGCACGCTAAAGAGTTACTGCAATCGGTGATGGAAGAGATGCGGCGGGCGAAGCAGGCTTCGTAATTCTCGCTATTTGTTAATTAAAAATGGATTTGTCAGGCGTTCCTGGCCAATCGTGGTCGTCAACCCATGTCCGGGATGCACAATCGTCTCGTCTGGCAGCGCCATCACTTTACTCACGAGCGAATCCATAATCTCTTCGAACGAACCGCCCCACAAGTCCGTTCGGCCAATACTTCCAGCGAAGAGCGTGTCTCCGGCAAAAAGCTGCGGGGCCGTCAGTTTCACGTCGCCCGTTCCGGCCGGCAAAAACAGACACGAACTGCCCGGCGTGTGTCCAGGAGTGTGCATTACCTGCGCCTGCAAGTTTCCCCAATTCAGCGTGTCGCCGTCGCGCAGCATCTGGTGGACTTCCGAAATCGGCGGCGGCGCAACGCCGAGAAACGCGGCCTGTTCTTCCATCGCGTGATAGAGCGGCAAATCCGCGCTGTGCATCAGAACGGGCGCGCCAGTGTACGAGTGCAATTTCTGCAAGCCGCCGACGTGGTCAATGTGTGCGTGCGTGCTTACGATCGCTTTCACAGTCAGCTTATGGCGTCCGATCAAATCCATGATGCGCCCGATTTCGTCGCCCGGATCGAGGACCAGCGCTTCGCGCGTGACTGGGTCGCCGATAATCGAGCAGTTGCACTGCAACATGCCGACCGGCAAGGAAAGATGGATTAATCCTGCGGAGTGGGAGCCGTTGCCCGGAGCCTGGTTGCTCATTTCTTGATGAGTATATCAATTCATGAGCGCCGCCGCAGCGCCGCTGAGAGGGCTACCTCTGTTAAAATAAATCATGGCAACGGATGCAGCGCTGGGACATTCGGCTTTGCAAACACCACTGCTCGATGCGCATCGTTCTTCGGGAGCGAACATCGGGGAATGGTTTGGTTGCGCCCTGCCTTCGGATTTCGGTGACTGGCGCGCGGAATATCAGTTTGCGCGTGAGTCCGTCGCTTTGCTCGACAAAAACTACCGAGCGTATCTTTCTTTCGCCGGGCTGGACCGGGTTCGCTATCTCAACGCGATTCTCACCAATAACATTAAGGATCTGAAGACCGGGGAAGGCATCGTCTCGCTTTTCTTGAATCCGCAAGGCCGCATCCAAGCTGAAATCGAAACCTACGCAGAGGAATCGAAACTTCTTTGTGTTTCTTTCGCAATGATTCGGGAAAAGCTCATTCCAGCGCTCGACCATTTCATCATCATGGATGACGTAACGCTGACGGACGAGTCCGCGCGGTACGGTACGCTCGCTCTTGAAGGGCCTCGCGCGGCGGAGATCGTCAAACAGATTGCAAAGATCGAACTTGGGAATTTACCGGAACCGGGCTGGAAGGATTCTCAGGTCGGCTCAATTCCCTGTCGCGTCATTCGCCGGTCGTCAAGTGGAAATCCAGGCGCCGAATTTCTCTGCGAACAATCATACCTTCCCGCGTTGTGGAATCTGCTGCTCGAAGCCGCAAAAGCAAGTGGCGGCGGACCCGCAGGCTACATGGCCCTCAATGCCCTGCGCCTTGAATCCGGCATTCCCTGGTTCGGCTACGACTTCAGTGAAAAACAGATCCCGCACGAAGCCGGCCTTGAAAATTCCCATATCAGCTACACAAAAGGCTGCTACACCGGTCAGGAAATCGTCGAGCGGGTCCGCTCACGTGGCCAAGTGAATCGCGTTCGCGCGTTATTCCAACTTTCTGCGCCGGAACTCCCCGCAGCGGAAACTCCAATCCTTTTCGATGGAAAAGAAGTCGGCTTCATCACGCGAGCGGCAAACTCTCCCGCATTTCAGTCCAACATCGCGATGGGATATGTTCGCAGAGAACAAAGTGTTCTCGGCAGCAAGCTTCTGATTTGTGGCGCAGATGCCGTGGTAATTGCTCCACGCTGACTAAAACTCACGCCGCGGTGTGGCCTGCGCCACGCCAACTCGTCCCGCTACAATTTCCGCCTGATGATAGTTCTCGCCCTTTATCTTGTGGCCAGCCATTCGACGCAGCATGGCAATCTGGCCGATGTGCGTCAGTGAATCCGCAATTGGCCCCTGAAACAGTGCCGCCGGCCCCTCATACAACTCAGCACCTGAGGCCAGATATTCGTCAAACTTTTTTAGTGACGCGAAAAACCGCTCGACTTCTTTTTCCCACGGAAGAGGCGGCGAATCCCGCCATGCCTGCTTGCCAGATACGATGCTCAGCGCCCAATCGTAAAGATCACACAGATGGGCAAGGATCTGCACGGGGGTGCGGCCACCGTCGCCACTGCCAAAATTTCCAAACGATTCCGGCGCTCCTCGCAGAGCCTTCCCTCCGCGATAAGCCACTGTCGCCAGTGTATGACGCAGCAATGTACGTTCCGCAGCGCAGATTTTCCTGTTTTCACTCATTTGATTGAACTCCTTCGGACAGGAACTTACTTACTGCTTCGTGTAAACGCGAACGTAATCCACTAGCATCTGCTGAGGAAACTGCGTCGTTGCGTCGGGAGCGCCAGGCCAGCTTCCGCCAACTGCCACATTTAAAATGATGAAGAACGGATGATCGAATACCCACGGTCCTGTCGCAGGCCAGTTTGCCTTTTGGAATGTCGCGTAGTTATCCGAATCCACGTAGAACCGAACTTCCGACGGCTCCCATTCGACCGCATACACGTGAAAATCGTCCGCGTAGTTCTGTCCGTTAGTCAGTAGAGCGGTCGAAGTGGTATCGGTCGTTCCGCCCGTTGTATTCGGCCCATGCAGCGAACCATGCACCATTCCCGGCTCGCGCCCGATATTTTCCATGATGTCGATTTCGCCGCACTTCGGCCAGCCGTTCGTAGTAATGTCCTGGCCCAGCATCCAGAACGCCGGCCACATTCCCTGTCCCGCCGGAATCTTGATGCGCGCTTCGAAGCGTCCGTAAGCTTGCGTAAAAAGTCCCTGCGTTTTCAGCCGAGCGGAAGTGTAGTCACGTGTAATTCCATCGGTGCCGGTAAATGTTTCCTTTTGTGCGGTGATAACGAGATTGCCGCCCTTGATTTGTGCATTCACGGGGCGATTGGTGTACGTCTCAAGCTCCTGATTGCCCCAACTGCCACCGCCGATGTCGTACGTCCACTTGCTCGAATCCGGGGTCGAGCCATCAGCGCCGTTGAATTCGTCGCTCCATGTCAGCGTGAAACCAGAGGAAGGAGGAACAATGGGCGGACTCATGACGGCTCCGCCGCCGCAACTTAGCGGGAACGCCGCAAGGCAAAGAAGAAAAAAAGCGCAGAGGGGTCGCAAGTTACGCAAGGTTTAGTGCGCGCTTGAAGGAACCTTTTTCGTTATCAATCTTTTTCTGGAGTTGCAGAATCGCGTAAAGCACAGCTTCCGGTCGCGGCGGGCATCCCGGAACGTACACGTCCACGGGAATCACCTGATTGCAGCCCTGAACGATAGCGTAATTATTGAACACGCCGCCGGACGTCGCGCACGCGCCCATAGAAATCACCCACTTCGGCTCTGGCATTTGATCGTAGAGCTGCCGGATTACCGGCGCCATTTTCTGCGAAAGCCGTCCCGCAACAATCATCAAATCCGCCTGCCGCGGCGAAGGACGAAACACTTCCGCGCCAAAGCGCGCCACATCGAACCGCGCCGCCGCCATGGACATCATTTCGATCGCGCAGCACGCCAGACCGAATCCCAGCGGCCAGATCGAGCTTCGGCGCGCCCAGTTCACGGCTTTATCCAGCGTCGTGAAGATAATGCCTTCGTCTTCAAGCAGTTTGCCGAAGTCTTCCGGCTTGGTCAGCGTGATGTGTTTTCCCAGGCTTGCGCTCATTCAATCCTCTTCAGCCCTATTTTTGCATACCGTGGCCACGGAAACAATCCGCGCCTAAAGCTGGCCCGGCGTACCACCCCACTCATGCGGATGCACATCCGCAATGGATTGGGAGAAGGTCCACACATGACCAGCCAAATCCTCGACGTTGTATTGCCGCTCCCCGTAAGGATAGTCCCCAGGTTCACGAACGATGCGCGCTCCACGCTGGCGCGCATGCTCGCAATGGCGATGAACGTCTTCCACTCGGACCATCACGTTTCCACGAGATTCACTCTCGTCGCGCGGTTCCATCAACACGACAGCTCCATCTCCGACGTTGAGTTGTGCGCGATGACTCCCCATTCCGATTCGCAGCGTGAAGCCGAAAGTGTCACAAAGCCATTTCACAGCCTTTTCCACGTCGGGATAGACAAGCTCAGGAATTACCGTGCATCGAGGGATGGATCGATTCGCCAACATTTCGACTCCTCTCAAACTTTCAGAACCACTTTTCCGAATTGCGCGCCGGATTCCAGGTACGCATGAGCCGCTGCACATTCTTGCAACGGCATCACACGATCCACTACTGGCTTAAGTCTTCCGATGGCCACCAGCTTCAGCACCGTTGCAAACTCATCTTTCGTACCCATGTAAGATCCAAGAATCGAAAGCTGCCGGCTGAACAAAAATCGCAAATCAATCTTTGCATCGTAGCCCGTCGTCGCGCCGCAGGTCACCAGCCGCCCGCCCCGCGCGAGGCTCGCCACGCTGTCATCCCAAGTTGCAGTTCCGACGTGCTCGAACACAACGTCCACACCCCGCTTCCCCGTTAGTTTCCGCACCGACTCACGAATCTTTTCTTTGTGATGATGAATGGTCTCGTCCGCGCCAAGTTCTTTCGCTTTCGCTAGTTTTTCTTCCGAACCTGCCGTAGCAATCACACGGCAGCCAAAGAATTTCGCAATCTGAATCGCTGCTGAGCCCACGCCGCTCCCCGCACCAAGCACTAACACTTCCTCTCCTGGTTGTAGCTGAGCACGTCCAATCAGCATGTGCCACGCCGTCTGAAACACCAGAGGTACGGCCGCGGCCTCTTCCCAATTCAATTTCTCCGGATACGGAAAACAGTTCACTTCCGGGCATCGCACAAACTCCGCGCAACCGCCGTCATGGATATACCCAAGATTCGAAAACTCCAGACACTTGTTATCCTGCCCCGCAAGGCACGCCGCGCATCGCCCGCAACTCATTCCCGGCGCGAGCAAAACTTTTTGGCCAACGGCGACCCGCTTCACCTCCGCACCAACTTTTGCCACTTCGCCGGAAATGTCGCTTCCGGGAATATGCGGCAGTGGAATCGGCACACCTGGCAATCCGCCGCGCACCCACAAATCCAAATGATTCAGCGCGCAAGCCCGCACTCGCACCAAAACATCCCGCGCACCCAATTGCGGTTCCGGGGCATCCGTATATTTGAGCACTTCCGGCCCGCCATGCTTTTCAAAGAGAATTGCCTTCATTCAAGACTCCTTGGCTTGATGCGGTCCAGCAAGAATCCAAAAACGAGCACCACACCCAGCGCAATGAAGATTGCAACGCCGTGGTTCGCAATCCAGCCTGGGACAGGCGACAGATAATAGGTCCGAGAACGATCCTCGTACAGAATCGGATGGGCCAAACTGTAACTACGCGGGGCCCAGCTTCCCAGTGTGGACACAAATATCCATCGCGCGATCATCAACAAAAGAACGCTGCTCCAAAGATATTTGAAGATTTTGACCAAAGTTGAAAAGGAAATCATAGCTGGCGCAATTCAATCTTCCCACAGCGCCACAACATAGCACTTCGTTCGCCGCCGTTCCATTGTGTCCGCATTCGATTGACACCCGTCTCTTCCCGCCGTACGCTCACTCCATGGACATCTTCGAAGAGATCGTCCGCATGAGGCGCGCCGGACAGCGCGGCGCCCTTGCCACGATTGTCCACACCAACGGCTCCATTCCCAGCTTCGAAAGTTCGCGCATGCTTGTTCGTGAAGACGGCGGCATTGTCGGCACGATCGGCGGTGGCTGCGTGGAAGCCGACGTCTGGGCTGCTGCGCGCGAAGTGATGGAACGCGAAGCTCCACGTAAAATGGTTTTCAATCTCAATCACGAAGCGAGCTATGACAACGGCCTGATCTGCGGAGGCACACTCGAAGTTTTCGTTGAGCCGATTTTGCCGCAGCCCGTCGCGTATCTTTTCGGCGGCGGTCACGTCTCGATGGCCGTTGCAAAATCCGCCAGTGCCGCCGGTTTCGCCATCGTCGTCGTGGACGACCGAGACCAATTTGCCAATCGTGGCCGTTTCCCGATGGCGCACCAAATCATTACCAGTTTCGAAGAAGCATTTACACAAATTCAGCCCAGCGCTTCGTCCTATCTCGTTATTGTCACCCGCGGCCACAAGGAAGATATGCGCGTGCTCTCCTGGGCCGTGCGCACGGACGCACGCTACATCGGCATGATCGGCAGCAAGCGCAAAGTGCTTTCCACATATAAAGCTCTCGAGGCGGAAGGTTATCGCCCTGAAGACTTTGAACGTGTTTTTGCGCCTATGGGCGTTGATATCGGCGCGCTCTCGCCTGATGAGATTGCCGTCAGCATTACGGCTGAGCTTGTTGCGGTGCGTCGTAACGCGACTAGCGTCGCGCATAAGAAACTAAATCGTCAGCGCCAGGAAGCCGCTGCTTCGCGCTGATCACATTTCTGTTTACCCGGGGCAAGGGTTCGCTGCATGCTCGCCGCCGTAATACTTTCGGGCGGTGCTTCGCGCCGCATGGGCTCTCCGAAGGCTCTGCTTCCCTATCAGGGCCGTCCGTTCCTTGAGCATCTGCTCGACGTCGCCAAACACCCCAGCATAGGTGTACTCAGAGTCGTACTCGGGCCTGATGCTGACGCCATCTCCGCGCAAGTTGCGCTCAAGCCCGAGGAAATCGTGATCAACCAGGATTGGGAACGCGGCCAACTCAGTTCCATTCAGGCAGCGATTCGGAGCTTTCCCCCTGGCACTGACGGATTTCTGCTCTGCCCGGTAGATCATCCGCTCATCAGCGAATCGCTCGTGCATGAGTTGATTGACGCGTTCCAGAAAACGCATTCCGCCATCGTTCTCCCGCTCTATCAGGGACACCGCGGCCATCCCGTGATTTTCGCTTCGCGTTTGTACGACGAGTTGCTCAACGCACCCGAGGAAAAAGGAGCACGTGCTGTGGTCTGGGCCCACCCCGACGAGGTGAGCGAGATCCCCACCAACGAAGAAGGCTGCATCCTGAATCTCAACGATCCCGAAGCCTTCAGCAAAATCTCCAGCGGCTAATCGATGTTATGCGATGGCCACCTTTCAACGCGGTCAGTCTTTAGATTTTTCGCAGTAGCGTTTTCACAGCATCCGCGGCCAAAATCGCTCCGTGCTTCGTCTCTTCGGGTAACCCGCCGAGTCCTATAGAAATCGCATCCGCATCCAATTCGCGTGCGCTTTTGACTGGAGTGCCGCCAATCTGCTCGGTCACCCAGGACGCGCACGCAATCGCGGTCGTACAGCCCCGGCACAAAAATTTCACTTCCCGAATCCGGCCATTCTCAATACGTGCCGTAAGCTGCAGCACATCTCCACAAACCGGATTCGTAACTTCCGCGCGGTGTGTCGCACCCTCAAGCTCCCCGGAATTTCGCGGATTCCGGAAATGCTCCAATACCAATTCCGAAAAACCAGCCATCACTTCATCTTCGCCGGCAGATATTTCTTTTCAATCGAAGCAATCACCACGTAGTTCGGATCCACCATCTCCGTCAGATGCAGCTTGCATACTTTCGAGCACAACTCATACGCATCGAGATCGGAAAGCCCGTAGTCAGCGTGGACCCAGTGAATCAATTCCGTCACCGCAATTCGCACGGCGTCGTCCACGGGCCGATAAATTCCCGTCGTCATCAATGTCGTTTCATTCTCCAGACGCGGCCACTCAATTTTCCTTTTCTTCAGCACATCAATCCGCAGCCGCGCTTTCATCGGCACTTCAACAGCACTGCCCGCGACTTCTCCGTCACCCATGGCCGCGTGACCATCGCCAAAATAAAAAAGCGCTCCGGCAACATTTACCGGCAAATAAAGCGTGTTCCCTTTGCTCACTTCAGGCGCATCCATATTTCCGCCAAACTCTGCCGGCACGATTGAGCTTCTCGCCTCTCCATTCGCGGGAGCAACGCCAATGCATCCGAGAAACGGATGCATTGGAAAACTCACTTTGAATTTCGAATCCTGGGCCACGAACGTCGCCGTATTTTTTTCATGGTCAATCGGGTAGTACCAGATGCGATCTTCAAGCGGCTTCGCCTCCAGCACAGGCGTGTAGTGCGTATTGTTCACCGCGCCAAATCCAGGCCCAAACGTTCCCACGCCCTGATTACCATCCACCTGCAAGTCCAGAATCTTCACCGCCAGCGTATCGCCCGGTTCCGCCCCATCAATAAAAAAAGGTCCCGTCAGCGGATTATCACCCTTCACCATGTCCATCGTATCGCCCGGTTTCTGCAGAGCATTTCCAAAACAATCGAGCGAATTCGATTCCAGTATATTCCCTGCTTTTAAGTGAGCGACGGGAGGAGCAGCCCCAAAAACGAACTTTACGTTTTCGCTCGTTCCCTTGAACCGAACTACTTCGGCCTCGTTCTGCTTCGAGGCTTCTTGCGCGACAACCGGCGTCGTGCATAGAACCACACAAATCATCCATCGCAATTTCATAGTTGCCCTCGGCCAAAATTTCTTCGCGGAAAGTCGAACACACCCCGATGGCCCAGTCAACCCGTATAGCCCAGTTCTTCTGTTTCGCAGCAATTCATCGCTATGATTAGTTATCGTCATGCGCATCGTCTCGCTCGCACCAAACGCCACCTCTATCCTCTGCGCCCTCGGTGCGCGCTCTTCCCTCGTCGGGGTCACTCGCTGGTGCCGCGATGTTGCACCGGTCAAGCATCTCCCGCAATTCGGCGATTGCTGGAAACTCGAGTCCGTCCCGCAAATTCTTAAACTGAGGCCGGACCTAGTCATCGGCTCGGTTCCCTTCAAAACGGAAACCCTCGGCAAACTGCTCGAGCATCCGGTGCGCTTCCTCGCGCTTAATCCACGCACGCTCGCTGATATCGAATCCGACATCCGCGTCGTTGCCGGTCTCGTCGGCCGCAATTCCGCTGCAACTCGCGTCATCGCAAAAATGAGAAAGAAATTCGCCGCAATTTGCGCTACCTCTCATGGTAAACGGAAATTGCGCGTTTACTGCGAGGCGTGGCCGAATCCGCGCATCAGTTCGCCTCTCTGGGTCTCTGAGCTGGTTGAAATCTGCGGGGGCGAGTTCGTTCCAAGTCCAGGCGCTCGTGTGTCGGATGATGAAGTCGCCAAAGCTAATCCCGAAGTTATAATTCTTGCCTGGGCCGCAACAGGGGACCGCGCAAAGCCCGAAAAGTCCTACGCCGTCGAAAAGTGGTCTGATCTTCCCGCTATCCTCAACCGCCACGTCTTTGTCGTACGCGACGAACTCCTTAATACGCCTGCACCTATCCTTGCCCGCGGCGCACGCGAACTCGCAAAAATTCTCCTAGAGTGTCGCTCAAGATTACGGAACCGTTCATGAAATCCTCTGCCATGAAAACTGTCGTTGTCGGGGTAATCCAGCGCGACGACCGCCGCATTCTCATCGGCCAGCGCCGCAGACTTGATTCCTCGCCTCTAAAATGGGAATTTCCCGGCGGCAAAATGGAAGAAGGTGAAACTCCCGAAGATGCGCTTGCCCGCGAACTTCACGAAGAACTCAGCGCTACGCTTACTAAATCAATCGAACTCGGTCGCGTCCAGCACGAATACGCCGACCGCAATGAGTCGTTTGAAATCCGCTTCTTCGCCGCCGCCATCTCGAGCGAGGTCGTCGAACCAATCACTTTCGAACAAATCGCCTGGGTGCTGCCACGCGAACTCGGGCAGTACGATTTCCTCGCCGCCAACAAACAGCTCATCGCCCAACTAGCTACCGGTCGCATCAAACCCAGCGAAATTCTCGAAGCGTCTGCCTAGCCTTCGCGTGCCCCCGCCTTACCCTGGCCCTACGCCGCAAATTTATTCTGAATCATCAACTCAACGAGACTCATCAAAGAAGTGAAAACTTTCGGAGGGGAGTTCTGCAATGGAACCACGGATCGATTACACAAAGTTTTCTGCAGATGCCTTCCAGTCCTTGCATGCGCTCGAAAAGCATCTGCGGGCCTCAACGCTGGGCGAAGCCCTGCTCCACTTGATCAAGATCCGGGCGTCGCAGATCAATGGCTGTGCCTTTTGCCTGGATTTGCACTCAAAATCCGCCCGGGCAAACGGGGAAACGGAACAGCGGCTTTACGCGCTCAACGCGTGGCGCGACACGCCTTATTTCACGCCGCGCGAGCGTGCAGCCCTTGAATGGACCGAGACTCTGACCTTGATTGCGCAAACGCATGTCTCCGATGAAGTGTTCCAGCGGACCATCAAGGAATTTGACGTGCAAGAATTGGTCGATCTAACCTACGCCGTAATTGCAATTAATGGCTGGAATCGGCTTGCTATCTCTATGCGTGCGGTTCCCGGTCAATTCCAGCCGCCGCAACAGTATTACTCCACGGCCTAATCCGTGCGACAAAGCCGGAAGTCAGGAGACTACCGGATTCCACTTCTCCCGATCGATTCCCAATTCGCCAATCGCCTTCTCCACGACCGACGCTTCCATCTTTCCATCCAGCGCCAGTTCATGCAATGTCGCCAGCGTAATGAACTTCGCATCCACTTCGAAGAAATCGCGCAACGACGCGCGGCCTTCGCTGCGGCCGAAACCGTCCGTGCCGAGCGTTGCCATCCGTCGCGGCACCCACTTGCTGATCATGTTCGGAAGCGTCTTCAAATAATCCGTCGCCGCTACAATCACACCCGCGGCATCACCAACACATTGCGTCACGTACGGCACGCGCATCTTTTCCGTCGGGTGCAAACGGTTCCAGCGCTCCGTTTCGATCCCGTCCGTGTACAGCGCTTTGTAGCTCGTCACGCTCCAGACATCCGCCGCCACACCGTATTTCTGCTCTAAAATTTCCTGCGCGCGAACGGCTTCGTTCAATATCGCGCCACTGCCAAAAAGCTGCGCTTTCAATTTCGCTTTCTTATTCGAAGCCGGCTTGAATTTGTACATGCCTTTCAAGATGCCCTCCCGAGCTCCTGCAGGCATCGCCGGCATGACGTACGGCTCATTCATCACAGTGATGTAATAAAAAATGCTCTCGCCATCCATGTACATGCGCTTGATGCCGTCCTGCAGAATGACGGCCATTTCGTAAGCATATGCCGGGTCATAGGCCCGCAGGTTCGGCACGGGCAGCGCCAGAATGTGGCTGTTCCCGTCCTGATGTTGCAAGCCTTCGCCGCTTAACGTCGTGCGCCCACTCGTTCCGCCGAGCATAAAGCCGCGCGCGCGCATATCTGCCGCGGCCCAAACAAAGTCGCCGATGCGCTGGAATCCGAACATCGAGTAATAAATGAAGAACGGAATCGTGTTGATCCCGCTGGCCGCGTAAGCTGTGCCAGCCGCAATGAACGAAGCCATTGAGCCAGCTTCCGTGATTCCCTCTTCGAGAATCTGCCCATCTTTCGCTTCCTTGTAGTAGAGCAGTGTGTTCACGTCGACCGGTTCGTACTTCTGGCCGACGCTCGAATAAATTCCAACGGTACGGAACAGCGATTCCATACCAAACGTCCGCGCTTCATCCGGAACGATTGGCACAACCAATTTCCCAATCTCCGGGTCCTTTAGCATCTTGCGCAGCATTCCGACGAACGCCATCGTCGTCGAAACTTCGCGCCCCTCGCTGCCGTCGTGAAATTCCTTGAACAACTCTTCGTTATCCGTCGTAATCGGCTTCGAACGCACAGCGCGCGCCGGCGTATATCCGCCGAGAGCCTCGCGGCGCGCCCGCAAATACTGAATCTCTGCGCTGTCTTCCGCCGGCCGGTAGAACGGCACTTCGATACAATCTTGATCGTTCAAAGGAATTCCAAACCGCGAACGAAACTCCTTCAACTCTTCTTCGTTCAATTTTTTTTGCTGGTGCGTGACGTTCTTTCCTTCGCCCGCTTCCCCTAGGCCATAACCTTTAATCGTGCGAGCCAAAATGACTGTTGGCCCGCCCTTATGCTCGACCGCTGCTTTGTACGCCGCGTAAACCTTGCGTGGATCGTGCCCGCCCAAGCGCAAACGCCGTAACGCCTCATCCGGCAGCGGCTCCACCAACTTCAGCAACCGCGGATCATGGCCAAAGAAATGTTCGCGAACATAGGCACCCGACGAAACAACCAACTTCTGATACTCGCCGTCCACCAACTCGCCCATACGCTTGACAAGCAATCCTTCCGTGTCGCGCTCCAGAATTGGATCCCACTCGCTGCCCCAAAGAACCTTGATGACGTTCCAACGCGCGCCGCGGAACGCTGACTCCAGTTCCTGAATAATCTGCCCGTTGCCGCGCACCGGCCCATCCAGCCGCTGCAAATTGCAATTAATGACAAAAACCAAGTTATCCAGTTTTTCACGCGACGCTAGCGTAATCGCACCGAGCGATTCGGGCTCGTCCGTTTCGCCGTCGCCGAGGAACGCCCAAACTTTCGCGTCCGTCGCCGGCTTCATTCCGCGATTTTCCAGATAACGCTGGAAGCGCGCCTGATAAATCGCCATCAGCGGGCTCAAGCCCATTGAAACCGTCGGATACTCCCAGAAATCCGGCATCAGCCACGGATGCGGATAAGATGAAAGCCCCCCTCCCGGCTTCAATTCACGTCGAAAATTTTCCAGTTTCTCCTTGCTCAGCCGCCCTTCCATGAACGCGCGCGCGTACATTCCCGGCGCCGCATGGCCCTGAAAATAAATCGTGTCGCCCTCGAACGCCTCGCTTCGCGCCCGCCAGAAATGGTTGAATCCAACTTCATAAAGTGTCGCAGCCGATGCGTAAGTGGAAATGTGACCGCCAATGTTGTGTTCTTCGCGATTCGCGCGCACGACCATCGCCAGCGCGTTCCAGCGAATCAACGATTTAATACGCCGCTCGAGTTCCTGATCTCCAGGGAAGAGCGGCTCCAGCCGCAGAGGGATCGTATTTGTATAGGGAGTGTTCGCCGTAAAAGGAAGGTCAATTCCATTCACCGTTGCATGCGCGCGCAACCGTTCAAGAATTTCCCGCGCTACATCCGGCCCGCTCGCTTCCAGGACGGAGTCCAGCGATTCGAACCACTCCTGAATCTCGACATCTTCCACATGATGGGTCTGGGTATACGTCTCGTTTTCCATTTCCGCCCGTGTCTCCTGGGATTCGTCGCCAAACTGGGAATGTGCCGTCGCCATGCACTCCTCCCGCAAATCTCACCGCATTTTCAACTTCCTAGAATACACTGCCGCACAATTCTCTGCACTGACGATTGCGATCGTGTGCAATTCCTAATCGGCTCATTCAGAGATGGGACTAGTCCACAACACTTGCAGTGGACGAAGAACACCTTTTGGAAGGTCAGCTCCCTCGATCGCGGTAAACTCTCCGTGCAGTTTCAAGCTGCAGGAAGGGCTTGTCTTCAATCGCTCCTTGAGAACCGTTTTTAACTCCTCGCATCTCTTAGAATCGGGCGGTAGCGCAGGATGTGTGTCGAGGCCAACTTTTCCGGCGTGGAACGCGAATTCCCACCTCCGCCAAATTGTCCAGTCTTCCATCGTTAAGCGAAATGTCTCTTCGCTTATGGGAGTAAGCCAAAACGATTCAGTGTATGTGTCCAGATCCTCATCAAAAATACATTCGTAAAAGTGTGGCTTGCCGCAGTAGTTGGCGACACCCACTCGCGGGCCATCGTAATACTCAGTGACGGTAAACACGGTCTCAAAGCCAGGGTTAGGGTGCCCCTGATTAATTGCTGATTCCATTTTAAAGCGTTCTTCCCCCATCCAGCACCAGCACATGCCCCGTCAAAAATTTCGCATTCACCAAATACGACACCGCCTCCGCTACATCTTCCGGCGTTCCCGTTTTCTTTAGCAGTGCGAGCTTCACAAATTCCTGCTCCCACTCCGGCGGATCGCCCGGCATCGTAATCGTCCCCGGCGCAATCGCGTTCACGCGTACCTCAGGCGCCAGCGCTTTTGCCAGCGTCTTTGTCAGCATGATCATCCCCGCCTTAGAAACCGAGTGCGCAATGTACCCAGGCCAGCCCAAAATTCCGCCCGTGTCCGCGAAATTGACAATCACTCCATTCGCACGCCGCAACCACGGCGCTGCCGCTTGCGCCAAAAAAAACGGCCCCTTCACATTCGTATCCAGCGATGCATCCCAAATTTCTTCTGTCGTGGAAATCACGCTCGACGGCAAAAAATTCGCAGCACAATTCACCAGCACATCAATCCGCCCAAACTCATGCGCCGCGCGCTGCACCAACCCGCGGATCTCTTCGACACTCGTTAACTCCGCCTTCATCGCAATCGCGCGCCGGCCCAACTTTTCAATCTCCGCCACAACTTCACGCGCCTCGCCATCCGACCCACGATAGTGCGCGGCAACATCCGCGCCCTCACTCGCAAGCCGCAGAGCAACAGAGCGCCCCAGCCGTTTCCCCGCGCCCGTCACGAGCGCCGCTCTTCCGCTTAATTTCGTTTCCATCGCCTCAACCTATCACACTCTCGCCAGTCACCTTATAATCTCCATTCACCCAGGAGCTCCCATGAATCTCGATCTTCTCGCTATCGCCGCCCATCCTGACGACGTCGAACTCACCTGTGGCGGCACAATGCTCAAAATGGCGCAAGCCGGCTACAAAACCGGCATCCTCGACCTCACCGCCGGCGAAATGGGCACGCGCGGCACGCCAGAAACTCGCGCCAAAGAAGCAGCAGCAGCAGCAAAAATCCTCAAAGTAAAATACCGTGGCACCCTCGGCGTTCCTGATTCCGACGTCCAACCTTCCCGTCAGCACAAGCTCCGCCTCGCGGCCGCCATCCGCGAACTTCGACCCCGCACGGTCATCATCCCCTACTGGGAAGCACGCCATCCCGACCACTACAACGCCGCAACTCTTGGCTACGAAGGCTGCTTCCTCGCCGGCCTCAAACAGCTTCCCATCGACGGCGAACCCTTCCGCCCTCACAAAATTCTTTATTCCACCGCCTTCACCAGTGCCCATCCCACTTTCGTCGTAGATATCACCGCCCAATTCAAGCAACGCCACAAAGCAATTCTCGCCTTTAGCTCCCAGTTCGGCCCGCGCTCCCGCTCAAAGAAGACCAACGTCTTCCTCGCCATCGACCGCCTCGAAGACGAAATGAACCAACTCGCCCGTCACTACGGCGACATGATTGGCGTCCGCTACGGCGAACCCTTTTTGCAAAAGGAAATGATGAAAGTAAACGACGTGGTCGAAATGGAAGTTAGGTCAGTCTAGATAAATCTGCTATTGAAGTAGCTGGAGTGAAGTCGCAATCACTCAAATCCCTTAATCGTCCTGCGCCGGCACATACCCTGGCAGGTTCTGACCGCCCGGCACCCTGTCCACCTTCACTCGAATCAGCGCCTCGTTCTCCGCGCCGGACTTCCGCAGCACCGCCATTGTCGCCAGCGCCTCGGAGTAAACCCTAGTCACCAGGAAGACTTCCCCGGATTTCTCATTCTTCCAAAGCTGCCCTATCTGGATTTTCGCGACCGGCATGACCATTTCGACTTTAGAGGCGCACGGCAGGGGTGTCAACCGCCTCTTTCCCCTCCTGTACACACATCGCACCGCTGACCGCCCTCGAAGAAACCTTATCGGCACACCTGTCATCCTACTTAACCGAACATCTCCGGCAACTTGCACGCGCCGGGTGTATACTCCGGTCTAGTGGAGGTACCTTCCATGCAAGCTATCCTGCGCCGCTCTCTTAAGCTGACCCTCGCCGCGGCCATCGCTCTCGTTCCTGCCTATTTGCCGGTTTACGCCCAATCTGGCCAGGATCAGTCGCCTGCCCCTGCGCAGCAGCCACCTGCACAACAGCCGACAACTCAGCAGCCGACTTCGGACGCTCCGAAGCCCGACGCCTCCAAACCGGACGCCACGAAACAGGATCCGCAGCAAACCGACAAGTCCAAGCAGGATGCCAAGAAACAGGACAAGGATCTCACTCGCGACGCCCCTGTCCAGCAGCAGGACACCGTCCATCCCAAGAATTCCAAGCAAGACGTTGACGCCATCGGCAATCGCAAACTCGGTGGCTTCAACATGCACTCGCTCGAGACAGACATTGCCATCGGCAAACAGTACGCCCAGGAAGTCGAACGCTCTTCCAAGCTGATTGACGACCCAATCGTGGTCGAGTACGTCAATCGCGTCGGCCAAAACTTGGTTCGCAACTCCGACGCCCGCGTTCCCTTCACCATCAAAGTTATCGATTCGGACGAAGTCAACGCCTTCGCACTTCCCGGCGGCTTTTTTTATGTCAATAGCGGCCTAATCCTTCGCGCTACAGAAGAAGCTGAGCTCGCCGGCGTTATGGCCCACGAGATTTCGCACGTCACTGCGCGTCACGGCACGCGCGGCCAGTCTCGTGCTGAAGTTGCTCAGATGGCCATGATTCCTCTCATTCTTCTCGGCCCCGGCGGCTGGGCTGGATACGGCATCTATCAGGGCTTGAATCTCTCGATTCCCTTCGCGTTCCTGCAATTCAGCCGCAGCTTCGAACGTGAAGCAGACTACCTCGGCCTCCAATATATGTATAAGGCCGGATACGATCCGAACGCTTACATCACCTTCTTCGAACGCGTTCAGGCCGACGAAAAGCGCCGTCCAGGGTCCATCCCCAAGGTCTTCTCAACGCATCCGCCGACGCCGGAACGCATCGAGGCCGCCCAAAAGGAAATCGCCTCGATTCTCCCCGCGCGCGACGAATACATCGTTTCCACGTCCGAATTCGACTCCGTGAAAGCGCGTCTGCGCAACATCATGTTCTCGCGTAAAGCGCAGGATAACGGCCCAAACAAGCCAACTCTGCGCACACGCACCGAACAGACCGACAAGCAGAAAACACAGACCCAAACCACGGATCCCAATTCCAACGACGACGATCGCCCAACGCTCAAGCGCCGTCCCGACAACAACTAGTTTTCCTTATTTGACCTTCTTCGCTGGGGCCGGGCTTCTGCCCGGCTCTTTTGTTGCGGTTTACTTCTTCTTCGCAGTCTTCTTATCCCCGGACTCTTTCACAGTGCTCTCTTTGCTCGCGCTTTCCTTCTTCTCGTTCTTCTCGGCTTTCTCGCTCTTCTCCGTCGAACCTGTCTCCGCTCCAGCCGATTCTTTCGCAGGACTCTTCCCCGCGTAGTCTGTCACATACCAACCCGATCCCTTAAACTGAATTGCCGGGGCCGTGATCGCCCGCTCCACTTTCCCGCCGCAATGCGGACACTTTTTCAAATGCGGCCCACTCACCGTCTCAATCTTCTCTGTCCTCCGATGGCATTTTTGGCATTCGTACTCGTACAGTGGCACTGCTCTCTCCTTGTAGATGATCTGAATTGGTCAGTATACCATGTGCCTTTCGCGCTCCTGTGACGTGCTAAACTCCCGTCATGCCTCCCTCGTTTCCTGACTCTCGCGGCTGCCTCTACCTCGTCGGCACACCTATCGGCAATCTGGAGGACATTACCCTACGCGCTATTCGCATCCTCAAAGAAGCCGACCAAATCGCCTGCGAAGACACTCGCCACACGCAAAAGCTCCTTACCCACTATGAAATCCAGCGGCCACTCGTTAGCTATCACGAACACAACGAAATGACCCGCGCGCCTGAACTTGTCGTCGCTATGGAACAAGGCGCCAAAATCGCCCTCGTCAGTGACGCCGGTATGCCCCTCGTTAGCGATCCAGGCTACAGGCTCGTCACACTCTGCGCACGCCATCAAGTACCCGTCATTCCTATTCCGGGTCCGTCTGCTCTGCTCGCTGCACTCTCCGCTTCCGGCTTGCCCAATGAAGAATTCCTCTTCGTCGGCTTTCTTCCTGCCCGCACCGGCGAACGCCAACGCGCCCTCGAACGTCTTCGCCTCGAAGACCGGACCCTTATCCTTTACGAAGCGCCCCACCGGGTCGCGGAAACCATCGCCAACGCCCATGAAATCCTGGGTGATCGTCCAGCATGCCTCGCCCGCGAAGTCACCAAAATCCACGAGGAATTCCGCCGCGGCACCCTCGCCGAACTCTCCGCTTCCCTGGAAGACCGCCCGGCACGAGGTGAAATTACGCTCCTCATCGGCGCGCCGCTCCCCGGCCAGTCCGCATCCATTGGCGACACTTCCCAAAGTCTCGCTGACCGCGTCGATGAACTCATCCGCCAAGCCAAGCTCGACCGCAAAGAAGCCCTCAAACTCGCCGCAAAGGAACGCGGCCTCACCCGTCGCGAAGCTTACAAAAACCTCCTGGAAACGCAAAACCCTTCGGAACAATAGTGTTTCCTAGCTCCGAATATCCTATGTACTTTTTTTCTGGCTCGACTTAAATCGCCCTTTGGTTTGACACCATTTACCCTCATTGCTATTGTTCCGCCGTTTACGTTCGGGTATCTACAGCACGCTCTCACTGATCCCGGTTCTCCCGCGAGCGAACACAACCCGACCGTGAAATTCATTCCGCCGTGTCATCTCAATCTTGTTCGAGGAGCCACTCGTGTCCGTCCACCGCGCGCGATTCTTGGCAAACTCCTGTTTCGCTTTCCGAATTTTGCTGTGTGCAGGTCTCTCTGCCCTTTGCGGCGGCTCTGTGCTCCCACAGGGTAGTTGCACGCTGAGCCCCTACAGTAATTGGGGAATGAGCGGTGATTCTGGCCCCAACTGGCTGCCTCCAGAGAGCGACTCGTCTTGGCAGCAAACAAAATCCAACTTACAAAGCTGGTACGGCGGTGTGGGAACCTGCAACAGCACAAATATTGTGGATAATCCTTTAACCGGCGCCGGTCACTGGTACACCGAATGCCACTCCGTCAACTTCACTTGCACCGGCGCGCCAACCACTGGCCGCGAATATCCTTCCAACAATCCCTCTCTTACCTGCTCCGATTGCAATGCCAAGACTGGCAAGCCGATCAATTTGATGAACGGCGACGTCTGGGTAACCGAGCAGGACTATTCGCTTCCCGGTCTCGGCGGCGGCATCACTTTGGAACGCACTTGGAACAGCCTTTGGCCCAGTGCGCGCGACGCTATGCCCCAAACGGGCATGTTCGGGGACAGTTGGCGCAGCACCTACGAAGAATATTTGCTCTCCTTCGGAACCGACTACATAAAATATTTTCGGGCCAATGGCGACGGTTGGCTTTTCCAATGGAACAGCTCCACCAGTAACTATCAACTCGTCACTCCTCCGAACCTCCACGCTACGCTTACTCAAGACAGCACAACACTCCAGTACACAATCACGTTTGCAGACGGCTCAACTCGAATTTTTGGCAACAACGGCTACCTCATCACCATCGCCGACCGCAACAACAACCAGACTTCGCTGACTTACGACACCTCGAACCGCATCACCACCGTTACCGATGCCGCTTCGCGCACGCTCAACTTCACTTACGCAAATTCCTCGTTTCCTTCGCTCGTTACCACCGCATCGGACGCCACCGGAACTATCGCCAGCTACACCTACGATTCTTCGGCCCACTTGCTCAACGTCACTTATCCCGACTCCTCTCAATACAATTTTGCCTACGACAGCAACGGTCTCATCACGTCCGTCACCGACGCCGCAAGCAAAGTCATCGAATCGCACACCTATGACATGTATCGCCGTGGCTCAACCTGCCAGAGCGCTGGCAGCGTTGACGCGGTCTCGGTCTCCTACCCAAGCTGGGGAACCACCACGCTCACCGACTCGCTCAGCAACACCACCACGTATAAGTACACGGGCGCAACAGGGGCCTCACTTATTAACTCTGTCAGCGGCAACACGTGCAGCAGTTGCGGCGCCACCAACGCTGCGTCTTATACCTACGATCCTTCCGGAAACCAAACCTCCGCGACCGACGCCAATGGAAACACAACCAACAACACGTTCGACTCCATGGGAAATCTGCTCACACGCTCCATTTACGTCAGCGGTAGCACGCTCACCTGGACCTACACCTACAACTCATTCAATGAAGTCCTCACCGCCACCGATCCCCTCGGCCACACCACCACTAATACCTACGATTCCGCGGGAAATCTTCTCACCACCACCACGCCGTCGCCCAGAGGAACCACTGCGGGCAGCGTCACCACCTTCACTTACGACACAAAAGGCGAACTCCTCACCGTAAAAGATCCGCTCAACAACACGACCACGCTCACTTACACGACGCCGGGCCTCATCTCCACCATTACCGACGCGCAAAGCAAAGTCACCACCTACACTTACGACGCCCGTGCCAATCGCCTCACCGTCAAAGACGCCCTCAATAACACAACCACGTTCACTTACGATGCGATGAACCGCCTCACCAAAATCACTTACCCGGACACCACCACCACGCAATTCACCTACGATAGGCGAGGCCGCCGCACTAGCGTCACCGACGGAAACAGCAAAACCACCACTTACGCCTATGACGACGCCGACCGCCTCACCTCCGTCACCGACGCCGCAACCAACGCCACCTCGTACGCCTACGACACCGAAAACAATCTCACCGGCATCACCGACGCCAACAGCCACACCACTTCTTTCACCTACAACGCCAATCGTTGGCTAACCCGCACCACGTTCCCGTCCACGCTCACGGAGAACTATACCTACGATTTAAATGGAAATTTGAAGACCAAAACCGACCGAAATAACCAGACCATCACCTACACTTACGACCAGTTGAATCGCCTCACCCAAAAATCCTATCCTGATTCCACTACCGTGACGTACACGTACGATAACGCCTCGCGCTTGACGCAAGTCGTCGACCCCACCGGCACCTATTCCTCCTCCTTCGACAACATGGGCCGCCTGACAGGAACTACAACCGCATATTCCTTCCTTACGGGCCGTACCTTCACGATGAGCTACGCCTATGACGCGGCTTCCAACCGAACCGGCTTCACGGATCCCGAAGGAGGTGTCACGACCTACGCCTACGACTCCCTGAATCGCCTGCAGACTCTCACCCAGCCATCCGCATTTTCTAGCACCGGCAATTTCGGTTTCAGCTACGACGCCCTTTCCCGCCGCACCCAAATGACACGCCCCAACGGTGTGACGACAAACTACACCTACGACAATCTCTCCCGCCTTCTCAGCGTCCTGCACCAAGTAGGCACAACCACTATCGACGGAGCTACCTACACCGTGGACAACGTCGGCAACCGCACCGCAAAAACCGACAAACAAACCAACGTCACCACAAACTACGGCTATGACGCCATCTACCAACTCACCAGCGCAACGCAAGGTTCCACCACAACAGAAAGTTACGCGTACGACGCAGTTGGAAACCGCACTTCTTCCTTGGGCGTTTCTTCTTACACGACAAACTCTTCCAACCAACTCACCGCCACACCCACCGCTTCCTACGGTTACGACAACAACGGCAACACCGTCACAAAAAACGATTCAGCGGGCATTACTACATATGCTTGGGACTACGAAAACCGCTTAACGAGCGTGGCACTCCCAGGAACGGGGGGAACTGTTTACTTCAAATACGATCCCCTCGGTCGCCGCATCTACAAATCCTCGTCTGCGACGACCAGCATTTACGCCTACGACGGCGACAACCTCATTGAGGAAACCAACGCATCGGGGGCAGTGGTTGCTCGCTACTCACAGGGTCTCAACGTTGATGAACCACTTGTGATGTTGCGCAGCAGCACTACGAGCTACTACGACGCGGACGGTTTGGGCAGCATTACCTCCCTCGCGAACACCTCTGGCGCTCTCGCTCAAACCTATACTTTCGATTCGTTCGGCAAGCAGACCGCATCCAGCGGGTCGGTCGTGAATGCGTTCCAATACACGGCACGCGAATCGGACACCGAGACCGGCCTATATTATTATCGTTCCAGATATTACGACGCGACAGCAGGTCGTTTTATTAGCGAAGACCCAATCACATTCGGCGGAGGCGTTGACTTCTTTCGCTATGTTCACAATAGCCCAGCAAACTTCAATGACTGGACTGGCTTGCAAGAGCCAGTTCCCGTGGGGGCTCCAACCGCAGCTCCTGTATCAAGTCCTGGTGGTACACCTGTCTCTAACCCAATCCCGGGCTTGCCGTGGATGTGGCCTGGATTTCCCTTCCTACCCCAGCCACACGATGCGCCTGATATGGGCTGGGGGCCCGACGACTTCCCGGATTACGCGAATTCTCCTGGTCCGCCCGCGGTCCCCCGACCGCCTTCTCCTCCCGTCGACTGGGACCGGTCGCCTTCGCCTAACGACAATCCGCGTTGCAGAGACGGGAAATGGCACTGCAAGGCGTCTGGCAATGTTCAAGGGATCCGAGGTAACCCTGTTCCTCGGGGCAGAGAGAGGGTTACTGGTGAGGGTTGGGGCAGTAGTGAAGACGAAGCTTGCAGCAACGCGAAGCGTGATGCGACTCAAAAGTCACCGCGCGGCACCTATCCGAGACACTTAAAGTGCAGGTGTGAAAAGCGATGATGAAGGACAAAAGACTCTCTTTGAACTCAGCCCGTTTGCTTCTAGCCATCTCAGGTGCAGATCCTGTGCAGGCGATAGAATCGGCGAAGCGCATGGTGCGGTCTCGTCGAGATAGCATTTCAGCTAGTCTACTCATCGATATTGCGGCGAAAACTTGTTATCGACCATGGTCGAGAATTGCCGCTGTTTACGCGTTGGGCTTGCTTAACCACGAACCAAGCGTCCGAATTCTGGTGCGAATTCTACAGGATCCTAGCGAGAGTATCGAACTGAGGGCACACGCGGCCGAAGCCCTTGGAAATCTAGGAAGAGAGCGTGCGCTCCCCGCATTGCGCAAAATCCTGATGTCTGACCAAAAGTTGATTTTGAGAAAATGGTGCATTTACGCTATTTCTGAGATCGGAGGAACTACGGCACGTCGTATTCTAGGCCGATTCGCGAAAACGCATCCCCGCGGCACGCTCCTAGACGAGCTTAACTCGGTAATGAGCCAATAGTTGGCGGGCGGGTGGCGCGCCCTAAAATCGAAAAACCTCCAGGGTAGCCGTTCTTATTACTCCACGGTACTATTTAAAAGTGGTTACTTCGTCCTGCACGATAATCAAGAAAGCAAAAGGCTGCGCCACTCGCCTGGCTCTCAAAACGGCAACAATTTCGGTTTCATTGGGTCCCGCAGCTGGCGGTGGCGGGGGGGGCGGCCATACTGGGCGGGAGTTGCAAACTTGTCCTTGGAGGAAAGAAGTGTAAGGGATGCCCGCAGAAAAAATAACGGGACGAGACAAAGGAGACTAACCAGTGAAATTCTTTATCCAAGGAATTCAGATCGTGGGAATTATTTTGTCTTCGTTCGTCGCCATAATGTTGATCAAGCTGGCATGGTCGAAGCCTTATCCTGCTCCAGAAAGAATATTCATGACCTTGCTCGCCCTCGCGGCAGTATACTCTTTCGTCTCAACGTGGCAATGGATCAAGAACTACCGAAGGGTATCTCACCTTGGTTCAACGCAGTTGCTGACAGGGCCCTGTCCAACTGATGCTGACGCTGTTCCCGCATGGAAGTGGGGCAGACAGTTCCTTTATGCTTGGCTAACGCTTATCGTTTCGCTCATCGTCATTTCGTATTACATCTGGAAGCAAGGTTAGCGTCGGCGGGTGGCGCACCCTAAAATCGAAAAATCTCTTGGGTGGCCTTCGATAAGAGTGAAGGCACCCAGGATGGCCGTTGTTATCACTCCGCGGTACTATTTAAAATAGTTACTTCATCCTACATAATAATCAAGGAAGCAAAAGCCCGCGCCACCTGCCATGACAAAAAGAATAGTAAGTTTGCTTTGGCGAGCGACTGCAGTTGTGATCGTTATAGCTGTCATCGCGGCTTTGGCTATTCGAAGTATCCGTACTTCGGCTCAAGTCGAAGACCATGATTTCGGATCAAAGATGGTGAAATACGTCAAAGAAGGCCGCTTTGATGAGGCTGTCCAAGTAGGACTGCAGTCCCTCCAAAATCAACCAGATGACGAGATCGTGTATCAGCAAATAGCCGATGTCTATTTGATTCGAGCCGGAAAAGACGCAGGTCAGAGACAGCAATGGTTATCGAAGGCTGTCTTCTATATTGAAAAATCGCTTTCGCTAAACTCCAAAGATAGAGACGCTGCTGGTGTCCATGTCTTGCAGGACGCGCGAAGCTTCGAAACAATTGCAGACCTCTCGATGGATTCACGCTGTATCTACTACGACAGAGCAAAAAAACTCCTTGAAGGCCGTACACCTCTCTTGCAGGGCGATCACTTGGTTCTTGATGGCAAAACATTCCCACTTGCTCCATTGCGGGAAGAAAACGCAAGAAGACTGAACGAGGTACAAGCAAAGCGTACGAAAGCTGGCTGCAAATAACTGTTACCCGCGATTGTGTCAGGGCGGCGGGTGGCTGATTGGCAGGCGGGTGGCGCACTCGAAAATCTGAAACCTCCTGGGTGGCCGTTCTTATCCCCACGGTACTATTTCAAAGTGGTTACTTCGTCCTGCACAATAATCTAAGGAAGCAAAAGCCTGCGCCACCCGCCTCTAACCCGCAGCCCGGATATGATGCGTATTCATGGAGCAAATCCAGCACATCCTAACGATTCCTCTAACGGTTGCATTGTAGTGCCCAAGAACGCACGCAAAAATATTGCCGAGCAATGCGGGGGAACTGGCACCCTGACCGTTACGTACTAATTTGAAATTCGATTAGGGGAGATACAAGATGCCCACAAAATGGGTGATTTCTTTTGCGGTCTTTTCACTATTAGTTCCCAGTGCAGTACACAGTGTTGTGACCGATCCCGGCGAGTCTCAGTTCACGATTTTTGGAATCTCAATAGGTATGGATACTTTAAAGACGGTGCAAGAAAAACTGGGTCCCTCCAAACCTTGCGTTGTTTCTGAACACCTCACAACGCTTGGCTACAAAGTGGGCAACGAAACTCTGATCTTCGAATCCAGCGATATTGGCGGCGGCGATATCACGGGCCTAGTTTTGCGTGAATCTCGGGAGCGACCGCTATGCGAGCTTTCCACTCCGATAAACGGCAATTTGGTCCTAAAAACGGACGGAGGGGTCCGTGTCGGGATGACGCGTGGAGAATTTACTAAAATCTTTGGTCGCGCGCAGAAAACAAGCGGAAATGGGATCTGGACTTATAAATGGCTACGAACTGAGAAACTACAAAGGGCAGCTCAATCCCCTCCTGGGGGGAGCGACAATACCGTAGACATATTGGTGACAGTTGAGGCGCGGTTCTCCTCAAGAGGACTAACTTATTTCTACATTAGTCGAATCAAGTCGCTTTGACATCGGCGGGTGGCGCACCCTAAAATCGAAAAACCTCTTGGGTGGCCTTCGATAAGAGCACTTCGTCCTGCACAATAATCTAAGGAAGCAAAAGCCTGCGCCACCCGCCAAGTCCTCGCCCTACCGGCGCTGTTCCTATAGGACCAGCTGGAGGAGGCGGACCGTCTTGAGGATCAGACAAACGATGGCTTTTGTTTACAAATCCGGTGAAGAGGTAAAGAACGGAGACCACATAACCTACCACGGTGAGCCTGGAGAGGTCGAGTTTGTAGTTGCTAGATTAACAGGCAACCCTGCAATGGATTGGTATGTCGAGCAGTTCCCTGGTGGGGGTTTCATGATCAACGCCAAGGGCTTCGGCAGCGTGTTTCTCGGAAAAAGCGATATCGACGAAGAATTGGAATTTGTATCGAGAGGCGGGAACCGCTGAGGGGCGGGTGGCGCACCTTAAAATCTGAAAAACCTCCTGTGTGGCCTACCCTTTGCGCCTTTGTATTTTGCGCGTCTTTTGCGTCCCGGGCGAATCTGCGGGACAAAGGGTGGGCCCCTCTTCTCTTGTTTTTTTCTTTCCCCACATTCACTCAAAACCACGGATCAATCTTCAATAGTCCCTCGCCGCGATAATAGAAACTCCAACTACTTCACGGCCAGTCGCCGGGTTTCAGGGTTTGTACTTACAAACCCTGAGCTAAATCGAATGCGCTACAAGCTCTTCTACCACCGGATTCGCATGCTTGGGTTTGGTTTTGACTTTGATTTTTCTTTCCGTTCGAACTCTTTTCCACAGCCGATTCGAATTACCTGTTAAATATCTATTGACTTAATAATCTTTGTCTGCTACCATTTCCCGTGTTTTGCTCGCCTCTCTGCGAACCTTCGTCAACCCTCCGTTCCTATCCCCTTTGTTTTGAGTTCCTTGCAAAACGCTCTTCCCACATCTCTTTTGTTTTGATAACTATACAAAACCACCGGGGGTGGGGGTGGCCTGCCTCCAGCTCCCATCAACAAAGCACATATCACCTGAATTCCGCGCCCCTAAGTCCTGTATTTGCCACTCTTACAAAAACAACCGGGGTGTACCCAAACTATTCCCACAATGGGAATCGTGGCGGCCGGCTCAGCCTTATCGATTTTACGATTCTGACAATTTCGCTTGGAGCGTCCTTCGGAGTTAACAGTGCTGGCGCCCGTCCGTATGCCTGCTTTCTATCCAGAACTGTATGCTTATCCCACTTGCGCAGACGTCCAATCGAAAACCCCCATACTGTCTTCACTGTAGGGTCAAAATTTGATTGCTACTCTTTCCGTACATTCCATAAAATCCATTTGCCCGCCTTCTTCTCTACAGGTGTTTTGTGACTACAAACCCGATCTACCTCATGCCTTTTCAATTTTTTGGGCTCCGTGAAAGCCCGTTTCATGTGTCTCCCGATCTGCGCTATTACATGATGACGGACGCAACACAAGCCGCCTTCACTGAGCTCTGTTACGGAATCGAAATGCGAAAAGGCTTGATGGTATTGACGGGCGAACCCGGCACCGGCAAGACGACTCTTTTGCATCGCTTGCTCCAGTGGCTGCGCGAGAAAAACAGATCCACGTCCTATGTGTTTCATTGTCACCTGGAGCCGGATGATTTGTTGCGGAGCATCTTTCACGGATTCGGAATTGTCCAGCCCGGCCAATCGAAAAGCGAATTGATGAGCGCGCTTACCACATGGCTCAATCATCGAACTGCGGCTGGAGATTTCCCAGTTATCATTGTTGATGAAGCGCAGGCGCTGTCACTTCGCGCGCTCGATGAATTGCGGCTTCTCCTCAACCTCGAGAACTCCCATGGCAAGCTTTTGCAGATTGTCCTCGCAGGCCAGCCGGAACTGGATGAAAAGCTGCGGCGGCCGCAACTCCTTCAACTGCGGCAACGAATCGCCATACGAAAGAAATTGCCGCTATTCAGCCTGGAGCAGTGCGCGGACTACATTGGTGTCCGCCTTGCCGTTGCGGGAAAGAAAACGCAGGATGCGTTTCCGGCCGAAACTATACGCGCTATTCACATCTGTTCCGGAGGTATCCCGCGTGTCGTGAATCTGCTGTGCGAAAACGCGCTGATCTCAGCTTATGCGGAAGGAGAAGCCGCTGTATCCGTGGAAATGGTGCGGAGCGTCGCCGCGGATTTTGATTTCGAGACTTCCAATCTCCCCAGTGAACTCTCTTCGATCCCGTTCCGCGCAGAGATTCCTGCAAAGCTTGCCGCGGATCGTGCTTCAGTATTGCGACCTCAACCGGAACTCAAGCCGATGCCTCTGGCCGAAACGAATTCGTCCAAAACCCCTCTAATTTCCGCAGAACGCGCCGCCGAGATTCCCGCCCGCAAGGAGGCCGGCTCCGTTGTTTCGATCGAGCGGCCAAAAACAAAACCGGCGAAGATTGAAATTCCGCGGACGCGCCCTCTTTTTCTTGCGCAGGCCAAAGAGTACTGCCATGGATTGATTCAATCTTTTTTGAAGGATTGGAACCAGTTGCTGACGCCTTCTGTTCAATCGACATTCGCGCACAAAAATAAGGGCGCTTATGCGGCTCACAATCGGCGCATCGGAAGCCCTGCTAAAATACTGAATGAATAGCTTAGGAAGGAACTGTTACGCTGCAGACTCTGACCGGAACATCCTCTGGAATCTCGGGCCCGTAAACTGCACGCCGACCAGCCGTCCACCGGAAGCGGACTGCTCTGCCACATGCACCACTCGTCCACGCGTCGAAAAATCGCCTTCCACGCGCCGCGCCACCTGCTGCGACCGCGGAATCCGGATCTCCAGGTCGGAGCCAACCGCAACTTCAAACCGCGTCAAAAACGCGGCTCCACTCCGGCACAAATTTTCGCAGGAAGTATCTTCGGTGAAGATAACGCCGCGGCTGTCGCGTCCACTCACCTGCATCGGCAGTCTTACTGCAATCCTACGCTCCGAGCGTTGCCTCGAAGCAAGCGTGCTCACTTGGACCATGGGCCGGGTCCTTTCCAGAAGCATCCCCTGGGTGGGCTGCTTCCTCGGCGGCAGTTTTCGCTACGGAATGCTCGAAGAATCTTTCGACCGCTTCCAGCACTTCGTTCGGCGTTCTGGCCGCATGTACCGATCTGCGAAGTTCGCTGCCGTTCCCCACACCATGCGTAAACCAGCATGCGAACTGCTTCATTTTTCCCACAGCATCGGGCTGACTTGCTGCATTTATCTCTCTGTAGTAGCCGGAGAGTAAACGATGCCGATCCTGTTCACTTGGCGTATCATACGCCCCTTTTTGCTGATATTGCAGCATCTGGGAAAAAATCCACGGGTTAGTCGCCGCGGCTCGCCCAATCATTACGGCGTCGCAATTCGTTTCATGCACCATGCGCGCCGCATCCTCGGGAGAGTTGATGTCGCCGTTGCCGATCACCGGAATTTTCACCGCCCGCTTCACCGCCGCGATAATACCCCAGTCCGCAGCGCCCGAATATCCCTGCACGCGCGTCCGCGGATGCACCGCAACTGCCTCCACACCCAACGACTCCGCCATTTTCGCAACGTCCACAGCGACAATCGAATTTTCATCCCATCCGGAGCGCAATTTAATTGTCAGAGGAATTTTCACGGCCGCGCGCACCGCGCGAAAAATCTCCTCAAGCAGCGGCATATCGCGCAGCAATCCCGAGCCTCCGCACTTCACCACTTTTTTCGCCGGGCAGCCAAGATTGATGTCCACGGCGTCGAAGCCCAAGTCTTCCACCATCTTCGCCGCGTCCGCCATCACTGCCGGATTCGCGCCGAAAAGCTGCGCCGCAATCGGATGTTCGTCTTCCTGAAAATACAAATACCGCAGCGTTTTTTTTGCGCTCCGCGTAATTCCTTCGGACGAAGTGAATTCCGTCATCAGCAGGCCGCAGCCGCCAAGTCCGCGAATCACGCGCCGGAAAAGCGTATCGGTGACTCCAGCCATCGGCGCAAGAATCGCCGCGGGCCGAATCTCCAAATCGCGCAGTTTGTAGACAGAGGGAACCATAACAATGTCACTAACTATCTTAGCGTAAGGGCAGGGGCATCGCGCAGAAAGGATGCCGACGCATCACTATGTTATGGCCGCCGGAGGGGGCTCGGCTTCGACTGATGCAGCTTCCAAAGGACGAATCCGAACAAGCCGCCGAGGGGCAGAGCCGCAGCAAGAAAAATCCTCGATTCCGGCAGGCCAATCAGGGCCATCAAGACTATGCCGAGAGCGATGAAAAAGCCGACAGGATGACCGGTAAAACGTCCAGCACCATACTTTCCAAATGGAACGACATCCTTCGGATGCAATTCGTCGGCGCTCGGGGCGGGGGGAGCAATAAATGCCTTTGTATATTGACCGAGAGTTCTCATGGAGAGTACCCCTAGTTCGCTATCATACTCCCGTTTCGGCCAGGCGGTATTAATCAAGCGTTTATTTTAAGGGCTTCAAACTAACTTACGCCGATGGCTTCGAAAGCAAAGACGTTTTCCCTTTTCTTGCTCGTGCTGCTCGCGATTGGCGGTGGTTACGGCGGGTGGAAGATTCACCGGGGCTTCCGCGCTACGGACGAACCTTCGCGGCTGGAAAAATTTATTGCGCGTGGCATTCGGAATTTGTCTATTCCTTCCACTGAAAAAAAGAAAGCTAATCCGCTGCAGACGACTTCGGCGAATCTCGAAGACGGCCGTGAAGATTTTCACTCCCGGTGCGCCAGCTGTCATGGCTTTGACGGCAAAGGGCAAACGACGCAATCCCGCGCGCTCTACCCGAAGCCGCCCGACCTTTCCTCCGCGCAAACGCAAAATCTTTCCGACGGCGAGATTCACTACATTATCGCGTATGGCATTCGTTTGAGCGGAATGCCGGCGTGGAGCGTACCGCATGAAACTTCGGACGCCGACGCGTGGAAGCTGACGATGTACGTACGAAGCCTGGGCCAACGAAACGCCGCGCAGCAGGCGGAAGCGGTGCAAGCCGCGGCAAACGGGCACTACGTTGGCTCTAAAGCCTGCGAAAAATGCCACGCGGAACTCTACGCGCACTGGTCGAAGACACCGATGGCAAACGTTGTTCGCGATCCGCGCGAGCACCCTGAGGCGATTTTCCCGGATTTAACGACCAACAAGATCGCGCCGTTCAAGAAAGAGCAGGTGGCATTCGTTTACGGCAGCATCTGGAAGCAGCGGTATTTTGAGAAAGTCGGCGACGACTACTTCCCTCTTGGCGCGCAATGGGACATCGTCAACAAAGCGTGGAAGCCATATTTTGTGCCGAATGGGGCGGATTGGTGGGTGCCCTTCTATCCGGCGGACAATAAGCAACGGCCGACGGGACCGCTATGCGACGGCTGTCACTCCGTCGGCTACGACATCAAGACCAAACAAGTGGCCGAGTGGAATGTCGGCTGCGAACGCTGCCATGGCCCCGGGAGCGAACACGCGGCGCATCCGACGCGATCGAACATCGTGAATCCCGCGCACATGAATTACGTCGATGCCAGCGACACCTGCATTCAGTGTCATTCGCAGGGCCAACCGCTGCAAAAACCCCTCGAAGGGAAATATTACGACTGGCCGGTCGGTTACCAAGTTGGATTGAAGCTGCGCGATTTTTGGAAGCTGGAAGACAACAAACTAGGCGAACTATCTTTTTCTTATTTTCCGCAGGGCACTTCGCACAAGAACCGAATGCAAGGGAATGACTACGTGCAGAGCGTGATGTATCGCCACGGGGTGACTTGCTTCGACTGCCACGATGTACACGGCACCGACAATTACGCGCAATTGCGCGAACCGTCTGAAATGCTCTGCCTCGAATGCCATGGCCCGAAATCGCCGAACGGGCCGCGCGAAGCGACGCTGACCGAGCACACCCATCACAAAGAAGGATCGGCGGGAAGCGAATGTATCGCATGCCACATGCCGAAGATCGAAACGACGCTTGGAACGACGATGGTTCGCGCGCACACGTTTGCCTTCATCAATCCGTCGGACACGGAGAAGTACGCAATTCCAAATCCGTGCACGCAATGTCACAAGGACAAGACGACGCAATGGGCGAAAGATGCGTTGCGAACGTGGCCGGGGCGTTCGCCCTGGCGCGTCGAACAAGACTCGGCGCCGTAACGCGCTTTCGGGTCTTTTAGACGGGTCATCGTCTCATCCGTCGGATTCCTGCACACAACCGCATCGGACAGTTTAAGCATCACTGAAGCCATAGGTCGTCGTGGATAGTCATCGGCATTGAAAACGAGGCGATACAAGAATATACAGTTGTGGCGTTCTAACTGTGACGAGCGGGAGGGCACATGCGCGTTCTTCTGGCGGGTCCGGACTTTGAGGAGAATCTCTCCATCCGATATCTGGCATCCTCTCTGCAGGCTGAGGGGCATGAGTCTTTACTGGCGGTATTTAATTCGGGGCAAGATGTGGAGGCGGTCGCGGAACAGGCGGAAGAGGCGGATATCGTCGGCCTGTCAGTTTGTTTTCAATCACGAGCTCAAGAATTTCTCGTCTTGGCACGCCGGATCAAAGAATTGCACCCTGAAAAACTCATTGTGGCTGGCGGACACTACGCCTCTTGCGCAGCGCAACCACTGTTAGAGCATCATCCCGAACTCGATATCATCGCGATTCATGAGGCAGAGCAGACACTGTTGGAAATCGTGAGGGCTGCTGCGAATCCGAAGGACTGCCTGCCGAAGATTACTGGAATCGCGTACCGGGAAGATGGTCAGGTTCGATTCACGCCGCAACGCCGAACGCTGGACAACTTGGACACTTTGCCGTTCCCCGAGCGGGCCGGGCGGATCCACACGATTGCCGGAGTGCCCACCAGCTTTCTGATGGGAAGCCGCGGATGCTACGAGAACTGCGCGTACTGCTGCATCACAACACTGCACAATCTGGCACCGGGCAAAAAGTTTCGCCAACGCAGTGTGGAATTGATCGCCGACGAGATGGCGGAGCTTTATCGCGAGCGGGGAACGCGCCAGTTCGTATTTCACGACGACAATTTCCTGGTGCCGTCGGTCGCGCACAACCAGGCGAGAATCGAGGGATTTGACAAGGCGTTCAAGAGCCGCGGCATGGAAGATATCGCCCTACTTATCAAGTGCCGCCCGGCGGATGCGAATCGGGACGTACTGAG
>DATMMW010000013.1:0-73691 GCA_035569555.1 Candidatus Dormiibacterota bacterium | reverse complement strand
CGAAGAAATCCGCCAGGGCCGCATGGTCGTCCTCGTCGACGACGAGGACCGCGAAAACGAAGGCGACCTCGCCATGGCCGCCGAAAAAATCACCCCCGACGCCATCAACTTCATGGCTAAGTACGGCCGCGGCCTGATTTGCATGCCCCTCACGGAAGAGCGCTGCGACGAACTCCACCTCCCGCTCATGTCTCCGATCAACACTTCCGTGCACGGCACCGCGTTCACGGAAGCCATCGACGCGCGCGTTGGCGTCACCACGGGAATCAGCGCTTCCGACCGCGCCATTACGATTCTCACGGCCATCGATCCCAAAACGAAGCCGCAGGACCTCGCGCGCCCCGGCCACATTTTTCCGCTACGCGCGCGCAACGGCGGCGTGCTCGTCCGCGCCGGCCAGACGGAAGCCTCCGTCGACCTCGCCCGAATCGCCGGCCTCACTCCCGCGGGCGTCATCTGCGAAATTATGGGTGACGACGGCACCATGTCCCGCGTGCCGCAACTCGTCGAATTCTGCAAGGAACACAACCTGAAGATGCTCACGGTGGCGGACCTCATTCGCTACCGCATGCAGCACGAGCGTTACGTCCGGCGTGTGGCCGAAGCTGTCCTGCCCACGCGCTTTGGCGACTTCCGCATGATCGCCTACGCCAGCGACGTGGACCACGACCAGCACGTCGCCTTGGTCTGCGGCGACCTCGAAGGCGAAACGCCAGCCCTTGTCCGAGTTCACTCGCACTGTTTGACAGGAGACGTCTTCGGCTCAACGTCCTGCGACTGCCGCGACATCGTCGAGCGCTCGCTCGAAACCATCTCAAAAGAAGGCCGCGGCGTTTTTCTCTACCTGCATCACACCGGTCGCGGCTTCGGCATCGACCAGCCCGAGGAAGCAGGGAAACTCCCGCAGATTCACATTCACGCGCGCGGTCAACTCGACCGCGAACCTGCCCGCCAGCGCATGGTCCAGCACGAATCCGGCATCGGCGCCCAAATCCTGATCGACTTGGGTTTGAAAGACATTCGCGTCCTAACCAATCATCCAAAAAAAGTAGTAGCCCTCGAAGGCTACGGAATCACCATCGCCGACCAGGTCCCCCTGAACATCGGCAAAGAAAAACCAACCCACCAGCGCCTATGACAGAAATCACGTACCAAATCGAGTTTCATCCTGAGTGCCTCGATGCTGCCTGCATTTCCAAGCGTTGTCATCCTTCGCGCATCCAAGAAGATACGCGAAGGACCTCAACCTCAGCGCAACCGGCCAAATCAAATACGGACTACGGAGAAGGCTTCGGTGAGGACGTAGAATTTTTCGAGGCGGCTTTCGGTGCGGTCTTGGTCTCCGGTTTTGCAACCGTCAAATATTTTCGCATTTTTTCTAAACGTTTCGGCCCGATGCCCTTGATGGCACGCAAATCGTCTACGCTTTTGAACGGCCCGTACGACTTTCGCATTTTGAGGATTTTATCCGCCGTCACCGGGCCAATCCCCGGCACTTCCTGAAGCTGCGTCGAACTCGCCGTATTCAAATTGATCGGACGCAGCGGCGGCTTCTTGGTGGCATCAAGTGAAACGTTCGCAAGAAAAACGAACGCGAGGTAGCAAAGAGGAAAAAAGATAAAGCGCCGCTGAAACACGATGTGGCAGATAGTATAAGAAGTATGTATCTAAATCAATAACAAAGACAATCGAGACAAGAAGCTAAGACAGCCGATTGCCTTGCGCGTCGAAGATTTCCAGGTCGCCGAAAAGCGCTGCTTGGGTTTCGATTTTGCCGCGGTCGCCGACGACGATGATTTGCATGTTTGCGGAATCGAAATATTTCTGTGCGGCATTCTGAACATCGGCCGACTGCAGCGCGCGAACTTTTGCGCGATATGCTTCGAGATAGTCGTCGGGCAAATCGTTCAGCGCAACCGTGGCGATTTGCGAGAGCATTCCGTCTTGCGTTGCAAGCCCCATCGAAAAGACGCCGCTCAGGTAATTTTGCGCGTCGGCAAGCTCCAATTCGGGGACAGGCAACGACCGCAGTTTGTCGATTTCGTAGAAGATTTCCGTGAGCGACGCAGCTACAACTTCATTTCGCACCGCAGCAGACACGGAGAAATATCCATATTGCTGCAATGGCGTGACGCTGCTGCGCGGGCTGTACGTATAACCCTTCGCTTCACGAATATTCATCACGAGCCGCGAATTGAATGCGCCGCCATAGAGGCTGTTTGTCAGGCCCAGCTTGATCCAGTCGGGATTCTTGCGTGTGATGGCGTGGCAACCGCAAAGAATTTGCGTCTGCACTGCGCCTGGAACGTGGACGAGGTAGACGCGCCGTCCGCGAGGATTTGCCGGAGCAGCGGAGGCAGGAATTGCTGGTTTCTTGCCATGCCACGAACCGAAAACTTTTTCGATCGTGGCGAGCATTGTCGCCGGATCGAAATCGCCAACAAGAAGAAGCAAACCGTTATCGGGAGTGTACGATTCGCGATAAATGGTTTGCAGTTCTTCCCTTTTGTAAGCGGCGACTTGCGCTTCGCTCGGCGAAATTTTCGCGTACGGATGTTCACCGAACAAAACCTTGCGCAGTTTTTCGCCGGCTAGAAATCCTGGTTGAGTACGTTCCAGTTTTACTTCTTCCAGTTTTTGCCGCCGTTCACGCTCGAATTCAGCTTCGGGAAACGAGGCTTCCCGCGCGAGTTCATTCACCAGGCCGAGCAAAGGTTCCGCAAATTCGCTGAGACCAGCAAACGAAATCGCGCTCGTATCTTGCCCGGCGCTGGAAGAGAGGTCAGCGCCCAGCCGCCGCAAATCCTCTTCAATTTGGCGGTTTGTGCGTTTCGTCGTGCCGGTGCGCACCATCGTTGCCATCATGTCGGCAAGTCCGGGCGCCAGGTGCGAAACCGCGGCATTGCCGCTGCGAAAGAAAATCTCTCCGTGGAAGCGCGGAATCGTGTGCGATTCGACGAGAACAATTTCAAGACCATTCGCAAGTTTTGATTTGACGCGCTTCGGCCAATTTACGGCGCGCTCAGCGGCAAGCGCCGGGACAACATTCGACGGCTGCGTTGTCGGAGTCGCCATTATGCGGCCTCCTTTGCGCCAAGGTTTGCGGGAGCGCGAAATACAATTGCGCGATTTTCTTTCCGCAAATATTTCTTCGCGGCAGACTGCACCTGCTCCGGAGTTACTTGCAGGAATCCATCGAGAATCGCATTCACGAGTTGCGGCTCGCCGTCAAACAACGAAAAACATGCGAGAAGGTGCATCAATCCATACTTAGGCATGTATCCGCCCCGGCCGCCTTCGAGCATGGCGTAATAGTCTGAGCGCCACTTCACTTTCAATTGTTCAAGTTCGTCCGCGCTAATTCCCTTCTCTTGAACCTCGGCAATCACCGCGTCAAAAGCCACAACCGTCGCGTCCGCTGAAATTTCCGGCTTGTGCAGAATGCGCGTCGTCATTTGCGAAGGCCCGTTGTAGCCGAAAATGTCGTCTACGCCGCCGTCCACTTCCACGGCAATCTGCTTCTCCAGCACGAGGTCGCGATAAATGCGGCCAGCTCGGCCGCCATGTAGCGCCTGATCGAGCAGCGCCATCGCACACCACTCCGCGCTGCGTCGCTTCGGCATCACGTAACCTATGGCAATCGCAGGCAGTGTGCCGAATTTTTCGTCCACGTTTCCGCGCCGCTCTTCGGTTTGTACCGGCTCGTTCGGATCGGCAAATGGTGGTTCTGCCCCGCGTGGAATATCTCCAAAATATTCTTCCGCGAGCGAAAAACCTTCTTCCGTTTTTACGTTCCCTAAAATCAAAAGCACCGCATTGTTGGGCAAATAATATGTTTTGAAAAATGTCTGTACGTCCGCAAGACTTGCAGCGTCCAGATCCGCGAAATCCCCGTAAAAATTGTGCGCGTTCGCCCAATTTCGAAAAGCGACAGGGGGCATATCGAGCCAGGGGAAACCACCGTAGGGTTGATTCAAAACATTTACGCGAACTTCTTCTTTCACAACGTCGCGCTGATTGTTCAAATTCTCATCATCGACTTTGAGAGCGCGCATACGATCCGCTTCGAGCCAAAGTACACGTTCGAGTGCATTTGACGGCACGGCTTCGTAATAATTCGTCACATCGTACATCGTCGAACCGTTCAAAACGCCGCCGCTCGAATTAATCAGCTTGATGTGTTCCATCTTCGGCGCATTGGCGGAACCTTGAAACATCATGTGCTCGAACAGGTGCGCAAATCCGCTGCGTCCTTGCGGCTCCAAACGAAACCCGATTTTGTAATACACGCCGACGGTCACAACTGGCGCGGCGGAATCGGGTGCAATTACAACGCGCAATCCGTTGCCGAGCGTCCTGCTTTCTATCGCGATCTGCGGTCCCTTCACCCTTGCCTCCCCATGCTCTTTGACATCGCTTTTACTTCGGCTTGCAAAACATCAAGCCGCGAAATCGTTTGTTCCGGATTCTGTGAGAGTACCCGCGCTGCCAGCCGGTTCAATTGCTCGTAAGCCCTGCGAAATTCTGCCGGAAAATTGCGCAATGCAACTTCGTGTGCAGCAATCACTTCGTAATCGCCTCGTGCAAGAGGCCCGGTCCAGGCAGCGCGCGGCCCAATCCTCTCAAAATTATCAAGCACCTGCCTCGTCAAAGGAAGCAGCGCGCGCACGGCATCGCGACGCTTGATTCCAACGGACATCATGATCGTTGTAGCCGCCTCAATCACGGCAAGCACTTGCCCTGCCGCCATCGAAGCTGCCGCGTGATAGGCGGCTTTGCCGGATGCGGGCAATTGCAAAATATGTCCGCCAAGCGCCCGCACCATCTGCCGCGCGAGCCGCAGTGCTGCCGGATCTCCTTCAATCGCAAAAACGCGGCCTTCGAGCGGCGGCACGCCGATACCAGAAAAAGTTTGCATTGGATGCAGTGACCCCACCGAAGCGCCGAACGCTCGCAAGGGCTCAAGCACATCCGAGGCCCGCGCACCGCTCGTGTGCAAAACGGTCTTGCCTTTCAACTCCTCGGCCGAAATGCGAGCCAACTCTTCGCCGATTCCAGGAATTATCGAGTCAGGTGTGGCAATCAAAATATTCCGCGGGCTTACAGCTTGCCGCGAAATCCCGGCGAACGCGTGGCCTTGTCCAATAGACCTCACAGCTCGTCGCGCCGTCGGCTGGCTCAGGGTGACGACACCGAAAATCTTCCAGCCTGTTTCGCTCAAAGCCCTGCCCAAAGCGCGTCCCACGCGCCCGGCTCCGATTATCGTCAGGCTGCCCTGCATGCTGCCTGTTAGAATACCGTGTAGGCCTCACTAAACCCAAACCATGCGCTTTATTCTGCCGGTGCTTTTTGGATTGATCGCTCTCTTCTGGCTGACCTATGGTCTCCGCGTTGTTTATGCAGCCGCCTGTTTGCCGCGCTTGCGCAAAACCCCACCGGCTGAAGACGCGAACTGCCCGTGCATTTCCGTGCTTTTTGCAGCGCGTGACGAAGAAGAAAAACTGCCGGCGGCGCTGGAAACCCTCCTTGCGCTTGAGTACTCCAAGCTGGAAATTGTTGCTGCGGACGACCGCTCCTCCGATTCCACCTCCCGGATTTTGCGGGCAGCTTCCGCCAAAGACGCGCGGCTTCGAGTCGTCCGGATTGACGAATTGCCCGCCGGCTGGCTGGGCAAGCCACATGCTCTGCAAAGGGCGTACGAAGTTTCCACAGGGGAGTGGTTGCTTTTTACAGATGCGGACGTGCAACTTCGCGCCGACACGCTTCGTCGCGCCATTTCGTCGGTCGAGCAACGAAACCTGGATCACTTGACGTTGATCTGCGGTCTCGTAATGAAAGGTTTCTGGGAAAATGTGGCGCTGACATTTTTTGGACTCGGTCTTTACCTTATGACAGATCCATACGGCATCGAAAATCCGCGATCAAGTTCATACATGGGTATCGGCGCGTTTCAGCTCGTGCGGCGCACTGCATACGAATCAAGCGGCACACATTGCAAACTGGCGCTGGAAGTGGTGGATGACATGAAGCTCGCGCGCAACATAAAAAAAGCGGGCTTTCGTTCCGGCCTTGCGCTAGCGACTGAATTTGTCATCGTGCGATGGCATGCGGGAATCGGAAATATCGTACGGGGTGTTACGAAGAATTTCTTTGCAGTGACGAACTACAGCCTTGCCACTGCAGTAGTGCAATCGCTTGGTATTTTCTGCGTGAGTGCGCTGCCATTTCTCGCGTTGCCCTTTTTGCACGGCGTTGCAGCGATTCTGGCGGCAATTGCGGCTGTAGCCGCAGTTGCGATGCACGCAATCGCAGCTTTTGTCATGGGCGCATCGCCCGTGTACGCGCTTACTCATCCGATCGGAGCCTTGTTGTTTGATTACATGCTGTTGCGCTCGACCGCGATCACACTTCGGCAGGGCGGGGTTATTTGGCGCGATACATTTTATCCGCTCGATAAGTTGCGGCGCGGTGGATCTTAGTCTGCAGTGGCTGCGCTTTCTTTAGTAAACGTTCCTTTCAAATCCATCTGTTTCAAGCCACGAATGCGGTCGCGCAAGTGTGCGGCTTTTTCAAACTCGAAATTCTTTGCGGCTTCGCGCATCTGTGCTTCCAGTTTCTTCAACAATTCAGAGAGTTGCTCTTCATTGCGCACGCTGGCCGCGGCGGCATCCAGTTCAGATTCGTTCAGCGCCACAGTAACGTAGTCGGCTTCGACAATGCGCGCAAGCTCCATGTCCACACCCTTAATGATGGACTGCGGTGTGATTCCATTTTCCTGGTTGTAGCTGAGCTGCTTATCGCGACGGCGATTGGTTTCGCTGATGGCCTCGTTCATCGAATTCGTGCGGCGGTCCGCATAAAGAATGGCGCGCCCTTCGACGTGCCGCGCACAACGGCCCATGGTTTGAATCAGTGAAGTTGTGCTGCGGAGATAGCCTTCTTTGTCCGCGTCGAGAATCGCCACGAGAGAAACCTCCGGCAAATCGAGCCCTTCGCGAAGCAAATTGATGCCAATCAAAACGTCAAATTCCCCGCGTCGCAAATCGCGCAGAATTCTAATGCGATCAAGCGTTTCTACTTCCGAGTGCAGATAACGGCAGCGTACGCCGATTTCGGTGAAGTATTCGCTCAAATCCTCTGCCATGCGTTTCGTCAGCGTGGTGACAAGTACTCGCTCATTTTTTTCCGCGCGAATGCGGATCTCTTCGAGCAAATCATCCACCTGGCCTTTGACCGGGCGAATTTCGACTTGTGGGTCGACGAGGCCGGTCGGGCGAATTACCTGCTCCACAAACGTTCCGCCAGAGCGCGTCATTTCATAGGGACCGGGAGTCGCGGAGACGTAAATCACCTGGTTCAGGCGATGTTCAAATTCTTCGAAGGTAAGCGGACGATTGTCGAGCGCGGACGGCATGCGGAACCCGTAGTCCACAAGCGTTTGCTTGCGTGAGCGGTCGCCGTGATACATCGCACGGACTTGCGGTACCGTCTGGTGCGATTCGTCAATAAAAAGCAAAAAGTCATTGGGAACGTAATCAAGCAGCGTTGGCGGGGCTTCGCCGGGCAGGCGGCCGCTCAAGTGCCTCGAATAGTTTTCGATACCGTGGCAATAGCCGATTGTGCGCATCATTTCGATATCAAACATCGTGCGTTGTGTGACGCGCTGCGCTTCGACGAATTTTCCCTGTTTTTCCAGTTCCTTTTTCCACCACTCGAGCTCTTCTTGAATAGTGACGATAGCCCGCTCGCGTTGATTCTGCGGCATGACGTAGTGAGTTCGCGGATAGATCGTCACGCGGGGCATATCTTCCCCGCCGGGCCGCACAGCGCCCGTCAGCGGATCGATTTGGCGGATAACATCAATCTGGTCGCCGAACATTTCGAAACGGTAGGCGTTGTCCTCGTAGGTTGGATAGATCTCGATGATGTCGCCGCGGACGCGAAACGTTCCGCGCCTCAAATCCTCGCTGCGATCGTAGAGAACGTCCACGAATCGTCGAAGCAAGGCTTCGCGAGAAGTCTGATGCCCCTTTTCAAGCGGGACGAGCATGCCGTAATAGGCTTCCGGCGAACCGATGCCGTAAATGCAGCTTACCGAAGCAACGATGATGACGTCGCGCCGCTCAAAGAGCGACCGCGTCGCGCTCATCCGCAGCTTGTCCAGTTCGTCGTTGATGGTCGATTCTTTTTCGATGTACACATCCGCCGCAGGGACGTACGCTTCCGGCTGATAGAAATCGTAATAGCTGACGAAGTATTCGACGGCGTTTTCAGGGAAGAAATTCTTGAACTCATGATAAAGCTGCGCTGCAAGAGTTTTGTTATGCGCAAGAACGAGCGACGGACGATTGGCCGCTTCGATGACACGGGCCATCGTGAAGGTCTTGCCCGAACCAGTTACACCAAGAAGCACCTGATGTTTATCACCGCCATCCACGCCGCGAGAAATTTGTTCGATCGCGGCAGGCTGATCTCCGCGTGGTTCGTAGCTGCTCTTGATCTTGAATTTCACAGGTCGCTTCTCCTGCTGGTCCGACGACGTGCAATGAAACGTTCATTATAACGCCAACTCAAATTGCGCGCCGAGGAGAGCAACGCAACACCTTAGAGATTTTTCTCAATTGTCCGATTTGGGCTGGAGGATCAGCGGAAGTTCCGTGATTAGTTCCACCGTGCCATTTTCGTTGGCGTTCACGCCGTAATGCACCTGACTGCTTCCGTTTGTCAGTACAATGAGGACGTCCATTTGCTGCTTTGCCTCTTGTGTCGCGCGGATGAGCCGGCCGGTCTTTCGCGAAATATATAGAATGGTCTCGTTGTTGCCCTTGGCTGTGCCGCGTGTTCGCAGACCTTTTACTTTGTAATCCGGGGGCGTGGCATCCTGCACGGATGACTTTTGTACCAGCACGGAAGTAGTGAGGATCACGGCACAACTCTCCTGGTTGGCACTGCGTTGAAATTCCCCACGGTTGTACTTCAACGGCGCGCACAGCTCGTCCTTAACGTATTGCGACTTTTTCTGCCACTGCAATTCTGCGATGGGTGATGGCGAGGTTTCCGGTTCTACCCCGTTCCATTTTTCACCGCGTTTGCGGGTTTCAGATTCCAGCAAGAATACGCCAGCGAATCGCGCAGCCCATTCGCGCCACGCAGCTTGCTGCTCGGGAGCGAGTTGCTCAAGACCGGCGAGCGGAACAATCTGTCCATCGGCCTGAAGCACGCAGTCCACAATTTTATCATCCGCAGCGGCTGGTTCTTCCTGAGTCTGGCCCGGCTTCTTGCCTTTCTGAAGCGCCCCAATGTCGCTCACCAGCGACAAGAACCACGTACGAAGCCCGACGCCACCGGGCGGAATATTTCCGTGGCCGGAAACAACTTCCACCTGCAGAATGCCACGCACATCGATGCTCGCTTCATTAGGCATCTCAGGGAGTGAAAGCGCGCTTTTGGTTTTGATGTTGCGATCGGTTTTCAAATGCACGAGGTAAAACATCGTTTCGCCAGGTTTTAGGGCGGAAGCGGGCAAGGATTTCTGCGCCTCGGCGAATTGCGCAAACAAAGCGGACAGAAAAATGGCGCAGGAGATTCGCTTGAGTTTCATGGCAATCGCTGCATCGTGACGCTAATGGTGAGTTTCGAGCCGAACTCGGGAACGTCAGGCAAACTAGGGACGGGCTCGAGGAGTTGTTTTGTTTCACGCGTGGCAGCGCGGGAAGCTTTGACGAGGCTTCCATCCAGAAGAGATACGGTGTTGAGCGAGTCCGCGTAAAAAAATTGGCGCATGGAGGGCTTGCCACTTACGTTGCTAACACTGCTTTTCAGAGGTGGATCGATCCAGTTGAGATCTTGCGAGACATGCAAAGTAGCCGCGGGCGCGTCCACTGACGCCTCAAGCCACTCGCTCGTTTCCTGGCCGGTGATGCTTCCCTCGCCGCCGGAAGGATTGAGAATCTTGTGTTCGGAACGTTCTCCGAAATGAATCGGTGTTTTTGGCAGAATGACACTGGGACGAAAAGCGCGGCGAACCCAGAAAAGCAGCAAGGTGGAATCGGAGCCGGTGAGCTGGCCTACGGGCTCGGGAAGGCCGTGGATTAACCCGGAGTTTTCCTCCTCATATTTCATTTCTGAAGAATTTTGCCAAGTGGCGCAGGTATCTTGCACGGACTTTTGCAGAATAGCATCGAAGGCCTTGGAGCCGGGATCCCCTCCGCAATTTACCTGAAAATGATCGAGAGTTTCGACGATTGCGGCGGTTCCGCCGGGATTGAGTTTGGAGATTTGACGGACTGCGCGCCACGAAAGCTGGCCGGCAGCCTCATGAGTATAGAAAGTAGCGTAGGTTTTTTCGCCGATTTTTTCGGTGGAAACGCCGTGAGTTTCTACGCGAACCGTTACAGAGACCTGGTAGTGTTCTTCGGCGCCGCTGGTGAAAGCGCGCGTGAGCGGCTTTTGCTGCGCGGAAATTTGGCGCGTCGAAAAAATGGAAAGCGAGAAGAAAAAGAACGCAGCCGAAATCCGTACTCTATTCATATAGGAATGAATTTAATGGGCTGTCGCGCCGGCGGGAGCTTTGCCGCCGTTGAATTTGCGATCGAAAAAGTCTGAAGTTGCGTGATAGGCGGCAAGCCAGTCTTTGTGTAAAAGAAAATCGTGAATTTCGTCGGGGAAAATTAGTTGTTCGATTTCTACGTTGCGGGCGCGGAGACGCGCGATTAAATCGACTGTCTGAGTGAAGTAGACATTGCGGTCGTCGTCGCCGTGAATGAAAAGAACCGGTGATTTCCACGTATCTACGGCGCTTACGGGGGATGAGTCGTGCGCGAGCTTGGTGAGCTCGGGCGAAATGTTTTTGCCGTCCCAATTGTCGGTGGGCCAGTCGTGTACGCCGTGCATGTCCACGCCGGCGGCGAAAATGTCGGAGTTGCGACCGAGACCCATTGCGGTTAGATAGCCGCCGTAACTTCCGCCCCAGAGGCCGATGCGTTTGGGATCGACGTCAGTGCGGCTCTGCAGATATTTTCCGGCGGCGACGATGTCTTGATATTCGCTGGCACCACGGCCTGCGCGATTCGGCGCTTCGCGGAAAGCGCGGCCGTAGCCAATGCCGCAGCGGTAATTCACCGCAAGCACTACGTAGCCGCGATTCGCGAGGTATTGATTCATCGCGTAGGCGTTCGCGTAGTAGTACATGTAATGCCAGCCGAGCAGCATCTGTCGCATTGATCCGCCATGAATAAAAATCAGCGCGGGGCGTTTTTCGCCGGGCTTTAGATCTTTGGGGACGAAAAGCTGGCCGTGGATTTCGTAGTTGTCGGCGGATTTGAAGATGGCTTGCTGCGGATCGACCAGATCATCGGCGGGAAAATTTTCCGCAAAATGGTTTGCAAACCTGTTTGCAGAAGCGTGCTGTTCCCAGGTTGTGGTTTGGACGAACGGAGGAACGGTTGGGCCGGAACCAATGAATGCTATGTTCTTCCCATCGGCTAGAGCGATGGGGCTCCAATTGACAGAATTGAGTTTCTCCCACTGCCTCAGGCCAGTTCCGTCTATGCCAACACTCCAAAGGTGACGGCGGTCGATGTCGTTACAATTGGAGTTAAGCAGAATCGTTTTTTTATCGGGAGTGAAGGACCACTGCTCGACTTCGCAATTTCCTGGCGTCAGCAGTTTCAGCGCACTGCCATTTGCGGAGAGGGCGTAGAGATGTTGCCATCCGTCGGCTTCGCTGGCCATGACGATCGTGTCATTCGCGGCATAGCGAATGACTCCCCCGCCGGTGTCTTCTGCCATGTACGGAAACGAATCGTCGGGCTTGTTGCCGCTGTGCCAAATTTCTTTTGCGCTGCCGCTTGCAACGTCGCCAATCCAAATCGCCCAAGGATGCGGCCGGTCTGGTTCGATGAAATAACCTTCAGGCGTGTCGCGCGGCGTAGCAGGTCGGCGAACGAAGGCGATGCGTTTTCCATCAAGCGACCACTGCGGAGTAGAATCGCTATCCACGCTGGGTGAGACGAATTTCACACTTTTTTGCACTACGTCGTAGATGCAGATGAAGCTGTGATCGCCACGAGCGGAAGTGAATGCGAGCATTTTTCCATCGGGCGACCACTCCGCTTCACCATTGCGGCCGTGCGCGACGATTTGCAACGGCTTAGCGCTGCCATCCAACGGAACAAGCCAAATCTGCCCGTCTCGGTCATATGCGATCAATCCGCTTGCCGCTATTTTTGAATCATGGCCGCTATCGATCTTTCTGGGCTCCCCGCCATTCCAGCTGACGGCCCAAACGGCTGTTTCAACACCCGCGGGATTGCTAGTTGGATTGGGAAACTGTCCGGCCGAATTTTTGCCGCCGCCGCGCGTGTAGAAAAGAGTGTTGCCGTCAGCAGAGAAACTGAGCGAGGAAAGTTCCTGCCCATCATCGTCAAGATAGCTTGTGAGGCGGCGAGCTTTGAAGTCCGGACCTTCGGCGACCCAGACGTTTCGCTTTCCTTGATCGTTGAGCGTCCATGCGATACGACTGCCTGTTTTCGACGCGACCAAATCAGCGGGAAACGGTGCGCTCAACACTCGCTCCAGCGTGAAGCGCTCCTGTGCGCGCGCGCAGCAAGCGGCAAATAAAATTGCCAAGACAATCCCTACGAGCGCTCGTTTCATTCCTGCTCCTTAAACAGCTGCGTTCATTTTCCAAGAAAAATCTCTTAATCGCCTGGCTGCTGCGCACTCACCGTTTGAATTGCGACTTTTGGTCCTTCAAGCGGTCCGCTAATCTGCATCACGCGCTCAGGGCCCTGTGCTTTCGTCTTGCCGCTGCCAGTCGCGCTCTCAAGCGTTAAATCCGTTTCGCGGCCGAAACTTACACTGCCCTTCAAGCTGACCTCCTGTTGTGGCGCGCGCAAACGCAAATGATTCACTTCCAGGCTGCGTTCACTCACGTGAAAAAAGCCCTCGCCATCCGTCCAGCGGCTCGCTCCCACGTGAGGCGTGCCTGCCGCAAAGCTCGCTTGAACATCCCAACCGCGAAATTCTACTTTCTTCAGCTGAATTCGTCCTTCCCCTTTTAGTTTGTCGAGCAACGCATCGCGTCCGACACCCTCGGTCTTCAATTCCAAAGTTCCACCCAAAGTTCCCAACATGCGGTCTGCAACTTTTCCTGCCAATGGCACTTGCGCCAAATTCAGCCCATTCGCCTGCAGCTTCACTTCGTAAACAGGTTTCGCATCGAAAGTCGCCGCCACATTCCCCTGCAGAGTGCCGCCTGCCCATTGCGCCTGGCAATTTTGCAATCGCAAATGCAGATCCCGCAGGCTTGCCTGTGCATGCACTTGTTTCAGCTTGAGCTTGTCCAAAGCAAACTCATCCAGGCTAACCTCGCCTTCTGCATCCACGCGCCGCAAAAGATCGCTTGCATCCACATTCTGCCCAGTGCTGCCGCCCAACACCGCCGGCAACAGACGCTGCAGCCAACCCGGCCTCGCTCGAGGCCCGGCCCAGCGATCCATGTCCGCGGCACTCAAACTATCCGCATGCAAACGAAATCGCCAACGGGGCTCTCCCTCCGTGGCTATTTTGTTCTCCGCAATTTCGCCACTCCACTCGCCGCCAAACGCTTCCACATTTTGCAACGCTACGCTTTTCTTTCCATGCTCCCAGCGCAGAAAAGCGTCCTTTACTATTACGGGCTGGTTCAATCCGGCGATTTCCAGATCGCCTTTCAAAAACTCAATCTGTCCATTCCACCCTGCAGTCGTTTCGTTTCCCCAGTCCCGATGCAGACTCGCGCTCGCCGGCCCTTTCCATTCCCAGCCTCGATCCAGCTGCTTACCAAAGGCCGCGACAGTCTTCAACACGCTCTCAGTTTTCTCGGCCTGTCCGGAAAGCGATACGCTACCTTCACGCGAATCAAAGTCGTAGCGCAAGCCGATCGCAATTGAGTTCGCTGCAGCCGCACTCTTTCCCTTCTGAGCCTCACGCTCCTTATTTGCGCCACTCTTTTCCTCGCTCCACGAAACCGTTACAGGCTCGATGACAAACGCATTCTTCTCCGTCCCGCCATGAGCGGGCCCAACGCGCGAAGGCACCGGAAATCCAGGAACGGAAATTCTTCCGCCCAGGCTCGAAAACGCCGCCGCCTCCAATTTAAGCGGCCAGCCGCTGAAGGTTGCTCCGCCAGTAAAATATTGTTCAGCGGAAACCCCTTCTGCTACTCCCGGCTCAAACGCCCGATACCATGCAAGTGCATCCGACGCCTGAATTCCAGCCGAATCGACGCGAATCACAAAATGCGTTTGCGGGACGGTTGTAAGGGCCGCTGTGCCTCGCAAATTCGATTTCGGCGCGGAGATGAGCATCTCTTCAATATTTATGGTTCCATCGGAAGGAAACCACCGGCCCTTCCAGCGCAAGTCCAAGCGCGGATTGTCGGCGCGCTGCGTCAAATCCCAGCGGTGAATTTGCGACGCGCGCGCTTCAAGAGAAAAAGTCCATTCACTGGGCGCCGTGTTGGTTCTACTTTCTTTTGTCCCGCTCTCTGCAGTTGCTTCCAAATCGAAGATCCCACGCACGCCTTCATCCTGTCCACGAGCCAGCCGCACCAAATCTGCCAACGAAGCCTGTGTCCAACGAATCTGCAATCGCGCGGGTCGTAGCCGCACTGAAGTGCCAGCAACTTCGCCCCGTACCTGAATCGTTCCCGTGGTTTGCAATTGCACGCCGCTGCGCCAGGGCTGCGCTTCCAAATTAATCTGCCAGCGTCCAAACGCCATTTGCTCGATGCTGCCGTTCACATTTGTGAACGCAAACGGTTTTTTCTCATCACCAAGCTTGAAATTCAGCCTGCCGTCGCTGATATCGATTTTCGCCAAGCGGTTCGTGGGGACATCGGGCGCTTGCGGCCCGTAGATTTTGCGGGATCCACTTGGATCGGCACTCGATGCGGGCGGCAGCCAGCGTTCAAGGTTCCATCGTCCTTCCTCATTTTTCACGAGGATCAAACTGGGCCGATCGAGCGACAAAGTCCCAAACTCAAATCTTCCACGAAGCAATCCCAGCATCCGCAGCCTCGCCGACAACCGATCCGCGCGCAAAAAATACTCGTTTCCGAAAGCAGGATCTTCGCCGACGGTAATCCCGTCTGCATCCAGGCTGGGCAATGGCAACAAGGAGAAAGTGAATACCCGAACTTCCACGCGCCTTCCGAACGTGCGTTCAAGGCGAGCGATCATGGATTGCCGCACACGATTCGCCCGAAGAACAAGGTTCACGGTGACTTGCGCGGCTATCAACAACAACACGAGCGCCGCACCAAATTTCCAGTATCTTCTGAGTCTGACCAAGAGTTATGCCGTCGCTTTCGCGGGAAATGCCGTCAAAAGTTTCGCAAACTCCCGACTAAAAAGGTAGGGTCGCGGCGGAAATCCTGTTTTGTTGCTCAAATCGATTCGGTCGCGCAGACTTAGTGAACAGTTCGCAGCATGCGGCTCCAGCGCGTGCGCGCCGGCAAGTGCATCAAAGTATCCAAAATTCCTGCGAGTCTTTGCATAAAAGTACTCTGCGCGTAGTCTTCGGACGTTGCCTCAACCGACCAATAAATCAGGAACGGCCGTCCCATGATCGCGTCGCGATCCACAAATCCCCAATAGCGGCTGTCCGAACTGCGGTCACGGTTGTCCCCCATCGCAAAATATTTTTCGGGTGGCACAATGAGCTCGTCTCCCTGAACGTACTTGCGCATCTCTTTCATCCATTCCGGACGCGCCGGTGACCCGAGGAACTGATTCCCTACCGGCGGAAACTGGTAATTCAAAATGTCGTATTGAACTCCCGAATCATGCACGACGTACGGCTCGCGAAGAATTTTTCCGTTGATGTAAACGTCCTGGTCCACCATTTTCAAGTGGTCGCCCGGCAGCCCAATTACCCGTTTCACAAAATGCTGATGATCGTCGTAGGGATATTTGAAAACAATGATGTCGCCGCGCTGCAACGGCCGGTACGGCAACAGTTTTTCGTACCAAGCGTTGCCGCGCCCTCCAAACACGAATTTGTTGACGAGCAGATGATCCCCCACGAGCAAGGTTTTCTCCATGGACGGTGAAGGAATCTTGAACGCTTGAACGATAAAGCTCGTTCCAAAAAGCGCGAGAATCACTGTGACCAGCAGCGATTCCATGTATTCGGAGAGTGTGGTCTTTTCCCTGTGCGCTGCGGTTTTTTCAGATACAGTTTCTTCCGGCACCGGAGCAGAAATATCTTCCTGTGAAGTCTCTTCCGTCATTCGCAGCTATTCCTTTTGTGTGGCCGCTTCCCATTGTAACAGCGCCGTGCGCGCGGCTTGCTGCTCCGCTTCCTTCTTTGTTTTGCCTTCGCCGCTTCCCAGGCAATTCCCATCTGCCCAGACTTCCACCAGAAATTGTTTCCGATGATCCGGCCCGCTTTCTCCAGCAAGCCGGTACTCCGCCGGAGGTCTTCCGCTTTGTTGCAACAATTCCTGCAGCGCAGATTTGCGATCGGACTCCGCAATCCGTTCCCCTCGTTCTTCTAGGGCCTGATCGAAGAGAACACGCTTCAATAATTCCCCAGTGGCATTCAATCCAGCGTCCAGGAAAACCGCAGCCACCACCGCTTCCAATCCATCCGCCAGGAGCGCCGGCTTCTCTCTGCCACCCGTTTTTTCTTCGCCGCGCCCAAGCCGCAGATGTTCGCCAAGCCCAATTCGCCGCGCCGCGCGCTCCAGCGATCGGGCATTCACCAACCGCGCGCGGCTCTTGGAAAGCTGCCCCTCGCTCCAATCCGGAAAATTGTCCAGCAAGTATTCACTAGCGAGCAGATCGAGCACGGCATCTCCCAGAAACTCCAGCCGCTCGTTGTTGCCTATTTCGGGGGAATCTGCTTTGTCGTCTTCGCGGCCTGCGCGCAACTCCGGGACCGCAGAACTATGTGTCAGCGCGCGCTCCAGCAGCGCCCGGTTCTTGAACCGCACGCCCAGCTTTTCTTCCAGCCGATCATCGTCGCTGCGCGTCATAGAATCTGCGGCGTTTCCTGCTGCGCGTGGGTCACTTTGGGACGCTTAGCTTCGTCGCGGCCAGCTTTTTCGCTTCTTCGCCTCTGGTCTTGCACGTGTCCTGCAATTTGCCTGGTATTAACGCGCACTTGCCGAACGCCGTCGCCGCGTCATCAAAATGAGAAGTATTTTGATTTACGATTCCAAGAATGAACCAGTTCACGGGATCCGCAATCGTATCCAGTTTGACCGATTGCTCCAGCTCCGGAATTGCGTCGGCAAATTTTCCGCGACGCCAATCTACAAGCCCAATCCCGCTGTGGGCCATCGCCAGTGTCTGATTCTTCGAATTCGCAAATGCTTCGTCGGTGAGGCCTTCCGGCTTCGCAATCGTCGGAATTACTTCAACCGCTCGTTTCCCAAGAGCTTCTGCCTTGTCCAGCTTTTTTGCCGCGTCAGGCGCGCTCGGATTGTAGACGCGCGGAATCGTCTGGCTCAATATCGCCATCGTCGCCACATCATTCGGATTCAGCTCGAGTTCCTTGTCTCCGATTTCGACTGCCTTATCCGCTTGTCCCACCTGTACGTATCCGATCGTCAGGAACGTATAGACCATCGGGCGATACCGGCTTTGCGGATACTTCTGTAAGAAATTCTCACTCGCCTGAAGTTTCGCCTGCAAGTTCGCCGTCGATCCTTCCGGCATCGCTTGCAGAGCTTTGAGCGACGTATCTTCTTCCGAAGACACTGGAGTCGCGGGAGTCGCATCCAGCGTAAGAGTTGTTCCGCTTTGTTGCGCCGGCTGCTGTTTGTCCTTGTTGAGGGTAGGCTTTTCCTGGCTCTGCGAATCCTGCGCCAACGTAACTGCGCCGCTCATCAGCAGAACCGTTGCCGCCATCCCAATCCTTTTAGAAATGTTGCTTGTGTTCCCCATCTGCGTTCTCCTTCAATTCTCGGCTGGATTAAGGACGTTCCACGGTTTTCGTCGTTCCCATAGCGGCAAGGCCTTTGCTCGCCGCCTGCCGCGCCTGTTCCGGTCCACCTTCAACTGCCAGTGCTGCTTCATACTCTACTTTCGCCCGGTCTTGCTGGCCTTCACTATCCAAAATTCGAGCGAGGTAAACGTGCGACCAAGCCAACACCATCGGGTCGTTTGTGGCCGCGTGTTCTCCATTGGTGAGACGTCCGAAGACCTCTTTCGCTCTCTCTCCGTCTCGTTCCAACACTGCAACCATGCCCAATCCATAAAGCGCTCTTGGCTGGTCAGGATATTTAGCCAAAACCCTTTGAAAGGATGCTTCCGCCGCGCGCGGATTCTTTTCCGCGATGCGCCGCTCGCCTTCGGTTAGCGCTGCAATCGCTTCCTTGTCGTTCGGCACAGTCGTCGGAGCCGCTCTGCGCCGCGCCACAACTTCAGTCTCTGTTGCATCCGCATTCGCTGCGCGCTCTACCTCAGCAAACTTGATGGCAGCCACCCGCTTCTGTTCCGCCGGTTCATCAATCGCCCTGACCAAATCGGGGAAGAAAAGGCGTATCCCAGGCTCGGACTGTTCAAACTTTGCGAGCGCCATAAACAGCGGCCTGACCATCACTAGTCCGGCTGCATCATCAATATCCATTGCCGCTTCCCGCTCGCCCGGCGACATCCGCTTCAATTTCAGCTCCACTGCCCGCACCGTGCACTCTGCAAAGTACGATGGAAAATCATCCTTTAATTCAGCAGGCAGCCGTGGCGCTTTCGCTGCCATGTCATAAATAGGGCGCTTGACCGCAACCACATGCGGATATTGCAGCGGCAACGGATCGAGCAGGAAGTGCAAAAATGCGTGTCGCACCACGTCCACGGGAAGAGCATCTGCCCCGCTCAACACCAGTGAATAGTGATCGCCGAAATTACGCACGTTGGTGATGCGCCCGACAAGCGGCTCTACAACGATAGTGAACGAGCGCGGATTGCCCGGCTCCAGAATTTCACGCAAATATCCTGTTGCGACGAACACAATGTCCGACACGGAATCATGCAGTTTTTCGATCTCGCGGTTGTACAAAGGCTGTACTTGCCGCCAGAGTTCGCCGATCTTTTGCTCTTTGTAGTAATTCGCAAGAATCTCCTGAAATCCCTCAAGTGCTATGACTTCCGGCGGTAATTCGTCGCGCCGCAGGGTGGGCTTGAAGTCCGGCGCAGAACCGCTGATGAGCCCAAACCAGATGTACCGCGAAAGCATCGCGCCAGGATCGGCAAGCTCATGCTGCTGATAAAAATTGCGCAGCACTTCCACGGCTGGCCCTTGCTGATGTTGCAGCCGGTCGCGCAGTTGCGCGCGCATCGGCGACCACTTCTCCGCGCTTACGTCCGATTCGAATCCGGCGGCAAGCAGCGCGCACATCGTGGTGAACATCGCTTCGCTGCCATCTACGGTCACGCGCGTTTCAGGAAGTTTTTCCCACTTGATTGGCGGCAATTTCTGCGCGGAGACGCACAACGGAAGTAACAAAGCTACGCACAAGAACGCCACGAAATATCGCAATCCACTTTTCATTTTCGGCCTTATGTCCTGCCCGGACCTTCCCTGGGGCGTTTCGAGCGGTCCAGTCAACTTATTCAGTCTGCAGACTCTTGCGGCACTTGGCCACACTTTTCGTCTTTCTGCCAATCTACAAGCGCGTCCTGCGCGAGTCAAGGAATCGGCGCGACTTGAATCGTGTCCAACTCTTGCTTCCCCGGCTTGCATCTGTTTAAGTGAGGATGCGCCTAATATGCTTCAGGATGGCTCGCCCCATGTCGAAAGCCGCTGGTGTTTTTGCGCGAATCTTGCTTGCTCTGCCGCTGATGACTTTGTTTTACCCCCCTTCCCTTCGTGCTCAGCTTGTCGGCGATGATGGCCCGCCACCAACTGCACAGCTCGGTTCGCCGAAAACCCAATCCTCTTCGCAAACACCACCGGGGAAAAAGCGCCTCTCCAAGGATTTCACACTAAAAGGCGATTCGCATTGGACCGACACGAACATAGATGTCCAAGCCGGCGAGCACATCCTCATTACCACAACCGGCAAGCTGCGTTACGCCGACGCAAAAGACGAAAACGGTCCTGAAGGCGTCTCGCGTGGATTCAAGGATCTCCTTCGAGTTCTTCCCTTCAACGGCGCTGGCCGTGGAGCGCTAATCGGCCGCATCGGCGATGCCGATATTGCAGAAACGTTTCTTATCGGCGCGCAGCGCGATGTGCTTGCGCCTGTTCCCGGGCATCTAGCCATAGGCGTGAATCAAAGCAAGAACGACACCGCCGACGGTTCCTATTCCGTTCGCGTCGAAGTCTATTCCGCAGAAACAGGCGCAGCCGGTTCCGCCCGCCTCATCGCGCAGCAAGTCACTTCCCTGTCTGGAATCGACAACGCCCTCTTTGCAAAAATTTCACGCCGTATCGGTGACAAGGATGGCAATCCCGGCGACATGGTGAATTTCCTGATCCTTGGAAGCGAGACTGGGATGCAGCGCGTTTTTACGACGGCGGGCTGGGTAAAAGTGGATGCCGATGTCAAAAATACTGTGCTTCACGGAATCATCGGCAGCCTTTCGAAAGAGTCCTACCTCACGATGCCGATGAGCCAGCTCTATCTTTTCGGCCGCCCCCAAGATTACGGATGGGCGCACGCCGAACCCATATCCGTTGTCGCGTCGCGCAATCATCTTCGCATTTGGAAAGCGCCATTTCAGGTGAACGGAGAGACCTTGTGGGTTGGTGCCGCTACGCACGACATCGGCTTCGAACGCGATCAGCGCAACAACGGCATCACACACAAAATTGACCCAGACATTGATGCAGAGCGTGACTACGTCGAGAAAACGCTTTCCAGCACGGGCCTCGTCGCGCAGGTTATGCACTTCCTGCCGCAAAATCCGATGCAGGAAGCCAAGACTGCAACAGGAGGCTCGTTCCATTCAAATGGGCAAGTCCTCATCCTCAAACTCGGTGAAATCGGAAAAGATCTCTCCGCATCGTTTGCGAACACGTTCTGTTCTGTCCTGCAAAATGAAAATCCCGACGGCGGCTCCTGGGGCTCGTGTTCGCGATACGTCACGGTCGCGGACGATTCTCAAGTATTTGCATGCAATGCATGCCCTAAGGATCCCAACAGGGAAACGGCATTGAAAAACTTTCGAGTGCTCGTCGTTCCCGGCGTGCTCTCTTCCTGCCAAGCCAACACGCAGGCTTTTCAAGATGGTCAAAAGCACCTCCAGGAAAAACACGGAATGACAGTTGAGTTTTTGCAGACCGCAAACGACACTTCCACTAATAATGGTGCGAAAATCGCGGCGTACCTGCGCGAAAAAATGGCAACCGATTCACGCAAGTACATTGTCGTCTCGTATAGCAAAGGCTCACCCGACGTGCAGGAAGCACTCGCAGTCGATCCGCAAGCTCGTGACGCAATCGCCGCGCATGTCACTGTAGCCGGAGCCATCGGTGGTTCACCCATTGCAGAAACCATGCCCGCCATCGCCGAGCGCTACGCCGGTATGCTGAAGCTCGGAACATGTGATGGAAATGTTGCCGACGCGTTCAAAAGTCTCCGCCAGGACGTGCGCAAACAATTCTTGCAGGATCATCCCGATCCGCTCGTTCCGTCTTACTCGCTCGCCGCCGTTTCCGACGAAACCACCACGTCCAATATGCTCCTCGAAGCGTGGAAGCTTCTCACTGCGTACGATCCGCGCACGGATAGCCAGCTCCTTCAAGCAGATGCGCTGATTCCCGGTGGGAATTTTCTCGGCACGCTCCACGCCGACCATCTCGCCGTCGCGCTCAACTACGAAAACATTACGGAAGCCACCATCCGCTCCGCCGCAAATCATAATCACTATCCGCGCGTCGCACTCTTCGAAGCCGCCGTCCGCTTTGCCGCACAGAATCTTGCAACCGCTCAATAGCAAGACAGAGGAAACCATGGCGACGCCGCAACAACAGCTAAGAAGTTTTCTCGCAAAATACGACAAACACGTTGCTGCGACCGCTCAGCGGACGCTCGGGAAGTTGCGGAAGCTGGTTCCAGGCTCAATAGAAATGGTCTATGACAACTACAACGCGCTGGTGATTGGTTTCGGGCCAACGGAAAAGGCTTCGGAAGCGATTTTGTCAATCGCTCTTTATCCGCGTTACGTAACGCTTTTCTTTCTTCAGGGAGCGAGCTTGCCCGATCCGCACAAGCGGCTCGCCGGAAGCGGCAACATCGCGAAGCAGGTGAGGCTCGAATCGGAAAAAACGCTCGACGATCCGCAAATTCTGGAACTAATTAACGTTGCGATGCACCGTGCAAAAGTCCCATTGAACCCGAAAGCCACCCGCAAGCTAGTCATAAAATCCATTTCCGCAAAACAGCGTCCGCGGAAACCCGGCGCCAAATAGACCAGAGACAAATAGAATGCTGAATGCAACGAAGCTTGGTCTCATCTCGGACACACATGGCCTTCTTCGACCACAAGCGCTCGAAGCTTTGAAGGGCTCGGAACTAATCCTTCACGCAGGCGACGTCGGCAAGCCTGAAATCTTGGAAGAACTACGAAAAATCGCGCCAGTGATCGCGATTCGCGGAAACGTGGACACCGCGCCTTGGGCGCAAACTTTGAAAGAAACAGAACTCGTGGAAACCGCTGCGGCCAACATCTACATTCTTCACAATCTCAACGACCTCGATCTAAATCCCGCCGCTGCCGGTATTCAGATCATCCTCTACGGCCACTCCCATCAACCGTCCCGCACCGAAAAAGACGGCGTCCTCTACATCAATCCCGGAAGCGCCGGGCCGCGCCGCTTCAACCTCCCCATCACAATTGCGCGTCTGAATCTCAGTGTTACTCCGTGGAGCTTCGAACTCATTCATCTGGACCGTACAAGATAGCTTTCACCGCAATGCAATCGCTTTCTGCAAAACCTCTTTCGAGACATTCGCACCAGTGACGAGCGCGACTGCAACACCTCCAGCACTACTTTTCTGCCGCAGCAACGCAGCCGTTGCCGCGGCACCGGCTGGCTCTGCTACGATGTGTTCTCGCGTCAGCAAAAACTCGATCGCTCGCAACATCTCGTCGTCACTTACCAGAACGACGTCATCCACCAGTTCGCGGATCGCGTTGACATTCGCAGCATCCGGCGTTCGCGTGGATAGGCCGTCCGCGATTGTGTCGCAAGTTTCCGTGGTTGTTGCTACACCGCTTTTCCACGACAAATAGTACGAAGGCGCGGTCTTCGCTTGTACGCCGATCAGTTTCACCGCAGGCTTCGTTTGTTTAATCGCCGCAGCCACACCTCGAATCAGCGCCGTGTCTCCCATCGGAACGTACACTGCCTGCGTTTCTGGCAATTGCTCCAGAATTTCGCAACCGATCGTGGCGGGGCCCGCCGGCAAAACCGCATCCGTCGCGTCATTCAGGAAATAGGCTCCCGTCTTGCGCGAATACTCCGAAGCCGCATCAAACGCCCCTGCCAAATCCGCGCTTCCGTTTTCCACGATCGCTGCGCCAAGACCGGCAATTCGCTCGCGTTTCACGGGATTGCAATTTTCAGGTAGAAAAATTGTCGCCTTCACGCCAAGCTTCTGTGCCGCATGCGCCACCGCCGCACCGTGATTCCCCGTGCTCGACGCAACCACTTCCGTGACTGGCATCTCTTTCAGTTTTTCAGAAAGCGCCCACATCGCTCCGCGCACTTTGAACGACGCTGTCGGCAGCTCCATCTCCAACTTCAAATACACGCGTCTGCCCGTTGTCTTGCTCAGTGACGCCGCTTCGATCAGCCGAGTCGGCGTAAAGTATCTCACAAGAAATTTTCTCGCCGCTTCGATTGCCGCCAGCGTTGGCTTAATTTTTCTTGCGCGCGCTTGTGTCGCCATTTTTCTGATCCGTACTCAAATTCAATTCGCCGCGGCGGCAACCTGTTGACGCGAGCTCTTCCACAACTCAATGTAAGGCTTCAACTCTTCCATCATCTTCGTGAATTGTGTCAAATCAAGTGACTGCGCTCCGTCACTGATCGCCTTTTCCGGCGCCGGATGGACTTCAATGATCAATCCATCCGCTCCTATCGCCACGCCAGCCCGCGCAAGTGCGGGCACGAGCGACCGCTTCCCTGTCGCATGGCTCGGATCCAGAATCACCGGCAAATGTGTCAACTCATTCAACGCGGGAATCGCGGCAATGTCGCACGTATTCCGCGTCACCGTTTCAAACGTCCGAATCCCCCGCTCGCACAGCATCACTTCTGAATTTCCGTGCGCCACAATGTATTCCGCACTCATGAGCAGCTCTTTCACCGTACTGCTCAATCCGCGCTTCAGCAAAATCGGCCGTCCGCATTTTCCGAGTGCCTTCAGCAACATGAAGTTCTGCATGTTGCGCGCACCAATCTGCATCACGTCCGCGTATTGCGCCACCAAGTCCACGTCACGGTCGCTCATCACTTCCGTCACAATCGCGAGTCCCGTCTGCTTCTTTGCCTTCTGTAGCAGCTTCAGTCCTTCCTCTTCCATTCCCTGAAAATCGTACGGTGAAGTCCGCGGCTTGAACGCTCCGCCGCGCAACAATTTCGCTCCCGCCTTCGCCACGCCTTCTGCGGCGCGTAAAATCTGGTCTTCACTTTCCACCGAACACGGCCCCGCCATCACCACAAATTCATTTCCGCCAATCTCCGTACCATTGATGTGAATTCGTGTCTTTTCCTTGCGAAATTCCTTACTCACAAATTTGTACGGCGCAGTGATCCGCGTCACCGCTTCGACCTGTGGCATCGCTTCCACACTCTCCAGGCAAGCCGTCACGTCACCCACGCCGACCACGCCAATCACAACGCGCTCTTCGCCCTCAATCGAGTGCACCTTGTATCCGAACCGCTTCACTTGGTCCGTCACTTCGTCTATCTCCCCGCGCGTCGCGTGCAGTTTCATCGAGATAATCATCGTGAGTGCTCCTCGGGCCATCGCCCCAAAATAAAAAAGGCCCACTCTGTGCGAGTGGGCCGAATCTCTTCTCGTTGTGCTTCTGTTTACAGCAATGCCCCTCGCCACAATTGTGAGTGGTCCGTAAATCGCCAATAATACGAATAAGCGAGGAACTTCATAGTCAGAACTCTACAACAGCTCCCGTTTTCTGACAACCCCAGTCCGTGTCCAAAAATGCGGCTGGCGGCTTGCTTACTGACTCCTGTGCGCCCAACGGTACATGGCATTCGACAATTCCATCATTGGACCCTTCTGCGGCGAGAGGCGCTCGATAACGTTATACGTCCCCTTGTCCACTTCTTCGAAAATGCAACGAACGCCGTCCAAGACATACACTCCCTTAGGAGGTTTTTCTTCATAGGGAAGGTTCCAGAGTCCCAGCTTGTGAACTGAAGCGACAAAAGTAGCTACTTCTTCCTTTGGAATCGAGACTTCGGAACTACTCTCACTGAAGCCAGACTCCGGTTTGGGCTTGCCGTAAAACTTGGTGGTTAGCAGACCGCTTCCGTCGGGCAACACATCGAGTCGAACAGACATGGGACGATTGGCGCTAGGAATCCAGGAGAACCGATAGGACTGAGCGGCTTTGTCTTTCGAGAGTTCGAGAAGGGAAGGTTCGTCAACCACCTTCAACAAACCTAGGAACGTCGCTTCGCGATCAACATTTATTTTCCACAGTTCTTCCGCACTCTTGGGAGAATCCTGCTTCCCCGCGGTCTGACCCATTACAAGAAACAGGGACGCGGCAAGTAAGAAGATTGCTCTCATATTTGCAGCCTCTACCGCTCCTCAACTAATGCCATTCAGTGGCCCAGCTTCCTGTCAAAATACTTCGCCATGATGTTCAGGCACTCTGTCGTTTCCGGGATTTCAAAGTGATACCAGAACGCATGGGGCAGCGCTTCAAAGACAACCAAGTCCGCATCGTCCCCGGCAGCAAGCATCGCGCGATGGAGCATCGTCGTCCCGCTCAATAAGATGTCGCGCGTACTCGTCACCAAAAGTGATGGCGGCATCCCTTCCAAATCCGCAAACAGCGGCGAAAGCACTGGATCGCGCGGATTCGTCTTGCCAACATACTCATCATGATGCGGCTGCGCTGGATCAATCACCGGCAAATCTCCCGGCAGCCCATTCAGCGTGTAAAGCAAAAGCGAGTCTCCTGCCCTGCTGAAATCTCCCGTTCCGGAAAAAATCCCTAAAGCTCCCGGCAGCGGCAAACCCAACTGCTTGAATCGCACCGCAGATTCTTCCGTCAAAATCGCGCCAGCCGAAGTTCCAAAAATCCCGATATTCTTCGGCTTGTACGTCTTCAACAATTCCTTATACACCGCCACAACATCATCCACCGCCGCCGGAAACGGATTCTCCGGCGCCAACCGGTAGTAGACACTCACCACTTTGATCTTCGCCAGCTTCGCAATCGGGTCACCCTCAATCAACGATCCCGAATCCGAATTGAATCCCCCGCCATGCAAATTAATCAGCACGCGATTCTTGTTCCCCGCAGGCGTTTCCAGCGGGGTAATCACATCGCACCGCACTCCGCCAATCATCTGCTCCTGAATGTTCACGGGAAAAAGTTTTTTCGCCACTGCCGACTGCCGTGCGCGCCATTCATCCGTTCCCTTGCGCCGTTCTTCCAAACTGCTGTCATGCGCCACATTGTTCCGCAGCGAATCCAGCCACTTCTGCGCTTCCGGACTAATCGTCGCCGGTGGGCGGATCACCCGCGTCACACGCGCGGTCCCATCCGCATCAAACGTCGCATTATTCTTGTCCTGCGCGGGCGTGCAATTTGGAAAAACCAATGCACTCAAAAGTCCGACCACCAAACTCGCCCAGCTGATTCTTCTCTGTCTCACCGGCGATCCCCCATCACATCCTTCATGACTTCCGAGCGCCACCGATTGTAGACTAGCGCCGTTTTTCAAGGAGGATCTTTTGCGTCGCTATTCCCCGCGCTACTGCTTTGTCCTTGCATTCCTGTTGGCCGGTTTCGTGTTCGCGGTTTCCGCTTTCGCGCAAGAATTCCCTTCCGCGAAGCCCGAATCCGTCGGCCTTTCCTCCGAACGCCTCGACCGAATCGCAACCGCCATACAACGCAACATTGAAGACAAGCGCATCGCCGGCGCCGTTACGCTCGTCATGCGTCACGGCCAGGTCGCTTTTTTCAAAGCACAAGGCATGGCCGACCGTGAGGCTGCCAAACCAATGCAGCGCGACTCCATCTTTCGCATCTGCTCGATGACCAAGCCCATCACCAGCGTCGGCGCCATGATTCTCTACGAGGAAGGAAAATTCCTTCTCGACGATCCCATTTCAAAATATCTGCCCGAATTTAGGAATCCGAAAGTCTTGATAAAACCCTCGAGCGGCCAGCCCTACACAATTCCCGCCAAAAGAGAAATCACCATTCGCGATCTCATGCGCCACACTTCCGGCCTCACGTACAACTGGAACGAAGACCTCGGCCAGATGTACACCGACGCCAAGGTCACTCACGGCCTCCTGCAGTACGACGGCACTATCGCCGACAGCGTCAGGAATCTTGCAGCACAGCCCTTGCTCTTCCATCCCGGCGACAGGTGGGAATACAGCCTCGGCATTGACGTTCTCGGCCGTCTAATAGAAGTCTGGTCCGGAAAACCCCTCGACGAATTTTTCCGCACGCGCATTTTTGAGCCGCTTGGCATGCAGGACACCTATTTCTATCTCCCCGACACAAAAGTTCCGCGTCTAGCCGCCGCCTACACTTATTACGACGGCAAAGGCTTGAATCGTTTTCCGGACACGCCAATCGCAGAAGGTCCGATGATCTACTCCGCCGACTATCCCTATCGCGGCCCGAAGAAATTATTCGCAGGTGGCGCTGGTCTCGTGTCGACCGCAATGGATTACGCCCGCTTCGCTCAAATGATTCTGAACGGCGGCAAACTCGGCAACGCGCGCATCCTCAGCCGCAAAACTGTCGAACTCATGTCTCACGATCAACTCGGGAAAATTGATCCGAACCAGGGCTTTGGGATCGGCTTTGGCGTTTCCGGCGCCAAAGGTCCGCTCGACGAGCTCAGTTCCGTCGGCGCGCTCGGCTGGGGCGGCTTCTTTTACACCACGTTCTCCATCGACCCAAAAGAAGACCTGATCATCGTCTTCATGGCCCAACTTCACCCCACTGGCGGCCTGACGCTGGACCACGAGGTCCAAGTCCTCGCCGAGCAATCCATCAACGATTGACTCTGCTGCGTCCTCTGTCTCTGCCAAAAATGTTTTCGCATGTCAAATCCGTGGTAGATAATTCAGGCCTTCGGTAGACAGAAAGCAGTAAATCGATGGTTCGGCGTGAGAGGGGCAGATGAAATTGTATTCTCGGCACTCTATTGTTGCTTCTGCCGGATGGGAAGCTTTGAAATCACCAACGTGAGCTGCGGAAACATTTTCTGTTCAGATAATCTCTGATCATTGCTCTCGGCGTAAGTACATTCGAACGCGTATCTCTTCGCCAGTGCACCGCCAACGCCCGTTTCGCCATGGGTGAAAGAAAGAAGACATTTTTTGGTGTACGCGTAAGCATCGAATTCAGCTGAACCTGCGATTTCGTTGACCAGGTCGCGAACCGGGGCCATCTCCTTTTCGGGAACCGCGTTGGTTCCTGTGTGCGTGGTGAAGCCGGCTGTCGAACTCTCTTTCTCGACCGGCTTGAGCGGGCGCCAATAGACGACCACGTAGGGCTCCTTCCGTTCACCGTTGGGGGAAAGCGACAAACCGACATCCATCAGGTCATTGCCTTCCAGGCGGTATGTATAATCCCAGCGATCCACTCTCCCATCGACTCTTGCTACGTAGCGTGCGTTGTCTAATCGGCAGTGGTATTTCCTGCAAAAAGCCGAGTCTTCGAATTCCGGAATTCGTTGAACGGGAGGCTTCTCAGCAGAAACCTGGTTGGCCGATTGTCCGGAGCTTTGATCACAACCGGTAATCGCCACCAAACCGATCGTGGCAGCCAAAGCCATTAACTTGATCATTAGGCCTCCAGGCTGAAAAGCTCTTTCCCGCAATTCTACCCGGAGATGCTCGCGATGTTCCAGGCAGCAAATTGCTAAAGTCGGCTTGCAGGAAGTGATCTCCGCGCTTGGCATCGACTCCGGACGGATGACGGGCAACCGGGAAGTAATGCCCCGGGTTGGTAGATTGCTCCCGTGAAACGCACCGGCAGTGACCGACCAATCGCTGGAGAAGCCGACTTCCCGGTAGCAATCCTGCCAGCTTCCTAGAACCCCGTTTATCATGCGCTTTTGAAATCCGAAGCTTTCGCATTATTCCCGGGTCGCGGGAACTATTTGGCAGAGGCGGTAACGCCTGGAAGTTGGAAGAAACGCCAGAGCAATTCTCCTGAAATCCATCCCCACACAAATCCTACCCAGATGAACGCGAGCGGTAGAAACGCTAAGAAGCCACCTGGGAGAAGCATCACGCAAGCAAGCAAAGTGATAAAAACGCCAGCCACAACCGAATCACGGATAGCGCTTTTTCGGCTTACCGGCGCTCGGTGTGTAAGCGCAAAGCACAGCAGGATGCACGCCACAGCTGTTGCCAGCTGCGGGGCAGCAAAGATATATCCGCCGCCGCGCATCATGATCGGGATGCTGTAGAGAACCACCCACAAGACCCACAGATCCAAGATCAGTTCGGAGCGCTTGCCTCCCGGCCGCCAGTCGAAAACGCGCTGTTCCGGGGACCACCGCGCGGCCAGCTCACCGCCTAGAATTCCGAAATAGGCAACGGCGGATACGATGAAGCTGCGGGCAAATTCGATTCTGCTGCTCAGCGTTCCCGGATAGTAGCCAGAGCCATATGGGTTTCGTCCAAAAATGAAATCCTGATCCCCGGAAGCAAGCGTCAGGTGTTCAAATAAACGCCACCAGGCGATGGAAACTGCGGTTCCTAGAAGAATACCAAAGACGATCAGCAGACCCCGTGGTGCTGGCCGCGGTGATTCGGTGCCTTCCGCCTTGCGGCGCACGAGTAGCGAACGCAGAATGAACAACGCCGGAAGAACCACGATTGCCACCACCAGAGGTCCTAGGTTTGGAAAGAATAGCCAACCCATGTATTTGAATTGCCGAACGGTAGGGAACCACTGCAGGAAGGCCCATGGAATCGCAGGGAAAAAATAAGCCAGAATGGGCAATGCGCGGCCGAGTTTCATCTCCTAATGCCTTCGCTCGATGATGGCACACGCGAGTTTGCAAGAACCCGCCCTATCCCGGGACAGTTCCAAAGGCGCAATGGCTTGGCCGACCCTTACGTTGGGAATCGAGCAAAACCTTCGACAACGCTGTCGAAGTCGTCATTCGCAAGTGCACCTGCTGCAATGACATTCCCTGGGATGACTTCGTTGTTTCTCGGCGCTATAGCGCAACGCTCGTTTCCCCGTTACCTAGGCAGATAGCAGCTTTTCTCCTGGATTGCCGATGCTTCGCTTCAAGCAAAGCAGCTTGAGCGACCGCGAAATATTCCTCCCGCCGTTTGCCAATCCTAAGCATAGGACGTCGCGCCGCTGAGTCCAGCTCACTGTGGCTTGTCGAAAAAGAGATAGACGGCGGCAATCCGGCCGTCCCGGACAATGATGAAATCAGTACCAGCGTAAGCTGGCGCCTCACCAGGGCGGCCCGATATCCAGCGGACCAGCCCGCCATCGCCCGATTCCGCAGGCTCGGTAATTGGCTGATATCGGAATTCAGGGTGAGTAGCTTTGATCGCGCCCGCGATGCGGTCGATTTCGTCACGGCCACGGTAGACTCCCTTGCTGGGGTCGTAAAAAACGCAATCTTCAGTGTAAATCTCGTCGATGGCGGCGCGCCGGCGAGCGGGATCGTTTTCACCGAAGACATCGCGAAGATTGCGGATCAGCAAGGTCGAGATGCTGTAGGGCATGGCTTGTCTCCTCTCGGCGTCGAGCGCCGCTTGCGATATCTCGACCCGGAACGGTTATGTTAGCTCGGCGAGGCTGCGCATCGCCACACGGTGACTATGTCTCAAGCAGCGTGCCGAGTACCTCGGGCCAGCGAGCTTCGAAGTCGCTGTCTCGTTGGAGCCCGCGTTGCAACAAATTCTGGATTCGCTGCTGCGTTTCAGGCCAAGTCAGCGCGGTCTCAAAAGAAGTGATGGCGGCGAGCAGCCGGTCGGCGGACGGCAACAAGACATGGTTGACGAGGTTCTTCGCGGCGGCGATGGCACGCCGGTCGAAGGAGGCGATCCGGCGCGCGAGTGCGTCGACGAAGCCGTCCAGTTCGGCGTCTGGAAGTGCCCGGTTGACGTATCCGTATCGTTCCGCGGTGTCGCCGTCGAAATCGTTTGCGCCGAGAACGATTTCGAGCGCTCGGCCACGCCCCACCAGATGTGGGAGACGTTCCGTACCGCCGCCGCCGGGATGCAATCCCACTCCGACTTCGGGTTGGCCGAGTCGCGTGTTCTCGCGCGACGCGAAACGCATGTCGCAGGCGAGGACGAACTCGCTGCTCACGCCCCGGACACAGCCTCGGATCTTCGCGATGCTGACCAGTGGGGACTTGGTGAGACGCACGAACGTATCCATCAGGATCGGGAGACCCGAAGCCCCGACAGCAGTCATGATGTTCCCTATCTTGCCGGTCAAATCAAAGTGGGCAAGGTAAAACTCGGGGTTCGCGCTTTCGAATACGACGACCCGCAGGCTCTGGCTGGCGTTCATTCGCGCGAGCAGATCCTGTAGCGCTTCGAATATGCTGGCGTCTACGATGTTGAAAGGCGGGTAATCGAACACAACCTTCCAGTACGCAGACGTTTCCTCGATCACCCGCACGTGCGCCGCAGAATTAGTATTAGCCATATGTTTCTCCCTTCTTAGACCTCGAAACCTTGGGACGGCGAGGTGATCTTCTTCCCTTCATAGGAACGCACGCGCGCGAGTGCAGACTCGCTGACGCGTAATTTCCTTATAAATGTCGCTTCTACATGGACAGTTTCTGCCAAAAAAACTACTTGTAGCTCCTTGCTTTTCCAACCATCTCAGAAAGCATTCGCTGGCCCAAGTAGGCCTCAAACGCTCGCCGTGTATCCTCCAGCAGCTCTACCATTGCCTGTTTGTGGGTACAGCTCGTTCGGCAAGTCTTTTCTTTCGGATACTGGTGAATCGAAAAAACAGGGGGAGCCTCTACCGCTTTGTAAATCTCTAACAGACTGATCTTATTTGCTGGCCGCGACAGTGAGGAAAAACCATTGCGGCCGCGAGATGTCACCACTAAACCCGCTTTCACAAGTTTGGACAGCACACCGCGGACTTGCGAATCATGTGCCCGCACGCTTGCGGTCAAATGTGCTGACGTGACCTGTTCACCGTGATGATCGCCAAGCGCCGTCATGATGTGAACACCGACTGAGAATTGGTTGTTGATCCTCGACATATTGTCATAATACATGTAACAGTTTACGGCAAGGAAAAAATCTGGGGGGACGGTCTTTAATTTATGCGCGGTGCAACAATGAAACGGTGCTCCTGGGTCAGCGTCGATGATCAGCTGATGCTCACCAGATAGGTAACCGAGAAACGCGCTTGTAGGTACCGATTCCATGTTGCGATCTGGATTACTTCGGGGTAGCCGACCATACTGGACTTTTTACTGACCACTTTGTGCGTCGAGGATCAATTTCAGTAGATGGCCAAATTGGGCTCTGTCCTCGGCGATCGATCCGTTGGACATTTCCGCGATGCTCTTCGCGTCCCTTACGAGAGGTTCGTTGTCCGTGCGGTGGACGATGACCATGTCGAGTGTCGGAATGACGAAGATGTAGTGTGCGCCTGCACCTCGCGCGGAAAATATGCCAGGGAGCGAGACTTCCGGGAAGTGCACACCGCCGTAGTCCACCCACCAGAGATATTCGTAGCCGCCAACATCCGTCCCATTCGCCTTCACCATCTCGCTGGCATGGCTGCTTTTTTCAACCCACGCTTCCGGCACAATCTGTTTGCCATTCCACCGGCCGTGACGCAGATACAGCAATCCGAACCTTGCCATGTCGCGTGCTGTCATTTCAAAAGGATAGGCGGGGTGAACCGAATCTGGCCCTCCGATGTAATAGACATCTTCTGGATTGAAATCCTGCATCCCAATCGGCTTGGCAATGCGCTGATAAAAAGCTTCGCCAATTTTCAACCCGGTCTTTTTTTCAAAGATGGTCCCAAGAACATTGAAGTCCCAATTGTTGTAGTACCAGAAAGTTCCCGGTGCGTGGCTCCCGCGCGCGGGCCGGTTCTTCTTCATTGATTCGGTTTCCATGTGTGCCGGATGATAGATACCGGAACGCGCGCGCAGCAGGTCCACAATGCGCGCTTGCTTTTCTTCCTTTGTCAGCGGATCGGGTGAATCGTCGATTCCCAATTGTTCCAGGGTCTGGTTGATGTCAATGACACCTTCAGCAGAATAGATTCCGTAGAGCGCGCTGAGCAGGCTCTTCCGCACGGAATAGGAGGTGATTTTCTTGTCGATATCTCCCCACTGGTCGACAACTTTACCGCCCTGGACGATCATCACCGCGGAAGTGTGAATCGAATCGGCGTTGGAGTATTCGTGCGCGGCGGCAAGTTTCTCTTTGGACCACCCCGCCTTTTCCAAGGAAGAGATTTGCCCCCACGACTTCCCAGGGAAACCGTCCTGCGCCTTAGTTTGAGCGGCCCCCGATTGCCCTCGTGCATCCGCAAGCAGAACAAGCTGTGCACAAAAGGAAAGAAAGATTAGAAATCGAAATGGAGAACGCATGGCGTGGATTTATATCATGCGGCGGAAGGTCAAGCGATAGAGCTTTTTTTTGCGAAGACGGTTTAAGTGACTCAACTCCCTCATTAGCATAGTTACTGGTATAGATGACGGGCAAACCGGAGTCATTCCGGGCCAGAAGTCTGCTAGTGGGAAGTCTCACTAGATGGGTACCGAGAAACGCGCATCTCGTCAGCACTTGATTTCCTGACGAGATGGCGACTTCTCGTTATCTATCCGCATGTCCCGATCTGGATTACTTCCGGTTGGCCGACAAATTGGGGAGTTACGGCGGCGCGGCTTGAATCGAGATTCCAATTTCAACCCCCAAGGTCAAGAATCCGACACGATAAAAAGTCTTTCTCCCGGACTACGAAACAATTCGTAGAATGTCTACGTCTATATTTCGAAGAGAGAAACGCTCGTGCCGTGGCAGGCACCGATTGCGTTCCATCTTTTTGTGCATGTCCGATAAGGTATCGGGTGGCTCTGACGATGACACATTGAGAGGAGCAGCATGGCTTCGAAGGCTCTAAGGAAAATCGTATCGCTCGCTGTACCGTTGTTGATCTCAGCTTCAACCGCAACAGCCCAAGTACCAAGGGTCCCCGCTGGACGGTTTCACCATTCGGGTGTTTACGACGAGGCACGGAAAGAATTCCTGATATACGGCGGCTACATATGGGATCAAGGAGAAAAAAAACTGGGTGATGTTTGGGGATGGAGTGGCACCGCGTGGCGGTTGGTTGGCGACACAGGCGTCCGTAAGATCGTGGCGCCGCTCGCCTTTGATTCAAAGCGCCAGCGAACCGTAATGTTCGGCGGCAGCGGGGACTCCGGTGATGGCGGCAAGTTGAGCAGGTTGGACGGAGGAACGTGGCAGCTCCTAAAGGACACGCCCTTCCTCGCGCGCGCGGACGCCAGCCTCGTGTATGACTCCGAGCGCGACCGTCTCGTCCTTTTTGGCGGACGGAACGAAGAAGTTCTCTTCTCTGATACATGGGAGTTCGATGGCAGCGAGTGGAAACCCACATTCATGGCGGGCCCATCTCTCCGCTCGGCGGGCGTCGTTGTATACGATTCTGCGCGCGGCGTGACTGTCTTATATGGAGGGTTTCGGCCCCTGGCGGCTCTTGGCGATACTTGGGAATGGAACGGTGAACAATGGAAGCTTGTCACTGAGTCCGGCCCAGGGCCGCGCAGTTGGCCGGGGCTGGCGTACGATTCGAAGCGCAAACGAACCATTCTCTTCGGCGGGGAAGATGAAAAGGGCCAATTCTACTCGGATACGTGGGCGTGGGACGGCAAGGTGTGGACACGCATCGCCACCGAAGGGCCACCCGCAAGGATACAGTTTGCGATGGGATACGACTCCTCACGCGACCGCATCGTGTTGTTCGGGGGCGTGAATAACAACCCACAGCGGATACTAAACGACCTCTGGGAGTTCGACGGAATCCGTTGGACGCAGAGGCAACCCTGACGCCGAAGATCGCTGGCGCGCCCTTGGAGTGCCGGTTCGCTTAGGTTCGCTCCTCTAGGAACTTGCAACCGTCGATTCGGCACCGATCGCGGGCGGATTACGGGCAACCCGGAAGTTATTAGTTCGCCGGTCGGATTAGTACCGGCAAACGGGCTTGTATCTATTAATGGAGTAGGCCTAATGGAGTAGGCCTCGGATTGTCGACGATTCATCCCCAACAAGGTTGGGTTTTGTCCAATATGCAAGGATTGGGTGCAGTCGTGACTCCACAGGCCGCCTCCAAACTTTTTTCGCCAAGTACGAAGATTTTCGTTGACAATACGAAATCCTTCGTAGTAGCTTCCTTTTCATGAAAGCAACAACACAATCCAACCCAACTCCTTCGGAGCTGGAGATCCTGCAAGTTCTCTGGTCCCGCGGCCCTTCCACGGTCCGCGAAGTGCACGACGCGCTGAGCGTCACCAAACAACTTGGCTACACCAGCGTCTTAAAGCTTATGCAGATCATGACCGCCAAGGGCCTGGTGACACGCAGCGAAACGCAGCGCGCGCACGTCTACGAAGTTGGAGAACCGGCGGAGAAAACGAAGCAGCAATTCGCCGTGGACATGCTTCAACGGGTCTTTCAAGGCTCCACAAGTGAACTGATGATGCACGCGCTCACCGGCCGCAGCAGCTCCAAGGAAGAACTTAAAGAACTTCGCCGCATGCTCGATGAATTCGAAAGGAAACAGAAATGACCAGTCTGCTGAACATTTTCGCTCCAGAGACGCTGCGCACTCTCGGTTGGTCGCTGCTCCACTTCATCTGGCAAGGCTTCGCGCTCGTGGCGGTCGCATCCATCGTTATGACCCTTCTGCGGCGCGCTACCGCGCGCTATGTCGTCGGCGTGCTCACGCTGATTGCAATGGTTGCATCCGTGGCCATCACTTTTGTCCTGCTGCTGAATTCGCAATCCGCACTGCGCGCAACCGAAAACGCGGCCACGCCCGTCATCGTGTTCGCACAAAAAACTTTGTTCGCGCAAACCGCGCAGCCTATTCTCGACGCACCCGCGGCAAAATCGTTTTCCTCGCAAGCACTTCCCTTGCTCGTCGAATTTTGGCTCGCTGGAGTTTTGTTCTTCACGCTGCGCACAGCGGGAAGCCTTGTCTATCTCGAACGCTTGCGTCGTGCCGCGTCCGTCTCCGTTGCGCCGGCTCTGCTCGCAAAGTGCCGCGAACTGCAAGCGCGCCTCGGCATCAATCGCATCATTCGCTTCTGCGAATGCCGCTGGCTTGATGCTCCTGCCGTCATCGGCTGGTTTCGCCCCGTCGTGCTGCTTCCCGTTCGCGCATTGACGGGTCTCACTGAAGATCAAATTGAAGCTGTCATCGCTCACGAACTCGCGCACATCAAGCGCTTCGATTCCTTCGTCAATCTTTTCCAGGTCATCGCGGAATCACTTCTCTTTTTCCATCCGGCGGTTTGGTGGCTGAACAAGCGCGTGCGCGCCGAGCGTGAAAACTGCTGCGACGACGTTGCTGTCGCCGCATGCGGCAATCATCTCGGTTACGCGCGCGCCCTCACCACCATGGAAGAATGGCGCGCCACCCCCGCGCTCAGCATCGCCGCAAACAGCGGCCCGCTCGCCGCACGCATCTCCAGAATTCTCGGATTGCGCCATGCCTCGGAAAATCGCACGGCAGGTCTCGGAGCGGGCTTCGTTTGTTTCGGCGCAGCACTCATCGCCGGTTCCCTGCTCTGGGGTGTTTCGCATCCAGCAGCCGCGGCGCGAATTGAAAAGGCCCTCTTCACTCCGGTAAGTCAGGCCGTGGAAGCCGCAGCTCCTTCCCCCAAGTCAACGCCGAAATCCGCAGCAATGGCAACCATCGTCGTGGAAGCAGATCGGTTGCCCCAGACAGATCCAGAGCCACAAGCTCAGCCATCCGCCAAGTCTTCTTACATCGACGAAATGAAATCCGTCGGCCTCGATCATCTCGACATCGATCAGCTCATTTCTATGAAGGTCCAGGGCATCAACGCGGAATACGTCAAGGAAATGGTCGCGGCTGGATTCAAGCCCAACGTGGACGAACTCATCGCCATGAAGGTTCAGGGCATCAACGCGCAATACATCAAGTCCATTCGCGACATGGGTTATACGCCGGACGGCGATGAAATCATCGGAATGAAAGTCCAGGGCATCACACCGGAATACATAAAACAGATGCGCGATCTTGGCTTCAAGCCAAATCTCGATGAAGTCATTGGCATGAAGGTGCAAGGAATCACGCCCGAATACGTAAAGCAGATCCGCGATCTCGGTTTCAATCCCGACGCCGACGGGCTCATCGGAATGAAAGTCCAGGGCATTACGCCGCAATACGTGCAGCAGATTCGCGAGCTCGGCTTTAAACCGGACGGCGACGAAATTATCGGAATGAAGGTGCAAGGCATCACGCCCGAGTATGTAAAAGAAATCCGCGCCCTCGGCTTTCAGCCAAACGGGGACGAAATTATCGGAATGAAAGTCCAGGGAATCACGCCGGAATACGTCAAACAAATGCGCGACCTTGGGTTCAACCCGAACGGCGACGAAATTATTGGTATGAAAGTTCAAGGTGTGACGGCCGAATACGTGAAATCGCTTCAGGCCGAAGGCTTTAAACTCGACGCCGACGAAGTTATCGGTGCGAAAGTTCAAGGCATCACTCCCGAATTTATCCGGGAAGCGAAAAGCCACGGTTTCAGCAATCTGAGCATGGACAAACTGATTCAGCTGAAGCACGCAAACATTTTCTAGTCCGAAAAATTATCTGGAGGAACAGTCATGAGTCCTAAAAAACTCGTAACAGCTATCGTTGTGTCTGCAATCGGCCTCGTTTGCGCTCTCGCGCTCTTCGCCACGGAGACGCAGCCGCAAAACGGAAGCTGGACCGTGCAGCCCGGCGACGAGCCTGGAAAAGTCCGCTTCGCACTGCTGCAACATTGGAAGGGCCACAACAGCAATCACGAATCGGAATGGTCGCCCAGCGCATTCGAGGGACTCGACCTCTCCGTCAAAGGCAAACACGACGTCAAATTCACCATTCGGCGCGACGCGGGCCGCTTCGAGTGCGAAGGCTACATCGAAGACTCGGAGGGAGCGGGCGTGTTTCATTTTTTTCCCGATGGGAAGTACGCGGACAACATGGCCGCCGTCGGCTTTAAGATCGATCCGGAAAAGCAGTTCAACATGGCGATTTTCGACGTGAGTGTGAATTTCGCCCAGGAGATGAAGAATCTCAACTTGAACAATCTCGACACGGACAAGTTAATTGCGTTCAAGATTTTTGGCGTGGACACAAAATTCGTCAAAGAAATCCGCGCCGAAGGATTGGATACAAACGACAGCGACAAGCTCGTTGCGTTTCGCATTCACGGCGTGACGCCGGAGTTTGTGCGCTCAGTCCGCACCGCAGGCTATAAGCCGGATCAGGACGAATTGATTGCGATGCGCATTCATGGAGCAACTCCGGAATGGATGGCGCAGCTGAAAAAAGACGGCTACGACCACATCGAGCTGCAAAAACTAATCGCGTTCCGGATTCATGGCGTATCGCCGGAGTTCATCGAGAAAGTAGAATCGCTCGGCTACAAGCATCCGGAACCGGATCAGCTCATCGCGATGAGGATTCACGGCGTCACTCCCGAATTTATCGCGAGTATGAAATCGCGCACCGGAAAAGAACTGACGATCGACCAACTCGTGAGCCTGCGCATTCACGGCATCGACTGAACCCATTTTCAATACAACAAAACGGCAATACGGAAGTGGGAAAAGCCGTCGGAGGCGTTTACGTTGCACGCGCCGACAGCAGCTGTTCGATACGCACCACGCTTAATTGTATTCACAACTTGATCGGGCAACTGATTCAAGTCCGGCGCTTCAAAATGGAAAATCGCCAGCGGGCGGGCGCCGGGAGCGCCAACATTGGAATCGCAAGCTTTGCGCGCATCTTCGGAGTTGCTCAATATTTTCAGGCCGCGCGATTGCAAAAGCTGGCCGACCTGTTTTTCCTGTTCTTCTCTGGTCAGTGAACTCACGGCAGTGGAAAAATCCTGCACGGCGAAATACTGTTCGCCGCGCATTTCCACTGCAATTCCGATCGCAGTCAATTTCGGATTCATGATGTTGGTGCGATGCGGAAGCGAATTCATCCATCCGATGTGTAATTCATTTATTGACGGCGCTTCGGCAACGTTTTCCGCGGCCATGCTGAAGTGCGCGCCGGCGTCGTGCGCGCGTTTTGTCATATCCAGTTCGCCGGAAAATTGATGCGAGAGGCGATTGCGCTCGACCATTTGGCGAACGTGTGCGCGCGCGGCGACGGCGAGATTTGCGTCCCACTTGAGCGGGGGGAGTTTTTCTCCAGCGCGTTCGTGATTGACGGCGTCGAGAAGAAATTTTTCGTCAGGGCCAGGAGTTTGTTGCGAAAAACTTTTCGCGGGAAAAATGAAAAAAGAAAATAGCAGCGCAAGAAAAATCGGCCGGAAAATTTTTGCGGGCATCTTTGATTTAGCCGATTGGAATCAACATTTGATTTAGTTGATTGAAATTAAAAAAACTAGCCGCGAACGTGAACGGCGCTGAAGCTGAGAATCACGTGCCCGCCGGTAGCGGGCCTGCCGAAGCTCATCATCGGGCGGAAGCGCGAGAACAAAAGCATCTGATTCAGTTGATGGCGCATATCCTGGCTGTCCGGGCCCGCGAGAATTTGATAGTCGAGCATTTGGCCGTGTTGATCCACGGTTACGTCAACGAGCAGGCCATGCGGAAGCGAAAGCTCGGTTTCATGCTGCTCCGGCGCCCAATTGCCGGGATTGTCGGAGAGCGTAATCAACTCCGCCGGCTGCATGAGGTTCAAGGGAACGTCATTTTGAATGGCTTGCACGGAAATTCCGGGAACCATCATGTGCAGCATGACGACGAAGACGAGGATTGCAGAGAAAAAGCCGCCAGTTGCAGGAACAGTGAGCGGGCGGAAAACATTGTCACCAAGGATTTCCAGACGGTCGCGCACTGCGGCGAAGCGCTGCTTCCAAGTCATATCAGGGCGCGTTTGCGCTGCAGCGACTTTGATGCGAATGGCAAGATCGGCCGGAGGCACAACGCGCGGCGCACGGGACAAAAGCAGAGAAAGTTTGCGGTAACGTTGAAGTTCTTCGCGGCACTCCGCGCAGGCGTCAAGATGCTGACTCATTTCATGACGTTCGGAATGGTCATGACGTTCCAAATGGCTCGCAGCAGAAACGAGCGCGTCGTCCAGATACCCTGCCAGATTAGATTTCACCGTGGCGCACTTCATGATGCTTCCTCTTTCGCTCCGTGAAGCAAAGGATTCAAGCCGGTTGGAGCGACTGCGTGGCTCGCATCCCCGTGAGTCGAATGACGACTATCCCCCAAGAGCGGGTCCAGCAAATCCTTCAGCGAGCGGCGTCCGCGCAAGATGCGGGACTTTACTGTGCCGACGCTGCATTCCAGAACTTCGGCGACTTCCTCGTAGCTGAGACCTTCGAGGTCTCGCAAGATTACTGCGCTGCGAAAAACATCCGGAACTTGCGCGAGCGCGGTTTGCACGACTCCCTGAATTTCCCGCGAGGCAAGCTGATCAAAGGGCGATGCGCCGGCGTCTTCGATTTCGAGCGGCGCGTGACCTTCTTCCGGTTCGGCGTCAATCGAGACGTTCTTTTGCAGGTGACGCTTGAACCAGCGGCGATTGTTGAGCGCTTCGCGAATCGCAATGCGATAGAGCCAGGTCTTGAGAGAGCTGCCGCCGCGAAATTTTCTAATACCTTTGAACGCTTTGAGAAAGACTTCCTGCGTGGCATCCGCGGCGTCCGAAGTGTCGCCAAGCATGCCCAAAATCAAATTGAAAACGGCGCCGTGATAGTGCGTGATGAGCCAATCGAAGGCAGACTCAGAGCCGGCCTGAAGCTCGCCCACGAGCTGGGATTCGTCACGGCCCCACGATAGAGCGCTCGCCCAATCGGACACTGGATGCCTTTCCGGAACGGCCCTTTTCTAGAAAAGGTGAAGCTGGGTGCCGTCCCCTGATGGCTAGCGGGCCTGGCCTGCGATCCCTGGCCGAGTGCTGAATCAACCTTGCGGTTGAGCCCGTTGTCCGCTCTGTGGTCTTAGACACCGAGTAGAGCGGTTTGTTCCCTGCCCAGGAACTGGTAACAAAGGAGATTGTTCCACCGTGCGAAGGCGGATGCAATGGCCTCTGAGGGTTAGTACGGGGAGACAGGAGGAGCTTGCATGGGCGAGTTCCAAATTGGGAATAGTTTGGGTACACCCCCGATGTTTTCGTAAGAGTGGCAAATACGGGACTTACGGGCGCTGAAATTGGGCTTGAACGGCCTAGATACCCCCACCCTGGGGCGTTTTGTATGGCTTTCAAAAGAAAGGAGTTGCGGGAATAGGGTTTTGCATGAGTATCAAAATAAAAGGGATAGGAGATGGGGGCAACGGCTAGCAGATCGTGCTGGGGCGAGACAAACACAAAACACGATAGCATAGAATGGTTACTAAGTCAATAAGATAATTTCCTGGTTAATTCGAATGAGGCGGTGAGGGTACGGTTGATCGTTCAGCGCAGGCCGCGACCATGAGCGCCGCTCGAGCCGAATAAAAACTCGATGCTTGTTCTCAAAGTGTGCAGAAGCAAGACGTGCTAAAGTCGGAATAACGTTGCTATGCCCTTAGAAATCCGCATGTGGAAAACAGCGGTGAGGGTACCGGGTTTACTCTCGTCGTTACTTGCTGGACTCTTGGTTTTTGGCGCGTCGAGCCGCGGGCAAGAGCCGCCTATCAGCTCAATTCTTATCCATGCTCGCTCTGCCCAGCTGCTCGCTGAGGTCATCGGGAGAAAGGACCAAAAGGCAGGATTTAACGCCGAAATCAACCGCATCCTGAACATTTCTGACAGCACGAGGCTATGGTCCTACTTTCGAGTTGCGCGCGGCTCCCATGCAGACATCATCCTGAAAATCCAAGAGGATCAGACGCTCGTAGGCTCCGAAACCATCTCGCTTACTGTATTTAATCCCGACGACAATGAAAAGTTATTCGACGAAACTCGCAACCTGGTCGATCTCGACAACGATGTCTCCCGATTGATTACTCATTTCTTGAGTCAAGTTCAGCAAGAGAAGGAAATTGCTAAGAAGGCTGAAGAAGCGAGACGGCAGCAAGCCCAGAAGGTCCTAGAAGAAGCCGAACGGAAGGATGAGCAAGAGCGCAAAGCCTTGCTAAGGGTCATCTGCCCTTCAGTGGAGCTTTACGCGAATCGTGCCGATCAGCGAACAGTCAGGAAAGTGTTGCACGAGAATGACATCGTATCGATAGTGATGAGCGCTCAAGACGAATATATCGTGAGTTCCGGAGGTGTCAAGGGCTACGTCAGTGCAGCATGTCTTGCAGAAATCGACTCATCTTCGGATGAAGAGGCCGCAGACCAGGGGCAGAGCTTTGTTCAAGTCAACTCGGATCCGCCTGGTGCGAAGATTTTTTTGGATGGGATTTCTGCCAAAACCGTGACGCCCTCCCGAATCAACGTGCCCATAGGTGTCCATACGTTGGTAATAAGGCTAGAAGGCTATGATCCGGTACGCAGAACTGTACAAGTTAGTCCAGGACGTACAGTAACAGTCAACCAGGCTTTGACGCCGAAAGCAGTCGAGAAGTAAACCGTTCCACCAAAAAACCCAAGCAGTGCACCGCCCGCAAGTTGTTGCGAAGAGGGACGGAGGTCAGCGATTTTAGCGCTTAGCCGAAACGTTCACCACCGCCAGCAAAGTGCAAAAGAACTCTGGAATGACCTCAGCCAAAATCAGCGCTAGGCACCTGGCCGCGTCAGCCTCTTCAATCAAATCAAGTCGCCGCTCACCAACAATCTCGAAACGCTTTCAGAAAACCGAGGAAAGACCCAGGTTCAAAAAGTGAACCTGGGGCTCTCGGCTACGTCGGGCTCGATTGATTCTTGTCGTGGATAGCTGCAGGCCGAATTTTGCATTTCAGCAATCGCGCGGTTGAACCGGCTGCCTTGAGCTGCTCGAATCCCCATTCGAGCAGGACTTCGCCGACGTTTCCCAACTTCCGCTTTTCGTTGGCAGCGAATTGCTCCATTTCAGAGCGCAACACCTGACGGACCCTCAAACTGATTTGTGCTTTCCATTCACCCCCATCAGCCTTTCTCCCTTACAAAATGAATCGGAGAAAAACACGGGTAAGCGCCAACCGAAGGCCGGCCACTGCGAAAGGCAAAGACGAAGAGAGGTCCCTCCACTCCGTAGCCCGGCGTGCAAACACCGCACGCAGGAAAAAACCGGGCTACTCCGGTCGGGATGACAGTTGGGTGGTATGGGGGTGAATGAGTAAAAGATGGCGGAGCGGAGCGCGAAACTGGTTGGGGATGCGCGGGTTGCGTGGGAAATGGGAACCCGCTACCGTTTCTGGCAGCCATGGTTGCCTCCTTAGTAGGCGACTTTGGTCAGGGGCGCGTTGGTGTTACAGCACCTTCGCGTCCCGAGAAATCAAGTTTTCGTTCCTTTGGCTTTCTTACCGGTTCTCCGGTCAAAACCTTTGCCAGAGAAAAATTTGCGCTTGTACTCCTTGATTCTGGCTACTTCTTCGTCTGTCCAATAGTTGACGAGACGCCCTCTGACGATTCCCGGAGTCGGCGCTGAAATCTTCTTTTCTTTGACCCACCGTTGAAGCGTTCGCCGACTAACTTCCACAATCCTGGTGGTTTCGGACACCGAGTGTTTCTCACTGTCTTTATTATGGCGCATGTGCGTCATTTGTCAAGTAAAAACCGCATCCGAACAGACGCAACTAGCAATGCATCGATCCGGAACGGAAAAAGAATAACCCATTTTTGCGAGATTCGAATTCCCGGGGCGTGCACGCCCTCAAAAACCGAGGACGGGCACGCGGCTTTCGTGCTATGGCTGCCGAGTGGATCGTTGTGAGCCAAGTTCAAGTGAGCGTCTAGCGAAGAAGGCACGATATATCGTGCCCCTACGCGAGAACAGTGAAACCCAGGTTCAAACTGCGAACCCGGGCACCCACCCGCGAGAAAGAGCGCCGATATGAAGATCGGCCACAACAGAGAAACGGAAGGCCGCGGAGAAAAAGCAAAAACCCGCACCCTTAAGAACGAAGGGTGCGGCACCCAACGAAGCTAAGACCCAGGTTCAAAGGGCGAACCTGTGGCACCCGTCTGACTTCGGAACAAGCGTGGACAGATTTGCGTAACAATGTCTGTGATAGGGGTCTGTCATGGGGGCCATGGGAGAAAGTGGAATGCTAGGACTCGCTTTGCTGGCGCAAGGCGGCGCGACCGGTTGGGAGCGGTTCGCCGTGTTCAGTGTTGTTGCATTTGCGGTTTTTGCGTCCGTACTACGCCTAGCTCTCCGCAAGAGGAGCGCCGCCGTCTGGCCCAGAATCCTGGTGGCGGGTGTCTTCATCGTTTTCGGAGGGATGCTTTTTGCGCGATGGACGTACGGCCCAGGTCTTCCGTGGTGGATTTTCTACGGCCTACCTGCCCTCGCTACTTTTCTTGCGCCCCCTATCCTGTTCCGAATGTCGAGGCATGAGGCTGCGGAGTACGTCTCCATGGCGGTATTGATGGCGCCTGCAATCCATGTTTTCTTTTCCTTCTTCGTGGGCTGGCACGACTACATGCCGCTGTTCTATGTGCGATCCGTCTGGGACGTGCTGCGATAGGATAAAGAAGCGCCCACCCACGAAAGGTCCTGCTAGCTGATAAGTGCGCCACCCACCAGTGTCAATTACAAAGCCGAGGATACTAGTTTCGAAACAAGGAATGGCATAGGGGAGAAGCAGGAAGGACTGCTCCCGTCAATGCTGCTGGGCTCTTTCATATTCAGCTTTGTCCATGATTGAGATGAGCCAGGTATCGCCCGTCATGCTTTCGACCAGACAAAACTTTTCGTCATATTCGATGTTAATAGTGCCCTGGCCTGCGCCGTAATATGTGTAGAGTGTGCCTCCGATGTTGACAACTCTCGTAGCATCAACCGTGTAGCTGTATCTGCCGGGCTGGGGCACGGCGATGGTCAGCATCGCCTGCGTATGCTGGCTATCTGCTGTGAGCTGCCCCTTGAGTTTGCCATCGATCATGATAGTGATTTGCTCGCTTACGCGGTTCGGTTCCCAAGCGCCAAAATTATCGTAGATTGTGAATTCTCCCGATGGTTGGTTAGAAGCTTTAACGCTTTGCAGGTTTTGCAGGCTCTGCGCTTCCGGCGCACTGGATTGGCCGATGCCTACGCCCAGAAGGATAAAGAAAACGCCGGCAAGACCGGAGCAGACGCGGGGGGCTCCGCCAACCTTGGGTATTTTGAATTCCTTTAGTTCAAAACCTCCGCCGAGAATGGCGACGAGCAACAGGATGCCGCCAAAACCAAAAACCAGCGCATTTATAGTCATAGGGGCCTACCTACTTCTGGGGGAGCTCGCGGATGTCAGATAGTGCGTTTGGGGAGGACATCGTTTCATTTCATTGGCGGCGTAGAGAAATTCAGAGTGGCTGATACAGAAAAGCACTTTGGACACGCGGCCAGGAGAAGAAGTGCCCACGCTTTGCAAACTTCGCAAATGGTAGGCCACCCGCCAGTACGAAGTGGATAAGGTCTTCTGGCAAGGAGGCCTGGTCGCAACCCCTCGCGAGCAATGGGCTGCGACGCAAGAGAAGCTCGTTGCGGAGGACGCGCGAGTTAGCGTGTGGATTGTTGAGCCGCGCCCGGAACCGGCGTGATGCAATTGGGATTATGGATGTCTGGAACGGGGCAAGGATCCGCGGGTAAATCGGCCAGCCGCGCCTGCCACGTCGTGATGAGTTCTTTTTGCTTCGAGGCATTGGCCAGCTGGAGTCCAAGTTGAGCGATCTGTTTCTTCAGCTGCTCGGGGCTGTGCACCTGCACCGTATATTGGAAAGCATTGTCCGCAGCGGAAAGGGCGAGGTCTTGCTTCCGCTGGTTTGCATAGGCAGTCGCCAGAGCGTACATCGCCATGGCCTTTGCGAACCTGGCATTGCCCGTATTGGATTCGGGATACGACGCGATTGTCTTGTCGTATTCTTCAGTCGCGCGTGCGAGGGGCTTTTCCATACCCTGCCAATCCGTGAGTTGTGAACGTAAATAGGCAATGCTGTAGTATTTCTCCCCCAGGGCGGAATCGTAGTCATTGAGAGGCTGGTGAACGGAAGCAATGATGCGATCCGCTGCCGCGTCCGCATCAGAATAGCGTTTGAGTTTCCAAAACACCTCGACGAGGCGCTGTCTGGCGAGATCCTGAATTGGCACTTCGAAGTCGTTCATGCCTTCGGCGGCTTCTTCAACTTGCTGAAATTTTGGCACGGACGCTTCGAGCTGGTTGGCATTCCGCAGAGAGTCCCCGTCCTCGAAGAGCACTCGAATGAGCTGTTTGCTGGCAGCCTGGACGACGTCCTGCTGGCCCAGCGCAGCGTTGCAGCTACGGTAGTGTTCTATCGCTGTCTCGAGAGCTGGATATTTTCCCGACCGCATTTTTCCGGCAATCATTTCCGCTTCGAGGAACTTGGAAATGGCTTCCTGATACTGTTGGTGCTTTTCGAGAGCAACTCCGGCATCGAACGCTGCGGTAAACTGCGGGTCGTGAATAGGTGTCTCCGGCGCGGTGGCTGCGTTGCGGTGAGAGAAATAGAGATTCACAAGGTAGCCCGGAATGAAGAGTATGCAGACTATAGCCAGAATAATTTCGAGAGCACGCTTCCGATCCATGGACGCACTCCGGGGACGCACTCCGGGTTTGCATTCGGTGAAGGATAATTCTAACGCCCGCCGCGGTAGCATCGGATTAAACCTTGTCGGTATGTTCTTTTTCGGTATAGAGCTTCACGGCAAATGGGGAAAGTCGGCAAGGCTTGTGTGCCGGACATGACGAACCCGTGAGGAGATGCTGGGGCGTGAAATACAATGGAGATTGAAGGAGAGCGACGTGGGGAAAGTTAGAGTGGCTGCGTTTTCGGTTTCGTTGGATGGATTTGGGGCGGGGCTGCGGCAAGATTTGGAGAATCCGCTGGGGGTTCGCGGGATGGAGCTGCATACGTGGTTCTTTGGCACGGACGCGTTCCAGAAGATGCACGGAACAAGCGGCGGAGCCCGAGGCATTGACAATGATTTTGCCGAGCAATCTTTTGAAAATGTGGGCGCGTGGATTCTGGGACGAAATATGTTCGGGCCGGTGCGGGGTCCCTGGGATGGCGATTCGTGGAAAGGGTGGTGGGGCGACAATCCTCCGTATCACGTGCCGGTCTTTGTGCTTACGCATCACGCGCGGGCGCCTCTTGCAATGGAAGGCGGGACGACGTTTCACTTCGTCATAGAAGGGCCAGAGGCTGCGTTGAAGCAGGCGAAGGAAGCGGCCAAAGGAAAAGATGTGCGCATTGGAGGCGGTGTGTCCGTCATTCGCCAATATTTGGCTGCAGATCAGATTGATGAAATGCATTTGGCTATGTCGCCTGTCATGCTGGGCGAAGGGGAGCATTTATTTTCGGGAATCAATCTGCATGGACTCGGATTCAGGGCGATCCGAACTGTGACTGGGGAGAATGCTACCCACGTTGTTATTAAGAAGGGATAGGCGCTACCGAAGACAAAAGCAGATCTCGCGGTACTTCACTCGGGATGACCGATTGGTGGTTTAGGGAGAATTGGCTGAAGAGGTTGAGATTGAAGAGAGGTCCCTCCACTCCGTAACCGGGCTTGCACAAACCGCACGCAGGAAAAAAGCCGGACTACTCCGGTCGGGATGACGGCGCAAGAAAGAAGGCAAATCAAAAGAAAGAGGGCGGACTGAAGTCGTGCCCCACACGGAGACGGACCGATCTAAAGATCGGCCACTACAGAGAAACGGAAGGCGGCGGAGAAAAAGTAAAAACCCGCACCCTTAAGAACGAAGGGTGCGGCACCCAACGAAGCTAAGACCCAGGTTCAAAAAGCGAACCTGGGGCACCCGGCCGCGGACAAGCGTGCGCAATAGTCCTAACGAGGGCGCCTCCTGAAATACGCGAACCAGATGAATGCCGCGATTACCCAAGCGATGGCGAACTCTAGCACTGGTCGGGCAGCGGAGACGGAGTGCAAGACGAATGGAATGGGGAGGAGCGTAAAACCGATCGCAGCCACCAATATGGCGGTGCGCCAGGGCAGGCGCGCGAAATAGAGGAACCAGAGGACCGCGGCCTGGCTCCAGTCAAACGCCGCGTGCCAGGGGGAGTCGCGAACCATCAGAGAGACGATATGGCCATCGGTGAAATGGAATGACAGCGGGGCGAGGGTTAAGAACAGGCTCACGGCGAACAACCACTTGCGCCGCCGCAATCCCCAAAGGACGCTCTCGAGGTCGCGTTTCTCTTTTTCTGGGCCGGCCGCGATGGGCGCGGCGGTCCGCAAAGTTTCGAGCGGCGTCGCCGCACTGCGCGCAATGCGTTCGAAGTCGGGATCCTGACGAAAATAATCCTCAACCAGCACATTCGTATCCCCGCTGGCCTCGCCCGAAAAATAGATCGGCAATAAGTCCGTGACCACTTCCCGTGTGACGTTCATGGTTTTACTCCTGTGGCGGGAACGACCTCCCGCCATGCCTGCCTGGTTTGCATCAGCTTCAATCTTGCGCGATGAACCTTCACTCTTGCGGCGACCACCGGGATTCCCAGCGTCTCCGCGATTTCCTGGTATGGCATGTCGTCGAGCGCGCGCATCAGCAGCACCGTGCGGTCCACCTCTGGCAGCTGCTGCAAAGCCGCAAGCACGGCGCGTACTTCCGCGCTCTGCTCGATTTGCGTCAGCTGGCTGAGCCGCGTATCGGGCATATTCTCGTCAAGCTGGGTGTGGCGCGCGGCCCGTCGCAACAAATCGGTATACGCGTTTCGTGCAATGGCGAAAAGATAGCTTTTCACCGTCGGCTGGCGAATGCGGTCAGCCGCCATCCACGCACGCACAAACGTGTCCGAAGTGATCTCATCCGCCATCACCACATCGCCGCACAAATACAGGGCAAATCGGCGGACATCGCCAGCATAGCGTTCGTAGAGGTTTTCGATGTCCGTCATTCTTGATTGCCACACAGGTTACGAGCGAACGCTCGAAAGGTTACAGCAAAGGAATCCCCGGCGGCTCACCCCACGGCGGGATCCGCCTATGGGAGTCTAAATTTGCACGAGAAACTGGATAAGGGAGTGGCTCTTCCTCAAATGTCGCAAGGTGTACTAAATGGAAGGGGCGCCCCGTTCGAGAGGCGCCCCTTTGTAAAGTCAGGATTTCGTCAAACCCTGCCAAACGGGTTGCAAGCGCAAAAAGCATAGCACCCGCGGGGAGCATGCGTCTGTCTACAATTGAACAATCCGGTCCTTGTGTACAAAACCGGTGCACAAAACCGGTGTGCAAAACCGGTGTACAAAACCGGACAGTTGCGCAGAGTCCAGCAAAGTATTCTATCTGCATGAGAATGGGAGATATGAATCCAAAGCTGCTGCTTGCCGTTCCGTGCCCTACATGCGGTGCCGCTGTGGGTAAAGGGTGTCTGTTGAATTCAGGCCGGCTACGCAATGAGCCACATCTTGACCGAAAGCTATGCGCAATCGAGGCTGTTGAAGCGAGAAGAGCGCCCTTCGAGGTCAATCAACCTCTGGCCAGAACATTTCGAAATGGGTAGCGGTATCGAGCGAGAAAGGAATCAGATGACCATAAAAATGACGAACCGCGAAGTGGATGATGTATCCGTAGTCACACTGGACGGCCGCATTGTTCTAGGCGATGAGAGCAATTCTTTTCGTGAGAAACTGAAGAGTATGATCGCCGAAGGAAAGAAGAAAATTGTCCTGAACATGGCCGACATCAAATATATTGACAGCGCGGGCCTTGGCACTTTGGTTGCCGCGCATCTAAGCGCCAAAACTCAGGGCGCGTCCGTACGCCTTTGCAATCTGGGCAAGAAATTCCACGAAGTCATGCAAATCACCAAGCTACTGACTATCTTCGATGTTTACGATACGGAAGCAGCCGCAATCAGCAGCTTCCAAAGGGTATTGGCGACCAGCAATTAGCGGAGAATCCGGCAAGAGAAGTAAACGATCCCATGAATAGAAAAAGGGCTGGAATTTTCTTTCCGGCACTTGCTTAATTCTCGGCATTCTCTTGCTTTTTATCGCGAGAGACTATAGGCGTAGCAGGTCAGCAACACTGTTACTGTGAGTATCCCAAAAGTCAGAAGTGCAATTTGGAAGTGAACAGCCGAAAGCCCTTTGCGCGCCTGTACCCAGTGACGCATTTTCAAACCCTCTTGATTCAGGTTACGCCATAAGAAAAAGAGGCGCAGTTCACTTTTGCACGCAAGCGACGATAAGGCACCTCGTCCCATACAGAGCGTGCACCCAGCGCCGGTAAGCGGCTCATTTGCCCGGTTAGCGTGCTTAGCAGCCACAACCTCGACTAGCTTTTCTATTGGGAGTTTGCTTTTTCGACCATGGCTAGGGCTGCCATATAGAATGGCTTCAGGAAATCGACCGCTGCTTCTGGACTCTTCGACGCTCGCTCCCCTAAAAGTCCCTGTAGATGGCCGTCTTTCAAGAAGATGGTTTGTACCAGAATCGCTGCTCCGGTCTGATCGCCTGCTTGCATCGTTGTATCTCCCGTTCGTTCCATTTGAGTCTAGCATCTAGTCTGACAAAGGATGACATCGTGGCGCGAGGGGCGGCCTTCGATTTCGGGCAGCTTTTTCGAGTCAGGGCGATTTGGACGGATATTTAGACGGGCGAAAGGCGTATAGTCCCAAGAGAGGTTAGATTTATGAGCGTCGCAGTCAAAATTGAAGAAATTGACGGAGTATCCATAGTTGAGTTGAACGGCCGGATCGTTCTCGGCGAAGAGAGTGGAGCGCTGCGCGAAACTGTGAAGAACCTGGTCGCGGCGGGAAAGCAAAAGATCGTGCTGGACATGTCGAACGTGACGTACATAGACAGCGCGGGGCTGGGGATCCTGGTTGCGGCTCACGTCAGCGCAAAGAAGCAAGGAGCTTCGATCAGTCTCTGTGCGTTGGGACAGAAGTTCCGCGAAGTGCTGCAACTGACAAGGCTGCTAACCATTTTCGATGTCTACGATACGCGAACGGCAGCCGTTGACAGTTTTCTCCAGAAGGCCGCGTCGAAAGCCGCAGCGGGAAATCAGTGATAGAACTGCGCGAGCCTGCAATCGATGAGAAAAAGAAACTCGAAGCATTGAGAGCCAAGCGTGAGCGTTTGTTCAACCAGTTCTTGAAAAACCCTTCCGACATCAAATTGGCGATCGAGATCAAGGCAATCGACGATCAGGTTGCGGCTTCTACCGCGCGCAGCACCAAGAAACGGCTTGGCTGACGCGCGAGCGGAAGATGTTCGATCCAGCAGTGGAAATGACGCTTCCGGCCTGACAGGTTCCAAAAACTTTCCGACGAAATTGCCTGCTTCTGCAGAGTCGGGCGCAGTTCGGCGGAGGAATATAGCTGGACATTCACGTTGGAAAGGGTCCTAATCAAGGCTAACAGGCCCACCCAAGATAGACCTGAGATAGTTCACTGAAAGAGGAATACAATGCAGTTCAAAAAAGTAGCAATAGTGTGTGCCGTGGTGTGCGCGGCGCTCTTCCTGAGCGTTGCGGCCAAGGCATCGGATCCGCAGTCGGGGACTTGGAAGTTCAATGCAGCAAAGTCCCTTTACAGCCCGGGACCGGCGGCGAAGAGCATTACGCTGACGGTTTGGGCCGAGGAAAAGAGCGTAAAGATTCATTCGGAAGGAATTGACGGAGAAGGCAAGCCGACAAAGGTCGACTTCACGGCGAACTTTGACGGGAAGGATTATCCGGCGACGGGAATTGCCAACGGAGACATGGTGTCGGTGGAACGAGTGGATGCAAATACTCTTCGCGTGAGTACGAAGAAGGCCGGACAGACAGTGATGACCGTGACGTCAGTGGTTTCGATAGACGGAAAGATGCGCACGTCCACGTTTGTGGGCAAGGACAATGAAGGCCACGACGTGAAGAACGTAGTGGTATACGACAAGGAGTAGCAGGAATTGGTTGAGGGTCCGTTTGAATTTTGACCGCTGTTATCACGATTCATGAAATCAAACTGACCCATTAACCGAATGTTTGCGTGGCCCTCCGGGAATCTGCCGGAGGGCCATTTTTTTGGCACAGGAGAAAAAATCAAAACCCGCCCCGACAAAAGCCAAGGCCCAGGAGCGTTCCTCATCACGATGACTAAGGTAATTCCCTGTAGTGAAATTGGGTGATTCACTGGATTGAGACTCCTTGTCAAAAAAGGCTATGTTGCTTGCAGGAGGATGGTCCGCCTCCGTGGAATAGGGCTCCCACCTCCTTACTCCCCAATACCGAACAGCTCCAACACGGAGGCGGGCCATCCCAAAAATTATGAAGGTTCGAGCAAATGGACAATGCGCAACGCAAGGGCATTCTGAGAGCCGCAAAGCAAACGGCCCAGAACCGTTGCGCGGAAGGGGTGCGGGCATGATTAATGAGGTTCCGAGATTCGTTACACAGGCAAGAGCTTCGCGTGTGCTTGGTATTCCGGAGGAAGAACTCGAGCGCATTTCCAGGGAATGCGGATTAGGCCGCGTAGAACGCGCAGGAGATGAAGAAGAAACGTATTTCACGTATGAGGAATTGCAGCGGTTGTGGGTACTTGCAGCTTACCAAAAGCAGATGAGCACACTAAACGCAGAAATGTGCGGGCAGAGCTGACGAGAAGGCATTGCGAGATTTGGAAGTGACCGGCCGGCTGTGAGGGATGAGTTCACAGTGTTTGTGAGCGAGGTCTCTGGCAGCAAGCCAGGAATTAGTTACAAATATGCCGTAAGACCCGCCCAAGCAAGATGAGTTTTTGTCGGAGAGCCTGCAGCAAAGGGCTGCAAAGGACTCTTGCCGACACATTACATATTATTCCTGCCGTCTTTCAGCTTTCCCAGCCCGGCGGCGACGGTACCAAAGGCGGTTTGGCAAGTGAACCACCAAATGCCGATACGGTCTGGTCGCCTGGAGAAACGAACGCGGCTGGCGATCCCTGTGCGAATTTTAAATCCTCAGGAGCCAACTGCGACCGAGCCCGAGCGGACAACGACCGAAAATATATGCTCTTTGGGGATAAGAGTCGTGGTGAGCCGGTACAGAGAGCCGAATGAGGAGCTGCTGATAAATTCTGCGGACGGAGATTTGCAAACGTATGCTCGCGTGGTCTATTGCCAGCCGCTCTCAGATGGACGATTTGCCGTAGGATTGCAATTCCCGGAAGAAACTTCTTTGTGGATGAAAAAAAACTCGGTTTTGGGGACCGAGTGATGGATGGCAAAAATCTCTGACTTTCCCTATACAGCTCCTGATTATTGAAACGACCGATCAACCAGCGAGGTTGTTCTCCTGGTTGAATTGTAGTCGGATTTAGGGTCTTCCTCCGATAGACCGAATCTCCGTGTCCGCCTACATTGCTGACACCAACTCCCAAGAGCCACACAAGTGCAACACGAGGCGGTCTTTTCTGAGGGAGGCCGCCTCTTCCTCAAGCAGCATTTGCGCGTTGGGCTTACGTGCGACACGCCTACGGCGTTTGATTGTGATTCGAGAATGCAGTAAATCGGTGGTAGCGCTCGCGTGGCGATTCTGTACAAGTGAGTAGAGAAAAGCAGATCCCTCGCTTCGCTTGGGATGACAAGGTGGATAGAGGATGCGAGGCTGGCGCGGGATTAATTGGCCGGGGGCCAATCGCCGCCGTGGACGAGGAACTCCAGTCCGATGATCGCTCTGCTTGAAAAAGACCGCCAGTAGACGACTCGCGCTCGCGCCCAGAAGCTGCCGCGGAGAGATTTGAGCATCAACAAACTTCCTGGCTCCCAAAGCCGCTGCGTGGTCACGCGGGCGCCCCGGAGACTGATGTTATGCGTTGACGTAGTTTCCGCGCTCCAGTTCCGGCTGATGCTTTTGAGCTCTACCGGCTCGGACATGACAGTGCGGCCTTCGCGTCGTGCGCCTCCAGCAGTTCCAGCGCTCGCTTCGCTGAGTTGGGACACGAGAATTTTCTCCTGATTGCCATTATGGTCCAGGGTTCCACTCCATCAATCCGGTGTTTGCCCTAAATTCCACTCAGGGGAAAGAGGGACGGCTCACATAAAGCCAAACAAATTAAGCACTTAGATGGAGGCGGAAGAAAGGGCGTTTGGTATAGTAGCGGCCCGAAACGGCGGGTGGGCATGGAATACAGAAAAGGGTTTCTTGCGACGGTCCCAGCGAAGGCGCTGATTATTTTTGCGTTGGGCGTTTTCTTTCTGTTTTGCACGATCGGAATCGCAAACGACATGGCGAACATGGGACGACAGCCAGCACTGCGCTATGTGCTGAGTGTGTTGCTCATCAGTATTTGTGCGGTCGGGTATGCAGCAGCGGGGACGACGATGCGGCAGCGGTCCTGGAAAGTGATGGTGCCGCTGTTCCTTTTGCAATTTTTGCTAATGAATTGGCTGAACCGTTGGCTGCCTCTGCCGCCGGCGCTGGGTGTGATGAACGCGGAGGAGGTCGCGCGGCTGGAGCAGCGGCTGCAGTGGGATGCGTATGGAATCGTCGTGGCGACGTTCTTGGGATATGCGTGCTTTGTGTATGCATCCATTACCGAGGGGCGGAGATATTTTCGCGCGCATGCGGAGATTGCGCTGGCGCAGGAGATTCATCAGGTGCTGGTGCCCACGATTGATATGAAGTTGGGTGGGTATGAGTTTTACGGGCGGTCGTCGCCGAGCGGCGAGGTTGGTGGCGATTTGATTGATGTGGCGGGAACCGCTGAGAGCTGGGTGGCGTATCTGGCGGATGTTTCGGGGCACGGCGTGGCGCCAGGACTGGTGATGGGGATGGCGAAGAGCGCTTCGCGGATGCTGCTGAGTTCGGGAGCCGGGAGCGAGGCGCTGATGCCGCGGCTGAATGAAGTGCTTTATCCACTGAAAAAGCCGGACATGTTTATTACATTTTGTTTTGTGGCGGCGAGCGTGGAAGGATTGCGTGTGGGACTGGCGGGGCATCCATCAGTACTGCAATTTTCCGCGAAGACAAATGAAGTGACGGAGATTGAGTGCCCGAACATGCCGCTAGGGATTGTGCCGGAGGGTGCGTTTGCAATTTCCGGCGCAGAGGCGGAGAGCGGGACGATGTTCGCGCTGTATACGGATGGATTTCTGGAGGCGGTGAACAAAGCGGGAGAAGAGTTTGGTGTGGCGCGGCTGAAGGCAGAGATTCAGAAGCATGGCGCGAGGCCGCTCGTGGAGATTTGCGATGAGATCAAGGCGAGTGTGTCGCGGCATGGTGCGCAGTTTGATGACCAGTCGTTGCTGCTGGTGAGGAAGATTTGAGCCAAACAACGTTGGTATGGGTACCAAAACGAAATTCCCATTGACGGAGAGGGGCGTTCGCCGGACACTGCAATAGACAAGGCATTGTCGAACGTTAACCCGAGAAGCTCAAGGCAGAGATTGCGCGGCCGATGCGGATTTTGAAGACACTCTATCTGGTAGCACTGTTCTCCCTCAGTCTGGGACTGTTCTGCGGAGAACTGCCGGAGAGCATGCGCTTGCGCGACGACACGTCGAACGACTATGTAAACGATTCGAGCGCGAGTGCAACCAAACAGCTTGAAGTAACGCAGAGTGCGACGGTTCCTGCGCAGGGCCAGATTGTCACCATAAAAGAATCCACCGTCGAATTTGCGATTATTCCAGATTCGACCGAAGCCACTCCTGCGAAGTCCGGTCAACAGCTCCTTCGATTGCTCTCCTTAAGACGAACGTAGCAAGTCCTCATACAACGCAGTGCGGCGCCGCGCCGGGCCGATTTGCATTCGCGCCCAGGAAAGCTGACGGAGCCACCCTAGCGAACGCACGCGCTGCGATTTTCCTCACATCCAGGTCCTGACTCTGCCTTGAAGGGGCGGAGGGAAACGTTTGCGAATTCGGGCACACGGAAAGCCCGAACTCGTAAGACTTTGAGCTTGAGTTGGCGGAGGTAGCCAATAAGAAGGGCGGGGGTCGTGTGTTGCACTGGCTCTTACCCGCCCTTCTTACCGCGCCTCATGGGTGAGGCGCATGCAGGGGTCCGCTTTCAGTTCCTCAGGGTACGACTGGACTGAAGCGGGCCCTGCAAATTTAAGACAAGTTGTGGGTCTCGTCTCCTTGTTTCACACTCCCTAAAATTCAAACTGACTGGTCGAAAACAATAAGCGCTGGGCCGATGCGGCTCAGCGCTTTTTCTTTTTGGCCTTTTTTGCTTTTGCTTTAGCCGCGTCGATGGCCAAACGGTGTTTCACAATTTTTCGAATAAGCGATGCGGGCAACGGCTTTTCGGCTGTGAAGCGGATTGTGCCTTTATTTGTGTCGAAGCCTTTGAGTTCTTTTCTAAAAGTGTCGACGGTTGCTCCACCCATGGGAAAAAGCGAGTAGTGGTTTTTGAATGCGGCGAAGGCGATGAAGGGACTGTTCTGGCGGAAGCCGGGCATGCTGTAAGTAATACATTCCTCAGCTTTGGGCGCGGCGGAGTGAATGAGTTTGCGGAGTTTCCACATAAAGGCGCGCTGTTCGGGCGTAAGCGTCGCGAGATATTCGTCGATTGTAGTAACCCTGGTGTCCATTGGCCGCAGGATAGCAAAACTTATGGAATGGGGCACAGAAAAAGAAACATCGGTACAGAGAGAATCTCCTGGACAAATGCGCGAATTGCGAGGATAACGTCTGCAACAGGCCCATCCCAAACAGTTTGCTAAGAGAGGAAAATTATGCGAGTGAAGAAAGTTGCACTTTTTGTGTGTATAGCAGTGTGCGCCGTGGTGCTTTTGAGCGTTTCGGCCCTGGCAGCGGATCCACATTCGGGAACGTGGAAGATGAATGCTGCAAAATCCACGTACAGTCCGGGACCTGCGCCGAAAAGCATCACGCTGAAGATTGAAACGGACGGGAAAAGCTACAAAGTTCATTCGGAGAGCATAGATGCGGCGGGAAAGGCGACGACGCTGGCGTTCGATGCGATGCTCGACGGGAAGGATTATCCCGGGACTGGATTGCAAGCGGGCGCCGACATGGTTTCCGTAGAGCGCGTGGATGCGAATACAGTGCGTGCGACGATGAAAAAGGGCGGTAAAGCGGTAATGACGGTGACGTCAGTTGTTTCGGCGGATGGAAAGATGCGAACGTCAACGTTTATAGGCAAAGATGCAGAGGGCCACGATGTGAAGAACGTGGTGGTGTACGACAAGCAATAGCAAGTTATTGTTGGGTGCGATTAAATGGCTCTCCGGGCGAATGCTCGGAGGGCCGTTTTTCTCTGGCTTTACTTGGCTGGCGCGGGCGGCACGATGAACTGGCTGAGATAGGTTTCGAGCTGGTCGCGATGCTTCTCGCGATAGGGGACGTAGTCGTTCAAAGCGATGTCGCGGTCGGGCGCACTGAGAAGAACGTACGGCTCGAACATTTTGGCGTCGAAGAGCCTGACTAAGAGAGCAAGGTCGGGATCAGAGGGCGGCTTTTTAGATTTTTTGGAGTCGTTGGAGATGCCGAGTGCGGCCGTGTTCAGCGCGGCCGTTTCTTCCGGGAGGCTGTGGCGATATTCTTTTGCATCCGGGAAATGTTTTTTAAATTCTTCCTTTTGCCACTGCGTTCGAACTCCACCGTAGATGATCCAGGCCATGCTCCCCGTGATGCCACCCGGGGAATTCATGTTCAGGGTAATGTTTGTCTGGCCGTTTTTGGTGTCCGCAGCCGGCGTGTTGATGTGAATCTTGTTGAGCGCAACTTTGTTCGAACTGGCCCAATAGTTGAGCGCACGCCAGGTAACTTGTGAATAGGGATTTGCGACAACGGCCTGGATGGAACGAGTTCGCGCTTTTTCCATTTCGCCGGATTTGATGTAGAGGTCAGCCTCGTAGCGATAGCCAGTTTCGATGTTGGGATCGAGCGCGATGGCGCGGTCATACCATTCGACGGCTTTAGGAAATTCCTTCTCGGCAAAATACGAGTCGCCAACAAATAGCACAGCCTGATAATTTTTGGGGTCGAGCTGCGAGGCGCGCGAATAGTTTTTGATCGCTTCTTCGTAGTCGTTTTTGGCGAAGGCGGCCTCTCCGGCTTTCATAGCGGCGTCAACGTCAGCGGCGGAAGAAAAAGTAATGGAGCCGTCGGCAGGGAGCATTTCGAGAAGGTTGTCGAGGAGGTCACCCTTCTTGCCGAGTTCTTTAGAGCGAATCAACAATTCGCGTGCGCGGATTCTTTCCTGACGGGCGGCTGTGGCGTCGGTTACGGTAGCGGAATGATTGAGCAGGCTCGTGCCCCAGCCGAAAATGACTTCGGGATCGTTGGGGTTCTGTTTTGCGAGTGATTCGAAGACGGGCAGTGCTTCAAGGTATTTTTTATCGTTGAGAAGAGCGATAGCGAATTTGCGCTGGGCTTGGTAGACATCTTCCGTAGCGGGTGAAGGAGTTGCAGCATCCTGGGCGAGAATTATGGGTGCGCCAGCGGAAAGAGCGTTCGCGAAAAGCAGGATGGCCAAGCGAGAAAGATTGCGAGGCATACTTCCTCCGTCAAGTTGAGGGATTCTAAACGCTGAAGAATAGAAACCCAAATGAAATGTAGGATGCGGGATTGGCGGAAAGCGTATAGCGGATGAAAAGGCAGAAAGCAGAATTGGCCAAAGACAGGAAGACAGGGTTGGCACGGGCGCTTTCGAAGATGGGGTTTTGTTCGCGGTCGGAAGCGGCAGAACTGATTCGCGCGGGCAGGGTGCGGTTGAACGGGGCGATGAAACGAGATCCGGAAGCGCCGGTGCGTCTCGGGCGAGATCGAGTGGAGGTGGATGGCGCTGGAGTGAAAGCGGCGGAGAAGGTCTATTGGATGATGAACAAGCCGCGCGGGATTGTGACAACGGCAGAAGATGAGAAGGGGCGCGAGACAGTTTACGAGCTTTTGCCGAAGGGCTTGCCGTGGATGGGGCCGGTAGGGAGGCTGGATAAAGCGAGCGCAGGATTATTACTGCTGACGAATGATACGGAATGGGCGGCAGGCGTGACAGCACCGGAGAGTCATTTGGAGAAGACGTATCACGTGCAGATCGGAAGAGTGGCGGATGGTTCCCTTCTAGCTAAATTAGAGGCTGGTGTTGCCGATGGCGAAGATTTTCTGAAAGCCAAGCGCGTGAAATTGCTCCGTGCGGGAGAAAAGAATTCGTGGCTGGAAATTGTGTTGGATGAAGGAAAGAACCGGCAGATTCGAAGAATGTTGGAAGCGTGTGGCATTGAGGTTTTGCGGTTGATTCGCGTGGCGATTGGGCCGGTGATACTTGGGGATTTGTCGAAAGGGAAAGCGAGAGAGTTGACGCGGGAAGAGATTCGAGCGCTCAGTCCTGCCGGGCGTCTCCGGAGCTGATGTCCTGAGCTGCAAAAATCCCTTCCTCTTCTGCCTCGAAGAAATAAGAAACGACTCAGGAAAATTTCCTTCCCGGCTACAGGAATCGATGTATAGCAAATGCGCTATGCGTTATTGAGAATATGCGCGTGGGGACAACCCCACAAACGATCGGGAAGAGGGAAGGCGGGCGCTCCGAGAAATCGGGGACATTAGGGCTGGGACGACTTTCCTCTTCTCATTTCGTCTGAAAAACCTGCGCTGAATACCGACCGTTCGATCGGGTCAAGCACGAAAAACAAGAAGAATTGCCGGGGAGGCGCGTGATGCGATCACTGGGAATATGCTGGATTTTTTACGGCGTGTGGAGATTGCTGTCGGGCGCGGTGCTTATGCTGTGTTCGGGGACGGCGACTGTGATGTTTGGGGCGCTGCTAACGCGCGTGGCGGATCCCTACAGCTTGATGACGGGGTTTCACGTCGTCTATGTGGTGGCTGTGATTCTTTCTGCATTTTGCGGAGTGCTGGGGATATTGGCCGGGTTGGCGTTGATGGGACGCGGCGGAAATGCGCGTTCAATTGCCGTGCTGGCTGCGCTGTTTTCGCTTCCGGATTTGCCGCTTGGAGTGATTTTAGGAAGCTACACGCTTTATGCGCTGGCGCGGATTCCTGCCGGCCAAACTGGCATTCGATAAAGACTCGTAAAGCTTTTTGCGATTATTGCGGAGGAGCTTCGGTTCCCACGCCGATTTTTGTGGTGGAGCCGAAGCGTTTATAGTTGGTGTATCGAACGGTGGCCACGAGATGGACAGGCCCCTCGCGGAAGCGAAGCGTATCGTCGGTGCGCGTGTAGGTGGGCAGCCAAAGATCTCCAAAAAGATTTTCGCGGTAAGTGGTAAAACGCGGAAAGAGATTTTCCTGATTTTTCTTAATGATGTCAGGAACGGCTTTGCCGTGCGTTTTTACAATTTGGATATCCTTGTCGTCGACCCAGAGGCGACCCTGGAAGTATCGTTGGTTTTTCTCGATGACTTTGGGAGCGACATCGAAAACATAAGTGGAAAGCTCGTCTATCTTCTGCCGGCCAACATATGTGATGTTGTATTTTGGCAGCTCGTCACCGGTAAAAGAGAAAGGTTGAATTTTCTTCAGGTCGTCGAGATCCTGCTGAGTGAGGAGTATGCGTTTGAGAGTGTTGCCGGGAGCGTAGGTAACTTTGTCGATGCGCCTGCCCGCCGCGTCAAAAAGGACATCGCTTTCAATTTCGTATTCGCCGTCGGGCACGTCGTCCGAGTCGAGAGTTTGCAACAGGAAATGCTGGGTCCAAGTGTAGGAGTTCAGAACGTTTTTCAGCTCGACTTCGCGCTCTGCAAATTTCTTGATGATTTGATCGGTGGGAATTGACGGCGGCTCATTGGTGACGGGGGACTCGGTAGTCTTGCGCGGAGCGGGTTTAGGAGTGGTGCCTCCAGGCGCACTAGGGGCGGGGCCGGTGGCGGGTGGAGGAGTGAGCGGGCCGGTGGATTGGGCGGAGAGTGTTACAGCGAAAAAGAACAGAAGGAGCGGGAGAGATTTGAGAATTCGCCGAGACAATCTTACAAAGCTAGGCAAGCGACAACTCCAAGATAATTTGAGATAGCCAAGTATTAAGAGTTCAAAAATAGCACGGCGGTTGCATCGGGCGCAGTAATTTGAAGGAAGTGAATTTGGTGGAGCCGAAGGGATTCGAACCCTCGACCTCCTCGATGCCATCGAGGCGCGCTCCCAACTGCGCCACGGCCCCACCGAAGGACAACAAAACAAGTTTAACATTGGGCTGCGGATGGCGTCCAGAACGGCGCGAGAGGCCAGCTTGGGAAAGTCAAAAGCGCCGGTCTGAAGACCGGCCACTACAAGGCCCGAGAAGAAACTAGGAGTGGATCATGCTTCTGTTGCGGCAGGTAGCGAAGGTGCATCGCCAGTTTGCGCTGGCTTGAGGAATTTGAAGAAAGTGGCGTTGGCGAGAATGGTGATGAGGGAGGCGGCCAGCGTTGCATGGTAGATCTCTGGGGTGATGAGGCCGGCGCTCAGAGAAACTTGCGCGAGGATGAAGGAAAATTCGCCGATTTGCGTCAGGCCGATGCCGGTGCGGAAGGCGGTATCCCAAGAGTAGCCGAAGAGGCGGACGATTCCTGCCCAGATGACGAACTTCCCTGCCAGGACGAGCGCGACGATCAGTAAGATGACTTTCCAACTGGAGATCCAAGTGGTTGGGTCGATGAGCATTCCGACCGTGACGAAAAAGACGGCGACGAAAGCGTCGCGGATGGAGAAAGTTTGTTTGGCGAGTTTGTGTGCGAAATCGGAGTTGCCGAGGAGCAGCCCAGCGAGGAATGCGCCGAGAGCGAGCGAGAGGCCGACGGCTTCTGTGATGGCGGCGACGACGAGGCAAACCGTAAGTGCGAGCATTAAGGAAATCTCTTCGTTGCAAGTGCGTTGAACGCGATTCATGAGGGCTGGAACGAGTTTCCATCCGGCGAGGATGACCGGGATGAGAAGGAGCAGCGCTTTGCCGATTTTCCACGCAACTTGACCGTAGCCGGACGAACCGGCACCAGCGAGCGCCGGCAGAAGCACTGTGAGAATAATGACGGCGAGATCTTCGACTAGAGTGAGCGTAATCATGACCCGGCCGACGGGGCTGGAGAGTTCGCCGCGATCAATGAGCAGGCGCATCATGACCATGGTGCTGGCAACGGAGATGAGGCAGCCAACCGCGACGCCTTGAAGCAGCGGCCAACCCATGAGTTCGCCGACGCCTGTGCCGAGCGCAACGGACACGAAGATTCCAAGAGGCGCTCCGATGAGCGCGACCCACTTCACTTTGAGGAGTTCGGGAATGGAGAATTCGATGCCAACGGAGAACATCAAAAGGATGACTCCGATTTCAGCCATGACTTCAAACGTGTGGACGTCGTGGATGCGTAGTCCGGGAGTGAATGGACTCAGGACGAGGCCAGCAAAAACGTAGCCGAGAATGAGTGGCTGGCGCAGACGCCAAGCGAGCATGCCGAAAATCAGCGCTCCGGCAAAAACCATGGCGACTTCGCGGAAGATGAGACTGTGTACCATCGAACGCCTTCGAAGAGATTGAAATGCCGCAAAAGTTTAGCATTGCCCGAGTCACGTTGCGCGTAATCGGATGCTGGGAGAATAAGGTATCGTTAAGCTCGATTTTGCGGAGGCCCGAATTCGGGTAGACGAATGGACGGTGGCGGAATACACGCGGCAGAGTTGGTGGCGCTGATTCTTCTGGTGCTGGTTGTGCTATTTGCAGTGCTGGCGCAGAAGCTGAAGACGCCGTATCCGATTGTTTTGGTGATTGCGGGGCTGGCACTGAGTTTTGTGCCGGCAGTCCCGAAGATTCAGCTCAATCCGGAGATTGTTTTTCTGGTAGTGCTACCGCCATTGCTATACAGCGGTGCATGGCAGACATCGTGGCGGGATTTTCGGCAAAACATTGTAGGCATCACGATGCTTGCGGTTGGGCTGGTGACGTTCACTGCAGTGGGTGTGGCGTATGCAGCGCCATGGGTATTCAAAGGATTCGATTGGCGACTGGGATTTGTACTGGGCGCAGTGGTGTCCACAACGGATGCGATTGCTGCAGCGGCGATTGCGCGCGACCTCGGATTGCCGAAGCGGATTGTGACGATTCTGGAAGGCGAGAGCTTGGTGAATGACGCGACGGGACTTGTCGCGTTGGCGTTTGCGGTGGCTATGGTTGTGAACGGGGAGCGGCCTACGGTTGGGCAAGGAGTCTTGCGCCTGCTATACCTAATCGGCATAGGAATTGCCGTGGGGTTGGTGATTGGGCTCGTGGTGGAGTGGTTCGAACGGCGGCTGGATGACGGGCCGATTGAGATTACTGTGAGCATTCTGGTGCCTTACGTCGTTTATCTAGGGGCGGAAGCTGCGCACGCGTCAGGAGTGATGGCGGTAATTGCATGCGGATTATATCTATCGAGAAAGAGTTCGGAGTTTTTTTCGCCGACGGTGCGCATGCAGGCTTGGGCAGTGTGGGAATCGTTGACGTTCGTACTGAATGGATTGGTTTTTGTGGCGATTGGGCTGCAACTGCCCTATGTGATCGGCGAATTGAAAGATCACAAGATGAGCGAGCTGATTATTTATGGGCTGGCACTGAGCGTGATTCTGATTCTTCTACGATTGATCTGGATGTATCCCGGGACAATCGTCTCGGTGGCGATTCGCCGGTACATTCTCCATCAGGAAGTGTCAGTACCTGGGGCGAAGAGTATTTTTGTCGTGGGATGGACGGGAATGCGGGGCGTGATTGCGCTGGCCGCGGCGATTTCTCTGCCTGAAACATTAGAGAGCGGCGCGGCATTTCCACAGCGGAACATGATTATTTTTTTGACGTTCGCGGTAATTATCGTGACTCTGGTGGGGCAAGGGTTGACGCTGCCGCCGCTGATTCGGGCGCTGGGCCTGGCTGGTGCCGGTGTGTCGCATGAAGAGGAACATAAGGCGAGGCGGAAAATTTTGCGTGCAGCGTTGGAGCGATTGAACAAGGAAAGAGAAAAGGACGGCGAGGAATTTTCGGAAGTGTATGACACGCTCGTGAGAATGTACCAGACCAAGATTGAAAAATTCTCTGACGAGAATGAGCCTGAAACGATGCGCGCGCGCAACCACATGGACAAGCACTCGCGTTTACTGCGTGAGATGGTGCTCGTGGAACGACGGACTGCAGTTCACCTGCGAAATAAAGGCGAGATCAGCGACGAACTTTTGCGGCAGTTGGAACGCGAACTGGACCTAACGGAGGAGCGGCTCACAATCGCTCACCGCGACCTAAAACCCGAAGCATAAAGCGCTATTACTTTGCGAATTGACGCAGCAAGGACAAAAAGCTGAGGTTTGCGCGTGTGAGGGAACGGCCGCGGAGGACTACGGCTCCGATAGTACGTGTGGCTCCCGGATCGGAAATCGGCACGTAGCGGCAGTTTGATTTTTTGTCCATAGCCATTTGCGGGATGAGGGAGACTCCCATTCCCGCGCCCACCATTCCCAACAAACTTGAAAACTGGCCACTTTCGAAAATCACCTGCGGATGAACGCGCGCGCGATCGCACGCGGCGACGGCATTTTCGCGAAAGCAGTGGCCGTCACGGAGGAGCAGGAACGGTTCTTTGCGGACTTCCTTGAGGGAGATGGAGCGGCGCATGGCAAGTTTGTGTTTTTGCGGGAGAACGGCGAACAGAGGCTCGGTGAGTAGCGGGAAGGATTCGAACTCGTGGCCACGAATGGGGAGTGCCAGAACGGCAATATCAACCAAGCTGGCGCGAAGGCGGTCGAGCAGAACTGGCGTGATTTCTTCAACGACTGTGAGATGGACTTGAGGAAATTTTCTGGAGAAAGATGTGAGGATGCGAGGAAGAAGATAGGGAGCGACGGTGGGGATAGCGCCGATGGTGACTGAGCCGGCGATGGAATCTTTTTGTTCGACGACGTCGCCGCGCGCAGCCTCGAGTTCGCGGAGGACGGCTCGTGCACGTGGAAGAAATGTCTTGCCGAGTTCGGTGAGGCGGACAGAACGGCCGAGGCGGTCGAAGAGGCGGGCACCGAGTTCGTCTTCGAGCTTGAGAATTTGCTGGGAGAGTGAGGGTTGGGAGACGTGGGATTGCTCGGCGGCACGGGAGAAAGAGCCTGTGTCGGCGACAGCACAGAAGTAACGGAGTTGGTGAAGTTCCATTTCAAAGAGACCCGGAGATCAGGACCGACCGATATACGATGCGGCGCAAGCAAGATTCTGCACACTACCTATAGGCAACGCCTATCCATTCTATCTGAACTAGATATTGGAACAATAGAATCACTATGCGTACTCTTCCTTAGTTGCCAGCGGGAGAGGCGCAGCCGTTTAATGCGACGCCCGTTGGCAATAACAGGCCCACGATTTGTTCGAATCGGCAACCGGCAGACGCTTTCGATTAGATCGAAGTCATTTTGGATCAAGTACGCATGGAGGACGAGGTCATGGATAAGGAAGTCCGTACACACGAACAGAACGAGTCAAAGGAAGCGAAATGCCCATTCACGGGGAAAACCTCGGCGCCGAGGAACAGCGATTGGTGGCCGAATCAGCTGAACCTGCAGGTTCTCCACCAGCAATCTCCATTGTCAGATCCAATGGGGGAGGAGTTTGATTACGCCAAGGAATTCAAGAGCCTCGACCTGAATGCTGTGATCAAGGATCTTCATGCCGCGATGACGGATTCGCAGGATTGGTGGCCAGCCGACTTTGGCCACTACGGGCCGCTATTCATCCGAATGGCGTGGCACAGCGCAGGCACGTATCGCATTGGCGACGGCCGCGGAGGTGCCGGAGCCGGACAGCAGCGGTTTGCGCCGCTCAATAGCTGGCCGGACAACGTAAACCTCGACAAGGCGCGCCGGCTGCTCTGGCCGATCAAGCAGAAATACGGCCGGAAAATTTCGTGGGCCGACCTGATGATTCTCGCAGGCAATGTGGCGCTCGAATCCATGGGCTTCAAGACATTCGGTTTCGGCGGAGGTCGCGCGGATGTTTGGGAGCCCGAAGAAGATGTCTATTGGGGCCCGGAAGGCAAGTGGCTGGCGGACGAGCGCTACAGTGGAGAGCGCGATCTGCAGAGTCCTCTCGGGGCCGTACAAATGGGTCTGATCTATGTGAATCCGGAAGGGCCGAATGGTAAGCCCGATCCGATTGCGGCAGCAAGAGACATTCGCGAAACGTTCCGCCGCATGGCGATGAACGACGAAGAAACGGTCGCGTTGATTGCCGGCGGGCACACCTTCGGCAAAACTCACGGCGCCGGCGATGCAAAACTGGTCGGTGCAGAACCGGAATCCGCGAGCATCGAAGAGCAGGGGCTCGGCTGGAAGAGCAAACACCGCACTGGCAAAGCTGGCGATGCAATCGGCAGCGGACTTGAGGTCATTTGGACAACGACGCCGACAAAATGGAGCAACAACTTTTTCACGAATCTGTTTAGCCATGATTGGGAATTGACCAAGAGCCCGGCCGGCGCGCATCAGTGGACACCGAAGAATGGCGCAGGCAATGGCACTGTGCCGGACGCGCATGATTCGTCGAAGCGCCATGCGCCGTCCATGCTGACCACGGACCTCGCCTTACGGTTTGACCCGGCTTACGAAAAGATTTCACGGGGCTTCTACGAGCATCCGGATCAGTTCGCTGACGCGTTTGCGCGCGCATGGTTCAAGCTGACTCATCGCGACATGGGCCCGGTTGTGCGGTATCTCGGCCCGCTGGTTCCGAAAGAGGCGCTGCCGTGGCAAGACCCGATCCCTGCAGTAAATCATCCGCTGATTGGGGAACAGGACATTGCCGCACTGAAAGTGAAGATCCTTGCCTCTGGCCTATCCGTTTCCCAACTGGTTTCTACGGCGTGGGCGTCGGCTTCAACATTCCGCGGCTCTGACAAGCGCGGTGGTGCGAACGGCGCCCGTGTTTGCCTCGAACCGCAAAAGAATTGGGAGATAAACCAGCCGACAGAACTGGCGAAAGTCCTACAGAAGCTCGAAGCGATACAGAAGGACTTCAATACTTCACAGTCAGCCGGGAAAAAGGTGTCGCTTGCCGACCTGATTGTTCTTGGCGGCGGTGCGGCAATCGAGAAAGCCGCGAAAGACGGCGGACATGATGTGAAGGTCCCTTTCACGCCGGGGCGCGTGGATGCGTCCCAAGAACAAACCGAGGTCGAATCCTTTGAGCCGCTCGAGCCAACCGCAGATGGGTTCCGCAACTATCGGCGGGGTAGACAGCGCCTATCGGCTGAAGAGCAATTGATCGATAAGGCGCAATTGCTGAAACTGACGGCTCCGGAGATGACCGTTCTCGTCGGCGGCCTGCGCGTGCTTGGTGCAAATACGGGGAAGTCCAAACTCGGCGTTTTTACGAAGCGGCCAGAAACGTTGAGCAACGACTTCTTCGTCAACCTGCTGGACATGGGCACGGTATGGCAGCCATCCAGCGAATCCAACGGCTCGGGGGCGGTGTACGAGGGCCGCGACCGGAAGACAAACGATCTCAAATGGACAGCAACGCGTGTCGATTTGATCTTCGGTTCTCATTCGCAGTTGCGCGCCCTCGCGGAAGTCTATGCATGCGCGGATTCAAGGGAGAAATTCGCGAATGACTTCGTGGCAGCATGGACCAAGGTCATGGACAACGATCGCTTCGATCTAGCCTGATATAGCTCTAGTTTCGGAAAGAGAAAGAGGAGTGAGCACGGTTGCTTGCTCCTCTTTTGTTTGGGCGCGTGTTTGGAAATCGTGCGAGATTGGGAATTAGATTAGGAATTGAGGAGATGGAAAATGTCGGAGGTTTCGAGGACGGGTTTGGGTGCTCCGCGTTTGGCGGCGATGACCATGGCTTTGCCGACCTCTTCGGTGGTTTGGACGTATTGCGGGGAGAATTTGCGAATCAACAGCATAAGCGGCGTGCCAACAGCGTAGAAGAGATTGTAGAGAGATGTTTTGGATTTGATGCCATGGAGCGGGAGGACCGCACCAATGCGAAACATATAGGCGGCTTTGAATGGCAGGCGGAGGAGAGCGTTTTCGGTTTGGCCTTTCACTCGTGCCCACATCGAGCGGCCTTTTTCGGTGCTATCGGTGCCCCGGCCGGAGACGTAGATAAAAGTCATTTGCGGATTGAGCTTGACGAGAAGATTTGCGACAGCGAGAGGCAAGTCGTAATTGATACGGCGATAATTTTCCTCGTTCATTCCTGCTGCGGATGCGCCCAAAGAATAGAAGCAGGCATCGAAGCCCGTGAGTTGTGATGCGAAGGCATTGAGGTCGGCGAGATTGGGCGTGACGAGCTCTTGTAGCTTTGCATGTTGTTGGTGCAAAGAACTGCGGCTGACGGAGAGGACGACGTCAACGCCGGGATCCAAAAGGCATTCACGGAGAACGCCCTGGCCAATCATTCCGGTTGCGCCGAAGAGGATGATTTTCATGAGCCGCCGCGACCAAGACAAGAAAAATACGCCGGCGTGGAGACCGGCCACTACAGAGATGCTGTGCACATGCGTTCGGATACACACGTCAAAAGACGAAAGGTAAGGATAAACAAAGAACGCAAACTGCCGAAAAAGAAGCGGCATCGGGTGCGTTTTGTCTTATAGCGCGAGATTAGGGTAAGGTTAGGACGCTCAGACTCACAGGGGAAACCGGATGGCGAAGCTAACGTTCTTGGGAGCGGCAGGGACAGTAACGGGATCGAAGTATCTGGTAGAGGCGGCTGGCAAGAAATTACTTGTGGATTGCGGAATTTTTCAAGGCTCGCGGGATTTGGAAGAGAGAAATTTCAAACCGCTGCCGGTGAATCCGGGAACGATTGATTATTGCGTTCTGACGCATGCACACCTGGACCATTGCGGGTGGCTTCCCTGCCTGACTCGTGACGGTTACAAAAACAAGATTTATGCGAATGCGGCGACGATTGAGCTGACGACACTTTCGCTGAAGGACTCGGGGCATTTGCAAGAGGAAGACGCGGAACGAGCGAAGCGAAACGCGAAACGCAGCAACGCGGCAGACATCCGTCCCCTCTACACGACGGCGGATGTGGAGCCGATGCTGAAGCAGCTAGCTCCCATGCCTCGGAGCGGCGGGTTTGATATCTCGCCTGAGTTTCATCTCGAATCTTTTGATGCGGGGCACATTTTGGGATCGTGCAGTTTTCAACTGACGATTCGCGAAGGCGGAAAAAATACGACGATTATTTTCTCCGGAGACGTAGGGCGATATAACCAGCCGATTTTGAAAGATCCCACTACGCCACCAAGCGGCGATTATTTGATTTGCGAATCGACGTACGGGGATCGCGAGCATCCGGACGGCGATCCGTTGCAATTGCTGGCAGACACAGTGAATCGCATTGTAAAGCGCGGAGGCTCGATTGTAATTCCGGCATTTGCAATCGGGAGAACGCAGACTTTTATGTATTTTCTGCGGGAGCTTGAGGACGAGCAGAGAATCCCAAAGATTCCTGTTTATGTGGATAGCCCGATGGCACTGAGCGCGACGGACTTTTATGCACGGCACGTGGAAGATCACGATCTGGACATGGCAAAACTCGACCAGACGGGAGACCACGATCCGCTGAACTTACGCGAGTTTCATTTGACGCGAAGCGTGGACGATTCGAAGAAGATCAACGATGTGAAGACGCCCTGCATCATTATTTCGGCGAGCGGAATGGTAACGGGCGGGCGCGTGCTGCATCATCTGGCGCAAAGGCTGCCGGATGCGAAGAACGCGGTTATCCTGGCGGGATTCCAAGCTGAGGGAACGCGCGGGCGAGCGCTGCAGGAAGGCGCGAAGGTGATGCACCTATTTAGCGAAGCAGTGCCGGTGAATGCGGAGATCATCACCATGGGACAATTCTCGGCGCATGCTGGAAAGAGCGAGCTTTTGCGATGGTGTGGCGGATTAACGGCGGCACCAAAAAAGGCATGGCTGACTCACGGTGAGCCTGCAGCGGCGCAATCGTTACAGGCTGCGATCAAAGAGAAGTTTTCCTGGGATGTGGCTGTGGCGCGTTACCTGGATGCCGTGGATTTGGTTTGACTCCAAAGAGCGAAGATTATTTTCAAAGGTAAAGGAAACTTTTTAAGGGCTGGCCTCGTCTATACAGGCAAGACCACTCGCGGGGTAGGGGGCTAACCACCACAGGGCAACCGACCGTCAGTTCCCTACCCCTAAAATTTCAGAAGTAGCTGTAAATAAAAGGCTTACTCTATGGCACGCAAGAAACACCGCGTGCCATTTTTATTTGGAATTGAGGGTAAATTTATACCTTAAGTTTGGCGAAGCGGACTTCGGCGGCGGCGAGGGTTTCTTCGCGCTTGCAGAAGGTGAAACGGACCTGTGACGCACCGTCCTGCGCATCATTGTAAAAGCTGGAACCGGGGACGCAGGCGATGCCGATTTCCTGAACGAGGTATTTGGCGAAGGCGACGTCCTTTGAATCGGATGCGAAACGCGGATCTCGCTCAGGGAACGTGAAGCGCGAGATGTCGGTCATGATGTAGTAAGCGCCGCGCGGTTTGTAGACAGTGAAGCCGGCGGTGGTGAGAATTTTGAGAAGGCGCTCGCGTTTCTTGGCGTAAGTGGAGGCGAGGCCATCGTAGTAGGACTGTGGCGAGCAGAGCGCGATGGCTCCGGCTTGCTGCAGGGGTGCGGCTGCGCCGACCGTAAGAAAATCGTGGACTTTGCGAATAGCTTGCGTGGGTTCGGGCGGAGCAATGGCCCAGCCGACTCGCCAACCGGTGACGCTGTAGGTTTTGGACATGCCGTTGATGACGATGGTGCGTTCGCGCATGCCGTCGAGGCGGGCCATGGTGATGTGCTCGGTCCCGTCGTAGAGAATATGCTCGTAAATTTCGTCGGTGACACAGTAGGCGTTCCACTTGACGCAGAGATCGCGTATGAATTCGAGTTCGCGCAGTGTGAAGACTTTTCCGGTGGGATTGTTGGGCGTGTTGAGGATGATTGCCTTCGTGTGCGGGCCGAAAGCGGCGGCCAGTTCTTCAAAGTCGAACGTCCATTCGGAATTTTCGTCTTTGGGGGGCTTCATTTTGACGAAACGTGGCGATGCGCCGGAGAGAATCGCGTCGGGGCCGTAATTTTCGTAGAAGGGCTCGAAAACAACGATTTCGTCACCGGGATTTATGATCGCGAGCATAGCGGACATCATCGCTTCGGTCGAGCCGCAGCAAATCGTAATTTCGCGCTCGGGATCGATGCGAATACTTTGCGTGCGCTCGAATTTTTCTACGATGGAATCGCGCAGAGCCTTCGCGCCCCAGGTAATCGCATATTGATTGATGTCGTCGGAGATTGCCTGACGCGCGGCTTCCTTCACGGAGTCCGGAGCAGGAAAGTCAGGAAAACCTTGTGAGAGATTCACCGCGTTGTGTTTGAGCGCGAGACGGGTCATTTCGCGAATGACCGATTCGGTGAATTGCTCAGCTTTAGCCGAGATCATGCGGCGAGAAATCTGCGCCATGCTGGACTCAGTAGTCATTGCCCACCTAAAAAGTTGAGAATTGAAAGTTTACGGTCGTGCGGCGGAAAAACAAAGCGTGAACAGCCTAGCGGCGGGCCTGATGCGAGGAACCGCCGGTCGTGGCTGTCGTCGCGGGAGTGGGTGCACCGGTGCCATAGATCATGCGGTAGAGTTGGGCATTGCGCAGGACGATTTGGACATATTCGCGGGTTTCGGTGAATGGGATGGATTCGACGAGCTCGGGAATTTCGTCGTAAGTGCGCTCAGCTTTCCATGCGGCGATGCGGTCTTCGCCGGCGTTGTAAGCGGCGAGAGCGTATTCAGGCGCGCCCGTGAGTTGGACGAGGCCTTTGAAATAGAACGTGCCGAGTTGAATGTTGTAGTCCGGCGAATAGAGAAGATTTTTTGTGTATTTGACGCGAAGCTGTTTGGAGAGAATTTTTGCGGTTTTGGGCAGCAACTGCATCAGGCCGTACGCGTTCGCATGCGAGACCGCATCGGCTTGGAACGTGGACTCCTGACGAATGAGGCCAGCGACAACAGCAGGATCAAGATCGTTCTTGCTGGATTCCTTTCGCACCGGTGATTCATACGGAAGCGGGTAAAGCGCTTTCCAAACGGGAAGCGGTATTTCGTTGAAGTTGCGCGAATCGAAGCTGGGAACAATGGTGCGAGCGTAGGCCATGCCGGTGGCGAAATGGCCCTGATCGAAGGCGGCCTGCGCGGCTTCGACCATGTAGCGCGGGGAAGCGGTGGCGGCGAAGGCGGCTTTGAGTTCGAGTTCAGCGGAAGCGTCGAAGGCGATGGTGCGGAGCGCCTGGGCGCGGTTCCAGCGTTCGGCGACGAGGGGCGCGATGGGCTCGTCAAAGGGGCGCAGCGGCGGGGGCGCGGGAACTTCCGCGAGAGCGTCGGCTGGATCGGAATCGCCGGGAGCGAGCTTGGCGAGGCGCTGATCCGCGGCGTGCGCGAAATAGGTGGACGGAAACCGGTCGGTGGCTTTTTCATAAAATGCGCGGGCGCGCGTGGGATTTCCATTGCGTTCGGCGTTGCGGCCCAGCCAATACAAAGCATTCACCGCGGTTCCCGTTGAGGGATACTTGCGCAGGAAATTGATCATTTTCTCGTCGGCAAAGGGCTGGCGCTGGATGTAGGCGATCCAAGCGATGCGCCATTCGGCGTTCTGGGCGTGCCTGCCGCCGGGGAAACTGTCGAGCACACGCTGGTAGTAGTTCCCTGCTTTCGCGCGATCGAGTTCGACCCAGTAGTAATTGCCGGCGGCCATCAGCGCATCTTCGGTCCAGCGGCTCTGCGGATATTGCGCGGCGTTTTTTTCGATGGCCGAGAGCATTTCGGTTTCGCGTTTATCGGAGCGCCAGGCTTGCGAAAGATCGTAGAGGCGTTCGGCGTCGGCTTCGGCATCGGTGACGGCAAGTTTCACGAAGAGGCTGGGAGCGGGCTTGGGGTGCTGGCGGCATTCGGCGGCGCGGACGAGGGCGCGCTGGCGGATGGGATTCGCGGGATCTTTCAAAATTGTGGCGAGCTTTTCGTATTCAACGCGTGCTTCGTGCCATTTGTGCGCGTCATAGAAAATTTGCGCACGCTGGTCCTGCATTTCACCGGTGGCGTAGGGGAATTCGGTGTGCAGCTGCTTGTTCAAGCGCGGCAGAGCGACGGCGGCGTCTTTCGATTCGTCGGCGAGCGGATATTTGTAAAAGAGCGCCTGGTAATCCTTGGCGGCGGGGACAGATTTGTGCGCGGCTTCCTCTGCGCGGGCGCGAGCGAGGAGAAGATTGGGCTTGGCCCCTGTGCCGGCATAGGTGGCCAGC
>DATMMW010000012.1:0-200962 GCA_035569555.1 Candidatus Dormiibacterota bacterium | reverse complement strand
AATGGTGATGCCCGGAGACAACGTGAGCTGCGAAGTGACTTTGATCACGCCAGTAGCACTGGAAAAGGGCCTGCGCTTCGCCATCCGCGAAGGCGGCCACACCGTCGGCGCCGGCGCCGTAACAGAAATCGTGGAGTAGTTTGTTTTTTAACTAAACGGTTTAGAGAAAAGGGAAACAAGTCATGCGGGAAATCATCACGTTGCAGTGTGGCGATTGCAAAAATCGCAACTACACAACGACAAAAAACAAAAAGAAGCACTCGGATCGGCTGGAGACCAAGAAGTTTTGCAATTCGTGCCGCAAGCACACTCCACACAAGGAAGTGAAATAACTTCTGGTTGTTTTCGGGGAATGGCTAGGGCCGGTTTGATTTTAGGGGAGTCGTCCAACGGTTAGGACTCCGGTCTCCAAAACCGGGTATGGGGGTTCGAATCCCTCCTCCCCTGCCAGAGTTTGAGCAGTACGGGACACCAGAAGTACGGAAACGGAAGAGGACGTATGGCAACGCAGGTGGCAAAGATGGACGAAGAAAAGCAGCCATCGGAACTGCAGCAGCGCGTAAGCGGTTCGCTGCAGAACACGACGGAATTTTTTCACGACGTTCGCGTCGAACTGAAAAAAGTTACGTGGCCAAGCCGCGAAGATGTGACTTCGACAACGGGCGTCGTCATCGCTACGGTCGCGTTCTTTGGCATCTATCTGGCCATCGTCGAATGGGTAGCGCAAAAAGGTCTCGATTACGTTTTGAAGATTTTTCACGCATAAGGGGTTTGGGATCACATGGGAATGCAGTGGTACATCATCCATACCTATTCGGGCTTTGAAAAGAAAGTCAAAGAGAGCCTCGAAAGCCGCGTGGCTGCGTTCAATCTGCAGGATCAGATTGGCCGTGTTCTGATTCCTATGGAAGACGTCGTGGAAGTTCGCAGCGGCAAAAAGGTCGTCTCGTCGCGTATGTCGTATCCAGGCTATGTCCTCGTCGAAATGGATCTCGACGAAAACACCTGGCACATCGTGCGCAATACGCCGCGCGTCACTGGTTTCGTCGGTTCCGCCACTTCGCCTTCGCCGCTCAGCGATGCCGAAGTGGACGCCATCATAAACCGCGTGCACACGCCGCAGGATCGGCCGAAGCCCAAGGTTGTTTACGAACGCAACGAACAAGTCCGCATCGTGGATGGCCCGTTTGCGAATTTCAACGGCACGGTTGAGGAAATCGACAACGACCACAGCCGATTGAAAGTTTCCGTGACGATTTTCGGCCGCTCAACGCCGGTCGAACTCGATTTCGCCAGCGTAGAAAAGCTGGGCTGATCGAACTGGTTTGTGTAGTTCAAGGGGGCTTTAGCCCCGGCAGTGCTTGGCAAGATTTAAGCGGCGATTTTACATCGCCACAAGAAGTTTTGAGGTAAAGGGAACGGAACATGCCGCCAAAGAAAATACAAACGACGATCAAGCTGCAATTACCCGCGGGCAAAGCGACTCCTGCACCTCCCGTCGGCACCGCGCTCGGTCCACATGGTTTGAACATTATGGATTTTTGCAAACAGTTCAATGCCAAGACCGGCAAAGAACCGGACGGAATGATTTTCCCGGTTCTCGTCACGGTCTATACCGACCGCAGCTTCACTTTTATTTTGAAGACGCCGCCAGCTTCCGTTCTTTTGCTGCGCGCGGCGAATATCGCAAAAGGTTCCGCGGAGCCGAATCGGAACAAAGTCGGCAAAGTCACGAAGAAACAAGTGATGGAAATCGCGAAAATCAAGCTTGTCGATCTCAACACCACCAATCTGGACTCGGCCGTCCGCACCGTCATGGGCACGGCGCGCAATATGGGTCTGGAAGTCGTGGAAGCCTAAACGAACCATCGGGCGAAAAGAGATCGTTGGAGAAGCAGTCGCAATGGCAAAGGTAAAGAAAGCTGGCAAACACGTCGAGAAAGCGCGCAAGCTCGTCGAGCCGCGCCCGTACAAACTCGGCGAAGCGTCTGAGCTCATCAAGAAGACGCATCACACGAAGTTCAATGAAACTGTGGAACTCGCCATTAACCTTGGCGTGGACCCGAAGCACTCTGATCAGGTCGTTCGCGGAACCGTTGTTCTTCCGCACGGCCTCGGCAAGAGCGTGCGTGTCCTGGTTCTCGCCAGCGGCGAAAAACAGCGCGAAGCGAAGGACGCTGGTGCGGATTTCGTCGGCGGCGATGAGATGGTGCAGAAAATCATGGAAGGCTGGACCGATTACGACGCCGTCATCGCCACGCCGGACATGATGAAGTCCGCCGGCAAACTCGGAAAGGTACTCGGCCCTCGCGGCTTGATGCCGAATCCGAAGACCGGAACGGTCACCGCGGACGTTACCAAAGCTATCAAGGAAACCAAGGCCGGCAAAGTTGAATTCCGTGTAGACAAAGCCGGCATCGTTCACTGCCCAGTCGGCAAAATTAATTTTGACGCTCCGAAAATTTCCGAAAACGCTCACGCCGTCATCACCGCAGTCGTAAAAGCGAAGCCGGCTGCAGCGAAAGGCAAGTACGTAAAGAAAATAACGCTCACTTCAACCATGGGTCCCGCCATCGGGATCGATTTGGCTGAAGCGGAAACCGCCGTCGCGGCCGCAGCGTAAGGGATTGAAGGAAACCGGATCATGAAAAAGCGAAGCGAAAAACAGCAGGATTTGGACAAGCTGAAAACAGAACTGGCCAAGGTCTCTACAGTGATTCTGTCGACTTTCCAGGGCATCACCGTCGAAAACGACACCAAACTCCGCCGCGCCGTACAGGCCGCCGGTGGCAAGTACAAAGTAGTCAAAAACACTCTGGCCGAGCGCGCAGGGCAGGGAACTCCCGCTGAAAGCCTTTTGAAGAATTTGAGCGGCACAAATTCCATCGCGTACACGGATGCGGATCCGGTCGCACTCGCGAAAGCGCTCACCAAAGTTGCCAAGGACGTTCCGGCATTTCAATTCAAAGCCGGTGTCGTCGAGGGCCGCGTCATTTCCATCTTGGAAATTCAGCAGCTCGCAAACCTGCCGTCGAAGGAAGAGTTGATCAGCAAGATCATGTTCTTGCTCAACGCTCCGGCGCAGAGAATTGCTACGGCGCTCAACGCTTTGCCTCGCAACTTGGCCGTTACGGTCAGCGAAGCGGTCAAAGCCAACAAGTTTAGTTCGTAAGGGTTTGGCTTGTGCCGGATTCCGGCGCGGGTCAGAAAAATTTCAATACTGTTCTTGAGAGGAGAACTGGCAGTCATGTCGAAAGTGGATACGATTCTGGATGAAATCAAGGGCCTGACGCTTCTTGAAGCGTCCGACCTGGTTAAGAAAATGGAAGAAGCCTTTGGCGTGTCAGCGGCTGCGGCAACGGTCGTAGCGGCTGGCGGCGGAGGCGCTGCAGCGGCTGCAGCCCCGGCGGAAGAGAAGACGGAATTCACCGTTGTTCTCACCGACGTTGGCGGCAACAAGATCAACGTCATCAAGGCCGTTCGCGAAGTCACGAGCCTCGGCTTGAAGGAAGCCAAGGACCTCGTTGACGGCGCTCCCAAAACCGTCAAGGAAGGCGTGAACAAGGACGAAGCGGCCGCTATCAAGAAGAAGTTCGAAGAAGCCGGCGCTAAGGTCGAAGTTAAGTAATCAACCTTTTTCCTTGTTCTGCTGGAATCCGCGGCTGCCCCGCAGATTTCAGTCTTATCGGTTGCGGTTTTGAATCATGGCGTGGCCTCCAAGGGCGGAGAGGTCGCGCCAAAGGATTTCACTACGCACGTCGAGGCTGGGTACTACAAACAATTCCCGCGTCCCTCCGGGACCGCCTGTAGCCGTGTGCGCAACGAGTTCGGGCAACTCGCTTCGCATAGCGGCTATTTGTCTCTTCTCCTCTCGGTGAATTTTTGCCCGAATTTAATGAGGTAAACCACGCATGTCGAACAGCAATCAGCACGTCCGGGAACGTCAGCGGCTGGATTTCGCAAAAATCCAGAGCTCGATTCAAATTCCCAACCTGATTGAAGTCCAGATGAAGTCCTATCAGCGCTTTCTGCAGATGGATTTACTGCCGAGCGAGCGCGATGACGGCGGACTTCAGTCAGTGTTCACCAGCGTGTTTCCGATCCGCGATTTCCGCGAAATGTCGCAGCTTGAATTCGTGGACTACGCCATCGGCAACTGGGAGTGCAAGTGCAGCAACTTGAAGGGGCTGCACCACCTCCGCGCGACCTGCCGGAATTGCGGCGCAAGCGTCGTCACCAATCCTTATCAGACTGGCGACGTCATCTGCCACAAGTGCGGCACGTTTAACAAAAACACTCCGACCTTCTGCAACAAGTGCGGCGACCCGGTCGCCATGCAGCTCAAGTACGACGTGAACGAATGTCAGGAGCGCGGCATGACGTATTCTGCCCCGCTCAAAGTCACCATTCGCCTCACCATTTACGACAAAGATCCTGATTCCGGCGCGAAGACCATTCGCGACATCAAGGAACAGGAAGTTTTCTACGGCGATATTCCGCTGATGACCGAGAACGGCACCTTCATCATCAACGGCACCGAGCGCGTCATCGTCAGCCAGTTGCACCGCTCGCCGGGCGTCTTTTTCGAGTCCGCCAACAACCGCAGCTACTTCCTCGGGAAGATCATTCCGTATCGCGGCTCGTGGGTGGAATTCGAATACGATTCCAAGAACATTCTCTACGTTCGCATCGACCGCAAACGCAAATTTCTCGGATCCATCTTCTTGCGCGCGCTCGGCATGAAGTCCAATGAAGACATCCTTCGCACCTTCTATCAGGTGGAGCGCATCTCTCTGCGCGACAAGGATCTCTTCTGGAACGTTTCGCCCGGTCTCGTGGACCGCAAGCTTACGCACGAAATCAAGAATCCGAAATCCGATGAAGTTGTCGTCGGCGCGCACAAGCGCATCAACGATAACCTCCTGAAGGAACTCATTAAGGCGAAAATCTCGCAGGTTCGCGCTGCTCTCGCCGATCTCGAAGGCGCATACTCCGTCGCCGACGTCGTCAATCGTCAAACCGGCGAAGTTCTTCTCGAAGCCAACAAGCCGTTGACCGCTGATCTCTGGCAAGCATTCGCCGAAGGCGGCATCACGGAAGTCGACGTCTTCTTCCCGGAGCGCGATGACATCGGCGTCGTTCTCTCGCGCACTCTCGATAAGGACTCGATCCGCTCCTCGAAAGAAGCGCTCATCGAAATCTATCGCAAGCTGCGTCCCGGAGATCCTCCGACGCTTGAAACCGCTACGAATCTTTTCCGCGGTATGTTCTTCGATCCGCGCAAGTACGATTTCAGCCGCGTCGGCCGCTTGAAGTTCAACATCAAGCTTGGCCTCGATACGCCGCTCGATAATCGCACGCTCGAATCGCCGGACTTCGTCGCCGCGATCAAGTACTTGCTCAAGCTGCGCAAGAACATCGGCGTCGTCGACGACATCGATCACCTCGGCAACCGCCGCGTTCGCGCGGTCGGTGAACTGCTTGAAAACCAGTTCCGTATCGGCCTCGTCCGCATGGAACGCGCTATCAAGGAAAAGATGAGCGTGTATCAGGAAATGTCCACGGCGATGCCGCACGACCTGGTCAACGCCAAGCCGGTTATGGCCGCGATCCGCGAATTTTTCGGTTCGTCGCAGCTCAGCCAGTTCATGGACCAGACCAACCCGCTCAGCGAAATCACCCACAAGCGCCGTCTTTCCGCGCTTGGACCGGGCGGTCTCTCGCGCGAACGCGCTGGTTTCGAAGTCCGCGACGTTCACCCGACCCACTACGGCCGCATCTGCCCGATTGAAACGCCGGAAGGTCCGAACATCGGTCTCATCAGCTCCCTCTCCTGCTTTGCGCGCATCAACGATTACGGCTTCATCGAATCGCCATATCGCAAAGTGAAGGGCGGCCGCTGCATCGATTACGTTCAGGTCGTGAACGCTGGCGACAGCGAATTCAAGGCCGGCGAAATCATCGAAAAGGACCGCGTCGAAGAGCTCAACGATGAGCTCAAGCGCCGCAAGGTCGTGTACGAACCGTACTGCTTCTATCTTTCCGCATGGGAAGAGGACAAGTACGTCGTTGCTCAGGCCAACGTTGCGCTTGACGACAAGGGCCGCATTACCACCGAACTCGTCAACTGCCGCCAGGCGGGCAACTTCGTTTTGAAGAATCGCGAAGAAGTCGACTATGTCGACGTTTCGCCGAAGCAGCTCGTTTCCGTCGCCGCCAGCTTGATTCCGTTCCTTGAAAACGACGACGCCAACCGCGCGCTCATGGGTTCCAACATGCAGCGCCAGGGCGTTCCTCTGATCCGCGGAGAAGCTCCGCTCGTCGGCACCGGTATGGAGCGAGTCACTGCTCGCGATTCCGGCGCAGTCGTGCTCTGCAAGCGCGACGGCATCGTGGATCAAGTTGACTCCGAGCGCATCATCGTTCGCGTCGAATCCGATCACTCCGGCGTTCTCAGCCGCGAAGTCGGTGCGGACATCTATACGCTTATCAAGTTCAAGCGCTCGAACCAGAACACTTGCATCAACCAGAAGCCGCTCGTTCGCGTCGGCGATCGCGTCAAGAAAGGCCAGGTCCTCGCGGACGGTCCTTGCACCGACCGTGGCGAACTCGCTCTTGGCCGCAACGTGCTCGTCGCGTTCGTGCCCTGGCGCGGTTACAACTTTGAAGACGCCATCCTCGTCAGCGAAAAGCTGGTCAAGGACGATTACTACACTTCGATTCACATCGAGGAGTACGAAATCGAAGCGCGCGACACCAAGCTAGGCCCGGAAGAAGTCACACGCGACATTCCGAACATCAGCGAATCGTTCCTTCGCAACCTCGACGAAAGCGGCGTCATCCGCATCGGCGCGGTTGTGAAGCCGGGCGACATTCTCGTCGGCAAAGTTACGCCCAAGGGCGAAACCACGCTGACGCCCGAAGAGAAACTCCTTCGCGCCATCTTCGGCGAAAAAGCCGGCGACGTTCGCGACGCGTCTCTCTACTGCCCGCCGGGAATCGAAGGCACCATCGTGGACGTCAAGATCTTCACCCGCAAGGGCGGAGAAAAAGACGAGCGCCACAAGGCCATCGAAGCTTCGCAGGTCTTCAAATTGGAAAAGAACCTCGCGGACGAAATCCGCATCTTGACCGACGAGCGCCTGAAGCGTCTTTCGGATCTCCTCGGCGGAAAAATTCTCCAGGCTGATTTGCACGACGAAAAGACCAACAAGCGCCTCTTGATCAAGGGTGTCGAGCTGACGCGTGACCTGATCGAAAAAATCTCCACGCGCAACCTCAAGCGCCTCAAGCTCAACGAAAAAGATCCTCTTCTGATAGAAAAAATCGAAGAGATCGAGGAAATGACCTCGCGCCAGATCGACGTTCTGCGCAAGATCACCGAAGAGCGCAAGGAAAAGCTCAAGAAGGGCGATGAACTGCCTCCGGGCGTCATCAAGCTCGTCAAGGTCTACATCGCCATGAAGCGCAAGCTCTCCATCGGCGACAAGATGGCAGGCCGTCACGGCAACAAGGGCGTCATCGCGCGCATCGTGCCCGATGAAGATATGCCCTACATGCCCGATGGCACTCCGGTCGAAATCGTTCTGAATCCGCTCGGCGTTCCTTCTCGTATGAACGTCGGTCAGATTCTCGAAACGCACCTCGGCTGGGCCGGCAAGGAACTTGGCAACAGCTTGAAGCGCCTTCTCAGCAAGGAAGTTCGCGCCGAAGCGCTTCGCCGCTGGTTCAAGGAAGTCTTCACTGAAACCGCGATTTACAAGTCCATCGCCAAGCTCGATGACGATGAACTGCTCGAAATCGCTGAAGGCTTCAAGGACGGAATTCCGTTCGCCACGCCGGTTTTCGACGGCGCACGCGAACCGGAAATCCGCCACTTGCTCGAAGTTGCGGGCTTGCCGCATGCCGGAAAGATCAATCTTTTCGACGGCATGACGGGAGACATGTTCGATCAGCCGGTTACCGTCGGCTACATCTATATGCTCAAGCTCTCGCACCTTGTCGACGACAAAATTCACGCGCGCAGCATCGGCCCGTACTCGCTCATCACCCAGCAGCCGCTCGGCGGCAAAGCGCAGTTCGGTGGCCAGCGCTTCGGCGAAATGGAAGTTTGGGCGCTCGAAGCTTATGGCGCCGCGCACATCCTGCAGGAATTGCTCACGGCAAAGTCCGACGACGTTTATGGCCGCGCGAAGATTTACGAGGCCATCGTCAAGGGTGAGCCGGGCATTGAGCCGGGCGTGCCGGAATCGTTCAACGTTCTTGTTCGGGAGCTGCAGTCGCTCTGCCTGGACGTCGAACTGATGAAGCGCCAAAAGCCGGCCGAAAAAGCCGCCGACTAATTCCAAGTGTAGGGGCACGATACATCGTGCCCCGGTGCTTGGCAGGAATTGAGCAGTCGAAGATTTTTTGGGTTCTCAGCCGGTCCGTTGTTTAACGCAGCGGATCGCAGCCCCGGCGAAAGCCGGGGAGGGAGGAAACAACCTTGTATCGCAGCAGCCCGTATGATCGCGCCAGTCTGATTGCCGATTTCGATTCGATCCGCATCTCTCTGGCGAGTCCGGAAAAAATTCGCTCCTGGTCTCACGGTGAAGTTACCAAGCCAGAGACCATCAACTACCGCACCTTCAAGCCCGAGCGTGACGGTCTTTTCTGCGCCAAGATTTTCGGCCCCGTCACCGACTGGGAGTGCTTGTGCGGAAAGTACAAGCGCATGAAGCACCGCGGCGTTATCTGCGACAAGTGCGGCGTCGAAGTCACGCTGTCCAAAGTCCGCCGCGAGCGCCTCGGCCATATCGAACTGGCTTCGCCCTGCTCGCACGTCTGGTTTTTCAAGGGTCTGCCCAGCCGCATCGGCTATTTGCTCGACATCTCCATGCGCGATCTCGAGCGCATCCTCTATTTCGAAGCCTTCGTTGTCGTTGATCCCAACGAAGTAGCCATCCTCAAAGAACGCCAGGTTCTTCAGGAAGAGGAATATCGCAAGCTCGCGCAGGAATATCCCGGCCAGTTCGTCGCCAAGATGGGCGCAGAAGCGATTAAAGAGCTTCTCCGCCGCGTCGAAGTAGAAAAGCTCTCCGAAGAGCTCCGCGAAAAAATGAAGACGGATCCTTCACTGCAAAAGCGAATCAAATTCGCCAAGCGCCTGAAGGTTCTGGAAGCTTTCCGCAAGAGCGGCAACAAGCCCGAATGGATGATTCTCGATGTCATCCCCGTGCTTCCGCCGGAGCTGCGCCCGCTCGTTCCTCTGGACGGTGGCCGCTTCGCCACTTCTGATTTGAACGACCTCTATCGCCGCGTCATCAACCGCAACAACCGGTTGAAGAAGCTGATGGAACTTCGCGCGCCGGACGTCATCGTCCGCAATGAAAAGCGCATGCTTCAGGAAGCCGTTGACGCTCTGTTTGACAACGGCCGCCGTGGCCGCGTTCTTCGTGGAACCAACAACCGCCCGCTCAAGTCCCTTAGCGACACACTCAAGGGTAAGCAGGGCCGTTTCCGCCAGAACCTTCTCGGCAAGCGCGTGGACTACTCCGGCCGCTCCGTTATCGTCGTCGGTCCGGAACTGAAACTTCACCAGTGCGGTCTGCCGAAGAAAATGGCGCTCGAGCTGTTCAAGCCGTTTATCTATCACAAGCTCGAAGCGCAGGGTCACTGCACCACCATCAAGCAAGCCAAGGAAATGGTCGAACAGCAGGAAGCCGTCGTATGGGACATTCTCGAAGACGTCATTCGCGAACATCCCGTGATGCTCAACCGTGCTCCCACGCTGCACCGCCTCGGCATTCAGGCGTTCGAACCGGTTCTCGTCGAAGGCAAGGCCATCCGTATCCATCCGCTCGTCTGCACCGCGTTCAACGCGGACTTTGACGGCGACCAGATGGCCGTCCACATTCCGCTTTCGCCTGAGTCGCAGGTCGAAGCATCCGTACTGATGCTTAGCTCGCGCAACATTCTTTCTCCGGCGCATGGTTTGCCGCTCGCCGTTCCTTCGCAGGACATGGTTCTCGGCATTTACTACCTGACGAAGAACAAGCCTGGTGCAAAAGGCGAAGGCCGCGTATTCGGCTCTGCCGAAGACGTGAACCTCGCACTCGAAGCTGGCGAAGTCGAACTTCTCACTCCGATTCGTCTGCGCTACTCAGGCGAAGTCATCGACCTCGTCACCGCTTACGACAACCAGGACGTTACGCACACCGAACCGGTAAAAATGGAGCGTCAGTTCATCCAGACCACGGTCGGTCGCGTTATCTTCAATTCGCACCTGCCGTCGCATATGCCGTTCATCAACGGCTTGCTCAAGAAGAAGGGCGTTCAGCAGCTCGTCTATTACGCCTACTTGCGTTTTGGCCTCGAAAGCACCGTCGTGCTGCTCGATCGTCTCAAGGCGCTTGGTTTCACCTACGCCACCAAGTCGGGAATCTCTATCGGCATCGACGACATGGTTATTCCGGGCGACAAAGTTAAGCTCGTGGAAAACGCCGAAAAAGAAGCCGTCAAGGTTCAGCAGCAATACCTCGACGGAGCCATCACCCACGGCGAGCGCTACAACAAAATCATCTCTATCTGGGGCGACGTCACCGAAAAAGTCGCGGACGGAATGTTTAAAGCGCTCGAAGGCCACGACAAGGAAGGCATCATCAACCCTGTCTACGTCATGGCGGACTCCGGCGCTCGCGGTTCGAAGCAGCAGATTCGCCAGCTTTCCGGCATGCGCGGCCTCATGGCCAAGCCCTCCGGCGAAGTCATGGAGACTCCGATCACTTCGAACTTCCGCGAAGGCCTCACCGTGTTGGAGTACTTCATTTCAACTCACGGTGCTCGTAAGGGTCTCGCTGACACCGCTTTGAAAACCGCGGACTCCGGCTACCTCACTCGCCGTCTCGTTGACGTGGCGCAGGATGTCATCATCAACGAACTCGATTGCGGCACCGGCGAAGGCATCTACGTCGAACCTATCATCGAAGCTGGCGTCGAAGTCGAACCGCTCCGCGACCGTATCGTTGGTCGCGTTTCGCTCGAAAAAATCAAGGACTTCGAAGCCCACGTCATCGTCGAGGTCAATCAGGAAATCACGGAAGAACTCGCGAACGCCGTGCAAGCTTCCGGCATCGAACGCGTCCGCATCCGTTCCGTACTCACTTGCGAATCCCGCCGCGGTGTTTGCGCGCTCTGCTATGGCCGCAACCTCGCTTCGGGCCGCATGGTCGAGCTCGGCGAAGCGGTTGGCGTCATCGCAGCGCAGTCCATCGGTGAACCCGGTACGCAGCTCACGATGCGTACGTTCCACATCGGCGGTACCGCAACCCGCGTTTCCGAACGCTCCACCATCGAAGCGCGCAACCACGGCATTGTCAAATTCATCGACCTCAAGTACGTCGAAGGCCGTGGCGGCACTTCCATCGCCATGAACCGTTCCGGCTTGATTGCAATCGTGGATGAAAAGAGCCGCGAAAAAGAGCGCTATCACGTCGTATACGGCGCGCGTCTTCGCGTTGCCGAAGGCGACACCGTCAACCACGGCCAGATTCTTGCCGAATGGGATCCGTTCACCTTCTCCATTCTCACGGAAACCGCCGGCGCCATCCGCTTCGAAGATCTCCGTCCCGGCGTCACCATCGAAGAGCAGGTGGACGAAGTTACCGGCCTTTCGCAGGACGTGGTCACTCTGCCTCCCGGCGATGAAAAGCATCAGCCGGCCATTTTGATTCGCGATAGCTCGGGCAAAAACAAAAAGAAGTACCTCATGCCTTCGCGCGCGCACTTGATGGTCAAAGATGGCGACGACGTTCAGGCAGGCGACATTCTTGCCAAGATTCCGCGAGAAACCACCAAGACCAAGGACATCACCGGCGGTCTCCCGCGCGTCGTCGAACTTTTCGAAACCCGCAAGCCCAAGGATCCCGCCGTCATCGGTGAAATTGACGGTATCGTCCGTTACGGCGAAATCGCCAAGGGCATGCGCAAGATTTACGTCGAAAGCGAAGACGGAAAGACCACCAAGGAATACTCGATTCCGCGTGGCGTCCACATCAACGTTCAGGAAGGCGAACACGTCAAAGCGGGAGAAGCCCTTATCGACGGCCCGTCCAACTTGCACGACTTGCTGGCCGTCCTCGGCGAGAAATTCACCCAAGCCTATCTCGTCAACGCCATTCAAGAGGTCTACCGCCTCCAGGGCGTCAACATCAATGACAAGCACATCGAAACCATCGTTCGTCAGATGATGCGCTGGGTCAAAGTCGAAGACGTTGGAGACACCAACTTCCTTCTTGAGGAACAGGTGGATAAGTTCCGCTTCCGCGAGGAAAACGATCGCATCATCAGCGAAGGCATGCGCCCCGCTACGGGCCGTCCGCTCCTCCTTGGTATTACCAAGGCTTCGCTCTCGACCGATTCGTTCATCTCTGCCGCCAGCTTCCAGGAGACGACTCGCGTCCTCACCGAAGCGGCTGTCGCCGGCAAGGTGGACTACCTCCGCGGCCTCAAGGAAAACGTCATCATGGGCCGCCTCATCCCGGCCGGTACTGGGCTCGAGCACTACCGCAGCCTTCAGTTGCTGACGGAAGTGCCCGTACAGTCGCCAGTCGAGGAAATTCCGGAAGCCGCCGAACTCACCGCCGAAGAAGCCGCGGCTCTCGACTTCCTCGGCAAAGATGGCGACGCCGACACCGAAGCAGACGCGGCCGCCGAGTAACGGCAGCTCGCAGCTTCATCCAAAACTCAAACGGCGCTCTGGTTCATCTCCAGAGCGCCGTTTCTCTTTGGAATTGACTCCGTTTGGCGTTGTCCATCTATGCAGGTACGCTTCGGGCACTCCTCTCTCACCTTCCATTGAGCCGCGCCTTAACCCTTCCTACAATTTAATGATTGAGGTATTTGGTCGGTCGGCGCTGCTGTGCCGGTGCGATCTTCGCTCTATGCAAGACAAATCTAAGCCAGGTCCGGCAAAGCAAACCGGTTCCTCTGCTCCTGAGCAGAATCGCGTCAGCCTTTCTTCGCGCCTCGAACAATTCGAGAAGCGCCAGGCGGATCTCTGGCGCCTCATCTACGTAATTCTCTTGGTCGTCGTTTTCGCCTTTATCTGGACCTCTTGGCCCGCGCTCCGCAGCTTCGCTTACCGCCTCGAGAGCGCCGCATTTGGCCTCGTCCTCATGGTTCTTCTCCTGGGTATCTACGTCTGGCGGCGCACACGGGAAATCTCCGAGCTCCGCGGCCTCGTTCGCGGCCTTGAGCAGCGCGAAGTTACTCCCGCCAACGATAAGCATTTCGAACAGCTCTTCGGAATGATCAGCCGCTCTCAGCAGGGCTACCGCGACCTCATCGATTCCTTCGACGACGTCCTGATCGCTCTCTCCCTCGAAGGCGAAATTCGCGCCGCCAATCGCCGTTTCAGCGAACTCGTCGGCCAGAATTTTCAGCAAATCATTGGGAAAAAGCTGAGCGAATTTCTCGATGAAACCGCCGGGCAGGGAACTGCTGACGCGCAGGAAGGTTTGCCCAGATTTCTCGAGCGCCGCACTTGGTCCGGCATCGTGCAGGTCCGCCTGAAAAGCCGCAACGCCGTTTTCTATTTCGATTGCGTCGCGCACGCTATGGTGCGTGACGACACCGTGCACGGCATCACCGTTCTCGCACGCGACGTCACCGCGCTCCGCCGCAACGAAGCCCGCTTCACCGAACTTTTTGAAACGCTTCAGGAAGGCATCTACATCGTCACGCCGGAAGACCGCATCCTCGACGCAAATCCCGCGCTCGTCCGCATTCTCGGCTATGAATCCAAAGAAGAATTGCTGTCCCGCAAAGTCACCGATATTTTTCCGGATGAATCTCTCCGCAACATCGTTCGCGCGGAAGTGGACCGCCAGCCCATCCTCGAAGGCCGCGAAATTGCCTTAATCCGGAAAGACGGAAAGCCCATCACTTGCCTGAACACCGCCGCTGCCGTTCGCGACGCCTCAGGAAAAATCATCCGCTACCAGGGCGCCCTCATGGACATCACCGCGCGCCGCGAAATCGAACGCCGCCTTCACAAACAGCAGGAGTTTGCCCGCCGTCTCGTGGACAGTTTTCCCGACGTCATCTTCGTCGTCGACACGCAGGCGTGCTACACCTTCGTCAGCCCCAACGTAAAAGAAGTCCTCGGCATGGACGTCGAAGAAACCATGGCGAAATCCTTCGCCGAATGCGTTCATCCCGACGATCAGCCTGTGACCAAATCGCTTTTCGCCGATATTGCTTCCGGCAAGCAGAATTTTGGCTCGGCCGAAGTTCGCATTCGCCACAAAGCCGGAGACTGGCGCTACATTCGCGCGCATTTCAGCCCGCTTCACGCCGAAGCCGGCGGCATTGACGGCGTCGTAATTTCCAGCCGCGATGTTACCGAACTCAAGCGCCTCAGCGAACAGTTGATCCAGTCCGAAAAGCTTGCAGCCATCGGACAAATGCTTGCCGGCGTCGCGCACGAACTCAACAATCCTCTCACCGCGATTCTCGGCGTCACCGAACTTGTTCGCGAACGCGAAGGCCTCGACGAAGCGATGAAGCGCCAGCTCGATCTCACGCATCGCCAGGCACGCCGCGCGGCGCGCATCGTGCAGAATCTTTTGGAATTTTCGCGCCCTACCGCCACGCAGAAAAAACCGCTCGACCTCAACAATATTCTCGAGCGCACTCTGCAACTGCACGAGCATTCCTTGAAACGCAACGCCATCGAAGTCAGCTTTCAACCGAAAGAAGGTCTGCCCGCCGTGGTCGGCGACGCCAGCCAGTTGATCCAGGTCTTCCTCAATCTCGTTATCAATGCCGAACAAGCGATCCTCGAAGTTCGCGAGTCCGGCCGCATTCAGATTCGCGCAGCGAGCGTCTTCAATCGAGTGATGGTCACCATTCAGGACGACGGCGTCGGAATCTCCCAGGACGCCCTGGCGAAAATTTTCGATCCGTTCTACACCACCAAGCGTCCGGGCGGCGGCACCGGGCTTGGACTCAGTATTTGTACCGCGATTCTGCGCGAACACGGCGGAACCATCGAAGCGCAATCTTTGCCCGCGGGCGGAAGCGCATTCACCGTTGCCCTTCCTGCCGTTCCGCAGGAACAATCTGCAGCAGCGCCGTCTCCGCGCGAGATTGCCGATGCAACGCCGGTAAACCAGAAACGTCCTGTGCCTACAGCGGTGCAAGGGAAAAGCATCCTGGTGCTGGACGACGAAGAAAGCATCCGTTCGCTTCTGGAAGAAGGTTTGAGCAGCCACGGACTGCGCGTTGCATGCGCGGGTTCAGCGGAGGAAGCCGCAAAACTTGCGGCGAGCGAAAATTTTGATGCGCTGCTCTGTGACTTGAATCTAAACGGCAGCGGCAACATCAGTTCCGGCCATGAAGCTGCAACGCAAGTCCTCGCGGCTTGCAGCGCAAACAAGCCGCTCGTCATTTTCATGACCGGCGATTTGGCTGTCGGAATCGAAGGCCGCCAGGGATTTGAAGGCAGCGCATTCTTGCAGAAACCGTTCCGAATCCTCGATGTTCTCGCCGTCCTGCGCGAAGCGTTCACCGGCGTCCCATCTTCCAAACAATAATCTCTGCCGCTTCGATCTTCTTACATCCCTGTGTTTCGTTTGTGTAGAGGCAGGGCTTTAGCCCGCCTTCTTCTTCGCCTCTCTGCTGCTTGTCATTTCGACCGGAGTAGCCCGGCTTTTTCCGTCGCGCGGTTTTTTGCGTGCCGGGCTGCGGAGTGGAGAAATCCTGGTTTGATGTACTGACTACAACCCAATCGATGGGGCTACGTTCGGTCCTGAATTGCTCTCTACTTCTTCCCCACAGTCTTGCCCGATCTTTTCTCATTTATTTATTTGGCTTGACGGCATCTACCCCAAAATCCCAAACATAAAGATTCAATCCGTCCGGCAAAATCTCCGCCAGCGCGTATTCCCCCGGCGGCAATTGCTCGCCTAGTGTGAATCGATAAACATTCGGCGCCACTTCCCATCGCTGCAGCAAAATCGTGTTGCGCGTCTCGTCCATTTTCTCGCCGAACAGATCCTTGATCTGCTGAAGCAAACGCTTGTTGCCTTTCACCGTCGCGCGCACCAGCTCGACGTCCGGGCCGGAATCGCCTTCGCCCGGCCGGCTGCTCTTGCGGATTTGCGATACGCGGTCCGGATCCGGCGGCGCTTCGCGCAGATAAAATTCCAGATGCGAAGGCTCGATGCGGAATTTCGCGTGGCCGCCCTGTAGTTCCACGTTCGTTTTCCCCGGAACGATGGGAATCGGGCTCAGGATCTGCTTCAGCGTCTGCTTTTTGTCGCGATGCGATTCGAGTTCCGCCTGTTCCAGCAGTGTGATTTTTTTCCCTTCCGCGGCAAACATGCCTTCGCCCGAGGGAAGAAACGCGCCCGACCCCGTCAGCAGGCTGGCGTCCACGTCCAGCGCCATGTCCATGCGGGAGACTTCTTCCTGCTGCTTCAGTTTTTTCACTTCGGCGTCGTTGCGGGCGATGGTGGCGGCTTCCGCCTTTTGCGTTGCCGCCCAGTCGATCATGGATGCGGGAATCTCTTCCCAGTCGCCGCGCTCCAGACTGTAGTAGCGCACCCGTTCCCCATTGCGCGTGTACTCGCGAACCAACTGGAAGTTTCCATCTTTCAGAACCAATTTCTTCCCGTTAGGCGCCCCGCCGGGCAGCCCCGGCTTGCTCTGCCCCTGTTCCGGATTCGGCGCGCTCGGTTTACTCGTATCGGGCGGTGGCGGTGGTCCCTGCGCCTGAGCCGCGTACACCCGCATATGCGTGAAATGGCCCTCAAATACGCAAGGCCCTTCCACCAGCACGACGACGCAAAAGACCACGCCAACAATCGCGCCCAAACTCAAAACCGTGCTCAACGTTGAAAGGAACCTGTTTCTCATGAGGACCAACCTACCCATTGGGATGCCTCAACGCAACCCCCGGTTTGCCTGTGTAATCACTATCGCAGGGTGACTCTGCGCGCCGCCTCTTATCGCGGCTCTACACTAATTCTGTGTGCGGCAGAACTCATGCTCTAAAGCCTTCCCGACACCAAGCTTGCGACAAGACGGCGATCAGCGGTCGAAAGGTGTTTTTTTTTCGATTTTTCTGCCCACTCCTTCAGCCACTGTCGAACAGCCTTTCTACGATTCAGCGCTAGGAGCCTGGCCGCAACATAAGTTCGCATGTCCAAATAATGCCGGCCGCTAACAGAGTCCCTTCGAATTGTGAGGCGAGCCTTAAAGCGCTCGGGCACCTCCTTGAGGGACTTCAATCTCCAAACCATTCGTACCATGAGCGCCAACGGATTATTTAGTAGGAGAGAAGCCGCATTCCGGACCTCTGCGAATTCTCGACTCCCATAGGTTGCATACGTAATTGCAGCAGCCCTTACAAGATGGGAGTGTCTTGTTTGCATCCCGTCTCTAAAGCAACGTTTCAGAGCACCCTTCACGCGTTTGTTCCCGAATCTAAGAAAAAGCAGGCACGCTGGTGCCGAAAAAACAAAATTTCTCTTCGATTCTGAAATTTCCTCCATCATTCCCATGGCCATTCTTACAACAGAAGCCGCCACCTTACCGGAAAGCTCTAGTCTTAGAAGGTTTTCAAGAAGCACTAGCTCAACATCTTCATGTATCTGTTCTCTGTGTCTGAGTACCCTGCGAAGGAAACTCAGATAGTCTCTCGAAGTGCCAGAGCATCTGACATAGTCTGCGATTCGCTCAGTAAGCGTCGGAGTACTTAACAAATCTCTAAGCGCACATCTTCTAAGAAATCTTGCCTTCGTTAGCCCCGCAAGGCGGTAGAACCTTTTCTGAATCTTCTCCCACTCGCCATGATCCTTATTTCGCTTTGCTGCCCGCCATATTTTAGCTAGCTCCCTAACCAGGGCGCGCCTAGGCTTCGATTTGTTTTCAATAACTTGTTCAACAGCGTCAAGTCGAGCGTTTATCTCCAAATGGTAATGTAGTTTCGCTTGCTTCAAGGAGAGCACGCGTGTCTTCTTCGCATTGGCTGTCAAATAATGGTTCGACAATGAAGCCCCAATTGCAGCAATGGTTTTTAACCCTTCGGCCTTCGAATTAACGCCAATGACTTGATCGTCCATCCAACGAACGTAAGCTTCTTTGCCAACCCGTTCGACAACGCGCCGATCATGGGGGAAAAGAACAAGATTGGCTATTGTTCGCGAGCATTCAAACTGGTCAACAGGCAGGCCAATTCGCGGCGAATCGGAATAATCGGCCCTTATCGCAAGCCGTTCGAGGAGGAAAAACAAAAGGCCAATTAATCTACTGGGTATCGGATAGTTTCTAAAAGCATTTGACACTTCCGAATGGAGCACACTGTCAAAGAAATTCGTGATATCCGAAACTACAAGGAATCTATAGAGCTTTTTTAAAATTAGCAGCTTTCGATATTGTTCGTAATCTCTCCAGTTTCGATAGCTTTTCGCTGAGTTAAATCGATAGAGTGTAGCGAGCTTCTGAAGATCTAGTTTTGCGGCCAGAGCCGCAGCTTTCGCGGCATGACTGGAATCGGCACGGCGATAGTACACGTGAGGCTGCTGATATTTTTGTGCCTTCCTGTGTACGAAATCCGCAATCGCGCGAAACAATACGATGTCGGGGATGGCCGGAACCGTTAGTCTTCGACTGAAGCCGCCAGTCTTGGCGAGTGTGAATCTTATCGGAGAGTGAGGTTCATAGACTCCCGAGCTAACTTGGCGTAGAAGCCGTCTTATCCAGATGTCTGGTTCTATATCGTAGTCTAAGAAATCGACGGCATCCCGAATAGTCGCTTGCCGTAGCTCGACCCTTATGCTCTTCCAAGCCTGCCAGAGTGAACTCTTGCTGATTCCTGGGATTGCGCCAGGCACCGAAACATACCTCTTCGTTGACTTTACCGTTAAAGAATCGAGAGGATCTTAACGTAGATAAACCTAAAAATCCTTGAATGAATGAACCGCAACTCGCCTTTTTGATTGCGTGGAATAAAGGTGTGTGGCGCACCTTCACTGTTCCAGTTCCAATACTAGTACTGCTATTGACAAAGTAAACGTTCCATGTTATCCTTGACGTGTATAGTCGCCATTCGAAAACTTCCGCACTAATCCCTCTTCCGCATCTCCTTTGCTTTCACACGTTTGCAAAACCCTTTTCCCGTAACTCATTTCTTTTGAATTCGATGCAAAACCACCCGGGGTATGGGGTCTCCCACTCCAGCTTCGCCCGTACTTTCCTGTCTCCTAAGTTTTCGCTGTATCTATCTCTCAAAAAAAAGAGGTCTATCATGAAAAATAACTCCAACAAAATCAGCACCAAACCAGCCTACCTCCGTTGCGAATATCGCTTCGCTAACGGAATGCGCTGCAGTCTGCCATGTTTACCGGGAACGACTTCCGAGAGGGGCCCGGTTCCCAGCGGAGCGCTGAATCCAGAACTTCAGTTCTGCTCCCGCCACGCTAAACTCGCGCAGGCCGAACCAATCGAGCAGGATCTTTCCAAATTCATCCTCAAAGGCTCGCAGGACTTCCAAACCGCGCAAGGAGTCAACTTCTCCCTCGCTAACATCTTCGAGCTTCTTGCCAAAAACCGCATCTCCGCGCGACGAGCTGCCGTCTTGGCCTACATCGCTAGCCTGCTCCTCCGCACTCACGCCTCCATTGACCGCGAGCTCGCGCTCAACGAGGAAAACACAGCCAGTGTGCGTATTGATTTCGGCGATCTTCCTCGCCCCAACCGAAACGGTCACCCAGCCCAGAACCCAAACGCAACCAAGCACACAGCCGTGCCCGCTCCCGAGCCAGACCCAACCAAGAAACCGTCATGACCGGCTTGAGCGCATTTCACCAGTCGTCGAATCTGCACGCGAAACGACGCGCGCGGATGTCTGTGTGCCGGCAGGGGCACTTGTTGGCTTGTTGGATGGCACGTAAATCTGGAAAAGAACTAACAAGAACAAAACTGCAACCACAGAAAACAAAAAGGCAGAGAGTCGGCCCTCGTCCTCGATCAGGTTGTCCGGATCTTTCTGGTAGTACAGTTCAAATGCGTCCGCAGAAAAAAGCTTCTCTGCTGCCTTCCTATAAATTGTCATGTATCTACCCATATTCCTTGATGCCTGCTGAAAAATTGTACAAAAGTACGCAAACACGAGACTTGGGACGAAATATCGCAACCACTCCCAATGTTGCGGATATTTTAGTTCCCCGCGAGAAATGGCAGCTAGGAACGCAAGAATTATTACTGCGTTTTTCGCAATCTCCCACTGCTTGGCTTTCAGGTCCGATATTTTCTTTGCCGATTCAGACATGGCGAGCTTTGCAGATTCTTGGTCGTTCAGCGGAAGTTTTGCGGATTCTTTATCATCTGGCACGGGCATGGGCGTTTTCTCCTGAATGGATGGAAGGATTAATTCCGAAACTGTTTGTTGGGAGAGAAGTTCCGTTGCGTGGGTTATATCAGAAAACGAACAAGGAAACCTTCACGAACAGGAATAGAACCAGCCTGAGTGAAGCTGTCTCTTGTGCACCAGCAGCGTATAGTGCAAACATGCGACTTCGATTTGCTCTGTCTCTTCTTTTCTTGTTTTTGACGTTTTGTCCCGGCGTGACCCGTGCTTCGGATCTTGTTCTCGTAGGCGCAAAGATCTATCCGTCCCCGAGCGAGCCGGCAATCGAAAACGGTTCAATCCTTGTGCACAACGGACGCATTCTTGCCGTTGGACCAAGTGCAACCGTCAAAGTTCCGCCCGGCGCGACCGTAATTGACTGCAAAGGATTTGTGGTGACTGCTGGCTTTTGGAACAGCCATGTTCACATCCTTCCGCCTGGCCTGCTCCACGCAGAAAAACTCACCTCCAGCCAGCTCACTTCACAACTGGAGGAGATGCTGACGCGCTGGGGCTTCACTACTGTCTATGACATCGCGTCCGTGCTGGAGAACACGGCTCTCATCCGCCATCGTATAGAAAGCGGCGAAGTAAAGGGACCGCGGATTCTCACTGTCGGCGAGCCGTTCTGGGGCAAGGGTGGAACGCCCATCTACGTGAAGGCATATCTCGAAGCCAACCACATCGTCATTCCCGAGGTTGAATCGGCCGGGCAAGGAAAAGAGAGAGTGGACCAGCAGATACGTGACGGTGCCGACGGCATCAAGATTTTTGCAAACTCCATCGAGCAAAACAGCATCTTGACCATGCCTTTGGATCTGGCGCAGGCGATCGTCGCGGAAGCCCATCGCAACGGGAAGCCTGTCTTCGCCCACGTTTCCAACAACCAAGGAATCGAAGTGGCTGTTCAGAGCGGAGCCGATATCCTGGCACACACAACTCCCGCCGATGAACTCTGGGACGCAACTTTTGCCAAAAGCTTGACGGCAGCGCACGTGGCGCTGACCCCCACGCTGACGTTATGGGATGTCGAAGCCAGGAAAAACGGCACTCCTCCCGACAAAATCGAGGAGGGCATGGGCAGAGCGGCGCAGCAACTGAAGGCTTTTTCTCAAGCGGGCGGACACGTGCTCTTCGGCACGGACGTGGGCTACATCGAAGTGTTCGACACTTCAGAAGAGTTCAAATGGATGACCCGCGCTGGGATGAACTTCCAGCAGATCCTTGCTTCACTCACCACAAATCCTGCGCAGCGCTTCGGTTACGCGACTCATAGCGGGCGTATTGCGAACGGGATGGACGCCGACCTGGTTGTTCTAAGTGCGGACCCGGCGCAGGATGCGACGGCATTCTCCAAAGTACACTCCACAATCCGCGGCGGGAAGGTCACTTACACGGAGAAATGAAATCGGCCAGCGCAGTGAAGCGGGTCGCGAAAATTGCGCAAGCCTGGCCTGTTTAATTGGAGGAGGCTTTAGATTCAGGGAGCGGAGCGATTTCCATTCCGGCTTGGGTGACGAGATTGCGAAGGGCGTTTTCCCCGCCAGCGCCGCGCTGTTCGTCGGAGATGTTGCCGTCCTTGTCGATGACGACATAGATTGGGTAGACCGTCGCTTCGTACATGGCGGCAAGATTGGTGTCCTCCATCATGACGATGCGGCACGAGCGAGGGTGCTGTTCGAGGTACTTTTTGACGAGTTTTTTCGGCTCGCCGACATTGATGGCGAGAACGATCAGACCCTTGTCGCGATATTCTTTGTCGAGCTTGTCCACGTAGTCGGCTTCGGCAACGCAGTATTTGCACCAGGTCGTCCAAAATTCGAGCAAGACGACTTTGCCTTTGATACTGGCATTGTTGAACTTTTCGCCGGCGGTGGTAACCGCATTGAACCGAGGAGCCGGTTCGTTCGTAGCCGATGCGGCAAAGCCGAGGAATGCCAAAGAAAGAACGAGCCGGGGAATCACTGGGCGGCACAGCATGGCTGGAATGTAGCACGAATAAAAGGCAGGCCAAAAAGGAAAAAGGCTCTCATACGAGACGAGAGCCTTCTAAAAACCGGGGTTCAAGCGCCAGTTAGTGCGTGCACTTGGGGAACAGCGTCACCAGCACCATGAGATCGGACAGGGTAAAGAGCCAATTGTCGGCCTTGCCGGCGGCTTCCGCGGCGCGAGCGATGAAACCGAGATGGCGCGAGCGGGCGAACTTGTGAATGTGGTCGATGCAGATGCCAGTCAAGCTGGCAACTTCCGAATCGGTGAATATTTTCTGGCTCGATTTTACCGTAACCATGGCCGTGCTCCTCGGACTGCAACCCAAAACAGATTGTGACGTTTCCATTAAAACCGTTTCCGCATCGCGTCCGTTTTTCTATTCCTCTCACTTCCTACGATGCTGAAGGAAGCGTAAAAGATGCAAAACTCTCCTGCAATAGTCGTTCCGTTTCAGAACAAATAAACGAGCAGGCTAGTACTTTCCCGAAATCTGTTGAATAAATGGGTGTTTTGGCGGCTTTTTGTGATGTTTTGGAGGCTGGTACTTCATCGATGTTCCCGCGGAGCGGCGGAAAAAATATCCCACTTCCGCGAAATTGCTACGTGATTTGGAAGATGTGTGGCGTTTTAGCTAAACGTTTTACTTGAGGGTGATTCAAAATTACTCGGAAATTCGTGAGGTGATTTTGACAAAAGAATTACAAAGAGGCGCCGCCCGCTTGTTCGAATGCGTGCGCAATTTGGAGAACTCGCGCTTCGCCGAACGCGGGACCGAAGATCTGGAGGCCGACCGGAAGGTTTTCTTCGGGCGTTTTGCCGCAGGGAACAGAGATTCCGGGAACGCCGGCGAGCGATCCCGTAACCGTGTAGATATCCGCGAGATACATTTGCAGCGGATCGCTGGTGCGTTCGCCGAGCTTGAAGGCGGGAACTGGGGAAGTAGGCGTGACGATGGCATCCACTTTGGTGAAAGCGTCGCGGAAATCCTGGGCGATGAGGGCGCGGACTTTTTGGCCTTTGAGATAGTAGGCGTCGTAATAGCCGGCGGAGAGGACGTATGTTCCAAGAACGATGCGGCGTTTCACTTCGGGACCGAAACCGATGCCGCGCGTTTTGCGGTACATGCCGATGAGCGTGGGATCGTCGGCTCGGAGGCCGTAGCGGACGCCATCATAGCGGGCGAGGTTGGAGGAGGCTTCGGCGGTGGCGATGATGTAGTAGGTGGCGATGGCGTAGTCGGTGTGGGGCATTCGGATGTCGATGAGTTCGCAGCCTAGAGATCTTAGAAGTGCGATTCCGGATTCGACTTTGGCGCGAACGCCGGAGTGCATGCCTTCGGCGAAGTAGTCTTTGGGAATGCCGATGCGGAGGCCTTTGACGGGTTTCGTGGCTTCGGCGGCGTAGTCCGGCACGGGCGCGGTGGTGGAGGTGGAATCGCGCGGGTCGCGACCGGCAATCGTGTGGAGAATTGTGGCAACGTCTTTCACGTTTGTGGCGAAGGGGCCGATACGGTCGAGCGAAGAAGCGAAAGCGATGAGGCCGTAGCGCGAGACGCGGCCGTAGCTGCCCATCATGGCGGGAATGCCGCAGAGGGCGCCGGGCTGGCGGATAGAGCCACCAGTGTCCGTGCCGAGAGAGGCGACGGCGAGGCCCGCTGCGACGACAGCTGCGGAGCCGCCGCTGGAGCCACCGGGAACGCGGTCGAGCGCGACGGGATTTTTCACGGGGCCGTAGGCGGAGTTTTCGTTGGAGCTACCCATGGCGAATTCGTCGCAATTGGTTTTGCCGAGGAGGACGGCTCCGGCGGATTCGAGGCGCTCGACGGCAGTGGCGTCGTAAGCGGGGTAATGATTTTCGAGAATTTTCGAAGCGCAGGTGGTGCGGATGCCGCGCGTGGAGAGGACGTCTTTTATGGCGACAGGGACGCCAGCTAGCGGGGGGAGCGGCTTATTCGCGGCGATGAGTGCGTCAATTTTGTCGGCTTGGGCGTAGGCGCGTTCTGGCGAAAGAGTGAGGTAGGCGTTGAGTGTGGGGTTTTGCGCGTCGATGCGGGTGAAGAAGTCGGCGGCGAGTTCGCGCGCGGAGAGTTTTTTGGCGGCGAGGGCTTCGCGTACGGAAGAGATTGTCCACGAATCTGACATTTACGACCTTTCCTACACCGCAGGGCAAGAAATATCGTGCCCCTACTCCTTCAAATCATTCCATCTTGCCGAGAACGGCCCGCTTCAGAAAGCGGGCCCTACAACAGAATCTCTAACGCTCGATCACTTTCGGGACGCGGAAGAAGGGCGGCTCGGGATCGGGCGCGTGTTTTAGAACGTCGGCGACAACGTCGCTGCGCACATGGATGTCTTCGCGGAGGGTGGCGTCGGCAGTTTGGTCATCGGTGAGGACTTGCGTCATTGGTGCGACGTTCGTGGTGTCGAGTTCGTTGAGTTTGCCGATGTATTCGAGGATTTCGTCAATCTGCGCGCGATAAGTTTCGAGCTCGGACTCGGAGAGTTCGAGATAGGCGAGGTCGGCGACACGGATAACGTCTTCGCGAGTGATTTTCATTTGGAACGCCCAGTGCCGTGTATGAACATAGAAACGAAATTCTAGCATACGGACCCTAGCGTCTCAGACGAACTAGTCGGTTGAGCAGAGGAGTCCAATCGAGAGAACTCTATGAAAATTAAGCAATTTTTCTTGAGCGCATTGGTCTGGTCCTTGCTTCCGTGTGCTGCATTAGCGCGACCTCCGCAGAGAGTTCCGCCGCAGGTATGGGAAAACACAGTCGCCAACGTGGAGAAGGGAACACATATCGTGGTCCCAAAGACTATTTTAAAAGAAATCGTAGCAAAGTCGGAGCGTTGCCCAGAGCGCGAGCAAGAGGGCGCGGGAGCGTTTGATGCCTACAGTTTTGGATCGAAGGCGGCGAGGCTGATTGCGGTCAAGGGTGGTGGTGCGTGTGATTGTAGTCCGACGGGTAATTGTTCTTTTTGGGTTTATCGAGATTTGGGCGGGACATACGTTCGGGTTCTGAGCACTTTCATGGTTCAGCGGTTCGGATTTCTCAAGTTCAAGTCGCACGATTTGCCTGACATTGTTGTCTGGTCGCACGGCTCAGCATTTGAATCGGGTGCTCGTCTTTTACAATTCAATGGGAAAAGGTACGCGAAGCGATGCAGTTGGGACACCGTTTTTCGGGAAGGCTCTGAGGAAGCTCAAATTGAAAACAATACTTGCGAAGTCCCGACGGTGAAGCAGAGCACTCCCACCGAAAAACGTTGAGCCTAAGCGGGCTACTGTTTACCCGGCCGTGTGGGCAGCTTTGCGAGGGAATTTGGTGGAGATGTAGTTGTCGACGAGGGATTTGAAGGCGATGGCTAGTTCGTCGTAGGTGCCTTCGAGGGTTACGTCTTTTTTGCCGTCGATGTAGACGGGGCAGCGGGGAGCTTCGCCGGTGCCGGGGAGACTGATGCCGATATTGGCGGCTTTGGATTCGCCGGGGCCGTTGACGATGCAGCCCATGACGGCAAGGGTCATGGTTTCGACGCCGTCGTATTGTGTTTTCCAGGTGGGCATCATTTCGCGGATGTAGGCTTGGGTGCGTTCGGCTAGTTCCTGGAATGTTGTGCTGGTGGTGCGGCCGCAGCCGGGGCATGCGGTGACGCTTGGAGAAAAGGAACGCAGCCCTAGCGCCTGGAGAACTTCGCAGCATGCGTAAACTTCTTCGCGGCGGTCGCCTCCGGGGCGCGGCGTGAGCGAAATGCGAATCGTGTCGCCGATGCCGTCATAGAGAAGAATGCCGAGCGAGGCGGCGGACCAGATCTGGCCTTTCATACCCATGCCTGCTTCGGTGAGGCCGAGATGCAATGGCTGCTCGGTCTTGCCGCTGAGATCGCGATAGACGGTGATGAGGTCGCGCGGGCGGGAAGTTTTGCAGGAAATGATGATTTGATCGTGACGCAGGCCGGATTCGAGCGCGAGCTCCGTAGATTGCAGCGCGGAGAGGACCATGCATTCGTTGATGATGTCTTCGGACTCTTTGCCGAGATTCTTGTCGGTGTTCTCCTGCATTTTGGCCATAACCAGCTCTTGATTCAGGGAGCCGCCATTGACGCCGATGCGGACCGGCTTTCCATTATCGACAGCGACTTTGCAGATGGTGGAGAACTGTTCGTCGCGGCGCTGGCCTGCGCCGACGTTGCCGGGGTTGATTCGGTATTTGTCGAGCGCTTGGGCGCAGTCGGGATATTTTGTGAGGAGAACGTGGCCGTTGTAGTGGAAGTCTCCAATGATGGGTACGTCGCAGCCTGCGGCGAGAAGGCGCTTTTTGATTTCGGGAACGGCGGCTGCGGCTTCGGGGACGTTGACGGTCCAGCGAACGATTTCGGAGCCAGCTTCGGCGAGTTCGAGAGTTTGCTTGAGAGTGGATTCGACGTCGGCAGTGTCCGTGTTGGTCATGGACTGGACGACGATGGGTGCGCCGCCGCCGACTTGTACGTGGCCAACTTTTACGCCGTAGGTTTTGCGGCGCGAATGGCGCGAGCCGGTGGCGTCGAAACCTGCGATTTGGGTGAGTGTTGCCATTTACTTTAATAGTTTAGCAGCGAGAGTTAGGCGTCGCCAGTGGATGGCCTTAGCGATTTCCCATCAGAGCGTTTCATCAAATTCGTACAAGATATTACTCGCACGGCTTAAGTGCGGTATCCTTGCGCTGTAATGACTGGTCCCTCACGCATCGCACCGCTCAGGACAAATTGGACGAGGGTGATGGCACGCCTGGGCTCGGTGGTGTTGCTTGTCTTGGTCTCGGCTTTTCTTGAGGCATCCTCACAGGAATCGAAATCCTCAGTGAAATTGATTTTGCAGGTCATCAATAAGCATCACACCATTGGGCAGGCTATTCCCTCCGTTTACATTCGCGTTTTCTCTGACGGTCGGGTCGAATGTCATACCGTGCAATACACGGGAAAAGAAACTGACATTCCGAAGTCGAAGACCCTCACCGGCGACGAACTGAAAGCTCTGAAAGCGTTGCTCGAGAATCCTGAACTCATGACAGTCGATACTAAATACGGGTTGATGTACACCGTCATTGATTCTTGGATGGAGTGGGACTTTACTGTTCCGCACGGGCCCCGCGTACAAAAAATTCATGTATTGAACTTTGCCCCGTCAGCGGCTCGCGAGCGCAATCTCCCCTACCCGAGTTCGCTTGAGAAACTGGGCTGCTCAATTCGAAAGATACGGCGTGATCTCTATGAGGACGAACCAACTGGCGTAGATTGCCAAAAATTGCTCGCTGTTCAATGACTAGCGCTTGGAGATCAAGCTGTGTCGAAGCCGTGCGCAAGTTGGCGGGCGGCCGAGGGAATCTTCGATCAGGCCGTCTTCCCCGAATTTCCATTCTTCGTAGCCGGCGATGCGGACTTTTTTGCCAGTGCCGCCGGGGCCGGTGCTGGTGCCTTCGAGCTTCCAGTGATATTCGACCCGTGGGCCGCGCGAGATTGCATCGTTCATCGAAATTTTGAGGTCGGGGAAAGCGTTCATAAAGCTGCGTGCTGCTTCGGTGAGAGCTGCGCGGCCCACCGAGGGAGCGGCGTCGTTGATTTTTGAGTGAGCCGTTTGGCGAAAAAAACGCCGCGACCGCTTCGGGATTTTGGCTGCACCAGTCGAGGCGTAGTGAAGATTTCTACTCGTGTTGAGGCTCTTTCGCGGGTTAGAGTGCACCTATGTTGCGCTGGCTAAGACGGGTGGTCCTCGCACTGTTGTGCTTGGCGGCTTTGACTGCGGCCGCAATTGCTTTCCTGATTTCGACTACAAAACTACCGGGAGAGGAGAAGACTCCCGCCGGAGTTCGTCGAAACAGCAGTTTGTACGTAAAGATGCGTGATGGAGTTCAGATCGCCGCCGATGTTTGGCTCCCGCAAGACTATCAATCGGGCCAGCGATTGCCGGTTTTGCTGCGAACGACGCGGTACGGTCGAGATGGACAATTCGGCTGGGCATTTCGCCTGCTGGTGGCTTTGAAAGAGACTGACCCTCATGGTCCCGGCGACGCACAGACGGACTATCTAAACGGCCGCAATTTTATTGTTGTGGTGGCCGATGCGCGCGGAACGGGCGCCAGCGGTGGACATCGCGAAATCGAGTTTTCGCGCGAAGAGGTTTCCGATTTGGGTGAGCTTGCGAACTGGGCTGCGCAGCAGTCGTGGTCGAATGGCCGCATTGGAACGTTTGGCGGCTCCTACGAAGGGACTGCAGCAGAGCTTGCAGCTGCCACGCGTGCGCCTGCAGTCAAAGCTGTCGCTGCAACCTCGAGTCAATTTGATACAGGTGTGCAGATATTCCCAGGCGGAATTTTCAATCAGAGCATGGTGCGCGCGTGGAGCGATCTGATCAGAAAATTGGACGGCAGTGGAGACGTGTGCGTAACGGAGAACTTGGGCGGCCTACACTGCTGGTGGGCGGGGCGCATGGTGCGCGGCGTAAAACGGGTTGACGATGATCGCGATGCAACGCAGCTTGCCGCCATGCTCGCCCAGCGGCACAACAAATATCCCGACGAACTGCTGTCTCGCACAGAATTGCGAGACGACCCTATCTCTTTACCAGATGGTTCCTCTTACACACTTTCTGAGATAAGCCCCGTGGGACATCGCGCCGAAATTGAACAGTCTCACGTAGCGATGCAGATCTGGTGTGGCTGGCTGGATGGCACGGCCTGCGAAGGAGCGCTGTCGCGTTATTTGACCTTCAAAAATCCGCAACAAGTGATCATCGGATCCTTTTCTCATACCTTGGAGTTCAATATCGACCCTTTTGAGACTAAGAATCGGCATTCTCCTCCTGATCCTACAGTCCAAGAGCAGAATCGGATGATGGCGGATTTTTTCGATCCCCTGCTCCGTACTGATACCACGCGCAGCGAAAACCGCATATGCTACTTCACAATGGGTGAACGGCAGTGGCACGAAACGCGAACCTGGCCGCCGCCAGGATTTGACACTCGAACCAAGTTCTATTTTGCGGGAGAGCATGCGCTCAGTACGGCTTCTCCTGTGGTTCCAACCGCATCGGATAACTACGCCGTGAATTTCACGGCATCCACGGGAGAGGACAATCGCTGGTCCGCGGTGATGGGCCGAGATGTCTTCTATCCTGACCGACCGGTGCAGGATGCAATGCTTCTCGTCTATACCGGCTCTCCGCTTACAACCGACCTGGAGATTTCAGGTTCACCCGTCGTCGCGCTCGCGGTTTCCTCATCAGCGGCGGATGGTGCCTTCATCGCTTATCTCGAAGACGTTGCGCCCGACGGGCGTGTGACTCTCCTGGATGAAGGAGAATTGCGTGGTGTCTGCTGCAAGCAAGCCGATGCCTCGAGCAGTTCTCGGAACCGCTCGCTACCTCTTACACCGGGGAAACCCGCCGAATTGAAGTTTTCGATGTGGCCCATGTCGGTCCTGCTTCGCAAGGAGCATCGCATTCGTATCGCTCTTGCAGGTGCGGACACCAGTTCTTTCCGGCGATATCCCGCGACCGGCGACGTCACTTGGACTGTTTATCGAGAGTCGAACCGAGGTTCTTATCTGGAATTGCCGCTCCGCGCGAGATAGAAACCAGCGGCAATGATCACCTGCTTCGGGATTTCGGCTACACTATGCGGCGGTGTAACGAGTCGCAAAATTCTGAAGTTGCGCTAGAGCGAGAGGCATTGACTATCAGATCAGGGTCTGGGAGTTGGGCCGGCGAGCATGCCGCCGTCGAGGACGATTTCGTGGCCGGTCATGAAGGAAGATTTCTCGGAGCACATCCAAAGAACGGCTTCGGCGATTTCAATGGGCTTACCGAAGCGGCCAAGAGGATGCAAAGCGAGCATAGCTTTGCTAACGGCGGCGTCGCCGCCGAACGCGCGATCAGCCATGGCTGTTTCGATTACAGCGGGGCAAACCGCATTCACGCGAATGCCTTGCGGAGCGTATTCGAGCGCGGCTGTCTTAGTGAGGCCAAGGACGCCATGTTTGCTGGCGATGTAAACACCCATGCCTGCCGCGCCAATTAGTCCTGCCACTGAGGACATGTTAACAATTGCTCCGCCACCACCTTGTTTGAGCATTTGTTGAACTTCGTATTTCAAGCACAGCCAGAGGCCTTTCAGGTTGATATTGTGAACGTAATCCCAGTTTTCTTCGGTTTGGTCGATTAGAGGCATCAATTGCCCTTCGACGCCTGCATTGTTGAAGGCGACATCGAGGCGGCCGAATTTTTCGACGGTTTTTTGAACGATGGATTGCACGTCGGAAGCTTTGGAAACGTCCGATTTCAGGAAGAGCCCTTCGCCGCCGGCGGCGCGGACGAAGCCAAGAGTTTCGTTACCTTCGGTTTCACGGCGGCCTGTGAAAACGACTTTAGCTCCGTGCTTTGCGAAGAGGACGGCGGTATCGCGGCCAATGCCGGTGGTGCCGCCGGTGATGAGGGCTACTTTGTTTTGAAGATCTTTGCTCATGAATCGTCCTGTCTAAGGATAAAGGTATTGGGCAGCAGACTTTATCAGCATCTGCCGATGAATTGGGCATCTTTTCGATGCGAATCAGAATGAAAACGGCACATGTGATCGGGCGGTCTTAAGCCGAACGGCGGGCGAGGCGTGGCAGCAGAGGCAGGTTAGGTGGAATGCCGAGATGTTTGGTGCCCCAGCCGCACATTTCTTCCATAAGAGGAATCAAATCGCGACCTGATTTTGTCAACGAGTAGGTGACTTTGGGCGGAGAATCGTGAGTGGATTTGCGGGAGATGACGCCATCTTTTTCGAGTTCGCGAAGTTGTGTGGTTAAGACTTTTTCGGTTACGCCGGGAAGAAGATCGCGGAGTTCGGCGAAGCGCTGGGGCCGGAAGGAGAGATACCAGAGGGCGAGTATTTTCCATTTTCCGGTGAGGACATTGAGAGTGGCTTTGATGGGACAGCCGTAGTGCTGCTTCATGGCGGACTCCAAACCTTGCAGGGGCTTACAAAATTGTGCGTACTTCCGAGGACCGAAACACTTTTATAGCATGAGTGAAGAGGCGAAGGCTTGCACGCAAATATGCGCTAGCGGGCCAGTTTGAATTCTGGCCTATCGTGTCGCGGTCCAAGAAATTCAAACTGACCACTGCCAAACGTGCATTGCCCGCCTCGCGAGCGAGTGGCAGGGAGAAAGAAAGATGATTTTGATTACGGGAGCAAGTGGAAGTGTTGGCAGGGAAGTTGTGCGGGAGATGATGAAGACAGGAGGCGAGTTTTGCGCGATGTTCCGTTCGAAGGAAGAAGCGGCGAAGGCGCCGCAGGGCGTGAAGACGGTGATTGCGGACTTTGCAGATGCGGGGAGTCTGCAGCGCGCTTTGGAGGGAGTGGAGAGCGTGTTTCTGGTGTGCTCACCGGTGCAGCAACTCGTGGAACTGGAAGGAAACATGATTGAAGAGTGCAAAAAAGCGGGAGTGAAAAAGATTGTGCTGAATTCGGCTTTGGGTGCAGGAGATTGTGGCAAGTCGTTTCCGAGCTGGCATCGGAAAGTGGAAGACAAGTTGGAGGCGAGCGGGGTGGAGTTCGTGTTTTTGCGGCCGAATGGGTTTATGCAGAACATTCTGGCGTTTCTTGCGCCGAGCATTAAGGCACAGGGCGCGTTTTATGATGCGATGGGAAATGCGAAGACAAGTTACGTAGACGTGCGGGACGTGGGCGCGGTGGCCGCGAGAACACTTACGGCGGCTGGCCACTCCGGGAAGATTTACGAGTTGAACGGACCAGAAGCGCTGACGCAAGACGAGATTGCAAAGCGAATCTCGGAGAAATCGGGAAGGGTGGTGAGCCACGTAAACATTCCTCGCGAAGCGCATCAGAAGGCGATGCTGGACCTAGGCATGCCGGAATGGCAGGTGAAGGCGCTGATCGAATTGCAGGACTATTACGTCAGCGGACGAGCGGCGACAGTGGACGGCGTCGTGGAGAAACTTCTCGGGAGGCCTGCGCGAACGATGGATGCGTTTCTTGCGGAGAATGCGTCGGAATTTCGCGAGCAGGCGGCGCGGGCATAAAAAAGATGGAACCGAAAAATCCAAAGACAGGGATGACTCCTGACGAGATGAAGGAATTCGTCCGCAATCACTTCGAAGAGTTTGTGAACAAACAAAATCTGGCGATTGCGGACGTAAACTTTGCGAAAAACTTTGTCGATCACGGCGCCGATGTTCCACCGGGAACGCCTCCTGGACCGGCTGGTGCGAAGCAATATGTAGGTGGAGCGTACAAACGATTTCCGGACATTCACGTGGCGATCGAGGATTTGATCGCGGAAGACGACAGAGTCGTGGTGCGCAACTATTGGACCGGAACCGATGCGAAGAACGGACAAAAAATTCAGTTCAAGGGAATTGTGATCTGGCGAATTGAGAGTCGCCAGTTGGTGGAGCGGTGGGCGTATCTTGAGGCGCCGCATGCAGTTTGAAATTGGAAGCGGAAATAAACCAAAGATGCCGGCCTAAAGGCGCGGCGCTACAAATGCTAGAATGGGCATAAGAAGAGCTCCTAGCGCCTTAATAGGCTCAAGACCAGGAGCGCGGTCCTAAGATTTATTCTTTTCCATAGATACGGCCAGTTTGGACAGGTCTTCGAGCTCGGCGCGAAGCTGGCGCCAGTGGTCTGCGCCAATCTGGTCCACAAACTTTTGTTGAATTTCTCGCCACAAAGGGATGGCGCGGGCGAGAGCTTTTTCTCCCTCCAACGTCAAATTTAGATAACGCTGCCTCATTTTACCCCGGGCGGAGATGGTTAAGAGACTTTGCTTGCGTAACAAATTGAGACTACGGGTGAGGGTTGTGGCGTCCATCACCAAGACGTCGGAAATCTGGCTAATGGAAACGGGCTGGGTTTTGGCGACTGCTGTGAGAATGGCGAACTGAGTGGAGCGGATACCCGAATTCTGGAGGGCTCTATCAAAAAGTACGGTGATAGCTCGGGCTGTGCGTCGAAAATTGAAGGAGGCGCAGTATCCGGTACCAGTCAGGTCGAAGTCGGGGAAGACGGAAGACATAAAGGTGCTTGACTTGTATATACAACTCAAGATATAAGAGTTCCAAAGTGATGTCAACGGGATGTTCCTTAACTGTGGAAGGGCTCTCGTTAACTCAGTCGAAAAAGCGAGTGCGTCTGGATTCCAATCCAGGTGGCATATATGAACGCAGAGATGGCAGGCATGCAGTCACTGGCGGGACGAAGTTATACGGAGACCAAGGAGGAAGAAACCCGGCGCTTTCTGAGTTTCGGCAACTTCACGGTTGACCTGAAGCGCGAAGAGCTCTTCAAGGATGGAACGCGCGTAAAAATGCCGGGTAAGGTCTACCAGACACTAGTGGCATTGCTCGATCGTCCGGGCGAAGTTGTAAGCCGCGAGGATTTGCGCGCCAAGCTGTGGCCGGAAGGCACGCACGTTAACTACGACGCGAACGTCAACACGACCGTGAACAAGTTGCGGCTGGCATTAGGCGATTCTCCCGACAAACCTGCATATGTAGAAACGATTCCGCGCCAGGGATACAGTTTTGTGGGAAGCGTTTCCGAAGTTGCCGCGCATGCCTCAATACGAAATGGCAGTGCACGGGCTACCGGTGCAGTTGTTGTCGAACAGCTTGCAGGCGTGGAAGCTCATGTTGAGGAGAGCGGTCTGGGACGGCCTTCAACGTGGTTTATCGCGGGCGTGATAGCACTTGTTCTTGCCGGAATATTATTCGGTGCGGCGACTGTTATCTACCTTCACAGATCCGTCTAAAGCGCCCTATTATATGAAAGCTGAATGACCTGCCGCTGGCTTAGGGTTCCTTAATTCCTCGAAAAATAACGATACAACTGGTCAAAAACTGGTCTCTTGGGCAGGTGCAGTAACCTACCGCCACAACTATCCTTATATACAGCGTCAGTAAAGCCTGAGTGCGCCAGGATTACGCGCTTTGGGCAATTCCCCTCTCCGTCAGCAGACAAGACGCAACGAGGATAGATGCCATGCTGTCTCTTGAGCGCACTGCAGAGTTCATAGCCTCCAAATTGATAGTGCGACAACGCCTCGTTGCAGCGAGTTTTCTTGTTCTAGCCGCTTCCGCAATGATTGGCTGCGGCGGAGCCGTTAGCGGCAACTCGACCCCACCGCCTCAGCAAGCAGCAAGCCCAACAATTACGAGTTTTTCGCCGACGAGCGGAGTTGTAGGCACTTCCGTCACAGTGACAGGCACACATTTGAACGGCGCGACTTCCGTAACGATTGGCGGCATTGCGGCGACGACTTTTTCCGTGAGCAGTACAACTTCCGCGACCGCGACAGTACCAACAGGAGCTGTTACGGGAAAAGTAACGATTGTGACGCCGGGAGGCACTGCGAGTTCCGCGAGCAATTTCACGGTGACGGTTGCGGCTCCGACGATTACGAGTCTTTCGCCAACCAGTGGAGTGGTGGGGACGAGCGTCACGATTACGGGGACAAACTTTACAGGCGCGACGAGCGTGAAATTTAATGGGACAACCGCGACTTTTTCTGTGACGGACGCGAGCCACATTTCTGCAACAGTACCGAGCGGCGCGATAACGGGGACGATCTCCGTGACAACGCCCGGCGGGACAGCAACTTCATCAAGTTCGTTTACGGTGACAGTTGCGGCTCCAACGATTACGAGTTTTTCGCCAACGAGTGGGGTAGCGGGAACGGGCATCACGATTGCGGGAACAAATTTTGCGGGCGCATCAAGCGTAAAGTTCAATGGAACAAATGCGGCTTTTTCTGTAACGGATGCGAATCACATTTCCACGACAGTGCCGAACGCAGCGACCAGCGGAACAATTTCGGTGACGACGCCCGGCGGGACGGCGACTTCGGCAAGTTCATTCACTGTGAGTGCGGCTTCCGGGCTCGACTTGACGATTGACGGGCTCTACATCACTCAAGCAACGCAGAACTACCCGGCGCATGACGTGGGATTGATTCCGGGACGAAGCGCGTGGGTACGCGTGTTTGTGCTCGCGAACCAGGCGAATACAGCGACGCCACAGGTAAAGGTGAGTTTTGTGAACGGAAGCACGACGAACACGCTGACGATCAATGCGCCGGGAAGTTCGGTGCCGATGAGTGTGGATGTGACGAATGCGAATGGTTCGTGGAACATGGCTGTGCCGTCTGCGTGGATCACGGCGGGGACGACGGTAAGCGCGGATGTGGATCCGACGAACGCGATTTCGGAATCGAACAAGAGCAACAATCATTTTTCGTATGGCGCGTTGAGTGTGCAGACGGTGCACCAGTGGAAGATCACATTGATTCCGATCAAGACGACCGACGGACGCACGGGCACAGTGGAAAGCGCGAGTCGCACAAAAACAAACCTGATCGATCCGGCGCACAGACTTTATCCGGTGCCGGACAGCGTGGACGTGGTGGTGGGGCCAACGTTCAATTCGGCGACGACAGGAACCGCGCCATTGCTGAAGAGCGACGGAACGAACTGGAACAGTGTGCTGAGTGAGTTGCTGGCGAAGCGCACGGCGGATGGCGTGACGGATCGTTATTACTTTGGATTTGTGAACGTGAGTTACAACAGTGGCGTGGCCGGGCTTGGATATATCGGCGCGCCTGCGGCGATTGGATGGGATTACAACGGAGCAGAGTGGGTGCTGGCTCACGAAGAAGGGCACAACTTCGGGCGGCAACACAGCCCGTGCGGAGGAGCGGCCAACCCCGATCCACTCTATCCTTACCCCGGCGGCACGATTGGAGTGCCAGGCTGGGATGTGTTTGCCGCCAGCGCAAACCTGAAGCCGACGACGGATACCGACGTCATGGGCTATTGCAGCAATCAATGGATTAGCGACTACGTTTACAAGTCCGTGCTGAGTTTCCGTGCGGCACAGGGAGCGAGTTTTGACATAGCGCAGGACGCGGCGACGAACGGCACTCCCGCAAAGACTCCAGCAGCCCCGAAAGCCGGACTTCTCGTTTGGGGAAGAATGGAAGCTGGAAAGATGATTCTCGAGCCGGCATTCCAGGTAACTTCAAATGGAGCGTCCGTTGAAGCGGGACCATATACCTGGGAAGCCAAGGATGCGAAGGGACAATTGCTTTCTCGTGTGCCTTTCCAAATGTATGAAGTTGCGGACTTGCCGAACGATGAGCCAAAGCATTTTGCGTTTGTGGTGCCGATGGATTCACCAGCAATCGATGCAGTGGATTCGATGCACATTGTGAAGGGTGAGAGTGAACTTGCAGTGCAAAAGGCAAAGGGAACATCGCAGACGCAATCGGCGATGAGTGTTTTCCGTGTTACGGATTTGCCTGATCGCAAGGCAGAGATTCACTGGGATGCGACTGCACATCCGATGTTGATGCTGCGGGACGCGAATACGGGAGAAGTACGGGGATTTTTGCGCGGGGGCGACGCGACGATTGATGATGTGCCGAATAATCTGGAAATTCAGTTGTCCGACGGCGTGAAAAGTTTCGTTGTGCTGCGAATGCGGCCGAGCGAACAGTAACAATTACACAAATCCAGATTGCTTTCAGGATGCAGTGGAAGATTGTGGCTGGATGTTGCCGCGGAGGCCGAGGGCGTCTGCTTCGGCACGCATGGCCTCGATGCAGAAGGCGATGTGTTCGTCGAGAGGAATGCCAAGCTGTTGGGCGCCGTTGATCACGTCATCGCGACTGACTCCTCGGGCGAACGCTTTATCCTTCATGCGTTTCTTCACGGAACTGGCTTCCAAATCCAAAACGCTTTTTGACGGGCGAACATAGGAACACGCGGTGATGAAGCCGGCGAGTTCGTCGCAGGCGAAGAGCGTCTTTTCAAGCGGAGTTTCGCGCGTGACGCCCGTGTAATCGGCGTGAGAGAGGATCGCGCGGATGATTTCTTCGGAATAGCCCTTCTCGCGGAGAATTTTTGCGCCTTCGGCGGGATGTTCGCGGTCGGCGGCGTGATCGCTGTTGGGCCAGCGTTCGTAATCGAAATCGTGGAGCAGGGCTGCGAGTCCCCAGGTTTCTTCGTCGGCGCCATTCTTGCGCGCATAAGCGCGGACGCACGCTTCGACGGCGAGCATGTGTTTGCGCAAAGATTCGGATTGCGTGTATTCGCAGAGAAGTGTCCATGCGTCGTCGCGAGTCGGCATTGCGTGTCTCCCAAGAAAACGGATGGATAGTGTAGCGCGGAAGTGATGGTCACAAAAAGTGCGGCCCCTCGGACGAGGAGTAAAGTTCGTCCGAAGGGCAGTGAATGGTCGAGGCTCCGCCCGGCTGGTTACACGAACTTACGGAATGCGCAGCGTGAGGCTGCGGCGCCCAAAGAACGCGACGAACGCGATCAAAGCTGATCCCAGGAGCAGGAGCGTAGAAGGCTCTGGTGTCGTTACGGGTGGCGGTGGTGGAGGTGGCGGCGGAGGAGGCGCAGAACCAAATGTCACCAAGCCCGGCGCATAATTCAGTATCGTTGGGTTCGCTGAATCGATGTTGATCACGAGGAGATTTCCGAATCCGAGCGGGTCGCTGTTCGGAAGCGGATTTCCGCTGGGATCGAGAATGAGCATGGAGAATTGATCAGGAGTGCTGCCGGCGTCCACGTTAGACGTCAGGTCCAGGCTGAACGAAAGCGTATTTCCAGCTGTGAACAGTTGTCCGAACGCGCTAAGAAAGGAATTGTCCACGAGCGTAACGCCGGAAGTCAGATTGCCGGTAATTCCGCCGGACGAATTTAGTGTGTCCACCGCGCCGGCAATTCCGCCGCCGAGAGCGAAATTAGTGAGCGTCGCGGTGTTGTTTGCGTCGCCGGTGCCACTACCATCGGTGAGAATGAAATAAATTTCCGAGCCAGGGGTTGCGCCCAAGCCGGAGGTATTCACGGTAACGTTTGTGACAGTATCGGCAAATGCCGGCTGCTGGACAAGTGCGAAGAGGGCAGCAGCGAGAAAGATCAACGGGCTAGCAAGTCTCTTGCAATTCATTTTGGTCTCCTTCATTTCACGATTCATCGGATTTCTCATGGCAATCCAGCTCCTGCGAAAACGCGAGTGTCATAGGTGATGGCGGCTTTTGTTGGATCGTCGAAAACGAACGATGTGGTTGCGCTGACGCCTGGAGCGAGGGTCACATTGACCTGGTAATAAGGACTGTTGAGTGGCGCAATACAACTGGTGATGCCGGTTGTACTCTGCGCTTTTGCGTTGCTACTTAAGTTGTCAATGGCGATCTTGATGGGACCGACGATATCGACGGAGCCGGTATTTGTGATTGTGATGAACTGACCAAATTTGTGGACGACAGGGCTGAAACTAAAACCACCGCGCGCGACCGAGATAGAATCGGTCACATCGGTGGCGCAGTTTGGAGTGAGCAAGTAGCCCGCGCGGACGCCGTTGTGCGTGCCGTTGCCGACGATTTCTCCCGCATCGTTGATTGCTGTCGCGGTTTGCAGAACCCAGCCCGAGTTAGCGGGAATGTACCAGTTCAGGTCGCGAAGTCTGCCGTTTAAATAAAGAAGAGCGTGCTGCCCGTCGGTCTGTGTATCGCTGTTACCGACAATCTGGCCGAAATTGTTAATTGCGCTAGCCGCGCTATTGCCTTGACCGTTTATGCAGGCAAGGGCTATTCCCGGCAGAAGAGTAATCGGGTCCTGAATGACGCACTTAAGATTGCCCAGATCCGTGTAAGCTCCTGTGCCTTCGAAGCGGGTAGCGTGGATTTCTCCGTCGGGATATGTGGCCGTACCGACAACCTTTCCGTTGTCATTTAAGCCAGCGCCCATCGCAGTGATTCCGCCTATGTCCCGCATGACGCCGTTGGTGAATAGGAAGGCGTGAGTAGAAAAACCGTTCACGCTTGTATCAAAGTTGTAGCTCCACCCTGCGATCTGGCCTTTGTTGTTGACGGCGTGGGCAATACTTATGCCCGCGCCGGGGGTGCCGAAATCGTTGAGGGCCCCGATGTCGGTCACTGTGCCATTGGCGAAAATGGCAGCGCGCTGGCCGGAGTTCGGGGAGCTGCTGTAGCCGACGATTGTGCCTGCATTGTTGATGGCGTAGGCGATGCTGTTGGCGCCGCCGGGGAGAGTGCCGAGATCGCTCATGATTCCGTTGCGGACAAGAAACGCGTGAGTTCCCCCTTGGGCAAGAGTTCCATAGCCAACGACGTCGCTGAAGTCGTTCACACTCGTTCCGATAGAAAAGCCATTAGGGATCAAGGCACCCAAGTCGTCCAAAGGACCACCATTAAAAAGAAACGCGTTGTAAACGGAAGAACCGCTGACATAGCTATAACCGGTAACTTGGCCATCGCTACTGATGCCATTGGGATTCGTAGCTTTGGGAACGCCGCCTATGTAACCCAGGTCGGTGACGTTGTAGGACTGGGCGTTAGAAATTGTTGCAAAAGAAAGAGAAAGAGTTGCAACAAGCCCTAAAAGGCCGGCTACTCTCCCGATAGAAAATCTGCCTCCGAACATGGAACCTCCGAGTTAAGTTGTACTGTGGCGACCTACCATGGGGGAGACTGGAGCCGCGTGTGACCTACGCGTTTCTCATTGGCTGTGGGGGAAGGTCAAGAACCAGGGAAGTTGTTTGTGGGTACCGTCGTAAATCCATCAATCGATTCGATTAAATTTGAGGCGGTACCTGAGCCAAACGGGGCTTGGAACCCGCATATAGGTGTAGAGTCGCGCCAGAGTCCCCCGATTTCGAACAAGAATGGCGGCAGACCGGGTGTTGTCCGTATGTCTCGAATCCTTAAGTTTGGCGTCTTTGAGGTCGACCCCCAAGCGGGAGAGCTGCGCAAGTACGGAATGAAACAGAAGCTGGCCGGGCAGCCGATGCAATTGCTGGTGGCACTGCTCGAACGTCCGCAGGAACTGGTCACACGCGAAGAACTTCGCCAGCGGATGTGGCCGGATAACGTTTCGTTGGATTACGACCTTGCGTTGAAGAAGGCGGTGAATCGCGCACGGGATGTGCTTGGAGATTCCGCGGGAAGCCCGCGATTCATTGAGACGATTCCGCGCAAAGGTTACCGGTTCCTTGCACCGGTAACTTCGATCAATGGAGCCAAGAGCGCCAACGGGAACGGAAATTCGCACGAGCATTGGAGCATCGCCCATGTTGCCAGCGGGTTGGCGCCTGAAATGGAAGTTCCTCCCGGCGAAGTCTCAAAGAGTGCTGCTCCAAAGCGATTCTTGCTTTGGCACTATCTTGCGATCGCCGTGATTGGAGCATCCATGGCGACCGCAGCCCTTTTTGTATACGGACATGGCGCTTCGACTCCTGCGCGGGATTCCGTATTGATTGCGGATTTTGAGAATCACACGGGCGATCCGAGATTTGACAACGCGCTTCAGGAAGCGTTCAGCATCAAGCTGGAGCAATCGCGAGATGCCGAGGTACTTCCCCGAGCGTGGATTGCTCCGGCCCTCGAGAGGATGAACCGTCCAACAAACCAGCGAATTACGCGTGAGTTAGCGAGAGAAATCTGCCAGCGAGAAAATATTCGAGGGCTGTTGGCGGGAGAAATCACTCGAACGGGACAGGAATACGGAATCTCGGTGGAACTAATCAATCCTCGTACGGGTTTGACTGTGCGTTCTTACACCGAAAGAGCACATGGCGAGGATCAGGTTTTGGGAGCGTTGGACAGGGTCACGGACAAGATTCGGGTCGAATTCGAAAAGGCGCTCTCCCAGATCTCTCGAGAGGACGAATCTCTCTTTCATCCGATGCCTTTGTCTGCTGCTTCTTTGCCGCAAAATACAAGTGAACGAGAGTTGTGGACGCTGGCAAAACCGCATTAAATAAGAGATGCGCTCTTCTCTGGCAGGATTTTTTCGCAGTTTCGTTTCAAGAAGTTGATTCTTGAAACACAAGAATGGCCGCACGCAGGCAGTTGAAGTGAAAAGAGAACTGCATCCCAAGAATTTCGCTTGAAAAGCGACCACCAGAATTGTGGTGCTGTGGAAAACAAAGCACAAGCAGTTGTGGAAATGTGAGCCGAGCGGCGAAAAGCATGATAAACACAGGCGAAAACGAGGCGTAAGTCGGCGAAGCGCAGAAGAAATTTTTCAAAAAGTACGAAAATACTCTTGACACAAATTGGCGTGTTGAAGGACACTCCCGGTGCGCCAGTTTCTGCCTTCCCATAGAACGTTCCGACGTTCTCTCTTTCCTATCCGCACGCCGGACAAAGTCAGCGAGGAGTACCGGTGTCTGCACAATTAGAAAAGGCGACGATGAACTCTCTTGAGATGGACCGGGAAGTCATACGCTGCAAAACCTGCGGTTTGGTGCAATACAGAACGCGTACTGGCAATTGCCGGCGATGCGTTCGCGCCCTGCCGCAGCGGCTGGAGTTCCTGATTCCGGAGGCAGAGCCCGAAGTGCAAGCAGGGGCCGAGCCGGTGACCGACAAGTTCGCCAACCAGAAGACGGTGGAGAACATCGGTCAGCGCATCCGCCAGTTGCGGGAATCGCGCGGGATGACGCAGAGCCAGCTGCAATCAAAGTCCAAGGTGTCGCGTTCGTATCTGTCGCGGATTGAGAGCGGACAGATGACGCCAAGCCTCGGCACGCTGGAGAAAATCTCTGAAGCGCTGAACGTTGGACTGAACCGGTTCTTCATTCCGGAATCGGACGGCGAAGCGCTGCTGGAAGATCCATTCATCCAGGGACTGCGGCCGTTCCTGCAACAGCTGGATTGGGAACAGTGGCAGTCGATCCTGAAGCGCCTGCAGGCGATCAGCGATCACGTGAACGTAACGCCGGTGAATCTGCGCCCTATCGGTAATCCGTCGCGGCTACCGCAGCCCGCGGCGGCGAATGGCGGTGCGATCGGTCATGCACCGAGCCATTCGAATGGGCATGCGCTGAATCATGTGCACGCGCATGGTCATCCGCAGGGCTACCCGCTGCGGCGGCCGAGCGTTCCCGTGTTTCAGCGTCCGCTGGCTCGCTAGAGCGCAACGGGATTGGCGAAAAAAGTTTTTCGAGTAAGGGCGTGCTTCGGCACGCCCTTTTGTTTTGAGGCGGAAGATTTTTCGAAGAAGCTATTTAAGGAGACTACTCACGAACGACGGCGACCTTCATGGCCGGGACTTCGAGGCGCATAAGGCGATGATTCGAATCGAGCAGAAGAAGTACTTCGATATCGGAGGTTGTGACGCGAAGGCCTTCGTACGTTTTGCCACCTGAAGTGGCTGAGCCCGTTGCTTCCGCCGTGATGCTGCCCGGCGTAATTTCCTGGGGAATCAGGACGGGAAGCGTTTGCGGTCCGCGTTTGGACCAATCGTAAATACGGGCGAGAACTGCGTAGTGATGATAGAGATTATTGTCCAGCACAGCGACGAGCGGAGAGTTGAAACTGAGATCCTGCTCGTAGGGCTGCGCCCCTTGGACTTCGAGAGCGATTTTGGCAATGCCGTTGGCAAAGGTGATGTGTGCGCTGTTGGTTTTATCAGTTTTGGAGACCCAGTCATAAGCCATCGGTGCGCCGTTGGATTGAAGAGTTAGATTGCCGGTGACCTGAGTTGTGGGGCTTCCTTCCGCTTTTATTTCCGTCGTGCCTTTTGCGAGCCAGCCGGCGCCGTTCGGCGCGATTTCAAATTCTTCTTTTCCGACGGATTTTCCATCGAGCAGAATGTTGAACTTTCCCTTGTCGGCTTGAAGCACGCTGGCAGGCGCATTTTTTTGTGCGGGCAGAGAGACGGAGAGTGCTGTCGCCAGAACCGAAATGCAAATAATCGATGCTGCAAAAACGGAAGGCACTTTCATTTGAATCCCCCATGCGGAAGCTTCGCGCAATCTGCCGGAGAAGAGAGGTTGCGTGTTGCTTCCCAATCGAGGATGACACGGAATGCAAGAGCAGGGAAAAAAATCAGGAGCGAGGTTTCTCGACGACCAAGTAGTTCTCGCGCGGGCCGTCGAAGATATCGAGACGGAGAATTTGCGCAACTACAAGCGCAGGATCTCCGGAACTATCCACGCGGTGATCAGCGAGTTGATAGGAAGGGACGCGCTGGGTGTAGAGCGCACGAAAGCTTGTTTCATCGCGGAAGAGCGGCCGGCCGGTCATGGTCATGCAGCGGGAGAGAAGCGATTCAACGGAAGCGTCGAGCCAGATGACGGGGATTCCTTGCGCGCGAAGGAATTCAGGAGCTCCTTGCTGGGCGTAAGTACCTCCGCCAAGCGCGAGCACGACTGACTCCTTCATTTCTGCGGCACGGCCGAGGATGGCGCGGAGTTGGTCTGCTTCAAGGGCACGGAATGCCTGTTCGCCGAAGCGCTCGAAAAATTCCGAGATGCGAAGACCGGAGGATTCCTCGATGCGATCGTCGAGGTCAACGAAGCGCCATGCTAGCTGGCGGGCAAGGAGCGTACCAATAGTGGTCTTGCCGGAGCCCATGAATCCGGCGAGGCAAATGATGGAGGGGTGCGGAGCGACGCCGCGAGGAACAGAATTTTGAGTCACGATGCAGGCGCGAACGTAATTAATCGCGCTTCAGGATGCGAATTGTACCACTGAAGGAAGAGAGCTCGACTTTGGCAAGGCCGCTGCCGATGCTACCGAAAAGACCGTGTGCATACTTGGAAGCAGTGCGACGAATTCCATGCGTGTCCGGCTTAAGGAATGCCTCAGCGCGATTGTCCACAGTACCGAGATTAGTCTGCGCATTCAGGTCAAACGAATCCGTGCTGGAAAAGCGCACTTCAACGACACCTTTGCCGCTCTTCATGGTGTAAAGGCCGGTGCGGAAGAAATCGCCGTCATAAAGAATGTTACCGGACGTGGTCATAATGTTGACGTTGTTCAAAGCCGGCTGAAGGATTTGCGCGTTGCCGCTGATGGAAGAGAACTCGAGTTTGCCCGCGCACTGCGTGCAGATGAGAGAACCGCCGGTGCTGTGCACGATGATGTAGCCGGAAACTTCCTTCAAGTGAATGTCACCGGCAATGCTTTCCAGTTTCATGTCACCCATTACCTGCTCAACGTAGATGAGGCCGGTTTGCGTCCTGATCTGGAGTTCGGTTTCTTCGGGCACAATCAGCGTGAAATTTTCTTCAAGCTCCGCAGCAGGAGCGGATGCATCGAGAATCGTGGCGGTGACGTCAATGCGATCGTCGGCTTGTTCGGTCTCGACGCCGATTTTGTTCGAGAGCTGCGAGCCGGTGACGATGACTTCCTGGGTCTTTGACGATTTCACTTCGATGCGGCCATTGGCGACATTTTGAATGGAGACGACGGGGCGGCCTTTAACCGTGAAATGCTTCTCGATTTTCTGCCCGGCGCCAAAAGCGGCGGCGGGGAAGAAAAGCATGCCAGCACCGAGCACCGGAAGAACCGTACGATTCCACTTCGATTGGGCGATCATGACCGAGAACATGTTAATTTACGCTCCTTCCGCGATCCAGCATCGCGGACAGCAATTCCGCTTTCTGTTGATAGGCAACAGAGAGATATTCGCGCGCCAATTCGTCGTGGGGATCTTCTTTCAGGCGATGGCGGCACTCTTCAATGAACAGGTTCAGGGAAGCCAGATTCTGGCGGAGAGAAGTGTCCACGACGTCGATGTTGGAGGTAGACACGCCACCGGCCCCGGCCTGCTGAGCCGCACGAACAACCATTTGTTGTTCTTCCTGACGAAGCGTTTGGCCAGTGTCGGCAAGCGGCTCACTCGAATTGATGGGCGTTTGAGGGACGGGAGATACGGCTACGGTGTGGGGTGAAAGATTGCCCCCCGAGTCTCTATTCGCATCATGCCTGGTTTGAACAAAAGCCGCAGCAATAATCACAAGGCCGACGGCCGCAGTGGCAAGAGCCCGACCACTAAGAATTCTGGAAAGGCTTTCCCACCAGGAAAGCTGAGGAATAACAACTAACTGTTGCGGGTCTATCTTGATGATGCCTTCGGCTTCGAGTTGATTGCGGAGCGAAACCCAAACGCGAGTTGGGGGTTCTACTTCTGCAGGGAGCTGTTCAGCCACAGAAAGGATGGCGGAAAAATCGGCGATAAGGCTGCTGCAGGCGCGGCAAGTGGCAGCGTGTGCGCGCACATTCTCGGGCAGCGGCGAAAACCCTTCGTTCTCTAGAACTTCTTCGATGTCCTTACACTGCATGGCACTTCACTCCGCGAAGAAAGGCATCTGGGCTATTCTTCGCACGAAACCCTTTACTAGAGCAACGCCACGCACCTGGTTCGTTGCAGCACCCCGGAGTAAGAGCATTGTAACTCAATCCGAGTTGCTTCCCTGCGTCTTTGCACTCTGGCGTTCCTGCCGGGCCAGATCGCGGGCTTCCTCCTGAAGAAGCTCGCGCAAGCGGGTGCGCGCCTTATGCAACTGCGATTTCGAGTTCCCGACCGAACAGTCCATGATGTCCGCGATCTCGTTGTGCTCATAACCTTGCACATCGTGAAGCACGAAAACCGTTCGATAACCTGGCGGCAACTTCTCTATGGATCGTTCGAGATTGACCCGGTCCACCGCGCCGCTTAGCCGCAAATCGGGCGCGCCAACGTCCTTCCTGGGGCCGCCGGATTCTTCATCCGGCTCCGTAGTTTCCTCGAGCGAAGCAACCGGGAGGGACTTCTTTCGCAGCCGCATCAGAACCACGTTGACCGTCATCCGGTGCAACCAGGTCGAGAAAGCCGACTCTCCGCGGAACGTTCCGATCTTGCGGAAGAGCTGAAGGAAAGCTTCCTGCAGCAGGTCCTCGGCGTCCGCCGGATTACCCACCATGCGCAGGCAGAGGGCGTAAACGCGGCGACTATGAAGCTGGTATAGAAAGTCGAACGCAGGTCCGTCCCCGGCTTGAGCCAGGCGGATGGCTTCCGCTTCGGTGAGCGTCACAGGCGATTTACCGCTTGCCTGCTTGGGCTCGGTTGGTCGATTTCGGGCCAACGGTCCAGTTGCGGTGCATCCAAACCGTCGGATGCCGCGAATCCCCTTTCGAGTTGTCCCTGAGCTGTACTGCGATGCGCAAAGATAACTGCCGGTTACGTCAGTCGTTCGGGCCCACTCAGCAGGACCAGGGACACCTTCCAGCTACGGGAGTCCCATCAGCTACGGGATAAAGCTATTTTCCTGGAACTGCGGCAAAACGTCTATGACGGAAAGCGAAATTGGGTGGAGCCGTCCGAACGCTGGGAAGCTTCAACTGAGATTCGAAAGAAGCAAGCTGGTCCTCAGGAAGGACCACGAGAAAGGATTTCAACAAAACCATAGTCTCGCGAAGGCACGTATTAAGGTCGAAATGACCGTTGTCGAGCGCCTCCCATATCGTTTCGCTACGCACGTAATGCCCGTTGATAAGATCGTCCACCGCTTCGCAGAACTCCGTCCTGAGATCACCGACCATTTCCCGAAGTGTCGCCGACTTGTGAATGAATTGAGAGCGCTGCGAAAGCAGAACCCGGTTTAGAAAGCCGGTGATTCGAGCAGTCCGTTGTTCGCGACCGCCTCGAAAATTGGAAGCATCGAGCGGCGCCGCGTTTGGCACCACGCCAAAATGTTTTGCGTGGCAGTGCAGACCGCTTAATACGAGTTCTAACGACTGCGTAAAGCGGAGGCAGACTCCGCGCGCAGTCTGGGCTACTTCGTAAGCTTTCATAAGCGCGCCGCTACGGCGAAGCTCAAGGGCTTCGTTCAGCGAAACACTGAGCATGAAATAAAGCGTTTCTAATTCTTTGGCGCAGTTGTTGTTGAGGCGGTCTTTTTGTTCAGGCAGGTATGCGCGCCAGTCGTCGCGCACAGAAGTTCCCCGTCGAGAAAGAGGGCGGCCAGTCAATCTCAGTACCCCTGGAGGCCCGAGGAGTATAGCAGAGTCCCAAAATAGAACCAGAGGTTTGTTGCGGGCAGCGGCGGCGGGCCGCTATACTCCCTTTGACTCCCTGATAACTCAGAGGAATGAGGGCGCCGACTTGGAATTTGAGCCGAGGGACCAGTTTGAGCAAAGGCAGAAGAAGCTGGAGCAGCTTCGGGAAGCCGGGCTGAACCCCTATCCCCACGAATTTCGGTGGACTGTGACTGCTGCAGACCTTGCGGAAAAATATAAGGATGCGAGCGCCACGGACCTCGAGAGTCAAAAAGTGGATGTGCGGGTAGCCGGGCGGATTGTTTCCTATCGTCTGATGGGTAAGGCAGGCTTCGCTCACATTCAGGGGAATGGAAAGCGGATTCAGGTTTACGTTCGCAAGGACGTTGTGGGAGAAAAGGGTTTCGAAGTCTTCCATTTGCTGGATCTGGGCGACTCGATCGGTGTGCACGGGCACTTGTTCCGAACAAAAACGGGCGAGCTCTCCGTTTGGGTGCAGGAACTGACGGTTCTTTCGAAAGCACTCTTGCCCTTGCCGGAGAAATGGCACGGGCTTACCGATGTGGAGCTGCGCTACAGGCAGCGTTATCTGGATTTGATTGCGAATGAGGATTCGAGAAGAGTTTTCTTGACACGCGCGCGTATCGTTCAGGAATTGCGTCGAATTTTCGACGAGCGCGGCTACACCGAAGTGGAAACACCGATGATGCACCCGATTGCGGGGGGCGCGGCGGCGCGGCCATTTGTCACTCATCACAATACGCTCGACATTGACCTTTATTTAAGGATAGCGCCAGAGCTTTACCTGAAGCGGTTGGTGGTAGGCGGCTTGGACCGCGTTTATGAAATCAATCGCAATTTCCGGAACGAGGGAATCTCCACGCAACACAATCCGGAATTTACAATGCTGGAATTTTATGAGGCATATAGCAATTATCTGGACTTGATGGATTTCAATGATGCGCTATTCGCTCGTGTAGCAAAAGCGATTACCGGCTCTACGATTGTGAAGTACGGAGATGTGGAACTGGATTTCGGGAAGATGCAGCGGCTGACAATGCGGGAAGCCATCGTGAAATATTGGCCGGAAGGCGCAGGAATTCCTCCGACGCTGGCGGAATTGGGGGTGCCGGGCGGGGCAAAAGAAACGACATCTCGATACAACGCATGGGCAAAATCCAGCGGCGCGGCGTATGCAGCGAGCAAGGGCCAACTGAGCGACGGCGAATGGACCGGGTTGCTTTTTGAGACGATGGCCGAACACAAGCTGGTCCAGCCGACGATTCTCTATGATTTCCCCACGGATATTTCGCCACTTTCAAAGCAAAAGCCGGACGATCCATCGCTCACGGAGCGATTCGAAATCTACGTGGCAGGAATGGAGATCGCGAACGGATTTTCCGAGTTAAATGATCCCGCAGAACAGGAGCGCCGCTTTCTTGCGCAGATTGCGCAAGGCGGCGATGAAGTTCCAAAGCAGCTTGACGTCGACTACATTCGCGCGCTCGCGCATGGCCTGCCGCCGACGGCAGGCGAAGGCATTGGAATCGACCGTTTGACGATGCTGCTCACCAATACGCAATCGATTCGCGACGTAATTCTGTTCCCGTTGTTGCGCCCCGTGGTTCAAGAACAAGAGAAGGCGGCTTCCGAAGGGCACGGCGCGTAATCCCAATGCAACGCGCGGACGGCGCCGAATAAAGTCCATAAAAATGTCCATTGAATGGTTTGTCGCACAGCGATATCTGCGGTCACCGAATCGTCCGGCTGTCCTGCGCCTGGTGACATTATTTAGTGTACTTGGGGTTGCTGCAGGCGTTTGCACGCTCGTGATTTCGCTGGCGATGAACACCGGGTTTCGCGAGACGCTGCAGGATCACCTGCTGAGTGTCACTTCGCATCTTTCCCTCACGCGACCGGGTTCTTCCGGCATTCGCGACTATCAATCGCTTGCCAAAAAATTAGCGGCAATTCCTGGAGTACGAAGCGCTACGCCGGCGGTGTATCAAACGGTGCTGATGAGTTTTGGCGGACAGGCGCGGGGAATCGTGACGAAGGGAATCGATGCCGCGAGCGAAGCAAAAAATGACGATGCGCTGCGCAAGCTGGCTGCGGGAAAACTGGACTTTTCCGCGGATGAGGACGGAACGGAAGGAATAGTAGTTGGAAAGCAGATGGCCGACGATTGGAAGATATCGCCCGGCGACTACGTAACGCTGACAAGCCCGCAAGGAAGACTGACGCCTTTTGGTTTGCTGCCGCGTACGCGAAGATTTCGAGTAACTGGAGTTTTTGATTCCGGATTCTACGATTACGATGCGAATTGGTGTTTTCTGAATATGGCTGCAGCGCAGGAACTATCTGGAGCGAGCGATGTTGTGAACGTGATTGAATTCCGGCTGAACAATCCCGAGCAGGCCGGACAGATAGCTGAAGCCGTGAAAGCACAAGCCGGAGAAGGATTTTCGGTTGCAACGTGGATGGAAGAAAACCGTCCGCTGTTTCGCGCTTTACGTTTGGAAAAGCTGGTGACGGCGATTTTCATTGGCCTGATTACGTTTGTCGCAGGACTGAATATTCTCGCGGTTCTTTCTATGACCGTGACGGACAAAGCAAAAGATATTGCGGTGTTGCTCTCCATGGGCGCGCGCCGCGAACAGATTCGAACCATTTTTCTTTGGCAGGGAATTGCAATCGGAGCATGCGGAACACTGCTTGGACTGGTTTTGGGCTATGCGTTTGCATGGACAGCGGGTACTTGGCATTGGATACCGCTGGATCCGCAGGTTTATGCCGTCGCGTATGTACCATTTCATCCAAACTTGCTTGACGGGCTATGGATATCGTTCGCGGCTATGTTGATTTCGATAGGGGCGACGCTCGTGCCCGCCCGGGCGGCAGCTCGATTATTGCCGGTCGAGATTCTGCGATTTGAGTAAAGTGCCGAGCTTTAGCCCCGTCAGGATTTGGCCCAAAGTTTGCACCTAAGCTGGGTAAGAGGCAGGTGGGTAAGGCCGGCGGTATCCCTCACCTTCGGCAAGCGTAAAAAACCCACCATAAGCTGTTTATATACAGATAGTTGTGGACGTTTGAAATTGGTCCATCTTTTGCACGAAAAGCCGAAGGTAGCGTTCGGGCGAAAAAGGGAACCCAATGGGTCAATGCCTATAGCGGGAGATAAGGCTTGGCCGCAGCGGGACACGTTATTGGCCATATTCGGCATCTAAGTAAGCAGGGATTGGGCCGCTCAACTGGCGGAAGAATTGCTTTGGGGAGTGCTTCAAGAAGTGGAAACGGTATGAATGCGAGTACATCCAGTCCGGCTTTCGAGAGCGCGCCAAGCGCCGGAGAAATTCCCTCGGAAATCATCTTGGAAGCTCGCGGTTTGCGCAAAGTCTATGAAGACGGAGAGCGCACTCTAATCGTTTTAAAAGAGGCGAATCTGCAATTGGGCAGAGGAGAGATGGTTGCAATCGTCGCTCCCTCTGGCGCGGGAAAAAGTACACTTTTGCATCTGCTGGCAACGCTAGACACGCCAACAAGCGGTGCTATATACTTCGAAACGAAACAAATTGAAAATAAAAACGAAACTGCGCTGGCGGATTTTCGCAATCGCAGCATTGGTTTCTTGTGGCAGCGGCACCAGTTGTTGCCGGATTTTACGGCAGCAGAGAATGTAGCGATGCCGTTGCTGCTGCGGGGAGAGTCTATTTCGAGCGGCCTCGAAAAGGCCCGGAAATGGCTCGCAGAAGTCGGGCTCGCGGAACGAGCCGACCACCGCACGGGGGAGCTTTCCGGAGGGGAACAGCAGCGAGTGGCGATTGCCCGGGCGCTCGTCACCGGACCACGCGTGCTGCTGGCTGATGAACCCACCGGAGATTTGGACGAGCAGAACGCTTGGGCCGTGTTTGACATGCTGGAGCGGCTGCACCGCACGCACGGACTGACGTCGTTGATTGCGACGCACAATCTGAGGCTTGCGGAACGATGCGACCGAATCCTCGGCTTGGAACACGGCGTTTTGCAAACTCGCAAAGCGGCGACGCTTGCGAGCAGGGGCCCTGGTAAGCCGGATCGCCAAACGACCGGCGGGGGAGAAACGAGCTAACGTGTTCGAACGCTATACAGAAAAAGCGCGGCGCGTAATTTTCTTTGCACGCTACGAAGCGAGCCAGTACGGCAGCCCTTACATCGAGACGGAGCATTTGCTGCTCGGCTTGATGCGAGAGGACAAGGCGCTGGCTAACCGTTTTCTACGCCAGCAGGGTTCGATCGAATCCATTCGCAAAGAGATCGAGGCGCGCATCACGATTCGCGAACGCATCTCTACGTCTGTCGAAGTGCCGCTGAGCGCCGAGTGCAAGCGCATCCTGAATATGGCTGCAGAAGAAGCAGAGCGACTTGGCGTGAAACATGTCGGCACGGAACATTTGCTGCTCGGAATCCTGCGCGAGGAGAAGTGCTTCGGCGCGGAAATCCTAATGGAGCGCGGGCTACGGCTTTCTTCGTTGCGCGAGGAGCTTGCCCGCACTAGTGGCGAAAAAACTCCTGCATCGCGTCCGAAAGAAACTTCTCTACTCGCGGAGTTTAGCCGCGATTTAACGAGCGCCGCCGCGGAAGGCTCGCTTGATCCTCTCGTGGGACGTGAAAGCGAAGTCGAACGTGTGATTCAGATTTTGTGCCGCCGTACTAAGAACAATCCAGTATTGATCGGCGAACCAGGCGTCGGAAAGACGGCTATCGTCGAAGGATTGGCGCAGCGAATCGCGGATGCGGATGTGCCTCCTTTTCTTGCGGACAAGAGAATTCTTTCGCTCGACCTTTCGCTTATCGTTGCGGGAACAAAATATCGCGGACAATTCGAAGAGCGGCTTAAAACCATCATGAAGGAATTGATGGAGAGCCAGAACTCGATTGTGTTCATTGACGAGCTGCACACGCTCGTTGGCGCGGGTTCCGCAGAAGGTTCGCTGGATGCGGCAAATATCTTGAAGCCGGCTCTTTCGCGCGGAGAAATTCAATGCATTGGCGCGACGACGCCGACCGAATACCGCAAGTCTGTGGAAAAGGATCGTTCGCTCGAACGGCGCTTTCAGGCCGTGAAGGTTCCTGCACCGAACGAAGAAGAAGCCGTTCAAGTCATTAACGGTGTTCGCGAACGGTACGAAAAATTCCATGCAGTGACCTACACCGATGAGGCGTTGCGGTATTCCGTTTATCTTTCGAATCGCTACATTCCTGACCGGTTCCTTCCCGACAAAGCAATCGACTTGATTGACGAAGCGGGAGCGCGCGTCAAGCTGCGCCAGGCGACTGTGCCGGAAGAAGTCGGCGAAGTACAAAAGCGCGTAAAGTTCATCACACACCGTATGGAAAGCGCGATTGCGGCTCACGAATTCGAAAAGGCGCGTTTTTATTCAGAAGAAGAGCGCAAGGAAAAAGAGAATCTCCGCCAGTTGCGCGACCGTTACAAGCTGGACGATGCCACGACCGGAATTGTTTCGCGCGAGGACATTGAAGAAGTTGTTTCGCGCTGGACCGGCGTTGCCGTCACCTCGATCAAGGAAGACGAACAGCAGAAACTGCTGCGCATCGAACAGGAACTGCACAAGCGCGTTATCAGCCAGGACAAGGCAATCACCGCGCTAGCGCGCGCGATTCGGCGCAGCCGCGCAGGACTGAAGTCTCCGGGGCGTCCGGTTGGCTGCTTCTTCTTCCTGGGGCCGACGGGCGTCGGCAAAACGGAAGTGGCGCGGCGGCTTGCAGAATTCCTCTTTGGTTCGGAGAAATCGCTTGTCCGCTTCGATATGTCGGAGTTTATGGAAAAGCATTCCGTTTCGAAGTTGATCGGCGCGCCTCCGGGGTATGTCGGCTACGAAGAAGGCGGTCAGCTCACCGAACGTGTGCGTCGCACACCCTACTCAGTAATTCTTCTCGATGAAATCGAGAAAGCGCACCCGGATGTCTTCAATATATTGTTGCAAGTTTTTGAAGACGGTCAGCTCAGTGACGGGCTTGGCAATACAGTCGATTTCCGTAACACGATCATCATCATGACTTCCAATCTCGGCGCACGGCACCTGCAGAAGCGTACTGGAATCGGTTTCCAAGGCGGCGCGGATGAAGCCGGGGCAAGGTCCATGGAAGAATTGGTGATGAACGAAGTGAAGAGAGCGTTCAATCCGGAATTCTTGAACCGGCTGGATGAGGTAATCATCTTCAATCCGCTCGGCGACGAGGATTTGCTCCGCATCATTGATTTGCTCGTGGGGCAGATGAACGATACACTCATCCACCGCCAGGTGCAGGTGGTGCTGTCACCGGAAGCAAGACAGTGGATTCTCGAGAAGACGTGTGCGGATCGCAGTTACGGAGCGCGGCCGCTGCGAAGGGCGTTGCAAAAATATGTTGAAGACCCGCTCTCGGAAGCTCTGATTCAGGGAGGAATTCAAAGGCCAGCGACATTGCAGATGTACGTCGCAGGGGATGCCTTGTCGTTCCGACCTGTTGCTGAGGCAACCCCGGTTATCCACTAAGGAATCTGACACCACGCGTGCTAGTCCGGCCCCGCCGGAGGCATGTGCAAAAAGCCGGCCCACACCGGGTCCGGCAGGAGAAGAACAACTTGCGTTTGGGGGCGCGGCCTTGAAGCCTTCATCGGCCGCTTACAGAAGGGTCTGTTTTTCGATTGCCGTAAAACAGGCTGGAATGAAGTGGCTCGTCACAGTGATGCTGCTGTTGGCGAGCGCTGTATCTTTGCCCGCGCAAGCTCCGGTGGAGAATCATCCGCAGCCGCCTTCGCCTTCCACAAAGCACCGCTATTTGATGTCTGAAAGCCTGGATCTCGTTACACTCGAAACCGACACGGAAGACAATACAGGGCAAGCCGGTACGCAGAATGCACAGGGCGAAGTCTTCGTCATTCAGCGAATTGAGTTCATTGGAAATCGCCGCGTTCGAAACGACACCCTCAAGGCGCGCATCTTCAGCCGCGAGGGCGATACCTTTAACGAAGAAACGCTCCGCCGCGATTTTCAAGCGCTTTGGAATACACAATTTTTTGAAGACGTGAAACTTCGCGTGGAAGATTCGCCAGACCACATAAATTCCAAAATCATTATTTTTGAAGTGAAAGAACGGCCAGTGATTCGCCGCATTCGTTACGACGGCATTCACTCGATTTCCGAATCGGACATTCTCGATCGTTTCAAAGAACGCAAAGTCGGCCTGACGGTGGAAAGCCAGTTCGATCCGACAAAGATCAAGAAGGCACAGGTCGTGCTTGGCGAATTGCTCGGCGAGCATGGCAGGCAATTCGCGAAAATTACCCCGCAATACGAACGGATTGCTTCCAGCAACGCGGTCATTCTGATTTTCAAAATTGATGAAGGCCCGAAAGTTAAAGTCGGCCGGATCAAATTCACGGGCAATCACGCGTTCAGCGATCGCAAGCTGATTCGCGCAATGCGCAATGATCGTCCTTACGGTGTTCCTCTCTACATTACATTTATTCCGGTCATGTCGAAGACGTACGATCACGACAAACTTGTGGAAGACATCGAAGTCGGCATCCGTGGCCTTTACCAGGACAATGGTTATTTCCGCGTTCTCGTAAAAGATCCAATCATTGAAAATATTGACACCCGAAATAACCGCCTTGGTGTGCCTCTCGTGCTCGGCAAATCCAACGGCAAGGCTGTAAACATTACGATTCCCATCGAAGAAGGTGAGCGGTACAAGATGGGGACACTTAAAATCGTAAGCGCTGACCCGGATAAGCAGCTCTCGCTCAAAGTGGATGCGCTCAAAGCATTTTTCCCGCTGAAGCAGGGAGACATTCTAGACGTCGACAAACTCCGCAAAGCGCTTAAGAACTACACCAGCGAATACGGACGTTTCGGCTTCATCGATTTCACCGCCGAACCGGAATTCGACATTGATGACGCAAACAAAATAATCAATCTGACACTGCGTTTTGACGAGCAGAAACAGTATTACGTTCGCCGCATCGAGTTTTCCGGCAACACGACCACGCGCGATAAAGTCATCCGCCGTGAACTCCTGATTGACGAAGGTGCGCTCTTCGACAAGCGCGCGTGGGAAATCAGCATCCTACGCCTGAACCAATTGGACTATTTCGACCGCATCGAAGCGGACAAAGCCGTCGAAATCAAACGCAACACAAAGGAAGGCACAGTCGATCTAAACCTGAAGTTGAAGGAAAAGGGGAAACAGTCCATCGGTTTGAACGGCGGCGTCAGCGGACTTGCAGGCGGTTTTATCGGCCTGACGTATCAGACGAACAACTTCCTCGGTTTGGGTGAAACTCTCACTTTTTCCGCGCAGTTCGGCAGCTTGCAGCGCAGCTTCCTGTTCGGATTCACGGAACCTTATTTGTTTGACCGGCCCATCAGCACGGGGTTCACGATTTTCTCCAGCCGGTACAGTTACGATCAAGCGAAGCAGGAATCGCTGCTCTTGGGCCAGCAAGTCAGCATCAACCCGCAATTCATTCAGAACTATAATCAGGACAGCACCGGCTTCACACTGTTTGCAAGCTATCCGCTGCGCAAGTTTTCTTTCACACGTGTCGGTCTGACCTACGGATTAACCCGCACAAATATCACTGCGTTTAACGACGCCTCCTCTCTGCTCTTTCAATCAATTCAATATCGCAGCTTCGCAGGACCAAGCGCGCTCAATGGAATCGTTTCAAGCACCATCACACCCACCATTACTTACAACTCCGTCGACAATCCTGTGAATCCGGTCACCGGCAAGAGCATGCTCTATACGTTGGCTTTTACTGGCGGCCCAATCGGTGGCAATGTCAATACGATTACAAATCTTTTTGAGTACAAGCAATTTCGTCCGGTAAATAAGCGACGCAATGTTCTCGGCTATCGAGCTCGCGTCGCCTACATCACTGGGTATGGCGGAAAAGAGATTCCGCCGTACAGCCGTTTCTACATGGGCGGTGAAGACGATATTCGCGGATACGACATTCGCTCCATTTCGCCGGTTACGTTCATTCCGACGGAAACCGCAGTTCCTATCACTTATCAAGATCCTCTCGCTGGAGGAGTGTTCCGCACGATTTCGCTCCCGGCGCTGATTTATACCGCAACGTTGCCGGGCGGAGACGTCCAAGCTTTTGGAAACGTCGAGTACCGCATTCCCATCGTGAAAACTTATTTCCAGACGGCCTTCTTTTTTGACGGCGGCACGGACGGCATTTCGAACAAGAGCGGCTTGCGGCTTGACCCGACCGGCGTTACGAAATTGAATACGGACTTTCCCTTAGCGCACGTAACGGGCAGTTTGCCGATTGCTTCAAACACGAATTTCCGACTGCGCGGCTCCGCAGGCATTGAGTTCGTCATTCAGTTGCCGATTGTGCAGGCGCCGTTCCGCATCTATTACGCGTACAACGTTCATCGTTTGCGCGAAGAACTTGTGGCGCAGAGTCCATTTTTCAACGCGTCGGATCTGCAGAATTTAAAGACTCAACTGGATTTGGTTGATCCGACGATCTATCCGCTCATCTTGAAAAAGCTGACCACGGACGTGATAAACAATCCGGGCCGTTTGAACTATTTCGAGCCCGCAACGACTTTCCGTTTTACGGTCAGCCGGACGTTCTAGATGCGGCAGTGAGTGATTTTGCAGCTTGCGAGCGAAGTGGGCAGGCTGCGGAAAATAGAATTCATAGGAGCAAGGGCGACTCAACCGCCCGAAGCGCATTTGTGGGGGAACTCGTGAGAAAGAAGTTCGTAAGCCTAAAGACTCTTCTGGGATTGTTTGTGGCAGGAGCCGCGTTAGCAGCGGGCTGCGGCGGCGGAAGCAGCTCGTCCAACGTTGTCCAGGTCACTGTCAGTCCATCGTCGTTTACCGTTATCGTCACGCAGACACTAACCCTGACTGCCTCTGTCACCGGCTCGACAAATACGAATGTGACTTGGATGTGTACCTACGCGACGACAACTGTGGACAGCAGCGGCAAAACTTCGACCGGTACTTCGACGCCGTGCAGTGCCGCAACCGGCACAATTCCAGCCAACTCCACGAACACCACAGTCGTGTATACGGCGCCCCAATCTGTGCCAGATGCCACAAAACTTCCCGGCAACAATTGCACGGTTGCCACGCAACCTTGCCAGCTTGTCATCACAATCACTGCGACTTCGGCTGCGGACACCAAGAAGACGGGCACAGCGTCTATTTTGCTGGACTCCGGTATTGCGGTTGGGCTTACTCCCACCACCGCGACCGTTCCCACGAGCTCCAGCGCCTCGAAACCTTCCAACTTTCAATTTACCGCCACCATTACCAATGACACGAACACAAAAGGAGTGACCTGGCTCATCACGCAGGCGACACCCACTTCGTCTGTTCCTTATCCCAAACTTGCGACATGCAGCCCAACGTGCGGCACGATCGACCAGAACGGTTTGTATTCAGCACCAACAGCAGTTCCAACCACTGCCACTCTCACCATCGTCGTGTTCTCTAATGCCGATGACACTCGGCTAGCCATAGGCACAATTACGATCATTACGGGCGGTCCCATTAAATTTAAAGGAATCTCCCCGACAATCGTGCCCCAAGGGGTCGCTTTCTATGACATCTATTTAGAAGCCCCGGGCGTGACTTCCGCTTCGCAGGTCTTTGTGACTGGAGACACTAGCGGCCAGCAACAGATTCCTCCCGCTCAACTAAAGGTTTTGTTTCCCATTCCCACCAGTAGCACGCCCGCCCCGGCGTCCACTGGATTTCGCGTGCGCTTGCTGGCTTCAAATCTTTCCGCAGTGGATACATTCACTGTTGCGGTAACCGATCCCTCGCAGCCCTTTAGCAATCCCGGACCTGGACCGTACCGTTTCAGCGTCGTTCCCGTTCGCCCCACTTCCGTGGCCTCGTTGCCGGACAGCATCGTCCAGAATGCTCAGGGGAATGAACTTGAGATGATTGTGAACGGCGGCTATTTCGGGCCAAACGGCAGCTTCGTTGGCGCCAGCTTTCAGGGCGCGCCTATTCCGTTCGATACTTCTTCCAACGTAACAGGTTCCAATTCGCGCCAGCTTTTGCTTGCATTTCCATCGAACATTGCAAACAGCGCGCAGCCCGGTCTCTATCCATTCTCAGTTGCGCGCACGGCTGCCCCTGCGCCGGCCGAGAACAATCCTGCCATAACGAACCTGGGGATTTTCCCTGACTACAAGTCGCCATCATTTCCGCCATATGTCAATAACGCAAGTTCTATCGCGACGGGTTTTGGCGGAGCTCTGACAAATGCCAGTGCAATTGATATTGATCCGGAACTCGGCGTTGCCATAGTGGCCGTCACGGGTGGAAATCGCGTTGAATTCTTCAAGATAGGCAGAATTGAGCCGACTCTTTCATTGACACCAGTCGCGTGCCCAGTTGCATCGTGCGCGGTGAATGTCCCCACCGGACTCTCTGTGAATCGGGCTTTGCACACTGTGGCGGTTGTGAGCATGCAGGATCAGAGCGTGACGGTGTTTCCGATTCCAGGCGCCTCTCCTGCTCCAGTTGTGCCGACTGCTCCAATTTCCCTAGCCGGATTGATTCCGGCTGAGCAGTCGCCTCTGCCGTTGCCCTATTCGATTGCAGTCGACCCGGACTCCAATCAGGCCATCGTTGCGTATAGTTCAACAGCGAATCCGACCACTGCAAAGGTCGGATTCTTGCTTGATCTGAATATTGGCGATTCGGGGAGCGGTGCCTGTCTCAGCAATAAAGCTCTGACCGTTTCCGTATCTCCTTGCGTACATGCACAGGTCACTTTGAATACCGGGCAGTTTCCGCAAATTGCGATGTTGCCGCACAACCACCTGGCCGTGGTAACGCCGGGAGGCTTGGGTGTCACTACGGGAATAGATGTCACCAAAGCATCGGCATCCGTCCTTATCTCAAATGTCTCGCTCACGTCTGGGCTCGTCACTGTTACGACTACCACTGCTCATGGTTTGAATCCCGGCAACCCGGGAACCGTTCTGATTTTGAATGTGCCAAAGGGTTCAACGAATAATGTCGATTTTAACGGTGCGTTCACCGTCCAGAGCGTGATTAACAGCACGAGCTTTACGTATGCGCTCAACTCCACGGTAAACGACACTGCAGCCGGCATCACGCAATGCCCACCAAGTCAACCAAACTGCGACCCCAACACCTTTAGCACGGCGTTCTACAGTCGGGAGAACATCACTATCGGCGGACTCGCACAAACGACGCAGGGCGTCGCGGTAAATCCGATCACGGGACTTGTTGCGACCGCAGACGCGAACGCAACCGGGCAGAACGGGGCGCAGATCAGCTTGCTCAGTTTGCTTGACCAGAACATATCGTCCATCACTTTCCGCGCCGATTGCACGGTGAATACGCAAACTTGTTCAGGTGCGCCGGAATTGCTCGGGACAACCAGCGTGTCGTTTCAACCGTTCTCCAATTCTCTGGTTTCGTACAACGCTGCTCAGAACCAGGTTTCTGTTTCGAATCCGGTGAATCTCGACCGGGCCGCTTTGGTCTGCATAAACTCTGCTCCGACTTGCAACCAAGATATTGTAAACAACGCCCAGGTAACCTTGCCGGGTTCCGGAACGGCCACCATCTGTGTCACCCCTACCATTCCGCCGGCTCCTCCCGTTCCGTCCACTGCGCCGCCATGCACCAGCCCCGCTGTTGCTTTGCCACTTTTTGGCGGTCTGGCAGTTGATCCCGCAACAAACCAGGCGATTGTCGTTCAATCTGGCAGCGGGACGATTCAATTGATCGATCTGGGCAAGGGTGGGAGTAGCGTTGCTCTTAAAAAGGTACATATAACAGAAGTGCTGGTGCCCAGCGCAGCTCCCGGAACGATCGGAGGAATCCTTAACGCCTCCTTCCCGCAGGGAACTCTTTCGTCGCCTAATCCTCTCAGCGGTGTCAAGATTTTCGGAACAGGACTGAGCAATTCTCCCATAGTTCACCTCGATGGGATCGCGCTTCCGGCGCCGACTGTTGTCAGCGATCGTGAACTTACCGTTGCGATTCCCGCTTCTTTCCTGAAGCATCCGCACCGTTATGCCTTGGATGTGGTAGCAGGTGGCGTTCAATCGAACGCGTCGGACTTCATCGTTGTAACTGCCGTGGATTTGTCGTCCGTCTGCAAGGACTCCACGGGAACAACGTCGCTCACGCATCCAAGTTCCGTTGCCGTTGCGGATCAGATTGGGCTGAATCCATATGCTCCAACTGCAGTTGTGAGCAACACGGGGTGCAACAGCATTTCCGTGATAGACATTGCGCCGCAACTTCCGACTTACGACAATGGCAATCCGCTGACAGGGCATTTGACCGGTTTTGCGGACAACACGAACTTTGGGAATTTCAAAGTGATCCCAGTCGGCAGCGGCCCAACGGGCGTCGCCATCAGCCCTCGCCTCGGTTATGCAGTTGTTGCCAACAATACTGCCGGCACGGCATCTATCGTCAACCTCATCACCGGATTGCCCGCTGCAGCTGACGTCACGACTGGCAGCGGCCCGACAGGAGTTGCCGTGAATGAAGCGACTCTTGCGGCGCTCGTCGCGAACACAAGTTCGAACACCGTATCTGAGATCGATCTTGCCGCGATCGCATCGAACGCTGCGCCCGTCAACACCATTGGCGTGGACACGGAACCGATTGCCATCGCGATTGATCAGGACCGCGGCACAAACAATCTTGGCCTTGCCGTTGTTACTGCGTTGCGGCTGAACAGTTCCACTTTCCCAAGCGGTGTCTTGGATTCGGTGGACATTGGAGCGGCCATTCCCGCAAAAAGCACTACAGCTGCCGTGGGATCGGTCAGTACGACGCCGACTGGAGTTGTCTTCGACCCGTCGGTCTCTCCTGCGCTCTTCTACGCGGTTTCGAGCGGCGGCAACGTCGTCAGTTCATTCAATCCGGACACCGGGGCAGCGAGCACCGTGCATGTGGGAATCAATCCAACATCGTTGGCGCTCAACCCGCAAACTGGAGGCATCATGACGCTCAACTCCATCAGCAATACGATTTCGATTATCGATACCCTGACGAGTCCATTTAAGACCCGTCGCAGCTATGGAATTCCCGGGTCACCGACACTTGGAGTGGCAATCGACCAGTTCTTGAATCTGGCAGTGATCGTGGATCAAGCGCATAACCGGGTGTTGCTGTTCCCAATGCCTAACTGACGAAGGTCGGGGCCTAGTTGCGGATAGTTGCGGAAGACAACGCGTGGCAGAGTCTCTTGCATCGGATATCAAATAAGGAAGATCCCTGTCTTGCCGGGTTTCAATAGCGCTGATGCTTTGTCGTTGCTACGAGCGGAGCCGCTCGGCTATACTTTCACGTTTGTAAATCCCCCGCGAAACCCGGCAGGGAAGCGGAACTACGAGTTTGGCCAATCCGATTTGGCCCGAGGTGGACGCGGTGCGTCTAACCAAAATTAAGGAGACTACAGTGAATAAGATGTTTCGTATGACGGCGCTCGTGGCCGTGGCCCTGATCGGATCCGTGGCATCGCACGCGCAGGCCGCGCCGGCGACGGCCGCCACGTCCGGCGAAAAAGTTGGCGTTCTGAGCGTTCGGCAAGCAATCGTGAACACGGCCGAAGGAAAGCAAGCGTCCGCCGAATTGCAGTCGCAGTTTTCCGCGCGCCAGGCCGATTTGGAAAACATGAACAAGCAGATCAACGATTTGCGGCAAAGGTTGGAAGCTGGCCGCAATACTCTCAGCCCCGACGAGCAGGCTCGATTGCAGCGTCAAGGCGAGGCTTTGGCCAAGCAGCTTCAACGCAAGCAGGAAGATTATCAGGAAGACGTAAACGCGGCGCAGCAGGACGTGATCGACAAGATCGGCCGCAAAATGATGGATGTGCTGGATCGCTACGCGCGCGAGAACGGCTATGCGGCCGTGTTCGATACTTCCGCGCAGACCTCCCCGATTATCTACGCTTCAAACAAGGTCGACGTGACGCAAGACATCATCAAGCTTTACGATCAGGCCTATCCGGTAAAGGCTTCTGCGACAACTCCCGCGAAACCCGCTGCGGCCAAGACCACTCCTGCTACAACCACGCCAAACAAGCCGTAATTCGGTTGGCAAGAATTGAAGATCCGTTATCTGAACCAATATGGCGTTTGCTTAGCCCAAGTATTGTCGGCGTATCTGTTGTGGAGTAAATCCCATGCGGCTTTGGAAACTTTGCCAGTGCCTTCATCGGTGCATCCCAGCCGTGTTGCGCGCACCACCAGATGAAGTGCTTCCGGCACCCGCGGATCTTCCGCATGTCCGCTGGCATAGGCCAGGGTCTCTTTGCCCAGCCAGTCCGGCGCAGGCGGTAGTTTGGCAAGAGATTGAAATTCATTCGAGGCGGTCTTCGCATCTTCGCTCGTTATGAATTCTGGAGCCGGAATTTTTCCATCTGCATAGATCTGTTTTAGTGGCGAGGGGACCGTACTCCAAGGATAGCGGGTGTAGCTTCCAAGTGCGGGCTGCTCTTTGCTGACAGGCGCGAAGGAACACCACCAATTGTCGCGAAGATTGTCGAGTTTGTCCGTCGACGTGGCCCGGCCAATGCCGGCATCAACGAACGGCCGCAGGCCCGGAGATTTAAGCATCACGTAAGCGGCGGCGAATGTACGCTCCTCCGGCGTTTTCGAAGAAAAGTAAGATTCGAACGATGTTTTCAGCTCCGGCGCCAACTGTACGACGCGCGGCGCAAGGTCCTGCGCAACAGCGTCATTCTTCAATATGACCGCGCGCGTCCAAGCCGCCAGCGTGACCATGCGCTGTAATTCTACTGGCAGTTCTTCGTTCTTTGCTGCGGAGACAAGCATTCTCAGGGAAACCCTTTCGGAAAGAATGGTCGCAGAGTCGGAATCAAAACGTGCACCGGAGGCTTTATTATCGGCAACAATGGCGGAGGTCAGAGAGCTGTCATCATCCATTCCGTAGCCGTAAACGACGCCGGTGGGCTTGCGCGGCGCGAAACGCAGGAACTCTTCGAAGTTTTCGGCGAAACTCATACGCAGGGCAAGAAACTGGTTTTGTGCCGAGACGGGCAATTTTGAAAAATCGTTCTCGATTACGCCATTCAGTTCCGCGACCACCATCGTGTTCTTGAAGACGCTATTGCCAAGCCGCAACGTATGGAAATCAACTGTCGTATAGCCCGGAGAATTTTGCGGGACTTGAACGGCAGCTTGCATAAGGTCGTTCAGCCCCGGCGAGTCCAGCTCTGCCTTACAAAGCGCCGCGACAAGCCAGGGCAAGGATTTCTTTTTCTGCCATTGAGCCATGGCTTCGTTTTTGCCGTCAGCGCCTTTGGTCTTCATGGTAAAGATCCAATTGGTGAGATCGTCTTTCGCGCCAATGGCTCGGCTCGTGTTATTCAGCAGCCAGAAGTAATCGGTCTGGTCCTGATCGAAGTCGGCGCTCGTGCCGGGGTGCGTAAGTTTTTGGGCAAGTTCGGACCGGCGCTCTTCCGGATGAAGGCGCGCGGCAACAAAATCGAGGCGTCGCTGCGTAGGCTTGTGTATGGAAGCCAGTCCAGGATCTTCAAGAATTTGCTTTAGGAGTTTTTCCGCTTCGACCAGCGCGGCATGGTCGGCGTTGCCTTTGCCGTCGCCGATAGTTCCTTTGCGAATGAGAGCGCGAGCCTGAAGATAGCCTGCGATTTCCTTCCAGGGCGAATGGTCTGATTTTGAGATTTGTTCGAAACGCGCAGCGGCTTCAGAGAAATTTCCGGCGTAGAAATAAGCGGCGGCAACTTGATAGTCACGGTCGGCGCGGATGACTGGCGGATCGTTCTCTGACGCGCTGATTGGGATTACCGCTTCTTGGGGTGGCTTGTTGAATTGATATGGGGCGCCGCAATTGGCGAACACTTTTTGCTGCGCTTCCAGCCAGCCACGGACGGACGGATTGTCCGTGCCGAATTGCGCACGGTGTTGTTCGAGACGTTCGCGGGCCGTTTTGAAGGCATCGGGAAGACAGTTGTAATACTGAATGTAGTTGCCGTTGCGCGACTCGGAGCGGATAACGCCTTGGACATCCGGGAATCTGCTGCCAGGGTAGTTGGAGTCATCAGCGGCCTTGTGCCACAGCGTTTCCTCAATCGGCAGATTGCGATCCGCCGCGCCGCGCTCTCGTGCGGAAGTGGATTCCGTGGGATTCGTCTGCATTGCCGGATTTAGTGCGGCGAGTTCTTCTTTCGTGAACGGAGTGCCGGAAAGATTGCGATATGCGGCAAAGAGAAATAAGTCGTAGTAAGACGGCTGAATGATGCCGAGCTTGCCTTGTAGATATTCACCATAATCAAAATCCGGACTCTTCATGTCTGTGAACACAGCCTCGGCGAGATATGGCCCGCAGGCGTTTGCCACCGGCGGGATTGGCGCGAGCGTGAAAACAAGAATTGCAGCAACGGTGAGACAAATCAGTTTGCGTGCCATGATTGGATTTCCTTCAATGTGGCTTCCGCTTGAGCCGGGTCCCATCCGTGGGGACTGAAAACATAAATACGCTTGGAACCTTGGCCATTCTGGCCGATTGCGAGTTTTCCGGAGATTACATTTCTTGAGAGTGTTTCATCAGTGGAAAGACCGATGCTGTTGCCGCAAGCGGAAACGCGAAACTCTTCTCCGCTGGAGATGTAGTTGAGGACTTCGGCTTGGCCGACACCCATTCGAAAGAGCATCGGCACGGCTTCGTCTATCGTATTTTGCGGCAACTGTTCCAGCCAGCGATCGCCGATGCACCAGGAAGCGAGTGCGGTGATGCTAAGCGGCATCTCGACAGGCAAGCGCCTGCGAACTCCTACCAGTACGGCGCGATAAAAATCGTGCTCACTCCGCGTCGCGTCAAAATCGATTTGAACTGCGCTCACTCCTGGAAAATTGAGCGTCGCAACAATTTCCGTGGCGATATGGGAAATTTGCATCTCTGAAAAATCCGCAGATGGTTTTGCATCTTCTCCATAGCCGGACGGAGAAGCCCCCCGCAAAGTTTCGATTCGCACGACCGCCATCAGGGGCGTCCCCGGCGTAATACGCAGGGGCTGCATGCGGGGACGCACTACGATGGCGTCAGGGGTCGGCCCTGTGGCTGGTGCGGCTGTTTCTCGGACATAAATTGTTTTTGCAAGGAACGCGACACCAACTTTCTGGTCGCCTAGAAACTTCAATTCCTCCGGCCTCTCCCAAGCCCATAAATAAATGTTCGGCAGTTTGGCCATACGGGGCGACGGTTTAGCCTCTGTTACGATAAACTTTCGTGAACCGAACCGAAAATACCGGCTGATGCGCCAGATGCCTTCCTTCTGCCAGGACAAATACCACCCCAGCAGGCACACCACTCCCACCACCAACGCTCCGCCACCGAGTTTGGTTCCGCGTGTCATTGGCTTCCTCAAAGCAATCGGTTTACACTTATTAAGCTTCTGAAAATAAATGCCTTATTAAGAGAAAAACGAGCAGCGGCGCGTATTTGCGTCCACACGCTGTCTCACGCTTCACACACACTTGCTTTCCCCTGCTATTTCCCGCCTTACCTTGCTTTTGCCTTGCTCTCGGAATATACTCTACCTTCGCTCGGAAACGGGTCGCACGACAGGGTGGGCGCAAGCCCACTTTTTTGTTGCCGCCGGTTCGGTTGGGCGTCAGACCGGCTTAGGCCGGGGAGTCTCTGCGTGAATTTGGAAAAAATCCGCGCAGCCGCAGAACGCGTGGCGCGCTCGGAGGGATTGGAAGTCGTTGATGTCGAATGGAAAGTCGGCAAGCAGCGCTTCCTTCGGGTGTACATTGACCGGGTACCCCCGCTGAAATCGGCGGACGGCGCTTCGCAAGTTCTGTCCGATCCCTTTCCAAAGATTTCTCACGCGGATTGCGAGAAGGTCAGCAAGCAACTCAGCGTAATCCTCGATGTTGAGGAGCTGATCAACGGCCCGAGTTATGTGCTGGAAGTCAGTTCGCCCGGCATGGATCGAGCACTTACGAAGCCGGCGGACTTCGAGCGCTTCACGGGCCGCTCGGCGAAGGTCTGGACGCACGAGCCCGTCGAGCAGATGACGTTTTTGGAAGGGCGCATTGCGGGAGTCGAATCTGGCAGCGTGCGCCTGGAATTAAAAGGCAAAACGCCGCGGACAATCGAAGTGGCGTTTGGGGCGATCCGCAAGGCGAATCTGGTAGTGGAATTTTAGGAGTCGGGAACTAGGAACGCGTTATGGCCAGCTTGCTCTATCAACAGATTGAAATGCTCAGCCGCGAAAAGCATATTGAGCCGGAAGTCGTGGTGTCCGCGATTGAAGACGCCATGGTTGTTGCTGCGCGCAAGTACTACAAGACAGAAGAAGATCTACGCGGCAAGTTCAATCAGGACACCGGTCAAGTAGACGTGTTTTCGGTAATTACGGTCGTGGAAGAAGTCACCGACCCTAAACGTGAAATTTCTGTCTCGGACGCAAAAAAGAAAAATCCTGACGCGGAAGTCGGAACGGAAATTCTCACCACAAAGCCGACTGACGTTCTAGGCCGCATTGCTGCACAGACTGCAAAGCAAGTTATCTTGCAGAAAGTGCGCGAAGCCGAACGCGACACGATTTTTAACGAATATCACAATCGCGTCGGCGAACTAGTCACAGTCATTGTGAAGCGTGCCGAAGGTCCGGACCTCATCGTGGACATGGGCCGCACCGAAGCGCGTTTGCCGAAGCGCGAACAATCGAAACTCGAAACTTACAACATCGGCGAGCGTTTGCGCGTCGTCATCAAGATGGTGGACCGCGCCGCAAAAGGCCCTCAAGTCATCGTTTCGCGCGCAGATTCCGCCCTTGTTCAGCGCCTGTTTGAAATGGAAGTCCCGGAAATTTACGACGGCACGGTGCAAATTCGTGCAGCAGCTCGTGAAGCTGGCGAACGCACGAAGGTCGCCGTGCTCAGCCGCGACAAGGACGTTGACCCAGTCGGTGCTTGCGTCGGTATGAAAGGCATGCGCGTACAATCCATCATTCGCGAACTGCGCGGCGAAAAAATCGACATCATTCCGTACAACGAAGAGACAGTTGCGTTCGCTCAAAAGGCGCTGAGCCCCGCGAAAGTAACGCGCGTTCAAATTACAGACCCTGAAAATCACAAGCTCGAAGTGATCGTTGAAGATTCTCAGCTCTCGCTGGCCATCGGCAAGAAAGGCCAGAACGTTCGCCTCGCCAGCAAGCTCATCGGCTGGGACATTGACATCAAGAGCGAAGAAGAAAAGCGCCGCGAAATCGAAGAGCAAATGACCGCCCTCACAGCGCCTGCGACGGCGCTTACGGTTCTCGCAGGAGTCGGCCCGAAGACGATCGAGAAATTGGAAGCAGCCAGCATCACTTCGCTTGAAAAACTCGCCGGCATGACACCCGAGCAGCTCATGGAAATTCCTGGCATCGGCGAAAAAATGGTCGACAAGATTTATCAGGCTGTAAACCGTTTCTACGAAGGTGGAGAAGCGGTGCCCGCCGGTGAAGTAGTAGACATTGAAGAAGGCGGCGAAGAAACAGCCGCTGCTGGAACGGATGGCGCCTCTGCGGAAACTGAAACCGCTGTGGCGGCGGAAGAAACGCCAGCCGTTGAATCGCGTGAGGTTGACTCACAAGAATCGGAATCTCCAAAAGCGGAACCTTCGGCAACACCAGTAGCCGGAACGGAATCGGAAAGCAATCCGGAACGGGATGGTCCGGAAAAGACGGAAGAGGCAAATTCCTAGGAGCGCATGACAGATATCAATCAAGTCCGAATTAACGAATTGGCTCGCGAACTCGAGGTCAAAGCGAAAGCAATCATTGATCTTCTGCCCGGTTTCGGCGTTACGGAAAAAAAGACGCATTCTAGTTCGATTCCGGCTGACGTAGCTGTCAAAGTACGCGCAGCGATTCAAGGCCAGGCGCAAGCAGAAGCGGACGCTGAAGCCAAAGCAAAAGCAGATAAAGATGCGCGAGATGCTGCCACAAGAGCCGCGCTCAGAAAGCCTGCTGCAGCGCCGCCTGCTCCTGCTCCCGTCGCCGCGCCTCCGGCCCCCGTTGCCGCGAAGCCAGTTGCATCGCCAGCGCCTGCTCCTGCTCCTGTTGCAGCGCTTCCGACTCCAAGTCCAGCACCCGCTGCAGCCGCGCCGGCTCCTGCCCCTGCAGCAGTCCCTCCTCCTCCTCCTAAACCTATTGCGCCGGTGGCTCCTGCTTCTGCTCAACCTGCAGCCAAGCCCGCGCCTCCTTCGGCGCCTCAGCCCGGTCAACCTTTGCGTCCAGTATCTTCTCCTTCACAGGCGGGTTCTGCTCCATCTGCGTCGCGTCCGTCTGCCCCGCCACAACCAAATCAACCGAGTGCTGTTCGTCCTGCTGCTGCTGCACCTGCGGCTCCTCAGCGCCAGGGCCAACCGTCTCGTCCGATGCCTACCGGAAATCGCGGCCCTTTACCTACAGGCAATCGTGGCCCGATGCCGCAAGACCGCCCAAGCGGCCCACGCCCTGGTCAGCCGATGCGTCCCCAACAGGGTGGCGGCGGTCACGGTCAAGGCCGCCCATTCACGCCGCGTCCAGGCGGACAAGGTGGTCCCGGCGGGGGCGGCCCGCAAAATCGTCCTTATGGCCAACGTCCCGGCGCAGTTCCCACGGGAACGCGTCCCGGTCCGCGCATGCCCGGCCGACCGACGATGTTGCCGCCAATGCCAGACAAAATGCCTTCAAAGGCAGAACCCGGCAAGCCGCTTTACACGCGCAAACCACCGCAGCGCCAGCGTCCCGTTGTGGACAAGCGCGAAATGGAAGGGGAGCGCAAGCTTCATCCAACGCGCCAGCGTGCTGGTGCCGGTGATCGTCGTGCCGCCGCTGTCATAGCGCCGCCGGAGCCGCGCGAGCCGCGCGAAGTCACCATTACCGAAGGCATCACCATTCGCGAACTCGCGGAAAAACTCGATGTGCGCGCGAAAGAACTTCTGAAGGTGCTGCTCGACAAAGGCATCTTCGCCAGCATCAACCAGGCGCTTGACGTTCCGACGGCCACTCAGCTCGCCGAATCCTTCAATGGCATCATCTCTGTCGTCTCTTTCGAAGAGGAAATGGTTCTTGAAGTTGCGAAGGAAGAGACCAAGGAAAATCTCAAGCCGCGTCCGCCGGTCGTCACGGTCATGGGCCATGTCGACCACGGCAAAACGAGCTTGCTCGACGCGATTCGTGAAGCGGACGTTGCGGGCGGCGAAGCCGGCGGCATCACGCAGCACATCGGCGCGTACAAAGTTCAAGTCAACGATCGCAGCGTGGTTTTCGTGGACACGCCGGGCCACGAAGCATTCACTCGCATGCGCGCGCGTGGCGCCAAAGTTACAGATATCGTCGTGCTCGTTGTTGCGGCCGACGATGGCGTCATGCCGCAGACGAAGGAAGCCATTGACCATGCGAAGGCGGCAAATGTTCCTATCGTCGTGGCTATCAACAAGATCGATAAGCCCGAAGCACAGCCGGAGCGCGTGAAGCGCCAACTCAGCGATCTCGGCTTGATGCCTGCTGAATGGGGCGGCGAAACGGAATTCGTCGAAGTTTCGGCAAAGCAAAAGAAGGGCATCGAAAAGCTCCTTGAGATCCTGCTGCTCGTTGCGGATTTGCGCGAACTCAAGGCAAATCCGGATGCTCCTGCAACTGGCACAGTTCTCGAATCCCGCGTCGATAAGGGGCGCGGTCCCGTTGCCACAATTCTCGTTCAGAACGGCACCTTGCGCTCTGGAGACTTTTTCATCTGCGGAGCTGTCTTCGGCAAAGTCCGCGCCATGTTTGATGATCGCGGCCGTCCTGTGAAGGAAGCGCCGCCGTCTACGCCAGTCGAAGTGCTCGGCCTGCAGGGCGTTCCCGACGCTGGCGACCATTTCTCCGTTACGGATGAAGCGAAAGCCCGCCACATTGTGGATTACCGCCAGTCGAAGCAGCGCGACGCGGCATTGCTCGCTCGTTCCACCGGTGCACGCATCACACTCGATCAACTGCACGAACAGCTCAAGGCCGGCGAAGTCAAGGAACTGCCTATCGTTATCAAGGCAGACGTGCAGGGAAGTGTCGAAGTTTTAAGCGAAATGCTGCCGAAGCTTTCCACCGATCAAGTAAAGCTAAAGATTATTGGCTCCGGCGTAGGCGCCGTCAGCGAAAACGACGTACTCCTCGCCAGCGCTTCCGGCGCCATTATCATTGCTTTCGGTGTGCGCCCCGAACGCAAAGCTGCGGATCTCGCGCAGCAGGAAAAAGTCGACATTCGTACGCACTCCATCATTTACGAAGTGTCCGACGAAATTAAGAAAGCCATGGAAGGCTTGCTTGAACCAGTCTTCCAGGAAACCTATCTCGGCCGCGCCGAAGTTCGCAACACGTTCCGTGTCAAGGGCTCAGGCACTGTGGCAGGCTGCTACGTTACAGACGGCATCCTCAAGCGTGACGCGCAAGTGAGAGTTCTGCGCGACGGTGCAGTCATCTATACTTCAAAACTCAGCTCGCTGAAGCGCTTCAAGGACGATGCGAGCGAAGTTCGCACCGGCTTTGAATGCGGCGCGGGCATCGCTAACTTTAACGACGTCAAGGTTGGCGACATCCTGGAATGCTTCAACGTGCAGAAACTTTCCGCGGCAGAAGCTGCCGCTCAGTCTGGCGTCCCCGCCGGCAAAAAATAGGCTGCAAGCCGTTCCTGGAAATCCAAATGCCTGTAGGATTGCTCACTTTGGAATTGCATATTGCCGATGCGCAATCGCTCAAGGACAAGCGGCAGGTCTTGCGCAGCCTGAAAGACAAGTTGCGCCAGAAGTTTAACGTCGCGGTCGCGGAAATGGATCATCACGACGCCTGGCAGCGCTCCGTAGTAGGAGTTGTCACGCTCGCCAACGAGGAAAAATACGTCCGCGAAGTTCTGCAGAAAGTCTTGGACGAAGCCGACGAAATCCTCGGATCGTTGCTGGTAAACCAGGCCATCGAAATTGTCTGAAGGAATTTTGCGTTGCGACTAATTAGGTGAGATAAACGACAGAACGGTCATGAGCACTACGAACCATCGCCACGAACGAATCGGCGAAGAAATCGCCCACGAAATCAACGCCATGCTCGCCGGGGAACTCAAAGACCCGCGGCTAGAAGGCCATGTCAGCGTCAGCGAAGTCCGTGTTCAACCGGACATGAAGCACGCGCGCATTTATGTCTCCGTCCGTTCGAATGACGCGAAAGAACAAAACGGCGCGATCAAGGCCCTCGAACACGCCTCCGGCTACATTCGGCATGAACTTATCGAGCGTTTGCAGGTCCGCCGGTTGCCCGAACTCCATTTCACGCTCGACGTTTCTGAAGAAAGCGCGCTGCGAATCGAACAGCTCCTCAAAGAAATGAAAAAGGACAAACCTTCCGCTCAGTGATGGCGAAATGTGAAAGTGATTCTCTCCAAGCGGCATGCGCGCAATGCCAATGCGTAAGCCGCAAACCGTAGTCGCAATGTGTTTAATTGAAAACTGACGATTGAGGACTGAAACTTCTTTCCATCATGCCCCGCAAACCCCAACCAGCTCCATTCGACGGCGCGCTCGTCATTGACAAGCCGCAAGGCAAAACCTCCCATGACGTTGTGGACGCCGTTCGCCACATGGCCGGATTCCGCCAGGTCGGTCATCTCGGCACGCTCGATCCTCTCGCCACCGGAGTCCTGGTTGTTCTGCTAAGTCGCGCCACGCGTCTCGTACAATTTTATTCCGGACGCCGCAAGCGTTATAACGCCGGTTTCCGTTTCGGCTTCGCCACCGATTCCTATGATTCCGATGGAGAAGCACAAGGTCCGGACAACCCGCCGATTCTTGATACCGCGACTCTCGAACGTTTTGCCGCCGAACGTATCGGCCGTTTCGCGCAAATGCCTCCAATCTTCTCCGCAAAAAAAATAAACGGTCGCCCAGCATACGAACTTGCAAGAAAAAAGAAAGAAGTCGAACTAAAGCCGGTCGAAGTTGAGCTCTTTGAATTTAAACTCACAGAAATCGCCGGTCCCGTCGCTCGTTTCGTCATCGAATGCTCGTCGGGCACCTACGTTCGTTCCCTCGCCCACGAAATGGGGCAAAAATTCGGATGCGGCGCGCACCTTACGGAAATCTGCCGTACTGCCGTCGGCGAATTTTCTCTTCAACAAGCCTGGAAGCTGGACGATCTTGCGGAAGCCGCGCGCGCCGGAAAATTCAAGGAATGTCTCATCCCGCTCGAAAATCTTCTGCCAAATTTTCCGAGCGCGAACGTTTTGCCAGTCATCGAAAAGCGCGTTCGGCATGGCGCGCGTTTCAATGTCACAGTCTCGCAAATCCAGCCCGGACGCACGGAAAACCCTCCAGGGTCAACCATGGAACTTGATTCCGGCGAGTTGCGCCCGCCGCGCTTGCGTGTCTTCGATCAACAGAAAAAACTCATCGCCATCGCGGAAGCCGTCGTTCCACGTACGTACCAGCCTGTCGTGGTATTCGAGCCTCTTCCCTGAACAAGTTTTTTTCAGATCGAGAAACTGCAGCCTACTGTTGCGGATTATTCTGCGGTTGCGTCGGCGGTGGCTGAGTCGGCGGTGGCGGTTCCGGCGCCGGAGGCTGTGGGGCTAGGGCGTTCGCCCCTGTACCCGGATTCGGCCCTGCATAAATCGAACTTGTAATTCGCGGGGGAATCCGCAATTTTCGCGGCGTAACCAGAATCAGAAACTCCGTGTCAGTCGCCGTGTTGTTCCGGTTTTGCGCCGCATATCCAACTCCTGGTATTTCTCCCAAACCCGGCAGTGACGCAAGTGCTTTCGCAGCTTCTCTGTCAGTTAACCCGCCGATCAGCGAAGTCTCATCCTGCTTCAACCGCACTGTCTGACTTGTCGTCTGGTTGTTGATCACGGGAATTCCATTGATTGCTGTTCCCGCCAGCGAGCGAATCTCAAAGTCCAGCTGCAGTGTTACTTCGTCTGACCCATGTACGTACGGAGTAGCTTTGATCTTCAGACCCAGATCGATGTACTCGGAGCCGGGGTAGGGCGTTTGCAGCGGACTGCCCGTGCTCGCAAACGTAGAGGGATCGAGAAAAACGCTCACCGTATTGCTTGTTCCTGAATGTGCGGTCAAGGCAACGTCAGGCAAGCCATTTCCGTCAAAATCCGCCGTCGTGATTCCTTGCGGTCCAGCCGGAGTGGAAAGTTCAATTTGCGGGGCAAAGACTCCCAATCCAAGTCCCACATAAATCCCAAGGGTTGAAACACCCTGGTTCGTCACCGCAATATCGCCGATCCCATCATTTGTGAAATCCGCGATCACCACGCCGGAAGGGTTCGCGCCCGAAGAAGTCGTCAATGGAGAGCCCGCAGCAACAGAAAATGTTGCGTCACCGTTGTTCAAGAAAACGCTGATCGTGCTGTCGGTTGAATTCACCACCGCCAAATCCGGCACACCGTCTGAATTCAAGTCGCCCGCTGCAATCGCGATCGGCCCGTTTCCGGTTCCAAAAGGTGATCCAGTCGCCACCGTAAATGTTCCGTCGAACGTAGTTCCTGGTGTCTCCAGAATTGCCACGTTGTTTGTAATCTCGTTCACAACGGCAAGGTCCGCGTCGCTCCCGCTCAAGTTTTGAAAATTCCCGCTTACCATCGCGACCGGCTCCTTCATGCTCGCCGGAAGCGCAAACGGAGATTTCGGAAACGGTGTGAACGTTCCATCGCCGTTTCCCTGAAAAGTGGCGATCGTATTGTCGCCGCTGTCGGCTACCGCAAAGTCGAGATTCCCATCGTTGTTGAAATCCGCGATCACTACCGCCCGCGGCTGAGCGCCTACCGTAAACGGAGAGCCCGGCGCTTCTGTAAACGTTCCATCTCCATTTCCAAGCAGCACTGTCACAGTATTCGAAGTTGAATTCGCAATTACCAGGTCTGCCGGCTGTGTCAGATGGTTTACGTCCGTCAAACGAAAAACCCCTGACGCGATAGCCGCAGGCCCCTGCTCGTTCGCGCCCAGAACAATGGCTGGATTCGGTTGTGCGAAAGTTCCATCGCCATTTCCCATCAGAATGCTGATCGAATTGTCTTGCTGGTTTACTACTGCCATGTCAACTTTGCCGTCATTGTCGAAGTCCTTTGCCGCAACTGCCACGGGAAGTTGTCCCACGTTGAAATCCGTTCGTGGAAAAACAGTCGACGGAATCGCTCCCGCCACCGTCGTTCCTCCCAGGCTTGTCGAAAGCAGAGAAAGGGTAACGGGGAAGCGTTGTCCGACAAAAAATGTTGCCGGTTTCGCGTCCTGCACACGCATCAGTATTTCGCGCCCCGTTCGAACTAGCGACAACGCATCCGAAAAATTTGCGGTCGTCCCCGGCAAGCTCAACAGAAAAGTGCTTTTGCCTCCACCCACGGGAACTACCGGAGGAACAGATGTGATCCCCTGCGCCGCAAACACCTGCTGAACCAGCGTAAGCAGGTTCGCAAAATCTGTGGCTTGCTCGAGTATCTTCACGTCGTTCGAACTCAGCGGAAATGCCTGTGCCTGTGTCGGAGGCACGAGACCGAGATCCAGCGCTTTGGTCTTATCTACTTCGAGCAGCTCGATATCCAGCATCAGTTGGCTGCGCGCTTGCTCCACTTGTTTGATTAACACTCTCGCTAGTTTCACTTTTTCGGCCGAATCGCGAATTGTTATGCTGCGGCTTTTCACGTCTAGTTCGATGTGATTTGCGCTTGTAATTTCGCGCAGCGCTCGCAGCAGGTCCGTCATGTCCTGCGAATCGACTCCCGCGCTCAGCACAAATGTTTCTTCCACTTCGATTCCATATTGCTTCCGCTTTTCCAGCGTATCGGCGGCCACAAAAATCATGTCGGAGGTCAGTGCGCGGTAAAACGTAACCGTTTGCTGGCCCAGAATTCGCATTGCCGTTTCAAAATCCACCGCCTCTACTTTCAATTTAACGTTGCGCGACACCAAATCCGGATCAAACGCTACGGTGATTCCAAACATTCGCGCCACTTGTTCGTATGCGCCGCGAGTATCGCCTCTCACATTTATTTCTTTCGTCTCGCGCCGTGGCTTCACCTGTGGTGGTCCCTTCAATTTGTATTGTTCGGGCGGACCTTCGGGCAGCGTTTCCTCCTCGCTCATCGCGCGCATTTGCGCTTCGCGTTCCGCGACGATCGCGTTTCCCGGATCGATCTTCAGCGCCGCATTCAGTTCCTCTGTGGCTTGTCTCAATTCACCCCGAATCGCCGCGTTCTCCGCCGCGTCCACGTGCTTGCGTACCAGTTTCGCGCGCAGCGCCGCCGCGTGTCCCACAATTCCCTGGTCCATCGGGGCGTCCTTTGCCGCCGCGTTATAAAGCGCGAGTGCCTCATTCAAGTTTCCTGCAGCCTCTGCTTTCTCGCCCTGCTGCACCTCGCGCTGTGCCTTCTTCAAATCCTGCACCTTGTTCGGATTTTGTGCGGGCAGGGGAGTGCCAGTGGCTAGTGCGCAAACCACCGCCATAACAACGCACGCTGCACGCAGCGCTTGTATCCTGAAAGCCGTGCTAAGCGCTTTCCGTAGCATCATTTCCAGACCCAAATTACCCATCCAGTTTGCCATTCCACTGCGCTGCGTTATTCTATCCTGAACAAATAGGACTAATATGGTCCGATTGACCTCCAACCTCGCCAGGCGTTACACTATGAATGGAGTTGCAAATCACTTTCAACTGGATATACTGTGCTTTCTGCCCTTTTAGTCGCCCTTCGTGAAGGTGTCGAGGCCTCCCTCGTCGTCGGCATCATACTTGTTTATCTCTCCCGGACCGCCCGCGCCCATCTCGCTCGCTACGTCTGGTATGGAGTCGGCCTCGCCTCAGCGCTGAGCCTCGCCGTTGCCATTGCCCTTGAGCATTGGCGCATTAGCGAGGATGGCTTCGAAGGCGTGCTACTCATCGTTGCCGCGGTCTTCGTGGTTTCGATGATCGTTTGGATGAACCGCGTTGCGCGCCATCTTCGCAAGGAAATCGAGCAAAAAATCGATGCCTACGCCGAACGCGCTGGAGCCGCCGCGGGCTGGGGCATCTTTCTTTTTGTTTTTCTCATGGTATTGCGCGAAGGCGTCGAGCTTGCGCTGATTCTCCGCGCCGTTCAGCTTTCGAGCGACGGTCTGCAAACCTGGATTGGCACTATCCTCGGTCTCGCCGCCGCCATTGCCGTCGGGCTCTTCTTCTTCAAAGGCACCGTGAAAATTCCGCTGCACCGCTTTTTTGCCGTGACCACGGTCATCCTCTGGCTCGTCGCTGCGCAGCTCGCTATCACCGGTCTTCACGAACTCAGCGAAGCTCGGTGGCTGCCTTCCAGCAAACAGGAAATGGCCCTCATTGGTCCCATTGTTCGCAACGAACTCTTTTTCTTCGTCTTCATTTTCGGCGCGGCCATCTTGCTGATTTTGCGTGAATGGCTCACGCCCTCTTCACAGAAAAATTCCGGCGCCAACGAAGCCGAACAGCGCCTCTTCGAAGCCCAGCGCCGCCGCCAGCGCCGTTGGATGATCGCTGCGTCCACCGCATGTCTCACCGTCATTCTCATCCTCACCGCCGACTTTATTTACGCGCGAGCTAATTCCGCTCCGCCTTCATCACGTGCAGTCACGCCTTCCGGTGATCTCATTCACATCCCCCTTGTTGAAGTACAAGACGGGAATCTGCACATTTTTAGCGTCAACACCGCTTCACAGGAATTTCATTTCATCGTCATCAAGAAGCCCCAGGGCTGGGGGGTTGCCCTCGATGCTTGCCGCATTTGCGGCGCTGAAGGTTACCGCCAGGACGGCCAAAACGTCGTCTGCCGCCATTGCGGCTCCGCCATTTACGTTCCCACCATCGGCGAAGCTGGCGGCTGCAATCCCGTCGGCCTCCCGTTCCAGATCGAGAGCTCCGAAATCGTCGTCAACGTTTCCTCCATCACCAGAGCCTTCACCGAGGTGCCGAAGTGATTGCCCATGTGCTCTTTCGTAGCAACCTGTCATTCCGAGCGGGGCCAGGAATCTCTCTTCGATCCACGAGATAGCAATATCGTAATGTTCTTGAGACTCATCACCGACTCCGTCACGCGCCGCCCGCGTCGCAAACTCCTAACCATCGCCGCGCTCGCTCTCGGCATGGCCGTTGTCACCGCTGCACTCAGCGTTTCGCTCGACGTCGGCGACCGCCTTTCACAAGAATTCCGCTCCCTCGGCGCAAATCTTGTCGTTACGCCGCAAGCCGATTCGCTCCCCCTCGAAATCGGCGGCGTGGACTACCGCCCCGCTAATTCCGGCGCCTATCTCCCCGAATCCGACCTCCCCAAAATCAAATCCGTCTTCTGGCACAACAACATCATCGGCTTCGCTCCAGTGCTCGAGGTGCGAATCGCATCATCAACACCTCAGTTTTCTCCCGCATCAGCTGCCTTCTTAAGACAATCTGCATCCGGCGACGCCACACTGGTTGGCACCTGGTCTAGCCATTCCTTACCGCTTTCTGACGGAAACAGCTTCCTCACAGGGGCGTCACAAACTCGGCCTTGGTGGCGTGTAAAAGGGGATTGGTTCCAGGATGACGCTTCCGAATGCATTGTTGGCTCGCGGTTTGCCAGCAGGAATTCATTAAGCATTGGCAGCCCTTTAATTCTCGCTGGTCCCACCGGCGATCAAGGCGTCGCACTCAAAGTGACGGGCATTCTTGAAAGTGGAGGTGCGGAGGACGATTCGGTGATTGCACCTCTATCCATCGTGCAGGCGTATCTTGGCAAGCCCGGCCTCTATCGCAAACTCTACGTCTCAGCTCTCACCAAGCCCGAAGACGACTTTGCTCGCCGCAATCCTAAAACGATGACTTCCGACGAATTCGAGCGTTGGTCCTGCTCGCCATACGTTTCTTCTATCGCCTATTCCATTCAGCAAGTTCTTCCCGGTTCGGACGTTCGCGTAATTCACCGAATCGCCGATGGCGAAGGCCAAATCCTCACACGTGTTCGCTCTCTACTCTGGCTTGTCACGCTTGCCGCGCTTCTCGCTGCCGCGCTCGCCGTGGGTGCTTCCTCAGCTGCAAGCGTCATCGAACGCCGCTCCGAACTCGCCCTAATGAAAGCCCTCGGAGCAGGCTCTACAACAGTCGGTTTTCTGTTAGCCGCCGAACAACTTCTCCTCGCTTTCGTAGGCGGCACCATCGGATACACGCTCGGACTTTTCCTCGCCCGCATCGTTGGCACAAAAATCTTCGGCGTCGCCCCGGCCCCGTCGCTGCTCGTTCTCGGCGTGATCCTTGCCCTCGCCATCCTTGTAACCCTGCTCGGCAGCGCGCTCCCACTGCGCCGCGCCACTCGCTGCGAACCCGCTCCCATTCTCAGAGGCGAATGATGGCACTCACCATTTCTTGGCAACAAAAAAAAGCGCGTGTCATCCCGACCGGAGTGGCCCGGCTTTTTCTTGCACGCCGAAGTTGGGCGTGCCGGGCCACGGAGTGGAGGGACCTCTCTTCGATGGCAACTTTATACACCACCGCTCTGACGGCACGCGCCGGGTGCCCCACCGTTTGTCGTGCGTTTTGTGCACGACAAACGGTGGATTCTTTCTTTTCTCCGAACGCAGACATTGCCCATGCCTAACCCCTACGCCAATCACTCCATGTTTCGCCGCCTGGTCCGCCGCCTCCTCTTCGCCAACCGCGGTCGCCTCTTCGTAGTCCTCCTCGCCCTCTCCGCCGGAGCCGCCGTCTCCGCAGCTCTCCTCAATCTCCAAACCGACGCCAAACGGCGCATCAATTCTGAATTTCGCGCCTTCGGTTCAAACGTACTCATTCTTCCAAAATCTTCGCTGTCTTCTGCGGACGCAACATTTTCCGAATCTACGGCCAAAGAAATTCCCGAAAATTCTCCCGGCGGACGTGTAACTGTCTCCTCTGCCGTGTACGTCGCGGCTTCTGTTTCACTGTCGCAATCTGGAAAGCCGCTCTCTGGAATCGTCGCTGGAATTAGGCCCCTTGCATACCTTGTAGCAAGAGTCGTTCCGCCCGGTGCGGATCCGACCACCCCGTCGCAGCTAAACCTGCCACAGGGCCCCGTCTGCATTTCGGGTCAGAGAATTGCCGCGCGGCTAGGGGCAGAGCAGAACGCGAGTCTCGTCATCACAAACGGCGACCGCAGCGAGTCTTGTACCGTTGTCAGTCTTAGCCGCACCGGCGGACCGGAAGATGATCGTCTAGAAATCGATCTGCACCAGGCGCAGCGCCTGGCCGATCTTCCAGGCCATATCAGCGCCATCAATCTGTACGTTCCAGGCACACCACAGCAGAAAGCCGACTATGTTGCTTCACTTCAAAAACAATTTCCGGATCTCGACGTCCGCCCACTCCGCCAATTCACTGAAGCCCAAGCCAAAATCTACTCCCGCATCTCCGGCCTTCTCACTGCCGCTACCGCCATCATCCTCGTCCTCACGGCTCTCTGTGTCATGGCCGCCATGACCAACATCGCCGCCGAACGCAAACAAGACGTTGGCATGATGAAAGCCATCGGCGGTTCAGCGCGCGGCATCCTGAATCTCTTTTTAACTGAAGCCATTCTCCTCGGCCTCATCGGCGGCCTTATCGGAGCCGCAGCCGGAATCGCCCTCTCCATGGCCTTGGGCAAAGCCGTCTTCGGAGTCGCCGCTCTCCCGCGTCTCATCGTGTATCCTATTTCCGTGGCTCTCACCGTCATCGTCGCAATCCTCGGTGCCTACCCGTTGCGCCGACTCGCCAACGTCCGCCCGGCCACCATTTTCCGGGGTGAAGCATGACAACTCAACCGCTCGTAAATCCGTCCATGCCTCTCGCAACCGCGCCACAAGCGCCGCCGCAAGTCATCCTCGATAATCTCGTTAAGGAATACGGCTCCCTCCGTGCACTCAACGGCGTCAGCTTCAACATCGCGCCTGGCGAATGGATCGCCCTCATGGGCCCGTCAGGCTCCGGCAAAACAACGCTCATCAATATCCTTGGCGGTCTCGACACTGCTACTTTGGGCCACGTCTCCATCAACGGCCAGGACATCACGCGCCTCAACGAATCCCAACTCGTCCGATACCGCGCGGAAAAAATCGGTTTCGTCTTTCAGCAATTTCATCTCGTGCCGTACCTCACCGCGCTCGAAAACGTCATGCTCGCGCAGTATTTCCATTCCGTCACCGATGAATCGCAAGCTGTCGAAGCGCTCAAGCGTGTCGGCCTCGCCGATCGCCTCGAACATCTCCCCGCAAATCTTTCCGGCGGTGAACAACAACGAGTCGCCATCGCCCGAGCGCTCATCAATCAGCCCAAACTCATCCTCGCCGACGAGCCCACCGGCAATCTCGACGAAGCCAACGAAGAAATCGTCATCAACATCTTTCGCGAACTCCACCAATCCGGCCACACCATCCTCATGGTCACCCACGACGTGGACATCGCCCGCAACGCCGGCCGCCGTATCGAACTCACCCACGGCCACATCACTCTCGACACCACTTGCAATTTTCTCGAGGCTCCCAAACTCTGCCCTCACGGCAAACCTTTCCCTTCCTCCGGCTGCTGCAGCACTCTCGACGCGAAAGCGTGTAATCCGTAAGCTTCCCATGCCCATACCTCTTCATGCCGGCCGCAAACCCACCAGCGTAAAAGTCCACGTCTCCTCTAACTCCGGTGTGGACATTACCTGGGCCGACGGCCACGCCTCCCATTTCGATTTCGCATATTTGCGCGAACAATGTCCTTGCGCCACCTGCAACGACGAACGCGACAAAAAAAGCTCCCTCGCCGAAGCCTCACCTGCCTTTGCTTCGTCCCCTGCACTTCCCATGTTCAAACCCAAACCCCGCGCCACCGCTGCCACGCAAGTAGGGAACTACGCCATCCAAATCTCTTTCTCTGATGGCCACTCCACCGGCATCTATTCTTACGACCATCTCCGCTCTATCTGTCCCTGTCCCGAGTGCACGCAAGCCATCGCTGCAAAAGCCTGACATGCTCTCACGCCGCACGGGCCTGATCATTCTCGCTGTCGTCACCATTCTTCTTTTCTCTTCACTCGCCTTTATACCCCGCATTCCGCAGCCGCTCGAATTTCACGATTTTGCCGACAAGCGTCCCTGGCTCGGTATACCCAATTTCGGCAACGTCATTTCCAATCTTCCGTTCGCCATCTTCGGAATCATGGGTTTTGTTTTCATTCTTGTTTCAAATTCCTCCGGCTCGTTTAAAAACTCTAGTGAGCGCATTCCCTGGCTCTTCTTTTTCCTCGGACTCTTCCTCACTGCCTTTGGCTCGAGCTACTATCACCTCCATCCGAACAACGCCACGCTTGTTTGGGATCGCCTCCCCATGACTATCGCCTTCACCAGCCTCATCGCCGCGCTTTTTGCCGAACGCATCAGTCTTCGCGGTGGCCTATTTGCTCTCGGACCTCTTCTTCTCCTCGGTGCTTCCAGTGTCTTTTATTGGCATCTCAGCGAACTTCGTGGTTTGGGAGATCTTCGTTTCTACTTCAGCGTACAGGCGTACTCTTTCCTCATGCTTCTTCTCTCCCTTTTTCTCTTTTCGCCCCGCTATACGCGAACTTACGATCTCGGCACCGTCGCGGCGTTCTACTTCGCTGCGATGCTCCTCGAACACTTTGATCGCCAGGTTTTTGCGATCCTCCGTTTTGTCAGCGGTCACACTCTAAAACACCTCGCCGCCTCTCTCTCCGGCTACTGGCTTCTTCGCATGCTCCAACTTCGCCGTCCACTCGTCTCTTCCGAATGATCTTTGGGCGCTAGCTCTCCGGTTGCTAAAATCCACGTATGCCTATTGTTCCTTGGACTGCGATTTCATCGGCTGTCGCGGACAGGGAGTATCTCGCTCTCATCTCCTATCTGCCTCTTCGCCATTTCCGCGCCATCCCCAATTTCTTCCGCTTCACTGTTCAAATCAGATCTCAACTCAAAACCACACAAGGACTCATCGGCTACTCACTCGAAGCAAGACCCTTTTCACGCAAGTTCTGGACGCTCTCCGTCTGGGAAAATCAGCAATCCTTGAACAATTTCGTCCGACAAATTCCGCACAGTCAGGTTATGCAAGCTCTTGCGCCTCACATGGGCAAATCCCAATTCGCACAATGGTTCGTCACCGCCGCCGAAATTCCTCTCGACTGGGCCGTCGCCAAATCCCGCCTCGCCCAATTCTGACCGTTCCCCTTTCCCAATGTAAAAGCAGCGTGTTGTCATCCCACGCCGCTTTATGGAATCCTCTTTTGGCATTCAACTCCGTCTTCCATGCCCTTCGAGGTGATTCATGGCTTGTGAACCAGGCACACTCAAAAACGTCCCCCTCTTCGCGCTGCTCGACGACGACGAACTCGCCCTCCTTTCGCAGCAAGTCGAGCTGAAAAAATTCGCGCCTCGCCAACGCATTTACAAGGTCGGCGACACCGACGGCCACGCCTACGTCATGGTTTGCGGCAAAGTCCGCGTCACCACTGTCGACGAAGACCATCAGGAAGTCGTTGTGGACGAACCTTCCCACGGCGAATTTTTCGGTTTTGCTTCCATGCTCGAACAGACTCCGCACCAAACTAATGCGGTTGCTATCGAAGAGACCGAGTGTCTGGAGGTCGACAGAAATGACATCATGGTCCTCTTGCAGAAAAAACCACACGCGGGCATGGACATGCTCACCGTCCTCGGTCGCCAGTTTCATTCCGCGCAGCAACTCGTCCGCGTCCGCGCCAATCGCAATCCTAACGAAATCATTGAAGAGGAAGCCACGTTTGGAGAACGCATCGCCGACGCTGTGGCCGGCTTCGGTGGCTCTTGGACCTTTATCATCACTTTTCTGAGCGCTCTCGTCGCCTATTCGGCTCTGAGTCTCCTGAGGGGAGCGAAATCCTGGGATCCCTATCCCTTCATTCTCCTGAATCTTTTTCTTTCCATGCTCGCCGCAATTCAGGCGCCCGTCATCATGATGAGCCAGAACCGCCAGGACACGAAAGACCGCCTGCGCAGCGAACTCGACTTCGATGTCAATCGCCGCGCCGAATCGGAAATCCAGGGCCTCGCTCGCAAGCTTAATAATCTTGGCGATCAGATCGGCGATCTCGAAGATCTGATTCGCGGAAAAATTTCCGGCGCTCCACACCAGCAATGACTCCATGGCGCGATTCATTTCGTTCCATGGCGCCTAAATCTTTTTTCCCGTCGTGTCGCGCCTTTTTGATTGCCAAAAAGACAACGCTACCGTTAAAGTGAATCTCACCTCCCCCAGCAAACCTCGGAGGAAGCTCTCGAATGCCCAAGCAAGATCCCCGCTGGCTGACGGCCCAGGAAACAGCCATCCTTCTTGATTCCACAAGTGCCGATGTATGCCGCCTCTTGAAGCTAGGCCGCTTGACCGGCGTCAAGCGAAAGCAACCCGGTCGCGCAGGTAAGGCCCAGTGGCTCGTCAATCCGAAATCCATCGCCCGCGAAAAGTCGCGTCTCGCCAAAGCCTGAGCCTGCTGTCGCGTCTCGCGTTTTCCTTAGACTCGTGCCGGTCATGCTAAGCTTTGCGCAACATGGATTCCGCTCGCTCAAGTTCCACTTACGCACTTGGCTATTCAAAAGCAGAAAGCGACCGGCTGATTCGTCAAGCCACTCAGCTCGCCCCTCTTACGGAACGATTTTTTCGTGATGCTGGTATTGGCCCGGGTCAGCGCGTCTTGGAATTGGGTTCCGGCATGGGCGATGTGGCGATGCTCGTCGCGCGTCTCGTCGGCCCATCTGGATCTGTCCTCGGCGTCGAGCGCGATGCCGACTCGATTAAGTTCGCTGATGCCCGCATCGCCGCTGCAGGGCTAAAAAATATTTCGTTCTCGCAGTCGGATATTTCCCAATTACAAACCGAAAAACAATTCGACGCAGCGGTTGGCCGCTTCATCCTTCAGTTTCTTCCCGACCCTGTTTCCGTCATCCGTTCTCTCGCTGCTTGCGTTCGGCCCGGTGGCGTTATCGCATTTCATGAGCCGCAATGGCAGCCTTACCAGGATCTATTGCGCCAATTGCCTCTGGTCCACGCTTGTGCCCACGCAGTTCGCAGCACGATGCAAAGTTCTGGCGTCCGAACGGACTCGGGTCTTTCTCTTCACAACGTCTTTCAACAGGCCTGCCTGCCGGCTCCCAATATGCGCATCGAAATGACTCTCGGCGCACAGCCCGGTTTCACGACTTGGATCTGTGATCTTTTGTTTTCGCTACTCCCCAAAGCGCGCCAGCACGGCATCTCTCTCGACGCGCTCGGCAATTTGGAAACTCTCGCCGAGCGAGTCCACGCTGAAGTTACTGCCGCAAATACCGTCGTGCCGATAATTGCTCTGGTAGCTGCGTGGTCCACCGTGCCCGCCGCGAACTCATAACATTTCGGGAGAGCTATTTCTCAGGCAGCCGATCGCTCGTGTAGCTCGCAATTCGTTCCGCGGCTGGCGGGTCCATATTCGCCAGTACTGCAATCACGTATCCTGACTTTGGGAAAATTCGTAAATCGCCGTTCATTCCAGGCGCCCCGCCGCCATGCCCGAACCACCGTACGCCATCTTCAACGTTATCCATGAATCCGTACGCATACTTGTTTCCGCGTGGAGTCTTCTCATGTCCCGTTGTCAGAAGCTCGGTATGCTCGGCATCCAATAGTTTGTGATTTATCAGCGCACTCGCAAACCGCTGCAAGTCTTCCACCGTTGTATACCCGCCGCCTGCTGAAGTTCCGCGATAGGGCAACGTATCTGTATTCGGCGTCCAGGTTTTCGAGCTGTCCATTTTCGTATACCCAACCGAGCGTCCCGGCACAGCTTCTCCCTCCGGTAGCGAATCGCTGGAAGCCATTCCCGCCGGCTTGAAAATATGTTCGCGCACGTATGCGTAGTAGTCTTGCCCGGATGCTTTCTCCACAACAATTCCGAGTAACAAGAACCCGTAATTGCTGTAAGACCATTTGCTTCCCGGTTCAAACTCCAGTCCGCGCGCTCCATACAGCTTCACGTAATCTTGCAACGTCTTCAGTTCCAACCGATGCTTGTCGAACTCCGGCCCAAAAAAATCTCCTGTTCCGCCTGTGTGCGTCAGTAAGTGATGAATCGTCACCTTCGTCGCCACATCTTTGTTCGGATAGTCCGTCAAATATTTCTCGAGAGGATCATTCAATTTGATCTTTCCTGCTTGCACTAATTGCAAAATCGAAGTTGCCGTGAACATCTTGTTCATCGAACCCATTCGAAATTGCGTTGCAGGCGTATTCGGAGTTTTTTTCTCGCGGTCGGACAATCCGTAGGCTTGTGCAAAAATCGTCTTTCCATTTTTCGAAATTGTCACCGCTCCTGAAAATTTGTCAGCCGCCGCCCGCGACTCCGCCAGTTTCTTCACTCCCGCAATCACTTCGCTCTCGCTCATCCGCGCCACTTTAAACTCAGCAGGCGTCGGACACGTTCGCAAGTCGAGCTCCTTGATCCGGTGCGGCTCCGCTTCCTCCACTTCAATCGTCGCCCTTGCGAACTGATCCGAATCCTTCTCTTTCACCAATGCCGTAAATTTCGTCGATGTGCTCTCTTCCGCCTTCTTGAGCTCGAATCCTCCGGTCATCTCCCGGAATCCCAGCTCGCCGTCGATGTCCTTCGCCCGCTCCGGATAATTTTTCTCCAGAAACTCTTTTAGCGTCGCGCGATCTCCGCCGTTGAATGCCGCCAGCCAGGTCATAAATTGCTTTGCAGCAGGCGGCTCAGGCATCTGTTGCCCAGTTGCGGCGAACGCCGTCGTGGCCGCCACAATCACTATCGCCAGGGCTCTTCTCTGCCAAGCATTCGCTATCATGTTTGCCACCTCTATCAACTCTTTGACGTCATTGTTCGCGATATGTTTTAACTCACCGGTGTCTTCTTCGGCAGAAGAAGCGCTAGCGTTGCCGACGCAAATAGCGAAATCCCGGCCGCTGCCAGCCCACCGTATAAACTTCCCGTTCGTTGGCTGATCCACCCTGCCGCATAGGGCCCCACAAATCCCGCCGCGTTCGCGATCGAACTCGTCAAACCAAGTCCCGCCGCCACCGCTGAACCTACCAGCAATTCACTGGGCAGCGAGTACGCCGGCCCATACACACTGATCATTCCCGCAATCGCCACGGACAACAACACAATCGTTGTCGCGATCGAATGCGGCGCACCCAAAATCGCCATCGCTGTCCCCGCGCATATCGCCGGTATTGCCGCGTGAAATTTCCGCTCGAGCCGTCGGTCCGAGCTGCGCGAGACCGCTACCATCGTCAACAGGCCCACTACGTAGGGGACCATCACCAGAAATCCGACCAGACTATTCGAAATCTGCCCCGAAAATGATTTGATCAGTTGTGGCATCCAGAAAGAAAGCATATACACGCCGCAATTCGTCGCAAAAAGGATCAGTCCCGTGTGCCACACACGTGGAATCATTAATGCTTGCAGCGTTCCGATTGTTTTCGCCTCTCGCTTCCTTCTTTCCTCCAGCTCCAGTTCTGTCCTTACCCAATTCTTTTCCTCATCGCTAAGGAATTTTGCCTCCGCGGGCCTGCTCGGCAAAACAAAATACGTCGCGACGCCGCAGAGGACAGCAGGAAGCGCTTCCAAAATCAGCAGCCAGCGCCAACTCGACAGGTGCATCCAATGAATATGATCCAGAATCCAGCCGGAAAGTGGTGCTCCAATAATGTTGCTAGCTGGCAGCCCGGTGAGGAACAGTGCAATACATTGAGCCTGCTCTCGTTGCCGAAACCAATACGTCAGATACAGCGCCACGCCCGGGAAATATCCGCCCTCTGCTAGCCCCAGAAGGAAACGCAGCACATACAGCTGCTGCACAGAGTGCACGAGCCCCATCATTAGGGCAATCACTCCCCACACGATCAAAATCATCGCAATCCAGATGCGCGCTCCGAATTTGTGCAGCATCAGGTTGCTGGGGACTCCGGAAAGCACGTAGCCGAAAAAAAATACGCCAGCCACGAATCCGAATTGCTCACTGGTGACGGCAAGCTCCTTGTTCATCGTCAGCGCCGCAAAGCCGATGTTCACGCGATCGATAAACGATATGACATACAGCAGAAACAGGAAGGGAATCAGCCGCCACTGCAATTTCCGTATGATTTTGACTTCAAGATTTGGAGCGGCGTTCGCTGGGGTCGCCATTCGCTTCTTAACGCAAACTTTCTCTGCACTTCGCCGCAATCAGGGTAATGTCATCCTGTTGCTCATTCGGATTGAATCGCTGCACTTCTTCAATAACGCGTGCAATCAGTTCGCGTGGAGCGTGGTCGCGGTGCCTCAGGACCGTTTCAAGCAGTCGCGTTTCCCCGAATTGTTCCTCGTCTTCGTGAAATGACTCGGTCACGCCGTCTGTGTAAATAACCAGCGTATCGCCTGGATTCATCTGCCGCTCTTCGACTTCGCAGTCCCAATTGTCAAATAGACCCAGCACCGTGCATGTTGCCTCTAGCCTCTCCACCGTCTCGTCGCGCCGCAGCAGCAGCGGAGGAAGATGGCCGCAGTTCACATAACGCAGTTTCCCATTTCGCTCATCGTATTCGCCAAAAAAAAGGGTTGCGTACGCGCCATCCGAAGTATTTTCAAAAAACAGACGGTTCACCGACCGCAAAAATGCCTGTGGCTGGTCCAGCGCAATCGCACATTGGCTTCTCAAATTCGCCTGTAAATTCGCCATCAAAAGCGCGCCCGCAATCCCTTTGCCCGCAATGTCGCTCAACACCAGGCCAAGCCGCTCCTGCCCCAAATCCAGAAAGTCGTAGTAATCCCCGCCCACCTGCCGCGCCTGCATACACATTCCCGCATATTCCAGCGTTGCCATCGGCGGCGAACTCTGCGGAAATAGTCGCGCCTGCACTTCTCGCGCGATTTCCAATTCACGAGCTGCACGCCTGTCCATTTCCTGTCTCAGAAGAGCCGCGTGTCGCTGTGCCTCCATCGCGTGCGTCACTTCGTCGTAGCTCGCCAGAGTGAACGAATTCCCGTCCACATCCCGAAAATGGGCAACCGCGCTTCCCCAGACCGGTGCTTCTGTACCTAGCAACAACGACTGCTCCGCCGCCTTCGCTTGTGTCTGCGCATCGAATTTAATTCTCCGCAGCCGCGGCGCCGAAGAAAAACGTACTCCGCGCTTTGACCATTCCTGAAATCGCGCCGCGACATCGTCCGTTAAAAACACAATCTGCGTCGATCTTCCAATCAGTTTCGCTTCCTGCGATTTCGGCTTCGGTTTGACTAGAGCCAGCACGGCTGACCCATCCGGCGGCGCTACGGCAACCCACCGTTCGCCGGATTGCAGCTTCGCGTCAAACGCCACGCGAAACCCTAGTTGCTCCACGTAAAACTTCAGGCTGCGGTCCTGATCGCGAACGTACACGTTCACGCAGTGCACGCCCAGGTGCATTTCCGCGCGAACCTTCGCGGCCTTCAAATTCACAACACCGAGACCAGTTCCCATCGCCGGAATTATAGGGCCGATTGACGATTTGTTGCATGCCTCCGTGGATATCCGCACGCTCAGAACCGCTCGTAACTAGACTTCCCCCTCCAAATTTGCGAGCATTTAAACCTGCTGGTCTGAATACCCATTCATGAGTACGATTCCCAATAACCCTGCTGCCCAGGGTGGCCGCAGCAACGCAGTTCCGCGCGTCATAGTCGCGACCACCGCGCTGCTCACCTTCATTTCCTTCTGGAAAGCCGCCGCCATCGTTCTAAACGACCTCGCTTCCTCCGCCTATTACGCCGGCGGCGAAGCGGAAGGCTTCATCGGCAAAACCGCACCGTGGTTCATCCTCGCCATCATGCTCTTTTCGTACGCCGTTCGCGCGGTGTACGTCGAAAGCTGCAGTATGTTTGTCCGCGGTGGCGTCTACCGTGCCGTTAAACAGTCCCTCGGTGGCGGTCTCGCCAAATTCAGCGTCTCCGCACTGATGTTCGACTACATTCTCACTGGCCCGATAAGCGGCGTCTCCGCGGGTCAGTATTTAAGCGGTCTTCTCGACGAGCTCTTTCAATACTTCCATTTGTCCAAAGCGCATTTCTCCGACGGGACAACTGGCCTCATCGCCGCCAGCTTCGCCATCATCGTCACCGTTTACTTTTGGTGGGAAAACACCAAAGGCATTCCCGAATCGAGCGAAAAAGCCCTCCACATTATGAAGCTCGTCACCGTGATGGTGGTGATCCTCATCGGCTGGTGTATTTACACCGTCATCGTCCGTCATTCTCAGCTTCCGCCGCTTCCTCATCCCAGAAATCTTCACCTCACGCCTGGTGCCCTTGGCTGGCTCGTCCATAGCCCTCTCCCGCACATGTTCGGGATCATCGCCATCTTCATTGCGCTCGGCCACTCCGTCCTTGCTATGAGCGGAGAAGAATCCCTCGCGCAGGTCTATCGCGAAATCGAACATCCCAAACTCCCCAACCTCAAAAAAGCCGGCCTCGTCATTTTCGTTTACAGCTTGGTCTTCACCTCTCTCGTCTCCTTCTTCGCCGTCATGATTATTCCGGACGACGTCCGCCAGGGTTTCCTCGAAAACCTCATCGGCGGACTCGCCATGAATCTCGCCGGCCCCTTCATTGCCCGCCTCATCTTTCACGTTTTCGTCGTCGTAGTCGGAGCCGTCATCCTTGCTGGCGCGGTGAACACCGCTATCGTCGGCTCAAATGGAGTTCTGAATCGCGTTTCCGAAGACGGCGTTCTCAGCGATTGGTTCCGCCAGCCCCATCCAAAATTTGGCACCAGCTATCGCATCATCAACATTGTCGTCCTCTTGCAAATCCTTACCATTTTTATCAGCCGTGGTGATGTCACTTTTCTCGCAAACCTCTACGCCTTCGGTGTCATCTGGTCCTTTGCCATGAACGGCCTCGCCGTTCTCGTCCTGCGCTACACCAAGCCCGGCGCGCGCGATTTTCAAGTGCCGCTCAATTTCACGATCAATGGCGTGCAGATTCCTCTCGGCCTCGGCCTCATAACTCTCACTCTTCTCCTGATCGCCATCATCAACCTCTTCACAAAACCCATCGCCACCATGGCCGGCGGCGCATTTTCCATTCTTCTCTTTATCGTCTTCACCATTTCTGAAAAGCGTTCGCGTAAAACCGGTGTCGCTCACGTCGAGATGGATCAGTTCAACCTCGAGATCGAAGGCGAACTCACTCCCGAAGCCGTTGGCACAAAACCCGGCAACATCCTCGTCCCAGTCAGCAATCAGTTCAATCTCTATCACCTCTCCAACTTGCTCGATCGCATCAAACCTGGCCGCCGCGACGTCGTCGTTCTTCACGTTCGTATCCTGCGTCGAGCTGCTTCGGGTGAACAGGAACTCGACGCCGATCAGCTCTTCGGCAGCATCGAGCAGCATCTTTTCTCGCAAGCACTCAGTCTCGCGGAAAAACGAGGAAAATCCATCCGTCTCGCCGTCGTTGCGTCAAACGATCTCTGGGACGGTATTCTTCGAGCCGGTCAGAGTCTGCAGTCTTCAACAATCGTCGTGGGCTCATCCGGTAAGTGGCAAAGTGAAGAGCAAGCGCGGCAAATCGGTGAAGCGTGGGAACGTCTCGGCGATCCCAAACCGCAATTCAACCTTGAAATTCATATGCCCACCGGGGACAAAGTTTTCAAAGTCCTCGGCCCGCACGCGCCGAATCTCACTGCCAACGAAGTCAACTTGCTGCATCGTCTCTGGCTGCGTTTTAGCGATCTAGTTCAACCGGAAGAGCTTCACCATCACGACGTGGTGCATTTCTCGCTCGAAGAGTTGCAACACGAGATCGATGCAGGAAAAGAAGAGGAATTACTCAATCGCTTGCGCGCTCATCTGGCCGCAAACCGCAGCAAAAAGAAAACGCCGCCTAGTTAAGCCGCACCTGACCTTACTATATTTGTGACGTGCAATGCCCGCAGCGCTTTGCCGCGAGTGGAATCGGCATTGCGCACTGCGGGCAATCCTTCGTTGTCGGCGCGGGAGCCGGCGCGGGTTTCACGACCCAGCGGTTCACCGCACGCACCAGCATAAAAATCGCAAGTGCCACGATCAGGAAATTAATAATGGCATTGATGAAATTTCCGTAATTGAGCGTCGGCGCTCCTGCCGCCTTTGCCAGCGTAATTGTTTGGTATTTCGTTTCGCCCAAGTTCAGAAACAAGTTGGAAAAATCAACGTGGCCGATCAGACGGCCCAGCGGCGGCATCAGAACGTCGTCCACCAGCGACGCCACAATCTTCCCGAACGCAGCGCCGATGACGACGCCGACCGCGAGGTCCAAAACGTTTCCCCTCATGGCAAATTCTTTGAACTCTTTCAGCATGCTTCATCTCCTTCTTGCTTGACCCTCTTGTGTGAGTTGAGCTGCGGCGCGGTATGGGCTAGGAACGCCGAGAGACTAACACGGAACATGCCAATCCGCGCAAGACAAGAAGGCCGCCGGTCGCGGCGAAGAGTGGCATAACCAAATTAAAGGGCGCGCGAGAGATCACCAGCATCAACGCGCCGACAAGAATCAGGGAAAATCCGCCGATGCGATCCACCATGTGGGTACGCAAGCCGCGGGCGCGCAGCACCGTAAACGCGCCCCAAATCATCAGCACCACGCTTACAATCAGCCACGATTGCGAATGGCGGTCAGGATATTTGTGGCTGACAAGCGCGAGCCAAAGAATGAATCCGCCGAGGATGGCGAGAATCAGCTCGATGAAAAGACGAAGTGGGGACTTCATCGCGGCGGCGCTCGCTTACGAAACGCGTTCGATTTTTACTTTGTTGATGGTCACTGTGGAGCGCGGGCGATCGCTCGAATCGCGCGGGAGCTTGGAGATTTTGTCGGCCACGTCCTGGCCTTCCACGACTTCACCGAAAATGCTGTGGCGATTATCGAGCCACGGCGTCGCCGCCACTGTAATAAAAAACTGGCTGCCGTTCGTTCCCGGCCCGGAGTTCGCCATGGAAAGTTTTCCCTTCGTCGAATGTTTCAGCGAAGGATGAAATTCGTCCGCGAATTTGTATCCCGGCCCGCCCATGCCGGTTCCTTGCGGGCAGCCGCCCTGAATCATAAAGTCCGGAATCACTCGGTGGAACACAAGACCATCGTAAAAAGGGCGCTTTTCTTTTTGCCCGCTGCGTTCGTTGATGAATTCTTTCGTGCCTTCAGCGAGGCCGACAAAATTCGCCACAGTGTTCGGCGCTTCTTTTTCCAGCAGCTTGATGACGATATTTCCCTGCGAAGTTTCAAAAATCGCGTAAGTTCCTGCGGGGCGGCTCATGCAATCTCCTTTTTTGTGCGGCACGTTCATCGTACACGAGGCGCTTTGGCGTTGCCAATCTCCCCGCTTGCCGCGCAGGTTCTACAGCTTTCTGCGGATAGTCACTCCATCCGTTCAAACTCAGAATGAATGCAAACCATGCGACGAATCATTCTGGCCTCTCTGGGAATCTTACTTCTCACCTTAACGTCCACTGAGTCCAAGGACTTGCCGCCAAAGCCCATCCCCGTGAAATATCGCGAAGGACTTCTCCACGGCTTCGTCGTTTTGCGCGACGAAAAAGGCGAAATCATCGCGAGTGGCGATCTCACGCAGGAGCCGAAAGGCGAACAGATCGTCAGCCACCTCAGCATAAAGTTTCGCGACGGCTCAACGCACGAAGAAACTGCAATCTACACGCAGCGCCGCAATTTTCGCCTCATCAGTGATCATCTCGTCCAAAAAGGCCCCGCGTTCAAACATCCCCTCGATCTTCTCGTCGATTGCCAAAGCGGTTTCATAACGGTCATTTCAGCCGATGACGACGGCAAAGCGCAAAACATGCAGCAGCGCATGGAGCTTCCCGTGGATATCGCCAATGGCATGGCTCCCATTCTTCTCAAAAACGCGCCGCCTCAATCGGACCGCGAACTAAAACTCTCCATGATCGTAGCTACTCCCAAGCCGCGGCTCGTCAAGCTCAACATCAGCGCTGCCGGCGAAGATTCTTTCTCCATCGCAGGCACTCCGCGCAAAGCCGCTCATTACGTCGTCAAAATCGAAATCGGCGGCGTAGCCGGAGCTGTTGCTCCCATCGTCGGTAAACAACCGGCCGACACTCACGTCTGGATCGCTATCGGTGACGTTCCCCAAGTTGTCCGCTCCCGCGGCCCAATGTTCGACGGAGGTCCCATCTGGACGCTCGACATCGCCGCGCCTTCCTGGCCGTAAACGATTTCTGATCGTCGACGCTAGTTCGGGCGTTGTCTTATTCCTGCGATTGCGGCTTTCGTATTGCCTTGGGTTATTGAAGCGGGCGATGGTGCCGTTGGGTCCGACGGCCCAAGTGTTGAAAACATCCAGCACGCAAATGGCGTTCAAGTTGAGCGGGTCGGAAGATTTCCAATGGACTCCTGCGTCGAGACTGATGTCCGTTCCTTTCGGACCGACAGCGACAAAGAGTGCGCCATCCACGGAAGCAACGGCGGAGCGATAGCCGCCGGGTTGACTGGCGGCGAGCTGCCAGGTTTTTCCGCGATCGAGCGAATAGACGGCGACGGAAGCGGCCTGGGCCGGATTTTTGTAGTCACCGCCAACCGCAACGATCGCCGTGCCTTCCTTGGGCTCAATGGAAAAAATGCCGGACGAAGTATTACCGGAGGGGGCATTGCCGCCGGCAATGGGCGTTTCCGCAACCGACCAGGTTTGCCCCCAGTTGGGGGAATAGAAGACACGGGATTTTTCAGCGCCACCCGTGGCGAAATAAAGTTCCTTGTCTTCACCCAGAGCCAGCGCGGAGTTGCTTGCGGCGAAAGCGCCTTCGCCGGGGAGAGCGGCGGGCAGATGATCCGCGCGCAAGGGAGTCCAGAGTTTGCCGTCGCGAGTTTCGAGAAGCAGAAACTTTCCGTCGATCGGATCGGCGAGGGCGAAACATTGCGTGTCTGAATCGCAGACGATTGCGTCGAGGAAGAAAGCTTTGCGTTTGTCCGTGTATTGGAGTTCCCAGGTTGTGCCGCCGTCGGTGGTTTTGTAGACGCGGGATTTTTCGCCTTCGCCGCTGGACATGGCGTAAGCCGTTTTGTCGTCGAAGGCTTTAAGCCCGCGAAAATCCAGATCCTCCGCGCCGCGGATGTGCAGGCGCTTCCAGGTTTTGCCTTCATCGAGAGAACGAAGAATGACACCGTTGGAACCGGAAGCCCAGATGGCGGTGATTTCGTGGCCGGCAGAATCGTGCGTAAGCTCGACGCTCACCGCGCGCAAGTTGGTATCGATTCCGCTCGTGAGCACGTTCCAGGATGGTTCCGAGGCACCCGCCGAGCGGCACGCGACGAGAGCCGCGCACAGAAAGAAAACCGGTTTCACGCGGCAAAGTGTAGCAACAAATTTCATGAGGTCGCAGCCCCGACCTGGCCGTAGTTCGCCACACCTTTCGCTCATGGACTCCGCTTTACGAAGATCACGCAATAGTCGTTCGTTGACCAGTCCTCGATAGTCTTTTCTACCTGTAATCCCGCTGCTGTTAGTTCCTCGATCAACACCTTCTCTGGAATGCCGTGTCCGCCTCGATTCTTTGGAACTCCTTCGACAGGCCCTGAATTGGAGGTTGGTGGAAAATCGATGATTGCCAGATGCGCCCCCGGCTTTAGCGAGCGCACCAAATTTCTGTCAAATTCATTTGGCTGCGTAAGATGGTGATACACGTGCCGCAGAAAAATCGTGTCGCAGCAATTCGACGGAAGCTTTGTGTCGTCCGCGGTTCCCTCTACGACAATAACGTTCTCAAGCTTGCGCTTCGCAACCTGCTCTCTGAGATTCTTCAATTTTTCAGGGTCAATTTCAGTCGCATAAACACGGCCCGATGGCCCAATCTTTTCGACAGCCGCGAAGCTGTACGTTCCGTCACCTGCGCCAATGTCCGCTACAGTCGTCCCCGCTTTCCATCGCATCAACTCTGCCAGCCGCACGATTTCTTGGCGTTCGTCGCCGTTTATGCCGGGAGCCGCGCCTCCTAACGACCAAAGCGCGGTTATTACAACGATGGCGATGTTGTGCCGAAATCTGTTGCTGTGCATGGTTCCTTCTCCCACGATCCTGACGCGCTGAACTCCCAACGATCCGACTAACCCGTTCTTCGATTTAGACGTCTGATTTGGGCGCGGAGGAGCAGTTTCGTTCCTCGGCATTTGGCGCATGTCTCGGTCGGACCATGATATGGTCTGGTTAGGGTCGATATCGGAAATCCTGGCGGGACACGTAGTTACGCGCGCGTGGCACACCTTTGTCCGTTCCCGCACCCAACTCAACATCCCGTCATTTCGGAAGGTAAGCCGCGGTGCCTGCGCGAGTTCAGGGTCTCCGGCCTGGATACTACCCAGCTGCGCAGCTCTATGAGTTTTGATGGGACTTGCCGAAGCAGCACAGATGACAACTGAAACGCACTACAAGTTTGCGCCAAAGGCCAGCAATCGCCCGTCGCAATCCTTCACCACGAACTCGCGCGAGTTCCACGGCGTGTTGGTAAGTTCGCGCGTGAATTCCACGCCACGCGCTGCATACTCCGCATAAAGTGCGTCCGCATCTTCGATCGATAGATATGCATCGAGCAATTCGTCCGGATATTTATCGGGATTGGCTGTGGGAGGTTCGGCGCAGCGGAAATGAATCGCACACTGGTCGCGCGCAACGATGGCATAAACCGGCGGGTCTAGCCACGTTCCCACGCACTCGAATCCCAGCTTATCTTTGTAATAAGCAAGAGTCCGCAAAATGTCCATGCTAAAGAACTGAGGCGCAATTCGCCGAATCATCCGCCAAGTCTACTACAGGAAAAAGCGCCGAATGTCCATTGCCGGGTTCGCCCAATAATCCCTTGCCCCAGTTTGTCATCCTGAGCGAAGCGAAGGATCTGCTTTTGCCATCTGCCGGGTGCCGCACCCTTCGGTTTTAAGGGTGCGGGTTTTGACGTTTCACCTCCTGCTCTAGCCGAGGGATCATTCCCACTTTTTCCTCTTTTTATTTCTGTCATCCCGACCGTAGTGGAGGGACCTCTCTTTGCCGGGTGCCGCACCCTTCGGTTTTAAGGGTGCGGGTTTTGACTCCGCCGACGCCTTAACCACCGCTGAAAAGCTGGCTCAGGAGAAGAGAAACCGAAGTAGGCGGCTGCAATTAGCGGATAAGTGAGTTCGTCCGCGCCCAGACAGACTCTCCCCTCCAATGCGGAGTTCAGGTAGGTCGTCACATCGGCACGATAGGGCGACTCACACTGGTGACTTTGCAGCGCATCCGGTGCTGACTTCATTAATGGTATTATTATGCAAATGAGGATTCCCAACGACCACAAGGCAACAATCCAACCCCAGCGATCGTCTGGTGAAGAAGTAGCCCGGTTGACTGCCGAGAACTCGGCCTTAAAAGTAGAGTTAAGCGAAGCACGAAAAAGTAACCAGCAATACCTGCAGAACGTTGCGCACCAACTCACGGCTCCGCTAGGTGCGATCAAATGGAGCATTGAAGCCCTAAAAGACCCGGAAGTCTCTCTGTCTCGGAAGTCCAAACTTCTAAGTTCGATTTATTCGCAGGCCACAATCCTTGTTCACTTGATCAAAAACTTTGCTCTGATGTCGAACCTTGAGGCTGACTTGGAGTTAGGCCAATTCCGAGAACGACCCGAGCCAGTCGACATCCTAAGATTATGCATAAACTTGGCTAACGATTTTCAGCCCCAAGCAGCCGAGAACGAGAAGAAGATCGTAGTTGACGAAGATTCATTTGCCGGGACATTGCAGGGCAAAAAAGTTCAAATGGTAAAGAATCTTGTCGCTCAGGCTCTCTCTAACCTACTCGAAAATGCTGTCAAGTACTCGGATTCGCGCTCAACAATTGTCATAAGCGCGGAACAAGCGACCGTCGACAAAATCGGCGACACACTAGTCATATCCGTTAGAAGTACGGGCTTGCCGATTAAGACGGATGAAAATGAACAGTTGTTCAAACGAGGATTCAGAGGAAGCACCGCCAAGCAAAAAGTGCCAGCTGGAACAGGCATCGGCTTATATCTCGCGAAGAGGGTCATGGTACTGCACCAAGGAGCGATCGGTCTCAAAACGACCGGTAGGGACTCTAGATTCAAATTGATGTTCCCATTGTCCAGACTCGTATGAAAACAATTTTATTTGTCGACGATGAACCGTGGTTCCACGAATCACTGCGCTATGCCTTGGAGCCGAAGGGGTACGAATGCTTATTCGCTACCGACATGACAACAGCCCTCGATCTTCTGGATACCCATGAAGTTGCAGTCGTCGTCACTGATATCATGATGCCCGCTGGTACGAAGTTTCCAAATATCGACTCACAGGAAACAGGATTTCATTTAATTCGGAAGCTACAGAGTGAGCGGCCACAGATTGCTATTGTTTGTCTCTCCGTCATCGGAGACGAATCAAAGATACGTCCGCTTCGAACTTTGCGACTCGATTATTTGAGAAAGGGCGAAGTCCCCCTGGCAACTGTTATCCAAACGATTGAGAGGGCGGCTGGCGATGGCGGCGAAAGAGTATGGCGATTCTCATAGTCGAAGATGATCTGTTCTACGCAAGCCAACTGGCCGAGACTCTCACAGACTCTGGCGTGGCAACAATTCGAGCAAGTACTGCTCAGGAAGCCCTCAAGGTTCCAAATGAGCAGTTTGATGCCGCCATCATCGATGTGATGTTACCCAACGATCCCGACGTGTCGGGCATCAGCACCGAAGAGAGTAGGGCAGGATTTCTAACCGGAATAGCCCTAGCGCGGCGGCTACTAAAGGAAAAATCTGATCTTAAAGTGGTTTTGATTACAGGAGATTTGTGGGGATCTGACTCAGAGCACTGGGCAAAATCCAAAGGGATTCCAATTGTATTGAAATCTGAAGGCCTGCGGGCAGTTCGTCGCGCATTGGAAGATATCGGCGTCCTTAAAGGAAAATCGCGACCACGCGCGTTCATAGTGCACGGTCACGATGAAAAAGCACTCTTCGAACTCAAGAACTATTTGCAGAATACACTCCACTGGCCAGAACCAGTGGTCTTGCGCGAGCAACCCAATTGCGGCAGAACAATAATTGAGAAATTCGAAGATCTCTCAGAGCAGATCGATTGCGTGTTCGTGCTACTTACGCCGGACGACCTAATGGCATCGACGACCAACAAGGAACTTCGTCGCTCGCGCCAGAATGTCATCTTCGAGTTGGGCTTCTTCTATGCACAACTGGGGCGTCGATCCGGGCGCGTCATCGTTCTTCACAAGGGTCCGAACGAATTGCCATCTGATATTCAGGGCGTGATATGGATTTCCATCGACAACGGTGTTGACGCAGCCGGCGAAGAGATACGTCGAGAGACTAAACTGCTTGGTACAACTGAGTGATGGTAATGAGACCCACCGGGGAACTCGGGACAGAGTGACGTTATCCGAGTCGATCTGTGTTCGGCGTAACCTTTCGCCCGCATCAATGGCCATTCGCAACTCGATTGCTCCCATTCCCTGTTAATAACTTAACCTTTCCAATAATCTCGTGCTATCCTTCCGCGTGTTTTGTTCGACGCTTTCCTCCTGCCTCGCGGCAAACACCCACCTTCTCGGCTTTCCACAAAAATCCCATAAGTCTTTTGGAATAAACACTTACAAAAAATGTGTCTGCAACCCTTCTACAATGAACACTTGTGGCGCAAAGGACTTAAAGTCCCTTTATTTTCAACACTTACAAAAAACAGGGGGCGGGGGAGGGTGGTTATGGTTAACCAGATATCCGATGAAGGATATCTGTCCCAAGCGACCATCGGGAGTCGAGGGACCTGTTTGCCGGAGCCGACGAGAACGTCTAGGTCTTCGCGCGAGTTGGAGACTAAGGTTCCCACGGAGGTTTCGGAGGTGGACCTGGGGACTTGCTCAAACTTGTGAATTCGGTTTGCATCCATTCGACGGCTCGCGGGAGGTCGTCCGGATCTTGGATCACGTGCTTGAAGAAGCCGCGTATGTCCATGGGCGCGCCACCGAATTGACGATAGTCCGAAGGCATTGGCGGTCCACCCGCGCTGCCAGCCGCAGGGATCTGTGCGGGGAGTTGCACTGCGTAAATGCTGCCGCCGGCAAAAGGCTCGTGAGGGTAGCGCATCAGCCACGCGCAATTATGTCCATCGAGAATATTGTTGGCAGAGAGCGCGACCCACTGCCCTTCGTCACCCGGCGCAGGTTTTTGGCAATTCCAGGGTTGCGCTTGTGGCGCGAATACGGTGGGATCCGAAAAGCCGTAATCGTCCAGCCCAATTTGCTGCAGATGATGTTGCTCGGCGAATCGCCGCACTTCCGGGAGCGACTGGTTCCAATCCACGTTGGAATCGTTGACGAGCGTGTAGGCCGGGCGTCCGAGGCTCAAGGAGTTGATGAACGGAAAATAGTACGGATATGCGCGCACGGCGGTGAACAGGCAACTGGCGGCAAGTGCGGCGACTGCCGCAGTTCCCAGCCTGCCCGCGAGCGGCGTTCTCGCACCCAATTCTTCCACCAGGCGAGGCAGTGGCGCGAGCATCAGGATCAACAGCACCATGGGCACGGTGAAGTGCCGGATGCTGATGCTGAGAGGGCTGATGAGGCAAACACCAGTAAACACAAGCAGGCTCACCCAAAGGACACGCCAATGCAGGGCTCGCTCTGGCGGGATCAGTGTAACGCTCGTTTCGCCTCGCACTTTCTCGGTCACTTTCCTGGTCATTTTTGTAATTGAGGCAGCGACGCCGGTGAGAAATAGCAAGCTGAGATAGGCGAGGGACGATTTCAGAACAAAGACAATCGGAAAGTAGAACCACACACCATGAGAATAGTAATGGCCGAGGAGAAAAGTCGGCCGCCTGCTTGAGATCAGCACCAGGAACAATCCGCGCAGGTACAGGAAAGGGGGAAACAAAAGACGGCGCAGGAAAAGAGCCAGTGGGCCATCGCCGATCCGGTAGAGCGCATTGGTGGGCTGATGCAAGGAGAAGATGAAGTAGAAGGCGTATACGACCAACGCTGCGTACAAAACGCCTTTGAATGTTGCCTGCCAGCGCGCTCGCCGCCACGCGCGCAGCTCGGGCTTGTTCGTGGGCTGGCCGGAAACAGCACGCCAGCGCAGGCTCAGTGCAATCGGAACGAACGCGACGAACAAAACGCCTGCTGTGAACTTCGATAGCAAAGCTCCTGCGAGACTCAGGCCAAACAGCAACGCGCTCTTCCGGTTGGGTTCTTGCCAGAGTTCGGCAAATGTCCACAGGGAAAGCAGAGAAAACAAAGTCACTGCCACGTCTGTGTGGACAAGCGGGCCAAAAGCGAGGAACGCGGGCGTGCTTACGTAGACGGTGAGGCAGAGCACGCCGCCCCACGCGCCTCCCAGCCGCTTCGCGCATGCGTACACGGCCCATCCCAAGGCCAGAGTTAGCAAGAGCATGGGAAAGCGCGCCCAGGCGAGCAGGGTTTTCGGGTCGTTCCACTTCTCCAGCAGCCGTTCCCCGAAGACCCACTGCCCGACGAACGCAGGAAAGAACTTTTCGCTGAATTTCCACGAGATGTGGCTATAGTCGGCACGAACGCCGTGCAATACCAAGGGAATCGCTGCCAGCACCTTTGGCAGGGGCGGGTGCTCCGGATTCATCCGGAGATCGAGTTTTTGCAAGTAGCTCACGCCCGCGCCGATGTGCGAGACTTCATCCACCGTGGCGGATTCGCGGAGCGCAGAGCCGCCCGCCAGCACGGCCATCAAGATCAACAACAAGCCAGCCAACAACGCGAAGAGAATGTCCCGCGTTTTTTCGTCTGGACTTATTCCGCTTCGCATTCCACTTTGCATTGCACTTCGGGACCTCTAAGACCCAGCCTTCGACCTGCGGATGGTTGCGCAATCATAGACCATTTTTCGAACCTGTATGTCCGTTACTCAAATACGAGGATGCCAGGCTAAAAGACCCCTTCACGTGTGGTGAGGGGCGAGAGAGACCGAAAAAGGCGAAACGGCGAACGGCGAAGATTGCCGGGAGAAGAAAGAACGTGTAGGCTGTCGCGCGAGTGGGAGGAAACCATGACGGACCGACGTGAATTTTTGCAAGGCGCAATGGCCAGCGCAGCCGGCCTTTCCATGAATGGGCTGCCAATTTCCAAATGGATGGCCGCAGACGATTTCTCTTCAATCAAGGCGGAAATTACGAAGCGGCATGACGAATCGGTGAAGCGGCTGCAGGACTGGATAAAACTGCCGAGCATCGCGGCGGAAAACCGCAACATGAACGAAGGTTGTGAGTTGATGATGCAGATGCTGCGCGAAGCCGGCTTCGGCATGGTGAAAAAAATGCCGACGGACGGCCATCCGGGCGTCTTTGCCACGCTCGATGCCGGCGCGCCGAAAACGGTCGGGCTCTATTTCATGTATGACGTGAAGCAGTTCGATCCGAAAGAATGGGTTTCACCGCCGTTGGATGCAGCGATCCTTGATCGTCCGAACGCAGGAAAAGTAATGATTGGGCGCGGTGCGGTGAATCAGAAAGGGCCGGAAGCGACTTTTCTGGCGGCGCTGCACGCGATTCGCGGCGCCGGGAAAAAGCTGCCCGTGAATTTTGTGTTTGTGGCGGAAGGCGAAGAAGAGATCGGTTCGCCGCACTTCGCGCAGGTGGTTCATCAAGCGGAAGTGCTGGAAGCGTTCCGCAAAACCATCGGTGTCTATATGCCGTCCGCCTCGCAGGACCCCGACGGCACCGTGGTGACTACCTACGGCGCGAAGGGAGTTATCGAACTGGAGCTGGTTTCGAGCGGCGCAAAGTGGGGCCGCGGTCCGGTGAGAGACGTTCATTCCAGCAACAAAGCGCGGCTCGATAGTCCTGCGTGGCATCTTGTCGAAGCGCTCGCCACGCTCGTTTCACCCGACGGCCAAGACCCCGCGATTGATCATTTTGCGGACAAAGCGCGGCCCATCAGCGACGCCGAGAAGAAAATGATTGCGACGGCTGCGAAACGCCTGAACGAAGAGACCGTGAAAAAATCGCTCGGCACCCAGCACTGGATTCATGACGTAAGTTTTGAAGAGTCGCTTCAGCTGCTCTCTTCGCGCCCTACCGTAAATATCGAAGGACTTGTTGGCGGGTACACAGGTCCCGGCGGCAAAACAATTTTGCCCGGGCGTGCTGTCGCAAAAATGGATTTGCGGCTAGTACCGGACATGAAAGCGAAAGAAGCAGCGGAAGCGCTGAAAGCGCATCTGGCAAAACGTGGCTTTGGCGATATCGAAGTGAACGTCACTGGCGGTTACGATCCCACCAGTACTCCCGCGGATTCATTGATTTCACGCGCGGAAAAATCCGTCTGCAGTCGCGCTGGAATTGAACCCATCGAATTGCCGCGCGCAGCTGGCTCATGGCCGGGCTACGTCTTTACTGGCGAACCGCTCAAAATGCCGGCGAGCCACTTCGGCCTGGGTCATGGGAGCGGCGCTCACGCTCCGGACGAATATTACGTGATCGAATCTTCGAATCCGAAAGTCCGCGGCATGGACGGCGCTGCCTTGTCTCATGTGGAATACCTGTACGAGTTGGCAGCTTCCAGCTAGGAGAATCTCGCGGATAATTTCAGCAGGATCGCATTAGTCCAGAGGACCAGGAGCGCTGCAACCAGCCATGTTTGCGCTGAGTCATCTTTTTTATCCATGGGGTTTCATCGTGCAGATCGTCGCGCTGATTCACTTTGTGCGCCGGCGCCCGGATAACTATTGGTTCTACATCATCCTTTTCGGCGGGTTTATCGGATCGTCCGCGTACCTCGTTGTGGAAGCCATTCCCGATCTGGGCCTTCTTCGTGGTGTTTTTCAGGGTTTTGGCCGGCGTACCCGGATAGAAAAACTGGAAATGGATATCGTCGACAATCCTTCCGCGGGGAATTTCGAAGAACTCGGCGAGATGTATCTTGACGAAAAGAAATTTGAAAAGTCGCGCGAAGCATTTGACAAGGCCATTGCCGCGCGAAGCGATTCGCCGCACACATTTTACTTCCGCGCAAAAGCCTCGCTCGGCTTGAGCGATTTTGCAGCCGCAATTCCGGATCTGGAAGTGGCCGTGAACAGCGACCCTAAACTCGATTTTTATCGTGCCTCGGCGTTACTCGCGAACGCCTACGCGCAAACCGGAGACTACACGAGAGCCGAAGCGATGTTCGCGGAACCGGTGCGGCTCTCCAACACGCCCGAAACGCTCTATAACTACGCGAAGTTTTTGCAGCTGGCCGGAAGGAAAGAGGAAGCAAAACAAGCAGCGCAGGCACTGATGATGAAGAAGCGGACGCTGCCTCGCTATATGCAGCGCTACGAGCGGCTCTGGTTCCGCAAGGGTAAGACGCTGATCAGGGAATTGAAGCAGTTGGAAGAAAAGAAGTCCGCATAATTCTGGCTGGCTAACCGGCAGCAACCAGCCAAATTCAAATGGAAGAGAAAGGTAAACCGCCCAATAGGACGCCAAGGGCGTCTTCAGTGCTACTCCCCCATGAGTGAGTTCGCGGCCGGCGGCCAGGTGAACCAACCAATATGTCCGCTTGGAGAGTTCCGTAATGTGCACGCTGTGATACCAACGCACCATGGCGGGCGTTCCGAACGAGTATCACTTGATGGGGCCTAGAACCAAAGTCCTCTTGATTATTCAAGAAAATACCTGACAATTCTTATAAGCAATTCCAGGGATTTTTTTGCTTCATCGCAAGACCAGGTTTCGATCAGTCCGCTCGTAAATACGGAGGGAAAACACTTTTGTTGGCCAGAAGAGCCGTGGCGGTAGGCGTTTGTTTGGCAGTTACCAGCTTATGTTCCTTTTCAGTTCATACAGACGATGCAAGGCATAAGAAGATTGACGGGCGCGACGTGGCGATTTGGAAGCCTGCGGGAATGGCCCCAGATGCCGGCTATCCGCTGATTGTCTTTTCACATGGATTTGGCGGCTGTAACACACAGTCTGCCTTCCTGGTCGAAGCGCTTGCGGACGCAGGCTACCTTGTTCTTGCGCCGAACCATGATGACGCAAGCTGCGGGGGCGTAAATAGAAAAAGGTCGCTAAACAGTCCCGGTCAACCAGAGGCGCCTTTTCATAACGCGGGCCAATGGAACGAAGAAACTTATGCGGGCCGCCGCGAAGACATTAAGACAGTTCTAGACGCCGTGCTGAGAGAAGAAACGTTCGAGGGCGTTCGGATTGATCCGAACCGAATCGGAGTTTCAGGACACTCGTTAGGGGGATACACGGCCCTGGGTTTAGCGGGCGCATGGCCTTCCTGGAAAGATTCACGCGTCAAAGCCGTGCTGGCCCTTTCCCCGTATTGTGCGCCCTACGTGACGAAGGGCACGTTGGGGAAATTAAATGTTCCCGTCATGTATCAGGGAGGGACTGAGGATTTTGGCACGACCGGCGTGGTGAAGCACGCAAATGGCGCGTATGACCAATCCAGCGTACCGAAATTCTTCGTGGAATTGGATGATGCCGGGCACTATGCGTGGACGAATCGCGATATAAAAGCTCGCCGGCACATCAAGAAATATAGCGTTGCGTTTTTCGACCGCTATCTTAAAGGGCAGAATGATCCGGACCCGTTAGCTTCGCTATTGAAAGATACGAACCCGGATGGGATTTCCGTAGTTCGCGGCGAAGCGGAATAAACTTCACCAGTTTTTCTGTTTGCGAAGTTCGGTGATGTGCGCGGTGTGATGCTGGCCATGCCACGCGTACAAAAAGAGCAGCCAATCGACATTTTTTTCGCCGTTGTCTGGATGCACGAGCTTCCGTGCAAAATCTTCCGTCGATAGCGAGCGCAGCAGTAGAACCCACCGCGTGTGGAGCGATTCCAGTAATACAAGAGAAACTTCGACCGGCGTAGAGCGCGAGTCGGAAAGCTGGGCCCACTTGTCTTCAGCATACGGCTTGATCGTGGGAGTGGATTCGGTCATCGCGAGCTTGAAGCGGACGTAGGCGTTCATGTGGCTGTCTGGCACGTGATGGACCAACTGGCGGATGGTCCAGCCGCCGTCACGGTAGGGAGTGTCGAGTTGTGCGTCGTTCAAACCCTTCACAGCGGCTCGGAATTTCTCCGGAGTTTCGGCGATTTTTTCGATTGCGGACTGGCGTAACGCTGGCGTGACTGCTGCAGGGATTTCCAATTTTCCAATCGGGTAGCGCGGATCCATAGGAACAGCTCCTTGTGTGGCGATGGAAAGAGCATAAGCGGACTGAAATTTCCCGGTCAATTCGGAACAACAAAAAAGCTGCTTCCAATTTGGCTGCGTTTTGACGTTTTGAATGGATTCGGCAGGCAGGTCAGTTTGAATTTTCGACCTAGTGCGTTACACCAAAAAAAATCAAACTGGCTTACTACTCCAGGTTCTTCGCTGGGCGAGCATAAAGCCTGCAAATGCTACAATCTAGAGCCTCTTGTATCCTGAATGGCGGGTTGCGAATCTAATAGCGTGGAGAAAATGGTAATGGAGAACGTGGTCATCATCGGCAGTGGATGTGCGGGATTGACTGCGGCAATTTATTCCGCGCGGGCGAACCTGAAGCCCGTAGTGCTGGACGGGCATGAACCGGGTGGACAACTTTCGCTGACCACCCACGTGGAGAATTTCCCCGGTTTCCCAGACGGAATTATGGGGCCGGAACTCATCGCGAACATGCGGAAGCAGGCTGAAAAGTTTGGCACGGAGTTCAAGGCTGGTGCTGTGACGGAAGTGGACCTGTCGAAGCGACCATTCAGGGTCACGGTGGGCAAAGAGACACTGGAAACGAAGACTTTGATCGTTGCGGCGGGGGCTTCCGCGCGGCTGCTTGGGCTCAAGGGCGAGCGGGAGTTGATTGGGCGCGGTGTTTCAACTTGCGCGACTTGCGATGGCTACTTTTTTCGCGGGAAGCCGATTGCGGTGGTAGGTGGCGGAGATTCGGCGATGGAAGAGGCGAATTTTCTTTCGCGTTATGCAACCAAAGTCTATTTGATTCATCGGCGACCGGAGTTTCGCGCTTCGAAAATCATGATTGACCGAGCGAAAGCAAATCCGAAAGTGGAATTTGTCACGCCGGCAGTGGTGGAAGAGATTCACGCTCCGGAAGGGCTTGTGACTGGCGTGAAGCTGCGCAATCCGGAAACGAATGAGAGCAGAGAAATTCCTCTGGACGGAGTTTTCGTGGCCATCGGGCACGATCCAAATACGACAGTGTTCAAAGGCAAGCTCAAGACGGACGAAAACGGGTACCTTCTGGCAACGCACGGGAGCCTGACGGAAATTCCAGGGGTCTTCATCGCGGGCGATGTGCAGGACCATCGTTACCGGCAAGCAGTGACGGCGGCGGGTTCCGGGTGCATGGCCGCGCTCGATGCCGAAAAGTTCCTGGAAGGGCACAATCACGCGTGAGCGGCTTCCCAAGCAAAAAGAATAATTCATAATAGCTGGGTATGGTTCGTTCGACGCTCCTCAAGCTTTCCGAAAGCAAAAAATTCGCAAATTGGGTCACCACAAACGCAACGACCCGGCGCATGTCGCACCGTTTTGTTGCGGGCGAGGCGCTGGATGAAGCAATCGCGGCAGCGCGCGTTTGTAATGACCATGGCATGCTGGTCAGCCTAGATTATTTGGGAGAGAACGTCTCCTCTACGGGGGACGCACAGCATTCGCGCGATGCTTACCTTGAAGTCTTCGAAAAGATCGCCACAGAAAAAATCAACGCAAACGTTTCGTGCAAACTGACGGCTCTAGGGCTGGATCTGAGTACGGAATTCTGTGAAGGCCTTGTGCTTTCCATCGTGGAACGCGCGGCGGCGTTTGATAATTTCTTACGCGTGGATATGGAAGGCTCGATTTATACGCAGCGGACGATTGACCTGGTGAAGCGGGTGAGGTCGCAGAATCCCTCCGTTGGCACGGTGATTCAGGCTTATTTGTATCGCAGCGAAAAAGACATTCAGGATTTGCTGGCGTATGGATGCAGGATCCGGTTGTGCAAGGGCGCGTACAAGGAATCGCCGGAGGTTGCGTTCGAGCGCAAGGCGGATGTGGATGCGAATTACGTGCGCTTGGTGAAAATGCTGCTGCCGAGCGGTTTTTACCATGGGATTGCGACGCATGATCCGAAGATGATTGGCGCGACGATTCGATGCGCGGCGGAAAGCAAGATTTCGAAAGAGGATTTCGAGTTTCAGATGCTTTACGGCGTTCGGACGGATTTGCAGCGACGGCTCGTACGCGATGGCTATCGCGTGCGAGTTTATATTCCGTATGGCAAGGATTGGTTTCCTTATTTCATGCGGAGGCTGGCGGAGCGGCCAGCGAATGTTGGTTTTTTTCTGAGAAACTTCTTCCGCTAGTCAATTTCGGTTCAAACAAAAAACACACTGAAACAGTTACGCGAGGTTCTCGCCCGGTCTTAGCGCGTGAATCGTAAGACCAGCGATATCTTTTGCCTCTTCGCGCAAGGCATCGGGAGTACCGGTGAGTACCGGGAAGGTTGCGTAGTGCATGGGGATGACATGCTTAACGCCGAGGAGACGGATGGCGCAGGCGGCTTCGCGTGGACCCATTGTGTAGAGATCGCCGATGGGGAGGAGAGCGAGGTCCGGTTTGTAGAGCTCGCCGATTAGTTTCATATCGCCGAATACGGTTGTATCTCCTGCGTGATAAAGCGTGAAGCCGCCGGGCATGCGAATAATCAAGCCAGCGGGTTCGCCGGCGTACATGGGCGGGTTGACGCTATCAATGGAATTCGAATGGAAAGCGTGCGTCAGAGTGACTTGAAAATCGCCAACGGTTTGAGTGCCGCCTTTGCCCATGCCGGTCACTTCTTTCTCGAATCCTTTGCTGCCGATATATAGAGCGGTTTCAAAAATCGCAAAAATTCTTGGATGAAATTGCTTTGTCAACGCCAGCAAGTCGCCGAAGTGATCCGAGTGAGCGTGAGAGAGGAAAATCGCGTCGAGTTTCGAGACTTTCTTGAGAGATTCGGGGCAGCGAGGATTGGTCATCACCCAAGGGTCGATGAGAGCGATTTGACCGTTCGGAGTGGTAAGTGAAAATGTGCTGTGCCCGAAATAGGTGATGCGATTGCCTTTTGTGTCGAGCATGGAAATCTCCGCAGGAGTTTGAGAGCTAAATTTGCAGCCAATGAACTACGACGGATTTAGTCCTAATTTTTGCGGTTGAGATCCCTCGGTCGCGATGCTCCCTCGGGATAACGTATCCTCATCGGATGCGTCAGTTGAGAATCGCAAGCGCGCCGCGTACAATCAAGTGGTATTGTTCGCTGGCCAAAAGCCAAATAGAACCCAGCGCATTTTTGCCGGAAACCAGGATTGTGCTAAAAGCCTCCGGCCGCTGTTCCGAGCAAAGGAGATCGTGAATGGCTTATGTGATTGCCGAGCCGTGTATCGGCACGAAGGACACCGCCTGTGTGGATGTATGCCCGGTGGATTGTATTCACCCGCGCAAGGACGAAGCGGAGCATGAAGGCGTGACGCAGCTGTACATTAATCCGACGGAGTGTATTGATTGCGGCGCATGTGTGCCGGTGTGTCCCGTAACAGCGATTTTTGCGATGGAAGACTTGCCGGAAAAGTGGCAGGCGTACGCGTCGAGCAACACCGACTGGTACGCAAAGAAGTAAGGCTAGAAATTCGGGAAGAGGCTTGCGGCGCTCAATTGCGAAATTGGGCGCCGTTTTTTTTGTTGAGGGTTAAGCGTTCAACCGGGCTGTGGTTTTTGGCGTATCGGCAAGCGGCGGCTTGCGATGCGAGCGGACGCAAACGTCGGCGAAAGATGTTTCGAAGAGGATTTTCTCGACGGCGACACGGACGTCAGTCCAGATCTGCCTCAAGCCGCAGCCTTCCGAGTCGGAGCAGAGGAAGCCGCGGTCGGAATCGCGCTGGACGCAGGAGGAATCGATAACGCGGTTGTCCACAATTTGCAGGACTTCGCCGACAGAAATCTCCTCGGGGCTGCGAGAGAGAAGATAGCCGCCGTAAACGCCGCGGCGGCTTGTAAGAATGCCGCCACGTTTCAGTTCAAGAAGGATTTGTTCGAGATATTTTACGGGGATGCGATGGCGCTCGGCGATCTGGTTGATCGTAACGACTTCGGGATACTCCATGGCAAGATGAAGAACCGCCCTGGTTGCGTACTCGCCTTTGGCCGTAACTCTCATACGTCTAGCCCGTGTAGACTTTCACATAGAGGTGCAAGTGTCAACGCCAGAAAAACGATTTAGCGGCGGGGCAAGACGACGCCAACCAAAAGATGACGCGAGCCATCTAGTGACGGAGCCAGTGAGAAGGAGATTCAGTTTGCGAAACCGGGGTTTGGCGATTGGATTGGCGTTCGCGGTTGCGCTGGGGACTGGTGCGCTCGTGGTTGCTGCGCAAACACAGACAAAACCGGCGCAAACGCGTCCTGCGGCGCAAGCGGTACGTTCTGGAGGAATTGAAGGGGAATGGGAAGGCGCGCTGCAGATTGGTGAAGCGCAATTGAAACTGGTGCTGCATGTGAGTGGCGAAAAAGCCGGCGAGTTACACGCAAAACTGGATAGCCCGGATCAGGCGGTCTATGGAATGGATGCTGCATCCGTCAGCTTTGAGCAGGGCAACCTGCATTTTGAAATTACGCAGGTTGGAGCGATGTTTGACGGAAAACTTGGAGCGGACTCACGCTCGCTCTCCGGAACCTGGAAGCAGGGTGGTTCGATGCTGCCACTGGTGCTTCAGAGGCGAAGTATGGCCGCTGGCGGGCGAAAGCCAGCGAATGCGACCTCGCCCATTGAAGGGACATGGCAGGGGGCTTTTCAAAACGGAAATATGCGGTATCGGTTGCAACTTCACATTGCGCACGATGACTCGAAGAATTTGACAGGCACGCTAGACAGTTTGGATCAAGGCGCAAATGGTTTGCCGATGTCGAAATTAAGCGAACAAAATGGCGCGGTTCATTTCGAAATTGCGATGGTGGGCGGCATATACGAAGGAACGCTGAATGCTGGGCACAATTCGATTGCAGGAAAGTGGTCGCAGAATCAGGACTCAGTGGCACTGGAGTTCAAACGTTCGGATGAAGTGCTTGCTTTGCGGCGGCCGCAAAATCCTGCCAAACCTTATCCATACAAGGAAGAAGAAATAAAGTTCGCGAACCAAAAGGGAACGGCGACGCTTGCAGGGACGCTGACGATTCCGGCTGGGGCAGGGCCGTTTCCCGCTGCGCTCCTGATTGCCGGGTCGGGACCACAGAATCGTGACGAATTTCTTGCGGGGCATAGCCCAATGCTGGTCCTTGCGGACTACCTTACTCGCAAGGGAATTGCCGTGTTGCGTTATGACAAGCGTGGCATAGGAAAATCTACGGGTGATTTCTCTACGGCGACGACAGAAGAATTTGCGGCTGACGCGGGTGCTGCGCTTGCGTATATGAAAACAAGGAAGGAAATCGCGCCAACCAAGATTGGTATGGTCGGCCACAGCGAAGGTGGTCTGATTGCACCAATTCTTGCAGGCAACGGAGGCGTAGCGTGGATTGTTTTGCTTGCCAGCACTGCGGAGACGGGCGAAAAAACAATGCTGGCGCAATCGGAGGCAATCGCCGGCGCTGCGGGAATGCCGCAAGCGCAGGTGCTGCAGAGCCTTGCGTTTGATCGTCAGGCGTACCAGCTGGTTCGTTCGGAAAAAGATCCGGTGGTGCTGGAGAAAAAGCTGGATGCGATGGTGATCTCCTCCGGCATCGCGGAAGGCACGGTGCCGGCATCAGTGCAGGCGCAGATTCATATGCTCAGCTCGCCCTGGTTTCGCTACTTTTTGGACTACGATCCGGTTCCAGCACTGCAAAAAGTGAAGTGTCCGGTGCTGGCACTAAACGGAGAGAGAGACCTGCAGGTAATCGCCAAAGAAAATTTGGCGCTGATCCAGAAAACGCTTGACGATGCAGGGAACAAGGACGCCACCACCAAAGAGATGCCTGGGCTAAATCACCTCTTCCAGCATGCAGAGTCCGGTACTCCCGCGGAATACGGGGCGATTGAGGAAACGATTTCTCCGGAAGTCTTGCAGATCATCGCAGACTGGATTACCAAACACAGCTCCTCGTGATCCGTGTATCGGGAGCAAACTACGAGAACGCCGCGGTTTCAGCCGCGTTTCGCGTCGCGGTATCATTATTCATGGAGCCTAGCCGCGTCCCCGTGCCGCAGAAATTTCATCTGTCCCTGCTGATTCATGCCCACCAGCCGGTCGGCAATTTCGAAGACGTTTACGAAAAGTGCTATCAGAGCTCTTACCTGCCATTTGTGCAGATGTTGGAAAAACATCCGGCAGTACGAATGGGGCTGCATTATTCGGGGCCGCTGCTCGTCTGGATTCAGAAAAATCATCCCGAATATTTTGAGCAGGTGCGCGCGCTGGTGAAACGCGGCCAGGTGGAAATGGTCGGTGGCGGATTCTACGAACCGATTCTGGCTGTGATTCCTGCGGAAGATCAGATCGAGCAAGTCTCGCGCCTCGCGTCTTATTTGGAAAGGCATTTTGGGGAACGGCCCTTGGGTGCATGGCTGGCGGAACGTGTATGGGAGCCGCAACTTCCGTCAGCGCTTGCGGCGGCGCAAGTCGGATATTCGCTGGTAGATGATTATCATTTTCTTTCGGCAGGCTTTGAGCCAAACGAATTGTTTGGCACTTATGTCGCGGAGGATCGCGGCAAATGTGTGCGTCTATTTCCTGGGCAGAAGGCACTTCGTTACCTTCTGCCGTTTGGGAAAGTTGAAGACGCCATCAAATATTTGAAAGATGCGGCAGCAGTGCACCCGGATGGTGTGGCGGCCATGGGCGACGACATGGAAAAGTTTGGCTGCTGGCCGGGAACGTTCGAACACTGTTACGGCGACCACTGGCTTGAAGATTTTTTTGTAGCGCTGGAAGAGAACCTGGATTGGCTGAGTCTGACTCCTCCTGGCGAATACGCCGAAACGCACACGCCGCTGGGACGGGCGGATTTGCCGACGGCGTCTTACGCGGAAATGACGGAGTGGGCATTTCCGACGCCCGTGCGGCAACGTTATCATGCGGTGCAGCAGGAATTTTTGAAGAGGCCGGAAGTTTCCGCCTTTCTTCGAGGCGGTTCGTGGCGCGGATTTTTTCGTAAGTACGCTGAATCGAATCTGCTGCACAAAAAAATGCTGCGCGTGGCAACGCGCGTTGCGGCGGCGCCTGCGAGAAGGACTGCGGCCAAGCCTGCGGAAGAAATTGCCGAGGCTCACGATTTGCTCCTGCGCGGCCAATGTAACGACGCCTATTGGCACGGAGTTTTTGGAGGTTTATACGCGCCCCATTTGCGCACGGAACTTTGGAAGAGCCTGATTCGCGCAGAAATGCTGGCCGACCGGCAAATTCCCGGTGGATTGGTTTCACGAGTGGAGATGCTGGACTACGACGCAGACGGGGCGAACGAATTGCTATTCACGTCGCCGGAATACCAGGCGCTGATGAAACCATCGGATGGCGGAACGCTGGCTGCGCTAGATTTTCGACCCTCGGCAGCAACTTTAATCAATTCGATGAAGCGGCGTCAGGAGGCTTATCACTCGCGGCTCCTCGAAGCGTCGAATTCTCCGGTTGGAACGGTCGCATCCATTCATGAACAGACGCGCGTCAAGGAGCCGGGTCTACAGAAATATTTGCGTTACGACCGCTGGGCGCGGCACGCGTTTCGCATTTTTGTTTTTTCACCTACGCGCAAGCACGCGGATTATGAATCGCTTCAGTTGCAGGAAGACGCGGGCTTTGCTTCAGGCGAATACGTTGTAAGAAATTCCGGCCCGCACGAAGCAGAGATCGTTCGCGAGGCGATACTGCCGACGAAAGACGGCGACGTTGCGATGTCTCTGACGAAAAGGTTTTCATTTGGTCCTGCGCCGCGTGGGTGCGAAGTGGCTTGTGAAGTTGGCATAAAACTGAAACAGCCGCTCGATCGCGCCGTGATTATCGGAATCGAGTCTGTGATCAATTTGCTTGCGCCGACGGAAGGTGACCGCTTTTTTGAAACGATGGAAGGGCCGCGCAATCTGCGTTTCAGCGGGGAGTTACCTGGCCCGATTTTGCGGATGGAAGACGGCTGGCAGCACGTGCGTATCGCACTGCACGCACCGGGAACGGACAATTTCTGGATTGCGCCGATTGAAACGGTTTCGGAATCGGAAGAAGGTTTCGAGCGTGTGTATCAGGGCTCGCAAATTTTGGCGCGTTGGAAGCTCAGCACGGAAAAGGTCTTTTCAGCGCGGCTGGTTTGGCGGATCGAGTCTTTTTAGCGAAGCGGAAAAAAGCAGATTCCGGCGGCAGACTGCGCTGCCGGAATGACAAATCCATTCAACAATTTCGCCTACTAACGCCAGCGGCGCGTTATTCGACAATCCACAGATTCTGCGCGAACGGCCATTCTTCATCGATCCATTGTGCTTCGCAACGGAAGCCGGTACGCGAAGCCATCTCGATCGGTTCCGAGGGCGAATACTTGTGTGAACTCTCCGTCCAAATCGTTTCGCCAGGTTCCAGCCCAATCTGCAAGCCTGCGCCAGGAATATTTACGCGCTGCCGCCGCAATGAGCGCAAATGCATTTCGATGCGTCGCTCGGCCGCATTCCACCGCGCCTCATGCGCAAACTGCTTCAAGTCAAAGTTCGCGTCCAATTCGCGGTTGATTCGGGCCAGAACGTTCAGATTGAATGCCGCAGTCACGCCAGCTGGGTCGTCGTATGCCAGCAACTGCACTTCAACGCTCTTCTCCAGGTCCGTGCCTAACAGCAGGGAGTCACCCGGTTCCAGAATCGAACGCACCTGATGCAAGAAAACATCCGCGGCCGGACGGTCAAAATTTCCAATCGTACTTCCAAGGAAGAGCACACAGACGCGCTCATCGCCTTCGCGACGGTTCACTACTGCCTGCAGACCCTCAAGGTATGGCTTCTCAAAACCTACAATGTGCACGAGATCAATTTGGCCGAGTTCTTTTTCGCAGGCGGCCAGCGCCGCAGGAGAAATCTCGATTGGGTAATAAAATGTATGTTGGCGGCGAGCGAGCGCTTCCAGAATCCAGCGCGTCTTTTTCCCGCTGCCGCTGCCGAGTTCCGCGACGTGAGCAGGCAACGGCATTCGTGCCACCATCTCATCCGCGTGCTGCTGCAGCAAGCGCGTGTCGGCACGTGTCAGGCCATACTCCGGCAACAAACAGATCGCTTCAAAGAGTGCGGAGCCGACTTCGTCGTAAAGATATTTGGAAAGAATTTCGCGCTGCCCGGACTTCGTAAGTCCGATGCGCACGTCTTCCGCAAATCCAGACACGGCTGGCTTCAGAAGGGGTTGAGTCAGCATGTTCGCTCCCTGGCTTGGGCTCCGTCAGTCCTCGACGCAACGGAAGGTTGCGTAAACGTACGGATAGTGTGGTTGGAACCAGTTGCGGAAAGAGCGCCGCAACATGCAGGCGGCGGTACGTGGCGAGCCGCCCTTCATCACATAATGCTGTCCATCAAAGAAATTCGCGGAGTAGCCGGGATAAAAAGGCATTGCAGAAAAACCGGGCAGCGGCCCAAAGATGGTGCGCGTCCATTCCCAACCGTTACCGACCAGGTCATGCACGCCAAACGCGCTTGCGCCTGCCGGGTTCGCACCCACAGGTGCAGGATCCCAACTCACAAAATCAAAATTTCCGTGCTTCGAAGACGGTGCCTCTTTGCCCCACGGATACAGGCGCTCGGTTGCATTGTCCGGCACGCCGTACGCTGCCCGGTGATATTGCTCTTCGTTGGGCAAACGGCGCCCGAGCCAGTTTGCGTAGGCGGTAGCTTCCGCATGACTTACATAAACGGGCCAATCGAGCGGCAAGCGCAGTTCCTCGAACATGCCCTGTGCCATCCAGATATTTCCGTTGCGGTGCCAGAAGGCGGGATGCTCGATTCCATTTGCTTCTTTCCAGGCCCAGTCTTCGGTCGTCCAAAGGCTGCGGCTGTTGTATCCGCCTGCCTGCACAAATCGCAGAAAATCCCCATTTGTAACATTGTGGCGCTCAATGGCAAACGTCGGGACGCTGACGACGCATTCGCCGCGCTCGTTATCCCAGCCGAAAACTTCGCCGTCGCGGTCGTTCATTCCGAGTGTCGCTTCGCCTTCAGGAATTTCTACCAAATCCGGTTTCAGTTGCCGGCTGTGAGCGTGAATCGGAGCGCGTTTGCCAACTTTATTTTCATAGGGAAGACGGTGGAGCAAATAGGCGAGGGTCTCTGCATGCATCAGCCGATGTTCAATTGCAGTTTCCAACATTTCCAAAAGCTGAGGATGCCCTTCACTAGGGTGTTCCATCGCGGATTCGATTGCGGAATCGAGATCTTCGCGGAGACGATGATTGTAACGGTCAATTTCTTTACGTGCCGGCCAGTCCTGTGGAGTGTCCGTTGGGAGTCCACCGCCGACTGGGTCAATACCAAATGCGAAAAGCTGATCAAAGGTTGAATGGAAGGAACGGATTCCAAATGCCCGTCGCCCTAAAAGATTCCAATCGAACGCTTCAACATGGCCGAGATAAAAGATCAGGCGGTGGCGTTCGGCAACGGGCCTGTCGTAAAGGGCTTCTTCTTTGATTAAAGAGAAGATTTCGTCAGTGCGCGAGCGCGCCTGTAGCAATCTAGTTTGAAGGTCGTGGCGAATGCGGACGGCGGCAGGAGCTCCCATGGTTTTTCCCCTTCGGTTGGATGCGGCTTCCGCGAGAAGGATGCGCCGAAAATAAAACGCCAAGAGGCTGAGCTACGTTACGATGGTCACTCCCTGGCGCTGGAGTGTCAATCGAAATGAATGCGAAACCAGAAACGCGCGCGGACGTTACCATTGAGTTTCGCTCCGTTGAATACCATGTTCCTGGTACTTTGAGTCATCCAATTCTTTCGCAAATCACATTGAAAATTTTGCGCGGAGAGACGGTAGTACTTTTGGGGCGTAGCGGAAGTGGAAAAACGACGCTGTTGAGGCTGATAAACGGTGTTCTGAGCCCTTCCAGGGGAGATGTGTACGTTAACGGTAGAGCAGTGGCCGAACAAGACCCCATTTCCTTGCGGCGTGGGATTGGGTACGTCATTCAAGAAGCTGGACTGTTCCCTCATTACACGGTTGCAGAAAATGTGGGGCTTGTGCCGGGACTCGAGGGCTGGGACACAAAACGAATTTCTGCGCGCGTTGAAGAGATGATGCGTCTTGTTGGACTGGATCCGCGCGAATACGCCGAGCGCAAGCCGCGCGAGCTTTCCGGCGGACAGCGGCAAAGAGTCGGCGTTGCGCGGGCTCTGGCTGCCGACCAGCCGATTTTGCTGATGGATGAACCATTTGGCGCGCTCGATCCCGTTACGCGCACGGAATTGCAGCGCGAGTTTGCTGCTCTCGCGCGACGGCTAGAAAAGACCATCGTATTTGTGACGCATGATTTGCGCGAAGCGTTACGCTTGGGTTCACGAATTGTTTTGCTTGCTGCAGGACAGGTCGTGGCCGATGCAGGGCCCGAAGCATTTTTGCGGGTCGATCATCCTGAAGTAAGGGCATTTGCCGTGTCGTTCGAAGTAGGGAGTGAGGCTCGCGCATGAGTCTTTGGACCTTTTTTGTCAGCCATCGTGAGGAGATTCTGGAAGCGACGGCGGCACATCTATTTCTCGTCATCATTTCCATGGCGCTCGCTATTTTGATCGGTGTTCCGCTTGGGATGGTTCTTGTAAAACGTAAATCGTTGCGAGCGTTTGCTTTGGGTTTTGCTTCGGTTCTCCAGACGATTCCAAGCCTCGCTTTGTTTGGGTTTCTGATTCCGCTTCCTTTTTTGGGCGGCATCGGTACGCGCACGGCAGTGATAGCGCTGGTTTTGTACGCGCTGTTGCCAATATTGCGAAATACAGTGGTCGGGCTGACGAATCTTGATCCGGCTGTTCTGGAAGCCGCCGAAGCGATGGGCATGACGGAGTCGCAAATTCTGCTAAGGGTTCGATTTCCGCTGGGACTCAGTGTGATCCTTGCAGGTGTTAGGACGGCGACGGTAATTACGATCGGTGTTGCGACGATTGCCGCCGCGATTGGCGCAGGTGGGCTGGGGACATTTATTTTTCGCGGAGTGGCGATGGTTAGCGACGTTGTAATTTTAGCGGGTGCGATTCCTGCTGCATTGCTTGCGCTTGCTGCGGATGCGGCTCTTGGGCTGCTTGAACGCCGGTTGAGGGTGGTTTAGCTTGCGACGATTCTTCGCATGCTTTCTTGTGCTCGTCGTTGCACTTGGTTGTCTTTCGGCTTGCAAACGCAGTACGGCGAAAAAGCTCGTTATCGGCTCCAAATTTTTCACGGAGCAAGTCATTCTTGCCGAACTGCTCGCGCAACACATCGAAGCTCGAACGGGTATTCACGTTGAGCGCAAGGCTAACCTCGGCGGCACGCTTTTGATTCACAAGGCGATGCTCGCGGGCGATTTGGATTTATATGTGGAGTATACGGGCACCGCGTTGACCGCAGTGCTCGGCGAAGCGCCGAAGGGCGATTCAAAAGCGACTTACGAACGAGTGAAGGATCAGTATGCGCAGCGATTCGGACTGGAGGTTACGGAGCCACTCGGGTTTGAAAATACGTTTGCGATGGTTGTGCGATCAGAGGACGCAGAACGCTTGCACCTGAAAAATATGTCCGATCTGGCATCTATTGCACCGAAGTGGCATGCGGCGGTCGGCTATGAATTTCTCGAACGCCCGGACGGTTTTCAAGGTTGGAGCCAGACGTACGGTTTAAAGTTTGCGGAAACGCCGCGCGTGATGGATCTCGGGCTTTTGTATCGGGCACTTACGCAGCATCAGGCGGATATAGTTGCGGGGAATTCGACTGACGGACTAATTGAGGCGCTGCATCTCGTTCCGTTGAACGACGACAAGCACTACTTTCCACCGTATGATGCGGTGCCAATTGTTCGTCACGGGGCTCTGGAGCAAATTCCACAGCTTCGCGGTGCTCTCGCTGAATTAGCAGGAAGAATTTCTGCTGAAGACATGCGCCGCATGAATGCCGCCGTGGACGCGGATCAACGCGACGTGAGGGCCGTGGTTCGAGAATTTCGCGAAGCGAAGAGACTTTGAGCGGCGGTTGCGCGTTGACCTTTGGTTGCCGCCAGGGAAAGTGTCTGTTACATTCAAATCAGTCGGTAGAATTTATTCCAAGAGCCCAATGTCTATTCCGCAGGAACTTCTCGAAATTTTGCGTTGCCCGGTGTGCAAGGCGCGCGTGCATTTACAGGCGGATAAGAGCGGCTTGAAATGCGAGTCCTGCCGCCGTGTCTATCCGATTCGCGACGATATTCCCGTCATGCTAGCCGAGGAGGCGCAAATCGCGCCGGAGTAATTTCGCGCGGGTGCGTGCCATGGCTCGGCTCACTTCCTCATCCATCGCAAGTCTCAAGCGGTTGATTCCGCGCATTAAGGGCAAACGCATAGGTGTTCTCGGCGACCTGATGCTCGATCGATATCTGTGGGGCACTGCATCGCGTTTGTCGCCCGAAGCTGCGGTTCCCATTGTGGATTTTGTTGAACAGAGTGAGTGTCTTGGCGGAGCGGGCAACGTTGCGGTGAATATTGCCGCACTTGGTGCGCATGTGGAGATGTTCGGGGTGGTTGGCGCAAGCGGCTCAGGAGACGATGAGCCAGGCGTTGCGTTGCGCAATTGCCTGCGAGAGGCACAGATCGGCGACAAAGGAGTGCTCGCGGACAAGTCGCGCGTGACGACGGTGAAGACGCGCGTGATTGCACGGCATCAGCAAATCGTACGCATCGACCATGAACGGCGAATTCCCCTGGCAAAAGATGCCCAGGAAAAACTTCTTCGCGTGCTTTTTGCTTCTGCAAAAAAGCTCGACGCGCTCGTGCTTTCTGATTACGACAAGGGTCTTATCAACGACGAACTGGCGGACCGGGTTCTCAGCGCTTCTCACAAATTGAATCTGCCCGTTTTTGTGAAGCCAAAAACGTCGCGGCTTTACTCCTATCGCGGTGCGCGCACGATTGTTTGCAACGCAAAAGAAGCAGGATTTTTCGTGACGCGCTCGCTCGGCGATGAAAAATCTGTCGAGGAAGCGGGCCGAGCGCTGCTCGCGCATTTTGGCTGCAGTGCCGTGGTCATCACGCGCGGTGAACAGGGAATGAGCGTTTTTGAAGAGGCTTCGCCGAAGCACTTGACGATTCCCGCGACGAGCTTTGAAGTGACTTATGCGCGCGTGGGGCAAGCGGGAATCGAACGCGACGCGACGGGCAGGCAGGTTTTTGATGTTACCGGCGCCGGCGATACAGTGCTCAGCGTGCTTGCGGCGGCGGTTGCCGCAGGCGCTTCGGTTCCGGACGCGGCACTCCTTGCTAATACGGCTGCTGGAGTTGTTGTTGGAAAGTTGGGAACGGCTAGTGTCAGTCCGGACGAGTTGATTCGCGCGCTCGACGATTTAGAGCGATAAGTGCAGCCTACTCGTCAGCCGAGTTTGGCGAGAAACTAATCGCCTTCGATTCAGTATCCACCCACAGAGGAATTGTTTTTGTTCGGCGGCTTTTTTCGGCGTCGTTTGCGCCGGGCATCGGTGAGAACGGGCTGACGGCCACGCTTATGATTACTCCGTTCGAATTTTTCGGCGAGGAGGAGCGGAGGATTTCGTAGCTTTTCACTGGACCGTAATATCCGTCCGGCCCCCAGTCCGCCAGAAAATCACCCATCTTATAACTTTGAGAAGGCTTCCAGTCCTGGTAGGCGCGCGCGGTGTCTCCGGCGACTAGCGCGTCAAAAAAATGGTCCACCGCGCGTTTTTCCGGATAGTAGCGGAACAAAAACCAGCCGCCGATGATGGCCGCCATCGCTACTGCGATCAGCGTGAATTTCAACGCACTCGATTTACCCTGTGGCTCGGTGGGCGGGTCCAGAAGTGTCATTCGATGTCTCCAGCCTCTCTGTTAGACACCGAAAATCGTAACAAAGTTTCCCCGTGTGAAGAAGCGATGCAGAAAGGAGAACAGGTGTTTGAGGGAGGGAGGAGTGCTTGCAGGAGTAGCTATGCTTCGAGGGCGCCGCCAGCGCCTTCCGGCAATTCAATCTGATATTTTGTGCGGGCTTTTTCGCGATGAATTTCCATCGCCAGTTCGATCAATTTATCAATCAGCTCGCGAAAGGGAATGCCGCTGGCTTCCCAGAGCTTGGGATACATGCTAATCGAGGTGAAGCCGGGGATAGTGTTCACTTCGTTTAAGTAGAGTTTTCCACCCTTTTTCTCGAGAAAAAAGTCCACGCGCGCCATTCCGGAAAGTTCGAGCGCGCGAAACGCAGTGATTGCGTACTTCTGGATTTTCTTTACCTGTGCGGGTTCGAGTTTCGCCGGAATCAAAAGCTGCGTCCCTTCTTCCAGATACTTTGCCGTGTAATCGTAGAATTCGCGATGCGGGACAATCTCGCCGGGGACGGAGGCCTTCGGGTCGTGATTGCCGAGTACGGAGACCTCAATTTCGCGCGCGTTGACGGATTTTTCGACGAGAATTTTCATCGCAAACTCCGCAGCGAGATTGAGCGCAGGAGCGAGTTCCGCTCGAGAATGGACTTTGGTCATGCCAACGGAGGAGCCGAGTGCGGCCGGCTTTACGAAAACAGGGTATTTGAACTTTTTCTCGATTTCTTTTTGGATGGTCTGAGGATCGCGTTCCCAATCGGAGCGATGTACGGTAATCCAGGGTACAACGGGAATTTTCGCGGACTGCAGAAGGCGCTTGGAAACATCTTTATCCATACCGATTGCGGAGCCGAGAACTCCCGCGCCGACAAACGGCAGCCCTGCCAGGTCGAGCAAACCTTGGATGGTGCCGTCTTCGCCGTAGGTGCCGTGCATCACGGGAAAGACAACGTCAATGCGCTGGCCGCCGCCGCTGCGGTCGAGTGGAATCAGTGCTGCGTCAGTCGGGTCCGCGGCCATTACCACGCGTTGCCCGGTTTTCAGCACGTCTGGCAGCATCTTCTGCGCTGCGCCGCCGATCAGCCAGTGTCCCTCTTTGGAAATGCCGATGGGAACGGCTTCATATTTATCGGGGTCGAGGCCACGAATTACAGACGCTGCTGACGCGAGTGAAACTTCATGCTCGCCGCTTCGTCCGCCAAACAAAACACCTATGCGCAGGATTTTCTTTCCCGGAGTCACGAGAGGTATTTTTTCAGAAAACAGTCCTCGTCAGAAGCACGCATCTGCACGATGTTTCCAAAACAATGCGTTGCCCGTTCGGGCAGTTCGGTTCATCGCATTGACGGCTCGTTCATTCTGGACTTCGGAATTGGCAGTTTGCCGTCTGCGCCGTTGGTGAGGGCGAGGAATTGGGGATCTTCGCGCAGGGAAACGAAGACTTCGTCCACGCGGGCTTCCATCATTTCTTTTGTTCGAACGGCTTCGTAGCGCTCATATTGGAAAAAGTGGCGCTTGAGCAAGTCCAGCGCTTTTTGTTTTTGGCCGAGTTGCGCGTAAATTGCGGCGAGATTGTATGAGGCGGGCAACATGGCTTCGTTTTCCTTGGCGATTTTGAGAGCTTCTTCGCCGTGGCCGTTTCCAGCGAGGAATGCCGCTGCGAAAATCAGGTTGTATGGATCGTCGGGATCAAGCTTTGTCGCTTCGCGCGTGTATTCATCGGCTTTGGTGCGGTCGCCTTCGGAATTCCAATAGACTGCGAGGTTCCGGTATGCGAGCGCGAGCGGGTATTCCTTCACCGAGGCTTCCATCAGATGCAAGCCTTTCTGGAAATCGCCTTCGTGAATCGTCATTTTGCCGAGGCCGTGCATGGCGACGGCGCGTGAAAGCGGATCGGCGGGCATGGCAAGGATAGCTTCGAACGTTGTCCGTGCTTTGTCCCAATCGCCGAGGTGATGGCGGTAAAGTTCTCCTAGATAGCGCAATGGCGCGGGATCGGCGGGGTCCATGCTGCGCGCTTGCGAATAGAACTTTTCCGCAGCCTCATACTTTTCATCCATCTCCGCGTGCAAGCCGCGCTTCATCACGGCTTCGATCTTTGCGCTTTGCGCGCGGTCCATCACCGGTGCGTCAAACACTTGCCCTGTTTCCACACCAAGCTTCTTCAATTCTTTCGAAGCGTCTTTCGCTTTTCCGGGGAACAGGCACTTCTGCTCCATCACTGTTTTGAAAAGCGTAATCGCGCCTTCTTTGTCGCCACCCTTTGCTTTGTCTTTGGCGTCCTTCATTTCCTGCTTGATGGATTCCTCGCGCTGCTTCATCTCGACTTCTACGAGTTTTTCCACTTGGTCTACTTTCAGGAAGCCGTTCTTGTTTTGCGCCTTTCCGATCGGCGCACCGTCACTCCCGGCAAGCACGGCCACTGGCAGTTTTTCTCCAGCAACGAGTTTCTGCATTTCGGGCGCTTGTGTGTCCGAAACGATCATGCTCACGCATTGCGCGGAGTAAAGCGATAGCGAGCGCGAATTGCGTAGACTCGAATTCTTGAATTCTTCAGCAGAAGAAGGGAACCAATAGAGTGAAAGGCCACCAGCTGGCAAAGATTCTTGTGGCTTCAGCATTTTCCAGGGAACCTGATAGACCTCTTCATTGCCACCGCCACCTCCGCCACGCATGCCGCCCATTCCACCGCCGCCTCCTCCTCCGCATGTCGCAGAACCGGGCAGCGGCAGAAGCAATAGAACCATGAGAATTGCCGTCAAGCGGGAAATGAGCTTATTCATTGAGATTGCCTTCTTCTCCTCGACTAAACCACCATAGACCGATACCGGCTGGAAGCCCAACCTATTTCGCTATACAGATGCGGCTAAATAGCAAAAAGCCGTCTAATGGCTGCTAAATTATGCCTATCTGGGATGGGCGCGCGATTTAAAGAATTTTCTGGCCGAGGGCGGACAGCACAAGCTCGACGCCAAGCAACGCGGTGCGATTGTGCTCGTCCAGAATGGGGTTAATCTCGACGACCTCCAGGGAGACCATTGCTTCGGAGTCGGCGATCATTTCCATGGCGAGATGGGCTTCGCGGTAGGTTACGCCGCCGCGAACGGGCGTGCCGACTCCTGGCGCGTCGGTCGGGTCCACAAAATCCATGTCGAGGCTGACGGCGACGCCGGCGGTGTCGTCCATGGCGTACTTGAGGGCTTCGGACATCACGTCGCGCATGCCGCGCTCGTCAATGTCGCGCATCGTGAAGACGTGAATGCCTGATTTTTTCACAATTTTGCGTTCCTGGGCGTCGAGGTCACGCGCGCCAACAATTACGATGTTGCCTGGTTCTGCTTTCGGTTTGAAGCCGCCCAGATTCACCAACTCTTCTGCGCCGTATCCCATGATTGCCGCGAGCGGCATGCCATGTACGTTGCCGGATGGCGACGAATCCGGGGTATTCATGTCGCCGTGCGCGTCGAGCCAGAGATAGCCGATTTCTTTTTTGTCTTTGCGAAAATGCGACGCGACCCCTGCGGCGACTCCAGCCGCGATGGAATGGTCTCCGCCGAGGACGAGCGGCGTAAATCCTTCGCCGAGCGATTTTTCCACTGTTTTGCAGATGTCCTGGCAGGTTTCGGTGATTTCCTGGAGATATTTCGCACGCTTTTCGCCGACCGGCATCTCTTCCGGCTGCTTTACTTCGAGATTACCGATGTCCTCCACGTTGTGTCCCAGCTTTTTGATTGCCGCCTGCAGGCCCGCGCCTCGCAGGGCTGATGGGCCCATATCCACACCGCGGCGACTTTGGCCCAGGTCCATGGGCACACCAATGATTCGCACTTTTTGAGACATTTTTAGTTTCCGAGTTCGGTGGCAGGCCGCTTCGAAGATGCCGACCGGCGCTACCCGCGCCGGACGTCATGCCCCAGTCCGCCACTCCTAACTGCCGTAGAAAGCTAAGGATACCACCACTTAAGGATAGACTCGGTAAATCATACGGGGGAAAGGGATGACCTCGCGGATATGCTCGGTACCACAAACCCAGGCCACTGTGCGCTCCAAGCCCAAGCCAAATCCGGCATGGGGAACGCTGCCATAGCGGCGCAGGTCGAGGTACCACTGGAACGATTCTTGGGGTAAGTTGTGCTCCTTCAATCGTTTAACGAGCAGATCGTAGTCGTGGATTCGCTGGCTGCCACCGATGATTTCGCCGTAGCCTTCGGGTGCAATCATGTCAAACGCGAGGGCCAGATCCGGTCGGTCAGGGTCGGGCTGCATGTAGAAGGCTTTAATGGCAGTCGGATAACGGTGAATCATTACCGGTTTGTCGAAGTTCTTGGAAATGAGGGTCTCTTCGTCGCCGCCGAAGTCATCCCCAAACTTCGCCGGATTTCCCGCTTTCACTAAAACGTCAATCGCATCTTCGTAGGAGATCCGTGGGAAGGGAGGCTTGATGTTTTCGAGTTTCGTGATGTCGCGCTTGAGCATTTCGAGTTCGCGCGATTTGTTTTTCACCACGCCCTGCACGATGGCGCTGACTAGCCCCTCGCCCAGATTCATCATGTCCGGCAATTCGGCGTAAGCCGCTTCCGGCTCGAGCATCCAGAATTCAGTCAAGTGGCGGCGCGTTTTGGATTTTTCCGCACGGAACGTCGGGCCGAAGGTGTAGACCTTGCCGAGCGCCATTGCCGTTGCTTCGATGTAGAGTTGCCCGCTCTGCGTTAGATACGCTTTCTGGTCGTCAATGTAGTTCACTTCGAATAGCGTGGAGGTACCTTCGCAGGCTGCTGGCGTGAACATCGGCGCATCGGTGAGCGTGTAGCCTTGCGAATCCATGTATTCGCGGGCAGAACGAACCGCTTCGGCGCGAATGCGCAGAATCGCCGCTTGGCGCGGCGTGCGCATCCACAGATGCCGGTGGTCGAGCAGAAAATCCACGCCGTGCTCTTTCAGCTGAATCGGGAACGGGGTGCTCTCCGGCACTTTTTGTACAATTTGGATTTTGCTGACGCCCATTTCGAATCCGCCGGGAGCACGCTGCTCTGCGCGGATCTTTCCGGTGACGATGACGCTAGATTCCTGCGTCAGGCCTTTCAGCGCTTCAAACGCCTCCGGGCTTTCCTTCAGCGCGCAGACGCCCTGGATGATTCCGGTGCCGTCCCGAAAAATCGGAAAGATCAATTTGCCGGACTCGCGCAAATTGTAGAGCCAGCCCTTGATCGTGACTTCCTGCCCGTCGTAATTTCCCGCGTGCTCAATCGTGATCGTGGTCATTGCATCCTTCGCCGCGATAAGTGACCGCACTACCCATTTTTCAATCTCTTAGGATATCGCGCGCGCCCATGCTTTGCGAAACTGCGTTTCGCTCTTCTCCACGCTACAATGTCGCACCCGGGGGAAATCATGCCGCACTCATCGCGATCACGCAGAGATTTTATTGCCACGACTTCGATTGGCTTAATCGGAGCAGCGGCACTTCCTAACGCACAGGCATCGGCACAATCACAGAATCCAGTTGAGCCTACTGCCGGCGCGCCTCCGGCGTTTGGCGCTGGGCCTGCGTTTGGTCCTGAGGTTTCCACCAATACTTTCGCGGAAGTCGAGAAACTCGTGCAATTTGAGATGACGCCCGACGAGAGAGCTATCGCGGCCGGGAGTTGGCGGAGAACTTTGGCATCGGTTTACGAACGCCGCGTCGGTCCGCGCAAGGTTGGCATCGAATCGAGTGTCGCGCCTTATTCACAGTGGAACCCCGTTCTTCCCGGTGAAAAGGCCGGTCCGGCGCATGAAGCATTTCTCCGTTCCAAATCCGATCCTGGCCCGCTTCCAGAAAGCGAGGAAGACATCGCGTTCGCGCCGCTAACCAGGCTCTCAAGATGGATCGAGCAGCGCAAACTGACTTCGGAGCGGCTCACGCAAATTTACTTGCGCCGCATTGAGCGTTTCGATCCGAAACTGCACTGCATCATTACGCTTACAAGCGACCTCGCTCTCGCGCAGGCGAAAAAGGCCGATGCCGAAATCGCTGCCGGAAAATATCGCGGTCCGTTGCATGGAATTCCCTGGGGTGGAAAGGATCTCCTCGACACGGCTGGCATTCGCACAACTTATGGCGCGGAACCATTTCGAACGCGCGTTCCCAGTGCCGATGCCGCCGTCGTCAGGCGGTTGCATGATGCAGGTGCGGTTCTTCTCGCCAAGCTTAGCCTTGGCGCGCTTGCACTGAATGACATTTGGTTCGGCGGCCAGACCATGAATCCGTGGCTGCTCGAAGAAGGAGCTTCCGGCTCTAGCGCCGGTCCAGGGGCCGCGACTGCTGCAGGACTCGTTGGATTTTCGATAGGCAGCGAAACGGGTGGAAGTATCGTCAGTCCTGCGATGCGGTGCGGCGTTACCGGCTTGCGTCCCACGTACGGGCGCGTGCCGCGCACGGGCGCGATGACGCTTTGTTGGTCGCTCGACAAACTCGGACCGATGACGCGCTCGGTGGAAGACGCGATTCTTGTTCTTCGAGCGATTTCTGGTCCCGACGCAGGCGACCTCTCGAGCGTTCCGAGCAAGCTCGATTTCGATGCAAGTGCATCCGCGAAGGGACTGCGCGTGGGCTATTTCCCGCGTTGGATGAAAGAACCTCCCGCAACTGATGTAGACCGCGCCGCTCTTGAAACCGTCAGGAAACTCGGGATGGCTCCCGTCGAAGTTTCGCTGCCGGACTGGCCCTACGATTCGTTGCAACTCATTCTATTTGCGGAAGGCGCGGCCGCGTTTGAAGAATTGACCCTGAACGGCGGCCTGCGGGAGTTGAAAGCGCAAGTTCCCGACGCGTGGCCGAATCTTTTCCGTCAGTCGAGATTTCTTTCTGCCGTGGATTTTGTGCAAGCCGACCGTTTCCGCCGCAAAGTTGCGGAAGAAATGGCGCGAATTTTCTCGCAGGTGGATTTGTTGCTTGTGCCGTCACTGCGCGATGAAATGCTTACGATCACCAATTTCACCGGCCAGCCATCGCTCACGTTGCGCGCCGGGTTTGTTGAAGTCTCAGAGGCGCGCAGCGATTGGGCGCCGGATCCGAAAAACCCGCTGCCGAAATTCAATCCGCCGCGCCGCGTGCCGCACGGTGTCACGCTCATTGGTCGACTCTTCGAAGAAGGCACGCTTTGCTCGGCAGGAATTGCTCTCGAACGTGTCTTCGCTGTTGCAGACCAACGGCCCCCCGGTTTCTAAAACGCAGTCGCAAACCGTATCTGTACCCCGAACGCCACAAGAATACGTCGCACTAATAGTTGCTCTCCGCCCAGTGGTGCTTCTTAAATTTCCTGAGATTCGTAACGCAAGTGCCAGGCTACCTGCGTTCCAAGGAGGAGTGTTCTGATGAAGTCTCATTCCGCAGTTCCCCTGGCTTTGGCTCTTTTTATTGCTGTGCCGCTTTTCGCGCAGCGCCCTGAGGAACATCATGAAGGCCCACGCGCCAATCACGGCCGTATTCCGGAGCCGCCCCCCAAGCGTGACGTCCATGCCAAGCCCGAAGTGGAACGTCATGACACGCGCGTCAATTCCGCGCCGCACGTAAACAACGATCACTGGTATGGCCACGACAGGCCAAACGACAAACGATATGTTGTCGCTCATCCGTTCGAACACGGCCATTTCGAACATTTCGGAACTTCGTACAGGTATCGCGCCGAGCGCTTCGACCGCGACCATCATCGTTTCTGGTTTCCAGGCGGCTTCTATTTCCAGATCGCGGATTGGGATTGGGACCTGGCTGCAGACTGGTGTTGGGATTGCGGCGACGACTTCACTGTCTATGAAGATTCCGACCATCCGGGATGGTATTTGCTCTACAACATCCACACTGGCGGCTATGTCCACGTTCAATACATGGGCACGTAAATTCTTCTCGCTGAATCTCGTTTAAGAAGGTAGAGACCGGACTTAGGTTCGGTCTCTTTTTTTTGGGCACTAAAATCCGCGCTCATCTGCTGAAGGGCCGTAAATGGACGGCACTGCTGCTTCGTTCAATCTCAGATAAACAGTCAGCTGTCCTCGATGATGGCCCAAGTGTGTGAACACGGCATCGCGGATCGAAACATAGCGCGGCGCATCGCTGACGACGTGGCCGCCAGCCAGCATCTTCCAGTGAGTGTGAAGATGATCGTCCGTTGTATTCTGCAAAGCTTTGCGCGCCGCGACAACCGCTTCGTCAAACGAAGCGACCAGTTCGCGATTCGTATCTAGATCTTTTGGCTGAAACCTTGGGTCCTTCGAGCCCAGGTCATACTCATCCTGATCGATCATCATTGCTATCCATCCGGGCATCTTCGCTACGAGCGCTGCCAGATAGCCGAGAGGCATGGACTTTTCATGTGGCTTCCAGGCATTGCGACCTTCCGGAACGCGCTCCAGCGCCCGCCGCGTGCTTTTCGTTTCCGCCTCCAGCTGCTCCAAAAACAGTTCATTCAGTTTCATTGAGCCTCTCTTCTGGCAAGAAATCCTCCTCAATCATGGCACCATGTCTTTAACAGAGGTGTCAAACAAACATGGGCATCCGCTGGCGATGGATTCTTCCGGCAGTCGGTTTGTTACTTTTCTTCGGTGAGACTCAGGCGTCCGTCCGAATGAACCGCGAATTTGCACACGGGCGCACTCACTCAAGATACTTCTGGTGGGGAAGTTTTCGGCTAGACTCGGAGCCGCGACTGGACCCCACCCTTGGCCAGTGCCGAGACAACACCGAACCGTGCGTCAATTGGGAGTTGTCAATTACACATGTCGATCCCGGCTATCTTGTCATCGCTCAACTTGTAGGTGCTTTCCCTGCGTTTTTCGTTGGAGTGCGGATCGTGCACGCTCTTGCATCAGCCGGTGCGAATGAAGTTGTTACCTTCTTCGTGTTGTTGCCATGTTTGATTTTGGCCCGGTATTACTTCCTGGGTTGGCTGCTGGATTTACGGAAATACAAACGGAAGCTAAGGCTTTCCGTAGCCAGCTAGCTCCACTCTTTTTCGAAACGATCCATCGCCGTTCGCGCGGACACCAGCTGTTCCGTCATACCTGGCGCATCGGCGCCGGTTTTTTCTTTCAGTTCCAGCGTAATCGCTAGATTCTTTTCGGTTGCGCTTTGCAAAACCGGAATGGCGCTTTCCCAATCGATTGAACCGTCGTAGGGCGGTAAGTGTTCGTCTTTCTCTCCGTGGTTGTCGTGCAAGTGCACACTTGCCACGAGTTCGCGCATCGGTTCGAACGCCTTCTCGATGCGTTCTGCCTCTGGCTTCTCGCTTAAATGCGCGTGCCCAATATCAAAATTGAATCGCAGGCCCGTCAGCCGCGTTTCGTCCACGAACGACCGCAAGTACGAAGGCTCACCCATTTCGCTTACCGTGTTCTCCACGCAAAGCGTCACACCAACGTGTTTTGCGTGAAGGACAAGGTGTTCGAGTGTGCTGAAGGCCGCGTCGCGCTTGCGTGGGTCCGCCGTCTCTCGCGAGCCGCCCATGTGCAGCACCATTCGCGGAAACGGCAGTTCCTCTGCGACGTCAATCGCTCGCTTGAATTCATCCATCGCTTCGATGCGTCGCACACGCTCCACTTCGCACACCGAAAGAGGAATGCCGCTCTCGCGCATTGCGCTTGCGTCTTTGCTCGTCGGCGCGTGCAGGGACGCAAGCTGCAAATGGTGATGCTGCAGCATTCCCGCCAAAGCTTGGATCTCCTGTTTCGACGCATAGTCAAAATGCGCGCGAGAGCAGAAGACCTCCACGGCAGTGAAGCCGTTCTCGGCAACTTGTGAGAGAAAATCCGGCGTCAGTTTTCTGGAAACAGACAGATAGGTAGATAGGATTCGTTGCATGCGTCGATCCCGGAGTCCTTAGTAGTTGTAGGCCTCTAGTATCCCACGGCCGAACCCTCGTCGCGGGGGTCTGCTGCACCGAGGCGTTCTCCAGTTGTAACGTCAATCCCGATGGCGTTTACGAGGCCAATGTGGCCAATTTTTCGCGTCATGTGACCCATTGCGTTCAGCGCGTTTTGCACTTGTGGCGAAATTTGATTTTCCATCGCGATCCGGTCGGGAAACCATTGATGATGAAATCTCGGCGCATTGATTGATGCTTGCGCTTCCATTCCCAGCCGCATCCAATTGATCACCGAGAGTAATACTGCCGAAATAATCCGTGGCCCACCGGGCGACCCCGTTACAAAACTTAATTTTCCATCGCGCACCAGAATTGTCGGAGTCATCGAACTGAGCGGCCGGTGCCCCGGAGCAATCGCGTTCGCTTCCGACTGGATCAACCCAAACAGCGCATTTGGCACGCCGGGCTGCGTTGTGAAGTCGTCCATTTCGTCATTCAACAAGAATCCCGCGCTGGACGTCGCATGGGAGCCGTAGCTGTCGTTCAGCGTGAACGTGCTTGCCACCGCGTTTCCCGCCGCGTCCACGACGGAAAAATGTGTCGTGTGTGGGCCGTCGTTCAGGCTGATCTCCTGCGGAGCCGCCATGCGAGCTTCCATTCCGCAAACATGAGGTTGTCCTGCTTGAATTGTTTTGCTCGAGGACGCATGTACCGCATCAATCGTGGCGCGCAACTCTTTCGCGTAACACGGACTCGTCAATCCATCCACCGGCACTTTGGCGAAATCCGGGTCGGCCAGATACACGGCGCGGTCTGCGAACACGCGCCGCATCACTTCGGCTGTGACATGCACGCTCTCTGCGTCATCCCATCCTTTCAGCGGCACACCTTCCAGCATGTTCAATGCTTCAATTACTGCCACTCCGCCCGAACTTGGCGGCGGCGCAGAAAACACATCCCACTTGTGCCCATCGATTTCGTAATGCGCATGAAGTGCCTCACGCACTTTGGGCTGATAGTTCGCCAAATCTTCAAGCGAAATCAGGCCGCCAAGTTGTGCCATGTCGCTTACAAGCATGTGCGCCGTTTCGCCGCGATAAAATTCCGCAGCGCCATTTTTCGCAATTCGCCTAAGCGTTGCCGCAAGCTCGGGCTGCTTAAATGTTTCGCCCGGAACGTACATCACGCCATTTTTCAGAAAAATCCGCCGCGAAACGGAAAAACGCTGCAAATCTTTCCGTTCTGAAGCAAATTCAGAAGCCAATTTCGGGCTTATTGCAAATCCTTCTTCCGCCAAGCGAATCGCCGGTGCCATCACGTCCGCGAGCTTCATCGTGCCGTACGTTTTCAACGCTAGCTCGAGACCGGCTACTGTTCCCGGCACCGCAACGGATTTGTACCCGGTTGTCGAAGCCTCCGGGTCGAGCTTCCCATCCGCGCCGATGTACATGTCGCGTGTCGCGCGTTCCGGCGCTACTTCGCGATAATCAAAAAATGTTGTTTTACCACCCGCGAGTCGTACCAACATGAATCCGCCGCCGCCGATGTTGCCCGCCGCAGGCTCGACCACTGCCAGCGCAAACGCCGTCGCCACCGCCGCGTCTACTGCGTTGCCGCCTTTTTGCAAAATCTCCACGCCTGCGCGCGAACCGAGTTCCTCGTCTGTCACGACCATGCCATGCGCCGAGCGCATAGCCTGCTTGGGCCAGGATTTTTCCGTTTCTGCGCGTTCGCGATACTCCGCGGCGTTCTGCGCAAAAGTGGAAAGGGGCAGGGGAAAAGCCAGCGCGAGCAGGGAAGTGCACACGCGAACCAGGCGAGCATCTTTCATGGTGGCGGAAAAACAGTAAGGGATAAGAAACGTCGCGTCAAGACGTTGCGAGTGATGTTAGGGTTTTCTTTATGCCGCTGATTTTCGGAAAGATGTGATGCTGAATCTATGCTGTCGCTGCTGTTGCCAAGGAAGTGGTTGTCGCAGGAGTTGTCCCTTGAGGCACCTGGATCTGCGCCTTTTGCCCCGTCGCAGGGTCGCTGAGCGTCAATTGCGCTTCGCTCACCTGTAAATTATACGCAGAGAAAAGAAGGTTTCCGTTATTCCCACTGTTGCCGTTTTGCTGCAAAATCTCATTGACTCCCGCGAACTTAATCGAAAGAGCTTCGATCGTAAATCCACCACTGGTTTGAGTATTTCTTGCCGCATTGTTCGTAGCGGTTGCCGCGCTATTGGTTGCAGCGTTAGTCGTGTTCGCCGCGTTGGCCTGCCCCGAATCCTGCGCCAGCACCTGAAGCTGATTCACCAAACTCGTAAACGCCGCTGGACTAAAATTCTTAATCAATTGCGCCACACGATCCACGACATCAATCTCGTCCTGGCTTAATCCAAGCGCGATCAGTGATGCATTCAAGCTCTGTAGCTGAGAAAGGACTTGAGCAACATCGGTCGCTGTAGAACCGGTTATTGTCGCCGCGGTCGGTGTGGCTGTCGCTCTAGCGGCCGAAGGAGTGGGCGCTGCCGCGTTCTGAGTTGCGCCATTTTGAACTAGCAGCACCGTCGCCGCCGTCGAAAACACCGACTGCTGCTTTGCCTGAAACAGCCCGGCTACCTTCGCCGTGTTCGCGCCGGAATGGCGGAATTCATCCCGATTATTCACGTCGGATTTTTGCGCTGCTTGATTCTGCGTTTTCTTCGCGCTGCCGTTGTCCTGATTTCCCGGAGTTTGGTCAAATAGGCTTTCCGCCAGATGAACGAGCCCTATCAGCGACATAACTTCCCCCAGTAGGAGTGGATCTTCGGCTCTCCGCACCATGCATTCGTGCAAGTTTCCGGCCAAAGGCCCGCAATCCCCCGCGGGCTTTATCGGCAGCTCGCTCGAAAACTTTAGTTGTTTTTAGTGCAGGTTTTATTCAATAGAGGGAGAACAGCTCATTACGCGCTCAGGAATTCCACTTTGGCTGGGCCAGGCAGTAATCCCGCCTTTGTTCCGCGCTGGATCAACTCCGTTACGGCCGCTTTTCCTTTTTCGCCATAGCCAAGCGTCCACTTGTTCACATACATGCCCACGAATTGATCTGCCAATTCTGTTTCCATATCACGTGCAAACTGCATTGCATATTTCAGCGCGTCGTCGCGGTGCTCGAGTCCATATTCCACGCTATCGCGTATCGTTTTGGCAATGAGCAATCCCATTTCGGGACCTAGGGAACGTCGTACTGCGTTTCCCCCCAACGGCAATGGCAACCCCGTCAGCTCTTGCCACCAAACTCCCAAATCCAGCACCTTGTGCAATCCGAGCTGGGGAAACAGGAGCTGTCCTTCATGAATCAGCAGCCCCGCTTCGACCAGTTCATTTTGCACAGCATCCAAAATCTTGTCGAATGGCATTACCACAGCTTCAAAGTCCGGTTCGTACAATTTCAGCGATAAATATGCCGTCGTCTTCAGCCCTGGCACGCCAATCCTCTTGCCCTTGATGTCTTCCTTCTTCATCGACTTGGCCGATACCACGATCGGCCCATAGCCTTCGCCGAAACTCGCCCCGCAATCGAGCAGCACATACTTGTCGCGAATCGACGGATACGCTGCAAAGCTTACTGCCGTCACGTCGTAGGTTTCCGTAAGCGCCGCTTCGTTCAGCGTCTGAATGTCGCTCAAAATGTGCTTGTATTTGTAGCCGGGCGTCGCCAGCTTGTGCGTCGCCAGCGCGTAGAACATGAACGCGTCATCGGAATCCGGCGAATGCGCCAGTTTGATCTCGACTGGCTCTTTTTCGGTTTTTTGTGCTGCGGGTCGTCCTGCCATGGCTTCTTCGATTCCTCGGGGATCTGCCGGCACTGCGTGCGAAGATACCTTTCCCTCCCGCTAGGTGAGAAGAGAACGTGAGGAAGAGAACGTGCGCGACGCTGGGGCTTGCGAGTCGCCTTGCCGGGTCTTTTGCGCAGCAAAAGCCTAACATACCCCGCCCACCCTCGCCAAACGCTCGTAGAAAACTCCGCCGCTTGTTTCAAGCAGGAGTACAATCCCGCCAAGCAGGTGCGTTATGAAACCACAACCGGCACGGGAAAAACCGGGCGAGCAAGAAGTAGAGACGTCGTGCGAAGGTGTTTCGCGCCTGGATGAACCCTGCAACGAGGCTGCCTCTGTTTTCTGTGATCGCTGCGAGCGTTGGTTTTGCGCCGCGCACGCGCAAGACGAGGAATGGCATACTTGCGGGGTCGAACCGGGCGATGAGGGCGGCGAAGGCTAAGGGCTGGCCTTGCAGCGAGTCCAAATTGTCCCTCGGCGCATGGGTGTGTCCTGTGTTCCATCCCGCTGCGCAGCCACCTGATCCAGCTACAATTTTCGTATGCGCGATTCAGGCCAGTGGTTCGAGCGTAAATTCGAGTTCAGTTTTTCTGCGGACCTGTTTCCCAATCTTTGTGTAAGGTTGCGTGGAACTCCAGCTCGCCTCGAAGAGATGCTTCGTGGCCGCCCGCGCGATCTCCTTATCACTCGCCGGGAAGGAAAATGGTCCATTCAGGAGCAAGTGGGCCATCTCCTGGATTTGGAATCATTGTGGGGCGCTCGCATTGACGATTTTGTCGAAGGCAGACCGCAGCTTTCCGCCGCCGACCTCCAAAACCGCAAAACGCACGAAGCCAATCACAACGCGCGCAACATTCAGGATCTTCTCAATGAATTCCGGACGGCTCGCACCACACTTGTAGAGAAGCTGGACGTTTTGCGACCAGCCCAATTCGCGCAAACTCTCCTGCATCCCCGCCTGCGGCAGCCTATGCGCCTCGTAGATCATCTTTACTTCGTCGCCGAACACGACGACCATCACTTGGCCAAAATCTGGGCCGGCCTAAATTAGTGATCTGATTCTTTTGATTTCTCCTCAATTGTAATTGTAGGAGCGCTCACGCCTTGCCCGCCGCTTTTCCAGAAAAACTCCCTGCATAGTCCATGGCGAACTGCGAAAAGAATGTCCCTTCATATCCGGTTAGGTCACGAACTGTGGATGTGACTCGCTCCGCTTCGCCTCGCCGGTAGTGCTCGTAATCTTCCACTACTCCTTCCGCCTGCCACGCTTGTAGCCCGATACTCAGCAGTGTTTCCCTCATGGATTCCGGCGAAATGCTCACATATCCGATGGATCTCCCCGTTGCTTGGGAGAGTTGCTCGGCCATCTCCAGATGCGTCAGCGCTTCGGGACCGGTAATGTCATAGGCTTTTCCCTCATGCCCTGATTCCGTTAGCATTTTCTTGGCAATGGACGCGATGTCGCGAACGTCCACTACGCTCACTCTTGCGTTTCCAGCTGGCGCAAAAAACGCTCCTTGCGACGAAATCATCGTTCGAAAATTCAGCAGTCCTTGCATGAAAAGATTTGGCCTCAGGAACGTGTAAGCTACGCCGGACTTCATCATGTGATCTTCCACTGCACCGTGATACCGCTGAAACCGGCCGGAAGAACGCTTGTCGGCGCCTAGTTGAGAGAGTTTCACGATATGTTTCACTCTGTGTTTCCGCGCCGCATCAACAAAGTTGCATTGGAGTTGCTCGACTTCCGAGGAAGAAGGCAGCAGGAGAAAGAGCTGTTCAACGCCGTCCAAAGCGCGCGAAAGCGTCTTTGGTTTTGTGAAATCGCCTTCGACGACCTCTATGCCGGGAAGCGCAATCGTTCCTGCCTTCTTGCGATCGCGCACCAAAGCACGGACCGCATGCTTGCCTCCCGAGAGTTTTTTGATTAATTCACTGCCGACTTTGCCGGTAGCGCCTGAGATGAGAATCATGTTGCCCCCTATGAATCGTAAAGGGGCGGGCAAAGGATAGGATGCAAAGCCGCAAACAACCGTTTCGTCTTTCTTGCCTTTTCTTCGTCATGTGGGAGAGCGGCTTCCGCGCGACCAGTCCTATTTCGTCTTCACAAGCCCGCTCGCCACTTCTTCATTCTCCCGTTACACTATTTGTTCGCAATTTTACGGGAGGCTTGCATGGCCGCAGTGCAACGCGCACTCATTAGCGTTTTTGACAAATCGGGCATATTGGAATTTGCGAAGCGGCTCGCCGCTCTCAAAATCGAAATTCTCTCTACCGGCGGGACCGCAAAACTCTTCCGCGATTCCGGTGTCCCCGTCAAGGACGTCTCCGAATTCACTGGCTGGCCGGAAATGCTCGGTGGCCGCGTTAAGACGCTTCATCCCAAAATTCATGGAGGCTTGCTCTTTCGCCGCAACCTCGCCGAGGATCAAAAGCAAGCCGCCGAGCACGGCATCGCGCCGATCGATCTCGTCGTTGTCAATCTCTATCCCTTTGAAGCGACCGCCGCTAAATCCGGCCTTACCGCCGAAGAGCTCATCGAAAACATCGACATCGGCGGTCCTACCATGCTTCGTTCCGCCGCGAAAAATCTCGAAAGCGTTACCGTCGTTACCGATCCCGCTGATTACGACCGCGTCGCAACTGAATTCGAGAAAAACGGCGAGACTTCGCTCGCCACGCGTCTCGAACTCGCACGCAAAGTTTTTGCCACCACGTCGCGTTACGACGGCCTCATTACCATGGAACTCGAACGCCTCGCCGCCAGTGGAAATCAAGTTGAACTCGCCGCGAAACCAATTCTTCCTGAGCGCGTGCATCTCGCATTGCGCCTGCAGCAGGAATTGCGCTACGGAGAAAATCCGCACCAGGCCGCTGCGCTCTATGTTCCGGCCGGGAAAACTCCGGACGGACTTGCCGCCGCGAAGCAGCTTCAGGGGAAAGAACTTTCTTACAACAACCTCGTGGACCTCGAAGCTGCGCGCAGCCTCTCTGCGGAATTCAAGCAGCCCGCTGCGGTCATCATCAAGCACAACAATCCCTGCGGCACCGCAGAGCAATCCACATTGCGCGACGCGTATCTCCAAGCGCTCGCGTCGGATCCCATTTCCGCATTCGGTGGAGTCCTTGCGTTCAATCGCATTGTGGATTCAGCCACGGCAGAAGAAGTAGCAAAGCTTTTCGTCGAATGCATTGCTGCTCCAGGGTTTGACGCGAAGGCAAAAGAGATTTTCGCGGTTAAGAAAAATCTTCGTTTGCTCGAACTTCCCGCAAACGGCCTCGACCCTGAACGAGAACTACAACTCAAGCGAATCCTAGGTGGCATGCTAGTACAACAACCTGATCTCGGTGAACTCGAAGACGACAAATTGAAAGTCGTTACGAAGCGCCAACCGACGGCCGAAGAAATGTCCACCATGAAATTCGCCTGGAAAGTCTCCAAGCACGTGAAGTCAAACGCGATCGTCTTCGCGAAAGACGGAGCAACGCTCGGCGTAGGCGCGGGTCAAATGAGCCGCGTGGACTCCGTTAAGATCGCCGTGATGAAAGCGCAATCGTCGCTCGAAGGCAGCGTTGTGGCCTCCGACGCGTTTTTTCCGTTTCCCGATGGAGTCGAAGAAGCCGCAAAAGCTGGAGCAAAAGCATTCATTCAACCGGGAGGCTCTGTCCGCGACAACGACGTCATCGCTACTTGCGACCGTCTCGGTCTGGCGATGGTCTTCACAGGGATGCGCCACTTCCTACATTGAGGAGAGTTGGTCTTATCGAGACAACCGCTTTGCGGATTGAACTTTCCCGAGGACACTGCGGCGAACTTTATCCCATTCGGGATTCGAAAGCGGATTTTCCAGGACGCGAATAATTTCGCGAACGTGCGGCAGATTTTCTCCCGCGCCCATGGTTCTAACGGCGGCTGCGCCCGCCGCGTTTGCTGCAATCGCGGCTTCGATTTGCGACCATCCGCGAAGGTGCGCTTGCAAAAATGCGGCGACGAAGGCGTCACCGGCCCCGGTGGAATCCACAACATTCACGGAAAATGGTGGGATTTGCTTAACCGTGCCTTCGTCAAAAATCAAACAGCCGTCTTTGCCGAGCTTCAGAACAACGTCTTTTGCTCCGGCGTTGAGCAGGCTGCGCAATGCGTTGCGGGGGTCGCGCTCCCGAGTAAGCGAGTACGATTCAGCTCCGTTCGCAAAAAGAATATCGACCTGGCTTGCGAGGTGCAGGAGTTTTCGCGGAATCAGCCTGCTGGGTTCAGGGCCGACGTCAAGAGAAAGGAAAGCGCCGCGATCACGAAGGGATTTATGCAGGTAACGCGCAGTGGCTTCGATGACGGGAGTAAGAAAGTTGTACCCAGCCAAATGGAGCGCAGCGGCGCCATGAAACAAAACATGCGGGCGCTGCGGCTTGCGGACAATCATGTTGGCCCCGCGACTGCCGAAAAAGGTGCGCTGGCCATCCGGAGTCACGTTGATGTAGACGAGGCCGGTCATGACTGAGGTTGTAGATTGAACCCACTGCACGTCCAGGCCAAGTTCGCGAAGAGTGCGGCGGAGAAAGTTGCCAAATTCATCTTGACCTACGCATCCAACGAGCCGCGGCTGTATGCCCCAACGCGAGAGAGCGAGGGCGCAGTTTGCGGCAACTCCGCCGATATGCATTTCGAGGTGCGGTGCGAGGCAATCGTCGCCAGGTTGTGGCCAGCGGTCGACGGCGCCGAGAACGTCCACGTTGATGTCGCCAAGAACGACGATCGCGTCACGAAAAGGCATTGATGGCGTAGTCTACCATTGTCAAACGGAGGGATTTCGAGTGATGGACGTTTTGGAAATCAGAGAAGAGCCGCGAGGAGCGCTGACAGCGCGGAAACCGGTCGTCGCCCTTGAGTCCACTGTGATTGCGCACGGGCTACCGCGACCGCAAAACATCGAGACGGCGCTCGCGATGGAAGCGGGAGTCCGAGAATCGGGTGCCGTTCCGGCGACGATTGGAGTTTTGGATGGGCGAGTCATTGTTGGATTGACTGGGAAAGAAATCGAGCGGTTGGCTGAGGAAAAAGATGTCGTGAAGGTGAGCCGCGCGGATTTGGCGGCAGGGGTGGCGGGCAAACGCACGGGTGCGACAACGGTTGCTGGAACAATGGTGATTGCGGCGATGGCCGGGATCCGGACATTTGCAACGGGCGGAATCGGTGGAGTACACCGTGGCGGCGAAAGCAGCATGGATGTTTCAGCGGATTTGACCGAACTTGGCAGAACGCAGGTTGCGGTCGTCTGCGCGGGGGCGAAAGCGATTCTCGATTTGCCACGTACGCTGGAAGTGTTGGAAACATTGGGCGTACCGGTTGTCGGTTTTGGGACGCAGGAGTTCCCGGCGTTCTATTGCCGCGAAAGCGGCTTGGCGCTGTTGCATAGCGTCGCGACGCCGAAGGAAGCAGCGGAGATCATGAGCGTGCAATGGGAAATGCGTTCTGCACAAATGGGCGGAATCCTGTTTGTGAATCCACCGCCTGCAGAAAGTGCGCTGCCGAAAGACATAGTGGAAGCTTTTATTGAAAGTGCACTGAAAGAAGCAGCGAAACAAGGGATCAGAGGAAAAGCTGCGACACCATTCCTGTTACGAGAAGTGGCGCGATTGAGCGAAGGCAAGACGCTCGAAACCAATGTGGATTTGCTCATTTCCAATGCGCGCCTGGCAGGACGGATTTCTGCCGCGCACTCTGCACTGAAATAGGAATGTCCTTCCCTCAGGCAGACGCAAGAGCGGCTGCAGGCTCGGAGACGATGCGGCCGTCGAAGAGATGAATTGTGCGGTCCGCGAAGCGCGAATAGCGCGGATCGTGCGTGACGAGACAAATCGTAGCGCCGTTTTGATGCAGATCAGAAAGCAGTTGCATCACAGCTTCGCTGTTTTGCGAATCGAGATTTCCAGTCGGTTCGTCCGCCATCAAAATGAGCGGATCGCCGCCAAGAGCGCGTGCGACAGCTACACGCTGCTGTTGACCGCCGGAAAGTTGAGCGGGGAAATGTTTCTTGCGGTGCGACATGCCGACGCGTTCCAGCGCATGTTCGGTTTTTTCCTTGCGCTCTGAAGCCCCCATGTTGCGATACGTCAGCGGCAACTCGACGTTTTCGTAGACAGTGAGGTCGCCAATCAAGTTGAACGCCTGAAAGACGAAACCGATTTCCCGGTTGCGAATTCGCGTGCGTTCCGCGGCGGAAATTTGCGAGACGTCCTTGCCGTTCAAGAGATATTTTCCGGCGGACGGAGAATCGAGCAGGCCGAGCAGCGAAAGCAGCGTGGATTTTCCGCAGCCGGACGGGCCGGCGATGGAAACGTAATCGCCACGCTCGATCGTCAGATCGATATTGGAAAGCGCGTGCGTTTCCACGTCCTCGGTGCGAAAGATTTTTGTGACGCCTTCCATCTTGATGAGCTGAGTCATGACTCTCCTCGAAGAAAAAAAAGTTACGGGGAATTATTTCAAACGAATTCGTTCGTAATTACTCCACGCTGAAGTATCCGAAAGAATTACGCGGTCTCCTTCACGCAATCCTTGACGAACTTCAACGGAGCTTACGGAAAATCGCCCAAGTTTTACCGAAGTGCGAGTTGCTTCCGAGCCGTCTTCGTTGAGCTTAAAAAGTCCGACGGTTGTTTCGGGTTGCCCGAACGCGGGGCGACCGACATAGAGAATGTTCTTCATGTTTTCGATTTCAATCGTGCCGTCCACGCTGAGGTCGGGTCGTGCGCCATTCGGAAGCGGGCCATCGAAGGAAACATCAACGGTGACCGTACCGTTTTGCACGGAGGGATCGATACGGGAAACTTTTCCAGTTTCGGTTCCGTTGCGTGTGTCCACCGTGGATTTCATTCCGAGCGTGAGTTCGTTCGCCTGCGTTTCTGCGATTTTGATTTCTGCTTTCAGTCTTTTTGGATCGGCGACGCGCGCGAGATTTACTCCGGGCATTACGCTTTGACCCACTTCGACGGGAACAAGTTGCAAAACTCCGTTGAGTCCTGCGCGAACGTGGAGTGCGTCGAGCTGGCTGCGGCGCAAGTTGTAAAGCGCGCGCTGCTGGTCGACGTGGGATTTTTCGGCGGCGATTTTCGCTTCAGCGGTTTCTTCAGCGTTCTTGGAGCGCGCTTCTTCGATTTGCGCGCGAATTTCGAGCTGGTCCGCTTTCACTTTGGAAAGTTGCGCGGTGACTTCCGCGCCGATTTGCTGCGCGACGAGTTTTTCGTCCACAGCGTGCTGGATTTTTGCCTGTTCGTATTCGCTGCGAACCGCAGCCGCAGCGGCCTTCTGGTTGAGAATGTCGCTGCCCATTTGCGCTTTGACGCTTTGATATTGCGCTTCGGCGGCTTTGAGTTGGTATTCCGCGTCGAGCGTGTCACGTTCGAGTTCGGGATTGCTGAGTTCGAGAATGATGGAATCGGGTTTTACGATTGCGCCAGGATGCAAAACGATTTTGCTGACACGCGCCGTGTTTAGCGCGGGAATCCACTGAATTTCTTCGGGAACGAGAGTTCCCGTGCCGTGAACGGCGCGGAGCATGTCGCCACGCTTTACGGTGTCTGAAAAAAGAGAAGCGCCGTCAACGCTGGGGGCCGCAGGTCGGAGGCGGGAAAGGGCGTAGGAAATCGCCGTGACTAGAAGGAGCGCGAAGGCTGCGAGCAAGAGTCTACGAATTGTTTTGGTGCGCGGATTTTGAGGTATTGCAATATCCATTGTTCCTTTTCCTTAGTTCATTCGTAGCGCAGCGCGACTGCAGGATCGACGCGACTCGCGCGCCGTCCGGGAATCAGTCCAGCTAATTGCGAAACCAGCAGCAGTAGAAGCGCTACAGCGATAAAGACGGCCGGATCAAGCGGGCTGACGCCAAAAAGTTGCGATTGAATCAGACGAGTGATTGCAGCAGAGCCAAGTGTGCCGATGGAAACGCCGATCGCCGAAGTGGCAGCAGTTTGAATGAGGATCATGGCGAGGATTTGCGACGCGGACGCACCGAGGGCCATGCGAATACCGATTTCGCGGACGCGGCGCGTGACCGAATAGGAAGTTATGCCGTATACGCCGACGACGGCGAGGAGGAGCGCGGCGAGAGAGAAACAGCCGACGAGGATGAGGCTGAAACGACGAGATTCGAGGGAAGTCGAGAAGGTTTGGTCCAAAGTACCGAGTTCGACGGGCATTTCCGGATCGAGGTTGCGCACAATGGCTCGCGCGGCGGCAAATGTGGACTGCGGCGTTGCGGAAGTGCGGGCAAAGATGGTGAAGCGCCACGCGGCGTTCGAGCGCTGGAGACCGTTGACGTAAATGGTGGGACGCGGTGGAACTTCAAGACTCCGCGTGCGAACGTCACCCACGACGCCGACAACTGTAAGGAGGCGCAGATCGCCGTCCATGTTCCCGAATTCAATGCTGCGGCCCAGAGGATTCTGGTTGGGCCATTTTTCGGCGGCGAGGGATTGGCTGATCAGAGCGGCGTGAGGAGCATCGGCAGTGTCGCGGTCATCGAAGAGGCGGCCTTGCAGGACGGGAATGCCGAGCGCCTTGAAGTAGCCCTCAGTGGCGACGGTATAGTCAGCATCACCAAGGCGGGATTTGTTGCTAAGGAGTTCCTCAAAGAACTTTGTAAATTCGGCAAGGAGGGCGGGATCTTTGCCCAGGTCGGCAGTGGCGCTGCGCTTCATCAGGTCTTGAACGTGCGGTGTGATGTCAGCCTCGCTCATCAGCACATAGGTCCCATCCGATAGGAAACCTCCGGAGAGAGGAATGTCGGTCGCGCCGCCAACTTCTTCGACGCCGGGTTGCGCCTGGAGACGGAAGATCAATTCACGCAAGAATGCGGCGCGCTGATTCTTGTCTGGGGAAGCGGGAAGCTGAAAAGACATGGTGAGAGTGTGATCGGTTCGGAAGCCTGGATCGACAGAGAGGACGCGGAGGAGGCTCTTGCCGAGGAGACCCGCGCCGATAAGAAGAATCAGCGCAGCGGCAAGCTGGCCAATCGAAATAAGTTTTCCAGCACGTTGCTTTTCTCGCGATTCGGTTTGACCGCGAGTCTGGAGAGCGAGCTGTCCATCACTGATGGAAGCAGCGCGAAGAGCGGTGAAGACGCCGAGCGCGATTGAGACGAAGAAGACGGTGGCACCGGAGAACAACAAGACGGTCTTGTCGATGGAAACGCTTTCGAGGCGGGGGATGTTCGATGGAGCGAAAGCAAGAAGCGCATCGACGGCCCAATGGGCGAAAAGAACACCGAGCGCACCTCCGATGGAAGAGAGGAGAAAGGCTTCCGTAAGGAATTGGCGGACGAGACGAACGCGATGCGCTCCGAGCACGGTGCGTGTGGAGAGTTCGCGCTCGCGCTTTGCGGCTTGTGTGAGCGCGAGATTGACGACATTGGCGCAAGCGATGAGCAGAAGGAAGCTCGATGCGCCGAGCAGGACAAGGAGCGCGGGGCGGGCATTGCCGGTCATGGTATCGCGCAAGCGTTCCATGGCGACAGTGACCATCATCGTGTTGTCGCCAAATTGCTGTTTGAGGCGGGCGGCAATGGTGGAAAGCTCGGTGCGAGATTCGCCAAGTGGATGGCCATCGCGCAACCTGGCGACCACCTGCCAATTGTGCGCGCTGCGGCTGGGGAATCGTTCCGAGATTTCGCGCGGTAGCCAGATATCCGTGTTGTCGGGATAACGAAAGTCGGGCGGCAGAACTCCGACGACGGAAATGGTTTCAGAATTGACCTTAAGACGAAGTGCGGAAAGGTCGCGCGTGGAATTGAGCGATTGGCGCCAGAAGGAGTAACCGACAAGCGCTACAGGAGCGGCGCCGAATTTCTGTTCGTCCGGGGCAAATGAGCGGCCAAGAATGGGATGAACACCGAGAACGTCAAAGAAATCTTTTGAAACGGAGGAAGTGTTCAAGCGAGCCGGTTCGATGGAGCCGGAGATAGTGGAGACGAGGGAGTTGTATTCAGCGACGGCGAGGAGAGATTTGTTTTGCGAGCGAACGTCTTCAAAATTCGGGTCAGCAAAATTCATGCGTCCGCCGGTTGCTCCTTGCTCCCAGAGGCGGACGATGCGCTCGGGACTGGGATAGGGAAGCGGGCGAAGGAGAACGCCGTAGACGACGCTGAAGATGGCGGTGGTCGCGCCGATGCCAAGCGCGAGAGTCAGGATGGCGGAGACAGAGAAGGAGGGAGTCTTTACGAACAAGCGGAGTGCGAAGGAGAAATCCTGCCAGAGAGATTCGAAGAAAGGGAATCCACGGGAATCGCGCTGGGATTCTTTGGCTTGTTGAGGACCGCCGAGACTCAAGCTGGCCTGGCGTTCGGCATCCCGGGGGGACATGCCTTTTTGCAGATTCTCCTCGATGGCAAATTGAAGGTGGGAGGCTATTTCGGCATTGAGTTCGCGATCTAGCACCGCCCGGCGAAAGAGATTTCGCAGGCGAAACAGCAGGGCGCGAAGATTAGAAAGCATGGGCCACCTCCTACTCATACCTGAGCGCAACGAGCGGGTCGACGCGAGATGCGCGTTGCGCTGGAATAAAGCCCGCGAGAAGAGCAACGCACGCGAAAATGACGAACATGGCGACAAAAGTCATTGGATCGCCGGGCTGAGTCTGGAAGAGAAGGGAAGAAATCCATTTTCCCATCAAGAAAGAGACGACGGCGCCGATGGCGATGCCGACGAACGCGAGACGAAGCGTGCGATTCACGACGCCAAAGAGGACGTCGCTGCGGCTTGCTCCGAGGGCCATGCGGATGCCGATTTCCTGGCGCTGACGCGTGACCATGTAGGAGATGACGCCGTAAATTCCGAGCGCGGCGAGAATCAGGCCGAGCGTGGCGAAAGAGCCGACGAGCAAGACGAAAAAGCGGCGTGGGGACGTGGAAGTTTCCACGATGTGCTGCAACGGGCGAAATTCGCCGATAGGCTGGTCGGGGCTGAATTCGCGCATGGTTCTAATCAGTGCGGGGCCGAGAGTTTCCGGGCGCAGTTTGGAACGGACGATGAGCTCGGAGCCTTCCGGGCCAGCCTGTGAGTAAGACTGAAACATTTCCGGAGTAGCAGCATCTTCCAAACTGTTCTGCCGAACGTCTGAAATCACTCCTATGATGACGCCGGGATTTTTGTTGCAGCAGTCGACCAGTTTTCCGATGGGATTCTGGCCGGGCCATTGAATTCTGGCGGCGGCCTCATTGATGATGACGGCGCTTTGCGTATCGGGACGGTCGAGGGCCCAATCAAAGTCGCGGCCGTCGCGCAGGTGCATTCCCATGGCAGAGAGGTAGCCCGGCGTGACGATGCGGATGTAGGCATCGTAGGAATCCGGACTGTCATCCTTTGAAGGAACCCGACCGACCGCAGAAAAGCCCCAGCTACGGTTGCGGCCGAGCGGAAGCATGTCTGAAATCCCCGCTGCTTCAACGCCGGGGATTTGTTGAACACGGTGAAGAATCTCTTTGAGAATCGGAATTCGATGTTCAGGATTTCCATTGTCGTCGTAGCTGATGGTCAGCGCAGCGGCCTGGCTAGGCTGAAAACCGAGATCAACGTCGAGGACATGGAGAAAGCTGCGGAGGAGCAAGCCGGCGCCGACCAGAAGGACGCAAGCGAGTGCGACTTCGCTGATAACGAGGAGCGAGCGAAGTCCATGAAAGTGGCGACCTTCGGTGGAGCCACGGCTGGAACTGGCGAGGCCAGCGCGCAAATTTGCGGAGGCGACGAGAAAGCCGGGCGCGAGACCGAAGAGAACAGCCGCGACGGCGGTGATGAGCAAAGCCCAGAGAAGCGTTGCGCCATCAATCCTCATGGAACTGAGCAACGGAAGTGCAAGCGAAGCTTGTCTGGAGACGAATGCGACGATGCCGTAGGCGAAAACGAGACCGAGAACTGCTCCTGCTGCGGAGAGAACGATGCTTTCCGTGAGGAGCTGGCCGACGATGCGTGAGCGACCAGCACCGAGCGCGGTGCGCGTGGCAAATTCTTTCGAACGAGCAGCGGAGCGCGCAAAGAGAAGATTGGCGAGATTGACGCAGACGATGAGAAGAATAAGTCCGACGGCGGACCAGAGAACGATGAGGGAACTGCGAAGTTTACCGCGGACGTGATCGCTGAGGCTGGAGACACGTGTGGCGTAGTCGCTGTACCAATCCTTGTGAGCGGCACGCATTTGCGGCATGAGCAGATCTACTTCACTTTGCGCGTTTTGGACGGTGGCGCCGGGTTTGAGGCGGCCGATGATGAAAATCGTGTTGCCCCATTGACGAATGTCGGCCCAAGGGTAAGGTTCAAAAAGCTCAATGCGCTGGCCGGGAGCGAAAGCGGCTCCGAAGTCGAATGAGGGCGGGAGGATGCCGACGATGGTGTACGGTTCTTTGTTTATTGTGACGACTGAGTTGAGCACGGATGGATCGGCGTTGAAATGCTGCCGCCAAAAAGCGTTGTCGAGAATGGCGACATGCGCGGCGCCTTTGGCCGTTTCGCCGGGGAGAAACGCGCGGCCGTAAAGCGGTTGAACGCCAAGGGTTTGAAAGAAATTCGAGTCAACCATGACGCCAGTGAGGGCACGAGGTTCCCCTTTGCCGGTAAGGGAGTATCCGCCGCTGCCGAAGAAAGGCATGTACGCAGTGACTTGGTCGAAGGAACGGTTTTGCTTCGCGTACTCATCGTAGACGTCGATTTTGTACGTCAGGGAAGAAAGGCCGCCGAGGCCGCGATTGGAATCGAGCCATGCGAGTTGGTTTGAGTTGGCGAAGGGAAGCGGACGCAGCAAGAGCGTGTTGATGATGCTGAAGACGGCGATGTTTGCGCCGATGCCGAGAGCGAGAATGAGAATGGCGATGGCGGCGAAGGCTCGATCGCGCCAGAGAGTGCGAAGCGTGTAACGAATATCGCGGAGAAGCGTATCCAGGAAAGGAAGGCCACGCGATTCGCGATGAGTTTCTTTGGATTGTTGCGGACCGCCGAAACTGATGCGGGCGCGGCGCTCGGCTTCCTGTGGCGTCATTCCTTTTTGAATGTTTTCCTCGATGGCGAATTGAAGATGCGACGCCATTTCCTCTTCGAGGTCGATGTCGAGAGGTTTTTTACGCGCGAAGGATTGCATGCGCAGAAACGACTCGCGGGACGAGAAGGTCATCAGTTTTCTCCCTCGTCTTGCATGGCGAGAACGCGACCGATGACTCCGGTGAGGCGCTGCCAGTAAGAGACGTCGGTAGAAAGCTGCTTACGTCCGCTTCTGGTGATGGAGTAGAACTTGGCCTTGCGGTTGTTGTCGGACGTGCCCCACTCGGCGGAGATCCAGCCGCGCTGCTGGAGGCGGACTAGAGAGGCGTAGATCGTGCCCTGATTCAGGAGGATGGCGTCGCCGCTGACCTGCTCGATGCGGCGGGCGATGCCGTAACCGTGCTGCGGCCCGAGCGTGGCCAGGGTTTGAAGGACCATGAGGTCGAGGGTGCCCTGGAGAAGGTCGAGTTTGGGTTCAGAAGGTGCCATATTTTGTCGCTCCTGTGGGGTTACCACAGTAGAGTACTAGTCCTTCTGTGGGAAGGCCACAGGAAACGTGTTGGCATCCCACAGGTATAAGTAAAGACGAGAGGGCAGCGAAAAAAGTTTGATCGAAATTTGAGAATTTTATTCATAGCGGAGGGCGACCATAGGGTCGACTTTGGAAGCGCGACGAGCAGGGATATAGCAGGCGAGAGCGCCGGTGATGAGGAGGATAGCGGCGACGCCAGAGATCGCGGCGGGATCTACGGAGGAAATTTCATACAACACGGAGTGCATGGCGAGACCAACGAAATAGGCGCCGACTAGCCCAAGCAGCAATCCAAAGAGCGACAGAGTCATGCCCTGGCGGATCACGTGAAGAAGCACGCGATTGCGAGGAGAGCCGAGCGCCATGCGTAAACCAATGTCGTGGGTTTGTTGCGTGATCGTGAAGGACATGACGCCATAGATGCCGACGGCGGCCAGGAACAGGGCGACAGTGGCAAAGGCTGCGAAAAGGATTGTAGCGAAGCGGTCGCCAGCCAGGGATTCGTCCACGATTTGATCCATTGTGCGTAGGCGGTTCAGCGGCAGATCTGGGTCGAGCGGCTGAATGGCAGCGGCCAAACTCGTCGCCATGCCAGAAATATCGCGATCGGTCCGAACAATTACGTTTGAAGCGAGCCAGGGGCTCTGCCAAAAGGGCACATAGACTTCAGGAATATTATTTTCGCGGATGCCGCCATTACGCGTGTCGCGAGAAACGCCAACAATTTGCAGTGTAGCTTGTGGACCGCCCGTACGACGGCCGGGAATGGGACGATCCACGACAAGGCGCTGCGCAAAAGGATCCAAGCCGGAGAGATATTGCTTGGCGAACATTTGATTGACGACTGCAACGGGAACTCCGGTTGCGGAGTCTTCCTCGGTGAATGAGCGCCCTGACTCCATGGTGATTCCCAGAGTTTGAAAATATTCCGGAGTGATTGCGGTGTAGGCGGTGGCGGGTCGAGCGGAAGGATCTCCTGTTGATTGGCCGTAAACATTAAAACGCGTGATGGAGGTGCCAGCGACAGGAAGTCCAGTTCCAACGCTGACGGACGAGGCTCCGGGGACAGCTCGCAGTCTTTCCAGAACCTGACGATAAAAGAGGGAAATTTGTTCTGCAGATGAAAAGCGCTCCTCGCGAACCGGCAAGGAAAAGGTAAGGAGATGTTCGCGCTGAAAGCCGAGTTCGAGGCGAGTGAGTTTCCAGGAGCTGTGAATGACGAGTCCAGCCGCCGTGAGGAGCGTAAGGGCAATAGCAAATTCGAAAACGACAAGAACGTTTCGCAGGCCCTTCTGCCCACTTGTGGAGACGGAACGGCTGGCGTCTTTGAGAGTCTGCATCAGGCCCCAGTGGGAGCCTTGAAAGGCCGGCAAGCAGCCGCAAAGAATGCCCACGAGAAATGTGACGACAAGACTGAAAAAAAGAACGGGAAGATTTAAACGAATGTCGGCCTCGGTGGGAACGGAATATTGGGGCAAAACAACGAGGACGAACTTGAGAGCGACCCAACCGAGCGCGACGCCAAAGATTCCGCCGATGAGCGCAAGGAGAAGGCTCTCCACAAAAAATTGTGAGACAAGCCGGTTGCGAGATGCTCCCATCGCAGCGCGAAGGGCAATTTCTTTTTGGCGCGCGCTGCCTCGTGTAAGTAAAAGATTTGCAACGTTGACGCAAGCGATCAGAAGAAGGAGACCGACTGCAGCGAGAAGTAGCCAAAGATTTTTAATGGTGTTCGGACTGGTGAAAGCGTTGTGAAGAGGCGTAACGGATGCGTCCCAACCTTTGTTGGATGTGGGAAAAGTCTCAGCCAAGTGGCGGGCGATTCCGAGGAGTTCGGAGTTCGCTTGTTGCACGGAGACACCAGGTTTTAGACGGCCGATGATGAAGAGCTGATGTGACGTACGGTTGATGTCCTCAGGCTTGAAGGCGAGAGGAAGAAAGAGGTGAGACTCGAAGCGGTCAGGCATGCCTTTGGCGAGAACACCGACGACCGTGTATAGCTCTCCATTGAGACGGAGTTGTTTGCCGACAATGTGAGGATCGGAGCCGAAACGATCCTGCCAGATGGCGTTGGTCATGATAAGGACGTGGTCGTTGCCCGGGCGATCTTCGTCTTGAAAAAAATCGCGGCCTTGCGCGAGCGGGATTCCCTGCATGCGAAAAAAATTTGGCGAAACGATTCGCGCGGGAAAGATTTCAGGACGTCCAGAGATGGAGAGATTGAAGCCGCCGCCGGTTAGGGCGGTCATATCCTGAAATGAGGTGGATTGATTCTTCCAGTCCAGGTAGTCGCCGACGGAGACGGAACCTCGACTGTTTTGGAAATTGGACCAGAGCATGACGAGTTGTTCGGGGTGCGGATAGGGAAGCGGCGCGACTAGCGTGGCATAAACGACGCTGAAGATGGCGGTGTTTGCGCCGATGCCTAGAGTGAGCGTTAGAACTGCGACAGAAGTGAACCCTAAATTTTTTCGAAGTTGGCGAATGGCAAAACGAAAGTCACGGAAGAGATTCTCCAAAACGGAAAAGCTGGCCCTGTCGCGAAAGGCTTCCTTGGTTTGCTGATGACCGCCGAGTTTGAGGAGGGCGTCGCGGCGGGCTTCGGCGGGAGACATACCGGAGCGGAGATTGTCTTCGATGTGGAGTTGGAGGTGAGATTCGAGTTCGTTGGAGAGATCGTAGTCGAGTTTTTGTTTGCGGAAAGGATTGGCAAAGCGAAGAGCTGCGGAACGGAGTTTGTTGAACAGCGTGGACATTAATTTTTCTCCACGGTTTTGAGGAAACGGGCGAGGATGGCAGTGGTTTCGTTCCACTCGCGGGTCTCCTTTTCGACTTGGCGATGACCGGCGCGAGTGAGTTTGTAAAATTTGGCTTTGCGATTGTTTTCGGAGACGCCCCATTCGGAAGTGATGAAGCCTTCCTGCTCGAGTTTGAGAAGAGCGGGGTAGAGCGTGCCGTAGTTGAGAGCGAGGAGATCGCCGCTGGTTTGCTCGATACGGCGAGCGATACCGTAACCGTGAAGCGGGCCGAGCGCTTGCAAGGTTTTCAAAACCATGAGGGCGAGGGTGCCCTGCCAGACATCTTTCTTTTCACCCATTTCGGTTGTACTCCAGTTCCTATGGGAAACCCATAGAAAGATGGCATGAGCCCTATGGGAAAGCAATAGGAAAAGCCATGGGATAGAGACGAGAGGGACGGGGAAAGTTTGATTCATTTTGAGGCAGGCAGAAATTATTCGCGGACGGGGACGAGCAGCCAACGGCTGAAGAGGACGGCGATGACCAAGCCTGTGGCTTGGCCGAGCAGGAATCCGGGTACGTCATCAGGGCGAATGCCTGCGAAGGTGTTGGAAAGCGAGCGCGCCAGGGTCACTGCGGGATTGGCGAACGAAGTAGAGGAAGTGAACCAGTAGGCGCCTGTGATATATGCCCCGACGGCGTAGGGCGTCGCGGAAGAATGGAATTTGCTGCAACAGGCGATGGTAAGGAGCAGGCCGAATGTTGCGATGCCCTCACTGAAAATTTGCGCGTGACCGCTTCGCGCATGTTGTGAAACGAAAAACGCGGGCAAGCCAAACATGAGATGAGCGGCTAGAACACCAAGCGTCGCTCCCGCTATTTGTACGGCCACATATAAAGGAACGTCGCTCCAACGCAGAGTGCCTTGGAAAGCTGAAGCGAAGCTGACAACTGGATTGAAGTGCGCGCCGGAGATGGAACTAAGAGCGAGAATGAGGGCAACGAGTGCGGCGCCCGTTGCAATGGAGTTTGCGAGCAAGGCGATAGCGAAGTTTCCGTTTGCGAGACGCTCACCCATGATGCCTGAGCCGACGATTGCAGTAAGCAGAAAAGCGGTACCAAGAAATTCTGATGCCAAGCGGCGGCTGAGCGGCATCGTCACTGTTTGCCGATCTGGGTTATTTCTTTCTTGATTGCCATCGCATCGAGACTTGCGAGTGGCAGAGAAAGAAAAAGGCCGATGCGGCGATCGAGTGCAACGAAAGCATCGCGGAATGCTCTTTCGATTTGTTCCGGAGTTCCGGCAACGGCTGCGGGATCAGGAACGCCCCAATGTGCGGTCATCGGCTGGCCGGGCCAGATGGGACAGACTTCGTTTGCAGCGTTATCGCAAACGGTGAAAACAAAGTCCATTTTTGGCGCGCCGGGGCTCGCGAATTCATCCCAGCTTTTACTGCGATAGCCTCCAGTTTGCAGTCTCGCTTGTTCGAGGGCTTTTAATGCGCCGGGATTTACACGGCCCGTCGGATGGCTGCCAGCGCTGAAGGCGGTAAAATTCAGTTTGCCTTTTTGATTGAGGATGGCTTCGGCCATGATTGAACGAGCGGAGTTACCTGTGCAGAGAAACAAAACATTGTAGTGGCCTTGCATTGCTTCATCCTTTGGAAGCGCAGCAAGAAGGACCGCAGCATGCTGTTTTGGGATGTGGCTTAGAGGCGCGAACGAAGGCGCTCATGAATTTTCCTTCAATGAGGGGGGCCACTTTGTCGACGTCGAGACCGGAAGCTGCGAGGAAGTCGCGGGCTTCTTCAACTTTGTAGATTCGCGTGGGTTCGATATCAATGGATTCGAAGCCTGCGTTGAAGAGCTTGTCGCGATAGTCGAATTCCTCGAGAGCGCCGGCGACGCAGCCGACCCAGAGCTCGACGCTTTTGCGAATGTCGGCTGGAACTTCGCCGCGAACGACGATGTCAGAGATAGCGAAGCGGCCGCCTGGTTTCAAGACACGGAAGGCTTCGCGGAGGACGCGGTCTTTGTCGCCGGAGAGATTGATGACACAGTTGGAGATGATGACGTCGACAGAATTTTCTGGCAGGGGAATATTTTCGATGGCTCCTTTTAAGAATTCGACATTTTCGGCGCCAGACTTTTTCTGATTTTCGCGGGCTAGCGAAAGCATTTCGTCGGTCATGTCGAGACCATAGGCTTTGCCGGTTGGGCCGACACGCTTTGCGGAGAGGAGAACATCAATGCCGCCGCCAGAGCCGAGGTCGAGGACGGTTTCGCCGGGTTGGAGTTGCGCGAGAGCAGTAGGATTGCCACAACCAAGAGAAGCGGCGACGGCTTCCTTGGGAAGAGCGGAAGTTTGGGAAGTGTCGTAGAGATTTTTCGTGATGGGGTCGCAGCAGCTGAGTTCGGCTCCGCCACCGCACGTGGCTGTTCCGCCTGCGACGACTTGCTTTGCGGCGGCTGCGTATTTTTGTTTTACGACTTCCGAGAGATTCGACTCGCTCATGACCTCTCCTTTCCTTACTTCGAAATCTGAACAATCTCTTCGGGGGCGACGGCGCGACTGCGCGTGCAGCATTCTTCATAGAGGAAGCCGAGGACCTCGCGGAGTGCGTCCGTGTTTGCGGAATACCAAAGAAACGTTCCTTCGCGCTTCACGTTTACAAGGCCAACTTGTTTTAGTTTTTCAAGGTGGTGGGAGAGCGTGGACGCGGGAATATCGAGCTCGTCCTGCACTTCGCCGGCGATCATTCCGCCGGGATGAGAGGCGAGAAGCGAACGCATGATTTGCAACCGCGGTTCGGCACCAAGAGCAGAAAATCGGTCTGCAGTGCGTGTAACGACAAGCGCGTCAACTCTCTTCATATTTCGATTATTGCGGAAATATAGAATGATGTCAAATGCTTTTCCAACGCTTTCGCAAAGAGACACATCTAATCGTTTGCGCTGAAACCGTTGGAAATAAGCAGGCTTTTGTCTTTTGACCGGGTTTGTGGCGCATGGGATAATTTTTAATTCAGGGACGATATGGAACTCAAACAGAAGAGAGCGGTTTTGACTGTCGGCGCGGCATTTTTTGCATCGGCGGGATTGGTGCGAACGGCCAGTGCGCAGGCGTTTGCGACGGCGGGGCAAGCGCAAGCTGCGCCGGAAAGCTCGACGCAGAGCAGCGGCGAGACGCGAGCGACAGCCGGTTCGCGGGCGGATGCCTATTTTAATTACACGATGGGGCACATCGCAGAGCAGCAGTTCGAAGCAACGAGCCGCAGCGAGTACGCGACACAGGCGATTGAATATTACAAAAAAGCTTATGCGCTGGACCCAAAATCGCCGGTGATTGGCGAGCGGCTAGCGGAAATGTATTGGAAAGCAAACCGCGTTCGCGAAGCGGAGAGTGAAGCGCAAGGATTGTTGAAGCGCGATCCAAATGACGTGCAGACGCGGAGACTGCTGGGACATATTTACTTGCGGAGTTTGGGCGAGGCGAACGGCAACGGACAATCGGAAGCGGTGACCCGTGCTGTAGAACAGTTTAGAGAAGTTGTCCGTTTGGACCCGGCGGATACGGAATCGGCGTTGTGGCTGGCACGGCTTTATCGTTTGCAAAACAAGCACGAGCAAGCGGAAGGGGTTCTGCGAGGAATTTTGAAGAACGAGCCGGACAACGAAGCTGGGGTGGAGCAGCTGACGCAACTTTTGCTGGACCAGGGGAAATCATCGGAAGCGGTGGCGTTGCTGGAAAGCGTTACCGGAAAAACATCCTCGCCGACATTGCTGGACTTGCTGGGCGATGCGTACACGCAAACGAAGGACTTGGCGAAGGCGGAAGCGGCTTACCGGAAAGCGACGGAGTTGGACCCGAGCGAGCTGAGCCACCAACGAGGGTTGGGGCAGACGCTGCTTGCGGAAGAAAAATATCCTGAGGCATTGAAGGTTTATCAACGGCTGGAAGACTTGATGCCGGATGATGCAGACGTGTATTTACATCTCGCGAAGATTTATCGCGAAATGCATCAACTGGATAAAGCCGAGGAGACGCTGACGAAGGCGCGGCAATACCTGCCGGACAGTCTGGACGTGATGTACAACGAAGCGATGTTGTACCAGACGCAGGGCAGAAGCGAAGACGCGATTCAAGTGTTGAGCGACGCGGTGAGGGGCGTGAAGGGGCAATCAGAAATGCTGCCGACGCGGCGGCGAAACCTTGCCGTGTTGTATCAGCAGCTGGGAAAGCTCTATAGCGAGACGGAAAATTATCAGGCAGCAGTAAATACATACGGAGAACTCGGCCACCTTGGCGAGGACGAAGATCGGCGCGCGCGGTTGCTGTTGATGGAAACTTATCGTTCGGCGAAGGATTTGCCGAAAGCGCTGCAAACGGGCAAGGAAGCGCTGGCGAAATATCCGGCCGATAGTTCGATCAAGAGCAGCTATGCATTGCTGTTGGGCGAAGAGGCGCATACAGAAGAAGCGCTGGCTCTGCTGAAGCCGCAATTGAAGGGAACGGATGGCGACCGCGACGTATATTTGAACATCGCGCAAGTTTATGAGCGTGCGCGGAAGTATAAGGAAGCGGAACAGTCTGCGCGAACGGCGGAAGCATTGCCGGGAGCTCCACGCGAAAACGAAATGACCTGGTTTTTGCTTGGCGCGATTTACGAGCGGCAGAAGTTTTACGATCGCGCGGAAGTGGAGTTCAAGAAAGTGCTGGCAGTAGACCCACAGAACGCGGCGGCGCTGAACTATTACGGATATATGCTGGGCGATTTGGGAATTCGTTTGGATGAAGCGGAAACGATGGTGAAGAAGGCGCTGGCCGAGGATGCGTACAACGGGGCGTATCTGGACAGCCTCGGTTGGATTTATTACAAGCAGGGAAAGTATACGGAAGCGGAGGTTACGCTCCGCAAAGCAGTGGAACGCGAAAGCCACGATCCGACGATTCATTCACATCTTGGTGATGTGTACGCAAAACTGGGCCGCATGGAGATGGCCGCTATGCAGTGGGATAAATCACTCGAAGAATGGCGCCGCGTCTTGCCTGCGGATGTTGAGAACGACAAAATTGCGGAAGTGGAAAAGAAGGTCAATCAATCGAAGCATCGCGTAGCGCAGAAAGCGACACCAAACGCCGCGCAGCCGAAGTAAGTGCGATGCAAGAAGTTTTGATACCAGCCTTTGCGAAGATAAATCTGCGACTAGAAATTTTGGGTAAACGTCCAGACGGCTATCATGAGCTGCGGACGATTTTTCAAACCGTTTCCCTGCATGATGATTTGAAATTAAAGCGTGCGAAAAAGCCTGGAATTGTTTTGCACGTGGTTGGAAATGCTGTGCTCTCTGGAGAGCCAGTGGAAAAGAATCTGGTGTATCGCGCAGTGCAGGCGCTGCAACAGGAGCTGAAGGACGCAGATGGGATTGAGATTGAACTGAAGAAGAAGATACCGGCGGGACGCGGGCTTGGCGGAGGATCGAGCGATGCGGCCGCGGCGATGATTGGGTATCTGCGATTGACCGGGAAAAAGATCGAAGCAGAGCGGTTGATGGCGATTGGCGCGTCACTTGGAGCGGACGTGCCATTCTTTTTGCAAGGCGGCCGGGCACTGGGGATTGGGCGCGGAGACGAGATTTACCCTCTGCCTGACATTGAAACGAGGAGCATTTTGATTGTTTCGCCCGCAGATATTCACGTTCCAACGCCGGATGCTTATCGCTGGCTGAATGCTCCGGAATTGACAAAATCGCAAGATAACTCTAAACTTTGGAAGTTCTGTGCCTTGTCTTGGAGCTTGCAGGGAACCGGCCTTTTGAACGATTTCGAAGGCGCCGTTTTTCAGCATTATCCCCGGCTTAATCAAATTAAGCAGGAATTGCTTCAAAAAGGGGCAACAGAAGCCTTGTTGGCGGGTAGCGGTTCGGCGGTGATTGGAGTTTTCCCGAGCCCAGCAAAGGCGCGCCGAGCCGCTGTAGGGTTTACTCACGACGAGACGTTCGTTTGCGAGACACTTCCTCGCGCGAAGTATGTTCGTCTGACGCATGGGCGCTCCGCTAAGGGTGCGCACAGGTCATAAACCGCAGCGACTCAGCAAAACAAGGTCATTAGTAATCAGTCGTCAGTTTTCAGTAAACGGGCCAGTGTGTCTTTTGGCCGGTTGCTTTTGGCAGAGAGCGCCGGATGAGAGAAAAAATTTTCGCTAATCGCGACGAGAGCACATCTGTGAACGACGAGCGATTTAAGATTTTTTCAGGGACCGCGAATCCGGCGCTGGCGGAATCCATCTGCAAGCATTTGGACGTGCCGCTGGGCAAGTCTGTGCTGGGGCGATTCAGCGACGGAGAGATTTACTTTCAGATTTCGGAGAACGTGCGCGGAGCGGACGTTTTTGTTGTGCAGCCGTGCCACGCTCCGGTGGACAACCATCTGCTGGAATTGCTGTTGATGATTGACGCGTTCAAGCGCGCATCAGCATGGCGGATTACAGCGGTGCTGCCGTACTACTGCTACGCAAGGCAGGACCGCAAAGATAAGCCGCGGGTTCCGATCTCGGCGAAGCTGGTGGCGGACTTGCTGGAAACAGCAGGAGCGAGCCGGGCGCTGACTTTAGATTTGCATGCGCCGCAGATTCAGGGCTATTTCGACGTGCCCGTGGATCATTTGTATGCGTCGCCGGTGCTGGTGGATTACTTCCGGCATAAGAATTTGCCGAACGTGACGGTGGTTTCGCCGGATGCTGGTGGCGTGGAGCGAGCGCGGTTTTTTGCCAAGAAGCTCGACGCGCCGTTGGCGATCGTAGATAAACGTCGCGTAGACGTGGACGTAAGCGAAGTGATGCACCTGATCGGAGAAGTGCGCGGACGCACGACACTGATTGTGGACGACATCATTGATACGGCTGGAACGCTGGTGAAGACCGCGGAAGCGCTGATCAAGGAAGGCTCAACGGCTGTTTACGCAGCTTGTACGCATGCCGTGCTTTCCGGGCCAGCGGTGGAACGAATTGCGAAATCGCAAATTGCGGAAGTAATCGCGACGGATTCGGTGCCGCTATCCGAAGCGGGCGTGAAGATGGGGAAAATTAAAGTTTTGAGCGTTGCGGATTTATTGGCGCGCGGGATTCGTTCGATTCACGAAGAGACTTCGATTAGCGAGTTGTTTATCTGAAGTAAGTGAAAAGATTTGAGCAGGAATTCAGGGAAGGGAAGAAGGCAATGGCAGAGAAGATTGTAGTGGAAGCAGCGCCGCGCGACTCGCGCGGCAAGAATGAAGCGCGGCGGTTACGCGTAACCGGAAAGGTTCCCGCGGTACTGTATGGCGCGAAAGGCGATGCATTGTCGCTCGCAGTCAGCGCCAAGCAGGTGGGACAGATTTTGCGGTCGGCCTCGGGCCACAACACATTGTTTCAGGTGGCGCTCGGCGGAAAAGAACAGCCAGCGATCGTGAAGGATTGGCAAGTGGACCCGGTGACGGGAAATTTGCTGCACGTGGACCTGCTGCGCGTGGCGATGGACGTTCGTATGCGCGTAAAGGTCCCGGTACATACGTTTGGTGAAGCGCAGGGCGTGAAAGTGCAAGGCGGCGTTTTTGAGACAGTCACTCGTGAAGTGGAAATCGAGTGCTTGCCGGGGGAAATCCCGACAGAGTTTCGTCTTGATGTGACGAACCTGATGATTGGCATGGCGCTTCGTGCCAGCGACATTCAGATGGATACCACGAAGATGAAACTGGTGACCGAAGCTGAGCGTGTGATTGCACACGTGGTTGCCCTGCGTGTGGAAGAAGAGAAGCCCGCGGAAGTCGTAGCAACAGAGGGTGCAGTGCCGGCTGAACCGGAAGTCATCAAGAAGGGCAAGAAGGAAGTGGAAGGCGAAGAGGGAGCCGAGGCCGAGAAGCAGGAGAAGAAGAAGTAAGTTTCTCGCGACGAAACGAGAGTTATGTGGCTCATTGTTGGGCTTGGAAATCCAGACCCGGAGTATCAGTGGACGCCGCATAACCTGGGATTCCTCGCGGTGGATGAGTTGGCGAACCGCGGAGGGATTCGAGTCGAGCGGCCGGAAGGCAAGGCACTGGTCGGGCGAGGCAAGCTGGCAGGGCAGGAAGTGCTGCTGGCAAAGCCGCAAACGTACATGAACCTGAGCGGCGTGTCGGTGCGGGAACTGCTGGGAAAGTACGAACTGACGCCGGACGATTTGCTCGTCCTGTGGGATGAAGTGCAATTGCCGTGGGGCATCATCCGGCTCGCGCCGGATGGAAGCGCCGGCAGCCACAACGGAGCGAAATCGGTGATTGGCTCCATCGGCACGCAGAAATTTGCAAGACTGCGATTGGGTTGTGGGCCAGAGCATCCGCTGGGCAGCAGAAAAGAATATGTTCTGCGACCGATGAAGAAAGCGGAGCTGGAAGTTGCGGCGGAAGAAGTGGCGCAAGCGGGCGATGCCGTGGAGTTGCTGTTAACGGACGGAATCGATGCGGCGATGAACAAGTTCAACCGGCGGGCGGAGATTTCGAAGGAAGACGACGCCGGGAAATAAAGATTCGCGGCTGCTGCGGAAGCGGAGCCGGATTAGGAAGAGAAACGAGGCAACCATGGAAGAGCGTCTGTACGATTTGATTTTTATTGCGCGTCCCGCGACGCCGGAAGACGAGATTAAGAAGGTGATTCACTCGATCGAGCACGCCTGCACGGAAAAGGGCGGGAAGATCGAGAAGTCCGAGCATTGGGGAACGCGGAAGCTGGCGTATCGCGTAGCCAAGCATCGCGAAGGCATGTATTACTACCACCAGATTCGCACGACGCATGGCGAGCTCATCGCGGAGCTTGAGCGCCGGCTGCACGTGCAGGATTCGGTGATCAAGTACCTGACGATTCGTCTGGACGAAGATTTGAAGCGGCAAAAGAAACTGAGCGAGAAGAGAGAGAAGCGCGCGGCACGGCGGCCGCGTCGTCCGGCGGCAACTCCAGCACCGGCAGCAGCAGTTCCGGAACCGCAAGCGGCGGCGAGCTAAGTGAACGCTTCCAGCGCGAAACAAAAAACGAATTTGAGAAATTGTTGAAAGGATGAACGAGATGGCAGAGGAACAGAAGCAAGGGCAGGCAGCTCCAGCCGAAGCGCCACGCGCGGAAGGCGGAGCACCGAGCCACGGTGGGCATGGCGGCGGACAGGGTGGACACGGTGGACCACGCCGTGAAGGTGGACGTGAAGGCGGTCCGCGCCGCGAAGGCGGACCAGGCGGAGGTCCCGGAGGACCACGCCGCGGAAAGCGCCAATATTTCCGCAAGAAGAAGGTTTGCAAGTTCTGCGTGGAAAAGATGGACCTGATCGATTACAAACGCGCGGACATCCTGTCGCAGTTCGTGCAGGAACGCGGAAAGATTCTGCCGCGCCGCATGACGGGCGTTTGCGCACGACACCAGCGTTGGCTGGGCGTGGCGATTAAGCGGGCGCGCAACATCGCTTTGCTGCCGTTTGCGGGCAGCGCGGCGGGCTCGACTGCGCCAAAAGTAGTGGAAGCTCACAAGAGCTAAGCGCAGCGGAAAAAGAATTCAGAACGAAGGGATACGAGGATGCAGATTATTCTTCAGGAAGACATCGATAAGTTGGGGCACCGCGGCGACGTGGTGACAGTGAAGCCGGGATACGCGCGGAACTATTTGTTGCCGCGAAGTCTGGCGATTGAAGCGACGGCCGGAAACATGAAGGCGCTGGAGCGGATTCGCACTTCGCTGGCGAAAAAGACTGCGACAGAACTTGAAGCTGCAAAAAAACAAGCCGATTTGCTTTCAGGCGTTTCGGTGAGCTTCAAGCGGAAGACCGGCGAGAACGATCAGATGTTTGGATCGGTAACGTCAGGAGACATTTCCGAGGCGCTGGCGGCCCAGGGATTCAAGATTGACAAGCGCCAGGTGCAGCTTGCCGAGCCGATCAAGACGATTGGCGAGCACGACGTGACGATCAAGGTGTTTCGCGACGTGACGGCGCACATCAAGGTGACGGTCGAGAAGGAAGCGTAAGAGAAGAAATTTCCCTGAGATTCACGTTATTCTCAAATAGGGGCGCGGCATGCTGCGCCCCTATTTGTTTTCAAACGCTTCGGCGACGGATTGCACCTCATCGAATTTCCAACTCTCGCCGTTCGTGCTGTAGTTGCAAATCATTGCAATGACTACGCGCTGGTCCGGATAAATGATCAGTTGTGACGTGCCTCCGACAGAGCCGCCGCTGTGTTGGTAGATTTTCTGGCCGCTCTTTGATTTGCCGACCGAAAAACCCATGCCGTAGCCGGTCTCCTCGCCTGATCTGGTTTTCTGCGAAGTAAAAAGCAACGCGAGGGTTTCCTTTTTCAGGTAGCCGGGTTGCAGAAGCGCGGAACCAAAGCGCACAAGGTCTTCTGTGCTAGAGAGAAAACCTCCGCCAGCCCATTTGTAGCTGTTGTCGACGTAAAGGGCGTTTTGCAGGGGCTTGTCCTTCGGATGATCGTAGAAGCGGGAGCGCTGCTCAATGATTTCGGATGGCTGATCTTCAATGGTGGAGCGCAGGCCGAGCGGAGTAAACACAAGTTCGTGCATACAAGAAAGAAAGTCTTCGCCACAGGCTTTTTCGATCGCAGCACTCAGCAGATTGAACCCGTAACTTGAATAGTTGAATTTGGTTCCGGGTGGAGAAGCGAGTGGATCGTTCTGAAAAATCGCGAGGCCATCGAGAACAGTCTCATAGTGTTTCTGAATGAAAAATTCGTCTCCGTTATAGTGCCGAATGCCGGCGAGGTGGCCAGCCAGCATGCGCGCAGTGATGACGTCGCCTTTGTCAGGAAAGGTTGGCACATATTTCTGAATTGGTACGTCGAGATCGAGCTTGCCCTGTTCGACTAGCTTAACGAGGGCGACGGCAGTGAGAGGTTTGGAGACGCTGCCGATGCGAAATTTTGTAGTGGGCCAGGCAGCGACTTTCTGTTCGACGTCGGCGTAACCGAAGCCTTCGGAATAGATAATTTCGCCGTCACGTGCGACTGTAACGGAAAAACCGGGAATGCCTCGGCCAAGCCACTCTTTGGCGATTGCGCGTGCATGATCGCGACCGGCGACGTAAGAAGACGGACTGTTCCGTACAATGGCTGTTGCGGCTGAGGATTGGGCGCTAATGTTGGGAGCAGCGGCAAGAAGAAGCAAAAGAACAGAGAACAAAATTTTGTTTCGGAAACGCCTGCGGTTCATCGAGAGCACCTCGGATTAAAGGAAAAATGCAGCGCCTATGTTGCCACAAGCCAGCGCCGAAAAGTTTTGCAGAGATTTCCGAATTATTCACAAGCGAAGCGGATTGACGGCGAAGCGGCGTAGAGGCACACTGCAAGAAATAATTTCCACGCGAAAAGTTGGCGCGGATGAAACTGACGCAAGGGCATTGCGCCGGACGAAGCAGCATGCTATAAAGCGAAGAAAAGGCGAACTGATTTAGGTTAAGAATGGCTATAGACACGACACTGGAACGGCCCCTGCCGAGCAATCTGGACGCGGAACGCTCGATTTTGGGCGCGATTCTGCTGGATAACCACGCGCTGAACACGGCGATTGAGAATGTGCGGCCAGAAGATTTCTTTTTGGAGCAGCACCGGCGCGTGTTCGTGCAGATGATTGCGCTGGGCGAGAGCCAGCAGGCGATTGATTTGGTGACCCTGACGGAAGAGCTGCATCGCCGCGGGGAGTTGGAAGCTTCGGGTGGTGCGCCGTATTTGTCGGCGCTGGCGGATGGAATGCCGCGTGTTTCGAACGTGGAGCATTACGCGCGCATCGTGAAAGAAAAGGCGCTGCTCCGGAATCTGATTCACGCGACGCACAATATTCAACAGAGAGCGCTCGAAGGAGAAGACGGCGCAGACATGATCCTGGATAGCGCGGAGTCTTCGATTTTCGCGCTGGCGGAAGATCGTGTGAAAGCCGGATTGATTCCGGTAAAGGACATTGTTCGCGACAATTTCGAGCGGCTCGAGAGAATTTTCCGCGAAGGCAAAAGCATTACCGGAATTTCGACCGGATATGCGGAGCTCGACAAGCTGCTGAGCGGTTTGCAGAATTCGGAGTTGCTGATTCTGGCGGCGCGGCCTTCGCAGGGAAAGACAGCGCTGGCGCTGAACCTTGCGGAAAATATCTCGATTCGCGCAGGAATGCCGGTGGCGCTGTTCAGCCTGGAAATGTCGAAAGAATCGCTACTGCAGCGCTTGGTGGCGTCGGTAGCGTCGGTGGACGCGCACAAGTTTCGTTCAGGACATTTGAACCGGGAAGATTGGCGCCGAATGACGGAGGCGCTGGGAACGATTTCGTCAGCGCCGCTATGGATTGACGATGCTGGTTCAACGAGCGTGCTGGAGATCGGCGCGAAGGCACGGCGATTGAAGCGCGACAAAGGGCTTTCACTGCTGATTGTTGATTATCTGCAGTTGATCACGGCGCGCGGACGTTTCAACAGCCGGCAGGAAGAAGTTGCGAGCATTTCGCGTGGATTGAAGGGGCTGGCAAAAGAGTTGCAAATTCCCGTGCTAGTCTTGAGCCAGCTGACTCGCGCGCCGGAACGCGAAGAGCGCGGACCGCAACTTTCCGACTTGCGCGAATCGGGCGCGATCGAGCAGGATGCGGACGTGGTGATGTTTATCTACAGACCGAACTGGGGGAAGATGGATCTTTCGCCGGAAGAACGCGACCAGGCGGAGATTGTGATTGCGAAGCAGCGTAACGGGCCGACGGACAAAGTCAAATTCGTGTTCCGCAGCAGACTGACGCGGTTTGAAGAAGCGGCTCCGGATGCGTTCTCGCAATTCGCGCCGGATGACATGTAAAGAAAGCCACAGCGCGGCAGTGCGGCCACGCCGATTGGCGAATAAATGAGAATGTCCGTCTAGGGCAGGCCATCCAATGTGGCTGTAACTGATAGCAATTTAAGACGTTACTCTAAATAGGTTAATGCGCCGCGATTCCCCTCCCAGCGGTCTTGAGCGTGCACTCTCAACTGTTGTCTTTCTCGCGGCAGAGTTCTGGCCGGGCGGTCCGATGTGCGCGGATGGCGTAAAATTGAAGGCTCGTGGAATTCGAATGACGAAGAAATCGAAAATTGATTTTGAACGCAGGCCAGTGTGGGCGGAGGTTTCGCTCGACGCGCTAAAATTTAACCTGCATGCAATACGGTCGTTCGTGAATCCGGTGGGCGAGAAGCGCAAGGCTCCCCGCAAGGTACTGTGTATTGTAAAAGGCAATGGTTACGGACACGGCGGGCCGCAAGTGGCGAAAGCGCTGGAAAAATTTGGCGCGGACTGGTTTGGCGTGACGTGCACGGAAGAAGGAATTGCCGTACGCAAAGCGGGCGTGAAAAAACCGGTCCTGATTCTGACGAGCTTTGTAGCTGGGGAAGAGCCGCATCTTTTAAAACATGACTTGACGCCAGTGATTCATCGTTGCGAGCAACTCGCGGATCTGAACCGTGCTGCCGCGAAGCATGCAAAGCGCAAATCTGTGACATTTCACCTGAAAATTGACTCGGGAATGAACCGGCTCGGAATTGCACCGGAATCGATGGAATGTTTCACTCAGCAACTCGCAAAGTGCAGGCATTTGAAACTGGGCGGAGTCTTTACACATTTTGCGTCGTCGGGAGTTTTTCTGAATTCTGCGGTTGGGCGGCAAACGCAAGAGCAAGAAGGGAAATTTTACGCGGCGATCGAGCGCTTGAAGAAATTGGGAATTGATCCCGGAATCGTGCACTTGGCCAATAGCGCGGCGATTGCGTCGAGGCCGGAGACCTGGGCGGACATGGTGCGCCCTGGCGCAATTTTGTACGGCTATCATCCGGGTTACGAGCCCGCGGAATTGCGCCAGGAATCGGAACGGAAATTGCCGCTGAAGCCTGTGATGAGTTTGCGGTCGCGGATTATCAGCTTGCGGAACGTTCCGGCAGGGCAAGGCGTTGGTTACGACGCGAAATTTGTGACATCTCGGCCGTCGAAGATAGCGGTGCTGGCGGCGGGTTATGGTGATGGCATTCATCGCTCACTGGGGGATAAGGGAAGTGTGCTGGTGCGGGGAAGGCTCGCGCCAATCGTGGGAATTGTTTCGATGGACGTGACAATGGTGGATGTGACGGATGTGCTGGATGCCGCAATCGGCGATGCGGTGACGATTTACGGAACGGATGGAAATGAGATTTTGCCCGCGAATCGCGTTGCACGAGCGATTGGCACTGTGACTTCTGATTTGTTGTGCGCGGTGAGCGCTCGCGTCCCGCGCTTTTACGTCGGCTAAGACGTCACTTCGTCAAAACTCCAAAACTGTTCTGCGCGGCCACCGGTCGATCCTTCCTTGACGTAGCAAAAGTAGAAGGTATATACAGGTTGCGTTCGCTTTTTTGGATTACCTGCCGAGATGCAGCGCCAGTCCCTTCGGCGGGTGGCTGTTCGATTTTGCAGTGATCGTGATGCTGTGAGGTCGTATGAGCCGGACCAAGACTGAAGTGGCGCTTTCTACGGCATCATCTTCGGCGAATTCATCAGCGCCGAAACAAAATAAAATAGAATCGATTGTGAGTGCTAGGAGTGTGGCCAGCGCCTGGCTGGGACGGGCTGCGCTTGTCGTGTGCATTGCGGCGCTGGCGGGAGCTTGGCAGCCGTTTGGATTGAGCCGATGGGTTGCTGTTGGATCTGGCTTTGCTGCTGCGCTGTTGCTGATGCTGGCCGAATTACAAATGCGCCAAATAGAAATAGGCCGACTCATAGGTGGCGCGGTGGGAACCGTTTTGGGAATTTTCGCGGCGCTCCTTGTGACCCTAATCATTTCACGCACAGCCGAACGCGAGTCGACAAAGTCTTTTCTCGAATGCAGTTTGCTTGTGGGATTCGGTTATCTAGGACTTTTCTTGGGAGCGTCCAGGGGGCGCGAGTGGCCGTTGCGTGCAAACAAAGACATTCAAGAGGAAGCGGCGCGTGCATTGGAAGGGGATTCGAGCGCGAAGTTGCTCGACACGAGCGTTTTGATTGACGGGCGAATCGCGGATATTTGTGAGGCTCAATTTCTGGATGGACCGCTGCAGGTGCCGCGATTTGTGCTGCATGAACTGCAGCAGATAGCGGATTCGTCCGATACTTTGCGACGGCAGCGGGGCCGGCGCGGGCTGGAAGTGTTGCAGCGAATTCAGAAGATTCCCCAGTTGAAGGTTCTGGTGCTGGAAGAAGATGACGCGCCGGAAGGAGAAGTGGACCGCAAGCTCGTGGAACTGGCGAAGAAGACTGGCGCGAAGATCATCACCAACGATTTCAACCTGAACAAAGTAGCCAGCGTGCAGGGGATTGCGGTGTTGAACGTGAATCAGCTTGCAAACGCATTGCGTCCGGCGGTGCTGCCGGGGGAGCCGATGCGTGTTTTTATTCTGCGCGAAGGGAAAGAGGCGAATCAGGGCGTTGCGTATCTCGAAGATGGAACGATGGTCGTCGTGGATGGCGCGCGGCGTTTTATGAATAAGAATGTGGACATTACAGTGACGTCGGTTCACCAAACTCCCGCTGGAAAAATGATTTTCGGACGGATGGAAGAACGCGGTGAAGCGGCGGCGCCGATAGCGAGGCAAGCAGCGGCGGCGGGACGTTCTGAAAATGGCGGCCGCGTTGCTGATACGCACACCGTTGAACGCGGTCCAAAACGTGAAGATCAAGAAACGAGCTAGAAGAGCTTCTTCAGGCTATTTCCTCCTTTGGTGGCAGGCGAGTTTTCCCATAGCTCTACGTTAAGGTACACTTTCTTGTTTGCAGGCGGCCGGTAGTGCCGCCTGTGAGCAACACTTTCATGAGCAAAATAACAGCGATATTGCCCGCAGCGGGACTCGGCACGCGCATGGGCGCGGAAACTCCGAAACAATTTTTGGAGCTGGATGGCGCACCGATTCTGGTGCACAGCTTGAGAAAACTTGCTTCCTGTGAACTGGTGACGGAAATTATTGTCGCGACGCGCGCGGAAGAAGTTGCACGGTTGGAAGAGAAGCTGCGCGGGGAAAAGTTCCGGCAGCCGTTGCGTGTGGTGAAGGGCGGAGACACGCGGCAGGAGTCGGTGGCAGCGGCCCTGAAACAGGTCGCGGACGGTACCGAAATTATCCTGGTGCACGATGCGGTGCGGCCGTTTGTGACACGCGAACAGATCGCACGAGTAATTGAAGAAGCGCGAAGCTGCGGCGCGGCGATTTTGGGAATTCCAGCGATGGATACCGTGAAAGAAGTGAAGCGTGCGAGCCTGCCGGAAGACGTGGCGTTGATCACGATGACCGTTCCGAGAGAGCGAGTGGTGCTGGCGCAGACACCGCAAGCATTTCGAACGGATATTTTGAAAGAAGCCTTTGCGCGCGCGGAAGCGGATGGAGTGAACGCTTCGGATGAAGCGGGACTTGTGGAACGGCTAGGACAGGAAGTGCACGTCGTGCTGGGTTCGGAGCGGAATATCAAAATAACGAAACCCGCGGACATGGAATTGGCGAATTTTTATCTCGAACGCGAGAAGGCTCATCGGGTATGAGCATGCGCGTGGGGATTGGATACGATTTGCACCGGCTCGAAACAGGCAGAAAATTAATTGTGGGCGGAATCGAGCTGCCGTTCGACAAAGGCCCTGTGGGGCATTCGGATGGTGACGTTGTGGCGCATGCCCTGGTCGATGCGCTGCTGGGCGCGGCGGGACTGGGAGATATCGGTACCCATTTTCCCGATACCGATCCGAAATGGAAAGGCGCCAACAGTTTGACCTTTCTGGAGCATGCCCGAAAGTTGCTGGACGAAAAGAAATTTGCGATTGAACATGTGGATGCCATTGTGATTCTGGAACGGCCGAAACTCGGGCCGCACTTTCCGAAGATGCGCGAAGCGCTGGCAAAATCGCTGGGCGTGGCGACTGAAACGATTCATCTAAAAGCAAAGACGAACGAAGGCGTGGACGCAGTCGGCCGCGGCGAAGCAATCGCATCGCATGTTGTAGCGACTCTGGTTACGCGCTAAATTTTGATTGTGTCTGAACTTTCCCTACCAAACGGCGAGTCTTCCCCTCCACTTCCGGAACCTCTCAATTTATTTTCTGCTGAAGATGTAAGCGCGGTTCTAAAAGAACGGAAATGGCAAAACAGCGAACTGAATGAAAAACAATCGGCTTGGTGCGCACGGGCAGCGGCGCTGTTGGGACCCCAAGCTGGGGAGCGCGCAAAGTTGGCTGAATTGCTTGGACTTGTTTTTCAATATGATGCGCGAACGATTTTGCAGACGATGGAAGCGCATGTGGTGATGTCGCGTTACGCAGCGCGAGATGTATTGCGGCAACTTGCGCTTTTGCTGTTGGATAGCGTCCCGCTTACGAGCGAACGTTTCAGCGAAGTGATCACGCGGTTGAAAGAAAGGTTGGACATCCGGGGGCGCGAGCTGTTTCATCCCTTGCGACTGGCGCTTGCTGGCCGTTCTGGAGAAGGCGAACTGGACCGCGTGATTCTGTTGCTCGATGAAGCTGCTGCCGCGGGCTTCATCATTCCTGTGAAGACAGCGCGAGAACGGATTCTGGAATTTTGCTCGGCCTTTGAGTGAGTGCCTATTTTGCGGCTGGCGTTAAGCCCGCCAGCCGATCTTTATTGATCTTCAAGACCATTCCTGCATTGCGGTCGGCGACTTCACCGACTTTATATTCCGCGGCAGTTCCCAACACTTGCGCTACTTCGGAAGATGTTAATTTGTAGTCGTCCATGAGCCAGCGCGCCATGTTTGTCGTTGCTTCACGGAAAGCTTCATCGAGCGAACCGGCAAGGCCGACGACCATGATGTGCGTTGTGGATTCGACGCGCGGCGAGCCGATACTTTTTCCGGGAATGATGTCCACGGAGAATTCCACATCCATGGAAGTTTCAAGAGCGTTGCCGTTCAATTCACCGTCGCCTTGAGCTGCGTGGCCATCACCGAGATAAAACAGCGCACCAGGGTTGTTGACAGGAAGATAAACCGTCGCGCCTTCGATGATTTCGTTGAAGTCCATGTTGCCCCCGTAACGGCCGGAATCGCCGGTGCCGGGCGGAGCTTGCGCGGGACCGGGCGATGTGGCGACGCATCCGAGCATGGGCCGTAGTGGAACAGAATAATGCGCGAGATGTTCGCCGGGTTTTTCTGTAGTGGCGATACCTTTGGCAGTGTCGAGATGCCAGCGAACGTTCTTGCCATCGTCTTTGCTTTTTACGGCGAGGTCGCGATCGATTCCGCGATCCACGATGTAGTCGTCGCTCATGGCCCAATCGCGATTGAGGCGAAGTTTGAGGATATGCACAACGAGTGTATCGCCAGGAATTGCAGTTTCTACATAGAACGGGCCAGTTTCCGGATTCCCGCCGAGGACTCGTGTTACTCCCTTTTCGTCGGTGCCGCCTGCGTCTACCGTTGTTGTGTGGACGGAGTCGCCGGGATTGATGTTCAGAACCGGCTTGTTGAACGGCGAAAACTGGCGATAGAAAGCGGTGGGGACGAATTCGTGACGTTTTGGGGGGCCTGTCGGACGAGCAGGCACGAGCGTGGCTGTGAATTCATGAGTTTCCGGATGACCCGGATTGTCACCGTCAGTAAGAATAACGGTACCGGACATGGAATTCCCGTGAACCGTGGCCTTCGTGTCTTCCGAGCCGCCGTGCTCGTCTTTAGCCAGAAAATGAATTGTGTTGCCGGTGATGGTTCCTTCGAGTTTGTCTCCGTCAAAATTTCCGGTTAACTTATCGCCCTGCTGCGTGAGCTCAAGTTTGAAATAGAGAGTTGTACCGTAGAAATCAGAGGTCACGAGCCAGCGGCCGGTGAGCGGTCCTTTGGCGTCCTGCGCGCTTGAGTTTTGGAGAGAGAAAGAGAAAGCGAGCAAGCAGACTACTAGTGTAAGTTTGCGCATGGTGTGCACCTCGATCTAGATAGTAGACGAAGGTGCAGGCGGAAAGTTCCGTCAGTTTGCGACGGCTTGTTTGGGCTATTTTGGGCTGTTGACTTCGTCCCAGATTTTGTGGCCGTGCGTTTCCTTGAGGAACAAACTTCCCACGACGAACGTAATGCCGGCCACAGTCATCGGGTAGTACAGCCCTGCATAAATGTTGTGAGTGCTCTCGCAAACGTACAAACCTACAAGAGGCACCAAGCCTCCAAAGACACCGTTGCCAATGTGGTAGGGCAATGACAGGGATGTGTAGCGTATTTTCGCGGGGAAAGCTTCTACGAGATAGGCGGCGATCGGTCCATAAATCATGCACACATAGATCACCTGGATGAAGACGAGAAAGACCAGCTTGGGCACGTTGGGGTTGGATGGCTCCTTGGCCGGAACAGGTTTTCCTGACTCGTCGATGGTCAGAGCCGTAAGTTTTGGAGCGTTAGTGACTTTGTCGCGGACGGAAGTGAGGGTTTGAACATTATTCCCAGCTGCTCTCTGCATTGCGTGATAAATCGGCAGGTAAGTCAGGACGGCTAACAAGCACGCGGTCATCATCAGCCACTTGCGGCCAATCTTGTCCGAGAGCGCGCCAAAGACAGTGAAAAATGGCATTGCGAACAAGAGGGCGTAGGCCACGATGATGCTTGAGAGCTTCGTGTTGATTTTCAGAATAGTTTGGAGAAAAACGAGAAGGACATAAAACTGGCCCGTATACCAGATTACTCCCTGCCCGGCCGTCGCGCCGAACAATGAGACGGCAACTCGCTTCAAGTTCTCCCCTTTTGTGAAAGCTTCTTTCAGCGGTTGCGCGGAAGTCATTCCCGCGGCTTTGATCTGCGAAAAGATCGGGGACTCTTTCATCTTTAGCCGGATGTAAAGTGAAATCGTCACTAGGATGATGGAAGCAAGAAACGGAACGCGCCAGCCCCATGCTTTGAAGGTGTCAGGTGTCATGGCCTGTTGTGTGCCGAGGATCACGAGAAGTGAAGCGAAAAGTCCCAGTGTCGCCGTGATTTGGATGAAGCTGGTGTAGAAGCCGCGCTTCCCATCAGGAACATGCTCTGCAACGTACACCGTTGCGCCGCCGTACTCACCGCCGAGGGCCAGACCCTGCAGCACACGTATGACTAGAAGGGCAATCGGGGAAAACCAACCGGCAGTTGCGAATGTCGGCAAAAAGCCGATTAGTGCAGTGGCACCACCCATGATCGAGAGCGTGACGAGAAACGCGTACTTCCGTCCAACCAAATCACCGATACGGCCGAAGAACAACGCCCCGAAAGGGCGGACCATGAACCCAATTGCAAATGTTGCCAGATAGGCGATGTACTGAAATTTCTGATTCCCAGGTGGGTAGAGTATCGGGGCCAAGGTCGCGGCTAGGCTTCCGAAGATGTAGAAGTCATACCACTCGATCATCGTCCCCACGGCGGAAGCAAGGATTACTCTTACGAGCCCCTTTTCGCTGGTTCCGTCCGCCGTAATAGCCATTGCGCCGCTTGCCATTGTTCCTCCTGGATGGTGTGAGTCGCTGGGCACGCTGCAACTCACACACGAAAATTCCACGGCACTTGCGCCAATCAAGTGCTCGGTTCTGGCAACTTTTCTTGGGACCCTTTTTCGGTGCATATGTTGCCATGTTTTTTGTCAGATGCAAGTCTTGTGTTGTTCACATCGTTGTAACATTTGAGGCGAAGCTGCGTGGTTTTGCACAGGCTACAAGCAACAGTACACTGTGGGGCTTATGGACAAGATTACGGGGATTCACGCAGTGCGCGAAGCCTTGGAGGCAGGGCGGCCACTGGAGCATGTATTGATTGCGAAGGGGCGGCAGGACACACGAGTTGAGGAAATTGTGCAGCTTGCGCGACGCAACGGCGTGCCGGTGCGATTCGAAGAGCGGCCGCAGCTCGACCGAAGCGCGGGCATGCGGGACCATCAAGGAGTCATGGCAGTTGCTGCGGTGCGGGCGGCGATGTCGCTCGAAGATATTGTTGCGAGTGCGAACAAGCACGCGGGTCAACCGGGCTTGATTGTGCTGCTGGATGGAGTCGAGGATCCACACAACTTAGGTGCGATTATTCGAACGTCGCTGGCTGCAGGCGCGCACGGCGTGGTGATCCCGGAGCGGCGCGCAGCAGGACTGACAGACACCGTAGCGAGGGCTTCTGCCGGTGCACTGGCGCATTTGCCGGTGGCCAAAGTGACGAATCTTGTGCGCGCGATGGAAGAATTGAAAGAGATGGGCTACTGGCTCGTGGGACTGGATGAGCGCGCAGACCGGAGCTATTCAGACGTGGATTACACGACGCCTACCGGAATTGTAATGGGGGGTGAAGGGAGCGGCTTGCACGACCTGACACGTAAGCGCTGTGATTTTGTGGTGTCACTGCCGACGACCGGGCCGGTGAAATCTTTGAACGTTTCCGTCGCGGCGGGAGTCGTATTGTTTGAAGCCGTGCGCCAGCGGCGTTCCCCTTCACGCAATGCGAAAGGCTGACGCTGTCACTTGTCGTATTGAATCAACGAGAAAACATCAAGATTCGGCAGTTTGCTGCGGCCGTTTAGGAATGTGAGTTCAACGGCGAATGCCGCACCCTCGACTTTGCCACCGAGTTTTTCGATAAGCTTCGCCGTTGCGAGCGCTGTGCCGCCTGTGGCGAGAAGGTCGTCACAGATGAGTACGCGTTGGCCGGGCTTGATGGCATCCTCGTGAATTTCGAGCGAATCCGAGCCGTACTCGAGTGAATAAGACATACTGACCGTCTTAGCGGGAAGCTTTTTCGGTTTGCGCACGGGAACGAAACCAGCGCCAAGACGATACGCAAGCGCAGGAGCAAAAATAAATCCGCGCGCTTCCATACCTGCGACAAGGTCGATTGTATGGCCGGTGTAGTGATCGCAGAGACGATCGATCAGGGAATGAAAGCCTTGCTTGTCCTTGAGAAGTGTCGTCAGGTCGTAAAAAAGAATTCCCGGCTTCGGGTAATCCGGCACTTCGCGGATCAACTTTTTCAAATCATCCATTCGAAAGGCTCCTGCTTAGTGATCGTGCGTGACGCTGAATTCATTTGCGAACTGTTCGTCAACATTTGCGGATTCTTCGATGACTCCATGGACCATCGCGCCACGCGGGCCTCTTTTCAAAGACACGAGAAATCGCAGAAGCTGCTCCTCTGTGCCAATAGCGTAAGCTTCCACGCGGCCGTCGCGCAGGTTGCACACATAACCTGTGAGCCGCAGGCGCTCCGCGGCATCCTGCGTGAAGTAGCGAAAACCTACTCCCTGTACCAGGCCTGAGACAAAATATCTTTTGGCTTGTTTTTCGCTGGCCACAAACTTTCGTATTGTAGCAGAAGTGCTTGTTGAACTAGGAGACTGCGTTGTGAATTGCGATAGACTGATCCAATGAAGCCTACAGGCCGCGTTTCTGTGGCTCCTCGCATCTGAATGATATGAGGAAGACGGACAATTGAGAAGAGCTTGTAAGAAGGTTGGAAGAGCGGGTTTTTATTTAGCGCTCAATGCGGCGCTTTTGTTCGCCGCTGATGCAGCGCGCGCGCAAGAAAAACAGGGACCACAGACGCCGCCGCCACCGGAGCATAACGTCAAACGTGTAACTTCCGACCAGCCAACGGCGGAAGCGCCGCCGACCATGCCACAACCGCTGATCATCAAGCATTTTGCGGAAAAAGAAGAAGAGTACGCGAAAGCCCGCATTCATTATGGATACAAAAAAACAATCAGGCTTACGGAATACGGACAAGACGGAAATCCGATAGGCGAATTCGTGGTGACGAGCACGCCGCTTGTAGCAAGTGATGGAAAAATGTATGAGCGGGTGTCGGCAGACGTCCCTTCGACATTGCGAACGGTGAAACTCTCACCGGAAGATGTAAACTCGCTTTCGAAAGTTCCGGGGTATCCGCTCGCACTGCCGCAAATCGAAAAATACACGATTACGTTTGTGGGCAGAGAGCTTGTGGATGAAGTGGATTGTTACCTGTTCCAAGTGAAGCCGAAATTTCTTGAGAGAGCGAACGCGCTCTTTGAAGGAGTGGTTTGGGTAGACACCAAATATCTGGAGATTGTGAAAAGCTACGGTAAATTTGTGACGGATTTAGGCGATTTCCATTCGCCGGAATTGCCTTTTTCGAATTTCGAAACGTATCGGGAAAATGTGGAAGGAAAATACTGGTTTCCAAACTATGCTCGCTCCGACGACCGGTTGCATTTTCAGGATGGCGACGTTCCGATCCGCATTGTAATCAAGTGGACGGAATTTAAGCCGCTGGCGATTCCTGCAAGCGCAGCATCTCCAGCTTCTGCGATCAAGCCACAATGAACCTCTGACAAAACAGAAATTTCACAAAAAGTGTTCAAGCACTTTTGGCAATTCACGGATGGACTCTAGAAGTGCGTCCGGCTTGGCCGCACGCAAGCGCTTTTCAGTGGGGAATGGACCAAGGACCGCGATTGCTGCTCGCACGCCGGCGCTGCGGGCCATCTGAAGATCCTCCGGCGCATCTCCCACATAAACCGTTTCTGTAGGATTGAGCCTCATGCGCCTAAGCGCAAGCCGCAAAGGGGCAGGATGCGGCTTGCGCTCTTCGGTGTCACCGGCGCAAACGCGCGCAGCAAATGTGTCCCATAGTTCAAATTCTTTTAATTGGCGGTGCACACGATCGCGATCGCCGCTAGTAACAAGGCCAAGTCGATGCCGCGCGCCGACATGCGCAAGTACGAGGCGGGCTCCTGCGATGAGCTTCGGCTTTTGACTCGCGTAATTCTCACGCCAGGTTTGATCCGCGGCGTCCCAGCGATCTTTGGGAAGCTTTGCCGCTCGATAGACCAAATACCAATTCGGCGAATAGTGTTTTTCGAGTTCTGCCAGTCCCCACGGAATTCCCATCGTACGAAACATGGCCAGATAAGCGGCTGTATCCGCGGCATGTGAGTTTAGAAGCGTGCCGTCCCAATCGAAGAGCACGGCTTTCAGCGGCGAATTGGTTCTCTGGGCCATGGTGGTGTGGATAAATTCAGTTTGACAGCCGAGTCCACAAAACAAAAGGGGAGCGCTTTCGCGCTCCTCTTTTGGTGGATCGGTTTGTTAAGCCGGCTTAAAACTCCAGTCGCACTGACAATTGCGCCTGGCGCGGATCGCCAACTCCGACGCGCAGGAAGCCATTGAAGTCGAAAAGCTGCGGTGACGACAACGGATTGATGTTGTTCACGTTATTAAAGGTGTTGAACATTTCGAGCCGCGGAATAATGCGCAGGTGGTCCGAAACATGGAACGGCCGCGATACGCCGAAGTCAAAGGTGAAAAATGCATTGTCTTTGCGGAGGTGGTTGCGGCCGCAATCCACTACACCGGTGCCGGAAACGACGAACCGCGTGCGCGAGTTCTGTTCGCTGCAAGGAGCCCCGCTACCATCGCCATTCACGTTGTCCGTGATTGGCTGCGCGGAGTGCGCCTGCATGCGAACGTTGCCTTCAATGCCCCACGGTAGCGTCGCTACAGTGTAGAAATTAAAACGATGACGCTCGTCGCGGTCGGAGTCCGAGTATTCCGCGGCCAGATCGAATAGATTCGCGTAGCGGAAGGTGAAAGGATCGCGCTCATTCGAGTCGTCATCCTTGTCGACGGAGTAGGTGTAGTTTGCGTCGAAGAGAAACCGATGGCTCATGCGTTTGCGGAAGCCTACGGTCACGCCGCGATAAAGCGACTTCGCTGAGCTGACCGTGTCCGTGATATCCCCGAGGTCGGGAAATACGCCGTGAACACCCGTGTAGGTGACCGTATCCGCTCCCGACGTGGGCAACAAGAATCCTGTACCCGAGTTCGGATTGGTGAATCGAGTCAGGTGAACGCCCTTGGAAAGTGTGAAGTCGGCGTACGCAGCGTAATCGCCGAAGAGCTGCTGCTCGTAGCCAACATTCGTTGCGTAAATGCGTGGGTTAGCGTAGCTCTTGTCAAATACGGTCACGCCCGATTGGAATGGGAAGGTCCCCGGCGGCAGTAGCGGTACAGGAACGGTGTTCGGGTACGTCGGCGCGGGGCCACCAGCAGAGTTTTGCTGGCAAATGCCTGCGATGGTGAACAAACACGTTGCCGCAGCAATGGACTGCTGTTGCACGCCGTTGGTCGTGATGGCCCCAACTTGCGTGAGCATGTTCTGGCGCGCGTTGTAAATACCGTAGCTGGCGCGCAGCGCCGATTTTCCGTTGCCGAAAATGTCCCAAGCGAAACCGATGCGCGGCTGGAATTCTTTCCATTGATTGTGAAGTTTGCCATCGGACGGGAAGGCCGGGTTCGCAAGGTCCGCGCCATAAGCGGTCTTCGATGGTGGGATAGTTGGATCGGGGAACTTCTGTCCGTCCCAACGCAGGCCGTAGGTCAAAGTGAAGTTGCGCCAAACCTTCCAGGTGTCCTGTACGAAGAGCGACAGGTCCTCGTTAGTGATGTCCGATGCGCCGGAAGCGTCTAGGCTTTCACCAGACGTCGTAGGGCCATGCTGGAGATACAGCAGCAATGGGCCGCCAGTAAAGCTACTGCCATCTGGGCAAAGGCCCCCGGCTGTAACGAGAGTGATATCTGTAAAGGTTCCGTCTCCGCATTCCGCGGCATTTGGACCAAAGCCCGCACCCATGCTGGCAGGCGCGGCGTAATGAAGGAATCCAGTTACGTCATCGAAAATGTATCGGCCAGTGAAGAAGCCGCGGAAGATCTGCGAGTTGTCAGTATGCAACCATTCACCGCCGAGCTTGAACGTGTGCTTGCCGTGAATGATGGAAAGGCTGTCTCGAACGTCGGTGCGCCAGGTCAATTCATCTACACCCGGTTCCAGGAAGAATGGCTGGCCGAAGCGGAAGTTGGGAAAGAAACCCATGGACGTATCCGGCACGGATGTAGGATCAATTGCCGCCCGTGGACGCGTTTCGTGCGAGAACGAAAAGTGCGCGTTGTTGAATTTCGTTGGGCTGAACGTGGAAGTCCAGTCTCCGTTGACCGATTGAATGTGAGCCGCGCCCTCAATGCCGTTCGCTGTCCGACCGTAAGTGGGAACATCGAAAGTCTGGTTCGGGTTGTTCGAGCGGTCGAAGTTGTAAGTTGCGAAGAATTGATTGTTCTGGCTGTGGATGTAGTCCACGCGACCGAAGATCGAAGCATTACGCACGATATGGTCCACCGGCGTGCCTTCGTTGTCGTTGAAGGTGGACTGAAAGTAGTTCAGTAGCGCGAGACGCTGGCAATCCTGGCTGGAATTGATAAGCGTGTCCGTGGCCACGGTTCCGTCAAAAACCGGCGAGCTGCCGCAAGCTCCTCCCGGCGAAGTCACGCTCAAGTTTGAGCGCGTGAGGTCTTCCATAATTCCTTCGCCGGCTGCAAACACAAACAGTTTGTTCTTCACCAGCGGACCGCCCACGCTGCCGCCGAACTGATTGCGCAAGAAGTCACTGAGTGGAGTCCCATCGGAAGCTGCGGCTGTTAGAGATTCCGTTCGGAAGTATTCAAACGCGCTGCCGTGCCACTCGTTCGTGCCGGACTTGGTGATTACGTTGACCACGCCGCCAGCCGTGCGGCCATATTCGGCGTTGGCGCCGCTCGCAATGATCTGGAATTCCTTTACTGCTTCGAGCGAGATGTCTACTGCTGCGCGCTGACCGCCGGCTTGCTCACCGAAAAAGCCATTGTTGTAGTCGCCGCCATCGAGGCTGACGTTGTTGAAGATGCCTCGCTGTCCGTTGATATTGATCTCGTCGCCGTCGGGGCCTTGCGAAATACTGACGCCGGGCGTGAGGGTAAGAAGGTCCTCAAACTTGCGGCCGAGCACCGGTGTGGTCGCGATCGCGGATTCTTCCAGTGTTGAGCTGGATTCAGTTTTCGTAACTTCGATCACAGGCACATCGGTGACGATAATCTGCTGTGCCACGGATGAAACTTTTACAGTGACCGGAAGCGTGAGTACTTGGCCGACGGTGAGATTGACGTTTTGCTGAACGATAGTCGTGAAACCGCTCTTTGTGATGGTGAGGGTGTAGCGGCCTGGAGCCAGGTTCAGAAACGCAAAATGGCCGTCGCCGTCGGTGGTTTCCGTCCGGACAAAATTCGTGTCCAGATTTTTTGCTTCAACGGAGGCGCCAGGAACGCTGCCTCCTTTTTCATCCAGCACGTCACCTTGAACCGTGCCGCTCGTAATTTGCGCTTGACCCCAGTTCGCTGGTGCAAATGCCAAACACAACGCCAAAAGAATGGCGCCAAAAACAAACTTTCTCATTTTTCCCCCAGACACATTCCCTGGCTTTACGTGCCCGAAACCGCTCCAGAGGATGGAGCCGCACGCTTCAGCTTAGTGATGAACGTAGTTTGTCAAAGAGGTTAAGAAATCACAAGAGGCGAACCTGTGGAAACATTTTCTCGAGCAGCAGACACTACTTTCGAGCGAGGATTTCCACAACCAATGTTAACAATCGATTTTTACGCAGAAGGGAAGCGGGAGGGAAAACCGTCGTCGCGGTCGAATTTCAGATCGTCAAAGGATGCTGCGATGCCGAACCATCCAGGCATGTTTGCCGTTTCGACGCGGCGCACGCGAGCGACAGTGACTGCGACAACATTGCCGCGTCCCATCGGACGGCTCACAAGGACAATTTCGAGTTCAATGGAGGAGTTCATTTCGAGCCGCTTTGGACAAAGGAAGAAAACGCCGGTCGAACTGATATCGCGCGTAACCAGAGTGACCGGAAAATCTTCGACAACGCTGCTCACACTGCGAAGTCTTAACGGCAAACGCAAAGATGCGCGCGGGTATTCACGCTGCTCATGAAAAACACCCACTGCGTGAGTTGGAACCCGCGCAAAGCGGCGAACCGAAATCGCAGTCGGCGTACGCAGAGGAATTACCTTGAGGGCGGGTGAACGAAGAGGGACAGAGCTGGCAAGTGGTACGGATTGCGGAAGCTGGTTCACTTCCACAAATGGTGGTAATGAGGCGTCCTTCTGTATTTCAGGTAAAGCAATCTTGTTTATTGCCTTCATCTCGACCCCAGAGACGCTTCCGCAAGCTCTTGCGAAACTGTCGCAAAATTCACTTATCTGGCCCAAGTTCCCAAGGAAAAAGAATGGAGAGACAAAATGCCACTATAGAAAGTTGGCGTCAATCTGTGGAAAACGTCCGAAGTGTCCTATCTTCAACTAGATAGTTATAGTACTGCCTCGTTCTTTGACAGGCTGTGCGAAGAAAAACAGCAATCATGAATCTGGTTACCAATATGGTGCTACTTGAGTTGGTTTCGTGCATCTATTCTGGTCTGCCGGTTTGAGGTGCGATTTCGGATAGTTTTCCGCACTTCTGCGGCTTTAGTTTGACAGGTCATCCGATGCCCCATACCTCCCAACGCAGCTCGACACTTGTTCTCATGGCCTTTCTGTCAGTGTACGTGGTCTGGGGATCGACGTATCTTGGCATGCGCATTGGAGATGAGTCATTTCCCCCGCTATTGCTAGCGGGAACCCGGCATCTGATCACCGGTCTGCTCTTTTACCCTTTTCTGCGTTGGAAAACGGGCATTCGCCCCACGAAGGAGCATTGGATCACAGCCTCAATCACGGGCTTTTTGTTGCTGTGCGTAGGCAACGGCGGGGTCTGCTGGGCAGAGTTAACTGTCCCGTCGGGCGTGGCGGCCCTTCTGGTGGCCATGGTGACTCTGTGGATGGTTCTCGTGGATTGGCTGCGGCCTGGCGGCCATCGGCCGTCAGGGAGAGTGTTTGTTGGCATCGTTTTGGGATTTGCCGGGCTAGCGCTACTCGTTGGACCGACGCATCTGGGTTCCTCCGGCAGAATCGACCCGGTTGGGGCCGGCATTCTCGCGATTGCCTCGTTTGCCTGGGCATGCGGGTCAATCTATTCCAAGCATAGTCCGCTTCCGAGTTCCTCGATGCTGAGTATGTCCATGCAATGCCTTGCAGGAGGCATCGCGCTCTGGATTGGCGGGTTCTTGACCGGCGAGGTGCATAACTTCCACCTTGCCGCGATCTCTTTGCGTTCCTGGCTCGCGGTGGCCTATCTGATTGTTTTTGGCTCAGGGATTGGATTCACGGCTTACATCTACATTTTGAAGAACAGCACCGCCGCGCGCGTGGCGACATACGCATTTGTGAATCCGGTTGTGGCGCTGCTGCTCGGCTGGGCATTTGTCGGGGAAGCGCTGACGCTGCGCACGTTGCTCGCCGCTGCCGTAATTTTGGGCGCAGTGATTCTGGTCATCACGGCGCCGCATCGCGTTCCTTCACCGGAAGTCGAGCCAGCGCCGGTTCCCAGCGAAGCCTGAGCCTTTTCCGCGCTGCCCAGCTTTTCACTTTGGCATCCTTTTCCGGATAGAACGTTATTTCGGTCCGCGCTATTCTCGCCTTGTTGAGAATGTTGAGAGCGACCATGAACAAAGCTGAACAATACCAATCAATCGATTCGCGTATCGCAGAGCAGTATTGGAAGGCGACGGTCGCGCGTGATTCGCGCTCAGACGGCGTGTTTTTTCTTGGCGTGCGTTCGACTCGGATCTATTGCCGGCCTAGCTGTCCCGCGCGGCGTCCGTTGCGGCGCAACGTGGAATTTTTCAAAACGCAAAAGGAAGCGGAGCAACACGGTTTTCGTGCTTGCTTGCGTTGCAAGCCGAATGAAATTTCCAGCGCCACCGCGCTCGTGCAAAAATCGGCGGCTTTGCTTGCGGAAGGCGCCGAGGAATCTCCGCGATTGGGCGCGATTGCAAAGCGGTTGGGAACATCCACGAACCGGTTGCGTCGCGCATTTGCTCAGGTGACGGGGCTTTCTCCGCGTGAATTAGCAGAAGCGCTGCGGCTGAATCACTTCAAGAAACTCTTGCGGCAAGGAAGCAAGATCACCGATGCGTTGTACGAAACCGGCTATGGCTCTTCCAGCCGCGTGTACGAGCGAAGCAACGCACAGTTGGGTATGACACCGGCGACATATCAAAAAGGAGGAAAGGGAATGAAACTTGGATTCACAATAACAAACGCAAAGTTAGGGAAAGTGTTGGTAGCGGCGACGGAACGTGGAGTCTCTGCAGTTTATCTCGGAGATTCCGAAGCCAAACTGCTCGCGGAACTTCGCGAAGAATTTCCGAAAGCGGAAATCGCTCCAGCGCGCGGAGGCTTGGAAAAGTATGTACGAGAAATTGTTTCGCGTACGGAAGGGAATCCGCCGCGGCAAGAACTTCCACTCGACTTATTGGCGACAGCATTTCAACGGCGAGTCTGGCAGGAACTGCAGCGTATTCCGCTCGGAAAGACTCGCACCTACGCCCAAGTGGCCCGTGCGCTCGGACGACCGAGTGCCAGCCGTGCGGTGGCGCGTGCCTGCGCGACAAACCCCGTATCTATCGTGGTTCCTTGCCACCGCGTAATTCGCGGGGACGGAAATCTCGCAGGTTATCGCTGGGGAATCGAGCGCAAACAACAACTATTGAAGACAGAACATGCTGAGGCCGGCGCGGCGAATTAGCCGCGCGGTTTCACTTTCGTGGCGTTCTTTGGCCAATCTTGCTTGAAGCGCGAATCGTCGATCTTCAGGTTTTTCATCACACCCGTGTAGTGAACGATGAAGTAATCGCCCGAATTGGCTTCGAAGAATTTCTGTTGAATTGCCATCCAGGATCCCGTATCCACCCACATTTGGATTTTCGTGATCTGCTCGCGCATCTTTGTGGACTTCGGCGTCAGTTCGATCACAACTGTTTTGCGGCCGTCCAGCTCCTGCTCGCCGTCTACCGCGATCAGAAAATTCTTCTTCAGATGTTCGCCGCGCGTATTGAAGCCAAGATCGAGGTATTGGTCCACCATCTCGCGGTTGTCTTTCAGGTCGTATTCTTCCACGCGATTGATTTTCGGGTTGTAGATGTAGAGATTGTCGCCCGTACGAAGCACTGTACGCGGATCGGGCTTCGTAAACTGGATGCGAATTTTTTCGTCCTTGCGGACCCAAACCTGTCCGCTTTCTGTCGCGGTGTCTTTTACAACGTCCGTGTACTTGATTCGCTCGATGTTTCCGGAGAGGCTATGAAAATCCTGTGCTGCATGATCCATCATCGTAATGATGGCGTCGGGGGTCCACTTTTGGGAGCCTTGCGGCCGCGCAGGGCGAACGGAAATACACAGTGCCAAAATGGCGAAACCTAAGAATCTCCCGTTTGCCTTCAAATTCAGCCCCTGTCTTGGCAGTTCAGCTGGAAAAATCGGTGCTCCAGTATACCCAAAGTTGGATGCGGCGGCCCGGAAACACGTTTCTTAACTTGGACGAGTAGCGCGGCTCTATTTGTGGCGCAAAGACACCTGATAGGCGATGACGGCACCATGTTCATCGCGCTGCGCTTCTACCTTGAGGATTTCAAAGCGGCCATTCTGAAGCTCCGGCAATGCGCGTTGTAAAGCGCGGTGCAATTCATTCTGAAGCTGCGGCATCTGCTCGGGTGGCGTGAGGACACGCGCGTCCACGCGGTATGCGCTTTCGGTTCCCACCGTGGAGAGCAATTCAATCTGCTGAGCCTGCGCTGGAACCGAGGCCTCCGGTTGGTCGCGCAACCATTTCCGCGGCATAAAGAAAACGAAAACCAGAATGGCGATCACGGCGAGGTCGTATTGCCAGGAGCCACGTTCGAAGGACCAGAAGAATAGTTTGGAAAAGAATTGTCCGCTGCCCATTTTAGTCCGCCGGAACGCCGTCAACGATCACGCCGTCGCGCATGTGTACAACGCGATCGAAATAAGTCACCGCTTCCGGATTGTGCGTAATCATCACAATCGTCTGGCCCAATTCTTTGTTGAGTTGCCGCAACATCTCTAGCACAACATCGGAATTTTTTGTGTCGAGGTTGCCTGTCGGCTCGTCGGCAAGAAGGATTTTCGGTTCGTTGATGATGGCGCGCGCAATCGCCACTCGCTGCTGTTCACCGCCGGACATTTCCGATGGCTTGTGATTCAAACGGCCTTCGAGGCCGAGCAGCTTTGTCACAACATCGAAGCGATGCGGATCGAAGCCGTCCCCGTGGATATACTGCGCAATGGCGATATTACCCTTCGCGGTCATTGTGGGGAGCAGATTGAAGCGCTGAAAAACAAAACCGATTTTGCTTCGTCGCAGTTTGGTGCGCTCGGCGTCAGACATTGTGGCGAGATCATTGCCGTCCACAAGAACCGTGCCGCGGGAAGCGGAAGCAAGTCCGCCAATTGTGTATAGAAGTGTGGACTTGCCGCAACCGGAAGGTCCCATAACAGCAACCGATTCCCCTGGCTGCACGGAAAAATTCACGCCGCGCAGAGCCGGCACTTCCACCTTGCCCGCGCGATAGAGCTTCCACAAATTCTCCGTTTTGAGTATCGGTTCCACGCTCTTCTTTACCAGTCCCTGACTCTCTACAGAATGCAACTCAGCAAATTGCGCGCTTGGAATTGTAGCCGCGATTGCCATCTCTGCCTAGCTTCGTGCCTCAGCTTTCTTTTGCCCAACTAGTCAAACGTCAACGCTTCTACGGCGTCCTTGCGGCTAGCCACCCACGCTGGATAGCTGGCTCCCAAAACCGCGCCGACCATGGCAATTGCCGCCGCCCGCAAAATCCATTCCGGCGTAATCAAAACTGCTAGAGTGGGAAAAGCTTTCAAGAATCCGGCGCGCACGGCATAACTGAGGGCGACTCCAGCAACAATGCCTCCGAGACAAAGCGATGCGGACTCGTAGAGCACGGCGCGTATGATGAACGGTGAAGTCGCGCCAAGCGATTTCAAAACCCCTATGTCCCGTGTGCGCTCAATGACCGTGGTATACATCGTGAGAAAAATCACGAGTAAACCGATGCAAACGGCTAGGCCTATCATGGAATCCACGAACGCATTGAGGCCGGGAATGCTCGTCGTCGTCATCATGGAGACGTAATCTTTGATTGCTGTGAGTGTGTAATTGGGCAAAATTGTTTTTACTTCTGCAATCACGTCCTCAGTGTGCTCGGGCCTCGTGCATTTTATGTAGAAAAGAGAGGCTTTGTCTGTGGCGCCCGAGAGATCCTGTAGGGTCGAAAGCGGTACAAATATCCGCGAGCCTTTGCCATGCTCAACGATACCCACCAAATTCCAATCGTGATTGAAAAGTTTGTACTTCTGTCCAACCTTTACGTGCTTGGATTGCATGGCCAGCTCATCCAGAAGCATGTCGTCAGGTCCCTCAAGTCCATGACCCTGCAAATAAACGAACCCACCGGAAACTTCGTCGAAGGATTTGTCGATCCCGTAGACGAGCTCAACTCCACCGGACGAATTGAATTGCAGCAGCACGGGTGCGACGGCCTGAACATACTGGACTTGCACAAGCAGCTCTTTAATTTTCACGGGCATTGGGGAATTGGTCATTCCCATGAGCCGCCCAGCCGAAGATGGCTGCAGCAGAACATCCGCTCCCACGCCTTCAACCCGTTTCGCCGTTTCGTTCAAAATGCCGCTCGTAAGCCCAACGATCAGGACGACCAGTGCTACTTCCACCGCAATCGCCAAAACTCCAATGAACGTGCGAATCGGGCGATGCAGCAAATTGCGCGTGATCATTTCGCCCATCATGGTTTTGATTCCTTGGCAGGCGCATCTTTTTCTTCTCCCACTCGAACGAGCTCCGAATTCGGCGGCTGCGCAAGCTGGAAGCGTTCCGTGGGCAAATCTTCGTTCAGCGCAATTTTTGTGATTTGCAGGTCGATACGGTAGTCGTCGTGCGGGCGGTCAATGCGGATGGAACGCGGAAAAGTTCCAGCGTTTGTTGTGCCGGAATCACCCACCGGTTGCCAGTCCGAATAGTGCACATCAGAAAGCAATGTTCCTTTTGGGCCAAGGCTTTCCAGCCGTACGACGCTCAAATCGGTGCGATTGAACCATATCTTGCGGCGAATTTCCGTTGTATAGCCGCCACGCAAAACGGTCAGCACGTAATATCGCGCATTCTCGTCATTGAACTCTTCGATCAAAACCGCCTCGCCTTTTACAATTTCTGGCCAGAGCAGCGCGTCGAATAAATGTTGTGGGCGCAGGTTTTCAAGCGGCTTTGCGCTGTTGCGTTCCACATTGACCTGCCCGACAAGGAATTTATTTTTTGTCGGAAGCGATACGCGAAATGTTTCGCCGTCACTCGTCATATCAAAAATTGTTTTCGAAATCACCGGGGCTTGCCCGATCATCCGAATGTTTTCAGGGCGCTTTGCCAACAGAAACGCTTTTACCTCGTGATATTCCTCAATCAAACCGCTGTATTTGGACCCTGCCGTCGGGCGCAGTTCTACAGTTGCGTTCAAGCTTTTCGTGCTGGCGGCCTGCCCATTGAATTTCTCAATCAGCTCCTCGCGCGTCGCGTCCTTCGCAACCGCGACTTGCGATGGCGCAACGCGGGTTTTGGTGCTGACGTGCCCACAGCCAGCAATCGCCGTCACTGTCGCCAATCCCAGACATCCCCACACACGTCTCATCAAGAACTTACGTCCTTCTTGGCCTATTTAATGCATTCGAACAGCCAACTGCAGCCGGGGTACTGGTCCTTTCGCTTAATGCGGCCGCGCGATGTGCACGTCAAATGGCTGGACAGCGGGGCGCACGCGGCGAATGGCTTCGCTTGGCCAAAGCGTCTCACTCAGAATCGTAAGCCAGCCATCTTCCAATTCACAAACCACACAAAAAGTATAGCGCGTGTAGGCTGCCTGATAGGCGTCCAAACCGCGCTTCGATAGCTCGCCTTCGAGCGCAGTATCGTCTGTCTGCACGGCTGAACCCGCACGCAAGCCAAAAGTTTCTCCTTCGAAACGCTCAAGCAAATCGCGCAATTGCTCGTCGCTCGGTTGCGGCACCACGATGCAACGGCCCGCAGCTTCGCGGAAACCGATTTCGCGTGCACTGCAGAAATCGCGAACGCGATCTACATGGCTGAAGAAATCCAGTACAAACGGCTCTCGCGCGATCAGAGCAGGGAAGACCCCGGACCAAATTGCAATCGCATCTTTACCTCGCACGGGTTCACGGCTATCCGTTTCGATCAATTCCATACCCATCGCTTTGACGCCCGGCCCGAGGTCCAAAGTCTCTACGTCAAGCGAAAAGGGAGGGAGGTCCAGCTCGCTCATTCTTCGTCTTCAGCGTGAGGGAATTTTGCGCGGAATTCCGCCGATTTCTTGCGCACGTCGAGCCAGTCAAAAAAAGCATCCGGCGTTTCCAACCAAATACGGAACCAGCTGGCAATCTCTTCTTTTTCCTCGCGCTTATGCTTTTCGACCTTATGATTGCGCGCAATCATTTCCGCGCGCCGCTTGCCAAGCCGCGCGACATCCAGTACACGTTCGCCGGCTGCCTTCTCGCCATGCGCCTGAAAACGACGCCAAAGTTCGTCCAATCGCATCAAGCTAACTTCAGCGTCACTAAGCGTCTTGAAGTGCAGCAGGTCTTCGAACTCTTCCTCAAACTGGTCTTCTACTTCTTCCAGCTGCGACAAATTCACCTTTAATCCCGCGTCTTTGAGAACATCCACAACGTAGTCCGCGCCGGTTTTGCCTTCTTCTCCGTGCTCCGCGATTAGTTTGCGCCGCAACTGATCGATTTCCGCGGGCGTCCACTTCTCCGCGCCGATTTCCCGCGCTGTTTCGAGAATCATTGCCTTTTTTGTTTTCAGTTCTTCGCTCATTCGTTCTCTAACGTTTTTTAGCAGACCTTTTGCCCGCGTGTGCGGGTGCCTTCTTTTTCGCGGGAGGCGGTGGAGGCGGATCCGCCGGCAATCCCTGTAATAAACGATGATACCTGTTTACGTTCTTGTTGTGTTCCGCAAGCGTGGCGCTGAAGAAGTGCCCTCCTTGCGTGTTAGCTACGAAGTAGAGGTAGTCAGTCTGCGCCGGCGCCAGAGCTGCGCGTAGCGATATTTCGCCGGGATTGCCGATCGGCCCCGGAGGCAGGCCGCCGTGCTCGTAGGTGTTATACGGCGAGTCGAAGTGCAAATCCTTGCCCGCCAATGTGCCTTTGTACGTGCCGGCTTGCTCCATCGCGTAAATCACCGTGGGATCGCACTGCAGGAGCATTCCTTTGTGCAGCCGGTTTTCGAAAACGCCCGCAACGAGTGGCCGCTCATCCGGCTTCGGTGTTTCCCGTTCGACCAAAGACGCAAGCGTCACAGTCGAAATCGTCGGCCTTGCCACGCTGGCGGGCGCTGGATCGGAGGCGGCAATTATGCGCCACTGCTCGCGGAACTTTTGCACCATGTTCGCAACTAAGTCTGTCGCTACCGTGTGCCGTGGCAATTGGTACGTCGCGGGAAACAGGAATCCCTCCAGCGTCTTCGCGTACGGCGCCAGGTCTTTGATGCTCGAAGCGTCTCTTGCGGCTTTCAGGAATTCATCGGCAGTGAGGAATTTTGCGGCTTCCAGTTCGTGCGCGATGTCGAACATCGTCTCGCCTTCGCGCACCGTGAACGGCAAAACGTAGACCTCACCGTGCGCCAGCTTCCAGAAAACCTCCTTGCCGGCTGTCGCATGATCAAAGAAATATTCTCCGGCCTGCAAAGAGCGCTTCGGATGCCGCCGCGCGTAAACTTCGAATGCAATCGCGCTGCGAATCACGCCGTTTTTTTCCAGGATGTGCGCTGCGGCGCGGCTTGAGGATCCGTGTGGAATCGTCACAAACACGCCATCTTTGCCAAATCCCTGATACGGTTCCTGAATTCCGTACCATAGATAAGCTCCGGCTGCTCCTGCAGCCAGCAACAAAATCAGCAAAAGTGTGAGAAAGATTTTCACTTACTCACCCTCCGTCGCGCCTTGCTTCGCCAGGTATTCTCGCAAAATCACGGCGGCTGCGACGGAATCCACAGTTGGCTTCTCGCTCTCCGGTTTTTTCTTTTTTTGGGATTCGTCGCGGTATTTTTTGCCAAATTCTTCTTCGAGCAGCCGCTCTGCTTCCCAGCTTGTGAGCCGCTCATCCACCATTTCCACCGGCACGCCAATCTGTTTTCTTGCGCGCTGTGCAAACCGCTCCGCCTCTTCCGCCATTTCGCCGCGAGTTCCATCGAGTAGCAATGGCAATCCCACGACAATCTGCTTCACTTCATGCGCTCGCGCTAATTCGCGCAAGCGTCGCATATCTTCGTTACGGTTAATGCGTTCTAGTGTGGCTAGTGGACGGGCTAGGCGCGCTTCTGCCGTCGCAATCGCCAGGCCAATTCGCGCGCGACCGTAATCCACGCTGAGAATGGTCTTAGCTATGGCGCCAAACTGCTCGCGCGCAGTTTCTTTTGCTGAATTCACACTACTATTATAACGATTACGGCTTTCGGCCCCGCTCTCCGCTTTGCCAGGCGTCCCAATAACCCAACACCTTCATTTGTTGGTCTAGGCCGGTCTCTTTTACCAGCGCATCCATCTCCGAGCGCGAGAATCGCTTACCCAAGGGCTCCGCGCGATCAGCTGCACCCCAAGCCGTCAGGGCGGCAATCGCCGTGTTGAGTTTTAATTCGCGGAGATCCACCTTATCGAACGTGTCGGACGCAGCATGATAGTTCACCAGATAGTTCGAGATCTCCTGATTGGCGACGAGTGTCGGGACACCCTCCAGCAGGAAATCGAAATTATCCGTACCAAAGGAAGCATCGGTCGTGTGGTTGGTCGCACCCCACGAGTCCAGCGGCTTCAAAATCGCACGGATACCCGCTTCAATATCGCGTCGCCCACCCAGCGAATAGCCCGTCACGCGGCCGCTGCCCGTGTCGAACACAATCACCGCGCGCAGCTTCTCTATTTCAGCCCGATGCGCTTTCACATATCCAAACGAACCAACTGTTCCTTGCTCTTCGCCGCTAAACAAAATGAACCGAATCGTCCGCCGTGGCAGCAGTCCCGTCGCATGAATCGCCCGCGCCGCTTCAACTACCAGCGCCGCATTGCAGCCATTGTCTAGAGCGCCTGTTCCGAACTCCCACGAATCTAGATGAGCCGCAAGAATCACCGTCTCATCCGGTTTCTCGCGTCCCCGAATTTCCGCGACGACGTTCTCCTGCTCAATAGGCCCGCCAATCTTGTTTGGCATATTGAATCGCCCTCGAACCTGTCCAGGATGGGCCGCAATCGCTCGCGCCAGCCGCATCGCGTCTTCCCTTGCGACGACCGCCTGCGGAATCTTGTCTACTCGCCCATCGAGAGTATTGGTGTGACGGTACATCAGCAGCCGCTCTCGTGCGCCCATCCACAAAATCGCACCCGCACCGCTTTTAACAGCCCGCTCAATAATCCCGGGCGGCCGCAAATACTCGTCAAACAAATCCGCCCAGTTCGTTCCAATTTCCGAATGCACCAGCAAGATCGAGCCTTTGATATTCCCACGCGCAAACTCTTCTTCGCTGCCGCCGCCAATGTCGATTACGTTTGCTTCGATTCCGCCTATAGGAGTCGCAGGAGACCACCCAGTGCTAGCTAGACGCACCGGAAACTGCGCGGGCCCTATCAACTCCAGCCTCGTCTCGCCTTCGCTCCAGGTCACCGGCAGCGTGTATTTTTCCGTGTGCACATCTACACCCGCGGCGCGAAATCCTGCCACGCCCCACTCCACCGCTCTTGCCATTTGCGGTGTGCCCGTCACTCGCCCGCCAACTTCATCCGTCAACCGTCGCAAATTCTCCGCCATCGGCGAATCGCCCATTACCTGAGGCAGAATCTTCGCCGCCGCCTCCGCGCAAGAAGAAACTTCCGTTGCCGAACAAGCTCCCGTTCCCTGAATCCCTTGCGGTGGTTGCAACGGATCTTTTGCGGAAGGCTTCAACTGTGCGAAAACGCAAACCGGGAAGAGCAGCAGCAAGAATGGAAGGCGCCGAAGAAACATTGGAATCTCCTGCTAAACAGAACTGAGATACAAAGTGGATTTTGCTAGATGCGCCGCGAATTATAACGCACGCAGCATCACTTCAGTGTTTGCCGCCGCTCAGAACACAATCAGCGATGCGAACAACTTGCACCATTTCCGCAACATCATGCACACGCACAATGTGCGTGCCGCCAAGGATACTGGCCGTTACCGTCGCCGCCGTTCCCCAGATCCTCTTCTCTGCAGGGGCAGGTTTTCCATTCCGGCTTAGTGTCTTTCCAATAAAACCCTTGCGCGAAGTTCCTACGAGCAACGGATAACCTAATTTTGCAAGCTCCGGCAACTTTGCCAACAATTCATAGTTCTGTTCAAAACTTTTGCCAAATCCAATTCCTGGATCGAGGACGATCTTGTCTTTCTTGATGCCGGCCTCTTGTGCCATGGCAACGGACTTCTTCAATCCGCTCGCGACGTCCCTCATCACGTTCTTGGCAAAAGGCGGTTTCTGCATCGTTCGCGGCGTCCCTCGCATGTGCATCAGAATAATGGGCACACGATGCCGAGCGACAACTTCCGCCAGCCGCGAATCGCTCCGCAGTCCAGAAACATCATTAATAATTGCCGCCCCCGCGCCAATCGCGAGTTCCGCCACTGGTGCTTTCTGCGTGTCCACGGAAACGGGAATTCTCAATTTTCCGCGCAACGCTTCCAGCACAGGCAGCAGTCTGGCCAACTCTTCCACCACAGAAATGCCTTCCGATCCTGGCCGCGTGGATTCCGCTCCGATATCAATGATGTCCGCGCCATCGCGCTGCATGGCAAGCGCATGCTCCACCGCGCGTTTCACATCAAAAAATTTCCCGCCATCCAAAAAACTGTCTGGCGTCACGTTCAACACACCCATAACCAGCGTTCGCTCGCCAAGCGCAAGCGGCTTCTTTCGGAGCTGCCAGATAAATCTCCGTCGTTTAGCCATGTTCAATGCAGTTTACCCTGCGCCCGCGAATCCTCAGCCATTAACAATTGATTTATATTGTCCATTCATAATGCTGCGGCTAAAATGCGGCTCCCTTTCTTTCGTCGTCACCGGAGGTGCAGGCATGCGGAATAAAGGTTCGCAACGATCACTCGCACTGATTTTTCTTGCGGCGTTCTTTTTCCACGAAAGCACCAGTGCGCAGAGCAACTATGCAGGACAAACCATCAAATGGGACGACTACACTTTCAAGTTCCTTCCCGGCTGACAGTCGGCCCAGGTTTTCGGTGCGGATGGAAAAATCGCAGGCACGCTTTTGATGATGAATGGGGAACTGCAAGCGATGCCGTTGCCGGGACCGGACGCCGACAAACTCAAGAAATCGTTCGAAGACTGGAAAGCCTTTCAGAAGCGTGCAGGGGGAAACGCCGGCGCAACCCCAGCTACAACACCCACATCGGCCTCCGGCGCAGTGATTATGCCAGGCTCAACTGTAATCCCTCCCTCTTCGGCGACCCCACTCGGGCCCTCCAAAATCCTTTTTGATGATGCGGGCCAAACTCCAACCGTGACAAGGACGGACGGCGTGACGGTCAATTTCCTGGGCGAGCAGATAAAAATTGCCGGGTACGGCGCGCAGAACTACCTTGTTCGCCACGAGAAATCCAACCCAGGTCGTTTTCTGCGCAGTACCGTGGGCGGCGCAAATACTCGCGTAATGGGAAGCCTCTCTGGCGCGGGAGAGCAATTCCTCGTGGACGGAGGCGGCCCGCTTTACGATTCGGGTATGGGAATCGTGGTGGGCATGGAAAACGACAAACAGCTCCTCATTCCTAAGAAGCTCTCGATAATTATTGTAGGCGCGGTGGCGGAGATCCGGGCAACTCCCGGTCACGAAAAATTTGACCCGCCCGGCTATAAGTCCCTGAAGGAAATCTCGGAATACCACCTGAAATCAGACGGCACGCAACACTAACCAACCCCAAAAGCTCGTGATTGGTTGTTGATTACAATCTGCGCGCAGCATGGGACTAGTAGAAGGTCTAATCCAAGTCAAAATCGCGAATCGGCTTCCCGGCGGGAGCGTCTTTCGCTTTCTTCATTGCCTCTTCGAATTTCTTGGCGAGAATGTCTTCCTTGTGCGTTTCCTGAAAGAAGGAGTCTGCAAACTTATCTTCGCGCTGCTTGCGTTGTTCCTCGAGAATGCTCGACGCCTTCGTCAAATCCACGTCAGGCCCCGGCTTCACATGCGCTTCGTGCGAAAGCACTGTGCCAAAAACCGGATCAATTACCAGCTTCGTCTGGCAGCATGGGCACGTCACATTCAGGTTTTCGCCGTCTTTCAGTCCCATGCCCGTATTCTACGCCATTTTTCGGCTGGCAGCAGGCATTGAACTTCCACATCAGAACTGCGGTCGCCCAAACAGATTGGCATCCATGGGGCGATTCTGTGGATGAATACGGAAGTCCCCATACAGAAGCAAACGAAGGATGGAAGTCGGGCGCGCGTACCAACTGGCCCACGAGAGTGGAGTGTCGCCGTGCATGTCTTTGGCGTCGATCTTCGCGCCTGCGTTCAAAAGCAATTGAATGGACTCCTCGTCGCCGAAAGCAGCAGCACGATGGAGAGGAGTCTCGCCCTTGGTGCGGCAATCTCGCATGAAAGCCCCGGTTTCAACGGAAGGCTTGGTTGCGCAGTTCGGATTTGCGCCGTGAGCAAGGAGGATTTTTAACACGAGGTTATGCGCCAGGCGCTTTGTTGTGCACAACGCCGAGTGAAGAGGCATTTCTCCCGTCTCGACGTCTGCGTAGTTCGCGTTCGCGCCACGTTCGAGCAAGAACTGACAAAGCTTCCAGTGGCCATGGAAAGAAGCTCCGTTGATTCCGAGGTCGTCGCCTAGAACCTCCAGCGTTGCGCCATTGGCAACCAGGTATTTCATGGCACTCGCATCGCCGTAGTAGGAACACCACTGAATTAGAGAAACGCCATTCTTATCAGTGAATGTAGCGGCGTTACCTTCCGCAAGAAATTCAAAAACGAGGTCGGTGCGGCCTTCCGTAATTTTGTCAAGTAGCGTCATAATCGCGCACTGTAGCACGATGCCGCGAAATCTAGGATTGCATGAATGCAAAAAAAGCAGGGGCACGATATATCGTGCCCCTGGGTTTGAAGTTCAAGTTGAAGATTACGCTTTTGCTGGTGAATCCCCGCGCGTAAATCCTGGGGCCGGCCGCAATTCCGGACGAACAACCTTTGGATCTGCGCTAGTCGCTGCCTGTGGTGGAGGCGTCGGAGGCGTGCGCGGCTTCTCCGGCAGCTCCTTGCCTTCCATTAGCAGTTTTACTTCATTGGCGTCGAGCACTTCGCGTTCCAGCAAAGCCTTCGCGATGCGGTCCAGCGTGCCGCGGTTCGTGTCGAGAAGCTTCCTTGCGCTTTCGTAAGCGATGCTCACGATGCGTTTCACTTCCTTATCGATTTGCACCGCCGTGTCTTCGGAGAAATCGCGATGCTGCGCGATTTCACGACCCAGGAAGATCGCCTCTTCCTTTTTACCAAAAGCCAATGGACCAAGTTCGCTCATGCCCCATTCGCAGACCATGTTGCGCGCGATATCCGTGGCCCGTTCAATGTCATTGCCTGCGCCAGTCGTGAGGTGGCCGAGGAAAAGTTCTTCTGCAGTGCGGCCGCCCATCAGCACAGCAAGCATCCCTTCAAGGTGGTCCTTGGTGTACGAGTGCTTGTCGTCCACAGGCAGTTGCATCGTCAAACCGAGAGCCATGCCGCGCGGAATGATGGTGACTTTGTGAACCGGGTCCGCGCCTGGTGTCATCGCAGCAACTAGCGCGTGGCCGGCTTCGTGATACGCCGTGTTCTTCTTTTCCTCATCGCTCAGAATCATGGACTTGCGTTCCACGCCCATGAGGACTTTATCTTTGGCCATTTCGAAATCGGCCATGCCGACAAATTTGCGGTTCTGTCGCGCCGCCCACAACGCGGCTTCATTTACCAGGTTCTCCAAATCGGCGCCAGAAAAACCGGGCGTGCCGCGCGCAATAATGGAAAGATCCACGTCATCCGAAAGCGGCTTCTTGCGTGTGTGAACGCGAAGAATCTCTTCGCGGCCCTTCACGTCAGGACGTGCCACAACAACGCGCCGATCGAATCGGCCGGGACGAAGTAGAGCAGGATCGAGAACATCTGGGCGGTTCGTCGCGGCAATCAGAATGACGCCTTCGTTTGATTCAAAACCGTCCATCTCAACCAGCAGCGCATTCAACGTCTGCTCGCGCTCGTCGTGACCGCCGCCTAGGCCCGCTCCACGATGGCGGCCAACTGCGTCGATTTCATCGATGAAAATGATGCAAGGAGCGTTTTTCTTGCCCTGCTCAAACAGATCGCGAACGCGGCTTGCGCCAACGCCCACGAACATTTCTACGAAATCCGAACCGGAAATCGAAAAGAACGGAACGTTCGCTTCGCCAGCAATCGCTCGAGCAAGCAAAGTTTTGCCGGTCCCTGGAGGTCCGACAAGCAAAACACCCTTGGGAATCCGCCCGCCAAGTTTCTGGAATCGTTGCGGGTCTTTCAAAAACTCAATGATTTCCTGCAGCTCTTCCTTCGCTTCATCGGCTCCCGCAACATCCTTAAACGTAGCCTTCTTTTGCTGAGCGGAAAGTAGCCGTGCACGGGACTTGCCGAAGCTCAGGGCCTTATTTCCCCCTGCCTGCATCTGCCGCATCAGGAAAAATACAAATCCTGCCAGCAGCAGGAGCGGCGCAGCATTGACCAGCAAAATCAACCAATCGTTATTGTGAACTTCCTTGACGCTGACCTTTACGCCCTTATCGCGCAACGCCTTGGAAACGGCTGGCGCATCTTCTTTTGCGATCGTGGTGCGGAACTTCTGATCCGCCGGCGTGATGTATTCGCCCTGCACTTCATACGCATTCGGTGCGAGGTAAATCGTCACCTCTTTTATTTGAGTCGGGCTCGCGTCTACTTTTGCCATGAACTCGCTGAACGACGGCGTCTGCTCGCGCGCCGACTGGCCGTTCTTCGAGACGAGTTGCCAGAGCATCACCCCCAGCAGCACGATCGCCAGCCAGAATAGAATTGTTTTTGCCGTAGAGCTTGAGTTCACGGTTACCTCACTAAGTTCTTCCCAAGGACCAACTCGCGTATTTATTTCTTTCCGCGGTTGCGGCCCCTGCTTCTATTAGACGCCGCAGAGCCCCCGGAAGACAAATCTTTCAGGTTGCGGTTGGTTCCATTCGGCGCTGCAAGGCCGTAGCCGACCCACATCTCTTTAGATGCAGTTCGGAAGCCAAAGTAATCAGGCTCAAGCGCCACGCGCCGTTTTGACGTCTTGTCCAGCAGCACGGCCAGCCGCAGCGACCGTGGTTTTGTCTCGCCCAGTCGCCGCAAAAGAAAATCTTGCGTCACGCCGCTTTCGAGCACCGCGTCAAGCACGAGCACATCGCGACCCTGCAAATCCGGGCGCGCGCTGAAGAAAACTTCGCGCCGGCTGTTCCCGCCATGTTCAACGTCTCTGACTTCTTCCCTCACGAAATGGCAATACACGGAGCACTTCACATTCCGCAAAACGTCCGCCGCAAAAACAAATCCTCGGTCCAGCGTAACCACCGCGTCGATTCTGCGCCCGCCGTAATCCCTCGTAATCTGACGGCCAAGTTCGGCCACTTTTTTCGCAATTCGCCCTGCGGAATACGACGCAGATTTAGTAGCGCTCAAGCCTTCTCCTCGCTCACCAGGATCGCTCTTCGCGTTTCCCTCGTCGCGGAAAATTCCGCCGCAACGAAACCTCGGGCCCAAACGATATTCTCGCCGCTTTCCAGCACGGGCCAGCCTTCGCGCTCCCATCGGCTGATTCGTTTTTCGTTCAACAGTCGTTTCAGCTTGTGAGTGCCGCGGTGCCCTTCGGGACGCATCCGGTCGCCCGGCCGCAGGCTGCGCAGAGTCAAAGCAGCTTGCAGCTTGTCCCGATCCAGGGCCGCCCAGCCCTTCCTAATAGTTTCTCGCTGCGTTGCGGGCCAGTCAATGGACCTGATTCGGATAACGCAACTGATTTCCTTCACGGCAACGTTCACGTCGTTGCTGTCCCGCAGTGTCACTGGATACTCGAATTGAATCAGCTCTTTGTTTTTCGCATCGCGCGCCGGTTGCGGTCGAAAAACAAGCCAATCATCGTCTCGCCGGACGTCCACTCCTCCCGGCAACTGCAGCGCCTTCCCATTTTCGCCGTTCTCTGCCAGCCGCAGCACTGCCTCCACGTGAATCGCCGCAATCTCACTCCCCGCTTCCTTGTACTCGTCAACCAGTAGCCGCACCATCCGTGCACTCAAAGCTCGTGGGCCTTGCCTTTTCTTCTCTGTGAACTCCGCGTGCTCTGTGTTAGGAAAAACACCTAACGCTGGTCGCAAAATATTCCGTGCTTCAATTCCTTTTCCGCCGGCTCGCTCCGTGGTAAGCGCCCTGCAATTTGCCTCCGCCAATTCACTCACCAACGCCTCATCCTCTCGCGCCAACTCCGCCAGCTTGCACAGATGCTCCACCGCTTTCGGATTGAATTCCTTCTCCAGCAGCGGCATGAGTTTCTTCCGCATCCGCGCCCGCTGTCGTGAAGTATCCTTGTTTGTCGCATCTTCCCGCCATGTTTGTTTCTTCGCCCGCAGATATTTCCGCAACTCATCGCGCCGCGTCTCTAATAGAGGACGAACAATCCCGTCCGATGTCACAGGATGAATCCCAGCCAAACCAGCCAATCCTGTTCCACGCAGAATATGCGCGAGCACTGTTTCCGCCTGATCATCCGCCGTATGAGCCGTCGCTACGGCATCAACCAGGCCGCCTTCCGTCAACTTTTTGAAAAACGCATATCGCGCGCGCCGCGCCGCGTCCTCCAGATTCCTTTTTTCCTGTTTCGCCTTTTTCTTGACGTCCCCATGTCCCACGTGCAACGTCAGCCCGAATTTCTCCGCGAGTCCGGCTACAAACGCCTCATCTTTTTCCGAAGCCTTCCCACGCAATTTGTGATTGAAATGTACGACGCTCAGGACAACGCCAAGCTCCGCCCGCAACTCCATCAGGAGCCGCAACAGCGCCACCGAATCCGCCCCGCCGGACACTGCTACACCCGCCCGCTCGCCCGCGCGCAGCAATTCCCGCTTTCGAATGTGTCTCAGAAGTTCTTTGAGTTGAATCGTCACGCGTAGCGCGGCATGTACGCCGCTGTTCGCATCCTAGCAGCCGCGCCCACAAAACTCACCTGTCACCCAGCTTCCTATTGAATCTGGAATGCGCACTGCACCGTCGCGCTCACCGTTATCTTTTCCGGCTGCGGAATGGCGGGCGGCGGTGATGGGACGCTTTTCTTTGCGTGTCCAAAAATACCCCCGTTGACCTCAACTGTTTCTGCTGCACTGCCAAGACGCTGCAAAGTATACACATCCATATTCGAGACGCCCGCCAGTTGCTTCACATCCAAATTTGCAAACCGCAACGCTCCCACTTTCTGGCCTTTCTGTTCCAACGCAGCGCTCGCGCGTCCGATCGCTCGCTTCATCGCTTCTGCAACAGCTTTCTGCTTTGCGGCTTCTTCATCCGCCAGCGAATACGTCAGCGAGCGAAAGTCCGTAATCCCATCGTCCACCGACCCTTCCAGAATCGGCCCAATCTTCGAAAAATCCCGAATCTTCAAAGTGATTTGCCCCTGCACAAGGTACGACTTCGCCTTCTTCTTCCTATCCCCTTCGTAAAACGGCCGCACCGTCAACACCCCGTTCACTACATCCGGTTTCACGACTCCGTTTTTCTCCGCAAGCGCGATAATCTTCTGCATGGATTGCGAAGCGCTGTCGTAAGTCGCCTTCAGTTCTTTGTCTTGCGATGAAATATCAAAGGTCAGCGTCGCAAGGTCCGGATCAACCTGATATATGCCATCAGCTTGGATCACCAGCGTCTCCGCAATAAATTTAATGTCCGGGCTTTGCTGCGCGCAGGAAATTCCTGCAAACAAACACACGACGACCACGGCCAACATCATGCGTTTCATGAAAGTCCTCCTTCGGGACAGTTGGTTTTTAGGATGCGTGGCCCTTCCGGCAAGTTGTCGCGTGTTCTATTTCAGGTGCTTTGCTTGCGCGATAAACTCTTCGGCTCGCGCGCGTACCCGAAAATCTTCAGTGAGATTCACCCAGCGAACCACGCCATTCGCATCGATCAGGAATTCTCCTGGCCGCGCAACATCGTGACCGTTCACTCCCGCACTTTTGTGCAGCAGGTCATACGCACGAATGGCCGTCGTGTTTGGATCGGAAAGAAAGGAAAATGTGTAACCGTCCTTCCGGCACAACTCGCCCGACTCTGCAGGAGAATCCACGCTGATCGCCACCGGTCGCACGCCCAACTGTTCCATCTCAACCAATCTATCCTGTACTCCCCGTAACTCGGAGAGACAGAACGGTCACCAGTATCCCCGGTAAAAAATCAGAAAGACACCTTTCGGCGGCACAGAAGAGTTTGGCAGTGGCGTCGCCAGCAGGCTCGCCAGTGAAACTTGCTTGTTGTTCGCATCTACGAGCGTAAACTCTGGCGCCTTCTGGCCAACCTTCGGAGCGCCTGCGGACTTCGGCAATTGCTTTGACGCGAAGAAAATCAGGAAGCAGAAAAATCCAATCATCGCTAGGCTGAAGACGCCCAAAATCGGACCCGCGATCTTTCCTTTAAATTGTTGTGATTGGCCGTATGCTCGCCGCAGTCCGGAAATCAGAAAGCCGAGTCCCGCCGCCATGATCAGGTAATTCGCCCACGGCACGTCTCGCGTGATCGGGAATCTCAAAAACAAGAGGAAATAGCTCACCACCCCAATTACGCATAGCAAAAAGCCGATCCAAACGTGCCAGTTTCTCCGCCGTTGTTCCATCAACTGTTCCATTAACTCCCTCCTGACATCACCCACGATTTCGATTGGACGCTATGTTCATCGCTCGGATGCGCTAGCCTGCTAATTCTTTCCGCTTGCCGCCGCCTGTTTTGCCTTCGCCACAATCTCTCGTACATCGCTCAACAGCGCTTGCGAATCGAAAACGATGCCGTCCCGAATCGTATATTTCACGCAGTGTTCTTGCGAGAGCTTTCCATCTTTCGTCGCTCGCGTCACCCCGGACCCATAAAATATCTTCACATCGGCCAACGGATTTTCTGTGAGCACCACCATGTCCGCCAAATATCCCTGCCGAATCAAACCCAGCTCTGGATTCTTCAGCGCCTTCGCCCCGTTTTCCGTCGCTGCGTGAATCGTCTCCAGTGGAGAAAACCCTGCCTCCTCCAGCAACTCCAGTTCGCGAATCGTTCCAAATCCCCACACGCTGAACAAAAATCCGCTGTCCGACCCCACTGCCACAATCCCGCCCTGATTCTTGTAATCGTTCACAAAATCCATCCAAATTCGGTACGCTCGCGCCCAGTCGGCTTCCTTGTCCGAAGTCCATTCAAAAAAATACGAAGCATGATGTGAAGGACTCGGTAAAAACGAATTCATTACCGCTGGCAGCGTGTACTCGGCATGCCACGGCAAATTCTGCGCTCGCGTCACGTCGCGATTCGCTTCATAGATGCTGAACGTCGGATCCATCACGAATCCATTATTGTGCATCGCATCGAGCAGGGAATTGATTACGTCGCCGTGCAGCTTCCCCAAATCCGCCTGCAGCCACACACGTCCCGTCTCCCAAAACCGGTCCGCCTCATTCGAATAGTTGTACTCCGCCGGCAAATCCTGAATCGTTTGCCCACTAAACGAAGACTCTGAATATCCATAGTGATGCTCGATCGTCGAAGCGCCATCCGTTGCCACGCGCACCGCATTCATCGGATACACGCCGTCCTGCGCGATGTGCACCGCCACGCCCATGCCGTTTTTCCGTGCTTCATCCGCAATTGCCTTAAATACATCCGGCCAGAGTCCCGGCTTGCCGAGTATTTTGATTCCATCCACTCCTAGCGCACGCCACTCATCGACAATTTGCTTCGCGCCCTCCGGATTCGAGCTCCGCGCATCCGTCCCGCGCCAAAATGGATACACGTACATCCGGGGCGCGATCACCTGATTCGCCGCGATCTTTTTCTTCTCCTCCACCATCCGCTTCGCATCGCCCTCACCGTAATTGAACGCCCGAATCGTCGTCACGCCGTGCCCTAAATAAAGTTTGTAAATGTAATCCGCTGGCACGTCCTTGTTGAAGTTGATGTGCGCATGCAAATCCACGATTCCCGGCATTACGTACATTCCTTTGCCGTCAATCACGCGGTCAGGCGCTTTGCGTTTCGCGCCCGCCGCTTCCGCCTTTTCCTCCTCGCGTGTAATCGCGTCCGTCAGCGCAACTCGCGCAATGTGATTCCCCTCCACAAAAATATCCGCCGGCCCAAAAGCTGGCGCGCCCGATCCATCAATAATCGTCACTCCCCGAATCACCATCGACCCATACGGTCCGCTCTGCTCCGCTTCTTTTTGTTGTGCCCGTCCAGCTTCTGCAACAACCAACACAATCGCAAACGCAACCAGCAATTTTCTCGTCATCACTTCTTCCCCGGAAGCAATTCTGCCGGAATCGGATTTTCCGCACTCTCTTCATCCCACATCATCGTTTGAATCCACCACCGTTTCCCATCGAAGTACAGCGAAAAAATATTCACGCCGCGCGTCACCACTTTGCCGGTGGACTGCACTCGCCCTTCATAACTGCTCAGCACCGTCGCCACATTTCCGAATCGTCTTATCTGGCGCCCCAGCTCAACCTCGGTAAAGCCTTCTTTCACCAGGAAGCCGTCGCTCTCGTTCAAATATCCTTCATAGTCAGAAGTCCTCGCATGCACCTCACCCGCCTTGCTCTTGGAAACAGAAACGTACCGAACGCTCGATGCAAACAAAGTACGATCGCGTCCCCACTGGCGAGGGACGCCCACGCCGCCGGAAATCGTTTCGTAGCTTGCCTTCACAATTCCTTCAATCGAGCTCACGTCTTCCGGCCGCGCTGTGATCGTTGGAACTTCCACGAGTCGGACCTCACCCTGCTTCTCCATCGCGCCACCTCCGACAAATCCGCAGACCAGCAATCCACATGAAATCGCAGCACGAGGTCCGATACCCAAATGCATCATGAGCATTTCTCCTGAACGCGACTGCTTCATCCCCACTTCGCGCCGCGCATCCTATCACTTTTCAGCCACTTGCAACGCCCTGTGCAAGCTTGTGGAAAACCAAAATTTTTCTGTTACTGCCTGTTGACTTCTCCGCAACTCTCTGGCATTCTCTTCTAGTTGTAAGGACGTCTTCTGCTGGACAGGAGGCATTCGCTCTTTGACAACCGATACGATGTGCCAGAATCTGTTCGAAACCATTAGAGTTTTCGAGCGCTAATGGTCTGAGTAAATCGAGCGATCAACAATTCGCTTGGCAGGCTGACCCTGGTGATAAACCAGGGTATTTTTTTCGCCAAGCAACCAGATTCAAACGAGAGTTTGATCCTGGCTCAGAACGAACGCTGGCGGCGTGCTTAACACATGCAAGTCGAGTGCGCGCCTGTAGCAATACAGGTGGCGCACGGCGCACGGGTGCGTAACACGTGGGCAATCTGCCCTCTGATGGGGAATAACCCGCCGAAAGGCGGGCTAATACCGCATAAAATTCCTTGGACTTATGTTCGGGGATTCAAAGGCGTAAGTCGTCGGAGGAGGAGCCCGCGCACGATTAGCTAGTTGGTAGGGTAATGGCCTACCAAGGCTTTGATCGTTAGCTGGTCTGAGAGGATGGCCAGCCACACTGGAACTGAGACACGGTCCAGACTCCTACGGGAGGCAGCAGTGGGGAATCTTGCACAATGGGCGAAAGCCTGATGCAGCGACGCCGCGTGGGGGATGAAGC
>DATMMW010000011.1:0-313132 GCA_035569555.1 Candidatus Dormiibacterota bacterium | reverse complement strand
TTCCGCCATGCATTGGCGGTCTTTCGCAATCCGTGCTTCTCTGGTTTTTTCTCTATTGCTTGCCACCGGTGCGCTCGCCAAGAAAAAGCCGCCGGCGCAACCGGTAAACATCAATGCGGCGACTTCGGAAGAATTGCAACTGGTGCCGGGGATTGGTCCTTCCACCGCAGAAAAAATTCTTCAGATGCGCAAGTCGTATGGCCCATTCAAGAGCGTGGACGATTTGCTGGCGATTCGCGGGCTTGGGCCGAAGCGCCTTGAAAAAATGCGCAGGTACTTGGTAGCGGGGAAGATCAATTCCAAGAACGCTTCTCCAGCAGCAGGCTGCCCCGGCTGCGCAAAACCCAAAGCGCCGCTTGCAAAAGCACCTGTCAAAACGTCAACAAAGCCTGTTACTCCGCAAACCGCCGGTGACGAAGAGCCGCCGCTGTAAACGCCAGCAGAAAAAGCAGGTTGCTCGCTTCGATCGGAACGACAGGTCGAGCTTGAAGTTGTGCTCTGGTTCATAGTGTTTGGTGAGTGGGCTTGGGCTGGTCGATGCGGAGGGGAACCTGGTCGGCGATGCGGATGCCATAGCCTTCGAGGGCGACGACTTTTTTCGGGTGATTGGTAAGGACGCGGATGTCTTTTAGGCCGAGGTCGATCAGGATTTGCGCGCCGATGCCGCTTTCGTGCTGCACCATGCGCTGGCGCGCGGGTTCGCGGTCGAGCTGGCCGCGCTTGTGAAAATGAATTTGCGGGAGCACGCCGGGTTCTTCGGCGGTTTCGACGCTGAAACCGCGGCCAGTGTGATGCAAATAGAGAAATACGCCGCGATTCTCTTTGGCGATGGTTTCGAGCGAACGGGAGACGAGTTCAGGGCAATCACACGTTGTGGAACCAAAAACGTCGCCGGTGAGGCAGTGCGAGTGGACGCGTACCAGTGCTGGCTCCGCGCCTTCCAGATCACCGCGTACCAGCGCAATGTGTTGATCGTGGTCCACGTCGCTGGCGTAGGCGATCATGCGGAAATCGCCGAAGCGTGTGGGGAGAATTGTTTCGGCGACACGGCGGACGTAGCGTTCGTGCTGCATGCGGTAGCGGATCAAATCTGCGACCGTGAGCAGCTTCAGATTGTGTTCCTTGCAAAACTCGATGAGCTGCGGAACGCGGGACATCGTGCCGTCTTCGCCCATGATTTCGCAGATGACTCCAGCGGGAGTGAGGCCGGCGATGCGGGCGAGGTCGACGCTGGCTTCGGTTTGTCCCGCGCGGACGAGGACGCCGCCGTTGCGTGCGCGGAGTGGAAAGATGTGACCGGGTCGGGCGAGATCCTGCGGCTTCGTTTTCGGGTCGATGGCGGTGAGGACGGTGATGGCGCGGTCGGAGGCGCTGATGCCGGTGGAGACACCGACGCGTGCGTCGATGGCTTCGGTGAATGCGGTGCCGTGGACGCTGGTGTTGATTGGCGACATCAGAGGAAGGTGAAGTTCATCGCAACGGTCCTCAGTGAGCGGCATGCAAATCAGGCCGCGGCCGAATTTCGCCATGAAGTTGATGGCGTCCGGCGTGATTTTTTCGGCGGCCATAGTGAGGTCGCCTTCGTTTTCACGGTCCTCGTCATCGACGAGGACGATCATGCGGCCGTTGCGAATTTCTTCGACGGCTTCTTCAACGGTGGCAAAGTTATCTGGATGGTTGGTCATAGGGAGTGTCCTTGCGTCAATTCGATGATAGCACCGGAAGAAAGTGGCCTCTCGCGAAGAACGCTCGAGGTAAACGACCGGCCAGCAGCGAGCAAAAGCAGGAGGGGATCAGTACTGGGGGATACCCCCTCCCCCGGTTTTTGTAAGTGTTGATTCCAGTGGGGTTAGCGGGTGAGTGCTCGTAACTGTTGAATCTAAAGGGGTTGAAGTGCCTTTAGAATGAACAGATCCGAGGGGGTGGTGTAAGTGCTGATTCTGCGCGGCTTGTCGGAGGGGCGTTTTGCAACTGCAGAAAGCAAAGGGAATGGCACAGGGTGAAGAGGAAGAAACGTTTTGGAGAGCCGATTTCACGGCCAAGCATACCACGCGGCAGTTAACGAGTCAAGTAATATGATTAATGGGTATCATTCGAATGACGGAAGCGCAGCAATAAAGTAGAGAGATGTCCCAAGCCTTCCGTGATTTTCCTGGATTTGAATGAGATTGGACGCAGTTCGGTAATTGGAATTAGTTGCGTTTGGCGATGATCTGTTCGGTGAGCGTGTCGAGATCCTCAAGAGCTTCGTCGCTGACGGCTTTTAGGCGATCGCGGCGGGATTGGCGGAGGGATTCTTCCGTGTTTGTGGCGGCGGCGGTGGTGCGGGCGGCGGCGTCAATGGTGTCCTTGCGATGGAGCAGCTCCGTTGCGAAGCCTTTGTTGTCGAGCGGTTTGCTGGCGTCGGCGGAAAATTGCTGGATGGCTTTGTCGGCGTCAGGAGTTTGCGCGTACCAGAGGAGGAGGAGTAAGGTGCGCTGTGCCATGACGTCGGATTCGGTACGGAGTCGTTCGATCGCCGGCTTCAGCCAAAAGTCTGGATCTGTGGGCAGGAGCATGTAGATGACGCAAAAGTCCTGCGCGAGCGTGAGGGAGTGCTCGGGAATGAAGATCTGAAATTTTGGTTCGGCGAGGATGTGAAACGCTGCGGCCGTGGTGTCTTCGCCTTGCGCGGCCATGCGGTGAACGAGGAGGAAATAATCCTTCGATTGGAGATCGTGTAAATCGGTGTGCGCGATGGCAGCGCAGACAATCTTTCGATCGGCTGGAGTGTTTGAGAGGCTCAGAAGAAGCTGGCTGCCGTCGAACAAGAAAAAGGGATTGCTGGAGAAATCGGCCAATTCTTGGCGCAAGCCAGGAATGTAGACATCGCGCTGGGATTTTGCTTTTTCCCAGAATTTGTCGAGCAGACCCGATTTTTCGTTGATTTGCTGAGTTGTAAGCAGATGGGGCTGAAAATTGTAGGTTTGCTGGACTTCGGAATGGATGGACGCGGTTTGTGCGCCTGCCTGATTGTTCAGAGCAGCTAATTGAAGAAGCGCCCCAAAAAGGATCCAGCGATACCGGAAAGTCTTCACCGAGCCTCCGCCTTGCCGAGCTAATCAGATAGGAGATTACCGCAGGAGATAAGGGGATTCCACTAAGTCCAGTTGGGCGCGGATTTTTGGTGGACGATTTCGCGTTGGAGGTGCCACGTGGAATTCGCTCGTTGCCAGATGAGTGTGTAGAAGAGCGGCTCCCAGCCGTTGCCCAAGTCTTTCATTCGAGTGACCAAGACAATTGCGGAATCGCCGAGGATTTCGGCGTGATGGATTGTGGAGGTTTTTGTGGGAACGGCGTGGCCAACGGCTTTGCCCGAAATGGCTCGCCGCATGAAAGACAACATTTGTTCCGCGGTGAGTTGGGCGAAACCACCGGCGTCGGCAACGCGGATGCAGAGAAAGTCCGGGGCGTAGGTAGCGGCAAGGCGATCGACATTGGCGGTATCGGCGGCGGAGAGAAAGGATTCCACTGTTTGGCGCAGGCCGGAATTGGAGATGGGTTCCGTTGTTTCTGGCTTCTTTGCGGATGCTGTGCGCTTTAGAGCGGCGCGGCGGAGAAGGAGAAAAACCAACCCAAGCGCGAAGTAGGCGAGCAGATTGGTTGCAAGAGCTCGGATTGGCAATACAACGTTCATGAGAGATATGGCTTGAGCGACAACGGGAGCCCCGAAGAAACTTGCGAGCCAGGCGGCAATGAAAACAGCAGGCACGAGCCAAATGAGGCGTGTGTGCTTTTTGGAGAAGCGCGTATTCCAGGCGTGGGCAGCGGCCAGAACTCCGCCAGCGTTCAGCAAAGAAGTTGTGAACCAGAGGACGAGACTGGATGAGATGGTCATAAGAATCTGGGCCTCGCAACGGGCAAAAGGTGTTTGATATTAGTACGAAATTAGCGCCGAGAAATAACCGGGACAGAAAGTTTGACGGGTGCTGCGACTCCTTTGGGCATAATGCGCATCCAATCGGGCGGAGGTAGGATCATGCCAAAACTTGCGATATGGGTGCAGTTGAATGCGAAACCCGGAAAAGAAGCGGAGGTGGAGAAGTTTCTGCAGTCGGCGCAGCCGCTGGCCGAGCGGGAATCGGAGACGATTACCTGGTACGCAGTGAAGATGGCGCCGGGAAGTTATGGAATTTTCGATACGTTCGCGGACGATTCGGGACGGAACGCGCATCTTACGGGTGACATCGCGAAAGCCTTATTTGCGAGAGCGGAAGAACTTTTCGCGGCACCGCCGGAAGTCCACAAGTTGGAGGTTCTCGCGGCGAAAGTGCCGGGCGTGAAGGTGCTGCACGCGGACGCTTAGGCGCGATCAAGGAATTCTATTCAGAAACGCCGCGAAGAAATGATAGAGGCCAGCCCCGATTAAGGCAGCGCCCGGGATAGTAAGTATCCACGCCCCGACAATTCGGCGAGTAACACCCCAGCGCACGGCGGTCAGGCGGCGGGAAGCACCGACGCCGACGATTGCGCCGGTGATTGTATGCGTGGTGCTGACGGGTATGCCGAAATGGGCCGTGGCAAAAAGAGTCAAGCCACCAGCAGCCTCGGCCGAAAATCCGCCAAACGGTGTGAGTTTGGTGATGCGTTGGCCCATTGTTTTGATGATGCGCCACCCGCCGGCCATAGTGCCGCCGCCCATGGCAAGGTGGCAGACGATGATGACCCAATAGGGCACGTCGTATGTTCCCATCAGCCCGCCAGCCACGAGGGCCGTTGTGATGATACCCATTCCTTTTTGAGCGTCGTTTGTGCCGTGGCCGAGACTATAGCCAGCCGCGCTGAAAAGCTGCAGTCGCCTGAACCATTTATCCACTCTTTGAGGCCGTTGCCTGCGCACAATCCAGCTTGTGATAGCAGTGACGAGCATGCCCACCAACATTCCGATAATCGGCGAAAGAAAAATGAACAGGACCGGTTTCGTCCAACCATCGAGAATAATTGCGCGAAATCCCGCCTTAGCGACCGCGGCGCCGCCGTAGCCACCCATCAAGGCATGCGATGAACTTGTAGGAAGGCCGAGAATCAGCGTAATAAGATTCCAAATAATTGCGCCGAGCAATCCAGCGAGCAGTACTTTTTGGTTCACCATCTCGATGTGAACCATGCCTTTGCCGATGGTTTTTGCCACCGCCGTTCCGAAAACGAATGCCGCGATGAAATTCCAGAAGGCGGCCCAGGCAACTGCGCGGAACGGAGTGAGAACGCGGGTGGAGACGACGGTGGCGATGGAATTGGCCGCGTCATGCCAGCCATTGGAAAATTCGAACGCGAGCGTAAGGCCGATGACGATCAGGAGGAGGTGGAAGCTGTTCACGGCTATGCGCTTTTGAGAATGACGCCTTCGATCACATTGGCGACGTCTTCACATTTGTCCACTGCGGTTTCGATGACTTCGAAAATCTCTTTCCATTTGATGATTTGAACGGGGTCTTTTTCTTCGTCAAAGAGTTGCGCGATCAGAGTCCGGCAGATGCGGTCGCTTTCATTTTCATAACGATTGATCTCAACACAATGTGCCAGCGCCTCGGTTGGATTTTCCAGGGCGCTGACAGCTGCAGTAACTTCTGCTGTGGCAAGAAGCAAAACCTTGGTGAGTTCAATCGTGCCCGACTTGACGGAAGCGATGCGGTAAAGAACGAAGCGGCTTGCGGCTGCGTCTATAAGATCAATGATGTCGTCAAGCTGGCTACAGAGCTGGTGAATGTCTTCGCGGTCGAACGGCGTTATAAATGTTTGATTGAGCTTGGTGAGGATGCCGTGCGTGATCTCATCGCCATCATGTTCAATAGCTTTGATGGTTTGCACTTGTTCGGGAACGCCAGTGTAGTGCGAAAGCAAATTCACAAGCGCCTTGGCACCCTTTTCAATATTTTTGGCTTGTTTGACGAAGAGATCGAAAAAACCCTCTTCGCGCGGCATAAAACGCTGCAAGAGTCCTGGCATGTTTGTACGACTCCCCCTGAGGAGTCCGACTGAGGCAGGGAGTGTAGCGAAGGCTGAGGAGTGAAGCAAGGAAGAGACAAGCTGGATAGTGGGTCAGTTCGAATTTTGACCGCTATTGCCGCGATCCATAAAATTCAAACTGGCCCACTATCCGAGCCGGCTTAAAAAACAATTATGCAGGCGCCTGTATGGCGAAGAGGCCGCCTTGGATTGCTCCGGGCATGCCAGGGAAAGGATTTCCGTCGGCGGGAAGGTTTAACGTGCCGTCCGGGTTTTGCGTGTTCTCCTGAAGAAGGGCGATCATTTTTTGAAATGCGGATGGACCATCGGGACCGACTGCATTCGTGAAGTTGGGATAATCGGTGAGCAGGGCTGTGTAGGTTTCGCCGAGAGGAGCACCACCGGAAGCCGGCATGCGCTGCAGAATACGATCCAGAGGCACGCCGAGATAATCGTTGAGAAATTCCAGGAACATTACTCCGGCGGCGTTGCCGTCCGTGGATTGATCCGATTGCGAGTTGTCGTTGACGAAGTCCGGTTGACCATCCTGCCACCATTGCTGCGTGACTCCGCTATTGAATCCGGGGACCAGAGCGATTTCTGGAGCGAGCTTGAAAGCGAGTACGCGGCTGACCGATTCACCGTCGGTTAAGCCAGGATTACCTTTGCCCGTCAAGGTCTGAAAGCTCTCAACGATTTCAGCACAGAAAAGCGCAGTGGAAAGGTACTGGCGACTTGTGGTGGCGTCTGTGGCAGAGGCAACGAGACTGAGGAGCTCCTTATTTGCTCGAGTGAGACGGCGGCAAAGCTCCGGATGGCTTGGGCTTGAGGATGATTTCCGAACTGCACGAGGTTTTGGAACAGAAGAAGGATTGCCTGTTTCTATTGCGAGCTTAAGAGCCAGAGCAGATTGTTTGCTGATTTTGAGATATTGCTGGACTGTCTCTGGATTAGCGGATTTGAGGCGCTCATCGGAGGGTTGAAGAATGCCGAGCAATTCGGGTGCTCCGGTGTAGACGGGAAAGAGATACTGGATTTTGAATGAAAGAGCCGCGGGCGAACCGAGTCCGGAGCCTGGAGAATAGTTGCCGGAGGAGGTCAGGCTATCCACGACGATGCGGTCAAAATCGGCCTGGACGCCGTCGCTGATGTGAAATGCGCCGTAGCCACCCTGACTACTACCGGAAACAAAGACAAGGGATTTTACGGAATTTCCGGAAGGACTTTGGAAGCTGGGGAGATCGGCGCCGGCGTAGAGTGCTGCGACCTGAGTGTAGATGTAGTCCGCATTAGAGACATTTGCCGTGTTTGGGGCAGGGCCACTGAGTTCGTTTGCTGAGGGAGCGGCATCCACATCGCCGGGGAGCGTGCCGCGGTAGACATCTACAAGTCCCTGCAAAGACAGGCCGATGAACTGGCTGCCCGCAGGCGGAATGCCTGACGGGTCCTGAATTTGAGTGGGATCGATCGTGATGCTGGATTTCTGGGGAGCTGCCATGGGTCCTCCTGGGGACAGAGTGGAAGGACTGGGGAATATAGGGTGAACCAGGCGGGGCGAATGATTCAAGACGAATAATTGTCCCGGACTGAGCACGGCCGATAGCCCCGTAAGTCTATCTATATAAATTACTTACGATGATATTGGAACCGGGGAAGAGGCAGGTACGTCGTACTAACAGAAGCAGATGCATGTCCCCGACACCGGCTTTCGGATAAGGCAGAGCCCAGGAGGCCTTTATGAAAAGCACGTTGGTAGTCGCGCTTCTATTAGTTTCCGCAGGAGTCGCTTCCGGAAGCCCCAATCATGTTCGTTCCAACATCGCACGCCAAGGCGACTGGTGCTATGAACCGTCGACTTATATGGAATACGACCAAGCTCTGACGCTTGGGAAGCAGCAGTTGGCTGAACAACAAGCGCAACAAAGACCGCTGGGAGACATCGCGCGCGAGTTGCGTGCGAAAAAAGCGCAGAGTCAACAGATTGCACCCGGAGCAGCGTCAACCCAGAATGCACAGTCCGGCGAATGAGTCTGCTTTGTTGCGTGCGCCATTTTTTAGCTAATCGGAGTTAGCCGGCAAGTGAAATAGAAAAGGGCGGTCCAGAAAAATGGACTGCCTTTTTTTTGTTTGGAATTTGCGGTGACAGGACGAAGCACGAATACCGTAGCCCTACAGCATTTAATGTACGGAAGATCATTTGCGAAGTCTTGAGCACGGAATTAGTCTGAAGACAAGAAATGCGGCATTCGCGAATCGGAAGGTAAGGTGGCCCGGCCCAGATTGAGGGGAAATATGGAGAGTAAAGTGAAAGTCCTTTTTCTTTGCAAGGGCGACCCTGCTCGAGGGCAGATGGCGGAAGGATTCTTGAACACGGAAGCAGGAGGAAATTTTCTTGGTGTTAACGCGGCTACGGAACCGGCAGAACCCAACCCGCTAGCAGTTGAAGTGATGGAAGAAGTCGGCATAGACATTTCAGGCGAGAAATCGAAGACGATTCCGGAGATTTTTAAAGAACACTTCGCCTATGTTGTGGGGATTTACAACAAAGCGAAAGAACGGCCACCTGTTTTCCCGTTTACGTACAGGGTCTTTCAGTGGAGTCTTGAGGATCCTACAAATGCGGAGGGAGCGCGCGAGAAGCAAGTAAACAACTTCCGGCACATTCGGGATCAGATCAATGAAAATGTCCGTGAGTTTTTGAAGATTGCGTCGGGGGACATCATGCGGCAGCCGGTTTCGGGCCGAGCCGCAAGATAGCCGACGGAGTTCGAAAAAGGTAGAACTTAAAATTGCCAAGCAAAAGGGCGGTCCGGAAAACAGGACCGCCCTTTTTGTTGATTGAGGTTTTGGGCTAGCTGGAAAATTCAGCTTAGTACATTCCACCCATGCCGCCGGGGCCACCTGGACCGCCTGCAGCTGCTGCCTTCGGTGCGTCTTCCTTCAACTCGGCCACGAGAGCTTCCGTGGTGAGCATAAGGCCCGCGATGGACGCTGCATTCTGCAACGCGAGGCGGGTGACTTTGGCCGGGTCGATAACGCCCATCTTGACCATGTCACCGTACTCGCCGGTGTCCGCGTTGAAGCCGAAGTTTTCGTCCTTCGACTCGCGGATCTTGCCGATCACTACCGCGCCTTCGTGTCCTGCGTTGTGAGCGATCTGGCGAGCGGGCTCTTCGAGCGCACGCTTCACGATGCCGACGCCAACAGCTTCGTCATCATGCAGCTTGAGCTTTTCGACCGCATTGAGGCAGCGCAGTAAAGCGGTACCGCCGCCGGGAACGATGCCTTCTTCGACAGCTGCGCGGGTGGCGTGCATAGCGTCTTCCACGCGAGCTTTCTTTTCCTTCAGTTCGGTTTCGGTAGCCGCACCGACCTTGATCACCGCAACGCCGCCGACGAGCTTCGCCAGGCGTTCTTGCAGCTTTTCCTTGTCGTAGTCAGACGTCGTTGTTTCGACCTGCGAACGAATCTGCCGTACGCGGCCTTCGATTTCGGAGGCCTTGCCTGCGCCTTCGATGATCGTGGAGTTGTCCTTGTCAATGGTGACTTTCTTGGCCTTGCCGAGGTCTTCGACCTTCACGTTCTCGAGCTTGATGCCGAGGTCTTCCGTGATGGCCTTGCCGCCGGTCAGGGTCGCGATGTCTTCGAGCATTGCCTTGCGGCGGTCGCCGAAGCCAGGCGCCTTAACCGCTGCGCACTGCAACGTGCCGCGGAGCTTGTTCACGACGAGGGTCGCGAGCGCTTCTCCTTCCACGTCTTCAGCGATGATGAGGAGGGGCTTGCCGCTCTTGGCGATGCCTTCGAGCAAGGGAAGCAGGTCCTTCATCGAGCTGATTTTCTTTTCGTGGATGAGGATGCGCGCATCTTCGAGGACGCATTCCATGCGTTCCGGGTCCGTAACGAAGTAGGGTGAGAGGTAGCCGCGGTCGAACTGCATGCCTTCCACGACTTCCAGCGTCGTTTCCATGGTCTTGGATTCTTCCACGGTGATGACGCCGTCCTTACCGACCTTCTTCATCGCTTCGGCAATGATGCCGCCGATCTGCTTGTCGTTGTTGGCGGAAATCGTGCCAACCTGAGCGATCATGTCGCCCTTGACGTCCCGGTGCAGCTTCTTGATTTCCTCGACGGCGACTTCGACGGCCTTTTCGATGCCGCGTTTCAGAGCCGTAGGGCTTGCTCCTGCGGCCACCGTCTTCACGCCTTCGCGGAAGATGGCCTGCGCCAGAACGGTGGCGGTGGTGGTGCCGTCGCCCGCGACGTCAGACGTCTTGGAAGCGACTTCGCGTACCATCTGCGCGCCCATGTTTTCGAGCGGGTCCCGCAGTTCGATTTCCTTTGCAACCGTCACGCCGTCCTTGGTGATGATCGGCGCGCCGAACTTCTTTTCGATCACCGCGTTGCGGCCCTTAGGGCCGAGCGTGATCTTAACTGCATCGGCAAGAGCGTTCACGCCGCGCAGAATGGACTGGCGCGAATTCTCTCCCGTAACAATCGTCTTTGCCATTGCTCAATTCCTCCATGAAATTCTTTGCTACTACTGAAACCGGAATCAAAAGCACCGGTCTAAAGACCGGCCACTACACGTTCAAAATCAAAGCACCAAGAAAGTTTGGTTAGACGTGCCAAAACTACTTCTTTGCCGCTTTCGCCGCGCCGCTCAGCTTCGCCAGAATCTCTTCTTCGCGGAGGATAAGCAGCTCTTCGTCTTCGATCTTGATTTCGGTGCCGCTGTACTTGCCGAACAGAACGCGGTCACCGGGTTTAACGTCCAGGGGTACGAGTTCGCCCTTCTCGCGCTTACCGGCGCCGACGGCGATGACTTCGCCCTCCTGGGGCTTTTCTTTCGCTGAGTCAGGGATGATGATGCCGCCCTTGACGGTTTCTTTCTCTTCAATGCGCTTCACGATCACGCGGTCGTGCAGCGGCGTCAGATTGACTGCCATCTTCGAAAAACCTCCGTTGGTGAGCTTTCAGGTTTGCTGTAGGAAGGAGGGCAGGGTAATTAGCACTCCTCACAGGCGAGTGCTAATATAGCAGAATCTCCCTCCAAGTCAAGTCAAAGGGCAGCACTTTGAGTGATTCTCACTGGAATTTAACAGAAGGCAGTTCGTCCACTAAGCATCTTATTTAGTGATAGTTACATGCTGCAAGAAAAATCTTGCACTTGGCGATTGCCGTGCAATTCGACGAGGCATAGACTTCGTAACATCGTCTTCAGGGCGTCAGTCTGCGTTACAAATTTATCGTCATGCAAACCCTCACCTACATGCGCCTCACAGGCTTTACCGCCGGCACGCTCCTCCAGCTCTTCTGGATGGTCGTAATCCTCGGCTATCGTCGCCAACGCAATTTCGAGCGCGTTTTTTTCTTTCTCTGCCTCGCGCTGTTTTTTTTCTATGCCGGTTCGCTGCTCGCGCTGAACGCGCAAATCTTCTACACGCTGCCGCCTCAATCGTTGGCCAGCTTCGCCGCTCTTCTAATCGGCGTGGGGCTAACGTTCCTACCGCCAGTGCTTTTTCATATGCACGTGGAGTTCGCAGCCACGCGCGGCTCCGCTTTGCCGATCAATCGGAAGAGAGTTGCGCTCGGCTTAGTCTATTTGCCAGCATTCTATTTTTTGATTCTGGTTCTGCCTGCGAGCTTGGGTGCTCATAATTTTGACTTCACGATTCCCGGCAATTCTCTGGGAATTGCCTACGTGCTGTGGTTGTTTCTACTGATCTTGCTCAGCTTTACTTGGGAATGGAAGTTCGCGCGAGAAATGGCTGGCCAGCCAGAACAAAAATTTCATCAAATTGCTTGCGTGGTTCTTGTTGGTGCCTTGCTGCTACTCGGCGCGATTCACTTCCCGGTATTTGGCTTAGCTCGGCAGAGCAGGGAAGCTCTAGCGCTCGTGTTATCGCTGATGGCCCTGCCGCCGTTTGTCGCTCTCATCTATTTCGTTCAGCGCCACAATTTTCTGAATATCGGTCGCCAAAAAAATCTTCTCTATGCCGTGTCCGCGACTTTCGTCGCGCTGCTCTACCTGGCGCTAGTGCGCCGTATCAGCGAATGGTTTGCTCCGATCCTGCCACCAGAAGCGACTGCAGCCGTTCTCCTCTTTCTCCTCGTGGTTTTCATTGAGCCCTTGCAACGTTTGCTCGGTCGTCGGCTGCAAGAGACGGCACAACGGGAAATGGACCGCGTGCAGCGGCTGATGACACTCATTCAGCAAGAAGCGAGACAGGGCAATCGCGGAGCGCTCGTGCAATTCATCGAACAGAAAACGAAGCAGGAATTCGAGCTCGAGTCCGCAAAACTTGGATTTGTGAATCCTGCTTCGGCAGAGCTTCGGCTCCGCTCCAGGTCGCCACAAGAGATGGAAGAGCTAGAAGCGAAAAGAAAAGCGGAACCGGTATTCGGATTGCGACGTATGGGTGTGTTCTTCGGCTACCTTCGTGTTAAACCTCATGGCTCGGCGATTTCCGGCGAAACGATGGCGGCGCTCGAATCTTTAAGCGAACAATTGCCGTCCGCACTGGATGTGTGCCAGCTAATTGGAGACAAGCTGCAGCTCGAAAGGGAATTGGCGGAACGGGAACGACTGGCGCTGGTGGGACAGATGGCGGCGAGCATTTCGCACAATTTGAAGAATCCGCTGGGCTCGATCAAGACGATTTTGCAGGTGCAGCTGGAAAATCCGGAGATGCCGGATTCCATGCGTGTCGAAACGAAGATGGTGCTGGAAGAGATTAGCCGGCTTTCGACGAAGCTGAATCAGTTGCTCCAATTTAGCAGGCCGGCAGTGCGCGCGGGGAATGGCGCGGTGGGATGTGATCCGCGAGCGGTGATGGAAGAAGCGGCTTCGGTGTTGCGTCCGCAGGCGGAGAAACGCGGGATTTCGTTGCGCCTCGAACTGGCGATGGTGAATGCACGCGTGGCTGTCGCTGCGGAAGCGTTGAATGACATTGCGTCCAACCTGCTGGTGAATGCGCTGGAGGCGGTATCGGCCGGCAGTTCGGTTGCGGTGAGCGGAGAAGTTCGCGAGAAAGTGCTGGTGCTATTTTTTGAAGACAATGGTCCGGGGATTCCGGAATCGCTGCGGGAAAAAATTCTTCAGCCATTTTTTACAACGAAATCACAGGGAACTGGGCTGGGACTGGCGATCGTTGCGCGCCGCATTGCGGAGTGCGACGGAAAATTGTCCTGGCAAAGTCCGGTTCGCGATGGGCGCGGCACGCGGTTTGAAGTTACTTTGCCGCTCGCGCAGGAGGCTTGATGAAAACCATCTTGATTGTGGATGACGAGCCAGCGGCGCGGTACGGATTGCGGCGGGCTCTGGAATCGCGCTACCGGATTGCCGAGGCGGAATCGGCGGAAGCTGCGCGCGTGGCGATTCCAACGGAAAAGCCGGATCTGATTTTGTTGGACGTTGTAATGCCCGGGCAGGATGGAATCTCATTCTTGAAGTCATTGCGCGAGGAAGGGAATGAAGTGGCGGTGTTGATCGTGTCTGCGCTGGATACGGCGAAAACGGCGGTGGAGGCTCTGCGCGTTGGTGCTGCGGATTATTTGGTGAAGGGATTTGAGTTGGATGAGTTGCGGCAGCGCGTTGCGAATTTGTTGAAGCTGACCGGATTGGAGAAAGAAAACTCGGCACTGAAGAGCCAGTTGGCGATAGAAGGTCAGTTTGGAGGGATGATTGGGCGCTCCGCGGAGATGCGGCGCGCGTTTGAAATTGCGGATCGGGTTGCAGTCACGGATTCAACTGTTTTGATTCTGGGCGAGAGTGGAACAGGAAAAGATTTGATGGCGCAGGAGATTCATGCGCGCTCGCCGCGGGCGGGAAAGCCGTTTATTGCGGTGAATTGCGCGGCGTTGCCGGAGAATTTGATCGAGTCGGAATTGTTTGGGTACGAACGCGGAGCTTTTACGGGAGCTGCGCAGCAGAAGAAGGGGAAATTCGAATTGGCGAATGGCGGAACGCTATTTCTGGATGAAATTGGGGATATGAATCCAGTGACACAAGCAAAGGTTCTGCGCGCGTTGGAAAATCGCACGATTGAGCGATTGGGCGGATCGCAATCGATTCCGGTGGACGTGCGGGTAATCAGCGCGACGCATCGCGATTTGCCCGCGGAGATTGCCGCCGGCAAATTTCGCGAGGATCTTTTTTACCGGTTGCGTGTAATTACTATTGAGTTGCCTTCTTTGCGGGAACACAAGGAAGATATTCCAGTGCTGGCGGATGAATTTCTCCGGATGCATGGAAAGCGTCTGAATCGAAACATGCAACTTGGCCGCGATGCGTATGCCGCGTTGGAGCGTTACGAATGGCCGGGAAATGTGCGCGAATTGAAGAACGCGATTGAACGAAGCATGGTGCTGACCCCGGGGAACGAAATCGGCGCGAAGGACTTACCGGAGGAAGTTGTTTCCGGAAAGCCGCTCACACAAAAGGAATCGGCCAGCGATACAGATAGCGGCATGAACGAACGCGATTTCCGCGACGCAAAACGAAAGTTCGAAGTCGCGTGGATTACGAAGCAGCTTGCCAGCCATCGTTGGAATGTTTCGCGAACTGCGGCCACAATCGGATTGCACCGGCAGAGTTTGCAAGAAAAACTACGCGAGCTTGGAATTCGCCGGCCTGGGCGTGAGCCGATGGAGGAATAAGAATAGCGATGAGTGATGAGCAATGTTCGGAAGCTGCTTTGGGTGCCCTAGGCTATGTTCTTGTCGGTGGTGCAAGCTCTCGTTTCGGCAAGGACAAGGCATTTGCCGAACTCGGAGGGCGGCCGATGTACGCGAGGATGATGGATGTCCTAATCGGTTCGGGGATTCGCGGCACGGGCTGCTTGGTTGGAGACCCGAACAAGTATGGAGGCTTAGGGGTTGGTTTCATTCCCGACTTGTGGCCCGGAGAAGGGCCATTAGGAGGTATAGCTACCGCACTGGCTTACAATGAATCTGTAGACGAGGCTGGCTACAACATAATTCTTAGTTGTGACATGCCATTCCTGACGTCGGAATGGATTGAATATCTGTTGGATCGAGCGAGGAAGGGCAAGGCACAGGTTACTTTGCCGCAATCGGCGCACGGGCTCGAACCCCTGTGTGCAGTTTGGCATACGAACGTTGCTTTTGAAGTTAAAAAGCAATTCAAACGCGGGGTGCGCAAGGTGACCGAAGCATTGAAACAGTTTGAAGTGGAAGTTCTTGACGAAAAGGATTGGAAACGATTTGATACGAGCGGGCGGCTCTTCTGGAACATGAACACGCTGGCGGACTATGAAGAAGCTCGCCGCGCGATCGCTGCGGAGAATTCGTGACAGAAATTGAAAAACAGAACGGACAAGCGGCGAATTTCTTTGAATTTCGCGACGTAAGCAAAGCATTCGACGAACGCCCAGTGCTGAATCATGTTTCGTTTCAAGTGAAGCGCGGGCAAACCTGCGTGATTATGGGCCGCAGCGGCGTCGGCAAATCCGTTTCGTTGAAGCACATCATGGGGTTTTTGAAAGCTGATTCGGGGCAGATTTTGATTGACGGCGAAGACGTGACTCATTTTTCGGAAGCGGAATTTTATGAAGTACGCCGCAAGGTAACGATGGTTTTTCAGTCCGGCGCACTTTTTGATTCATTGACGGTGCGTGAAAACATTGCTTATCCATTTGAAGGCCAGCCGGGGCTTACCGACGAAGACGTGGACGCCTACATCGCTAAACTCGCGAGCGAGCTGGAAGTGGAAGAAGTACTCGATAAAATTCCAAGCGAGCTTTCTACAGGAATGAAACGCGCGGTCGCGATTGCCCGCGCTCTTGCACAAAATCCTGAAGCGATTCTTTACGATGAGCCAACCACTATGGTTGATCCAATCATGGCCACGCATATGGGCGATATCATTTTGCGCTTGAAAGAGAAATTCCATCGCACGTCCATTGTTGTCACGCACGATACGCATCTGGCGCGCAGGCTCGCGGACAACATTGTGTTTCTCCAGGAAGGGAAGGCGATGGTATTTTCTTCCTGGGCAGAGTTTGAAAATTCACCGGATCCTTTTCTTCATAATTTTCGTATGCAAGATGAACTCATTCCAGAACTGGACGTGACCCTGTGACAGCCCCGAATGGGGCTTCCGATCCGCGCAGCCTTCTTTGCCGCGAAATGGGTTTTTGGGACGTACTTTTTTTCAACATTGCCACCGTTCTTGGTCCGCGATGGATTGCGGCCGCGGCACACAATGGCACTTCTTCTATCAGCTTATGGGTTTTGGCGGCACTCCTCTTTTTCGTACCGATGGCCCTGGTCATCAACGAGCTCTCTTCGCGATTTCCGGAAGAAGGCGGATTGTACGTATGGTCTAAAGAAGCGTTCGGGGATTTTCATGGTTTCGTTGCCGGCTGGGCTTATTGGGTTTACACAATTTTTTATTTTCCCGGCTTGTTGTTGGCCAGCGCTTCCATGAGCGCTTACGTGATGGGCGGCAAGGGTGCGGAGCTTGCGCAAGACCGCACGTTCTTGCTGATAGGCTCGCTCGTCTTGCTGTCTGTTGCAGTTCTTCTGAATATCGTCGGACTCAATATAGGAAAGTGGCTGCAGAATGCAGGTGGCGTTTCGACTTACACCCCGCTGCTGATTCTTGTGGGAATTGCCGCGGTGCTGTACGTAAAGAATGGAAGCGTGACCCATTTTACGCGGGCGAACATAATGCCCACGTGGAATTGGGATACCGTAAATTTTTGGTCGCAGATTGCCTTCGCGTTTACGGGATTGGAACTGGTTTCCGCGATGAGCGGTGAAATTCGCGACCCGCGCCGCACTTTGCCACGGGCGGCGCTCACGGCCGCTGCGCTAATCGCGGCAATGTACATCATCGGGACCATTTCGCTGCTCTCTCTGGTTCCCGCGGCGGAGGCAGATCCAAAGAGCGCTGTATTTCATGCCATCACGATCGGTTCCGTTGCACTGAAGGTTGGATTCATCGGAATTCTGGCGGCGCTTCTGGTGACGGTCGGCAATGCGGGAGGAGTGGGAAGCACGGTGGCCGGAATTGCGCGTGTGCCGTTTGTCGTGGGTATTGACCGTTACCTACCGAAGGCCTTCGCAAAAATTCATCCAAAATGGCGCACACCGTACATTTCGATCATTGTTCAGGCTGTTTTATCGGCGCTTGTCTTGCTACTGAGCCAGATTAATGAAACTACGCGCGGCGCGTATCAAGTCGTGGTCGACATCACGATCATTCTCTATTTCATTCCGTTCCTTTACATGTTTGCCGCGGCGATTAAGCTCGCCAATCGGCCGGATCGCAAAACGAATCCGCAAGCGGTGCTGATTCCTGGAGGAAAAGCTGGTGTTTGGATTGCGTGCGGCCTAGCTACATCGGTGACTGTGCTTTCGATTATGGTTTCGGTGCTTCCACCTGGAGATTCCTCAAACAGGATGCTTTTTGTGATCAAAGTCGTCGGGACGACGCTTGGAGCGATCGGCTTGGGGTTATTCCTTTATTTTCGGGGTACTCGTGCGAAGCGAACTGAAGCAGGCTTGACCTGATATCTTTGGGAGGCGAGCATGCGAACAATTGGAAAGATAACGACTGCATGGTTGCTTGTGCTTGTCGGTTCGGCTCAAGGCGGAATTGCTGCAATAGCTGAAAAGACAACGATTCGTGGATGGCTTGCCGATGAAGATTGCGCGAAGAATCGCGCCAGCGGTGGGACATATGCCGCGCCGGGTCTCACCTGCACCCGAGAGTGCATCGCAAAAGGCAAGAAAATCGCAATCATCGATCCGGATGGAAAGCGCGTGCTGGTGATCGAAAACCAGGACATCGCGAAGAAAAATGTTGGCGACTATGTTGAAATCAATGGAAGTGTTGATCCCAAGACGAATCTGTTGCACGCAGACTCATTGAAGTTCCTGGACAAGAATCGCGCCATGTGTGGAATGTCACAGAAGAAGCCTGCCGTTCAGAAAAACAATTAGAATCCCTGCGCCGTGAGATCCGCGACACACAGTTGATGGGTTACAGGCGATTTTTCTCGAGCGGCAAGATGACGCTCGATGTATTTTCCCAGGACATCGCCTTCGAGATTTACGACGTCGCCAGGTTTGCGGTCGCGAATGTTGGTGTGCTTGTAGGTATAAGGGATTAGGGCGACTTCCACGTTGCGCCCATTCGTTCGCGCGACGGTGAGGCTTACGCCGTCAATTGTGATGGAGCCTTTCGGTATGATGTAACGGGCGAAATCCTTGGGAATAGTGACTGAATAGCGCCAGCCATCGCCTTCGGAATCGAGACCGTTCACGGCGCCGGTTCCGTCCACGTGGCCGAGGACAAAGTGGCCGCCGAACTCTTTGCCAGCGGTGAGAGGCTGTTCCAGATTGACAAGTTCTCCCTGCTTCAGCGCCCTGAACGAGGTTTTGTCCAGGGTTTCGGCGGAGAGGTCCGCAGAAAAAGATTCTTTGTCGCACTCTACAACTGTAAGGCAGCAGCCATTGACGGCCACGCTGGCGGAAACCTTCAAAGACGAAGCAAGACTCGGCGCATGAATGACGATACGCCCGCCACTTTTTCCAAAGGAAAGCGTTGCGATGGAGCCGAGATGCTCGATGATTCCCGTGAACAAGGCCGATCCTCACCTTCAAGATAACGGATTTGAGAGCGAGAACCAAATTCAGAGCGATCAGCCCTTTCGGCAAAACCTTACTAAAATTGTGTAAGAATAGGACGTTTTTGGGGACAATGAGATGAACGACGAACAACGCGACCGCGAATTGGGGATGGATCGCCCGATTTCCCGCCGAGATTTTCTGGACGGTGCGGCGGTCGCTGTTGGCGGGGCAGTACTTGGAATGCGCTCTTCTTTCGCAAGCGCGCAGCAGGCAATTTCCCCGAACTATCCACCGGCGCTTACAGGTCTTCGGGGCGACCAGCAGAACGTTTACGAATACGCGCACAAATTGCGTGACGGAAAAGCGTGGGATTCGCTGGGCGCGCCGGAAAAGCCCGGCGAAACGTATGACCTCGTGGTTGTTGGAGCAGGAATCAGCGGGCTGGCTGCGGCCCATTTCTATCGAAAGACATTTGGCAAGAATTCCAAAATCTTGCTGCTCGATAGCCATGACGATTTTGGCGGTCATGCGCGTCGCGACGAGTTTGAAGTTGACGGGCGAATGCTTTTGGCAAATGGCGGGACTCAATCTATCGAAAGCCCTTCTGCTTACAGCAAGGTCGCGAAGGGGCTCTTCACAGATCTTGGGATCGACGCGCAGAAATTTTACAAGGATTACGACTCGAAACTTTTCGAGAAGTTCGGCACCGGATGTTTCTTCGACAAGGAAACTTTTGGAACGGATGTGCTGCAGACCGGCATGGGCGTTATTCCTTGGTCGGATTTTCTTGCGAGATCGCCTCTTTCAGACGCGATGAAGAAGGACATTGCGCGCGTCTACACTGAAAAGAAAGACTATCTACCCGGACTCACGCGCTCGCAAAAAATCACTCTGCTCAAGAGAATCAGCATGGCTGATTTTCTGACGAAGCATTGTCGGGTCTTGCCGGAATCTTTGCCGTTCTTCCAGAAATTTCCGCACGACCTCTATGCAGTTGGCATTGAAGCCATTTCTGCTTACGGTTGCTATATAAACGGAGATGACTATGGGTCGTTTACGTATCCGGGATTTGACGGACTTGGCCTGGGAGATCAGGGTAAAGAGGAGCCGTACATTTTTCATTTTCCTGATGGGAATGCGACCATCGCACGGCTTCTTGTTCGCGATTTGATTCCAGAGGCAATGCCCGGCCACACGATGGAAGACGTTGTCACTGCAAGAGCGGACTACAGCAAGCTCGATCAGGAAAACCAGCCGGTTCGAATTCGTCTGCAAACTACCGTTGTGCATGCGAAAGAAGCGCGAACTACGGGCGAAGTTTCAATCGCGTATATTTACGACGGAAAGCTCGTTTCGGTTAGTGCAAAACACTGCGTGATGGCGTGCTACAACGCGATGGTGCCGTACCTCTGCCCCGATCTGCCGCAGAAGCAGAAAGAAGCACTTGGATATTGTGTGAAAGCGCCTTTTCTTTACACACGCGTTGCAATTCGTAATTGGAAATCGTTCGCGCAGATTGGCGTCCATCAAATCATGGCGCCGGGCAGCTATCACTCGTTTGTTGCTCTCGATTTTCCGGTTAGCATCGGTGACTACAAATTTCCGAGCAAGCCGGAAGAGCCGGCAGTGCTTTTTCTTTTGCGCACGCCGTGCAGCCTGGGAGCGCCGCGACGCGATCAATATCGCGCCGGACGCTACGAGCTTTTGACCACGCCTTTTGAAAAAATCGAGCGCAACACGCGCGACCAGCTGCAACGCATGCTTGGTTCTGCCGGGTTTGACGCGGCGCGCGACATCGCAGCCATCACTGCGAATCGCTGGGGCCATGGTTACGCATACGAATACGATTGGTATTCCGATCGCGATTTGCCGGCTGGGCCAAGGCCAAATGTAATTGGCCGAGCGCCGTTTGGCCGCATCACCATTGCAAATTCCGATTCTGCGGCGCGTGCGTACACGGACGCGGCAATTGATGAAGCGCATCGGGCTGTGAGCGAACTCCCTAGGTAGCTTCTTTGTTCCACACTGGATGAGAGTGGATGGCCGTTCAAGAAAAAAACTTTTGGCTGACGACGGTCGAAATGCTGCGGGTTGCATCGCAGCCGCTGCCCGAACGGGTTGATGTGGTGATAATCGGCGCAGGATTCACGGGGCTTTCAGCTGCGCGCACACTGGCAAAGCGCGGCGCGCGTGTTGCCGTCCTTGAAGCGCAGACTGTTGGGTGGGGCGCCAGTTCGCGCAATGGCGGCATGGTTTTGACGGGACTGAAGCTTGGTGCAGCGGATCTGATTTCGCGCTACGGGAAAGAAATTACACAGCGGATGTTTGCAGCTTCTCTGGAGGCAATTTCCACGGTCGAGGGCATCGTGGCGGATGAGAAGATTGATTGCGATTTTTGTCGTTATGGACATTTGGAAGTTGCAAACAAGCTGAAACACTTTGAAGGTTTCGAACGCAGCGCAGAAACGATGTCGCAAGAACTTGGGCATACAGTCCGCATCGTCCCGCGAGAAGCGCTTTCGTCTGAAATTGGTTCCAGCCATTATTTTGGCGGCCTAGTGGATGATCTTAGCGCCGGTGTAAATCCAGCGCGGTATGTTTCCGGGCTGGGCGATGCGGCAAATCGCGCTGGCGCGGAGATTCATGAACATACGCGCGCGGAGCAGATCGAGCCAGCCGCGAACAATGGAGCTTCAGGCTTCAAGATTTCTACGTCGCGCGGTTCGCTTTGGGCCCGGGATGTCCTAGTTGCGACGAGCGGATATACAAGCGGAGCTACACCCGCCTTGCGGCGGCGAATCATTCCGATTGGTTCATACATCATTGTTACGGAAATTCTGCCGGAGGGGATGGCCGCGGAAATTAGCCCCCGCAATCGCATGATCTACAATTCGCTCTATTTCACCCATTACTACCGGCTGACACCAGATCGGCGAATGCTTTTCGGCGGGCGTGCTGCATTTTTTCCTGAGAATGAAAATACGATTCGTGAGAGCCGAGAAATTCTGCGGCGGGACATGGTCGAGATTTTTCCGCAGCTGCGCGACATGAGAATAGAATTTGTTTGGGGCGGCACGCTCGATTTCGCGTTCGACATGATGCCGCACGTGGGAAAGATGGATGGCCTCTATTATTCCGTTGGTTACGCGGGGCATGGTGTGGCCATGGCGACGCTACTCGGGCAGAAAATGGCGGAACACATTACTTCCGGCGGCGCTGCCCAAAATACGAACCCATTTGCTGAGATTCCGTTTCGAGGCGCACCGCTGGGTTTGTACCGGAAAAACCCGTGGTTTTTGCCGCTTGCCGGTCTCTGGTTCCGGTTTCTGGATGTGATTAGCTGAGATCAGTCCGCGAGACGTTTTCGCTTAAATAGCAAATACACGGCGGGGCCGAGCATGATGGCGGCCGGACCTCCATATAGTGCGAATTTTTCGGCACTCAGAAGACTGCCCGCGGTGGCCACGATTCCCATAAAAACAGGCGCGGCGACGGAATAGATCAATCCAATTTTTCCACCAGGAATTTTGAAAGAACGGTTGAGGTGCGGGTGCGTTCGGCGGAGACGCCAGCCAGAAAGAGCGGTCATAAGGGTAGTGGCGACGCGGAGCCAGGCATAGACAGTGATGAGCTGAGTTAGGCTGCGAATGGCGAGGATGGCGTAAACGATTCCGGAAATGATGATGCATGCTGCCGGTGTTCCGAAACGTGGATGAAGGCGTGTGAGCCGGTTTGGCAAAAATCCATCCTCAGCCATGGCAAACGGCATGCGTGTAGTGGCGAGAACCGTACTGTTAAGGAGAGCGATGCTGCCGATAGCGGCGGCGAGAGTAACAGCGAGAGCGAGCCAGGGGCCGCCGATCAGGCGCGCAGCCTCCGAGAAGAAACCCTCTTTCCAATCCTGCCAGTTATGGAGTGCGGCGAGTGAAGCAAAGGTGGGAAGAAAATAGGTGGCGATAGACATGGGTACGACGATGGCGAGCGCGAGCGGATAATTGCGGCGGGCATTTTCGACTTCTTCGGCGACGGTTGAGAGTTGCTCGTAACCGGAATAGAGCCACACGCCAAGAGCGAGGCCTACACCAAAGACTTGCGAAAATGGCTTGTGCGGGGGAGTTAGCGGGGTGAAGGGACTGTGATGCGCATGCGCGAGGGCGATAGCTGTCATTACGATAATAGGAACGAGAACGGCAATTTCTAAAACAGTTGAAATGCGGCCGACGAGGTCGATTCCGCGAACATTCACATAGGTAATGATAACGATAAGAACGAACGATATTGAGTAATGGAGCGCGTAGTGCCTCCATCCGGAAATGGAAGGAAAATAGTTGGTAAGGTAATCCGCGCAGAGAACGGCGTAAATGCCGCCGAGAAGGAATGAGGCGGTCCAGTTCCACCAGCCGGCGAGGAAGCCCCAGAAATCGCCAAAACCTGCGCGTACCCAGCGGTAAAAGCCCCCTTGCACAGTCATGGCGGAAGTGAGTTCGGCGGCGACGAGCGAAATCGGAATGCACCAAAAGAAGGGAATGAGCAGGTGATAGAGCAGCGTCATGCCTGGGCCGGAGGTTGTGACTTGCTCTTCGAGGCCGAACGGACCTCCCGTCGTATACGAATACATCACGAACACGAACGAAAATACGCCTGCTTTTTTTACTGCGGATTTCAGCGGGCGGTAGTCGGCGTCAGCCACAGGAAAGGTTAGTGGGGGATGCTACGCGCTTCCGCTCGCAAGCGCAACGGAGTATGTTCGCGGCGCGATTCAGAATTTGCGCGAGTGTTCTTTGGCCCAGCGCTCGACGACGACTTTTTTATCGGTGTAGAACTCGATGGCGTCGCGCCCCTGGCCGTGCATATCGCCGAAGAAGCTGTCTTTCCATCCGCTGAAGGGGAAATAAGCCATTGGAGCGGCGACACCGATGTTAATGCCGATGTTTCCGGCGGGTGCTTCGTAGCGGAAGCGACGCGCTGCGGAACCACTCGAAGTGAACAAAGAAGCCTGGTTGCCGAAAGGGTTTTTGCTGAGGAAGGACATTGCTTCGTCCAGATCTTTTGCGTGAACCAGGCTGAGGACCGGGCCGAAGATCTCCGTGTGAGCGAGTTCGCTTTCCACCGGAACGCCGTCGAGAATCGTCGGCTTTACGAAATTGCCAGCTTCGTGACCGGAGATTTTTGCGTTGCGGCCGTCCACGAGAATTTTCGCGCCTTGCTTCTCGCCTTCTGCAATCAGCGATTCGACGCGGGTCTTGCTCTGCGCCGTGATTACCGGGCCCATTTGTGTGCCTTCTTCCAGGCCGTTGCCGACTTTTAGCTTTGTGGCGGCAGCGGCAATCGAATCGCGGAACGTTTTCTGCGCGTCGCCGATAGCGACTGCTACTGAGACCGCAAGACAGCGTTGTCCTGCGCAACCGAACGCGCTGTCGCCGATAATTTGAGTGGCCATGTCCATGTCCGCATCCGGTAGCACAATCACCGGATTTTTTGCGCCGCCCTGGCATTGTGCGCGCTTCCCACTGGCCGCTGCGCGCGCATAAATATATTTCGCCACAGGCGTTGAGCCGACAAAGCTGACTGCGCGCACTTTCGGATGATCGAGGATCGTATCCACGGCGGTTTTTCCGCCGTTCACCATGTTTACGACGCCCTTTGGCAAGCCAATTTGCTCCAGTAGTTCAAACACGCGCTTCATAGTGAGGGGAACGCGCTCGGAACCTTTCAGCACGAAAGTGTTTCCCGTCGCGACGGCGTAGGGCAAGAACCAGAAGGGAATCATTGCTGGAAAATTGAAGGCGGTAATCGCGGCGACGACACCCATCGGTTGGCGGATCATCGTCTCGTCAATGCCACGCGCGACGTCTTCCAGGTTGTAGCCCTGCATCATCATGGGGATGCCGCAGGCGACTTCGACATTTTCTATGGCACGGCGTAGTTCGGCTTTCGCTTCCGTTAGAGTCTTTCCGTTTTCAATAGTGATGAGGCGCGCTAGCTCATCTATGTGCTGTTCGAGGAGCATCTTCAATTTGAAGAGAGGCTGGATACGATCTTCCGGCGGCGTGCGTCGCCATTCGGGGAATGCGGCAGCGGCGGCTTCAATCGCAGCGTTCACTTCGCTCGCTTCGGCGAGCGGAACTTTTCCGAGCGACGCGCCCGTCGCGGGATTCAGGACGTCCTGCCAATTGGCGGATGTGGAAGCGGTCCATTGGCCGCCGATGAAATGCGGAATGCGAATGTCGGAAACGGCTGTGGCGCACATGGCGAGTACCTCGGCGATCGCGAAGAGTAAAAATTCCGGAAAATCTTTGAAAAGCGGACCCTGCGGAATTTAAGGAAAGTTTACAGGAAATCGGCGCGTTCCGAAATGTGCTGTGCAAACCTGCTGCTCAAGTTTCGTGTAACCACGCTTCCATGGCGAAATCGCCCCCAAATTCGCGCTCCCGATAGTGCAGTGCGCGAATTTTCGGCGTCGGGACGGAACCGCGCACAAATGGAACTGTTTGTTGTCCGGCGAACTTTGGTGCATAAAACAGGAAGAGTTTATCGACGACTTTTGCCGTAAGCGCCGCGCTGTTCAGCGTGGGTCCTGCTTCGAGCAGAACGCTCAGGATGTCTTTGCGGCCAAGTTCCTTCAGCACGGCTCTGAGATCAATCCGGGCTCGCCGCGCCGGCAAGCGAACGATTTCGACACCTGAATTTTGCAGCTTTCGCGCTTTCGGTGATTTGAGTGACGAAACCGTGAAAACGAGCAGATCGTCGTCCAATGTTTTCACGATTCTGGAATTTGGTGAAAGCTTTAGTTTTGAGTCCAGAATCACGCGCAGCAGTCGCCGGCGGCGCGGCAAACCGCTGCGATCTGTTAGAAGAGGGTCGTCGGCAAGGATTGTGCCGATTCCTGTGAGCAAGGCGTCAGACGCGTGGCGCAGTCGCTGAACCTCCGCCCTCGATTCCTCGGAGCTGATCCACTCGCGCTTTTTTCCCTTGCTTTGTTTGGGTAGGGCGAGCTGCCCATCGAGAGTCAATGCGGATTTCAAAATGACGAACGGCTTATCAGTCGAAGACCAGCGAAAAAAACCTTCGTTCAGTTCTGTCGCGTCCAGCTCGATGTCGTTCGGGCCAAGTTCAACGGAGATTCCGGAGGATTTCAGCCGTTCGATTCCAGAGCCAGTCACTTTGGGATTCTTATCGCGCGTCGCGATCACAACTCGCGCGACGCCTGCTTTGATGATCGCTTCGGTGCATGGGCCTGTGCGACCGGTGTGATTGCATGGTTCAAGGCTGACGTACATCGTCGCGCCGCGCGCTTTTTCGCTTGCCGATTTTAGCGCGACAATTTCGGCGTGATCGCGCCAGTCATACTGATGAAAGCCTTCGCCAACAATTTCGCCGTCGCGCACAATTACGCAGCCAACCGTCGGATTCGGGCTAGCAAGACCAATGCCTTTGCGCGCTAACGTCAGTGCGTGTTGCAGAAATCGAATGTCGTGGTCGTTCACGGTTTAGTCGAAGAGGGAGTCTACGTATGTTTCCGCATCAAAGGGTACGAGGTCGTCAATCTGTTCGCCCGTACCTACAAAACGAATTGGCAAACCAAGTTCACGTGAAATTGCGACGACGATGCCGCCTTTTGCTGTGCCATCGAGTTTGGTCAAAATAATTCCGGTTACGCCAACGGCGGAAGTAAATTCGCGGGCCTGGGAAAGTCCGTTTTGACCAGTAGTTGCGTCCATTACCAGCAAAATGTCATGCGGCGCGCCGGGGATAACTTTCGCAGCGGTGCGTTTCATCTTTTCAAGCTCGGCCATCAAGTTGGATTTCGTATGCAGACGGCCTGCGGTATCTACTATCACCGCGTCGGCATTGCGTGATTTCGCTGCCGCAACCGCATCAAAAACCACCGCCGCCGGGTCCGCGCCGGATTTTTGCTTTATGACTTCCACGCCGTTGCGCTTGGCCCAAATTTCCAGCTGTTCAATCGCCGCTGCACGGAACGTGTCCGCCGCGCAAAGCACAACGTTCAATCCTTGTTGCCGCAGCCGGTTCGCGAGCTTGCCGATACTTGTTGTCTTGCCGACGCCGTTTACTCCGACAATAAAAACAACGCGCGGCCCTGAACCGTTGCTCGACGTGTTTCCGAGCTGCAGCTCTGTTACAGGTTTCAAGATTCGTGCTATGTGCGACTTAATCTCGTGTTTCAGTTGCGCCGCATTGGAAAGAGCGTTGCGATCCAGTTTTTCTTTTACGGAGTCTAGAACTTCGCGTGTCGTCTTGACGCCAATATCCGCAGAAATCAGCGCCGTTTCCAGATCCTTCAAAATGGAAGGATCGATCGCGCGTTCGCCGAGAAAAATTGTGTCTACGGTCTCCGCCAGCGCCGCTTTGGTCTTGGTGACCGAAGCTTTCAGGCGTTCCAGCAACGACGGCTCGGCCTTCTCCGGCTTATCCTTTTTTCCAAATAGGGAGAACATGGTTTGATGCGCCACCAGAGGCGCAAACTCAAATTGTAACAGAGAGGAGAATCACGCGCCGTCGGGGACACGCTTCAGACTTGCACTTCGACGGCGGAGAGCCGCAGCCTGCCTGCGGTAATTGCGGATTCGAGCGCGTTCACGACAACCGGGTCGAATTTCGAGCCTGTGAGCGCCTTGATGCGCCCCAGCGCAAAGTCGAGGTCCATTGCCGTCTGATAGGGACGGTTGGTCGTCATGGCGTCCAGAGTGTCGGAAACTCCGATAATGCGCGCCATGAGAGGAATCTGCGGGCCGGAAAGGCCATATGGATAGCCGCGCCCGTCAATGTGTTCGTGGTGCAATTCGATGCCAGGCAGCATTTCTTTCAATTGCGAAACCGGGCGCATGATGTTTGCACCTTTTACGGTGTGCTGCTTCATCAAATCAAACTCTTCCGGCGTCAGCGAGCCGGGTTTTTTCAGTACGCGGTCGTCGACGCCGATTTTACCTACGTCATGCAGCAGCGCTGCGATGCGTAGTTTGTCCAATTCATCCGCGGCCAATCCCAATTCGCGGCCAATAATTTGCGAATATTTCGCGACACGCCCGGAATGGCCTCGCGTGTAGGGATCCTTTTCGTCGATTGCGGCCGCAAGCATGCGGATCGAACCAATGAACAGTTCGCGATTCTCTTCTGCGGCTTCTTTCAGCTTCTCGATGTACTCTTCGATGTCGCTGGCCATTTTGTTGAAGTTTTCGGCCAGCTCGCTGATTTCCGACGCGCCGCGCACGGGCGACCGTTGATGAAATTCGCCGCGGCTGATGGCCCGCGTGGAAGCAGCAAGGCTTCGAATCGGGCCGCTGATGCCTACGGCAAAAAAGTAGCCGACAAGAATCGCTGCAAGCACAACGATGCTGACGAAGGCCAGCGCTTGCCGGTTCAATTCCGTGACGCCGGCGTCGGTGCGAGCTTCGTTCAGGCTGCGTTCGGCGACAACCGCCCAGTTCAATTCGCTGAGCGTGCTGTACGTCCCGATCATTTCCACGGACTTCTTTCCTTCTTTGTCCGTATAGCGCATGGTCTCCGTATTGTGCAGGTCGCGTGGAAGGCCCTTGATCTGCGCTACGACCGGATCGGAGCCTGCGTCTTCGCCAGGAATGAACCTTGTCGTGTCTGGATGTGCAATCAGTTTTCCACGGTGATCGACGATGAACACGGTGCGCCCGCGAACACTTGCGTCATTCAGGCGTTGCAAGATAGGACGGAAGGAAACTACCGCTGCCAACATTCCCGTAAATTTGCCTTGTGAGATCAGCGGAATCGCAATGACGAACGCAGGCTGATTGTTCGGCGCAAGCGCCAGAGGATCGCTGCGGAACTTTACGATGTTGAGCTGTTGCGATTGCTGGCAAATTTCCAGCGCTCGCGCAAGCACTTTGCTGACGAACGGATCCTGCTCTGCGCGAAAATTCCCTTGCGTTGCGCTGGTGCCTTTTCCATTAGTGCTGACAGCCGTCAAGTAGAGAACCGTGTTTCGGTTGCTCTCCACAAAATTTTCCAGCAAGCGCGTGACTTTGGGTTCCGCTGCCGGGTCGGCCACGTCCTGAATCGTGCCCGCCAGTTCCAGAACTTGCTGTTCGCTCAAAAGTTGTTGGGTGATGTTGGAGTCAAAGAGCTGCACTTCCTGCGCCAAGGAACGCGTCACGTCCGACTGCTGAACGCGCTCTGTGTCCACCAGTTTGTCCTGGCTAAGCTGCAGCACCTGGCGGTGATAAAGGCCAATTGGCAGAGCGCTGATGAGCAGCATCGCCCCCAGAACGAGCCATAGAATGCGTATCCGCCCAGACCGCACCCGCTCTACGCCTTGTTTCCAGCTGGATTCCATAAGCAGCTATCCATTTTAATTTGGAGGCAAGCTGCGGTGTGCGGCGTCGCGTTCGTAGGGTGCGGATCAGCTAATGGGACGAAGGTACTACTCGCACGCGAAGCGCTATTCGCGTTTTGGGGGGCGCTCCATGATTTCGCGAATTGCTGCGGCGGGGGTTTTGCCTTCGTGAAGGATGGCATTCACTTGTTCTGTGATAGGCAGGTCGATTTTGTTTTCACGGGATAGTGCGAGGAGAGCTGCCGTTGTGCCCACACCTTCGGCGATCATTTTCATTTCTCCGACAATGTCCGCGAGCGCACGGCCCTTACCTAACTCCAATCCTACGTGCCGGTTACGGCTCAGGGAGCCGGTGCAGGTGAGGACCAGATCGCCCAGCCCGGCGAGTCCGCTCAGTGTCTCCTGCTTCCCTCCCAAGGCCACGGCCAGCCGGGTCATTTCCGCAAGTCCGCGAGTAATGAGGGCCGCCAGTGTATTTGCGCCCAACCCCAGGCCCTGGCAAGCGCCTGCAGCGATGGCAATCACGTTTTTCATCGCGGCAGCCAGTTCCACGCCGAGCACGTCACGATTCGTGTATAGCCGAAACGCCGGCCCGTTGAATTTTTCCTGCAGTGTCTTTGCGATGCCTTCGTCTTCGCAAGCCAGCACAACCGCTGTTGGCTCTCCTCGCGCGGCTTCCTGTGCGAACGATGGACCGCTCAGTACCGCTATTTTCGGCACAAATTGTGCCGACGTGGTTTGCTTAATCATTTCGGTCATTCTCGCGTGAGTCGTGGGCTCTAGCCCTTTTGTCGCGCTGACGATAACCGTTTCCTCGCGCAAGAACGGCAGTGCTGCACTGTAAACTTTTCTCGCATGCGCCGACGGCATCGCTCCAATAACAATTTCCGTGCGCTCAAGGGCCACCATCTCTGATCCAACCGAGACTGAGGGAGGAATCGCCTGCCCGGGCAGATAGGCCGCGTTCTCGCGCTTCTCCTGGATCGTGCGAGCAAGTTCGCGGTCGTGCACCCACAGCGAGATCTCGTGGGCCTCGCGGTTGCGTGATAAAAGAATCGCGAGTGCCGTACCCCAGCTCCCGCCGCCGAGAATTGCGATTCGGCTCATGCGGCGTTTTTCTCTTCACGTTTCTTGCTTAAGGAGAATTTCGGCTCCGTACCCTCGACAAGCCGCTGAAGATTTGCGTCATGCTTATATACAATCAGCAAAGCTGCGGCGAGCGATCCGACTGTCACCGAAATGGGAGGTGCATAGTGTGGCGCCCACAAAAAATAGATTAGCAGCGGCATAGCGGCTGCTGCCGAGATCGACGCCAAAGAAACGTATCGCCAAAATCCTACGACCAGGGCAAACACAAGTAGCGCTCCTATCGCTGCCGGTAAACACAAAACTAGAAAAACTCCTGCCGCCGTCGCGACACCTTTTCCACCGCGGAAATTCAGCCAAACAGGAAAACAATGTCCAACCAGGGATCCCAATCCCGCGAGGATTTGAAGCGCAGCATGATCGGGAAAATAGTGTCGCGCCAGCCAGACGGGCACGGCGCCTTTTGCCGCGTCGAGCACGAGTGTCAAGATTCCCGCGCCAAGACCCGCGCTGCGCGCCACGTTTGTTGCACCAATGTTTCCGCTGCCTGTTTTGCGTACGTCGGCGCCAGCAAAGAGTTTTCCAAGCAACAATCCAAACGGAATCGAGCCACAGAAATATGCAGCCACAAAAACTACAACAGGTGTGAGTTGCATTTGCATTCAGAGTTCGTGAGCGCCTGAAAACGACTTCAGCGTAGTGTACTCCGCGCCCGTGGATTTTAGTTTGCTCTCGATGAGAAAGAATGCCGAAGCGCTCATCGAACCGAATTCGGTGCTGGAATGTTTCGCCAGTGTCTCCCGCAATTGTGGCGAAACTCTTCCTTCTTTGCTTCGGGCGAGCGTCAAGTGAGGCATGAATTCGCGTTCTTCACGCGCGATGCCGATCTTCGCAAGAGATGCGTCGATCCGCGAAGCCAGTTCAGGCAAGTTTGGTGGCGGATCCATGCCTGCCCATAGCACGCGAGGCCGCCGTTCGTTGGGAAAGAAGCCCAATGATTTGAGTTTCAATGGTATTGGCAGTTTGGCTCGAATGCTTTGCAGCTCCCCAATAACGTCAGGCAATTTTTGAGGGGAAATCTCACCGAGAAACTTTAGCGTTACGTGCAGATTTTCGGCTCGCGTCCACTTCCAGGAATTATCCAGTGGTTTTAGTATGTAAATCAGGGCAGCAATCGCCTCGCGAATCTCATTGGAAATCTGCAACGCGACGAAGAGCCGCACCGTTCAGATCCGCTTCGCCGAACCGGTATACAGAAAATGAACGCGCACAAGATCGAGGGCCGCCTGCGACGCCTGCAACCGCACCATCTCTCGATCGCCCGGGAAGCGCAATGCACGTGCCTTTGTTTCGGATGCACTCGCCAGCGCGATGTGGACGGTTCCGACGGGTTTTTCTTCGCTTCCTCCGCCGGGGCCGGCAATGCCGGTAATTCCCACCGCCAACGCGCTTCCTACGCGCCGCCGGATTCCTTCCGCAAGCGCAACAGCTACTTCTGCGCTTACTGCGCCTTTGGCGGCAATCATTTCCGCAGGTACATCCGCCCAAGCCGTTTTCATCTCATTGCTATAACAAACCACTCCACCCAGAAAATAACTAGAGCTCCCAGCGATACTTGTCAGCCGTTCCGCCAGCAAACCGCCCGTGCAACTTTCTGCCGCAGAGATGGTCGCGTTGTTCAGAGTCAGCAGCCGCGCAACCACTTCTTCCAGAGGCGATCCATCGCGGGAAAAAATTCTGTCCGTCAGCGCAATCTCAAACCCTTGCTCAATCTCCGCGAACGTTTTCTGCACGTGCGCTGCGTCCTCCGTCCACATTCGCAAGTGAACTTGCACTTCACCCGGCGAGGCCAGCACCGTCGTGTTCACATCTGAATACCGCTTGTAGACCGGCTGAATCCGCGCATCTACGAGCGATTCGCCGAGACCGGTCACGCGCAGCTCGCGATGAAACATGCGCACACCGGAAGCGCGCCGCGCCACACGGGGAAGCACTTCTTCCAAAAACATTGGCTTTAGTTCGCGCGGCGGACCGGGAAGCAGCGCGATCATGTGCTCGCCATCTTCAATCCACAATCCCGGTGCCGTCCCGCGCGGATTGTTCAGTGGTTCTGCGCCCTCCGGCACCATCGCCTGACGAATATTCGTTTCCGGCATCTCGCGCCCGAACGAGCGGAAGCGCGCTTTAATTGCGTCTACAATCCTGTCATCTCGTTTCAGTTTCCGGTCCAGCAACTCCGCCACGGTCTCACGCGTTAGGTCGTCTTCGGTCGGCCCAAGCCCGCCGCTCGAAACAATCAGCGGCACGCGGTTCAGCGCATCGCGAAACGCTTCGCGCAGCAACTCACGGTCGTCGCCGACAATTGTTTTTCGGAGAATTTCGATGCCGAGCTTGTTCAACTCTTCCGTCAGGAAAAGGGAATTGGTATCCAGACGGTCCGGCGTCAGCAACTCCGACCCAACCGCGATGATTTCCGCTTTCATCATTGGAAGGAAATTGTATCAGCCCAGAAGTGGCAAGCCGCGCACGTCCCAATCGAGGCTATAGAGCGCGTTAGTAGTCACAATCATCGCGCGGCCCGTAGGCAGCAGCGACATCCCAACAATTTGCGAACCGGAGAGGACGAGCTCCGCATGCCCTTGCGGGGAGATGCACACAATGCCGCGCCTGCCCGCGTGAGACGCAGCAACATATAGATTTGCGTCGCGATCGAACGCAATTCCTTGCGGCCGTCCCAGCCCGCGATAAAAGGTAGTCACCTCGCCATTTTTTGAAATACGGTAAACGCGGTCAAAGCTCGAAGTCGTTGGCCCCGTTGCATAGAGCTCACCATCGGGATGAAAGGCCAGGTGATACGCCGCCACAGATGGCTCCAGCGTCGCAAATACAAAAATCTCGCGGCTGGGGCTGATTTTGAAAATCGTTCCGCTGCGGTCGCCGACGTACAGATTTTCCTCGCGGTCAAACGCAAGCCCCGTGGCCACTCCCATTCCTTCAATCCATTCTTCCGAGCGTCCATCAGGCGTAACACGGTGCACTGTGCCGTCATTGCGGCAGGACACAAACAAATTTCCGCTGCGATCCAATGCCAACCCGCTTGGATTCACCATTGAGGTTACATAAGGCTTCACATTGAAATTCGCCGTTACTTTGTAAAGTGAAACAGGAACACGCTGCCCTCGCGGCCCGCTAAACGTCACATAAGTATTTCCTTCGAAGTCCACCGCGGGATTTGCCACCGGCTGCAAATTGTCCGCAATCTGCATCGCCACAGAAACAGGAAAAGACTGGCTGCGGTGCCCGCTGCTTTCAATCGAAACGAGTCCGCCGAACGCTCCATCCGGCACGCGCGCAACTACACGATTCGCACTCACGAGCGAAAGTCCGCTCTCCGTTTCACCAAAACGCACCACGGGTTTTGACGCACCGCGCGAGGCAAATCCGCTGCCTATCAGAGCCATTTCGCCGCCCGGAATCGCCGCGCTCGGCGCAACACGCTCAATTCGTGGCGTTCCGTTCTTTTCTGCGGATGTTCCGAACCCGAATTTCATAGCAACCCAAAGTGTAACGCGGCGCGCAGCAGAATGGCAGCATACACGCCCGCCAGCCAATCATCGGCCATAATTCCCCAGCCGCCTGGTAATTTTTCCAGATTCTTGATGGGATACGGCTTCCAGATATCAAAAAGCCGGAACAGTACAAATCCTGTCAGCAGGTATTTCCAATTCACCAAACTGAGTGCAGAAAAAATTGCGTAGACTGAAAAATCCACGTGCGACTGCAAATTCGGCAAAGCAATCGGAATCAGAGGCAACACAAGTGTGAGATGCTGGCCTGCGACTTCGTCAATCACAACAAATTGCGGATCTTTTATTCCCGCGTAATCAGCGGCGAGATGGGAGGCCCACACGCCAGCCATCGCCAAAAAGAAAAGCAGGGCAAACGCACAAACCAACGGCAGCCACATTGCTGCGTCATGGATGTCCGAACCGGGCACCAGAAAATGCCTGTCCATCAGAGTCGCATCCACGAGTGGATGCAATGAAAAGAGATCCGTCCAATGCGCAGGCCGCAGAAAGAAAACAGCGGAAAGAAAAATAGTAATGACGCCGACGAGCGAGCCAAACGTCCCGGGCGCTTTCGGCGCATAACCGACTCCCAGCGCCGTCGCGATAGCGAGCGCAACGGTTGGCTTCTGTTTTTGTGTGGAAGGTTCAGCGCTCGGTGTCATCGGTTTCATTCAGGTCGAGGATGATGGTCTTGCGGTTTTCTTCCGTTTTCTCCAATTCCTCTTCGTCGAAGATCGGGTCGCACACGACGTATTTTTCGCTAGACCAATTGCCGAGGTCCATCGTGCGGCAGCGCTCGCTGCAAAAAGGGAAATTCTTATCCTTTTCAGAATCCGTTGCAGTCTTGCAAATAGGGCATTTGTAGATCATGGGATTTTGCGTCTGAATTTCGAAACCATAGTAACTCAGATGCCCGCCGCTCGTTACCCGAGTACACGCAACGGCGCGCCGGTCGTGATTCGGGTCAGGGCTTCGGCCGGGACTGGCGTCGGCTGCCTTTTTGGCGTCGGCCGTGGCTCAATTTCCACCACTCGCCCCACCAGATCGTACGCGTCGGTTTTTTCAATTCCAACGCGAACCATGTCGCCCATCGCGGCGATTTTACCGCTCGGCAGTTCGATGTCCGTCAAATAAAGTTTGCCGTCGATTTCCGGGGCCATGCCTTCAAGACGCGCTTCCCAGACCAATGGATTCTCTTTCGACTCGCCCTCAACGAGAGCGCGAACCGTTTGACCTTTGAACCTGCGCAGATTTTCCTTCGAAATTTTCTTTTGAATCTCCATCAGGCGATTGCGGCGCTCGGTGATCGTTTCCGCATCCACTTTTCCATCGAGGGGAAAACTCGCGGCGTTATCCACGTCGGAATACTCGAAGACGCCCATCCAGTCGAGCTTCGCCGCGCGAACAAAATCGCACAGCTCTTCAAAATCCGCATCGGTCTCACCTGGAAATCCGACAATAAATGAAGTTCGAAGCGAAACACCCGAAATCGTTGCGCGAATTCGCTCCAGCAATTTCAGAAATGCGTCGCCGTTCGAGCCGCGCTTCATGCGCGCAAGAACGTTGCGGCTGGCGTGTTGCAGCGGCATATCCATGTATTTCACGAGACGCGGATGCGCCGCGAGGGAGTCCAACAATCCTTGTGTGACACGGTTGGGATAAGCGTAGAGGAACCGCACCCAGGAGAGCTCATCAATTTCTGCAAGGCGAGAGAGCAGTTTTGCAAGCCCGTCCCGCAATCCCAAATCTTCGCCGTACGAAGTCGTGTCTTGCCCAATCAACGTCACTTCCCGCGCGCCCGCCGCGGCCAAATTTTCCGCTTCTTTCACGACAGACTCAAAACGCCGGCTGCGGAATTTCCCCCGCAATTGCGGAATGATGCAGAAGCTGCACGGATGATCGCAGCCTTCTGCAATCTTGATGTAAGCAGCATGTCTTGGGGTCGTGACCATGCGTGGCGTCAAATCGTGATAGAGAAACGCCGGTGGCTCTGCCGGCAAGACCTTCAAATCACCTTCAACTGCCTCGATAATCCGTTCGATTTCGCCGGTGCCGACCACTGCATCCACTTCCGGCACTTGCTCCAAAATCTGATTGCGGTAGCGTTCGACCAGGCATCCCGCCACGATCAATTTCTTCGCGGCACCAAATTTCTTGTACTCCGCCATCTCCAGGATCGTATCCACCGACTCTTTTTGCGCGGATTCGATGAAGCTGCACGTATTCACGACAAGGATCTCCGCTTCCGCTGCATGCGGCGTTAGCTCATATCCTTCGTGCGAAAGAATGCCCATCATCACCTCGCTGTCCACGAGGTTTTTGGGGCATCCGAGACTGACAAATCCGACTTTTGTGTTACTGCGCGTCATAAAGTGCAATTTTACTCGCCCAGACAATTCCATAATTATAACACGCGTCCCCAGAAGCCTCTGAAATCGAGCTTGATTCTCCAGTGGACGAGGAACTGGCAATGAAATGAAGAACCTGGCTAGCGCGAACGCGCCGCCGTACGGATATGCCCCAGCAATTCCTGCAAACGGCTGGTGTCACAGAACGCGCCGCCAAATCGCGCAGCGGAGTAGAGCTGCGTGAACTCCTGCACAGCGCGAGCGAGGCCGGTTTCCTTGATTCCTACGGCAAATTCATTCGGCGTTTGCGTTTCGCCTCGTGAAAATCCAGCTTTCTTCAAAATGCGAAGCATTTCAAGATACAGGCGCGATGCAAGCTGCGGGCTGTTTTGCGCAGACGGCTTCCCCCGCAATTGCAGAAAGAGCAACACCGCGCGAAAAACGCGCCCTACAACCCGAAACCGCAAAATCAGCAAGAATGAAACCAAAACGACGGGAACCAGCATCCCGAAGGACGCGTGGCTGAACTGCCATCGTCGCAGCAAACCTTTTCCGGTTGCTTGTTTGCGGTCGAACCATTCGCGTGCCACGTCGCGCCAATTGCGCGATTTCGATTGTAGCGACTGCGCGAGTTGCACCTGGTGGCCGAAGTCGTAGTTGATCACCCATTCGTTCCAGGTGAGCTCGATCCAGTCGGCGAAAAGCGCGAAACGCGAAAATATTCCCGGCTTTGCATCTATTGCTGGAGGCGTCGGATCGAATACTACCCAGCCATTTCCAGGGAAATAGGCTTCGACCCAACTGTGTGCGTCGCTCGCTCGCACAATGTAGTCGCCGCCAAGCGAGTTGTATTCTCCCGGCAAAAATCCGTTCACTTCGCGTGACGGAATGCCAAGCGTGCGCAGCATTACCGCCATTGCCGACGCAAAATATTCGCAATGGCCGGCGCGTGTCTCGAAGAGAAAATGCGCCAGCGGATCGCCACCCGGTTTGCCAGTCAGTTCGAGCGTGTACGCATATTTCGTGCGCAAATGGGCTTCAATCGCGATCGCTTTGTCCACCGGCGTTTGCGCCTGCGCCGTCACGCTTTTTGCGAGTGCGGGAATGCGTGGATCGAGCTTCGGCAATTGCAAATAGAAATCAGTTATTTCGGTGGGGTAGTCCGTGCCCGCGGTGCGCAGCTTATCCAGTTGAAATTGCGGCAGCCGCGAAATCCCGAAATACCGCATCGCAACGTAATTGTGAAATGGATTAAAAACGGAATCGGAAGAGTCACGGAAGAGATAAGCGCGCCGGCCGCCGAACGGACTGGAACGGTCGCCTGAGAAATTTCCGCGAACCGCGACGCCGTTTCCGGGAACGAATAGCGCGTCGCTTGCCATGGGTTCCATCAAAACTGTGTACTGCAAAATCTTCGAGTGTTCTCCGGTTTTTTGCTGCGCCCCGGTGACGGGGATCCAACCGTCTGCTTTTGCAAATACCGCTACAGAACCCCGGCCGCCGGAAGTCCAACGCGTTCCGTCGAAGTTAGCAAGCGCGATACCACGCCAACGCAGTTTGTCGTAATCAACAGGCCCGCCCGTTTGCACGCGCAGAACAACAGCAGAACTCTTTTTGATCTCCCCGATTTCTCCAAGTTCCACATCGTCTGTGAAGCCGGACATGAGCGTCGTGTTCATGCTGGTGCGGCCCATGTATCCGGCGCTGAATCGAGGGAAAAAGAAAAAGAGTAAGCCGCCGGTGAAAATCGCGCCAATCGTTACGCAAATGACCGCGACACTCAGTGCGCGGGCGAGACGGCGTTCGCGTTCTCGTGGATTGATAATTTGCGCGGGCAACGCGTCCGTCGCGCCACGCCGCAGTTCCAGGCATGAAAATGTTGCAACCGCAAAAAGTAGATAGACAAAAAACAGAGCGAGGAAGGTTGTGTCCACGGTGAGAACGGCAGATGCGAGAACTGCCGCGAAGGAAAGCATCGAAAGGAAAAGCGCGTCACGATCGGTGGACGCACTGTACAAACGCACCAGCGTGATGAAGAGGAGAAAATGGACCGCGGCAATAAGCGCCGCATAAAGCGAAGGATTCGGCGAATTGGCCGTGAACATTCGGGAAAAAACGAAAATGTCGATTGGGAAAAACGCAAGATAAGCCGTTACCAGCCAGGTCGCGGCGCGGGGGCTGAGCTCAGGCGGTTGATGATTCCACCAACGATGGCCTTTGTAGAGCAGTCCGGCGACGGAAAGAATCGAGCTGATGAGATCGAGTTTTCCGGTGGCGACGAGACAAACCACGCCGGTGAGAATCAAAAGAAAAATAGAGGCGCGAAAAAATCGCTCGGCGGGCAATTCGCGTACAAGGGGAGTGGGGACGGTGCTGGCCATGATGAATTTTCAGGATAACATCGCCTCTCAAAGAGGCGAATGGAGACGGGCGAAAGAATAACGCTCTGTTACTGGCGTTTTGCTTCCAGTGACGCCAGAGCGCGTTTTGCGATTTTCCGCGTGAGATTGGAAATGGCGAGTTCAGTAACTCTATTTAATGCGATGGTATTTGCCCCGTGAGCTTTGGGCAGACGGATCACTCGAACCAAAAATGGATGCACGATTACTTTACGATACGTCACTGAATGTCGAACCGAGGCGAGCTGCTGAAAACTCTCCGGTTTCGGCGGTTTCGTTGTAAAGATGCTTTTACAACTGGCTAAAACTGACTTCATCAAATCGCCGTTCGCCGAGATTGTAGGGAAGTGCCACAAATTTGAAACGAGCGTGGGCACGTGGTCGGCTTGGTCATCTTTGTTTTTCTGCTTCGGTGGAGGAAGAAGAAGGGTCTCTCCCTGTGCATTCGTTACAACAAGGCTCGCAAGCACGACATCCACCACATCGCGTTTCTGGCGTGCTTCCGGCAACCCTTCTGCAATTCCCAATTTTCGCCCTTCACAATTTGATGCCACGGGACAGAGCAAACATTGCGGAGCGCGCGGCGTACAGATTGTTGCGCCCAGTTCCATCATGGCTTGATTCCAATCGCCTGGTGCGTCTGGAGCAAGCAAGCGGTCCGCTTCTTTTTGTAAATTCTTCCATTTTTTCGATTCGCGAAGGTCTCCGCGAATTGCGCCGAGCCGTGAAAGAACGCGCGCGACATTTCCATCCAGCACGGCACACTTTTCACCGAATGCAATGCTTGCGACCGCCGATGCCGTGTATTCGCCGATTCCGGAGAGAGAAAGGATCTGCTCTCTTGACCTGGGAAAAGTTCCGCCGAATTCGCCAGCGATTTGCTGAGCCGCCTTTTGCAAATTTCGTGCGCGACTGTAATAGCCCAGTCCGGACCACAGGCGCAAAACTTCTTCCTCGGGCGCTTCGGCAAGCGATTGCACATTCGGGAATCGTTCGAGGAACCGTTCGTAGTAGGGAATCACTGCGACGACGCGCGTCTGCTGCAACATGATTTCCGAAAGCCAGATACGATAGGAATCTTTTGATTTGCGCCACGGAAGGTCGCGTTGAAATTGCCGGAACCATCTGAGAAGGGATTTGCGGAACGAAGCGAGTTCGCGGCCAGTGAGCATGTGCGATGTATTTTCGCACAGCAGCAAAGCAGTTGTGCTACTCGATGAAGTCGTCAAGAAACAGGACGTAAGAGGAATGCCAAAGCATCGCGGGTATGGTGCCGTGCTTCTGGCTGGTAACGATGATCTTGAAAATGTCCGGAGCGGATGCAAGGTCTTGCATTAGTGCGTGCGTGGAATCGAAAGGGAGTGGCTGAACTCTTGCAAGATGCTCAAGGATTGGAAAAATATTTTCTTCTGCAGAGCCAAGCGGAGTTTCAAGCCCAGGGCTACGGTACTGGAGCTGCGTGCCTCGTTCGTAAAAGTGCCATGCGAGACCGGCGCAAAGTGTGACCGCCCGCTCGAAGCGTTGATTGCGAATCTCGGGTGACGCAGGAACCGCGGTTCCTGGCGGCAAGTGTGGATCCAAAACAAGCAACACGCGGAAATCTTCCTCGAGGGTAAATTCGCGCACCATCAATGAGCCGAGTCGCGCGGACGCTTTCCAATGGACATGGCGCACGCTGTCGGTCGGTACATAATCGCGCAGTGCGTACAAATCCTGGCCGCGACCTTTGGACATACTCTCCAGCGCGCCTTCAATGCCTGCAAAAATCTCCGAAAAATCGGCGACGGTCTCGACGTTCGGATAGACGAGTACTTCCTTTTTCATTTCCAGGCGGCGCGCCTTTTGCAAAAAGCCAAAAGGGAAACGAGTGACGATGCGAAATGCATCTTGCCGATATACGCCGCGTCTGGGAAAAGTGACCGGAACGCCTTGCCGAAGCGTGCCTTGCCTGGGTAAATATGGAAAATAGACTTTGGTTTGCAGCATTGCCGATGCTGCGTCCACTTTTTTCGGGGTGACGGCTTCGACCAGGAGCGAAAAAGACGGCATGGTCAATTTTTCGTTTTGCAGTTCGACCGTGGCGCGTTCCGGCTGGCCGGCAAAAATGTGTTCCGGCATTTCAAGATGCAGTTCGACTCCAGAAAGACAAATCGAAGAAAGCAAGCCGGACATCAGAATGATGGAAATCAGGCACGCGAGAATAAGGAAGAGAAGATTGTTACCGGTGTTCAGCGCGGCTAGCGCGACGAGCAAAGTTCCGACGATGTAAATCCAGCCGGCGCGAGTGATTTTGTAGTCGATTTTGTAGCCGATCCAGCGGAGAGGCGTACGTTTCGCGAGAGTCGGGACCAGAGTAACTGCAACCCATCCCGCGACTGCGAGTGCTAGCAACGCGCACGTTCCGGCGACGATGACGTTGCCGCCTTCCGCGGCGACGCCAGAATAAAGCGCGAGAATCAACGCAATAGTAAGAGCGGAGATTGAAAGAAAAAACGCGCGAACGGCGGGCCTGTCGGCTTTCGCCCAAAGCTGCGCGAGAGTAATTGGCTGTGCCACGAGAATCTTCTTACAGCGGGACGCGAACGGATTCGACGATTTCGCGGAGAGCGGTTTCTGTCGTTTCCGATTTTCTTTGTAGGGAGGCGTGACGTGCGCTCGCTACGACGCGATGAGCAAAGACGGCGACGGCGAGTTGCTTGAAATCATCGGGGAGGCAATAGTCGCGTCCGTCAAGAAAGGCCCGCGCTTGCGCAGCGCGCTGGAGCATCAAAGTGCCACGCGGGCTCACGCCGAGAGCGAGTTGATCCGACTTGCGCGTGCGATTCACAATTTCCAGTGCGTAGTCCTGCAAACTTCCATCCACTTTGACGTGCGTGACGGCTTCCTGCATTGCTAGGACTTCGTTGATGTCCGCAACGGGTTGCAGCGAATGCAGAGGATCGTCATTGGCACGTTTCCGCAGAATCTCTTTTTCCGTCTCGTGTGAGGGATAACCCATCTTGATGCGCATCAGGAAACGATCAAGCTGCGATTCCGGCAGCGGATATGTGCCGTGATGCTCGACAGGATTTTGTGTCGCGATGACTAAAAATGGCTGTGGCAGCGGCATCGTCTTTCCGTCTACCGTGACTTGCGCATCGTTCATCGCTTCCAGCAGTGCAGACTGCGTGCGCGGTGTGGTGCGGTTGATTTCATCGGCGAGAACGACGTTGGCAAAAATCGGGCCCGAACGAAATTCAAAATCGCGCGTCTGCGGATTGTATACGCTGACGCCAAGCACATCGCTGGGCAACAAATCTGAAGTGAACTGTACGCGCTGGAATCCGCATTGAAACGATTTGGCAAGTGCCTGCGCCAGCGTGGTTTTGCCGACGCCGGGCACGTCTTCGATGAGCAAATGTCCGCGTGCGAGCAGCGTGATCAGCGCAAGCTGAATCGCTTCTTCTTTTCCGTAAATCGCGCGCGCAATCGTGCGGCGCAACTCTGAAACGACCTGAGAGGTTGCGGTCGGCATTGGTTGAAAACCCGGGCCCTTCCTGTTACAACTGAATACGGAGCTGGGCGACTAGCTCAGTTGGTTAGAGCGCTCGCCTCACACGCGAGAGGTCAAAGGTTCAAGTCCTTTGTCGCCCACCATTCCCAATTCCATCTTCTATTTTAGCCAAACAAGTTTATGTCAAACATTTTCCGTGCGCTGGAGTTTCTAGGGCTGAGTGTGTGGCTCGGAAGTGACATTTTCCTGAGCTTTGTCGTGGCGCCGGGAGCATTCCGCATATTGGCGCCCAACAGGGATCAAGCTGGGGCGATCGTCGGATTTGCGCTGACGAAAATGCATTTGATTGGTATGGCTTGCGGTGTTGCGGTGCTGCTGGTTCGATTGCTTCGCACCAAGTCGGCGGCTAGCTTGGCCGCTCCTGCGGCGCTCTGCGTCCTGCTGATGATTGCTCTGACTGCCGTATCGCAGATTGCAGTGACTCCCAAGATGGCTGCGCTTCGGACGCAGATGGGCTCGATTCAGGCGACGGCAGTGGATAGTCCGCTGCTGGCCGAGTTTGCTAAACTGCACCAGATCTCGGTCAGCCTCGAGAGTGGCGTGTTGCTGGCCGGAATTGCGTGTATGTTCCTGATGGTGCGCGATTTGGCAAAAGGCTCCTGATCCCCGCCGGAACCTAATTCAAGAAGGATTATCGAAGAAAAACTAAATACTGTTGACAGCGATTCATGGTAGTGCTATTTTTCTAGCATTGGTGCTAGGAAAATAGCAGATCATCATGAAAAAACTTACATCAGCGGCACTTTCGCGGCGCGAACGGCAAATCATGGACGTGCTCTACAGGCTTGGTCGAGCGAGCGTTGCGGAAGTACTCAGCCAGCTCAGCGGGAAGAAACATTACTCGACGGTGCGCGCCCAATTGCGAGTGTTGGAAGAGAAAGGCCACGTCCGGCATGAGGAGGATGGATCGCGCTACATCTATCTGCCAACGGTGCCACGCGACGTGGCTCGGCGGTCGGCGTTGCGGCACTTGGTCGAAACCTTTTTTGATGGTTCCACGGAAAAGGTAGTAACCGCACTGCTCGGCGGCGAAGCAAAACAAATTTCCCGGGAAGAGTTAGAGCGGCTAGCCCTGTTGATCTCAGAAAGCACGAAGGAGAACAAACCATGAGCGGCGGGAATCAGTATGAGGCAGCGGCGACATTTTTGTTCGCGTGCTCAATGAAAACGACTCCTTTGTTTTGTGCTGCGTGGCTCATCGCGCGCCTGAGACGCAGCTTTTCGCCACTCTATATGGGCCGCCGCGATTTTGGGGACACTTGCGTTGCCATTGTTTACAGTCTCAATGCCAGCCTGGCACTCAGGAGCGCTAGAAAATGCGACTGCAATTTTTGGCGCAAGACACTCCGCGGTTGTCGGCAGAAGCCTTGCAACTGGACCGATAACGATTGTCGATGCCGTACTGAATACGTCGGCCACCGGCAAATGGGCAGCGATACTTCTCCTTGTGTGGGCAATCGGTTTTCTCGTTTTTGTGGCGCGGATTGTTTGGGGTTTGTTAGGGCTTATCCGAATCGCCTCTCATGCCGAGCCGATGTTAGGCGAAGACTGGCGACGCAGGGCTTCGGAGATTTGCCTCGGCATGAACGTTAAGCGGCGCGTACGGTTGCTGCAATCCGCACGAGAGACAATTATGCCAGTAACGTGGGGAGCGTTGCGACCAACCGTTCTTCTCCCCGCAAGCTCTGTAGATTGGTCAGAAGAACGAAAGCGAAGCGTTCTGATTCATGAACTCGCTCACATTGCGCGGCTCGATTGGTTTATGCAGATTTTTGCGGAGCTGGCTCAATCCATTTATTGGTTCCACCCACTCGCATGGATTGCCGCCAGGGAGCTGCGGCGAGAGAGCGAACGAGCCTGTGACGATTCTGTTCTGAACTCCGGCGTCAAACCGTCCGAGTATGCACGCCAACTATTGGATTTGGCGATGACTTTGGAAAATTCCGGTAATCGCTGGTTATCTGCGCTGGCGATTGCCCGCCAGACAAGTCTTGAAAGGAGATTTACAGCTATGCTGCATCCATCGACCCATCGGGGGAGTTTGTCCAAAAACGCAAAGGCGCTCGTGTGCGTCGCCGTATTGTTCGTGTTGTTGCCTCTTGCTGCACTGCGGCTGCCTGCACAGGACACCGGCAGATTCGACGGATCTATCTCAGACCCGAGCGGCATGCCGATCGCGAACGCTACAATCGCCCTGGACAATCACAAGACCAACCAAGTTCAGATGACCACGTCTGACCAGGAAGGGAAATACACCTTCGTGGGATTGCCTTCCGGAGAATATGAACTACGCGTGATGAAGGAAGGATTTGCAGAGTTGCGCGCGACGATTGTGACGATTGGTTCGGGCCATGAAGCGCCGCAAAACATCACACTTCAGGTTTCGCCAATGAATGAAGCAATTGATGTGGTGGTGCCAGGAGGAGTGAAAGAAGGCGTCAAAGGGGGAATCGAAGGTGGCGTAAGCGGAGGGCTGAAAACGAACGACTCCGCAAAGATGATCCGATTGAGGATTGGTGGAGAGGTGCAATCCGCGAAAATTGTAGAGAAGGTGCCACCAGTTTATCCGGACAAAGCCAGGACCGCGGGTATCGACGGAACGGTGATCTTGCATGCCGTGATTGGCATGGACGGCAGACCACTCTCCTTGAAGGTGATGAACAACCAAATTGATCCGGACCTTGCACGGGCCGCGGTCGAAGCGGTCAGCAAATGGCGTTATCGGCCGACACTCTTGAATGGAGAGCCGATCGAAGTGGACACTACGGTTATGGTGAATTTCAAGTTGGTGAAATAAGTAAGTGAAGTAGCTCTGCTAAGAAGGCTATTTCCGAACAGCGCGCCGGACACGTCCGGCGCGCTTTGATTTTGAAGCGGCTTTGCGCGGCTTGGGTTTCTTGGGGCGGATTTTGTTGGTGGCGGCGTAGCCGGCGCGTTGGAAGGCGCGCCACATGTACCAACTGGCGACGGTGCGATAAGGACGCCAGCGTTCACCGAAGGCAAGAAGCTCTTTGGGGCTGGGCTTGTGTTTTTTTCCGTAGGCGACGGACCAGCCTTTTTGTACGCCGAGATCGTGGATAGGCAGAACATCGGGGCGGCCGAGGCGGAAAATCAGAAACATTTCGACGGTCCATGCGCCGATCCCACGAACGGAGACGAGGCGCTTGACGAGCTCTTCGTCAGACATCTTTTCGGCAGCTTCCATGGCTGGAACGATGCCATCGATAGTTTTCTTTGCGACGTCTTTCATGGCGAGAACTTTTGCGCCAGAGAGGCCGGCTTTGCGCAGCGCTTGTGTGCGAAATTTCAGCATTTCCTGTGGAGTGGGAATCCCACCCGTTGCGCTGAGCGCTTTGATGCGACCGAAAATCGTGGCAGCAGCTTTCCCGGAAATGGATTGGTAGGCGATCGCTTCGAGCAAAGCCTCATAAGGCGATTGGTGGGCCTCCATTTCAGCCTGAAAAGGAGCGGTATTCAGAATCAACTCAGCAAGCCGCTCATCTCGTTCGGAGAGATGTTTGGTGGCAGCGGCGAGATCGAAGGGAAGAGTTGGCGGCTGGTTGATCATGGGCGCAATCCTTTAGCTGTCAGGTAGTTGTCAACGGACGAGAATAGCGCAAAATGGGCAGGAGCGAAAGAAAAACGAAAACGGCTTAATCGAAACTATCTCCTTGATTCGAATTCAGGAGTAGGTCAGTGGCCCACCACTCTGCGGATTCGGATTCGCTTTAGTGCGCAAGTCCAAAATGAGCCTGCGGACGGACTCGACACCGTCAATGTCTGCGAAGACAGGTACATCATCCATCGAGAATCGGCTAATGTTGCGCTTTCGCTGTCCTTTCGCGCCGAGAATCGGCAACTTTGGCCCAAACCATAAAGTGCCCCGATCAATTCCTTCTTGTTCAATCGTCGGTATCAAATTGAGGTACGTCATTGAAAATCTGTCGCGCCAGGCGTTCTGCAGGATCAGGACTCTTTGGCTCGTTACAGCATAGTAGGTTCGGCGCTTGAGGCACGCGTCCACAAGGAATCTTCCCCAAACCATGTAATTGCCAACGATCAAGAATGGGATGCCCCAGAGAGTCATGAAAGTGCTGTGCTGGTTGGCAACGCCGGTTTCCCAAGAGACTATAAAGCCCGTCCATATCAGGGAAAACGGTATTGCGACCCAATCATCGGAGTGGAAGATTACCTTTGGGTTGGGCATTCCAGCCCAATAGAGAGTTTCGTCAGAAGATAAGTATGGTTGGATTTTTTGGCAGGCGAGAGGATCGATCTTTAACAATCTCTGCTATTCACCTCCGTACATTTTCTTGAATTTCTTTCAATTCGAAATATAGAACACACATTTTTTTGTGTCTACAGAAATCGAAACTATTTTTGCGAATCGAACTGGAGCGAGATGGTGCGCAGTTGGCGAGGTGAGCCAGCGGGTGCGCGTGTGCTAAAATTTCGGGTTTATGCAGACAGGAATTATTGGACTACCACAGGTTGGGAAGACGACGCTGTTCCGGATTCTGACGAAAGCGACTGTTGATTCGTCGAAAGGCGGGCAGGAGACGCGGGTGGGTGTGGCGAAAGTGCCCGAGCCGCGGCTGCTGGATTTGGCGAAGCTGTATAACCCAAAAAAAATTACATATGCCACGGTGCAGTACGTAGATTTGGGCGGCATGCAGAAAGAGCGCATGCGCGAATCACTGGCTTCGCTGCGCGAAGTGGATTGCATCATGCACGTGATTCGCGTGTTTGACGATCCGAGCGTACCGCATGCTGAGGGAAGTATTGACCCGCTGCGGGATGCAACGAATTTGGAGCTGGAGTTGATGTTTTCCGACCTGGACCAGATTACGAAGCGACTCGAGCGGCTCGAAAAAGATTTGAAGAAGAAAGCGGACAAGCAATTTGAGTTGGAAAAAGCGGTTCTGGAAAAGTGCAAGGCGCATCTGGAAGCGGAAAAGCCCTTGCGCGAGTTGGCCTTGACGCCGGAAGAACGACGGCCGATTGGCGGATTTTTGTTTTTGTCGCAGCGGCCAATGCTGTTCGTGCTGAATTTGGGTGACGATGAAGCGGGCGAGTTGGACACGGCGGTGGAGCGGCATAAGCTCGGCGCTTTGCAGGGACGCCCGAACACGGGAGTCGTTGCTGTTTGCGGGCGACTCGAAGCGGAACTCGCGGAGATGGATGAAAAAGAAGCTGCGGAATTGCTGGCTTCTTACGGATTGAAAGAACCCGGACTAAATCGGCTGATTCGTGCAACGTACGATTTGATGGGGCTCACGTCGTTTTTCACCGCAGGCGAGCCTGAAGTTCGAGCGTGGACGATTCACAAAAACACAAACGCGGTGAAAGCGGCTGGCGCAATTCACAGCGATATTGAAAAAGGTTTCATTCGCGCGGAAGTGGTCCGTTGGGACGATTTGGTTGCAGCGGGAAGCCTTGGCGCCGCGCGCGAAAAGGCGCAGGTAAAGCTGGAAGGAAAAGAATACATCGTGCAGGAAGGCGATGTGATTTTGTTCCGCCACTCGGGCTAAAAACAGAAACCTGTGAACTGTAGGTATCAGTCACACGGGCACGCAACACTCGTTGCGGAAGCTGGCAAAGCAAACCACACTCAGAAGTCATGAAGGTATTTCGGACTGACCGGCACGATTGGGTGCGCGCTGCCTTAATCGCAATTGCTCTGATTTATGCCGTACTCGCGGGTTTGCGCCTGGTCAGCGAAACAGATCTCGGCTGGCAGATGGCCACGGGACGCTACATCGTTCAGCACCATCGAATTCCTTCAACGGCGCTGTTTACATACACCGTACCCGGAGCGAACTGGGTTTATCCCCCGCTTTCGGGACTCATTTTCTATTTGTTCTTCTCAGTGGGCGGATTTGCGGCGCTTTCTTATTTGAGTGCGGTTGCCTGCGCGGGAACGATTGTGCTGATGACTTGGCGCGGAAGTACGACGACCGTGGCGCTGGCAATTGTTGCCGTGCCAGCCATTGCATTTCGAACGGCGCCGCGCGCTGATCTTTTTACTACGGTTTTATTTGCGGCAGTTTTAGTTTTGCTCTGGCGCCATCACGAGGGCAAGCTAGTGCGTTTGTGGCTGCTTCCAGTGTTGATGCTGGTGTGGGTGAATCTGCATCTTGGATTTATTTCGGGGCTCGCGTTAATGGGCGGATATCTGCTGATGGAAGGATGCGCGGCGCTTTTTGCAGACAAGCGGGAAGCAGCGTTGAAACGCGCGCGACAAGCGCTTCCGTGGATTGCAGCGAGCGTCGCGGTGACGATCGCGAATCCCTGGGGAATCGGAATTTATCGGTCGCTGGCCCTGCAGAATGCGGCTGCGCAACCTTCGGTGGATTTCATCGGCGAATGGTCGGGAATGCACTTTAATTCGTTGGCGCTGCGCCAATTTTTTAGTCCGCGCGATCCGGCAAGCGCTGACTGGTGGATTTTTGCGCTGGGGGTGCTTGCGATTTTGATTTGTCTTTGGAAAAAGAGAGTAGGCGCGGCGATTGTTCTATCCGGCGCGATGTACGAATCCGTTCAGCATCTTCGCTTTCAGGGAATTTTCACAATGTTGGCGGTGGTGATTGGGGGCACGGTGCTTCCGGAAGTGACTGAGATTTTTGCCTCGCCAAAAAAACCGTTCGCTGCAGAACAAGCAAATGTGGCGACGACGCGCGAAAAATCCGCAGCAATTGGGATTTGCTTTGCCATCGCGGCTGCGATTTTTGCCGGCGTGCGAGCCTATGATCTTGTTTCGCAGAAACACTATGTCGAGGCGGGAGAGATTACTCTTTTTGGCGCGGGAGAATCGTGGTGGTTTCCGGAAAAAGCGATGGAATTTCTCGAGCGAGAGAAGTTGCCGGGGAATCTTTTCCATAGTTACAACTATGGCGGATACCTAAATTTCCGAGTGGGCGAGTCGTATCCGGTGTTTGCGGATGGAAGGTACATTCCGTTTGGCAGGGAGATATTTTTGCAGCAGCGGGCAATGGAAGCGGCACTTCCGGATTCGCGTTTGTGGGAACAATCGGCGGCGAAGTGGAAGATCAATACAATTGTGTTTTCACTTTCGCGGTATGCGGGGCTGAATTCGTTTCCGTTGGCGGAGTTTTGCCGCAGCACCGCGTGGAAACCGGTGTACGTTGATGATGTGTCGATAGTTTTTGTGCGGAATCTCCCAGAAAACGCGCAGTGGCTGGAGCGATTCACAATAAATTGCTACAAGGCGGTTTTGCCGGAGCCAGCGGCGGCGAGGGGCGATAACTGGCGTGCGAAGGCGGAGCGATTCAACTTTTTGATGAACTCGGGGTCGGCCTATTACATTTTGTCTCGCGATGCGGAAGCGTACGCCGCGCTACAACAAGCGGAGGCGCTTTTTCCTGAAAATGAAAGCTTGCATTTAACAAAGGCGCAGCTTTTGCAAGCGAACAATCGCATGGCGGAAGCGGAGCAGGAATATTTGCGCGCGGTAAATGCACGCCCGAGCGATGCCGCATGGTTTGCGCTGGCAACGCTATACAACAGCGAGAAGAGATATGCGGAAGCAGAGCGTTGCGTGAGGGAAGCGATCAGCCTTTCGTTGACCCAGCATGAACGGCTGCGCAGTTTGGGGCTATTGGATATTTCAATGGGAAGGCCGAAGGATGCACTCGCCGAATTTGATCGCGCTGATGCAAAGAGTCCGTTTCGAAGCGACACGACTTCAGAAGAAGGGCGCAGTTTTAACGCCCGGCTCGCGGCCGCAAGAGCGAAAGCGCTGAAAACCATGAACGATTTGCCGGGCGCGATCGAACAACAAGAGCGCGCAGCGCAACTCACGCCCGAAAATCCAACAGCTTGGGACATTTTGGCTGATCTTGCCGATGCGAAAGGCGACATCGCTCTTGCGCATCTGGCACGCGATCGAGCTGTATCTGTTCGTGCAACATCCCAAGCCAGCCTTCCACACTAATTCCCAAAGCTTCGATTCCTGGAATATCTAATCCATAACAACTGTGTGGAGTGGTGTATTCTTCTGCGTCAATAATTGTGTGTGCTGGCTTTCTTCAACCAGGGTTCAATGGAACACGATCTGGCAATTCGAACGGCAATGGCGGCGGGACTTGGTCTCGTTGCGGCGGCGGGCAATCTACTCGGTGGGTATTTCGTCGTACGAAAAGAATGGCCGCGGCGATTCCTGCAATATTTTCTGGCGCTCGGGGCCGGTTACATGCTGGCCGTCGCATTTCTGGAAATTATTCCAGAGTCGATTGCTCTCGCCGGAAAGGATGCGCTGCTCTACGTCCTCGGTGGATTTTTTCTCGTCCATCTCTTCGAGCACACACTCGCCCCCCATTTTCATTTTGGTGAAGAGACGCATCCGGAAGAAATGGCACATCACCGGGCGCAGAGCAGCGTGATGCTGGGCCTGATCATTCATACTTTTTTTGATGGAGTGGCAATCGCTTCTGGATTTTTGGTTTCCACGTGGCTTGGAACGGTGATTTTTTTCGCGGTCTTTTTGCATAAGCTGCCGGAAGGGTTTACGGTTGCATCTGTTTTTCTCGCGTGCGGTAAAGGAAGAAAGAAAGCGATCCAGGCTGCGGCGGCGCTGGGCGGCGCAACGCTGTTGGGAGTCTTGTTAACCAGCCTCCTCCAAAGTCAACTTCGATATGCCCTCCCGCTCTCAGGCGGGGTGACGGCTTACGTGGCCGCAACTGACCTTCTTCCTGAAGTCAATCGGGAGCCCAACTGGCGGATGGCAGTTCTTGTATTTTTGGGAGTTGCTAGTGTATTGATAATGCAGCATTTATTCCATGTTTAGCCGCGCTCCAATGTGTCGCCGGAACCAGGCACCTGCCTGCAACTTTCTGATAATTCAGGTGTTCGATAGGATGTGGTTGCTATGACCAGGTCGGACGTCCAACTGATGCTGGACGTGAAGGCGGGCGACCAACAGTCGTTCGAGCTTCTCTTGCAGCGCTATCGGACGCCACTGGTCAATTTCCTGTACCGGATGGTTCGGAGCCGGGAACAGGCAGAAGATCTGGCCCAGGAAGTTTTTTTGAGAGTGTATCGCGCGCGGGAAGATTACGAACCGAGCGCAAAATTCACCACCTGGTTGTTCCGGATTGCGACCAACCTCGCGCTGAATTCAGTGCGAGACCATCGCTACCAGAAGCTTGAGGTTTCGATGGATGCGCCGATCATTGCCGACGCCGAAGATGGCGAAGAGCGAATGATGGAAGTGGCGGACGAGCATCCGGACATAGAACAGCACCTGGTTGATGAAGCGCGGAAAAAAATGATCCGTCATGCAATTGAAAAGCTGCCAGAAAAGCAACGCGCGGCGGTTTTGTTGCATAAATACCAGGAGTTGGACTACGGCGAGATTTCGAAGATTTTGCAGTGCTCGGAGAGCGCGTTAAAGTCGCTGCTCTTTCGCGCATACGAAACGTTGCGAGTGGAACTGGCCCCACTTGTGGCGCAGTCGGTGAAGCAATAGGGCCCCAGAAGGAAGGTAGTCATGAGTTGTGAACGAATGGAAACGCGGATTCTGGCGTATGTGGATGGCCGCCTGAAGGAAAGCGAGCGCGCCGAGATGGAAAAGCATCTCGTTGGCTGCTCGGCGTGCCGTCTGCGTGTGAACGAATTTCGCGCTGTGGCCGGTTTGCTGAGTGAACTGCCGGTGATCGAGCCTTCAGGCGCGTTCAACGCGCGCGTGCATGCATTGGTGGCAGCGGAGCCACGGAAGCGGAGCGGTTGGCTGGCGTGGTTTGCGCCTTCGCCGCGGATTGCATTTGTGGCTTCGATGCTTTTGTTGGCTACGGTTTGGCTTGGGTCACGTCCTGGGCCGGCGCCGCAGATAACCGAACAAGATTTGCCGGTTGTTGAGAATGCGGACTACGACGTGATTTCGAGTTTTTCGCCGCTTTCGGATTTGTCCCAAGCGCCGGATGACGATTCAAACGATTCCGATGCACAGCAACCGCAACCGCAGCAAATGTAAAGGGCGATGAACAAAGGACTCAAATTTGCGAGTTGGTGGGTGGCGCTGATACTCAGCGCGGCTATGGTTTTTCCTGCGGGAGCGCAGAACCGGCCGCCGAAACCCAAGCAGGAACAGCGCCAGGAACGGCGGCAGGAGCGGCAACAACAGCAGCAGCGCAACGCCAACAATCCGAATCGTCCGCCTGCGTCAAATCAGAATGTCGCTCCGAACACGAATCGCCCGCCGGAGCGCGCGCGGAATCAGCAGAATCCGAATCGGCCACCAGTGAATCAGCCGAAAAATTTCAACAGTTTGAATCCGCAAGAAAAGCAGCGGACACTTAATAATTACCGAGATTACGAAAAAAAGACCCCTGCAGAAAAACAGCGAATCCAGGACAACAAAGGGGTTTGGGATCGGATGACGCCCGAACAGCGAAATCACATCAAGAATGAAGTTCTCCCGAAGTGGCAGCAGTTGCCTCCGAGTCGGCAAAAAGCGATTCAGAGTCGGCTTAGCGTATTGCAGAATATGCCGGAATCTGCTCGCAATCAGCATCTAGCTGATCCGAACTTTACTCGCGGCATGAACGAAGAGGATAAGGCGATGCTGCAGGATTTGAGCCACTTACATGTGGGCGGCACGCCGGATGAGCCGCACGAATAAGTTGCAGTTTGCTGAACGCACTCTCGCAAATTAAAATCAGAGACAATAGGGAGCGGTTGACACGAACGCGGAAAACGCGTCATCGTGACTATTCTCTTTTTGCCGCATCGAATCCTCTGGGGAGAAGATTTTGGCCACGGGCCGAAGCGCAATTGGTTTGGATGAAGCCGGCGCCAGCATTTCCTCTTCCCGTTTCCGCGCATTAAAACATCGCAATTTTCAGTTGTTCATCGGCGGACAGCTTGTTTCGCTCTGCGGCACGTGGGTTCAGAACACGGCGCAATTATGGTTCATTTACCAGCTGACAGGCTCCGCTGCTCTGCTCGGAGTTTTCGGCTTCCTGAGTCAAATTCCGATGTTGTTGCTGTCGTCGGTCGGTGGATATGTGGGCGACCGGTACAGCCGTCACCGCGGCGTGATTGCGACGCAGGTTGTTTCAATGGTCCTCGCGTTTCTGCTCGCGGCGCTGACGCTTATGCACAAAATCCACGACAGGCGCGGCGCTTGGGTCGTCATCATCGTTGGACTGTTGCAGGGAATCGTTAACGCTTTCGATGTCCCGATCCGGCAGTCTTTTTTTGTGAACATGGTCGGCAAATCGGATTTGCCGAATGCGATTGCTTTGAACTCCTCGATATTCAACGGAGCACGAGTTGTCGGCCCTGCAATCGCCGGCTTTTCCATTCGATTGATTGGCGAAGGCTGGTGCTTTTTCGTGAACGGGCTCAGCTTTCTGGCGGTAATCATCGCGTTGCTTGCCATGCGCATCCCGCCACAGGACGAACAGGGCGCGACGCATTCACCATGGCAGAGTCTGTTGCAGGGATTTCGTTTTGCGATGGGCGACCGCGTAATTCGCTCCGTGCTGATTTTGCTCAGCATGCTGAGTTTTTTTGGATTGCAGTTCACCACGTTCATGCCCGTTTTCGCGAAGGATGTTTTGCATCGCGATGCGCGTGGACTCGGATTGCTGATGAGCGCATCGGGAATCGGAGCGGTGCTCGGAGCACTGCAATTCGCGGCGCGTACCAAATACAAAGGCATGCTGACTTGGGTTGGGACAATGTTCCTTGTCGCGTCGCTTGGATTGATCGTTTTTTCGCAGTCGCGCTGGTTCTGGGTTTCGGCTGTGATTCTTTTTATCTTTGGATTTGCAGCTACGTCCCAAATGGCAGCGACAAACACCACGGTACAAAATCGCGTGCCGGATGAGTTGCGCAGCCGCGTGATGGCCGTTTACGCCACCATGTTCATGGGCGTGCAGCCGATTGGCTCGTTGATCGCGGGAGGACTGGCCAAGCGATTCGGAGCGCCTGCAACGGTCGCATTCTTCGGAGCGATCTGTTTGCTCGGAAGCCTGGTTTACTTCTGGCGCGCAGTGCCGTGGGCGCGAAGCGCGAAACCGCTCGAAGCGAAAGCTTAGTTCACAGTCAAAACGATGACGCGGTCGACTTGACCCTTTGCTGCTTCAGGCAATTTAAGTACGACGCCGTTGCCCGTCTGCGTGACTTCCACTTTTGCGTCTGAGACAAGTTCTTGCGCTCCGCTGATGGATTTCTGAATTGGCGGAAGGGCGAGTAGCGGCGCGTTCCACTTCAAGACGTGAACGTAGATTTTGTTTCCCTTCCAGGTGGTGATGCCCCAATCGGCGGGAGCGAGCGGGCCGCCGCGCGTGCCGTAGATGGAGTCGCCATACTTTCCAAGCCATTCGCCGACTGTGCGGAGGCGAGTCTGAAATTCTTCCTGAATTTCGCCGCTGGGTAGCGGGCCGATGTTCAAAAGAAGATTTGAATTATTTCCCGCCGCGCGGACCAGCATCTCTTCCACTTCCTCAGGCGATTTGTATTTGGTGTCGCCGATGTCGAAGCCCCAGGACCCGTTGAGCGTGTTGCAGCTTTCGAGAGGGAGCGCATCGCTGACGTAAGTTGTGTTGAAGCCAGCCGTGTTTCTTCCCGGAAGATCGCGTTCAAAAGTTTGCACGTCTTCACCGGGCTTTGGCGCCTGGTGATGATTCGGAATGATAAGCGCTGCCGGTTGAAGCTGATGAATCAGTGCGTAAGTCTTGTCGAGATGCCAGTCGGCGTCCGGCTTGTCCCACATGCCGTCGAACCAGATTCCTGCGATCGCACCGTAGTTCGTAAGCAACTCACGCAACTGGCCGTCCATGTAGTCATCGAGATAAGCATTCCAGTTGCCTTTGTCAGGCCTGCCATTGTCCCAGGCCGTTCTCCCGCGTGGAAAGTAATCCGGATTGTGCCAATCGAGTTGCGAATAGTAGAAGAAAAGCTTGATCCCTTGCCTATGCGCTTCATCCGCGAGTTGTTTCAGTGGATCTTTTCCATAGGGAGTTCGTTGAACGATATTCCAATCCGACATTTTGGAATCGAACATCGCAAAACCGTCGTGATGCCGAGAAGTAATTGTGATGTACTTCATCCCAGCTGCCTTGGCGAGGGCGACCCACGTTTTGGCATCAAATTTTTCTGGGTCGAAGAATTTAGGCAAGCGCTCGTAGTCGTGCAATTGCAGTTTGCGATTGTGGAGCACCCATTCGCCATCGCCGAGCACGCTGTAAACACCCCAATGAATGAACATACCGAACTTTGCGTCCTGAAACTCCTGCCGTGCTTTTAAGTTTTCTGGAGAAGGTTGGTAAGTCGATTGCGCCGATACGACTGACGACGCGACAAACAGCCCGACTAAAACGACGAAATTTCGCGCGAAGAATTTGTTTGGGATCATAGCTTTCCTTCAAAACGGAATTTGCAACGGCATTCTACAACAGAGATCCTTCAGGAGGGATTAGTGCGGTAAGCAAATTCGGATTTGAGCGCTGGCTTCAGCGCCCGCATTTCATTGAGCACTGCGTCGACTTTCGCGCGATTGGGCGAAAGGGAACATACGGGATCCGTTGCCGTTGCATCGCCCGCGATGAGCAACGCCTGGCAGCGGCAGCCGCCGAAGTCATGCGCACGGCGATCGCAGGATTTGCAAGGTTCCTGCATCCAAGATTCTCCGCGAAATTTCTGGAAGGCTTCGCTTGCTTCCCAAATTTCACGGAGCGATCTCACTTTCACGTTCTCGAAACTCATACCCGGAATTACGCCAGCTGCATGGCAGGGAAGCGCGTCTCCGCTCGGGGTAATCAGCATCACTTTGCGGCCCCAGCCGCCCATGCACGCTTTTGGATACTTCGCGTAGTAATCTGGCACAACATATTCGACGCGGATTTTTCCGCGCATGCGTTCTTCGACAGCTTTTACATCAACCAAAAATTGTTCGAGCTGTGCTCGCGTCGGAAGAAGCAGTTCGCGATTGACAAAACCCCAGCCGTAATATTGAACGTTGGCAAATTCGATGCGAGTCGCTGAGGACGACTCCGCGATCGCGAGCATTTCTTTCATTTGATGGAGATTATGGCGATGAAGCACGAAATTCAGCGTGACTGCAACGCGACGCGATTTAAGCCAATGGAGAACTCGAAGCTTCTGCGCATGTGTTTTGGTGTTTGAAATCTCTTCGGCGACTTGCTCCGTTGAACCTTGAAAACTGAGCTGAAAGTGATCGAGACCAGCCGCGACAAGCGCGTCTAGCTTCGCTTCGTCCAGCGGTAAGCCGGAAGTAATCAGGCTGACGTACAGCCCCGCAGTACGAGCAGCGTGGATAAGTTCAACGATGTCCGTTCGCGCCAGCGGCTCGCCGCCGGTGAAGTCCGCCTGCAACACACTAAGCTCGGCCGCCTGGCGAAAAACAGAAGTCCACGATTGCGTGGAAAGCTCAGTGGAGCGTGCGGCAAGTTCGCGCGGGTTGGAGCAATAGACACAATGTAGCGGGCACCGGTGCGTCAATTCACAAACGAGCGCAAGTGGGTTTGCGGAAGCCATTCGAACTCCCTACCTATCGTCGCGTGGAGAGCCACCGCAGGGCAAGCCGCGACGTACAATAACTCGATTCCCTTATCGCAAGGAGTGAGCTACAACCTTAATCCATGTTCAAGCGATGAACGGAGGTGCGATGAATCGAAGAGTCCTACTGGTTCTTTCCTGCGCGGTTGCGCTGGCAATTCCAACACTTGGGCAAGGCACGGCGGCCAGAAATGATCCCATCGCTAAACTTGCCGCTGTTTTCGAAGGAAGGTGGTCCATCCAAATCACGCTTCCCGGAAATGCGAAACGCGAGGAAGGCAAAGACGGTCGTGGCATAGAAAGATTTTATCGTGGGCCCGGCAAACACTCGTTCGTCGAGAGATATCACTCGACGGGAACCGAGGGCGAAATTTCCGGTTTAGGCATTTATTGGTGGGACGATTCTGGAAAGGCCTATCAGATTCTGTGGTGCGACAACGGAACCGCCGGCGGATGCACTCCCATGAATGGAGGTGGCAAATGGGAAGGCAACGATCTCGTTCTGCGCCAGCACTTTGAACAAAACGGAAAACAAGCCGAATTAAAAGAAGTGTTTTCAGGTTTTGCGCAGAATTCCTTCACTCAGACGCTGTACAAAAGGGAGGATGGGGGCGAATGGAAGGTAGCGGTAACGATTAAAGCGAAGCGCGTCAAAGAATCTGCCAAAGACACTACCGCCGGACAGCCGAAGAACTAGTTTCGCTACACCACAAAATCCAGCGCTCGCTCGTTTTGCAGGAGTGAAAGGTAGCCCAAAATGTCTGACTCAACTTTGTGAGGTTCGGCTTTTGAGTAAAGCTTCTGTAAGTCAGCGACGATTTGCGCGACGGTATGCTTGCCGTCGCAGCGCGTGACGATTTCCAGGCTCGGGCCATTCAGCCGCAACGCACGTTCCGGCATAAGCAACACGCGCTGATTGTTATTTTCCCCGAGCCTGCAGCCCGGTGCGAGCTGCGGCCTGCTATTCAGCTCAATCGCCATCAGGACGCTTCTTCTGGCTTGAACGCGCCCGGAGGTGGCCAGCCTGGCTGCACATAAGCAAAATAAAGCGCATCAAGCATTGCCCAGAGAATATCGCACTTCGCCCTCAACGCGTTGTGCGCAGCATCTTGCTCTTCGCGAGTGCGCGCATTTTTCACCACCCACGACAACGCGAACTCCGCATCCTCCGGTGCTTGTGTAAGCCGCCCTTGAAAATAGTCGAGCCCCTCTGCCATCCAGGGATAAAATTCGCGCAAGCGATCCATGCGCAACGTGATCAGTTTCTTTGAAAATAATTCTGTCAATGAAGACGCAACGGCCTCTAGGTGTGAACTGCGCGACACAAAATGAACGTATGCTTCCACAGCGTAACGCGTAGCAGGAAGAATTCCCTCGCCGCGAATGGCCTGAATACGTGGCAAACCAGCCGCCTCCACAAGGTGCAGCCACTTTTCAATCCCGCCAACAATCCCGTGCTCGCCGTCATGGTCCACGAGCCGTTTGCGCCATGCAATTCGAAATACTGGATCTTCACTTCGTGCCAACAGCATCGAATCCTTAATCGGGATATGGCTCTGATAGTAGTAGCGATTCAGCGCCCACGCCTGAAGCTGCCCGCGCGTCAGCGAACCCTCATGCATCAGCACATGAAACGGGTGCTGATGGTGATAGCGCTCTTCCCCAATCGTGGTGAATCCGGCAATGAAATCAGATTCGGAGAGCAACGGTCTTTCGGAAGGATTCACAGCTGTATCTCCATTCCATCGTAGGCAATTTCAAATCCGGCATCCAGCGCGGAGCGATGCTCCGGACCATCTTCAATCAGGATTGGGTTTGTGTTGTTAATATGCAGCAAAATCTTCCGTCCCTTGCCGCCTTTTGGATATTGCGCCAGCATGCCGTCAGGGCCGGACAAAGGAACATGACCCATTTCCCGCGCAGTTTTCTTTCCGCGACCGGCTCGTTTCAATTCGTCATCGCTCCAGAATGTTCCATCCAGCAAAACCAGATCGCTCGCAAGCGCCCATTTTTTCCAATTGCCGTCACGGCCTGGAAAGGAAGGCGCAACAAAGATGCGCTTCCCACGATATTCCAGATCCAATGCAACGACAGCCTCTTTCGGATGCAACTGCTGGCGCAATTTTTCGCCAACGTAGTCGGGAAAGTCATTCCCCACTGGGATAGCGCGCACGTGAAATTGGGGAGCTTCGTTTGGTTCAGGAATTCGCGTAGGCGAAAACTCCGAAGTGATGGGAAGGGAATACCACTGTACCGGTGGAGTCGCCCGGCCAAGCACGCGAAAAATGGAATTCTCTTCGTCCATAATTCGGCGCACCGATGGCGTCGAATGAATGCGGAATCCTTGAAATTCGCGCAAATGTAAAAGTCCCGCGAGCGAATCGACATCCGCGCTCGTCAAAAACACATCGTATATCGGTGTCGAATTGCTCGTCGAAGCGATTGGGGAAAGCTCCGGGGTCGCCAAAATCTGCGTCCGCAAATCTGGAGACGCGTTGATGAGCGCCCAGTGAGTCCGCTGCGTATATTCCGGATTTGCATCTACCGCGATTTGCGTCTGCGAGCGCGGTGTCGCCTTTATCGCACTTTTTCTAAGTCCTGTGCAATTTCGGCAGCCGCAGTTCCACTGGGGGAAGCCGCCGCCAGCCGCCGAGCCGAGAATCTTAATCCGCATGGAAAACGTCCTGAGGAGTGGGTAGCCAATACCTACAGATAAAAAAATAGGGACGCGCATTTGCGCGTCCCTGAAAGTTTACAGCGAAGCCGGTTAGAGCTCTGCGTTGGCGTACGAGCTGACTTCGCAATTCAGATCGATTTCTTGGTGCTGCGGGGTCGTCCATTCCATGATCAGGTTCCTCCGGGATTTGTGAACTTCACTGGACGAAGCAGAGAATAGCACGCGCCAAGGCCGAAGCAAATAAGAATGATGCCGCGCCGGCGAAGCGAATGGCGAAAACGCGGCGAATATGCACCCCAAACTCTAGTTGCCGCAAACAAAATTAACCACAATCTGCAGTAGCACTCTCCGTCGAATCACAATCGCGCACACTCCCGCAACTATTTTCACAAATTCGCAGGATTTCTCTTGACTTGTTTCTAAACATCCTTAATATGTGGCAGAAAGTGGAGTGTAGTGGGTAGCAAGGGTCCAAAGTAGGGCAAGCTGGTCGGATTTAGAGGGCTGTGAGCGAACGTGGTCATCTGGGGCAACAGAAACCACTTCTTTACCGAAATCGGCACTAAGAACGCCGGGTTGAGGGCTCATCGTCAAAATCCGCACTCCATGAAACGACGGGCAAATGAACCTGCGCGGCAACAATCCAGCGAAGGTAGACGAGAAGGGTCGTCTGAAGATACCCGCCGTGTATCTGGACCAGCTAAAAGCATTCGGAAATCAATTTTATATCACTAGTCCTACGGGTGATTCAGCAAGGATTTATCCGATTAGTGTGTGGCAGGCAATCGAGGAAAAGCTCTCAAAGGTTTCCTCGCAAAATCAGGCGAAGAGAAAGTTTCTGATGCACACGAGCTATTACGGGCAGATGGCAGAGATGGATGCGCAGGGAAGAGTGCTGCTGCCGGCGATTTTGCGGGAAAAAGCAAAGACCACGGGCGAAGTCGACGTATTCGGCGCGCTGGACTACCTGGAAGTGATGAATCACGACAAAGTGATGGACGACATGAACAAGGATCCATTCACCGAGGAAGACTTCAAGGCGCTCGAAGATCTTGGGATTTAAGGCGTGCGAGCGTGAACGCGCCGCATACGCCGGTGCTGTTGCAAGAGGTGCTCGAATGGCTACGAATAAGACCGGACGGAATCTACGTAGACGCCACGCTAGGAGCAGCCGGTCATTCGGAAGCCATCGCCGCAAAGCTGGACACGGGCCAGTTGATCAGCCTGGACCAGGACGCACTGGCGCTGCAGATCGCACAGGAGCGGCTGGCGAAGTTCGGCTCGAAAGTGAGCTGCGTTTTATCTCCGTTCTCAAGGATTGCGGAGGTCGTACACGAGTTGGGGATTCCGAAGGTGGACGGGGTCTTGGCCGACTTGGGAGTTTCGAGCATGCAGCTTGACCGGCCGGAGCGCGGCTTTTCGTTTCGCGAAGCCGGCCCACTGGACATGCGTATGAGTGACGCCGGTGAGCTGACGGCGGATGAAATTGTGAATCGCTGGCCGGAGAAGGAATTGGCCGATTTGCTCTACCGCGGAGCGGATGAGCACGATTCCAGAAGAATCGCCAGGGCAGTAATGCGCGCGAGGCCGATTCGCGATACCGCGCACCTGGCAACGGTTGTGGCAGGGGCCCGAAAGCAATGGGGAAGGCAGAAACTGCATCCCGCAACAAAAACGTTTCTGGCGCTGCGGATAGCGGTGAATCGAGAGTTGGAGGCACTCGGGCAGTTTCTTTCTCGGACCCCCGCCACAATGAATTCAGGAGCGCGTCTCGTATTTCTGACGTATCACTCCGGTGAAGACCGCATGGTCAAGGAAGCCTTCAAGGAAGGCGAGCGTCAAGGAACGCTGAAGATTTTGACAAAACACGTGATTCGTCCCAGCGAAGAAGAAGAGCGGGCGAACCCAAGATCGCGAAGTGCGAAGTTGCGGTGCGCGGAAAGAGTCTGAGTCATGAAAAAGAAATCAGTACCAATGACGGAATTTCGTACGGTGAAGCGGATTGATAATTCGCGGCTCGTGCGGCATGTGGAACCCGTAAAGCTGAAGAATTTTTACAGAACGGCCGCACTCGGTGGCGCAATTGCTCTTTGCTGCATGTTCTACATCTTCCAGCACTTTCGCTGCATTGATCTGAGCTTTCAGCTCGAAGAGCTGAAGCAGAAACAAGCACAGGCGGCAGCGCTTAATTCCGAACTGAAATTGAATATCGCTACGCTCAGCCGGCCTGGCCGCATTGACCAGATTGCGCGCTTGAAGCTGGGACTCACGCAGCCGCTTCCGGATCAGGTTCGCGAATACGACGTGCCGAGCGGCGCGCAAGTGGCTTCCGTGCGGTTCACACGCAGGAATCACGTGCAATAGTTGTCTCTCCCTTCGCGCCTCCAGGCGGGAGACCGTGTATGAGAGTCGAGTTTGGCGGAAACGACGTCCGGCCTGGACCATAAATGCGGGAAAATCGTGTTCAACTCCGATTACTGATCGTCGCCGGATGCATGGTGCTCTGGGTGGCGGCAGTTTTCGTCCGCTTGGGCTTTCTGCAGCTCGTCGAACATTCCTATTACCTCACACGCGCGCATCGCCAACAGCAGCGCACGGTTGAAATCACTCCCAAGCGCGGCGCGATTTTTGATCGCAACATGCACCCGCTTGCGATGAGCACGGAAGTCGAATCCGCTTACGCGATTCCCACGGAGCTCGCAGACAACAAGGAACAGGCAGCGCGTTTACTCTCTGGCGTGCTCGATATTCCCCGCGAAATTCTCGCGGCAAAATTCGATTCCGGCAACACGTTCGTTTGGGTATCGCGCAAACTGCCGCCGGAAAAATCCGATGCAGTGAAGGCCTTGAACCTCAAGGGCATTTACACCATGAAGGAAAACGAGCGCTTCTATCCGAATCGTGATCTCGCGGCGCACGTTCTTGGTTTTGTGAATCTGGACGAGAAGGGGACCAGCGGGCTTGAGTTCCAGTTGGACAAACAGATTCGTGGCAAAGGCGATCGAATCCTGGTCATGGCCGACGCGAAGCAGCGCTGGTTTGACGGTGAACAGGCGAAACGCGACGAGGGCGCGAACGTCGTACTTACGCTCGATACAAAAATTCAGTACATCGCTGAACGCGAACTTGCCGCTGCGATCGCCCGCACGCACGCGATGGCGGGCACTGTCATCATTCAGAATCCAAACACCGGAGAAATCCTTGCACTGGCGAATTGGCCCAACTTCAATCCGAACTCGCCTGGGGAAGTGAAACCCGAAACGCGAATGAATTCCGCAGTGAGCGGGATTTACGAGCCGGGCTCCACGTTCAAGCTCATCACCCTTGCCGCCGCTCTCGATCAGAACCTCACGCGGCCCGATGAAGTCTTCGATTGCGAAAACGGCGCCGTCATTCTTTCCGGTCACAAGATTCATGACCACAAAAAGTTCGGCATGCTGACCGTATCGGACATCCTCGCGCTATCGAGCGACGTCGGCACCATCAAGATTGCGCTGCGGCTTGGTGCACCTAAATTCTATGAATACATTCGCGCATTCGGATTCGGCCAGCAGACAGGCATTGAATTACCGTGGGAAAGCCGCGGCATGGTGGGCAAACTCGATACCTGGTCCGGCATTTCCATCGGCGCAATTTCCATGGGGCAGGAAGTCGGCGTGACGCCGATTCAACTCGTCACAGCCGTCTCTGCAATTGCCAATGGCGGAATGTTGCGGAAGCCGTACCTGGTTTCGGAAGTCCGCAAAGGTGACCAACTCCTTTATTCCGGAGATGTCGCTCGGCCGGAACCGCGTCAAGTTCTTCGTCCGGAAACTGCCGCGACTGTTCGCAAACTGATGGAAGGAGTCATCCTGAGTCCGGGCGGCACAGGAAAATACGCGCGACTCGATGGCTGGACAGCCGCAGGCAAAACCGGCACCGCACAAAAGATTGATCCAAATACCAAGCGCTATTCCCCAACCCAATTCATCGCGTCCTTCACCGGCTTTGCGCCAATCAATAATCCTGCTGTGACGATTCTCGTTTCGCTCGACTCACCCGTTGGCTTGCACGAAGCGACGGTGACTGCCGCGCCGGTCTTCAAGCGTATCGCCGAGCAGGTACTGCCATACCTGGATGTGCCGCGCGATGTGCCTGTAACAGCAAAACTCGTGCAAGCCTCTTACAAAGACATCGAAGAAGCGCCAGACACCTCGCTCAACGATTTCAATCCCATCAATCTGGAAGAGCAGCCGAAATCCGAAGCTCTTCCAAAGAAAGAACCGGCGCCACCCAGTGTAACGGTTGCTCTCGACGAAGGCGGCGATATCGCGGTTCCGGATTTTCACGGCAAAACCGTGCGCGAAGTTACGGAAACCTGTCTGCGCCTCGGTTTGAATCCCGTTTTGATTGGCAGCAGCCTTGCTCAAGATCAGTCGCCCGCCGTCGGAGCAAAAGTCCGCCGCGGAGCAAAAATTACAGTGCGGTTTGATGCAGCACCCCCGAAGGGGAACGCAACACACACTCTAAATCGTGCAAAGACCAGGAATTAGGATGACAATTGGAATTCAGGAGAAAGAAAAGACTCTGGTGAACGAAGCGGGCTCAGGTTCAAAAGATGGTGTGGGTGGCAAGCCGCAGAACGCGGCGCAGAGGCTCGACGCGTTGCTCAACGGCACCGGCGCAACACTTACTGAGGTGCAGTCTGCGATTGTGATTCGCAACGTCGCATGCGATTCGCGCAAAGCGCATCCACAAGGGCTTTTTTTCGCATTGCAAGGCGCGAAAGAAGATGGCGCTAAATATGCGCGTGACGCCGTTTCACGCGGCGCTGTTGCCGTTGTCAGCGAAGCCGCCGCGCCGCCATCGCTGCCCCACAGTGTTTCCTGGATTCAAGTTCCCGCTGCGCGCAAAGCGCTTGCCATCGCTGCCGCAAATTTCTACGGTCATCCTGCGAACGCACTGCAACTCGTCGCCGTCACCGGCACCAACGGCAAAACGACAACCACATCGCTGATCGATTCCATTATCAAAGCCTCAGGAGCAAAAACCGGCCTCTTCGGCACTATCGCCTATCACACGCCGCTCGGCGATTATCCCGCGCCGAATACCACACCAGAATCTATCGATCTACAAGGTTTCTTCGCCGAAATTCGAGACGCCGGCGGAAAATTTGCCACGCTCGAAGCCAGTTCCCATTCGCTCATGATGGACCGCTTGTGGGGCTGTCACTTTCAAACCGCCATCTTCACAAACCTTACGCGCGAGCATATGGATTTTCACAAAACGTTTGAAGAGTACTTTGCCGCAAAGCGCCGCCTCTTCGAAGGCACTGGCGCCGGTCCAGCCGAAGTCGCCATCTTAAATGCCGACGATGAATACGGCTCACGCCTCAGCGGCATCGCAAAATCCAGCGTCACTTACGGCATCGAACAATCCGCCGACATCAACACCAAAAAATTCCAACTCAATTTCTCCGGGCTCGCATTCACGGCAAACACGCCCAATGGCAAGTTGCAAATCGTCAGCTCGCTCGTAGGGCGCATCAATGTTTATAACTTGCTTGCCGCAATTGGTGCGGCGCAGGCGCTCGGGCTTTCGAACGAAACCATCGAGCAGGGAGTCAAGAATCTGGCCAGCGTCTCCGGCCGCTTCCAGCAGGTTGCGCTCGGCCAGCCGTTTCTCGTCATCGTGGATTACGCGCACACGGACGACGCGCTCGAAAATCTCATCCGTACTGCCCGCGAGCTGAATCCCAAGGGCCGTGTCATCACGCTATTCGGCTGCGGCGGCGGAAAAGACCGCACTAAGCGTCCCGTCATGGGCGAAGTCTCCGGCCGCTTGAGCGATCTCACCATTCTGACCAACGACAATCCGCGCCAGGAAGATCCTCTAAAAATCATCAGCGACGTTGTCGTCGGTCTGCAAAAAACGAGCGGAAAATATTTGATCGAACCTGACCGCGAAAAAGCGATCAGCATGGCGATTGACGAAGCGCGCGAAGGCGACATCGTCCTTCTCGCCGGAAAAGGCCACGAAGACTATCAAGCTCTGGCCGATGCGACTTTGCCTTGGGACGACTGCGAGCAGGCTCAGCGAGCGCTGCGCGATCGTGGGTATGGAGAGGAACCTCCTCCAGAAGCTGGCCCGGGCAAGGGGTTTGGCACCTAGCGCGCTTTGCCTGGTAGTGATGTTACGGGTAGGGTGAGGACGCTGGAATCCCGTGGTTTCGGGATGGCCAAGAGTCAGCTTCCGAAAAGGAGGAACCCTCAACCCGGTGACACACAAACGAAACCGTGGCAGTTGGTTTAAGTCGAACTCTTTGAGGCACTTATGCGGTGGACGATTGCACAGATGGCTGGCGCTTTGGATACCCGGCCGGGAGCGGGGCTCGACCCCATGGCCCGGGTGGCCGGCGTCTCGATTGATTCTCGCGCGATTCGCGCTGGAGAGCTGTTCGTCGCCATTCACGGACCGCGTCATGACGGACACACTTTCGTTGCGGACGTTCTGGCGAACGGCGCTCTTGCGGCCGTGGTGGCGCAGGACCGCTTGGCAAGTTACCCCGAAGCCGTGCGCGGCCGCTGCATCGCCGTGGCGGACACCTTTGTCGCGCTCAAGCAGCTTGCCCGCAAAGTACGCGAAGCATGGGGCGGGAAAATTGCCGGCGTCACGGGCTCCGTTGGCAAGACCACGACAAAAGAGATCCTGGCGGCACTGCTTGGCACGCGGCTCAGCGTTTTGAAGTCGGAAGGGAATTTTAATAACGAGTACGGGCTGCCGTTGACGTTGTTCAAGCTCGAAGAGACGCATCAAGCTGCTGTGCTCGAAATGGGAATGTCGCGTCGCGGCGAACTCGCTCGCCTCGCGGAAATTGCGCGGCCCGATGTTGGCGTCGTGACGCGTGTTTCACCGGCGCACTTAGAATTTTTTTCGTCGATAGACGAAATTGCGCTCGCTAAGCGCGAATTGATTGAAGGATTGAACGGTCGCGAATCGACCGCCGTATTGAATGCGGATGACCCGCGCGTCGCTGCATTTGGCGCGTTTGCGCCCGGCCGCGTGCTGACTTACGGAATCGAACAGCCCGCGTTCTTCAGCGCGCAAGCAATCGAAGATCGCGGCGCGCTCGGCTCGGCGTTTGATTTCGTCAGCCCGGAAGGCCGCGTGCGTTTGGAGCTTTCTTTGCCCGGTCGGCACGTGATTGCGAATGCCCTTGCATCACTGGCGGCTGCAAGCGTATGGGGAATCGGCGCGGCGGAAGCGCAAGCTGTGCTTAGTACGATGCGTGCGCCATCCATGCGCGGCGAACTTTTGCGTTTTTCAAACGGAGCGGCACTCATCAATGACAGTTACAACTCGAGCCCCGCAGCTCTTCACGCGATGACCGCTCTCCTTGCGGCAACACCCGGTTTTCAGCGCCGCATTCTCGCCGCCGGAGAAATGCGCGAACTTGGCACGACAAGTGCCGACCTCCACCGCGAAGCGGGAGCGCTCGCCGCAAAATCAGGAAAAGTGGACTGGATCATCGGTGTTGCAGGCGATGCCTCACAAATCATCGAAGGCGCTGTTGCGGCGGGCTTCAATCGCACGCGCATAAAATTTTTCGCTTCGTCTGAAGAAGCAGGCGTTTTCCTTCAACAATTCTTCCAGCCGGGTGATTTGCTTCTCGTCAAAGGTTCACGCGGTGTAAAAATGGAGCGCATCGTCGAAGCCCTGATTTCCGCGCACGCCGCTACTGATGCGCCTCGCGAGGAGGTTCGGCACTAGCATGCTTTACTACCTCCTCTATCACGTTTTTCAGCGCTACTTCAGCCCCCTCAACGTGTTTCGCTACATCACCGTCCGAACCGTCTACGCGAGTTTGACGGCAATGTTTCTCGCGCTCGTCTTCGGGCCATGGCTCATTCGTAAGCTGCGTGAACTGCAAATCGGTCAGTACATCCGCGAAGAAGGGCCGCAAGAGCATAAGAAAAAAGCCGGTACGCCCACTATGGGCGGCGTGCTCATCGTTCTTTCCACCGCTGTTCCGGTCTTGCTCTGGGCCGATTTGGCAAACGCCTTCGTGTTGATCGCACTCTTTGCGCTGCTCGCCTTCGCTGCCATCGGTTTCATCGATGACTACGCGAAAGTTTCAAAGCGGCAAAATCTCGGCCTTACCGCCAAACGCAAATTTTCTCTTCAAATTCTTATCAGCCTTATCGTCGGTGCTTCCCTGCTCGTTCTCGCGACGTACAGCGCATACTCCACGCAGCTCGTCCTGCCGTTCTTAAAGCGCATGCACCCGGATCTCGTCATTCACTCGCTTGTCAATTCCAAAAATTTCTGGCCGTTTGCTTTCTTGCCGTTTCTAATTTTTATCGCCATCGTCATCGCGGGTTCTTCGAACGCTGTCAATCTCACCGATGGTCTCGACGGTCTCGCCATCGGCTGCACTGTCATCGCCGCCGGTGCGCTCACCGTCCTCACCTATGTCAGCAGCAACTATCGCTGGGCGAATTATCTCGAAATTCAATACATCCCTCGCGTCGGCGAACTCACTGTCTTTTGCGGCGCACTGGTCGGCGCTTCGCTCGGTTTTCTTTGGTATAACGCGCATCCTGCGGAAGTCTTCATGGGCGACGTCGGTTCGCTTTCACTCGGTGGCACACTCGGTGTCATCGCGGTCATTATCAAACAGGAAGTCCTGCTTTTTTTTGTCGGTGGAGTTTTCGTTATTGAAGCGCTCAGCGTGATTCTGCAAGTAGGCTCTTTCAAATTGCGCGGAAAGCGAATCTTCCGTATGGCGCCGATCCATCACCATTTCGAATTGATGGGCTGGAGCGAATCCAAAGTCATCGTCCGTTTTTGGATCGCTGCCCTGGTTTTCGCGTTGTTTGCGTTAACGACGCTGAAACTGCGTTAGGTGGTTGTTTGAAATTAGCAGGGCACGGCTTTAGCCGCGCCGAAATGCGAAAGACCCAGGGGGCTTTAGCCCCTGAGGTGCAATCGCAAAATTGGAATGAGCATGTTCGACCTGGGCGGAAAGAAAATTCTGGTCATCGGCCTCGCGCGCACCGGCGTTGCGACTTCACTCTTCTGCGCCTCCCACGGTGCCTCGGTCACCGCAACCGACACGCGCACGGAATCCGATCTTTCCGAAACACCAGCTAAACTCCGCGCAGCCGGAGTCTCTCTTCAGCTCGGCGGCTATAACGAAAAAATTCTCGATGGTAAAGATCTTGTTGTTCCAAGCCCCGGCGTCCCTGCTGATTCCGACATCCTCAAATTTGCGCGCGCCCAAAACATTCCCATCTGGAGCGAAATCGAACTTGCAGACCGTTTTTTGAACGGCCGCCTCATCGGCATCACCGGGTCGAACGGAAAAACCACCACGACCTCTCTCATCGAACACATTCTAAAAAATTCCGGCTTTTCCACACTTCTTGCGGGAAATATCGGCACACCGCTCATCGGCGTAGTCGAACAAACCACCGATCAAACCGTCACTGTCGCCGAACTCAGCAGTTTCCAGCTCGAATGGATCGAAACTTTCCGGCCAAACATCAGTGTCTTCCTCAATCTCACGCCCGACCACCTCGACCGCCACGGCTCGATGGAAGCCTATGGCGCAGCCAAAGCGCGCATTTTCGAAAACCAGACCACAAACGATTTTGCAATCCTCAACGCGGATGATCCTGCCAGCACGCCCTACGCTCCAACAAAACCAAAAGTCTTCTGGTTCAGCCGCAAGCAGCGCGTCGCGCAAGGCGCTTTTCTGATAAATGATCAAATTGTCTTCCGCCATCACGGCGAAGAAGACATGATACTTAAGCAATCGGCGATTCCACTTCCCGGCGCACACAATCTCGAAAATGTCCTCGCGGCAACGATCGCTGCCCGTCTCGTCGGAGCACGTCCCGCGGAAATCGAAAAGGGAGTTCGCTCTTTCGCCGGGGTCGAACATCGCCTCGAATTTGTCGCCGAGCACAACGGTGTCCGCTATTACAACGATTCGAAAGCCACAAACGTCGACGCCACTCTTAACGCGCTGGACGCATTCTCCGGCCGCATCCTGATTATTCTCGGCGGCAAGGACAAAGGCAGCGACTACACCGTCCTTCAAATGCCGCTCCGCGAAAAAGCCGTCCTCGCGCTGCTCATCGGAGCAGCCGCGCAAAAAATTGAAAACCAAATCTCCGGCAGCGTCGCCATCGAACGCGCAGGCACCATCGAACGCGCAGTCGAAATCGCCTCGCGCACCGCGCAACCCGGCGACATAGTTCTGCTCGCGCCCGCCTGCGCCAGCTTTGACCAATTTGAGAATTACGAACATCGGGGCCGTGTTTTCAAACAGCTCGTTCACGAGATGGAAAATCACACGGCCCAATCTGCTTCGGGCCAATCTGCTTCGGGAAAGAGGTGACGCAGTGCCGCGACGCACAGAAAGCGACCGTTGGCTGTTTGGAGTAACGCTGGGTCTCTGCCTGCTCGGTGCCGTCATGATTTTCAGCGCTTCCGCCGTCACCGCTGAACACGATTACGGCCATTCTTATTACTTCGTCCTTCGCCAGGCGGTCTGGCTCGTTCTCGGCGTCGCGGGAATGTTTGCGTTCATGCGCATGGACTATCGCAAACTCCGCGAACCCATCGTTGTTTACACCGCGCTCTGCGCCGTTGTCCTCATGCTTGTCGGCGCATTCTTTCTAGACAAATCGCACGCTACGCATCGCTGGATTCGTTTCGGCCCGGTCGGCTTTCAACCATCCGAAATTGCCAAGCTCGCTGTGATCTTGTATCTAGCCTGGTTTCTCGATCTAAAACGCAAAACCGCCGCACGCCTCGAATTCACGAAAAAAGATTTTCTTCAAAATATTCTCCCCGCCATCGGCCCAATCTTCGTCTGCATCGGACTTATCCTCATGCAGCCGGACCTCGGCACGTCCGTCGACATTGTTCTCGTTGCCACCGCAATTCTTTTTGTCGCTGGCCTTTCCTGGAAGTGGATCGCTGCAGGTGCAGCGGCCGCAATTCCCGCACTTTTCCTGCTCATCATGAGTGCGAGCTACCGCCAGGCGCGCCTGTGGGCGTTCATTCATCCTGATTCCGACCCACAAGGAGCGGGCTTTCAACTCATGCAATCGCTCATCGCCGTCGGCTCCGGCGGATTCACCGGCGTCGGTCTCATGGAAAGTAAACAAAAGCTCTTCTATCTCCCGGAAGCGCACACCGATTTTATTTACGCGGTCATCTGCGAAGAACTCGGCTTCATCGGCGCCATCATCGTCATCGCACTGTTCGGCATTTACGCGTGGCGAGGTCTGCGCGCGGCATTTTCCGCGCCGGATAGTTTCGGTCGCCTGCTTGCGCTCGGCATCACCGCAATGGTCCTCTGCCAGGCGCTCATCAATTTCGCGGTCGTGCTCGGCATGGTTCCAACAAAAGGAATTCCGCTGCCGTTCGTCAGCTACGGCGGATCCAGTTTGCTCGTGATGCTCTTGGCCACCGGCGTGCTCCTCAATATTTCGCAGCAAGCGCAAGAGGAATGAATTGCAAATGAGTCCACGCCGCCCAAATTTTTTCCGTACGGGCACGATATATCCCGCCCCTACGGTTGAAGAAGTTGCCCAGGCCGCGCTATGAAGTTGCTCATTGCGGGCGGAGGCACAGGCGGCCACGTTTTTCCGGCAATCGCAATTGCCCGCGAATGGCTCTCGCGCGGAGCAGAAAGAGAAGTCGTGCTCGTAGGAACACAACGTGGAATTGAAATGAAGCTCGTGCCGCAAGCTGGATTGCCGCTCGAGACTTTGCGTGCCGCTGGACTCAAAGGCAAAGGTGGCCTCACGCTCATGAAAAATTTCGCCACACTTTTTCCGGGTATGGCCGATGCCTTTGGCATCGTCCGCAAGCACAAACCCCTCGCTGCTTTCGGCGTCGGCGGTTACGCTGCAGGCCCAATGCTTCTCGCCACGTGGCTTCGCGGAGTTCCAAACGTCATTTTCGAACCCAACGCCGAGCCAGGTTTTACCAACAAAGTTCTCGCACGTATGTCGCGCAAAATTGCCACTGGCTATCCCATCACTGCAGAAAAATTCGGCAGCAAGGCCGTCCTCACCGGCAATCCCGTCCGTTCAGAATTTTTCGAAATCACGCCGCGCAAACCCGAAAAACCATTTCGTATCCTCATCACCGGCGGCAGCCAGGGCGCGCTTCCTATTAACCGCTGCGTCGTGGACGCCATGGACCGTCTCGCCGCACGCAAATCCGAATTCAGCGTCGTGCATCAAACTGGCGAACGCGACTATAATGCGGTACGCACCGCGTACGCGCGGCGCGAATTTGCATCTGCGGAGGTCGTTCCTTTTCTTTCGAACATGGCGGAACGCTTTGCCTGGGCAGATCTCATCGTTTGCCGGGCAGGAGCCATCACCGCAGCTGAAATCGCCGCCGCCGGACGAGCCGCCATCTTCATCCCCTTCGGGCGTGCCACGGATAGCCATCAGCTTCGCAACGCGCAGGAAATGGTTAAGGCGCAAGCCGCGCGGTTGATTGTCGAACCGGAGCTGACCGCCGAACGCCTTACAACCGAAATCTTCTCTCTCCTCGACCAGCCCCGGGAGCTCGAACAACTCTCCAGCAACGCACGCAGCTTGGGAAAGCCAAACGCCGCGCGCGACATCGTGGACCTGATTGAACAAACCGCAGGCCCACATCTAAAAGGGCGGTCCTCATGATGGTCACTTTCCGGAATTTCCAGCGCATTCATCTCGTCGGCATCGGCGGCATCGGCATGAGCGGCATAGCAGAAGTCTTGCTCACGCTCGGCTATTCCGTCTCCGGCTCGGATACAAAACCATCGCCGACCACGGAGCGTTTACAGAATCTTGGCGCCACGATTCACGAAGGCCACAAAGCTTCAAACGTCGAAGGCGCCCACGTTGTCGTCGTCTCTTCCGCCATCAAGAGCGACAATCCGGAAGTCGCGGAAGCGCACAAGCGCAAAATTCCCGTCATCCCCCGCGCGGAAATGCTCGCCGAACTCATGCGCCTCAAATACGGCATCGCCGTCGCGGGCGCTCACGGCAAAACGACCACCACTTCCATGGTCGCCAGTGTCCTCACAGCCGCGCATCTCGATCCAACCTTCGTCGTTGGCGGAAAACTAAATCAAGCCGGAACCACCGCTCGCCTCGGCAAAGGCGAATATTTCGTCGTCGAAGCCGACGAAAGCGATCGCAGCTTCCTTTATTACGCACCTGTAGTTGCCGTTGTCACCACGATCGACCGCGAACATCTCGATCAATACAGCTCGCTCGAAGAAATCCAGTCCGTCTTCGTTGAGTTCGTCAATCGCGTCCCGTTCTATGGCGCCGCCATCCTCTGTCTCGATGAGCCCAACGTCCAAGCCATCATCCCCAGCGTCAAGCGCCCAATCATTACTTATGGCACTTCCACGCAGGCCGACCTCGTCATCAGCGACATCTCCATGGAAGGCCTCGGTAGCGAATTCCGCCTCACCTACAAAGGCGACGACCTTGGCATGTTCAACCTCATTCATCCTCCAGGCATTCACAACGTGCGCAACGCCGCCGCCGCTGCTGCCGTCGCGCTCTATCTCAATGTCCCGGCAGATCTAATCCGCGAAGGCCTCGCCAAATTCACAGGAGTTGGCCGCCGCTTCGATATCAAGGGAGTCGTCGCCGACGTTACCGTTATCGACGACTACGGTCATCATCCCGCCGAAATTCGCGCAACGCTTGAAGCCGCGCGCGGTTGCAAATTCAACCGCCTGCTCGTCCTCTTTCAGCCGCACCGCTTCACGCGAACGCAGCATCTTTGGGGCGATTTCACGAAGGCCTTTAACCAGGCAGACATCCTCGTCCTAACCGATATTTATGCCGCCAGCGAAGCGCCTGTCCCCGGCATCACCAGCGAAGCACTCGCCGCAGCCATTCGCGAAGCAGGCCACAAAAATGTCCATTACTTCCGCAACATGCAGGAAGGAATTGAATTTTTGTTAAAGAACGCGAAACCCGCCGACGCCATTCTCACGATCGGCGCCGGAAACGTCAGCCGCGCGAGCAACGAACTTATGGTCTTACTCGGAACGGAGCACCCCTCGCCTCATGCGTCTTAAGGATTCCCAACTTCTCGCGTGCCTCGCGGAGCTTGATGTCGAGCATCGCCCCGCCGTCTTTCTCTCTAAGCACACCTCACTCGGCATCGGCGGCACCACAGATCTGCTCCTCATCCGCCAGCACGAATCCATTCCCGGTCTTCTCCGACTGCTCGACGACAACTCCATCCCCCACAAATTTCTCGGCGGTGGCTCAAACCTTCTCGTCGGCGACGGCGAACTGCCCTGGATCGTCCTCCAACTCGCGAAGCCCGATCCCGATATCGTCCTTAATGGAAATTTTGCTCACGTCGACGCCGCGGCCGACCTCGGTCGCACCGTTACCTACTGTGCCAAGCACGACCTCGGCGGCATGGAAGGTCTCATCGGCGTTCCCGGTACCGTCGGCGGCGCCCTTCGTATGAACGCCGGAGCTTACGGCATGCAAATCGGCAGCTACGTCCGCGAAGTCAAACTCTACCGGGCCACCGCGCGCAAAATTGAAATTCTCCGAGGCGATCAAATTTCCTTTGAATATCGTCACACTTCTTTTGCGCCCGATGATATGATGCTCGCAGTGACCCTGGAACTACCCTCCAAGTCGTATCAAGAAATAATTCAAGGAATTCGCATCTGCAACGAAAAGCGCCGCGCTAGTCAGCCGCTCGGGCAAAAAAGTGCTGGCTGCATCTTCAAAAATCCTCCAGGCGCATCTGCCGGCCGCATGATTGATGAGCTGGGACTCAAGGGCTTCAGTGTCGGCGACGCGCGTGTTAGCGACCGCCATGCAAACTTCTTCGTCAACGCGGGCAATGCCAGCGCGAAGGACATGCTCTCCCTCATCTCGGACGTGCGCGACCGCGTCGAAAAAGCTTACGGCGTAAAACTCGAAAACGAGGTGGTCGTGTGGAACGCGTAAAAGCACTTCCGCGCAGCGCCACCGCCGATCGGGAAACCTACCGGCCGGAGCTTGTCGAAGACGAGCCGCGCTACTTGCGCCGCCAAAAACCGGTCGAGATTCGCCGCAAAAAATTCGGCGCCAAGAATTGGTCGCTCTATCGCCGTGTCACGTTCTGGATTTTGATCGCCGCAGCCGCGATTACAGTTTGTGTTTTCGCAGCACGCTTCGCCCTCTACTCGCCGCAGATGCTCTTGCTCAAGACCGAGCAAATTGATCTTGGCGGAAATCACACCGTCCCTCGCGAATCTATCGTCAACATTTTTTATCCAGATCGCGGGAAGAGCGTTCTCACCGTTCCCCTCGATAAGCGCCGTAGCCAGATTGAGCAGATCGGCTGGGTCGAATCCGCCAGCGTGCAGCGCATTCTGCCGAATCGCCTTCGCGTCGAAATCACAGAGCGCACTCCAATCGCCTTCGCCCGCAACGGCAACGAAGTCGCTCTGATTGATGCGTACGGCGTCATCCTTGATCGTCCCGCTGATCTCGACATGCGCTTTCCAATCGTCTCTGGTGTAACCGATGCTCTTCCGCGCGAGGAACGCGGACATCGCATGCAAATTTACGAAGATCTCGTTCGCAGCCTCAACATTGTGAACGCGGATTCTTCCAATCAGCTCAGCGAAGTGGACCTTTCCAATCCGAAAAATGTCCGCATCGTGATGGCCGGAATTCCCGGCGTGAACGCCACGCAAGCCGTGAATATCAAATTCGGCTCAGGAGATTTCACGTCGAAGTACCGGATGCTGGTCGATAATTTTGCGCAGTGGCAGGCAAACGCAGGCTGCGTCCACTCCGTGGATTTGCAGTTTACGCGCCAGATCGTCCTCAATCCGGACAATTCCGGTTGCGGCGAGCGCATCGAAACAAAGAAGTCGAAGTAGAGAGTTTTTCTGGGGAGCGGCGGCTTGTCGAAGAAGGACAAATACATCGTAGGGCTGGACATCGGCAGCACGAAAACGTGTGTGCTCATCGCTGAAGTTGTCGAAGAGTCCGTGAAATTTCTCGCGCTCGGCGCCGCAGAATCGAAAGGCCTTCGCAAAGGCCTCATCGTCAATCTCGATTCTACGGTCAGCTCGATTCGCCGCGCCGTCGAAGAAGCTGAATCCGTTTCCGGCGTTCCCGTCGAATCCGCGCTCATCGGAGTTGCCGGTGGCCACGTTCGCGGCGTGAACAGCCGCGGAGGAATCACGCTCGGTAATCGCCCGCGAGACATCGAGCGCGATGACGTAAAACGCGCAGTGGATGCCGCACGTAACGTCACTCTTCCCGAAGACCGCGAAGTACTTCATGTTCTTCCCCACGAATTTATCGTCGACGCCCACGACGGAATTCGCGACGCCATCGGCATGGTCGGCCAGCATCTCGAAGCCAACGTCCACATCGTCACGTCTTCGACTATCGCAACCCAAAATCTTGTCACTGCCGCAAATCGCGCCGGAATTCTGATCAGCGACACCGTTCTCGAACCGCTCGCTTCTTCCGAAGCGTGCCTCACGCAGGACGAACGCGATCTCGGCTGCTGCCTGCTCGATATTGGTGGCGGCACAACTGAGATCATCGTTTACGGCGGCGGAGTGATTCGCCACACCAGCGCCGTCGCCATCGGTGGCGATCATTTCACGAATGACCTTGCAGTCGGCCTTCGCACGCCAATTCCCGAAGCCGAGCGGATCAAGCGCCATTACGGTTGCGCTGCGTCCGCGTTTCTGCGCGAAGACGCTTCCATTGAAATTGCCAGCGTCGGGGACCGTCCGCCACGCACGATTTTTGCGCGTATGCTCACGGAAATCATCGAACCGCGCGCGCAGGAATTGCTCGCTTTGATCCGCGACGATTTGCAGCGCGCCGGTTTGCTCAAACAAATCCCCGCGGGATTTATTTTCGCGGGCGGCGGCGCGCGTTTGAACGGCCTCGACGAAATGACCGAACAGCTTTTTCACATGCCCGTGCGCATCGTTGAACCAAAGGGAATTCACGATTTGCCGGAGCAAGTCGCGCAGCCGGAATACGCGACGGCAATCGGTTTGGTTTTGTACGGAGCAAAAGCGCGGCGCAACGCGCCCGCCCGCTCCGGCGGCATCGTCTCGAAGTTGAAGTCGATGTTCGCCGGCGCTTGACTGCAAGTGCGCCGTTTTTTCGGCGCGTATTTGTAGCGGCCAATCTTTAGATTGGCGATTTTGAAAATTTTCGCGAAGAAAAAACTTCGCAACAACGGTCTTACCAGCCGGAAATGGGGGGAACGAATGACGGCAAAAGATACAGGAATCCGCATGAGCTTCAGCGAGGAGCTGTCTCCTGCGAAGATAAAAGTAATCGGCGTTGGCGGAGGCGGCTGCAACGCCGTCAACCGCATGATCCGCGCGAAAGTCGAGGGCGTGGAATTCATCACTGCGAACACCGATTTGCAGGCGCTCAAACTTTCACAAGCGCCAGTAAAGTTGCAGCTCGGCGCAAAGCTCACGAAAGGGCTCGGCGCCGGCGCGAATCCCGAGGTTGGCCGCAAAGCCGCGCTCGAGGATACGGACAAAATTATCGAAGCGCTCGAAGGCTCGGACATGATTTTCATCACGTCCGGTCTCGGCGGAGGGACCGGGTCCGGCGCTGCGCCCGTAGTAGCTTCGCTCGCAAGCGAACTCGGCGCGCTCACTGTCGCCGTTGTCACAAAACCGTTCGCGTTTGAAGGCAAGCGCCGCATGCTGCAAGCCGAACAGGCGCTGCAGGATCTCATTGGCGCCGTGGACACCGTCATCGTGATTCCCAACGAGCGCTTGATGGAAACCGTCGAGCGCGGCACAAGTTTCTTCGACGCGTTCCGCATCGCGGACGATATTCTGCGCCAGGCCGTGCAGGGCATTTCGGACATCATCACCGTTCCCGGCATCATCAATCGTGACTTCGCGGACGTGAAGGCCATCATGAGCGGCCAGGGTTACGCCGTCATGGGCACCGCCGTTGCCACAGGCTCGAATCGCGCCGTCGATGCCGCAAATCGCGCCATCGCGAGTCCGCTCCTCGAAGACAATTCCATTCAGGGTGCGCAGGGAATTCTCATCAACATTTGCGGCAGCCCGAGCCTCTCGCTGCATGAAGTTCACGAAGCGTCTTCGATCATCCAGAAAGCCGCCGCGGAAAACGCCAATATTATTTTCGGCGCGGTGCAGGACGAAACGATGAAGGATGCCGTGAAAATCACCGTCATCGCCGCGGGCTTCAAGGAAGCGAACAAAAAGAACACAACGCAGCGCCCGCAATTCATGCCGAGAACCTGGAAAGCAGGACGAGAAGAACAAACGCCTGCATCCATGGCTGCCGCCGCCGGAATGGCGAACTCGAATGTGAATCGCGATGTTGTGCAGCAGGTCCAGCAGAACGTTCGCGACGTCGCCCGTGAAGTTCCCAGCGACGACCTCGACGTCCCGACATTTTTGAGAAGGCAAGCCTCCAAGGCTTAGACCCATGTAGTGGCCGGTCTTTAGACCGGCCAAATTCTGTCGTGCGACAAATTCTTACGCTAAACGCCCTCCCCCGGCGTGCTGCCGTCTTTGATTTCCTCCGTTAGGAGCGCCCCCAGACGCGCCCGCTTTTGCCTCTGCATCCTAAAAAAAGTGCTTCGCGCTGTCGTTTTCCGCCCCTCTCGTTCGACATATAGATAGAGCAGGGAAATGCTCTTCAGGAGGCGGTTATGGCAAGTCAGCGGACAAGTCAACACACACTCTCTCAACGACTTAAGCTAGTCGCAGGAACAGTCCTTGTCTGCGCCGGGCTTGCCATGCTGCCAGGCCAGCAGAATGAGCCCGCATCCCTGGTAACCTCCTTTATAAGTACCGCCGTTTGGCGCCTCGTGGGACTGTTGCCCTCATTTGTTCCAGCGGCTTGGCACATGCTTCAGGGTTACGTCCTTGATCCATTCTGGTCGTCGCTCTGCCTCGTTCATTCGTTTGTATCCTGCATGTCGCTGCTTCGGCTGGCGTTAGGGGCGGCATAGTCTCATTGCATCTGATATATTTTTTGCCAGCAAGAATGAAGTGGTCCAGCCGGAATACCCAAAATGGCCCTTCTGCTGAATCCCCTTTGCCCCTATCGTGATTCCAGAGACCAATGAGCGCAACGGACGACACTAAACTTACAAATCCATCTGCCTCCCATTCCGGCGCAGCAGAGTGGCTGATTCTTTCGCTGCCTGGACTGATTTGGGGCGCTTCGTATCTGTTCATCGCGGATGCGCTGGGTGCTATCGGCCCAGGTGGCGTGACTTTAGTTCGGCTTGTCGTTGGGTTCCTCACCTTGTCGTTGTTTCCTTCGGCGCGAAAACCAGTGTTGCGTTCGGATTGGCTGAAGATTGTGGCGCTCGGCGCGTTCTGGATGGCGTTTCCGCTCAGCATGTTTCCGTTTGCGGAACGGTACGTTTCTTCCGCGCTGACGGGAATGCTGAACGGCGCAAATCCGCTGTTCACGGCGACTGTCGCGGCGCTGATTGCGTGGAAACTGCCTTCGCGCCGCGTAATCGCCGGCATTGCGATAGGCATGGCAGGAGCTGTGGTTATCGCTTTGCCGACTCTGCACGAAGGCCGCAGCACGATTGCCGGAGTCGGGATGATTCTTGCCGCGCTGGTTTCATATGGAGTCGCGCTGAATTTGGCGAGTCCACTGCAGCAGCGGAATGGTGCGTTGCCGGTGATCCTGCGGGCGCAGCTGGTGGCGCTGATACTGGTAGCGCCGTTCGGGCTGCGGGATGTCTTCCATGTTCGTTGGGAACCTGGTCCGCTCGCGGCGCTGCTTGCGCTCGGAGTGCTGAGTACGGGTGTGGCGTTTGCAATCATGTCCGTTTCAGCCGGCCGGTTCGGCGCGACGCGCGCTTCCTCAGCGGCGTTTCTGATTCCTGCGGAAGCGCTCGTCCTGGGAGTTCTCTTCCGCGGCGAGCATGTAGCGGCGCTCTCCATCATCGGCGGCGTGGTTTGCGTCACCGGCGCACTGATCATGCGCAGCGAGAAAGCCGCAAGAAAACCTTCCGTAGCGCTGGCCTCCGCTCCTGCCGAGTAGCCTCTGCCCAATAGCTGTATTGGGCTCACGCCTGAACTACCTACGCCAGGAACACTACAAGGCCGACGACGATGACTCCGAGGAGGAACGCAACGCCAACGATCACGTCGGGGAAGGTGCGAAGTTGAATCAGGGAAGGCATAAACGACCCAAGTCCAAATTCGCATGGTCTAACTGACTCGGCAACTATTCATCGTATTAAGTGACACGAATAGATTATTCATAGTTTGCATACAGGCGCGCTTACCCTTGATTCCGCGCGGCCTCTCGGTTGCCTGTATGTCCGGCCTTTGGACGGTTGAGCTCATGACGGTTTCTTTGTTGGGTCTGGCTCGGTGGCAGGCCAGGATTTAGCAGCGGTTGGGTCTTTAATGTTGGCTTTGCGGTCGGCGTCGATGGCGGGGAGGGTTCGGAGGAGGAGGCTGTTGATGTACGCGAGGACGGCGGCGCGGCGGGTAGAGATGCGGTTTTGCGCGACGAGGTCGTAGAGATTGCCGAGAGCGAAATTGATGCCCTGGGCGGTTTGAAAATCCTGCGAGTTCTTGAGGAGTTTGGCGCTGAGGTCCCGCTCGATGGGCTGGATGTTTTTGGCATGTTGTGGGCAGAAGGGCAATTCGGGGGAAGTGGCGGGCAGGCGGCATTGTTTGTAGTTGGCGAAGCGGTGCTGGCAGCGGGATTCGGCAGTGCTGATGTTGATGGCTGGGCTTGGGTTAGTGCTCATGACGGACCTCAGTTATTTGGATTTGGGAGTGCCGGTAGGGGCAATCCAGATGGTTATCAAAAGAAAGGGGTTGCGGGAGAGACAAAACGGATCGTTGTGAAAAGACGCGAGTTAGCCAACGTTGGTTTTGATGGAGCAGGGAATTGGGAAAGCGTTTTGGAGAGGCGAGCGGAGGCGGGACTGCGACTTTCACACGACACGGTAGCACGGAAAAGAGTGGCTGTCAATACTTATATGTTACAGTACTAGATTCGAAATGGGGCGTTCTTATTCGAATCCACGACACTGCATGCCATCAGTGAAGAATTCGGTTGGCGCCGAGCCGTGATAAGGGGGTAGCGTCAATAACCGGTCGGGATTGTGCCCAAGTCAGCGAATGAAATAAATAAGAGCATCGTCGATGAAAACGTCGCCGACGCGGCTGAGGCTGATTCTGCGAGGAACTCTCACGCGCGGAGTCGGTCCGGGTGGAAGATCAAGAATCTCAAAATGCCCCAAGGTTTGCAGAGACTTGACGATGATGTGATCCGGACTAAGGACAGAGATTGAGTCCAGTGGAATTGCCTCGTTCATTTGCAGGAACGGGGCCAATTTATCCTGGATTATCTTGTAGGCATGGAGGGGACCGAAGGCGTCCACAATCGGAGACGACAAGTCGAGTCTCCAACGGTTTGTCGCGGAGGTGTATAGCCAGAATGAACAGACTAAAGCGAAATTGCCGTCTTCGCGCAACACTCGAGTGAGTTCGTCACCCGCAGAAATAAGGTCTGCAGTGAGTTGTTCTTTTACCACCAGTTCTTCAGCCACTTCAGTACTCCATCTGTCGGATGAGCGATCGCTTCGATGAGATCTTCCGCTTCTTTCTTCTGTATACGAGTCTCGTAGCGTGAATCTTCGTCCCACTCAACTGCAAGTGCCCAATACCTCTCTAGCACCAAGTTTGAACGCTTGGCGATTTTCATTGTATCAGCTAGCCGAGAAAGCCCTAATAAGTCCTTGAGATTGTGAGTATGGCTATTAGTGGCAACCTTTTTATCGGGGAAATCGAACTCTTTTGTTTCTTTTGCAATGCAGGCTTTGAGGGCGCATTCGATTGCATAGCCGGCAAGGTAGTAGGCACCCTGAGGGCAATTGTTTTCCACGAGAACTTTCGCTTAAGCTATGCGCAAATCAGCGAGTTGTTGGAGATCAGCGCGATTCACAAAACAATCCGATGTAAATCTGGCAGATTGTAACCTAAATTATATCTGATTCAATAAATTATTAACCATTAAATTTAATTCTCTAATAAGTATTGCTAAGGCGAAGCGAGAATTTCAGAAAGACCATGGACGGCGGATTGGAATTGGGCGGAGGAGGATTGGCCGTAAGGGAGGGTGGTGCCGAGACCGGAGTGGAATTCGCGGGCGTGAGTGGTGCGGATCACTTGGGCGAAGTTGGCGGCGTTGATGCCACCGCCGGGAAGAATGGTAATGCGGTTTGCAGCGGCGGTGACGAGTGCGGCGAGTTCGGGGAGAGCGTCTGTGGCGCGGGGTTTGCCGCCAGAGGTGAGGATGCGGGTTGCGCCGGTCGCAATGACGGCTTCGAGTGCTTCGTGGAGATCAGGAGTTTCGTCGAAGGCGCGGTGGAAGGTGACCGGAAGCGGTTGTGCGAGCCCGACCAGTTCGCGCGATTGTTCGACGTTGATCGTGTCGTCTTTGCGGAGAATGCCGAGGACGATGCCATCCATGCCGCACGATTTGGCGAGAGCGATTTCTGAACGCATTTGCGCGAGTTCGGAATCGGAATAGACGAACTCTTCGTCACGCGGACGAATCATGGCGAAGATGGGAATTTTTACGGCGGCGCGAGTTTTGCGCATGAGGTCTTCGGAAGGAGTGACGCCGCCAACGGCGAGGTATTCGCAGAGTTCGATGCGATGGGCGCCACCACGTTCAGCGGCAACGGCGGAGTCGAGGGATTCGATGGAGATTTCGAGAAGGAGGGGAGGGGTCATGTGGTGGACGGATCGGTTTTTGGTGTGGGCAACGTCAAGCCGCGATTCCTCCGGCACACACCGCCGTTCGGAATGACACCGCTAAGAAAAAGCAGATTCCGGACCCGCCAAAAGGCGGCGGGTTCGGAATGACAGGTGTGCTCAGTGTGCAACGTCGTGGCGGTCGCATCGATAAGGCTTGGGGTGGAAATCGAAGAGAGATTTCTACGCACAGAAACCGTGCGGAGAGAGGAAGTTCTCACATCGCAAGTCGACCGATTCATCAGAATGAATCGGAAATGCAAAAGCGTCGGTTTGTTCCTGTCGAAATGACAGTGAGGTGAGAGCGCGGTTGCCAAATGAGTTGGTGGAGTGGGCAGCATTGAAGAGGAGCGCGCTAAAGCGCTGCTCCTACACAGAGCAATCTTGGAAGAGTCATGATTTTTCCGTGCCGGAGAGAGTGGACCAGCCCTGGCGCGAGAGATTTTTGAAGATGAAAAGGCCCGCGGCGGCGCTGATGACGGCGAGCAACAGGCCGTAGCCGAAGCGATGAAAGACCGTGTGGCCAATGGCGAAGAGCGCGCAATAGACCATGATGACGCCGGCGGCCCAGTTGGAGAAATTGGTGCCGAAATCGCGAACTTGTGGAAGTTCGGGACAAAGCTGGGCGATCGGTTGCCAGCCGTAAATGCTCGGATGGACGCGGCGATAGAAGGAAATGAGTTTTTCTTGCGGCTCGGGTTTCGTGATAAAGGTGCCAACGAGCCAAAGAATTGTCGTGATGGCAGCAGTGAGCAATGTGGTTTTTGCGGTGACGACGGCGCCGTTGCCGGAAAATTTCATGTTGGCGAGAACGAACGTAAGAACGGCGGCACCAATGGTAGCGACGATTTCGCTCCAGGCGTTGATGCGCCACCAATACCAACGAAGGATGAGAACCGCGCCTGTGCCTGCGCCGATGCCGAGGACGATGGTCCATCCGGTGGAGATGGAAACGAGCTGGCTGGAGACCCAGCCGCTGGCGAGGACCAGAATGACTGTGAAGATTTTTCCGACGTTGACGTAGTGCTTTTCGGAACTGTTCTTGGCGAGGAAACGGCGGTAGAAATCGTTGACGAGATAGGACGTGCCCCAGTTGAGTTGGGTGCCGATGGTGGACATGAATGCGGCTAGAAATGCAGCGACCATGAGGCCGCGCAGAGCGGGCGGAAGAAAATCGCGCAGAACCATGACGTAACCTTGCTCGTGATTGTTGGCGAAGGCTTCGCTGGGCGTGAGGCCGCCGTGCGGAGAATAGAGTGCGAGCGCGACGAGTGCGGTGACGATCCAGGGCCAGGGGCGTAGCGCGTAGTGCGCGATGTTGAACCAGAGTGTGGCGCCGAGAGAGTTTTTTTCGTCCTTGGCGGAGAAAATTCTTTGCGCGACGTAGCCGCCGCCGCCGGGTTCGGCACCGGGGTACCAACTGCTCCACCACTGAACGCCGAGGAAAAGAACGAAAGAGATGAGCGGGATCGTCCAAAGGGCTTCGCTGGTGAAGCCGTGGGAAAAATCGGGAAGGAAGGCGAGTGGGTTGGCGACGATTCCGCCTCCGGCTTTTGCAGTTTCAGCGCTGACGATATTTAGCCGCAGCGTGAGTGCGCCGATGCCGCCGATTTTGCTGACAGCAATCCAGGCGAGGACGATGACCATTCCCATTTTCAGAATGAATTGGAAAAGATCTGTTACGAGGACGCCCCAGAGGCCGCCGATGAAGGTGTAAATTCCGGTGAACGGAATTAGAACGAAAATACAGATAAGCAGAGCGGTGTGGTGCGGTTCGCCGAGTGTGTAATGAAATAAAACGTGATTGCCGAGAGCGATCTCCCAGACTTTTCCTTGCGCGATGGCAGGACCGAGAAGGACGGCGATGATATCTACCATGGCGCGCGTGACCCAGCCGAGGATGAGGCAGTTCATGAGCAGGCCGAGGTAGATGGCTTTGAGGCCGCGAAGAAACGCAGCTGGCTTGCCGGAGTAACGGAGTTCGGTGAGTTCGACGTCAGTCATGATTTCCGCGCGTCGCCAATAGCGCGCGAAGAAAAACACAGTGAGCATTCCGGTGAGGCATTGATTCCACCAGAGCCAGTTTCCTGCGATGCCTTGCGATGCGACTAGACCCGTAACGAGAAGAGGAGTGTCGGCGGCGAAGGTGGTGGCGACCATTGATGTGCCAGCAAGCCACCAGGAGACGTCGCGGCCAGAGATAAAAAACTCGGCGGTAGTGCCGCTGGAGCGGCGGCGATAGTAGATGCCGATCAAAAGATTGATGAGGAGATAACCGACAATAACGACCCAATCGGTTGAAGTGAGGGGCATAGGTCTCCGTCGAGTGTGCTATAGAGCAGAAAGTTTATATCGTTTTCATGGGGTGATTGCAATAGCGCGGAATCGGTAGGTTTAAATTTTGACCTTTTGTGTCACGATTCACAAAATTCAAACTTGCCCATTAACGGAGAATCAAAAGCGCAATGCGCATTGGTACACGACGAGAAGAGAGCCGTGAAGTGCGTTCCAGACAATTCCGAGGACAGCGGCGATGTTCCAGCCCCAAAGAAAGAGGCGCATTTGTGAGGGAGAGTAAGGGCGCGATTTCCAGAGAAGGGTCGCATCCAGGATGAACCAGAGCGCGCCTGTGGCGAGGAAAATGGCGATGACGCGGTCGTTGAAATAGTGCGTGATAAGAAAAAACTCGATGATGAGAAGAGTGGCAACGACGAATTTTGCTGGGACGCGGCCGATTTGCGTCGCGAGCGTGCGCCGGCGGGATTTTTGGTCGGGCTCGATGTCCATGATTTCGCCGAAGACGTGCGAGTGCATGGCGAAGAGTGCACCGAAGAGAAAAGTTTGCCAGGGAAGTTGAGGAACGCGATTGAGCCAACTACTGAGAATGAAGATGAGCAGATAGCTCGATTGAATGAGGACGTCGAACGGCGGGCGGCCTTTGAGCGCGAAAGGGCGGGCGTTATAGACGTAGACAGCGAGAAGAATTGCCGCGAACCAAATAAGGATGCGCGGGCCAGCATAAACCCAGAAAATGCAAAAAAATGGAATTTGCCATGCGGCGATTTGCCAGCGCAGAGAGAGAAGTTGTTCCGCTGCGCCGCGCGAACCGAAAAGATAGGAGCCTTTGCGCGGATTGATGCGGTCGCCTTCGGCGTCGACTATGTCGTTGACGCCATAAAGGAGCAGGCTGAGCGGAAAGATAATGTAGAGGAGACCGAGCCAGAAACTGACTGTGTGCAAGCTGATGGACTGCCCGAGAGGCATCAGATAGAAGAGAGTGGTGGTGGTCCAGAGGCCTGGACGCGAGACTTGGAGGAGGAAAGACAAAGTAGAAAGAAAATTGTTTTTGGAGATTGATTGTGGAGGTGCTTGCGCGGCGACGCTCATTTAGTGGATTGGAAAGAATGTATCACTGTGAGGAGGAGCGCGACAAAATGTTCTTGGTTTTCGAAAGAATTGAATCGGACAAAGAGTGCGAGGAGTCTGCTGACGAAATTACAGGAGGCCGAGAGAGGCGTAGGTGGTGAGGGCGCAGCAGCCGAGAGCGACGCCGAGAATGACGCCAGCAAGGACATCGCTGAGAAAGTGCATGCCGAGGACGATGCGCGAGAGAGCGATGCTGAGCGCGAGAAAGATGAGCGGGAATTCGAGGCCCGGATAGAAATAAGTGAGCACGAGCGCGATGGAAGACGCTGTCATCGTGTGGCCGGAAGGAAATGAGAAGCGATCCGGCGGAAGAACTTTGGACCAGCAGTGCGGCTCAATTTGGCAAGGGCGCGGGCGCTGGCTGAGGCGCTTGAGCGCTTTGAATACGAAAACGCCAACAAGCGCAGCGAGTGCTGCGGAACTGACGGCGGCGAAACGCTGCGGGCCACCGAAGAGAAGAAGAAGGATGGCAGCGGAGTACCAGATCCATCCATCGCCGAGACGCGTGGCTGCGAGCATCCAGAGGCGAATCCACCGAGGCGCACGCCAACGGTTCAACCGGCGCATCACGCGGTGATCGCGGCGCTCGATGAAACCCCATAGATCGCGGGCGACTGCCATTTGTTACCTCGCTGCAGAAAAACTTACAGCGAAAAAATCAAGCTTGCCGCAAATTTGCGTCCAAATCCCAAAGGCGACGCGGAGCGGAAGCACCAGCGTTTATCAACTTGGACCACTTTTCGCAGAAGCGAATTTCGTTCATCCAATGACCGGCGGTAATTGCCGGAAGCAAGATGGCAAGCGGGATGAGAGAAAGCGTCCAAGGCTTTTCGCAGAGCATCGCGCCAACGACTCGAAAAACGTCTGTACTAATTTTGCCGAGGCTGCCGTGATCGCCATAAATATGGCCACGCCGAGCACGGAGGCCGGAAAAAAATTCTTCGACAGTACGGGCGCCGGGAACTTCGGTGTAAGTGCGAGCGACTCCAGCAAGTGTGTGCGAATCGCTGCCGGCGATGCCGATTTTGTTGTGAGTCTTTGCGAGCTTTTCGGCTTCGAAATTCGCGCGAGACCACATCTGGCCGTTACGCGTTTCGAGAGCGGGCGCGTAGGAAGCGAACCATTCGAAATCTTCGGTCTCGCGGCGTCCTGTGAGTCCTGAGAACACGTGATTCACGCTGAAGAAGATTTTACGTTCGGTGATGTACATGAGGAGCGCTATAAAATCGCTACGACGCTTTTGAATTTCGACATGATCACGCTCGGTAATGCCGTAAACTCCGAGGTGAAGCTCTGTACCGCTGGGCATGGTGCAGGTGACTTCCTCGCTGATGAAGAAATCGGGGTGGCTGCGGAGAGTTTCCGCGGCGTCGATGGAGTCATGGTCGGTTATGGTGACAATGGACATGCCGAGACCCTTGCAGCGGGCATAGACGGCTTCGGCGTCGTTGTAGGACTCACGGCAGAAGTGGCGAATGAACGCGGTGTTGCACATCCCAGAAGCTTTTGTGTGGACGTGAAGATCGCATCGCATGCTGAAATTATGGCGGACGGATATGAACAGTCCATGAAGAGGTTGCAAAATGTGGGTAAATGTGTCTATGGAACTCATTGAACACAAGGGACTTGCTGAGTTATCCACATGGCATAGAGTGTGCAAGGCGAAAAACGTTACAGACTCGTGACAGAATCGCAACATGAAGAAAATACAGATCATCTTCCATGACGCAGGTGGGGGTCACCGGAATGCTGCGATTGCCTTGCAGGCTATGGCGAAGACCCAAAACAGGGATTGGGAGGTCGAGTTGGTCCAGTTTCAGGAGCTGACGGACCGGCTGGACGTGTTACGAAAGGTTACAGGGATACGGATTCAGGAGCAGTACAACACAATCCTGCGGAACGGGTGGACATGGGGCAGTGAGTCTTTGTTACGAGTGCTGCAACTGACGATCCGGATTTTTCATGGGCCGCTGGTGAAGTTGCTGGAGAGTTTTTGGCGCACGCGTCCTTCCGATTTGCTGATTTCCGTGATTCCACACTTTAACCGGGAGATTGCGGAGAGCTGGGAGCGGGTGTATCCCGGGCGGCCGTTCGTGACGATTATTACGGACCTGGCGGATTTTCCGCCACGGTTTTGGATCGAGCCGGCGAAAAATCAAATTGTGATCGCGGGGACGGAGAAGGCCGTAGAGCAGGCTCGCGCTCTCGGAAAAGACGATGCTCATGTGTTTGGTGTTTCTGGAATGGTATTGAGGCCTGAGTTTTATGCGGAGAGCGCGGTGGACGCTACGGTGGTGAAAAAGGAATTGGGATTGCGCGAAGATTTGCCGACGGCGATGGTGCTGTTTGGCGGGTTTGGCTCGAAGGTGATGTACGAGATTGTGGAAAAGCTGGATGCGGCGCGGTTGCCGGTGCAATTGATTTTGATTTGCGGGAAGAACGAAAAACTGGCGGCGCGGTTGAAGGCGAAGAAGTGGAATATCGGAATGAGCGTGCTGGGATTTACGAAGGAAGTGCACAAGCTGATGCGCGCGGCGGATTTTTTGATTGGAAAGCCGGGACCGGGAAGTATTGCGGAAGCGATGCAGCGAGGGCTGCCAGTCCTGGTGGAGTGCAATTCGTGGACGCTGCCGCAGGAGAGATTTAATACGGAGTGGGTGAAAGAAAAAAAAGTGGGAGTGGTTCTGAAGAGTTTTGAGGATATTGTGAGCGGTGTTCAGCAGATGCTGGAGCAGGCGAAGCTTGCGGAGTTCAAAAGGAACGTAGCAGCACAAAACAACCGTGCGATTTTTGAGATTATGGAGATACTTGCAAGACTACTTGGGGAGAACGAGAAAGCTGCCCTACGATCAAATAAACAAGCTCCTTTGACTGCAAGCATTGTCTGACAATTGTGTTGTGAAGAACCGATTGCGACGACTGCGCAATCACCTGCAATCTGCTTCCTTGATTACTGTGGCGACCCAGATAATGGAATTCGATTTAGCATGGAATGAGAGCCAATAGGGCTTTGTGACGACGACTACGGTTGATTTCTTCTCGCGTTTCCAGAGGAAGATTTGGCGGGTCGGAGTTTCCTTTACTCTTTTGAGCGGTGGGGCTTGATTTTTGTATAGAGAAGCGATCGCGTCATCGGCAACTCTTTTGGGGTCCGTAAACGCCCAGTTACGCGGACCGTTGTCGGCCATTTCCTGTTCTGTGATAGCTTGCAGTACATCTTCGTCGTGGCCAGATACGGAAATGTGACGTAGCCAATGGACTGAATTTATCTTGCAGCCTTCATTTTCGTACGAGCCGGCTTCGGCAGAGTAGTCCAGCTGAACATCTTGGTGCGGATCGAAGGACTCCACACGTTGAACAGCAAGAAGGCTGCAGCAACCCAAATGCCCATAACCGCGCCACAGAGTCTTACCCTCAACAGTTTTGCCTTCGCCAGAGAAGAACCTGCCAACAAAAGTTGCGTGTACGGTCGTGTCCGGCTCTTTCATTAAGAGAGACTTGAAGCGAGCGAGAACTGAGTCCGTGACCAGTGGAATTTTGATGCCGTCCACGATTAGTGGAGTGGGCCGGCCGCCGTTTGCGGGTTCGCCTGGACAGCAGTACGTTGTGTTCGATTCGGCTGTGTCTCCGTAAGTCAACCAGACAGAGAAGCCCGGGGCCAATGTTGGGCAGTAGGGATCGGAGAGCTGAAAGTCTTCGAAGCCGTGGGACACGAAACCTGTGATGCGGACAAGGGCATGGTTATAGATTGAGGGGTCGGCTGCGAGCTCGCAGTAGGTGATGATTCGAGGCTCGTCCTGGCTTTGAGGAGATTGTGAATGAGCTGAAAGCGGGAAGAGCAAAACGATTGTGATGAGAACTGAAAGTCGAGGTGTCATTGTCAGGAGCTTTGCGTGAATGACATCATAAATGAAGGCGAATAGGAATCCAATGAAGGACTCAAAAGCTTTGCAGGTGACCAGAAGGCAATACAGTTACAAGTAATTCTCAAAACGAGGAATGTGAAGTGGGGCGCGATGAGATTCAGAAGTAAGAAAAAATTGGTGTTACGCGGAACAGTTTTGAGGGCCCAGTGAGTTGAATAAGGTGACGGTTAGCCCGTACGATGCAACGCCATGGCAGGAAACAAGATCATTGCTTTGCTGAGGGGAGGCGACCGGCGGTCGATTGGCCGCGGGGATTCGGTTGTTGCGATGGTGGCTGAGAAACCGGCGCTATTTTCGCAACTGATTGCGGGGTTGTGGGATGCGGATCCCGTGGTTCGGATGCGGTCAGCGGACGCAGCGGAAAAGATATCACGAAAAAATTATGGACTGCTGGCCTCGTATCGGAAAGAGTTGCTGTCGTTGTTAGCGGAAGCGAGCGAACAGGAGGTTCGCTGGCATCTGGCGGTGATGGTGCCGCGGCTTTCTCTGAACCTGGAAGAGAGAAAACTAGCAGTTTCTTCGTTACAGCGATATCTCGACGACAGAAGCTCGATCGTGAAGACTTTTGCATTGCAAGGGCTGGCGGATCTGGCGCAAATTGAGCCGAGTATCCGAGAGACAGTCATCGAGATTTTGCAGGAGGCGCGGCGAAAGGGCACAGCTGCGATGAAAGCGCGGAGCAAGAAATTATTGCGCGGGCTGGAGAAAGTTTAGGCGGCGTTTTTATTTGCTGGCGCGTTCGGCACGGTCGGGGTGGGGGAAGCGCGGGCCGGCGCCGTGATTATCGGGGGGAGAGGAAACGCGCGGCTTGGCACAGGTGGTGGCCCACCAGCGCGAAGCGTAGCGGGGTAGTTCACACATTTTCACGCAACCTAATTTTGCCTTGGACTCAGCGCATTTGCAGTAGCAGCCTCCGGGGGAGACGGAGCGTGTGGCGCCGGGTGTGTCCGCGCGGAGGATCAGAGCAGAACCCAAGAGTGTAGCGGCGAAAAACACAAACCAAAGAAGTATGCGGCGAAAGATTGGGAGCGGAGAGGGTGCGCTCATGGACAAAGTGTGAAAGAGATTCGAAAAAAAACCGATGGCGCGGTGGGATTGGGAGATTCAGGACAGTGGTCCTAGAACGAAAATGGATGGGCGATCGACGAATAGGGTGCGAGAGCTAAAGCAATTCCTCGGTGTTAAAGCCTCGCAACTTGAACTTCTTTATGTCGTACCTAAAGGTTCGACCACCAAAAGTATGAAGCCGAATAATTGAGGATTCCCGAAAGCGAGCAGGCGGGTTCCAATTCGAAACTTTGGAGCAAGATTGGTTCGGGTTAACGCGGTAGTTATTTTGTTAAGCTGTTTGTTTACATAAAGATACAAGGAGGCGAGATGGCCGCGAGCGATGGCGCGGCGTTTGCATTAAGGATGGGCGTTGGGTGCGTCTCAGTAGACGGTTCTTGAAAATTGGCAAAGCGAGGGGGAAGGGGCTTGCTTGCCGGTTTTCGCGGATCGTTCCCACCTGCCTCTGAGAGGGAAGCTAGGATGGATGACCCCACGCTCTGGTGTGAAAACGACACCGGAAATGAGACGCACCTTTCGGGGCTCCCGGTCCCAAGCGGGGGCCCCATTTTTTTGCGCGAGATTTCTTCCAAGTCTGAATCCAGAAACAAGAATGTTGCAGCGGAACTCCGTGTCCGAGAGCGGCGGCCGAGATGTTTTTGAGTCCGCCATCGCAGGAGGACAGGTTGAAGCCCATGCCACCAAGTGAAGTCTCATTTTTGTGTTTTTGACGCGCTTCCCCGCACACTGACTGAATTTCTTATCTTTGCAAAAAATCCCTGGAAAGTTTAACTGGCTGGCCTCGGCTGTGAAGAGGCTAGTTGATGCGGCGGAGGATGGGGATGCCGGCGTGGCCGAGGACATGTGTGACTTGCGTTTCACGAAGGCGTGAGGCGTCGTATTCAAAAGAGAGGTGGAGCTTAGAGTCGTCTATGGAAAAGCGGCGGAGGCCGTAGGTGTTGGAGAACTCGCTGAGAGAGCGGAGTTGCTCGTGGGTCAGAGGAGATTGCAATTCGAATTTGGCTTCGAGAAGTGTCATGCAGGAAGTATAGCAAGCAGGGCGAAAAGGGAAAGCGAGCTTCCGGGATGTGGATTTGACAAAATAGGGGCTAGGGGTATATATAGGGGTAGAGGGTATATTGATGAAACGAGGAAGCGGGGGCGAGCAGCAGAAAAACGGAACGCGCGGGCCTGGACAAAAGGCGGTTGGAGTGGATCCGGAGTTGAAGGAAGCGAACCAAAAGAGGTTGAGGCGGATTGAGGGCCAGATACGCGGATTGCAGAGGATGGTGGAAGAGGACCGGTATTGCGCGGACGTAATTGTGCAGATTGCATCGGTGCAGGAGGCGCTGCGGGGCGTGGCGCGGAATTTGATGAAGAACCACATGCGGCATTGCGCGGCGAAAGCGATTGGCAGCGGGAAGAGCGGCGAAAAAGAAGCGATGTATGAGGAGTTGCTGGCGTTGATGGAATTGCAGCAGCGATAAGAGGCGCTGCGAATTGGTCCGGGCGCGTTTGAAGCTGTCTGCTTAGCACAGAGCACATAGAGGGCACGGAGAAGAAGCAAGACAGAGATTGGGGGAACAGTGGAGCGGGATCCAGTTTGTGGGATGAATGTTGCGCTGGAGAAGGCGGCGGCGACCGTGGAGTGTGCGGGCAAGAAATATTTTTTTTGTGCGAAAGGGTGCGCGGAAAAGTTCAGAGCTAATCCAAAGAAATTCTTGAGCGTGCAGGGAACGGCTGAAATTGAGACTGGGCACAAGCACGGAAAAGATGCCGGGCTGAAGCCCGGCGCTACACAAACTTCAACTGAGATTCGGTATACGTGTCCGATGCATCCCGAAGTGGTGCAGATGGGGCCGGGGAACTGTCCGAAGTGTGGGATGGCGCTGGAGCCGATGGATGTCGTAGCGGATGCGGGGCCGGATCCGGAATATGTTTCGATGCGATTGCGATTTTGGGTGAGCGCGGCGCTGAGTTTGCCGGTTTTGTTGTTGGGGATGTTTGGCGAGAAATTTTCACCGGGAATTTCTGCAGAAGCGATGAGATGGACAGAATTTGCGCTCGCGACGCCGGTTGTTTTATGGGGTGGATGGACATTTTTTGAGAGATTTTGGGCGTCACTGACGAATCGCAGCCCGAACATGTTTACGCTGATTGGATTGGGGACGGGCGCGGCGTATTTAGAGAGTGTAGCGGCGACGATTTCTCCGCAATGGTTTCCGAAATCATTTCAACAGATGAACGGCACGTTGCCAGTGTATTTTGAAGCGGCGGCGGTGATAACGACGTTAGTGCTGCTCGGACAAGTGATGGAACTTGGCGCGCGGCAGAAGACGGCGGGAGCGATTCGGGAGCTGCTGCATCTTGCTCCGCAAGTCGCGCATCTAATCGGTGATACCGGCCAAGAGAAGGACGTTCCCTTGGCTGCCGTGCAACGAGGTGACTTGTTGCGCGTGCGGCCGGGGGAGCGTTTGCCGGTTGATGGAATTGTTCGCGAAGGCGCGAGCGCGGTTGACGAGTCCATGCTGACCGGCGAGCCAATGCCGGTGGAAAAATCCAAAGGCGATGAAGTAAGTGGCGGAACGCTGAATACGAGCGGGAGCTTTGTAATGCAGGCGCAGCGCGTGGGAAACGAAACGATGCTGGCGCAGATTGTGAAGCTTGTAAGCGAAGCGCAACGGAGCCGCGCGCCGATGCAGAAGCTCGCGGATCATGTGGCGGGAATTTTTGTGCCGGTAGTAGTTGTGGCGGCAATGGTGACGTTTGTTGTTTGGATGACAGTGGGTCCGGAACCACGATTTGCTTATGCGCTGGTGAGCGCAATTTCTGTACTGATTATTGCGTGCCCGTGCGCGCTGGGGCTCGCGACACCGATGAGTGTGATGGTGGCGGTGGGGCGTGGGGCGCGGGCGGGAGTGTTGGTGAAGAATGCGGAGGCGCTGGAGGCGCTGGCAAAGGCCAACCTAGTCATACTCGACAAGACAGGGACGCTGACAGAAGGAAAATTGAGTGTGGTAAGGGCTGTTGCATTTCCCGGCGGCGGCTTTTCTGAAAGTGAATTACTGACGCTTGCGGCGAACGTGGAGTCATTGAGCGAGCATCCAGTGGCTCGCGCAGTTGTGAGGGCTGCCGAAGAGAGACGATTGAAGCTAAAGAAGGCGAACAGTTTTCATGCAGTTCCGGGCGGAGGAGTGGAGGCGGTGGTTGACGGGCGGCGTATTGTGATGGGGAACGAGGTTTTTTTAAAGGAGAAGGGAATTGAAATTCCTCCCGACGCAGGGGCATCGAGAGTGAGTGATGCTGCGGGAACATTGACGGTCATTTTTGTTGCTGTGGATGGAAAGGCAGTGGGAAGTTTCGCTTTGGTGGATGAATTGAAGCCAACTTCGAAAAGAACCGTGGAAGTTTTGGTGCGCGACGGACTGAAAGTGATGCTGTTGAGTGGAGACACGCAAAAGGCCACAGAGGAAATTGCAAAGCAGGTAGGAATTGAAGAGGCGCGCGGTGGGGCATCGCCGCAATGGAAGGCGGACGCTGTAAGGCAGATGCAGAGTAAAGGATTCAAAGTGGCGATGGCGGGAGATGGAGTGAATGATGCGCCGGCGCTGGCGGCTGCGGATGTGGGGATTGCGATGGGGACAGGGACGGATGTGGCGATGGAGAGCGCGGGAATCACGCTGGTGAAAGGCGAGTTGCAGGGAATTGTGCGCGCGAGGAAGCTGAGCCGCGCAACGATTCGTAATATTAAGCAGAATTTGTTGTTCGCGTTTTTATACAACGCGATTGGGATACCGATTGCGGCGGGCGTGCTGTATCCGGCGCTGGGACTGTTGCTAAGCCCGATGATAGCGAGTGCGGCGATGAGTTTTAGTTCCGTGTCGGTGATTGCGAACGCGTTGCGGCTGCGGCGCGCGGAATTGTGAAGATTTGTTTTTGAAGGATAGAATCAGAGCAGGGGAGAAAACATGAGTGAGATTGCGACATTTGGAGCAGGATGTTTTTGGGGAGTCGAGCAGAAGTTCCGAATGATTCCGGGAGTCGAAGACGCGATTGTAGGCTACAGTGGCGGAAAGACGGAGAGCCCGACATACAAAGACGTGTGCACGGATACGACAGGGCATGCGGAAGTGGTTCAGGTGACGTTTGATCCAGCTAAGGTCAGTTACGACACGCTGGTGGAGGCGTTCTGGCACATGCACGATCCGACGCAGGTGAATCGCCAGGGACCGGATCTTGGGACGCAATACCGGACGGCGATTTTCTTTCACACGCCGGAGCAAGAGGTGGCTGCAAAGAAATCGAAGGCTGCGCTTGAGACGAGTGGAAAATTCCGCAAGCCAATCGCGACGGAAATTACTCCTGCAGGGCCGTTTTGGCGCGCGGAGGAATATCACCAAAGATATTTAGAGAAGCGCGGAGCGGCAAGCTGCCATTTCTAAAACGGCATTAAAATTTCAGTTGTGAAAAATCCGCGGGCGAATACGCTCGCGGATTTTTCATTGGAAAGCTCTAAGCGAGAGCGTTACCAACGTTAGAACCTTTTTGCAAATTGGTACGAAATTAAGTCTGTGAATCCTGTGGAAAGGAACGGAATCTGTTTGTCCATTTGTACAGTTCGGTGCGGCCCCCTTCATCGTTTTACGGGAGAGAACCATGGAACGATTCATGGAGTCGCTGGGGAAAGATCGCCGTCTTGCCGAGAGACATGCTGTGAAGACGTCGCTGCGCTTGCGAGTGCGAAAGTCCGACATCAGCGAGCAAAAGGTCGAGTCGGAAAATGTGTCGAGGCGCGGAGTGTTTTTTACGACGGAGTTACAGTTGAGTGAAGGGACCGTGCTGGACCTGTTGCTGGAGATGCCGGAAGCAATTACGGGCGTGCGCGCAGCACAATGGATCTGCATGGGGCATGTGGTACGAGTGGTGAAGGGAGAGGCGGAAAGCGGGTTGAGGGGAATTGGGGTGGAGTTTGATTTTTATGTGGTGTCGCATGTTGCGAAGCCACAGTGGGCGCCAGGGCTAGGAATCCGCGGACCGGTAAGGCCGACTTTTGACGATGTACATTCCTTGACAGGCGGCGATGTGGCGAAACGTTTGAGCAAGCCAGCAGGGACAATTTGAACAAGCCGAACGCAGCGCGAAGCTCTTCGAGATTGCGGAGGGTTGCCTGCGCGAGAGACAGAACCGAGATAACGGAGCAGAATGCAGCGACGCGTTCTCATCGTAGATGACGAAGCAGAGACCTGCGAATTAATTCAAAGGACTGTGAGCTACGCGGGTATGGAGGCGTTGGCACTGACCAACAGTTCGCAAGCCGCAGATTTTCTGGCTGGCGGAAAATTCGATCTGGTAATTCTGGATTTCCATATGGCTGCGCCCGACGGTGTGGAGCTTGCGAGACAGGTTCGGCGAACTCGATCGAACAGGACGACGCCGGTAATTTTGATGAGCGACGACCAGCGGCCGAGCGCAGTGTCTATCGGATTCGAAGCGGGCGCAAGCTTCATTCTTTACAAGCCGATTGACAAGGAACGCCTGCTAAAAATATTGAGAGCGACGCAGAGCACCGTGGATCGAGAGAAACGGAGAACAAGAAGAGTCCCGGTGCAACATCGGGTTCAGCTCAGGTCTGGAGCAGTGGATGTAGAAGGCGAGACGATAAACATGAGTTTGAGCGGAATGTTGGTTCGAGCGCAGCGTTTGCTTCCTTTGGGATCACGCGTGGAAATGAACCTGCATCTGTTGCCCGGTATGAAACCGATCGCGGGCCTGGGGTCCGTGGTGCGAGTTGTGGGCGGCAACCAAATGGGAATTCAAATGGAGCGAATGGGTCTTACGGAAAGCGAAAGGCTTGAGGAATTTCTTCTGCCGCTAATTCCTGAGGCGAATTGAAATAATGGCGGAGAGGGTGGGATTTGAACCCACGGTGGAGTTTCCCCCACGCTCGCTTTCGAGGCGAGTACTTTCAACCGCTCAGTCACCTCTCCGCAGCGGTCAGCGTCCTTAATTCTAACAGAGTAAGGTGAGGCTCAACAATTTTGGTGTTGGGTCGAGGTGTCTCTGCGCAAGGACGGATTTAGCGACGGGAGGCAAAGAAGGACTGAAGAAGAGTTGAGGATTCCTGGGCGAGGACGCTGGAGATGACTTCGACGCGATGATTTAGGCGTGGATGAGAAAGGACTTCGAAACAGGAGCGGACCGCGCCTCCGCGAGGATCGTCGGCTCCATAAATTAGTTTTGCGACGCGGGCCTGAATCATGGCGCCGGCGCACATGGAACAGGGTTCGAGGGTGACGTAAAGAGCGGCATTTGCGAGGCGGTAGTTTTTCAAAATCTTTGCGGCTTCTCGGAGGACGACGATTTCCGCGTGGGCAGTGGGATCATTGTCACGAATCGTGCGATTGCCGGAGCGGGCGATGATTTTGTTTTCGTGGACGAGAAGTGCACCGATGGGGACTTCGCCGGCGTCGGCGGAAGCGCGAGCTTCTTCGAGGGCGAGTTGCATGTAGTCGAGATCGGTAGGCATAGAAAAAGAAAGAATAGCACGCGCATCATTTCTGAAGCGTTGCTGACGAATGATGGGGCTTCTCGTTGCTTGACAAGGAGTGGAGGGGGAAAGACACTACGAAGCGCAACGAAATAAGAGAAAAAAGAGCCCCGAAAAAAAACGAATGGAAATCCGACGAGATCCGATCACGCAGAGTTGGGTGGTGTTAGGGCATCGCGAAGCGAGCGATGAAACGAACTGTCCGTTTGAAAAACCAGCCATAGACAAACAACAGACGATTCTTTCGTGGCCTGCGGAAGGACCATGGCAGGTGAGAGTTGTGCCGCACCCTGATCCATTGTATCGAATCGAAGGCGAAGCGGGACGGCGAGCCGAGGGCATTTACGACAAGATGGGACCTGTAGGCGCGCACGAGGTGGTTGTTGAAACTCCGGATCACAACAAGAAACTATCGCAGCTGAGCGACGAAGAGATCGAACGAGTGGTCTGGGTTTGGGCTTCGCGCGTAGCGGATTTGAAGAAGGATTTGCGGCTGAAGCATGTGAGCGTGTTCAAGAATCAGGGAGTTCTTTCCGGCGAAGAGTGGCCACACGCCCACTCGGAAGTTACGGGAACGATTTTTGTGCCGCGCCGGATCAAATATGAGTTGAGGGCGTCGCGGGAGTGGTATCGAGAGAAAGAGCGATGCGTTTTTTGCGACATCGTGCGGCAAGAAGAGAAGTCAGGGAAACGGATCGTAGATGTGCAGGGCGACTATTACGCGCTATGCCCGTATGCGGCGCGTGTACCGTATGAAATCTGGGTCTTGCATCGGAGACACAATCATCTGTTTGAGCAGCCGAGGCCTGGATCAAACAGGCGGCAGCTTGCGGCTTTGCTGGGACGAGTGCTGAGGCGGTTGGACAAATTTGCGCCGGCGTATCACCTGGTGGTGCACACGGCGCCGAATACGAGGAATAAAAAAGGAGAACTTGCAGGGTACTGGAAAACTTTGCCGGATGATTTTCACTGGCACATTGAAATTTTGCCGATTGTGGAGAGCCGCAGCAAATCCTACAGCATTAAAGAGATTTACTTCAATGCGGTCATGCCCGAGCAAGCAGCAGAGTATTTGCGGTCGGTGGACCCTGGTTCATGAGGGCGGAGCGAGGCGGAATCACGGCGAAGTTGATTGGATTGCTGTGTTTCGCGCTCGTTTTGGTAACGATCTACCTTGTGCGGCATCCCTTGCTGCGATTCGCCGGTGAAAGCTTGGTAGTGGAAGATCCCTTACAGAAATCGGACGCAATTCTAGTGTTAAGCACGGACAATTTTTATGCAGATCGTGCAACGAGGTCGGCAGAAATTTACCGGCAGGGACTGGCGCCGGTTGTAATTGCAAGTGGTGAACGCTTGCGGCCTTATGCAGGCATAGCTGAATTGATGGAACACGATCTGATTGAGCGAGGAGTGCCGAAGGAAAAGATCGTTCGGTTCCCACATGACGCGGACAATACGCGCGAAGAAGCGGAAGCACTGGCAAAACTCGCGACCGAGAAAAAATGGAAGAGTGTGATTGTTGTGACTTCAAACTATCACACGCGGAGAGCGAGATTGATTTTTGGGAAAATATTTCCGGGGAATATTTCTGTGAACGTAGCGGGAGCGCGCGACGGAGATTTTGATACGGAGCATTGGTTTGAGAAAAGAAAGTCGGTTAAACTGTTTGTGAGGGAAATAGTGGGGATGGCGGTTGCAATTTGGGAATTACGGGGAAAAGAGAATAAACACCTGTCATCGCAATGGGTTGTAGAACCTGGGGCGATGAATCCACGATATATGGTGTAGCAGTTCAGGTAACACGCTAGATTTGGTCCCGTGTATTCCGCTTTACAGCAGCTAACCCCTATATTATCTTCACGTTCAGAGTCGCGTCCCCTCCAGCCGATCTCGAATGCGACTTCGAAAAAAAACAACCTGTTGAGTCGAGGTGTCTCGTGTGGAAGAAAGAAGACGCGAAGCCGCAAGGAGTTACAGAGATTTCCACAACGCCAGTGGGGACGGCGCCGAGTGGAAATTCAAATCCGAGTGCAGCGCCAAACGTGCCGGTATCTTCGCGCGCAGCGGCGTGCATCACCCAGGGAATAAAAATCAAAGGCGAAATTTCCGGCAAAGAAGATTTGTTCATTGATGGAAATTTGGAAGGCAAACTAGATATCACTGGCTCGAGCGTGACAATTGGTCCGAATGGAAAAGTGAAGGCGGACATTCAGGCGCGCGAAATTATTGTAAGAGGAAGCGTGCAGGGAAAATTGATCGGGCGCGATCGAGTGCAACTCTGGAACACCGGAAACGTGACAGGAGAAGTGCAAACAGATCGTTTGGCAATTGAGGATGGCGCAGTGCTTCGAGGAAAAGTGGAAGCGGGCCGGCCGCACGGCAAGAGTTCGGAAGCATCGAATAGCGCGGCAGCGGGCAGCGGTTCCTCAAAGGTCGGCAGCGTTGCGGCGGGAACGGCGATCTAACGATGGGCCTACTGAGCAAACTTGGGATTGGTATCGGTGGAGGAACGAGCCGGAGCGTTCCGCGGCCGGCCGCGGGTATTTCCGCGAGCGGCAGGGTGAACCCAAACGGATCGATTGGCGCAGTGGGCGCGACGCGGGCGCCTGAAATGCAGGAAATAACCCGCGTTTCGAACGGATTGAAGGAATTCCTTTGGAACCTGGATGGACTAGGCCGCGGTACCATGCTGGATTTGGGGCCGGCGTGGCAGACTACGCTCAGCTTTTTCATCGAACGCGGTTTTAGAGTGACATCAGACGACTTGCTGCGTTCGTGGAAAGAGTTCATGAAGGAAGAAGAAGCCCGGTTGAAGAATGTGAGCGCCGGGCCGGACTCGGTTGACCTGACGCCTGCAGGGCGAGCGACGAGATTTATTGACGAGAACCTGCGCTATCCCGAATCATCGTTTGACGCTGTTTTGCTGTGGGATATTCTGGACTACCTGGAGCCTGCAGTCGCAAAACAGACCGTGGCTTGTTTGACCGAATTCCTGCGACCGGGCGGGATCGTTTTTGCGATGTTCCATAGCAAGAAACCGGACATCTTCCATCGGTATCGCGTGGCGGATTCGAGCACTTTGCAGGTGATTTCTGCGACCCCATTGTGTCCGGCGCAGCGCGTCTACCAAAACCGCGAGATCCAAGAACTTTTCAGCCGCTTCCGGACGAGCAAGTCCTTTGTGGGCCGGGACCAACTCCGCGAGACGCTATTCATCAAGTAAGAGATTTCCACAGAGTTGACAGCAGGTGGGCGAGGAATCTTTGGGTTTCTCCGTCTTTTCGCTTGTATTTAGCTTTGCAGAGGCGTACCTAGGCAGGGTGAGCTCGTTAAGCTCCGGAGAAAAGAGGATGACTCCACCGGGCTTAGAGCTGAACAAAAGCTGATCACACCGCGCACGCGGTGCGCGTCGACTCGAAATGGCGTGCGACGTTTGCTACGCTTCGAGACCGATACAGCAAACAAGAACAAAAAGGGGAGCCGCCCGGCTCCCCTTTTTGCTTATAAGCAGATTTTATTGTTTGGCGGCTCTCGCGTGACGCCGATGATGCCGGTGCGCCCGCTTGTGGCGGTGGCCGTGCCGGGTGCGAGCGGTAGAGCCCTGTGATGAATTTTGAGAAGCAACCGTTGATTCGGAAGCAGGTGCAACAGGCGCAGAACCGGCAGATTGTGTGGAAGCCCAAGCCGGAACTGACGCGAGAACTGCGATTGCAAAGAACTTTTTCATAGACATGTCCCTTAGCTAATGAATTCCCCTGTGGGAAAAGAATACTCCAGTTAGAAAAATTGTCGAGAGGAAGAAGGGCAGGAGAGAGAAAATTTTGACGTGCAGATGCGGCTGAACGAAACAGTGAGCGCTGGCGAGGAGGATTTAGCCGCCGAACTTCATGGACTCAAGCCACCGGATAGCATCGCGCTGGTTAGAAATGATTTGCGCTTGCCAGATAAGGCCGATGGACATGAGGCTCATCAGGAAAACACAAACGGCGAGGGCAAGGTTTGTGTAGGACTCGCGAGCCGGTAAGCGAAGAGTGCGAATGAGCCAAGACATGTATGGGTCTCCTAGTACTCTGAAGAGTTATCTGAAGGAATTTCTCCAAGTCCATAGTCCAGAAAGATTTCTACAGATTAAAAAAGTGCAATTCGATGGCCAAGAAAAATCACATCCGACGAGGAGAAGAATTGTGCAAATCCTCAGGAAAAATTGCAAAAAACGTGAGAAATGAATAGGGCTGTCACACGCAAGTGTGCACTGTGATGGGTTTTAGGGACACATTGTTTCCTGTGGGAATTAACCGCGAGAAGTGAGGGAAGCAATGACAGATTCCCAGAGATCGGGAGCAGTGAGGGGAATTTCGCCGAAACGAGAAGGGTTGGAATTTGGCGGAGAGGACTCTTTCGATGTGGCCGTGAGGCGAATGCCGCGGTCACATGCGGAAAAAAGCGCATTGGATTCCATGGACGGGCCGATTGCAAAACGGTTTGTGTGTGCGCGCAGAGAGCGGTCATAGAGATCGCCGACTTCCTGGACGCAGCGTTTGATGTCGGCGCCGACGGCGAGTGACCAGAGCACGCCCTGCCGGCGGAGGGCCAGATTTTTTTGATGGGCGGCAGACTTGAAGCGAGAGATGTCTTCTTCGCTAGCACCGGCGAAAAAGAAGAGTACGTCGAAATCGCGCTGGCGTGCAAGTTCCGCTTCATGGCTGGGTAGGCCGATGTTTTGAGCCAGCTCGCGGGGGCTGAGGGAACGAAGAGGGACGACGGGGACAGTGGATTCTTCGCTGAGCGATTCAAGGGCTTCTTCAGCGGCGGGTTGCTGCTTTGCGATGGGAATGCAAGTGAAGCGAGCCAGGCGAACAGTTTTGAGGGGTTTCAAGTGAAAGTAGTCTTCCGGGAGATAGACGCCGCAACCATCTTCGGCGAAGAAGGGCTCGGTGTGCCCTAAGCGTCGGCGCGGCTCATCCAGTTGGATCCGTGAGCGGGAACTCAACCAGACGCAGGGGATTTCGAGCTGGTCGAGCTCTGCCTGGAAATTTTCAAATTTGTGAAGGAATTTGCCGCGTGAGGACAGAAACGGATCTACGGAACAATAGACGACAATTTTTGTCCTATGCAAAAGCGATCTCCAAAGGTTCACACAATTGTACGGGAAACGAGACTGGGATATGGGATGGAATGAGGAGGAATAAAAAAAGAGGGCGGCCAGGTAGCGCCGCCCTCTTGCGTCGCCGGAACGAGCCGGCGGTTCGGTTGATTACTTAGTTGCCTGAAGTAGAAGTCGCTGCGGCGGCTTGCGAATTCGCCTTGGGAATGCTGACATATCCGCTGACCGTGTCCTTGCTAACCTTGTTGACCACGAGTTCCTGAGGAATCTTCGTGCCATGGAGGTAGAAGAAGATCGGCTCGTTCATGGCGCGGTTTTTCTTTTGGAGTTGGCGGTCTTCCGCAGTCAGGTTGACGCTGTACTGGCCCTTCTTTTCGTTGACGCCCTTGAGTTCGACGGTCACGTTGCCTACCTTCTGCGGCTTGTTTTTACCGGCGATGGTGAATTCAATGTAGTCGCGTTCGCCGAGGCGGCGGAGCTGATCGATTTCGTCATGGTTGCGCGCGATGAGCGTGCCCATCTCGCTGCGAGCCATTTTTAGATCTTCACGGGTGGAATCGAGATCAGTGCGAACGCCACCGACTTTGGTGTCTACGTTCTTCAGATCATCGTTAGCGGCCTTTGTCGCCAATTCCGTGTGGACGGAGGTATCCAGAGCGGTGAGCTTCTGGGTGGTGTCAGTGTTGGCCGCGGCGGCTTCTTCGCGCGCCTTCTTGAGTTGGCCTTGGGTAATCTTGAGCTTGCCGGTGACAACCTTCAAGTCGCCCTGAAGATCAGTGTTGGTCTTTTCCGTTTGCGTCAGACGATCCTTCAGCGAAGACATATCCTGTTCTACCGAAGTCTGCATAGTCTTCACCTGGGTCGCGACTGCTTGCTGCGTGCTGTCCAACTTGGATGAAGCGTTCCAACCAAATGCCAAACCTCCGATGGCAATCAAGCCCAACACGATAATCGCGGGCAATTGCCAGGAAGGCGAGTTCTTTACTTCCACGTTTGTATATTCGTCGGCCATGACTGAGTCTTTCTCCTCTTCTGGGGAGCCGCTCTGCGGCTCTCACCCCACTGCTAACTGTCTACTGCGGAATCCGTTCGTGGTTTATGAAGGTGCAACCAGGGAGCCAAACCTGTACTCTCGGACAGGAGGGGAATGTAGACGGTAAGTCGCTGAAAATGGGCGACTAGCTCAAGAGAGAGGTGAAAGAACCCTTGAGACGGTGGAGTACTAGTCCCTGCAATCTTTACGCGGAGGTTAAAACCACCCTGAAAATTTGGGATGGGCTCAAAGAGAGAGACTTGCGCCCAAGGAATTGAGCTCTTCTCGAAGCTGGAGCGGGTTTTGGTAGTGGATGCCCTGCATCTTCAGGCTTCGGGCAGCGTCGACATAGCCAAGGATGTCGTCAATGAAGACGGACTCTTCGGCTTTGGAGCGAAGAGACTTCAGCGCGTCGCGAAAAATCAGGGGCGAAGGCTTGCTGGCTCCGACTGAGCAGGAATAAGTCCTTGTGGATTTTGGGAAGAAGCGGAAGAAATCGAACGTTGCTTCCAAATGAGCGACATGAATCGGATCGGTATTTGAGAGGAGCCCGAGGCGAAAATTCTTACGAAGCAATTCGAACAGAGAATTTTCCTGAATAGGTTGCGGATCGAGCGCGCGGTTCCAGGCCTCGGAGAATTGTTCGAAAGTGAGAGTGGTGCCGAGACGTTTAGCCAGATGCAGGTGCCAATCGCGAGGAGAAATACGGCCTTCTTGCCAATCGGGCCAGCGAGGATCTTTTTCGATGGCGGTCCAGAGCTCTTGCGGGGAAAGGGAAATTCCCTGCGCCAAGCTTTGCATGGCGCGAGAAACGTCTACTTTTACAAGCACACGGCCAATATCGAAGATGATGGTCTTAATTTGCGGCATGGTGATTGGCTACTGATTTCCAGCCTGCCGTGCGCGCAAGAGGCCGATGATCGGCGGAAGAATGGAGAGCAGGATAATTCCTCCGATGACGAAATGCAGGTATTTGCCGATGTTTGGCACGCGAGAACCCAGGAGGTAGCCGCCCAATACCATGCTGCCAACCCAAAGCGCGCCGCCGAAAATGTCGAAGATCAGATAACGGGTATATGGCATGCGCGCGGCGCCTGCGACCGGCGGACAAAACGTGCGGACAATTGGTACAAAACGCGCCAAAATCACGGCCCTTCCGCCATATTTTTCGTAGAAATCATGCGCGCGTTGAAGGTGGCTACGCCGAAAAAGAAATGAGTCTTCGCGCTTATAGAGCGAAGGGCCAGTTGTGCGGCCGATCCAGTATCCCAACTGATCTCCAACGATCGCGCAGAGAATCCCGGGAATGAGAAGCCAATGAAGAGGGACCACATTTTGGCCGGCAAAAATTCCTGCTGTGACCAGAAGGGAATCGCCGGGTAGAAAGAATCCTACAAATAGGCCGGTTTCCACAAAGAGTATGCCGCATACGATTCCGCAAAAAGTATTTGGCCCTACCCATTGAATGATATGGTTCAGGCCTTCTGAAGTATAGAGAGAACGAAGAAAGTGAAGGATGGAATCCAAGAGAGAATTAGCCGCCAGTCGTTGCGCTTATGACGTGGCGGTATCATCTGCCGCCCGGGAGCGAAGCCAAAGTGCGGCGCTCCTGGTAATACGGTAACAAAAAACAGCAAGATCCTCTCCGCATTCGTGCCAGAGAAGTACAAGAGCGTTCATTGAGCAAAGCCACCGCGCGCGTCGGGTCACCGATGTGCCTCCGCGAGCCAGACTTGCGAGCGGGCTTCCGCAGCGAAGATGTCCTCGGTTTCCGCAGTTCGCTCCAGAAGCTTCTTGATGCGGGGGAGAGCGCGTGTTGCTGCGGTAACGCCAGCTTCAATGGCCTCGCTCGCGCGTTCGAAATCGTCCCAGGCAAGTTGCTGAACGTCAGGGCGAAGAACAAGGTCTGCGTGGCGCTCCCAGGATTCGAGCTGATGCTTTTGAGCTGCTGCGACCGCGCGCGCCACGACCTGGAAGATGTTTTTAGGGGCGCCGCGGCGCCCATCCTGGATTCCAACAGAAACGCCAAGGACGCGCTCAGCGCCGAGTTGACGGGCGGCGACCGTGGGAACTTGCGCAACAAGGCCGCCATCGGCGAGACAGCGGGTGCCGATTTCGACGGGTTCGAAGAGGCCAGGGAATGCACAGCTTGCGCGGATGGCATCCACGAGGCGGCCCGTTGTAAAGACAACGGGATCACAGGTGGCAAGATCCGTGGCCACGACAGCCATGGGAATACGCAGGTCTTCAAACTGGCGAGCTTCGAAAACGCGGTCCATCAAATCCGAAAGACGATGATTGCTGGCGAGACCGAGGCGGGAAACACGCCAGCGAGCAATGTCGCGAAATTCGAGGTTGCGGCAAGTCGCCAGAATTTTCGCAAGGGGCGCGCCGCTTGCATAGGCCGCGCCGAGAATGCTGCCGATACTGGTGCCTGCGATGTGTGTAATTGGGATGTGGTTCTGCTCGAGGACTTGCAGAACGCCAAGATGAGCAAACCCGCGTGCGAATCCCCCGCCAAGAGCCAGCGCGATTCCCGGTTGGGGCGCCGCGGGGCGCACTGATGCTTCGCTGCGGATTGGGACTTCCTGACTCACGCAAAGAGGATGCCGCAGTGAACTGCGGGGGCCTATGGTAGGGGCGTCCCGAATAGAAGGTACAAAAGTACTGCGCCGGAAACACACATAAAATGATGCTCAAACGCAAAACAGTACCTTTCTCCTAGTCCGGTACCCTCGCTGTACCATTGTCGGATTTCAGTGCCGCACGCGATTCTCTGTTGGTCGGCAGCAGTACATCTCTGAGGGAGAGCAAATGGACAGCGCATACGAACCTTGGATTGGCCAAGCAGTTGTGCTGCAAGTGGCTCTTGGCGATATCAAAGTGCCCCTGCGCGGGCGCGTGTTGAAGGATGGTGGCGAAACGCTGCGGATGCGGATTGGCGACGGTTGGGACGTCGACATTTATAAGGCGATGATATTAGCCGTGGAAGAAGATGCCATGGCCTTGGTTCCTGCGTGAGGGATTTTGAGATGAATGCGGCAGAGCCAAGATACGTAGGTCAGGCCCGGGCGGCGACACTACTTGGGATGACGGAAAAAGATCTCTGCCGGATTTCGAAGGAAGCAGGATTTGGACACAAAGAATTTGTTGGAATGCACGAGGAGTATTTTTTTACGTTTGATGAACTGCGTTTGATTTGCCAGTTGACGACGCAGACGGTGAATTAAAAGAGTTTCCCTTAGCCCCCCTCAGGCTGTACCCCCACCCGGGCCGCCACCCCCAGCGGCCCGGGCTTTTTTATGGGGCGAACTCATTCCACAGGACTGATCTGTCGATGGAGGCAAGATTTGGGCGGCCGCAGATGGACATAGCGACGCGCAACTCTTCCAGCAGGATTTCAATGAGCCGGGCGACTCCCGCCGCTCCGGAAACGACAACGCCGTAAACGTATGGTCGGCCGATGAGAGCAGCCTTCGCGCCCAGGGCGAGGGCTTTGAAGATGTCCGTGCCGCGTCGAATGCCGCCGTCAAAGAGTACAGGGATTTTGCCGCCGACCGCTGTGACGACTCCGGGAAGAGCTTCCAGAGTGCATGGCAGAGTATCCAGATTTCGAGCACCGTGATTTGAAACGATAATGCCGTGCGCGCCGTGTTCAACGGCGAGTTTTGCATCTTCAGGTGAAAGGATTCCTTTCAAGAGGATCGGGAGCTTTGTGTTGGAGCGCATCCAATCCACGTAGTTCCAAGTGAGTGAAGCGTCGAGAGAAGTAGCGGTGACTCCAGTGTTTGAAAAATGAGCGCTGCGCGTGAGGCCTTTTCCATACTTGCGCAAATTTTCGCGAATCATACCGCGAGGCATGTGGAAAGCGCTTCGCATTTCGCGATTGCGCGTGCCGAGAACAGGCACGTCAATCGTGGCGCAAATCGCTTTGTAGCCGGAATCTTCGGCGCGCTTCAAGAGATCGCTCGAAATGGCACGGTCGGGCGGCGTGTAAAGTTGAAACCAGAGCGGATAGGTGGCTCTCGCGGCGACTTTTTCCATGCTGGTGGTTGAGAAAGAGCTGACTGTGTAGACGGTCTTTGTTTGGGCGGCGCCTTCTGCGACGGCGAGTTCTCCGTCCTTGTGGAAGAGTTTTGTGTAAGCCGTAGGCGAGAGAAGAAGAGGGTGCGGCATCGCCAGCCCGAAAAGATTCAGGGAAGTATCGAGATGGCTGACGTCGCAAAGGGCGCGCGGCTTGAGTAAAAGCGATTCGAAAATGGAGCGATTGCGGCGGAGCGTGATTTCATCGGCCGCTCCACTTTGCAAATACTCGCGCGCCATGTACGACATTTTGGCTTCGGCGGCGGCTTCGAAATCGCTGACGGTCACGAGCGGCATTTGCGATCGGCGTTTAGGCATGCTTTGTTGTAACGAAGCAGAGAGAAGGCGTCAAGCGAAGCGGAAATCGTGCAATAATCCTGCGCACCGCCATGGCGAATTTTTCTTCAGAAAAAATTGCTGGACCGGCGAACTACCACGCAGTGCTTGCGGGATTCTTGGGTTGGACGCTGGACGCGTTCGACTTTTTTGTGGTGACCTTTCTCTTTGACACGCTAGCGCACCAGTTCGGTGTATCAAAAAAAGAAATCGTGCTTACGACGACAGCGACGCTGGCGATGCGGCCGGTGGGAGCGCTGCTCTTTGGCGTGCTGGCGGATCGCTACGGTCGGCGCATTCCGCTCATGGCCAACGTGATCTATTTTTCTGTGATCGAATTGCTGTGCGGATTTGCACCGAATTACACGACATTCTTGGTGTTGCGGGCGCTCTTTGGAATTGGCATGGGCGGCGAATGGGGAGTCGGTGCTTCGCTGGCGATGGAAGCGGCGCCGAAACGGCTCCGCGGCGTGTTGAGTGGATTGTTGCAAAGCGGGTATCCGATTGGCAATTTGCTCGCGGCTCTTGCGGCGAAAACGATTTTGCCAATTTGGGGATGGCGGCCGGTGTTTTGGGTAGGCGCGCTGCCGGCGCTTCTAGCGCTTTACATTCGAACGAAGGTGCCAGAATCGGCGGCGTGGAAAGAAAATCGCGCGGCGACGACCGGAGAAGTTTTGCGTACGGTTGGGAAAGAGTGGAAACGGTTTGCATATCTCGTCGTGCTGATGACATTCATGATGTTTTTGTCGCATGGGACGCAGGATTTATATCCGGATTTCTTGAAGGAAGTGCACAAAGTGTCCGATGGACTGCGCGCGAACATGGTGATTGTTTCAAATATTGGGGCGGTAGTCGGCGCAGTGATTTTCGGACAGCTTTCGCAGACAGCGGGACGCAGAAAAGGAATGCTTGCCGCGTTGCTACTGGCGTTGCTGGTGATTCCACTCTGGGCTTTCGGGGGAACGCTTCCTGTGTTGATTGTTGGTGCATTTTTGATGCAGGCAGGAGTGCAGGGCGCTTGGGGAGTGATTCCGGTCCATCTAAATGAATTGTCCGCGGCGGCAGCTCGAGGATTGATGCCAGGGCTTGCCTATCAATTGGGAATTTTGATTGCGTCGCCGACTAATTCCATTCAGTACGCGCTTTACGGACACTTCGGATATCAAAAGGCACTGGCAGGATTTGAGATTGTCACGATTTTGACGTTAGCTTTGCTTTTGTGGCGAGGCGTAGAAGAGCATAACAAGGATTTTGCGCGAGCTTGATCACACTAATTTTTCGGTCGCTTGGCTCTGCGGAGCCTTGTCAACAACTCAGCAAGTTTTGGACCGCATTCCTTTTCGACAGCCGTAAATTTCAGGCCGAGCCCCTCACCCGGTAAAACATAGCGAACTTCCGCGTTGGCACGTATGCCGCCCTCTTGGACCAAGAAATGTAGATTCGTCGTAAGGCCTTTCGCGAGCGGTTTTTGCAATTCTAAAAACATTCCGCCCGCGCTGACGTTGCGGACGCGGGACACGTCCACGCGCAAGCCGCATTGCCAATAGACCCAAACTTCGCCGCCGGCTTCAACGCGCGACGTGAGCCTTCGACTTGGTGACACCATGCCCATCAAAGGGAGGTTCCTGTCTTGCCTGGCACCCGGTGAGGGACGCAGTGCGCAAATGAAATTTGTTCCTCAAGTCTTGTGATTCTTTGTTGCCCGCTTAATTATGTTTCGTCAACAAACAGCGAATCCTCGGGGAAATCCCTGAGAAGAAGGAGTATGAAGTCGTAGTAGTTTTCCAGGAGAGATGTAGAATTTGCACGCTTTTCCGTGGGAGATAGCTTTTCTTGCGTGTGGCACGTCTTCAAAAAGGTTGTGCTAAACTATCTATCGCGGTGCGCCCTTAGCTCAGCTGGATAGAGCGTCTGGCTACGAACCAGAAGGTCGGGAGTTCGAATCTCTCAGGGCGCGCCATTCCTTCCTGCCTTGGTTTTCCTGATGTCAGCATAAGAGGTGATTGCATGAAGTTAACTCTAACCCTGCTCCCTTAAACTCGAAGGGTGCGCACCCCGCCGCTCATCACGGGACTAAATAGAAAATCGGGGAAGCCGCCTGTCAAACCGTTCAGCCGAAGCATTGTCGCGATTTGCGCCCAGTGGCGAATCTCATGTGTGAGAATATGCACGATAAATTTTCTGGGAGTCACGCTGACGATTTTGCCCATGATCTCGAATTCTCGTGAATCTTCCCAGTCCTCAGCTGGATGCGTTTCGACAAAGTCTCTTAAATCCTTCCGGCTCCGCTGCCCAAATCGAAAAAGTTCTTCAACGCTATCGTTTGGAATAAGATTTGTATCAGTCAGTGGCCGGTCCGAAAGCCTTTCCACATGATGCTTTTCTGCAATGAAGATGTGTTTCACCAGATCGCCAATGTTTTGCATGCGACCGTCGCCATGAGGTCCCAAGCTAATCCCCAAAACCTTGTCACTTCGTTCCCGTAGCCAATCGTGCCACATACTTCTCTCCCAATCCGTAAATTCGATAAGCTCAATTAGACTTACGCCAGCACTCATAGCCTACCCCCCAAGTGTTTCTACTTGCGTAAAACCGCCCTTTCCGGTTGCTGCGCTAACGCGAAAGCGACATACACTCCGCCAGAAGCTGATTTGGGATCTTTGCCGCCGCCCGCGGCAATTACGACAAACTGACGGCCCTTAATTTCGTAAGTTGCCGGCGTAGCATTGCCGGAAAAGGGTAGCGTAGTCTCCCAGAGAAGTTCGCCAGTAGATTTGTCGAACGCTCGCAATTTCTTGTCGTAATTCGTCGCCCCAATGAATAGCAACCCGCCCGCAGTGACAATTGGGCCACCATAATTTTCAGTGCCAGTGTTGGTCAATCCTTTAGTTGCCAGTTCTGGATAAACGCCGAGCGGAATTTTCCAGACGTATTCGCCGGTGTTGAGATTAATTGCGTTCAGAGTCCCCCATGGCGGCGTGATCGCCGGGTAGCCTTCAGGATCCAGAAATCTTTTATAACCCGTGAAGCGGTATTTCATTCCGGGCAGGGGAGGGCCGGCACTTTCTACTTCTTTGCTCACGCCACTATTCAAAAATTCGAGAAGAGCGAACAGTTGGTCATCGGAAAGATTGGGAAAGCCGGGCATGCGGCCCTTTCCGTTTTTTATGGTTGCAGCAATTTGCTGTGGAGTGAGGCGATCTCCGATTCCAACCAGTGAAGGAAACGCTGGCGGCGAGCCGGCCATTTTTTCGCCGTGACAGACGCCGCATTGGCTGAGATAGATGGCTTGCGGAGAGTTTCCTCCGGTATTTTCGGCAAGCGCCCCTGTCCAGGCCATTTCGTTTGAATTGATGTAAATGATGCTAGTTTGCGGATCGACTGCAGGTCCGCCCCATTCTGCGCCGCCGTCGAACCCGGGGAAAACGACAGTGTCTTTGTCGATGCTAAAGGGAACGAATTGACCTTCGCTGCGAAATTTAGCGAATTTTTCTGCGGCCCATTGATGAATTTCCGGAGTGCGGTTTGTGAGAAGTTTTTCGGTCAAGAACTGCCGCGCGAACGGAGCTGGCCGAGAGGGGAGCGGCTGCATGCCGGAAGCAACTTCTCCAGGAATCGTACTCGCGGGATATTTTTGATTCTCGATCGGAAAGAGTGCATTGCCGTTTGTGCGATCGAAGAGATAGACGAAGCCCTGCTTGGTGGTTTGTGCGACGGCGTCGATCTTTTTTCCATTGCGGTGGACGGTAAGCAAAACAGGCGGCGCAGGAAAGTCACGATCCCAGATATCGTGATGAACGCCTTGAAAATGCCAGATTCGTTTTCCGGTTTGCGCGTCCAGCGCGATCAAACAGTTTGCGAAAAGATCGTCCCCAATACGATCGCCACCGTAAAAATCGAATGCGGCGGAACCGGTCGGAACGTAAACGATGCCTCGTTGCGGATCGAGGGACATGCCGGCCCAATTGTTTGCGGCGCCGCTGGTTTTCCAGGCATCTGAAGGCCATGTCTTGTAGCTGAATTCGCCGGGATGAGGAATCGTATGAAAGGACCAACGAAGTTCACCAGTTCGAACATCGAACGCTCGAATGTCTCCTGGTGGTGCAGGCAGAGTTTCCGGATTGCGCCCCCCTGCGATGAAGAGATCTTTGTAAATGAGAACAGGGCTGGTCAGAAAAACGGATTGTGCTTCGGCTGGTTCACGGCCGAGATTCTCTCGTAAATCAATGCGGCCCGCGCGTCCAAAGGTTGGAATGGGATTCCCTGTTGTGGCGTCGAGGGCATAGACAAAATTCAGTACGCCTACGAGAATGCGCGAAGATTTTCCATCGGTCCAGAAAGCGAGTCCGCGATCCGGTTGTGTTCCTTTGATCCCGGAATCGAATTTCCAGATTAGAGTTCCAGTCGCAGCGTCGAGCGCGAAAACTCTTTGAGTCGGCGTGATGCCATAGAGAATGCCGTTCACGATGATCGGGCTTGTTTGGAGGCCGCCTTGTTCGCCGGTATCGAAGGACCATGCCACTTGTAGTTGAGCGACGTTGGAGCGGTTGATTTGCTCCAGTGGAGAGTAGTGGTCGTTGAGTGGGCCGCCGCCGTATGCGGGCCAGTCGCGCCATTCAGGCGATGCTGAATTTGAGGCGTTCTGTATTCGCGCCGGAGTTGAGAATTTGGCGAATGCAAGAAGACCGAAAGCGGCCATGGCAATAGTTGTGCGAATTTTCCAACGCACAGAAAGCCTCCGCGTGGACTATACCGCTTCTATCGCAAAACTGTAATTGGGCGCAGGTGTGAAATCACATGGCAAGAAAATTTGGAGGCGCGTGGCGGAATCGAACCGCCGATAAAGGTTTTGCAGACCTTTGCCTTACCACTTGGCGAACGCGCCCCGATGGAACAAAGATGGACCAAAAAACAAAAAACCCACCGGCCGTTTTCCTTCTGGCGGTGGGTCAGTATTACGGCTCGGCTAATTTGCGATTCCTAGAGGATTAGCCTGCCTTCGCCAAAAGAAACGTGTGCGCAGCATGTACAACAGCCGCACATGCGAACCGTTACTTTGGCGAGCAAACTCATACTCCAAGTATGCAACGAAACTGAGGGCAAGACAAAGCGGAAAATCGCACGGTGCGTATGTGAAATTTTGATAGATGCGCCATACTTTGGCTAAGAAGGCCGCTTTAAGCCGGCGGCTTCGGCGGTCACGTCCGTGTATTTGAGGCCAGAGCCAGTGTTAAATAGGACGACCTTGTCCTCAGGCTTCAAATAGCCGGTCTTAATCAAGTGATCGTAGGCAACGGTAGAGGCAGCGCCTTCCGGAGACAGAAAGATACCTTCGTTTTTTGCCCAGTCTTTCAGCGACGCGAGAATTTGCCCATCGGGAAAAGAAAGCGCGACGCCGCCGGACTCTCTCAAGATTTCCAGCATGATGTAGTCGCCATAGGGCTTCGGCACGCGCAACCCCGACGCGAAAGTCTCCGCGTTCTGCCACATTTGGCTGGCTTTTTCGCCGCTTTCGAAAGCGCGAGTGACTGGAGCGCATCCTGCGGATTGCACGGCAATCATGCGCGGACGTTTTCCAGGCTTCACCCAGCCGAGCTCTTCCAGTTCGATGAACGCTTTCCACATGCCGATGAGGCCAACGCCGCCGCCGGTCGGATAAAAAACCGCCGCGGGATATTCCCAGCCGAGTTGCTCGACGAGTTCGTAACCCATCGTTTTCTTGCCTTCGATGCGGAACGGTTCTTTTAGAGTGGAAATGTCGAACCAGCCTTCTTTTTCTTTTCGTTCAGCGACCATTCGCCCACAATCCGAAATCAATCCGTCCACGAGCGTCACGTTTGCGCAGTAAAGCACCGCTTCCACGTAGTTCGCAAACGGCACATCCTTCGGCATGAAAATATTGGCTTCAATCCCTGCAGCCGCCGCATAAGCGGCAAGCGCGCCCGCTGCGTTTCCTGCGGAAGGCACTGCAAGTTTTTTCAGCCCGAAGTGTTTTGCCATCGTGACGGCAAGAGCGAGTCCGCGCGCTTTGAAACTGCCCGTCGGATTTGCGCCTTCTTCTTTTAGAAAAACATTTGGATAGCGCTTGCTGCGCAGCATCGGCGTCCAGCCTTCGCCGAGCGTCACCGGCATCACTTCCGGAAGCACCGCCCGATACCGCCACATCCCCAGCCACGACGATTTCGCCGCATCGGCGGCTATCGCATCGCGTCTCGCAATTCCTCGCGCCGAAGAGAGGTCGTACCGAACATAAAGCGAGCCGGCACAATCCGGGCAAAGCGTTTGTGGCCTGTCGGCGGCGACAGATTTTTTGCAACGCGAACATTCGAAATGGCTGATTTTTGGCATTTCAGCACGATAACAGCGCGAGCGCGACGACAGCAAGTCGGGTGAAAAGTGCGAGTGCGAAAAATTGACGCACGTTTTCGACTGACACGTTAAGATGTCGCGGCCCCGCTACATCCATGGAAAAGAACGCGCCCGAAAACCAAACAGACAAGGGAACGACGCGAGTCACGCCTGGCGTGCAAATCGCAGGCTTAGCCCTGCTTGTTGCCGGGTTTGTGTTGATCCATTTTGCTCCGGGGCATATTGCGGCAGCTTGTGTGCGATGGGCGGGATTGATCCTGCTTGGATTCGCCGGCATTCGCAAACAATCGCTCTCTTACTGGATTTTCTTTGCAATGTTGGCGGGTTTGGAAGTAGGGCTCGATTGGCCGGGTTTCGCTGTTCGCTTGAAAATTCTCAGCGACATTTTTCTTCGCTTAATCAAAGTTATCGTTGCGCCGTTGATTCTGGGAACGCTAATCACCGGTGTGGCTGGGCATGGCGATATTCGCAAAGTAGGGCGCATTGGATGGAAAAGCCTGCTCTATTTTGAAGTGATCACGACGATTGCCCTTGTGCTGGGCGTACTGGCAATCAATCTTACGCACGCTGGGGAAGGACTTGTTTTTTCGGCTGGTACAACAGAAGCGACGCCTCAAAACGTAGCACAGCTTAAGTGGGACGATTTCGTTTTGCACATATTTCCCGAAAACATAGTCAAGGCGATCGCCGAAAATCAAATTTTGCAAGTCGCGGTGTTTGCCATTCTTTTCGCCATCGCACTTTCGCGAATCACTGAAAAATATCGCGCTCCAATGCTGAATCTGGCAGAGTCGCTGACGCAGACGATGTTCAGCTTCACGAATATGGTGATGTACTACGCGCCGGTCGGTGTGGGTGCGGCGATGGCGTACACCGTGGGCCATATGGGGACGAGTGTGTTACTGCCTTTGGCGAAGCTGCTTTTCACTGCATACGGGGCACTAATTGGGTTCTTGCTCATTGTGCTTCTACCCGTTGCTTTGTTCGCTCGCGTACCACTACGGCGTTTTCTGGGTGCCGTCGCGGAGCCGGCCACGATTGCTTTTGCGACGAGCACCTCAGAAGCGGCGTTGCCACGAGCGATGGAGTGCATGGAGGTGTTCGGTGTGCCGCGGCGCATTGTCGCGTTCGTAATTCCGGCAGGTTACAGCTTCAACCTCGATGGTTCGACTTTGTATCTTGCTGTTTCTTCGATTTTTGTTGCGCAGGCGGCAGGGATGCATATGAGCTGGCGCGAGCAGGTGTTTATGGTGTTTGCGCTGATGCTTACGAGCAAGGGCATCGCGGGGGTGCCACGTGCGACTCTAGTCGTTCTGCTTGCAACTTCGTCCATGTTTCACCTGCCGACGGAACCAATCTTCGTGATTCTTGGTGTCGATGCGCTGATTGATATGGCGCGGACTTCTGTGAACGTAATTGGAAATTGCCTCGCGAGCGCGGTCGTTGCGCGATGGGAGGGCGAGTTAACGCAACCCGAAATCGCGGAGTGAATGAGAGCGGAAGCAGGAACCTCTACTGTGGAAGAAAAGTCGTGCGGGTTTTAACTTGGGGCTTTTCGTAAGTCCCGCGTTGCCTTTCTCCCGTGATTCCAAATTTAGCGGCGGACAGTCCGCTGCCTGGAGCGAAATGCAAATCGTTTTGATGCACAAATTCTCCGGCCCACAACATGATGTCCAATAGCCGGGCTTTCTGCAGATTATCCAATGCAGCCGATCTCAAGGAAACTTCCAGCGCGCCCTGCAGACAGCTGTTTACCGAACTCTTCAGAGCTGCCGAATGCAGGAGGTCGGCGCTGCTTTTTGCTCTTTCCACATCTATCTGCTCGAGGAATTCATAGCAACGCGAAACAAAATGGTCGCAGCAAAGATCCTCATCACCAATGGCAGTAATCCCAAACTCCTGGCATGCAGCATAACGGCAACGTTTGTGAGCAGACATCGCACGTAGTTCTCCCGAGTCCCGACTTGTTTCCGATTTTTCACGTTCTCTTACTGGTACGGCCATAACTTCCTTCCGAAGGAGTGGTGATTGCGAATCGCCAATCGTTTCACTCTTTAAGAATCGCGAGCGTCAGCTGACGCTCGCTGAAAATGTTTTGCACGAAAGGGAATAGGATTCTTCGGGGACTTCCTCTTCCGTTGAATTCGAAGCGGCTTTCGAATCCATGACGCGCGCACAGAAAGTTTGTACGCGGAGGGATTGGTCGAGATATGGGGTCAGCTTTTGACGCAACCAATGAACGCGACGCTCACGAGCTTCTGCGAAACCGTTCGAATGCCAGAAGGTAATAACGGTTACAAGACGAGACTCCATCTCGGAAACCATAACGAGGCCTTGCAGGAATTCTCGATCGCGACCGAACGAGTTCATGAGAATCAAGTCAATCGTTTCGCGAACTTTTTCCTCTTTGCCGGGCTTCACGACAAACTCCGCCCGCAAAGCAATGATTTGTTCCTGAGTGTTGTTTCTTGATTTTTTTGTATTTGGTGAGTTTGAAACGAAGGCGGGCCCGGTCCCAAATTCCCCAACTGCTGGTTCTCGCAACGAAGTTCTCCTTCACTGCATCCCCAAAAAAAGGGAGACGGATCGAGGATGGCTCTCCCACTCATCCCCGATCCGCCGCCTCAGGGGCACGCCAGGGGACGATTTTTGTGTCCCGAGGGTGTAGGTTTCCCAGTTATCAGGATTCCTATGGACGGTAGTGAGCGACGATTCGATTTCGTTACAAACAATTTCAATATGAAACGAACGATTCATTGCTCCGGCGGAGAGTCGCGGCTATACTTCCCAGTCCTAAGAGCTCTCCCGTGGAACTGTACCCATTTGACCGTGAGTACGTTGCGCGTCTCCGTAACAGCGATCCGGTGACGGAGAATCATTTTGTTGGTTACTTTCGCCAGCTGCTAAGAATCAAGCTGCGCGCGCGCTATTTGGCCTCAGACGTAATCGAAGACATTCAACAAGAGACGTTTATCCGCGTGTTCCGAGCGCTTCGAACCGAGGGCGGAATCCGTCAACCGGAGCGTATAGGCGCCTATGTAAATTCGGTCTGCAATTTTGTCCTTCAAGAACATTATCGGTCCGTAGGAAAGAATCAATCGCCGGATGATGTCGACGCGGATCCCCCTGATAAGGTATTGAATCTAGAGAAGTTGATGATTGAGAACGAGGTGAACGAGCGTGTTCGAAAGGCAGTAAAGTCTCTTGCACCGCGGGAGCGGGACTTAATTCGAAAGGTCTTTTTCCTAGAGAAGGAGAAGGACGAAGTATGCAGTGAATTTGGGGTGACAAGAGATTATTTGCGCGTTTTAATGCACCGTGCTATCGAGCACCTGCGGGAAGCGTTGGAGAATAACGACTTACCATCGAAGTCGCGAGAACCTGAGAAGAAGAGGAAATGAAACGATTTAACGGGTTGCCGCACTATATAATCGGATGGAGAACATGGAACACACAGACGCAGTACGGCTGCAAGCCGTTGAAAAATATATACTTGGCGAGCTCACCCCGCGTCTCCGAGATGAATTTGAGACACATTATTTTGATTGTTCCGAGTGCTCACTGAATGTCCGCGCCGGAGTGGCCTTTGCCGCCGCAAGCCGCCAGTTCTTTGCTGAAGCGCCCTTCCCCGCGATGGCTTTGGAACCTGCACCGACAGGTTGGCTCGCATGGCTCAAACCTATGATCGCTGCGCCAGTATTGGCGGGATTGTTGTTGATCGTTGGCTACCAGAATTTGGTCAGCATTCCTCACATGAGGCAGGCAGGGAATTCCGTAGCCGAGGTCCAACCATGGTTTCCTCTAAACAGCTCTTCCGTTCACGGTTCGTCAGGAACGCGAATTGAGATTCAACCAGGAGAAGGGTTTCACCTGTTCTTTGATATCTTGGCGGCTCCGAAACAGGCAGACTCCATTTTCCTGATCCAGGTCCAAGATTCGACCGGCAAGAACGTTTTAAATAAGATTGTTCCGGCGCAGCGAGCGCAGAAGAGCGTGATTCTTGATCTACCGCCAGGCTTTCGTGAGGGTGATTACAAGATCATCATTCTCGACCAGAGTACTAGCTCGACAGCTCCGGCCGGTGAGCTTCCATTTACAGTTGCTTTTTCTTCTCAGATTCAGCAGCATTAACCACCCTATAATTTCATTGAAGAGGTGATTGTACGTATGCCCCCGAAAAGTCCCCGTACGTTCCACTACCACGCGTGTGCTCATGCGTTCAGTGCGAGCTTCAACCGTCCGTTTCATCATCAGATTGATATTCAGGCACAGAGCGCACTTCCTGTGGTTGGCGGCCATGGTCATTCGCGTGTTGAAAATTTCGAGTTTCGCGATTTTATTTCGTTCAAGAAGGGATACTCGCATGTGTCCGGCGGACATCAGGCCGAAGACGACAGCAACAACACGCTCGCGACATCAGTTCTTGAGCATCTGAACATGTTTGATATAGTCACCGTGGATCGAGTCGTTTCGCGTCTCTATTCGAAACACCCCGCAGGCGCAAAAGAAGGGGAGATTACGTGGATCGGCAGCAAGTTTGAGAATTTCTGCATCGCTGGCCATCCCGTGAAAATCGAATTGGACGTAAAGCTTTTTGAGAATTTGCTGACTTTTAAGGCAGCCAAAGAGGCTTTTGATGATGAAAAGAGTGAATTCAGGGCTATAGCGCGGGATCCCTTGTGCAGTGGCCAGCCTTTGGAACCGTCGAAGGTGGATGGAGTCTTTCTTTGTTCGATTGTGAAAAAAATCACAACGGAATACCCGGGGGTGAAAGTCGAAGGGCATTCCCTCTACGTGAAAGGCTTTGGGAAAATCTATCTGGGCGAACTTCTGGTCAAGAACGGCGAGAAGACGCTTACAATGCTTCGCTTCGAACTCGGTTCAACTACCGGCGGCAGCGGCACCGGCGGCGGCACCAAGGCAAACGGAAGCCATTTCCCCTGATTCTGCTGCTCCTGATAGGGAGCGCTCTTTCTTTATCTGCATGCCGCCCGAGTGAAGAGAAATCTCGGGCCGCTTACGATAGCGTTTGGCAGAAAACCAAGCGCGGTGACCTCCCTCTGGCTCTCCGCGAAGTTGACGCCGCTTCCGCAAAATACACGAAAGCAAACGACATCTGGCATTGGCGCTTTCTTACTCTTAAGGCGGAAGTCTTAATGCGCCAAGGTCTATTTGAAGACTCGCTCGCCCTGCTAAACGTCGAGATCCCGCCCGCGTTTCAAAATACCGATATTGCTGTTTGGCAAAAGCTAACGCAAGGCTCCTCCAGCACTTATTTATCTCGGTTCGCCGATGCTGCGAATTACCTTTCGCAGGCAAGAACTTTGGCCCAGAAGTGTTGTACCGATTTGCTTGGTGAATCTGCATTGCGGGAGGGAACTCTAGCTTCTCTCGAATGGAAACTGGTCGAAGCGCAGTCTCTATACCATCGCGCTTTGGACATTTCGCGCAAGCAGCAGGATCCGTTTCTGGAAGCTTCCAGCCTGGGCAGCTTGGGTTTGGTCGCTACTCGCGCCGAACGCTACGATGAATCGATCGATTGGGGCGAACAGGCATTGCAACTTGCTAGGTCGCAAGAGGCCAATAGCCTTGTCACAAAGATTGGGGGCAACCTCGGCTGGAGCTACTACCAGTTGGGTGATTTAGTCAACGCTCTTTCTCAATACCAGCAGGCTGAAAAAGACGCCATTCGTGCCGGCCAGAAACAGGATCATGTCCTCTGGTTGATAAATACCGGCACCGTCTACTACGACATGCATGACTATCAGGCCGCCGAGTCGGTTTCCCTTGAAGCCCTTCAGTTGGCTCGAACTCTTAAAGATACTGGATCGATAATTTCTTGCCTTCAAAATCTTGCCCTGATTGCAATTCATAGCGGGCAATTGGAAGCTGCAGCGCGTGATTTGGCAGAGGCGATTCAGTTGGAGTCTTCAGCGCCTGATGCCCAACGCGAGATTTATTCGCGATTGATCGCTGCCCATCTGGCCGCAAAGAAAGGCAATCTTTCCGACGCAGAATCCGCATATTTCCAAATACTCGGCAACACAACTTCTTCCACCTCCGTTCGCTGGGAAGCACAGGCCGGTCTTGCCCAACTCCATGCTTCACAGCAGAAAAATGATCTCGCCGAGCAGGAATTCAAGCAATCAATATCCACCATTTCAAATGCAAGAGAATCTATTGAGCACGAAGATTTTCGTTTGTCCTTTCTCTCCAGTTCGATTCGTTTTTACGATGAGTATGTCAATTTTCTCCTAGTTCGAAAGCGCACCTTGGAAGCACTGAAAATCGCCGACCAAAGTCGCGCTCAAAGTCGAGAAAATGGCCTGACATTTTGGACGATTGGGAAAAACGGCGAAAAAACGACTGAGGCATCGAAATCCGCTTCTAGCAATGTAATTCGCCCGCAAGAACTGGCTGCGCGGTTCAATGCAACATTGCTCTTCTATTGGCTCGGGCCGGAAATCTCCCATCTCTGGGTGGTCTCTCCTTCGAACATAACGCTATGTACGCTTCCTCGTAGCGAGGAGATTGATGCTGCTGTTACGTCCTATCGCAAGGCGATTCTTGAAGATCCACGCGATCTATTGGAAACCGCGAACAGCAGCGGCAAAAAACTGTACGATGTGTTGATTCGCCCTGCCGAAAAAGCGATTCCAAAGAATTCGCGCGTCATCATTCTTCCCGATGGAACGCTGAACAGCTTGAATTTCGAAACTCTGCCGGTCTTCGGGTCTCAATCTCACTACTTTATCGAAGACGCGACAATATCGATTGCGAGTTCGCTTTCCCTCTTGTCTCGTGCGCGCAGCGCGACCCCACCCAAAGACGCGAATTTACTTTTTTTGGGAGACCCCGAGCCCCCAAGCAAGGACTATCCGAGATTGGCGGATGCAGAAAAGGAAACCGCGGCTGTGCTGCAAAATTTTCCGGAAAACCGGCGCACAGTGTTTTTGAAGCAGGATGCAAGAGCTTCCGTCTACCTCTCAAGTAATCCGGGAAAGTACGTATATGTCCATTTCGCGACGCATGGCATTGCCAGCCTGACGCGGCCGCTCGAGTCTGCGATTATCCTCACGCGCGAAGGGGACTCGTACAAACTCTACGCGCGCGATATCCTGCAGCATCCGCTCAGTGCGTATCTCGTTTCGATTTCCGCTTGCGAAGGGGCAGGGAAGCGCAACTATGCGGGCGAAGGTTTGATTGGATTGTCCTGGGCGTTTTTGCGCGCCGGAGCACATAACGTGGTGGCGGGACTTTGGGAAGTGAGCACCGCTTCGACCCCGCAAATCATGGATGAACTGTACAAAGGGCTAAACGAACGCAAGGACCCTGCAACGGCACTGCGAGAAGCCAAGCTCAAGCTTGTTCATTCCAACGGCTCCTACCATCGCCCCTTCTACTGGGCTCCTTTCCAGCTCTACATGGGTTCTTGATTTCTTAAAGCGGCAGACCTACGTAATTCTCTGCGAGGGTCGTCGAAGCCGCTCGTGAACTCGTCACATAATCCAGCTCAGCAATCTGGCGCCGGACATCAAATTCGCCGTCGGTGGGAAATTTGTGGAGCATGGACGTCATCCACCAGGAAAACCGTTGCACTTTCCACACTCGGCGCAAACAAATTTCCGAATAGCGTTCGAGCATTTCGCGCTTTCCGCTCGCATAAAATTCCTTCAGTCCCGCAGCTAGCACACGCACGTCGGCAACCGCAAGATTCAGGCCTTTTGCTCCAGTTGGGGGGACAATGTGCGCGGAATCGCCGACAAGAAAAAGCCTGCCGAACTGCATCGGTTCAACGACAAAACTCCGCATGCCTGTTACACCTTTTTGGATCACTGGCCCTTCGGTAAGTGAAAACCCATCGCGCGTAGCCAGACGTCTGTGAAGTTCTTCCCATATCCGCGCGTCCGGCCAGTTATTTAAATCTTCGTCCGGCGCGCACTGGAGATAGAGGCGGCTTATCTTTGGCGACCGCATGCTGAGCAACGCGAATCCGCGTTCATGGTTTGCGTAGATCAGCTCATGCGAAGCAGGAGGTGCTTCGGCTAGGATGCCAAGCCAGCCGAAGGGATAGTCGCGTTCGTATGCCTTCAAAACGCCAGTGGGAACCGCGTCACGGCAGACACCGTGAAAGCCGTCACAACCTGCGATGAAGTCGCACTCTAATTCCCGCTGCGCGCCGTCTTTTGTGAATCGAATAACTGGTTTTTCGCTCTCCAGCCTGTCCACACAAACATCTTGTGCTTCGAATACAATCTGCCCGCTCGCCGCAAGGCGCGCTGCCACCAGATCTTTGATCACTTCATGCTGGGCGTAGATCATCACGCCCTTGCCACCGGTCAATTCTTTAAAATCGATGCGATGACCGCGACCGTTAAATCGCAGTTCCACGCCGTAGTGCATCAATCCCTGGCGCATCATCCGCTCGCCGAGACCGAGCTCGTCCAGCAAATCCACCGTGCCTTGCTCGAGCACGCCAGCACGCACACGCTCCTCGATGTATTGCCGCGTATGCAACTCCAGTACGACGCTTTCAATCCCAGCGCGTGCCAACAAATGCGACAGCACCAGCCCAGCCGGTCCCGCGCCCACAATCCCCACCTGAGTCTTCATGACCTTTTCTGTTGCTTATCCTTATTATATATGATATAGTAATTTGTGAATCGCCACTCCCAATCCACTAAGTCCTTCAGATTCTGCAGTTACGTGGATTTCGATTCTAACCCCTTTATAATCTGCAGTTACAAAACACAGGACTTAAACTCCTTTAGAATCTGCACTTACAGAAAAAGGGGGGGATCCCCCTCCCCTCGCCCAGCCGCCCCGGCAATGTTATCCTCTTTTCTTCATTCTGGTTCGGTTTGACCTGCTTTCCAGGAGCATTTGCATGAGCTCTGATAATCCCTCTCGTCATGATTCTCCTCGCCTCGACATTGTGGACCACCACGGCAATCCCCTGACTTCCGCCTCTAGTGCAATCGCCGTGCTCAATGGCCGCTCCCTCCAGCCGAATCGCGGTACTTCGCTGAATCTTGACTGGATTGAATCTGTTCGTGTGAACACCAGTGCCGTCGAGCGTCGCGTGGCAACCCTAGTGACGCGCCGCACTGTAAAAAAAGATTGGCAGATCGCATGGCTGCTTCGCGCGATTTCCTGCATGGACCTTACGACTCTTTCCGGTGATGACACCGAGCAGCGCGTCCGGCGTCTTTGCTCGAAAGCGCGCCAGCCGATTCAGCATGAAATTGCGGCGAAACTTGGAATTGCCGACCTGAATATTCGGGTCGGCGCGGTGTGTGTTTATCATCTTTTTGTGGAAACAGTGCGGCGTGCCCTTGAGGGAACGAAAATCAATGTGGCTGCTGTTTCAACCGGCTTTCCCGCAGGACTGTCTCCGTTTGAAGATCGCGTTTCGGAAATTCGCCGCTCCGTCGCTGCGGGCGCTCAGGAAATTGACGTAGTCATCACGCGTGCGCATGTGTTTGGCGCACAGTGGCAAAAGCTCTATGACGAAATCGTTGCGTTTAAGGATGCGTGCGGACCGGCGCATCTGAAAGTAATTCTCGGCACGGGTGATTTGCTGACGCTGCGCAATGTTGCAAAAGCGAGTCTTGTGGCGATGATGGCCGGAGCCGATTTCATCAAGACTTCCACGGGAAAAGAAGCAGTCAATGCTACGCTTCCTGTGGGCCTTGTGATGACGCGCATGATCCGCGAATACGCGCAGGAAACGGGAATTGCAGTCGGCTTCAAACCGGCAGGTGGAATTAAAACGGCGAAGCAATCCATCGAATGGCTTTTGCTGATGAAAGAAGAGCTTGGCAATTCCTGGCTCGAGCCGCATCTTTTCCGGTTTGGCGCTAGCTCCATGCTCGCGGATATCGAACGGCAACTCGAATTCCACGCAACGGGCAGGTATTCGGCGGAATACCGCCATCCGATCGCGTGAGAAAAGAAGACATGAGCGTCCTCGAGAAATACAAAACGATGGAATACGGTCCCGCGCCAGAGGACCCGAAAGAAACATTAGTATGGCTCGATAGCCACAAACGACGATTCGGGCATTTCATTGGCGGCAAATGGCAAACGCCCTCGGAAGGAAAATATTTCGAGACGTCCGATCCTTCCACTGGAGAAAAAATAGCCGAAGTCGCACAGGGAAGCTCTGCAGATATCGATGTAGCAGTGAAAGCAGCGCGCGTGGCGCTGCCCGTGTGGCAAGCGCTTTCAGCACATCAGCGCGCCCGGTACTTGTATGCGATCGCGAGGCAAATTCAAAAGCACTCGCGGCGGCTCGCAGTGCTGGAAACAATCGACAACGGAAAACCCATTCGCGAAAGCCGCGATATCGATATCCCGCTCGTCGCGCGGCATTTTTATCATCATGCGGGATGGGCTCAATTATTAGAGCAGGAATTCTCTGACTACAAGGCGTGCGGAGTTGTGGGGCAAATCATTCCCTGGAATTTTCCGCTGCTGATGCTCGCTTGGAAAATTGCGCCGGCACTGGCGACGGGAAATACGGTTGTGCTGAAGCCCGCCGAATTTACGCCGCTCACTGCGCTCGCATTTGCTGAAATCTGCATAGAGGTTGGCTTGCCTGTTGGTGCTGTAAACATCGTCACCGGCGATGGCTCGACGGGCGAAGCGCTCGTAAAGCACGCAGATGTGGACAAGATTGCATTCACGGGATCAACCGAAGTCGGAAGAGCAATTCGCCGCGCGACGGCTCAGTCGCAAAAAAAACTTTCGCTCGAACTGGGCGGAAAATCGCCTTTCATCATTTTTGAAGATGCGGATTTGGACAGCGCCGTCGAGGGACTCGTGGACGGCATATGGTTCAATCAGGGGCAGGTGTGCTGTGCGGGGTCCCGCTTGCTTATGCAGGAGAGCATCGCGGAGAAATTAACGCACAAAGTGCAGGATCGCATGAGCACCCTGCGCGTCGGATCTCCGCTCGACAAAGCGATTGATATCGGCGCGATCGTTGCAAGAGTGCAGCTCGAACGCATTGACAGCCTTGTGAAGCAGGGAATCGCCGAAGGCGCGACATGCTGGCAGCCCGAAATCGCGATGCCGTCACGCGGGCTCTACTACAAGCCGACATTTTTGAGCAACGTGCACCCGACTTCCATCGTTGCGCAGCAGGAAATTTTTGGACCCGTATTGGCGGCGATGACGTTCCGCACACTGCGCGAAGCAGTCGAGCTTGCGAACAATACAGCGTACGGTCTTGCGGCAAGCGTTTGGAGCGAGAGCATCAACGTTTCGCTGCACGTTGCTTCGCAGTTGAAGGCAGGCGTCGTCTGGGTGAACTGCACGAACATGTTTGACGCTGCGTGCGGATTCGGCGGCTATCGCGAAAGCGGATATGGCCGCGAGGGCGGCAGGGAAGGTTTGCTGGAGTATCTTGAGCCTGCCTGGTTCAAAGGCGCAAAAAAACTGGCGACTGAATCAGCCGCGACCAATGGAGCGGCGGAAGTTGCTACCCCGTCGATCGACCGGACCGTGAAGCTTTATATCGGGGGTAAGCAGGCGCGACCCGACTCCGGTTACAGCGTGGAAGTGCGCGGGGCGAATGGCCAGCTTCTCGGCGAATCTCCGCTCGGAAACCGCAAAGATATTCGCAACGCGGTCGAAGCGGCGCGCAAAGCAGACGGCTGGGCAAAAACGACGGCGCATAATCGCGCGCAAGTGCTCTATTACATTGCGGAGAATCTTTCGCAACGCGGCTCAGAAATAACACAGCGGCTGTCGGCGGCTGTCGGCACAAAGCAAGCAGAACTAGAAGTCAACGCCAGTATCGAGCGGCTCTTTTCGTATGCTGCGTGGACCGATAAATTTGATGGAGCCGTGCACAATCCGCCGTTCCGCAATATCGCCATCGCGATGAACGAACCGATTGGCACGGTTGGGGTGCTGTGTCCCGCTGACTCGCCGCTGCTGGGCTTTTTTTCGCTCGTACTGCCGCTGATTGCGGCAGGCAATACTGTGGTCGCAGCGCCTTCGGAAAAATATCCGCTGATTGCGGGTGACTTGTATCAGGTTTTTGAAACAAGTGATCTCCCCGGAGGCGTCGTCAATATTGTTCCCGGCAGAATCTCGGAATTGTTGAAAGTGCTCTCAGAACACGATGATCTCGATGCCATCTGGTGCTACGGCGACGAATCGTCGTGCGCGACGGCAAAAGCTCTTTCGGTCGGAAATCTAAAACAGGTTTGGACGAACGAAGGCCGGGAAATTGATTTTCTTAACGCGAAACAAGGCGAAGGGCGCTGGTATCTCGAACACGCCTATCAGGTGAAAAACATTTGGGTTCCCTACGGCGAGTAAATTTCAAGTGTCCACGGCACAAACCGAAATCCTAGACGCGAAAAGCGATTCGCGAGCGGCGTTCCGCTATCCTGCGTTCACGATCTTTCAAACCGCGCGCTGCCTTGTAGTTCTCGCCTTGGAAATGCAAGCCGTTGCCGTCGGTTGGCAAGTCTACGAAATCACCAAACGCCCGCTCGATCTCGGCTTGGTTGGCCTGGCGCAATTTCTTCCCGGCATTGTGCTGTTCCTGGTGGCGGGACACGTCGCGGACATCTTCGATCGCAAAAAAGTTCTGATTGCCTGCGATGTTGGATTTGGTGCTTGTTTTCTTCTGCTGTTGCTGCTGTCCGCGTACAAAACCCAGTCTGTCGCATCAATTTACATTGTGCTTGTGCTGCTCGGAATTGTGCGTTCCTTCAACGGGCCATCGAGCCGGGCGATTCTTCCTCATTTGGTTCCCGAAGAACATTTTCAGAATTCCGTGGCGTGGGCTTCCGGAATTTTTCAGCTCGCAACGATTCTTGGACCGGTGCTGGGCGGATTGATTTATGCGCTCTTTCGCGGACCGCTTGCGGTGTATCTCGTGGCTGCGATAATCACGGCGATCGCCATTGGATTATTGCTGAAGATGCATGTGAGTCTAAAGGTTCGGACGAAAACGGAAACGACAGAGTCATCCATCTTTGAAGGCTTCCGATATATCTGGCGCGAAAAATTGATTTTGGGAGCAATTTCTCTGGATTTATTTGCAGTGCTGCTTGGCGGAGCGGTTGCGCTTTTGCCGGTGTATGCGAAAGAGATTTTGCAAACCGGGCCCTGGGGTTTGGGAATTTTACGAAGCGCTCCGGGAATCGGCGCGGGAATTATGGCGATTGCGATCGCGTACAAACCGTTGCGAAAAAATGTTGGTGCGACAATGCTTTGGTGCGTCGCGGCGTTTGGATTATTCACGGTTCTTTTTGGCATTTCACACAGCATGATTCTGTCGCTCGTGGCGCTGTTCATGGTTGGTGCAACGGACATGGTGAGCGTGATTGTGCGCGGAACTCTGATTCAGGTGGCGACGCCTGACGAAATGCGCGGCCGCGTAAATGCCGTGGACATGATTTTCATTGGAGCATCGAATGAGCTTGGTCAATTTGAATCTGGAGTGACCGCGCAATGGTTGGGATCCGTTCCGGCCGTGATTCTTGGAGGAATCGGCGCAATCGTCGTAACAGGATTGTGGGCTTGGATGTTCCCTCAGTTAAGGAAAGTGAACCAGCTTAATTTCAAAGAGGAAAGTTAGTCAGCGAGCGGCGTGTAGTGCGGCATAGGCTGCGCCAAGAATCGGAGCATCTTCATTGAGAACAACCGCAATCGGAATGTTTTGCAAAATCGGACCAAGCGGCCCTTTATCTGCAAACGCCGTGCAGAACGAGCTTTTTTGTAGCAGCGGCAGAATCTTTACCGCAATTCCGCCGGCAAGATAAACGCCGCCGTAAGCAAGGACGCGAAGCGCGAGATTGCCGGATTCCGCGCCGAAAGCGTCAGTCCAGAATTCCAACGTTTCAACGCATGCAGCGCACGAACCGGTCAACGCATTCTGAGCGATTTCTTGCGCTGATTCCCCAGCTGCGCCGGCGAACGAAGCATGACGAATATCCGGCGCAAGAAATTCGTGGATTGGACGAAATCCACGGCCGGAGAAGAGTTCTTCGCAGGACACACGCGTGAGGCGCTTCTTCAGGAAAGTGAGAAATGCGATTTCACGATCGGAGCGTGGCGCAAAATCGGCCGAGCCGCCTTCGGAAGGTGCAGCGCGATGGCCGTGGCCGTCCCAGTACAGGACGGCTTCCCCAAGCCCAGTGCCGGCGGCAATGACCGCGATGTTGTCCTCGGGATGGTCTATGCCACGATTGAGATAAAGAATGTCTTCCGGCGCGAGCCTTTGTAGGCCGCGCGCTGTTGCAACGAGATCATTCATGAGGACAACGCGCTCGTGGGGCAGCTTCAAACGCGCAGCAAGCGAGGTCGCGTCCAAAACCCATGGAATGTGTGCAGCATGAAGGCGGCCATCAACGACAGTTCCCGGAACGCCGAAGCCCGCGGCGATGACAGTTCTGTTCGGCACCGAAGGGAATGCGTGTTCGGTAAAAGTTTCGATCAGATGCTCGAAGCTGGAGAAATCACGCGTGGAGTAACGCTGTTTGAAAACCTGTCTGAGTGATCCACTGTGCTCCACGTAGGCAGCGAGATTGCATTTTGTGCCGCCGATGTCGCCTGAAATGATCACGGAGCGATGCGCCTTCCTGAACGATTAATTATGCCAGTTTTTCTGGAGTGTACTTCTTTGTGAGCTCAAGAACACGGCGGTAATAGTCGCGTTGCGTGAGAGCATAGGCTGCGTCTTCATCAATGATGAAAGTGACATCCGGATGAAGTTGCAGAGCCGAAGCGCTCACCGAGGAAGAAATTGGGCCCTCGATGGCTTTTGCGACAGCTGAGGCTTTGGATTTTCCTGTGGCGAGAATCAGGATGCGGCGTGCGTCGAGAATCGTTCCGATTCCCATGGTGATGGCGCATTCTGGAATTTCTTCGCCTTTTGGAAAAAACCGCCGGTTATCTTCGATGGTTTCCTGTGTCAGCTCTTTCAACCGTGTTCTCGAAGCGAGGCTGGAGTTCGGCTCGTTGAAGCCGATGTGGCCGTTGCGGCCTATTCCCAGAATCTGTAAGTCGATGCCACCGGCTTTTTTGACTTCATTCTCGTAGCTTTCACAATACTCCGAATAATTGCTGCGAAGTGCTCCGTCTGGTATGTGAATTTTCTTCGGAGAGAAATTCACCTGGGAAAAGAAATTCGAGTGCATGAAATAGTGAAAGCTTTGCGGATTGTCTGGAGCGAGTCCAAGATATTCATCCAGATTGAATGAAGTGGCTTCGGAAAAATCCAAATCGCTTGAGCGGTGAAGAGCAATCAGCTCTTCGTACATTCCAAGAGGTGTGCTGCCCGTGGCGAGGCCCAAAACGACAGAAGGGTTCGCGCGAACTGCGCTTGCAACGATGCGAGCAGCTTCTTGCCCTACCTCTTTAGCATTTTGCGTTAGCACTACGAGCATTGATGCACAACTCTCCAGAAAATAGTGTGATTGCCTGACTGAACAGATACCAGTGACAGTGAATCAACGGAAACGCCGGATAACGAGATTGTGGCGATCCGAGCGATAAATGCCCAAGACGTACATCAGAGCTTTTCCCTGCGTGGAAAAAATCACCTGACGAATGCGAAGAAGCGGTTCACGGCGAGGTACGCCGAGCAATTCAGCGATTTCGGGATCGGCAGCGGTCGCGTCAATTTCTTCGTCGGCGTAACCGAGTTTCACGCCGTAGTTCCGCTCCAGATGCGCAAAAAGAGACTCGTGGCCGAGCGGTGCATTGGGAAGTTCCGGAAATTGATTTAATGACAGGTAGCAAGTTTCCAAGGCAAAAGGTTCTTCAGCTGCGTGACGGATTCGTTCCAGTTTGATGATGGAATCAGTTGGGTACAAGGAAAGCCGCGCGGCGACGTCCGGCTCGTCATTGATTGTTTTAAGGCTGAGAACTTTAGAACCGGCGCTCAAGCTCCGAGCAGCCATCTGCTCGGTGTAGCTCATCAGTTTATTGAAATGGATTTTAGGCGCGGCGACAAAGGTGCCGATTCCCCGACGGCGTTCCACCAAACCTTCGTGTTCAAGGGTAGCGAGCGCGTGACGCGCGGTCATCAAGCTTACTTGATGCAATTTGGCGAGATCGCGTTCTGAAGATACGGGATCTCCCGGCCGAAGCTGGCCTGCATCAATGCGTTTGCGTATCGTACTTTGGATGCGTTGGTACGCAGGAACGCCGGAGCGACTCTTCTGGGACATGCACAACTCCTCGACAAGCAACCGGTCAAAAGCCGCCGATGGTGAAAACAGGCAGGCTTTGTTATTTGAAAGATCAGCCCAACGGTAGTACGAAATTCACGGGCTACATCTTTCGCTGTAGATAGTATAGCAAAGAGCTATATAGCGGAATCTACATGAATGTGCAAGCGTTGACGCGATTTAATGTTGTTCAGAGGACAGAACTTCCGCCGCAACTTTGAAAGCGTGGTTGGCAGCTGGAACGCCACAGTAGATGGCGGAGTGGATCAAAACTTCCTGGATTTCTTCGCGCGAGACTCCATTGTTAAGAGCGGCACGGAGATGGAGTCGGAATTCTTCTTCGCGGTTAAGCGCGATAGTCATGGCAAGAGTGAGGAGACTACGAGTGTGACGCGAAAGCCCCGGACGCGACCAGACTTCGCCCCAAGCGTAGCGTGTAATCAAATCCTGGAAAGGAGCGGTGAATTCGGTGGCGGTTTGTGTAGCACGATCCACGTGTGCGTTGCCAAGAACCTCGCGGCGGAGTTTCATGCCTTTTTCGTAGCGTTCGCGATCGTCCATTGAGCGCTCCCTATGCAGACAGAAAATTTTGGACTTCAGAGGTGAATTTCGTCGCGGCTTCAATGTTGGAGAGGTGAGCGGCCCGGAGTTCCACGAAGCGGGCGCCGGGGATTTGATCGGCGATAAAGCGACCGTCTGCAGGCGGAGTCGAAAGATCTTGAGCGCCTGCGATGACTAAAGTTGGTACTGAGATTGAGTTGAGTTGGTTGCGCGCATCGAAGTCACGCACTGCGGCGCAGCAGGCGGTATAGCCCTGCACATTAGACGATTCGAGCATTTTGAGCGTAGCGGCAGCGACTTCCGGGTGTGCGGAAGAGAATGAAGCCGTGAACCAGCGCGAGAGGACGACCGCGGAGACATCTTTTATACCGCGTGCGAGAACGGCGTTGATGCGAGTATCCCACGAGTCGGCCGTGCCGATTTTTGCCCCGGTATTGCAGAGCACGAGTTTATTAAGGCGATGCGAAGCGTAAAGGCCGAGCCAGATGCCGGTTTGGCCTCCCATTGAGAGACCGCAAAAGCTAACGCGATCCAGTCGAAGCGCGTCGAGAAGGTGGAGGACGTCGTTAGCGAGGAGTTCGATGGAGTAAGGTCCCGGCGTAATCGAAGATTGGCCGTGGCCACGAGTGTCGTATCGGAGAAGGCGAAAATGGGAGGAGAAATCGGAGAGTTGCGGACCCCACGTAGAAAAATTTGCCCCGAGAGAGTTGGAGAGAACGAGAACGGGAGCGGATTCCGGACCGGTGAGGGAGTAGTGGATGCGGACGTCGCTGAGGTCGGCGAAGGGCATGGGTCAACCTTTGGCAGAAAGTTGCTGAAGCTGGCGTGAGCGCGCGGCTTCCAGGATGGCATCGATGAACGCAGAGGACGAGCCGAGATAGTTCTGTGGGTTGAAGAGACGATCGAGTTCGTCGGGTGAGAGAAAGGAAGCTAAGTCATTTTGGGAAGAGAGAATTTCACGAAGATGGCGATTCGAAGTCTGCGCGAGATGACAAGCCGTCGCAATTTTTTCGTGAGCAGCTGCACGACCGAGTTTTTCGGCCAGAGCCATCGAAACGGCTTCCGCGTAGATGAGGCCGTGAGTGAGTTCCAGATTTTGTTGCATGCGCAAGACATTGGCCTGAAGATTTGGCGCGAGCGCGGCAAGGTGGTGAAGCGCGCCGGCGGAGAGGCGAACGATTTCCGGGAGCGTTTGCCATTCAGCGTGCCAGGAGCCGAGCCCGCGTTGATGGTCCTGCGGCATTACGGAAAGAATTGTGCTCACGAAACCGGGAACGCGGGTGGTGGCGGCGAGAATTGCGGCGCAAGCGACAGGATTCTGTTTGTGAGGCATGGTTGAGGAGCTGCCGCGACCAGGAGCGCTTGGTTCCGCAAGTTCCTGGACTTCAGTCTGCATGTGAAGGGAGAGATCGTGAGCGATTTTGTTAAGCGAGCCTGCAAGGAGGCCGAACGTTGCACCGACTTCGCCGATGCGATCACGGTGCGAGTGCCAAGAGACAGTGGGGAGGGGGAGCAATAACTCATCCGCAAGATGTTTAGCGACGAGCGGCCCTTGCGCGCCGAGTGCGGCGAGATTGCCAACGGCGCCGCCGAATTGAAGGACCAGAGCATGATTCTTGAGAGCGAGCAAACGCGTGCGATGACGCAAGATCGCGTCAAGCCAGCCAGCGACGATAAATCCGAAGGAAGTGGGCAGGGCTTGCTGGAGCAAAGTGCGCGCAACGATTGGCGTAGCGCGATGAGCTTCGGCGAGTTTTGCGAACGTGTCGCAGAGAGAATCGAGATCGGAAATAACTGGATTTAGAGCATGGCGAATTTGGAGAATGAGGCCAGTGTCAATTGCGTCTTGACTGGTGGCTCCCCAATGGACGAAGCGGGCGGCGTCGGGGTTTTGCTTTGCGACAAGAGCGGTGAGTTGCTTGACTAGAGGAATAGCAAGGTTGGCAGATTGCGGTGTGGCAGTGGCGAGAGAGGTTAAATCGATGATCTCGGCGCGGCAATTTGCGGCGATTGTGGCGGCCGCGCTTGAGGGAATTACGCCGGTTTTTGCTTCGGCGCGAGCAAGGGCAGCTTCGAAATCGAGCATCGCTTGCACAGTGGCGGTATCAGAAAAGGATTTTTCGACGGATGGAGAATAGAAGAGGCCATCGAGAAGAGGCATGAAGAGAGTGTAATCTTTCCCGGGCGAAGGAAAAACGGTTTCGTGAGCGAAGAGCGCCTAAAGTAGACTCTTCGAGGATTTGCGGGCTGCGAGAGGACAGACGGATGCTCAAAAACAGAAAGCAGATTCATGTTGAGTGGGGAGATTGCGATCCAGCGGGCATCGTTTATTACCCGAGATTTTTTGAGATGTTCGATTCGTGCACAAATGCGCTATTTGAAAAGGCTGGATTTCCAAAGCAGGAGATGCTGGCGAAGTATGGGTTAGCGGGAGTACTGATGGTGGAAACGAGCGCGAAATTTTTCGTGCCATCGTCGTTTGGAGATACAGTGACGGTAGAATCGAGGATTTTGGAATGGGGGAATAGCAGTTTTCGCGTGGAGCACAAGCTATTTCGGGGTGATGTGTTAGCGGCGGAAGGATTGGAGAAGCGAGTGTGGACAGTTCGCGATAAGAAAGATTCGAAGAGACTGAAGAGCGAAAGAATTCCTCAGGAAGTAAAAGACAAGTTTCAATGAAAATCTCGGACTCAAATAAAATGCCCGGCGGTTTTTCAGCCGCCGGGCCAGAATGAAGGCTGTGCACTACTTAGTTTTGATTTCGAGTGGCTGCGTCAGCTTAAAAGTGAGAGCGGTTTCCGCGGGCAAAACGACATCCGCTTTGCCAGTGAATGCAGCGCCGCCTGCTCCGGCTCCTGCTCCGGCTGCAGCGCCGATGGCGGCGCCTTTGCCGCCTCCGGCAATGCCGCCAATCAAGGCACCTAATCCTGCACCGCCGCCGACGGCGACTGCTGTCCGCTTGCCCTTACCTTTGTGGCTAAAGGTGGGCGCGGAGGTGTTGATATCGTAAGTTTTGCCATCGATTTCGACGCTTTTGAGAGCGAGCTCTAACAGAGATGCGCCCTTGAAGCGGCCTGCTGCTTTTGCGTCCTTGACCCTGCCCTTAGCATGGGCACCCTTAGGGATGATGACTTTACCATCGACTTCAACCGGAGACTCGACGGTGGCTTCAAAGGACTGGCCGGGAGTGGCCGTCTTCGAGCTGAGAGACTCATCAAGCACGACTTCCAGCGCGGTTCCTTCCGGAACAACGATCGGTTTGGGGGCGATGGCTTCCTTCACCGCAGAAGTAATCGATTTTGATTTTGCAGTGCCGCTCGAAGCGGAATCCGAGACGGAGTCCGAATTTGCGGCCTGGTCGGCGGATTTGGAACAGCCGGTGAGCGCCAGGGCTAGGGTGATGGCGCAGAGCAATAGATTAGAGAAACGACGAATCACGAAACACCTCCGAAATGAGAGAAATTGATGATGGAAGGCCTATAGATATTGTTAGGGCGAAGGAGCGGGGGTGCAAGTGGAAATTGGGGCAGTGGGACGTAGGGGCAGGTTTTGCGTGGAGTGGGTTGTTGGAGGAGGAGATGGAGTTTTAATCAAGAGAATGGGGACTGTGGCTAAAGTTCATTGCGATTGAGCCGATGAGGTAAGTGAACCGGGCCGGGTGTGCAGGCTCCGCGAGAGATGATTGGTGGCTTGCGCGCGATGAGAGATCATGCGGCGCGCGAATTATTGTGTCCGCGCGAAACAGTGTTTCGTTGCGGAGCATTGCTCTATTTGCCCGCAGAAATAAGTCACGCCTTTTCATTTATTTCCATCTCGAATTTTTTGGCCACTGAAACGCATTGGTATTTTCTGCCGAGCAGCGGGGAAGAGTTTGCCTGTGCGGCTAGCGATTAGAAAAATGAAATTTGTGGAGACCTTTTCGCGGGAACTTTTTTGGCGCAAACACAAGGGAGAACACCATGGCAGCGACAGCCCAGTCGATACTTGGCGTTTCACAAGGAAGAATTTTGATTGCGAGCGGAAATCCGGAGTTTCGGCGACAAATGGCCATTCTTACTGCGGGGCCAACCGCGCAGACCGAAGAAGCCGTTGGCGGAGCTCATGCGCTAGCAAAGTTGGTGCAGTTCCCATGTGACGGAGTATTGCTCGATCGGCATTTGCCGGATCTGGACTCGGAAGAAGTAGCACATATAATCCGTCAAAGGTATCCACGAATTGAAGTGAAGTTTGTGGATTCTCGAGTAGCGGAGACAGAGGTGCGCGAGTCAAATACGGAGCCGGACGAATCTGTGCCAATAGAAGAACTCGCCAGCGAGGCATTCAAAGAGGCGGGCGCCGAGCGCCTGGACAGTCTGTCTGGAATGATCGGTCGAAGCGAAGCGATTCAGAGTACGTATCAATTGGCGAAACTTGTGGCGGGGCGCGATACGACGGTCTTGGTGACGGGCGAGACAGGAACTGGAAAAGAGCTTGTGGCGCAGGCCATTCATGAGCTGAGCCCTCGTGCAAAACATGCGTTTGTGGCCGTGAATTGCGCGGCGATACCGGAGGCGCTACTGGAAGCTGAGTTGTTTGGGCACGTTCGAGGCGCGTTTACTGGAGCGGCGCAGTCGCGGCTGGGAAGAATTCATGTAGCACAGGGCGGAACGCTTTTTTTGGATGAGGTCGGAGATTTGCCGCTGAGTATGCAAGCGAAACTTTTGCGTTTCTTGCAAAACGGAGAAGTACAACGACTGGGGAGTTCAGATGTATACCGCGTGGACGTGCGGGTGATATGCGCGACGAATTCGTCGCTACTCGACCAAGTGCAAGCCAAACAGTTTCGACAAGATTTGTATTACAGGCTCGCCATATTCCCTATCGATTTGCCTCCCTTGCGAGAGCGAGATGGAGATATAGCGCTGCTTGCGGAACATTTTTTGCGCGGATTTTCTCAAGAGGCTGGATTTCCGGTAAAGAGCCTGACGCCAGCAGCGCTGGGAGCGCTCGAACAGAGAAAGTGGCCTGGAAATGTGCGGGAGTTGCAGCACGTTTTGGAGCGCGCATTCATTCTTTCCGGAAATTCAAGGGAAATTTGCGCGCAGCACGTCCAGACGGGAAAAGAACTGCGCGAAGTTAGAGAAGATTAAGCATGAGCGGAAACGCGATGGAAGAAGGAGTGCAGGGGATGAATGCTATGCCAAATTTGCCTGCAACTCGGCAAAAGACGCTCGCTCGAAATGCAAGGCAACATCGAAATGCTCTTGCGAAAACGGATTTGACGAAGGCGTTCTTGTCGTTCACGCAGGCGGCCGGGTCTCTGGAGAGGTCATACGGGCAGTTGCAAGCAGAAGTTGTGCGTTTGCATCACGAATTGGAGCGGGCAAACACGGAGCTTGAAAGAAGCTTGGAAGAGAATCAGCGAGTCAGGCGCTATTTGTCATGCGTTTTGGAGAGTTTGCCGTGTGGCGTGCTTGTGGCGAATGAAAAAGGTGAGATTCAGATTACAAACCCCGAAGCGAGAAAGTTGTTGCAAGTGCCGCGCGATTGGATCCCCGGTAATGGAGGAGCTTTGCCGGAGTTTGTGGAAAGGCTGCTAGGGGAAGCGCCAGCGAACAGTTTCTTTTTGGAACAGGAGTGGGTGAGTCCCTCTACTACGGGCATTCGGACTATCGGCATTTTGCGCGCAAACATTAGCGACGTTCCGGAGGCGCCGGGAGAAACGATTTGGATCGTTCGCGACAAGACAGAAGAAAAAAGAGTCGCGGCGGACCGGGAGACGGCCCGCCGATCACAGGCGTTGGCGGAAGTGGCGACGATTCTTGCGCACGAAATCAGAAATCCATTAGGGAGCATGGAGCTTTTTACTGGACTTCTAGCTGATGCGACAGCGCATCTGCCTGAGACGCGCCAATGGGTGACGCATCTACAAGCTGGATTGAGAAGCCTTTCTGCCACCACAATCAATATGGTGCAATAGCTATGTCTATTCGACTCAATCCCGATCTCCTTCCCGACCTTCTGCTGTCCATTCAGCAACGCCGTCAAAATCTGGATACGGCTACGCACCAGCTTTCCACTGGTAAAAAGGTAAACGCACTCAGCGACGACCCCGTTGCGGTCGCGCAACTCGTTCAGAACCACGATCAGTCCGGGCAGGACGATCAATTCCTGAAAAACCAATCCACTTTGCAGTCGCAATTTCAAGTGGCGGATTCAGCGCTTAGCAATGTCGTTCAAGCGCTCACCCGCGCCCTGAGCATCGGCACGGAAGGCGCAAACGGGACTCTCAACGATTCCGATCGACAGGCGATTGCCGGAGAAGTGCAAGGTCTTGCGAATCAGCTTTTGAGTCTCGCAAACACTTCCTATCAAGGCGCGTACCTGTTCGCGGGCACTGCTGTCACCACTCAGCCGTTCACCTTGAATCAAAATACGCTGGCGGTCACTTACAACGGCAACGCAAATACAACCAGTGTGCAGCTCTCGAACGGGAACACAATTGGTGACAACGTTCCAGGCGGTCAGTTATTTCTTAACGGAACGGGGAGCGTCTTTGGCGCGCTTCAAAGCCTCTACGCCTCGCTACAATCAAATACCAATATCCCCGCCGCCGTGACGCAAGTCCAGAACGCTTTGTCTCTGGTCAACACACAAAGAGTTTTCTACGGCAACGCCTTGAACCAGATCACTCTCAGCGAAAATTTTCTCAACCAGGATAAAGTGAACCTGAGCACTCAGGAAAATGCCTTAGTTGGAGCTGACCCCGCGGTTGCAGCTTCCCATCTCTCGCAAGCCCAGACCGCTTACCAATCCGAGCTTGCGGCGACAGCAAAGGTGCTCAATCTGCCGTCGCTGCTGAACTTTCTCCAGTAATCTGGCCCAACTATCGGGACGCTTGACCTAGAAGCCGTATTTTACAACTATCGCTCTTTTGTCTTTCGAAATCAGCGCAACGGCGGCTCGCTGGGCAGGCAACACAAAACTCAATTGCGTACCAGTCAATTTGTCACGCAACGTTATTTGGGCTGGCGATGCGTTTTCAGAAGTGAACATGTACATCACAGAATCTTCAAGCACGGTCGGATAAATTAAGACTCCCTCCGGCACAGGCGATTGCAATTCGAATTGCGGTGAAAGCCCCAAACGCTGCGCAACGTAGCGGTAGACCTCCGCTGTTGCACTCGTTCCTTCCGCGAGTTCTATAGGGTACGCAGCCCAGAAAATTTTTCCTTTGCCGTAAGTAACCTCGGTGAACGAATCCCCGTTTTGCATCAAAAGTGTTTCGACCCAGAATTGTTTATCCTGAGTGAACGAAAGTGGAACCATCGAGCTTCCGAGCCGCACCGACGCACTGTGATAATTTAGCGGCCCGATCTGTGCGTTCAGCTTGAGCGCGCTCATGCGATCCACAATTTGCCAGTGCTCGTTTCGCCCGACTGGTCCTGTCACCAACAGATTTCCGCCCGCATTCACATAGCCTAGCAAAGCCTGCCACGTGGACTCATTGAGCGCTTGCGGCGACGGCAAAATCGCCAGTTTCGGTGTTCCCAATTTCGCAACCTGATTTTCGGCAATCACATACGCAGTTAAATGCGCGTCATACGCCAGAGCACGAATCGCAGTTCGCTGTGCATCAATCTGCAAATTACCCAAAGCTGAGTATTGCGCCGCCTGCGAAGTCACAATCGCAACTGTTGACAGCTCGGGATTGCGTAGATGTTCGCTGATCTGTTTCGAAAGCACTGCAAAATCGCGCAACACTGCAGCTTCCGATTTTTCGGTCCCGTCCGGGCGTACCGCGCCAATTGGCGTCTCATTTCCTTCCGTCATGTACGAATTTGAATTCCATAGCCATTCAATCGCTCCCGATGATTGCGCAAGTGAGGTCGCAACTTTACGTTCGAATAAACTTGCTTCTTGCTCCACGGTGAAGCGCGCTATTTCATCCAGTGTCAGCTCGCGTTGGAGGCCAGTTTCTTGAATTAACAAGGCTTTACCCGGTTGCTTTGCCACGAGTGAGCCCCACAACAACGAATCGTTCTGCCACCATGTGTGGTTCGTGGTGAAATCAATTGCGTTTCCGAAAAATGCCGGCGATGGACGGTCCACGAGCCCTCCTTCGTCCTGCCCAATCGTCACCAGTTGCTGCGAACCGGTGGCACGAATCGTGTCTCGCATTGTCTGCGCCCAGTCCGCAAAAACTTCTTGTGCAAAAATCATGTAGTCATACACCTTTAGCGAATTGCGCCCGATGTACATCCCGCGCGAATTGAATTCAATCTCCTGAGGTAATGGGATCGAACCCCCCACCGAGGCAACAGGTAAATTCCATGCCGCTGTAAGCGCCGCGCGATCCGGATACCGCTTCGTCAGCCACTCATTCCATTTTTCTGTTTCCATCCAGTCTTCGTTGGGTCGCATTGTCCAAAGCCGCTTCGAAATGCTTGGCTCGTTGATCAAGTCCCAAGCCAACCAAGGCACATCATGAAAACGCGCCGCAACCGTAGAGATGAGCGTCTGCTGTTTGTGTACTGCTTCCGGATCGAGATACGGATTCGCACCTGCAAGTACATCCGGCAAGAACGCAAAGAAATTGAATTGAACAGGTAAGTTGTTTTTCCGTGCCGTCATGAGGAACGCTTCGATGGTTCGCAGTGTTCGCTCATACGGTTGGCCGTTTTCATCAAAAAACTTGTCCCATCCGGTCCACCATCCGGAGCGAATCATGTTCAATCCAGCGGAATGAATTTGCGCCAGATCCTGATCCCACACGTAAACATTCGGATGTTCGAAATAAAGCCGTTGCACTTCGCTGGACATGTAAGTCGTGCCGATCACGGCGAGCGGCTTTCCGTCCAATTCAAAATAGTCGCGATTCACCGCGAGTTTCGGCCCAGAATGCAAGTACTCCGCATCACGAATCCAAAATCCCGACCGATAAATCGTCCGCACTTTATTCCCATCCAACAGTTGCGCTTCAATTACGTGAAGGCCCTTTTCCGACGGAGTCGGCAATAAGACCGGCTGTGTCGCGGGAATCGTTGCTGTCACCTCGGTACGTTTCGTGGGCTGATCCTGAGGAAACATCGCAATCTTCACGCTCAGGTTTGCCGCACTCTTTCCGAATCCGTTCCAAAGAATCTGCGCTTCCACCTGCTCTCTCGGCAAATAAAGCGGCATGCTTGGCCGCACTGTAAAACTTTCCGCGCCATAGGCAGCTTGTTCAGCAAGCGATCGAACGAGCCCTACTATCTCAGCGCGTGCCGAAAAATCCGCTGGCAGTTCCGCTGGCACAAAAATCCATCGCCCACCGTTAAATCCATTTTGGAGATGATCTACCTGTAGAACCGGCGCTGCCAGCCGACGATCTTTCTGCGTCGCGTAGGCCAGCGCATCCAGGCGCGCATCAATCGAACCAGCTGAACCGCCGCGTGCGTACAAATCCACTGCACTCAGTCGAATTACGGGACTGAACGATCGCTTCCACGCAAATGCCGGAATCGTCAGCGGAATATCTGGGTTCGAATGGAATTCCAATCCTTCCGAGCCTGGTGCTGTTTGATATTGGTCAATCGAAAGTTGTCGCAAAAATCGCACGCTGTAATTTCGCAGATGCCAGCCATTCGCATCTTTGTAAGCAGACCGCGTAAACGGCTTCCCTCCAAGCACAAGCAAATTGCCGCCACGGCGCAAAAATCCAAAAATGTCAGCCCATGCGCTCTCCGGAAACGCCGAACCGTATCCGAGCACAAGCAGTTTGGCGTCACTATTTGCAAGCTCTGACTTCAGTTGTTCCGCGGAAGCAATTCGGGCGTTAGGCAGCAATTTTTGCAACTGGTCCATGGAAACCGTTGCTGTGTCAGCAGTAGGGAATCCCGTCTCGCTGAACATCACCACTTGAGGCCCGTTTTGTGCAAATAACCCTGACACACAGAACAGCACAACAAATGCACATGAGTACGACCTGAGTAGAGTCTTCATGGATGCCACCTGTGGTCAGAACTTGTTTGCCGGAAATGACTTATATCATTTTTCGCGCAGGCTACCTTACCCAATCGTTTTTGTAGTGAGAATTTGCCAAGTATGGCATCCTCTTCCGCTGGCGTTGCTCGGCCGCTGTGTCAGACGAGCGCCGCCAATCCCAACCAGGAAAGACGGATCTGCTGATGGCAAACGTGAGCGCACCCAGTACTACATCGACTGCGGGCAAGGGAACTAACGAAACCTATCTCGCTGCCCTTTCAATGGTGACGGTCTTATTTTTCTTTTGGGGCTTCATCACTTCGCTGAATGACATTCTCATTCCCCACTTCAAGGCTATCTTCGAATTGAACTACACAAGGGTCATGCTCATTCAGTTCGCTTTTTTCTTTGCTTACTTTATTTTCTCTATGCCTTCCGCGAAGATCGTGGACACTCTTGGCTATAAAAAGACGATGGTCGTTGGCTTGATCGTTATGGCGGCCGGCGCGTTCGTCTTTTTTCCCGCTGCAAGTCTGCCTTCATTTCCCCTGTTCTTGGTGGCTCTTATGATTGTGGCAGGAGGTATCACTGCCCTTCAGGTTTCGGCGAATGCATACGTTGCTATCTTGGGCAATCCAGAAACTGCTTCTAGCAGATTGAATCTTGCGCAAGCGTTTAATTCGTTTGGAACGACGATTGGTCCTTATCTTGGCGGCATATACATTTTGAGCGCCCAGCCAAAAAGTGCAGACGCACTAAAGCAATTGTCTGCGGACGCGCTGCACGTATATCGGATTCACGAGGCTTCCTCCGTTAAGATGCCGTACGTTGTGATCGGCTTGGCTCTTCTACTCTTCGCCGTAGTAATTGGTATGTTCAAGCTGCCGGCAATGCCGCAGGCTGAACGACACGGTCGCAAGGGCGATAGTATTTGGAGATACACGCACTTGGTTCTCGGTGCAGTCGGTATCTTTGTCTACGTCGGAGCGGAAGTCTCCATCGGAAGTTTCCTCATCAATTATTTCTCGCAGCCTGATATAGGGAATCTAACCCAGCTCGCCGCATCCAAATACGTTTCATATTATTGGGGCGGCGCAATGATCGGTCGCTTTGTCGGCTCCGCAATCCTGCAAAAAGTAAAAACGGGAACTTTGCTCGGAATCGCGGCCACCGCAGCCGTCCTATTAGTCTGTACCTCGATGCTGACCAGCGGCCCTCTCGCAATGTGGAGTATCCTCCTCGTCGGTTTCTTCAACTCGATCATGTTCCCGAGCATCTTTACGCTCGGCATTGCCAAACTCGGGCCGCTCACCGGCGACGGTTCCGGTCTACTCATCATGGCCATCGTCGGCGGCGCAATCATTCCCGTTGCGCAAGGCTGGATTGCCGATCACATTGGCATCCATCACGCGTTTCTTTTGCCCGTAATTTGTTACGCCTACATTGTTTACTATGGTCTGCGGGGCTCTCGTCCTGTCATTCCCGCGGGAGCATAGGCCACATTGCGTTCTTACACCGGGTATTTTTGAATGTCCTCAAAAATTGCAGGTTCCGATCTATTCGTCGGTGTGGATATCGGCGGCACGAAAGTTGCCGCAGGTATTGTGGATTCGCATGGAAAAATCCTCTCCCAAACTCGCTCTCCAATGAACTGCCATGATACAGGTGAAGAAGGACTCGCCTCTGTAATCTCAGCCGTCGAAACTCTCTTTGTTCAGGACCCTGCTAGTCGCAAGAAAATTCGGCGCATTGGAATTTGCGCCCCCGGACCACTTGACCCGCGAACGGGCGTCGTCATCAATCCCCCGAATGTTCCATGCTGGCGCGATTTTCCCTTGGCCGGCGAAGTCGCAAAGCACTATTCAGCCGTCGTGAAACTGGACAACGACGCAAACGCAGGCGGCCTCGCCGAATATCTTTGGGGAGCCGGTCGCGGCTTTCGAAACGTCTTCTTCGCCACGATTGGCACAGGCATCGGCGCCGGTATCATCCTCGATGGAAAAATCTTCCATGGTCGCACTGGTTCAGCCGCGGAAGGCGGACATGTCACAATTGATTTGAACGGTCCCGTCTGCAACTGCGGCAAGAAAGGTTGCATCGAGATTTTGGCTTCGGGCACGGCCATCGCCCGTCGCGCGCGAGAAAAGCTGGCACAATCACCTCAGCTCGGCCCACAGTTGCTAGCTCTAGCCGGTGGAGATATTTCATCCATCCGCAGTGAAATGATCGCCAAGGCCGCAGATTCTGGCGACGCTTTAGCGCAAGAAATTCTTACGCAGACTTACGAATATCTCGCTGTCTGGCTCGGCAATATCGTCGATTTGCTCGAACCGGAAGTCATTATTCTGGGAGGCGGAGCTGCGGAAATGCTGCGGCCACATTTCGGCGATATTCAGAAACGCATGAAAAACTGGTGCGTCAATTCGCGCTATCAAGAAATTCCGATTGTATCCGCGTTCTATGGAGAAAATGCTGGCATCGCCGGCGGGGCTGCACTCTGCATTTCCAATTCTTTGATTTAGGCTGGCCTACTTCTTCTCTTGCTCTCTCGGCGGAATCTCTGTGTACCCAGGCGCTACGCTCGCGATATTTTGCGCCAAATTCGCGTTGGCATCACCCAACGCAAATCTGATTCCACCAGCAACAAAATTCAGAAAGAAAGGGATCTGCCAATTCTCCGGGCGATCTCCCATCGCTGTGTAAAATACGCGTCCCTTACCATGCATTCTCGCCCAAGTCACCGGATACGGTTTTCGTTGATAGCAGTTGCCTTTCATTCCAGCAGTGTCCAGCGTTGCAATCACGTGAATGTCCGTCATGAAATCCTTCAACGAATACCATTCTTCCGTGAACTCCACTGGAGAAGAAACTCCTTCGAGTCCCGGAAATTTCGGGTCGTTCAAAATTAATTTGCAGGTCTGCAGCCGCGGGGCGCTCCCGTGAATGATAAATTCTCCACCCAGCATTCGAAGATACGGATCGGATTGCTCACCGTGGGCGATGTAACGATTGCTGTGGTCGTCTGGGTCCGGCTTCGTGTGAAACGTATCGCTCGCCGCGTGCGATCCCACAAATCCTTTTCCATCGTGAACCGCATCCAGCAATCTCTGTTTGCCGGCAGCAGTCATTGGCGGCTGCTTGTCTGTGCCCGGTTCTAAAAGATCGCCGGTCGTAAAAAAGAAAATGGCCCCAAAATTTGCGAACTCGGCAGAATCAAAAATTCTTCCATCCTTTGAACACACAACGCCGAAATTGTTTTTCTTTCCCATTTCCGTGACTGCGTTGTCCACAATGCTCGGTTTTCCGTCCACTAGCTTGACGACATCGTGTTCCCAGCCCGAAGACTTTGTAAAAACGAGAACGGACTTTTGCGGCGGAGAAGCCAGCAGTCCAGGCGTCAAGGCAAGGCTTGCTCCTGCTGCGGCTGTTGTCCGCAGGAAGTCACGCCGATTCGATTTAGAGCTCATCAACTTTCTCCTTTTGGAGGTTCCGGAATTATCCGTGCCCCTCGGCATGCGAACAGCCGGGAAACTCTGCAAACACCCGATCGGGCGTCCAACCCAGTTCGCGCATTCCAATTTCTGACGAATAATACGCACCGGAAATCCACTCCCTCAAGTTCACAAACGACGAGAACAACCGCTGGCTGGAATCCATCTTATGCGACATTGCGATCAAGGAGAAAAGATCGTCTTTCTCGGCAACAGAAAGCCCGATAAGTTGTCTGTTGAACTTTCTTTTGCTCTCTGCCTCAATAGCCGAAAGCGAATTTAAAAATTCCTTTCGGTTCTTCTCTTGATCCACGCTCAGCAGCAAATCAACAAATCCTGCAACATTTGCTTTCGTCGATGCGGGAACAATTGCCTCGGCCATTGCCGCAAACGATTCAAATTGCTGCTCGTTCAGAAAATGCAGCTTGCCGTCGGCTGTCGCGGCTTCTGCATAACTCATCAAATGCTCGTCTTCAAAATGCTTCCAGATGGGATGAGCCTGTGTTCCCCACGGCATTGCCGCTCCAGCCGCGATTCCGCTGAGCAAAATCCGCGCTGCTTCCCGTCGCGTCAACTTTCGCTCTGTGAAATTACCGGAAAGAATCTGTAAATCGTTTACGTTCTGAGTTCCCATGGATTAAAATTCCGCCGCGCGGGATGTTACCATTCCCCCGTTGTCCCTCACAAGGAAGGTTCTCGTTGTCACAAAAAACGGACCCAAAATTTGACGCTATCGTCGTCGGCTCCGGAGCTTCCGGCGGTTGGGCGTGCAAACGACTCGCGGAAGCGGGGCTCAAAGTTGCGCTTCTCGAAGCGGGCCGTCCGCAATCCGACGCCAATTTCTCCGAACACAAGCCTGCCTTTTCACTGAAATACCGCAGCATGACGAGAGAACTCATCCGCAAGACGAGGCCAGTGCAATCTGTTTTCGACGTCTGCAACGAATACACAGCCGACTGGTTCGCAAACGATCTCGATGAACCATATACAACACCCCAAGATCATCCTTTTCTTTGGATGGGCCGGTTGCGCATGACTGGCGGACGTACAAACGTTTGGGGGCGCGTTTCTCTTCGTTTCAGCGATCTCGATTTCAAATCCGCCTCGCGCGACGGCTTCGGCGAAGACTGGCCACTAGGTTACAAGGACATCGAGCCGTACTACGACCTCGTTGAAAAATATGTAGGCATTTGCGGGTCAAAAGAAGGTCTGGATTATTTACCCGATGGCCAATTTCAGCCGGCTATGCCCCTGACTTGTCAGGAAAAAACGTTTTGTGAAGGCGTCAGGTCGAAACTGGGTCGCCCGGCAATTCCCACTCGCTCCGCAAATCTCACTCGTCCGCTTCCTGGCCGCGGACCCTGCCACTATTGTGGCCCATGCGAACGCGGTTGCATGACGCACTCGTATTTCAATTCTGCATTCACCACGGTTGCCGACGCGCTTCGCTCCGGCAATTGCACGCTCATCTCGAATGCTATGGCTTACAAAGTTTTGATGGACCGACAGCAAAATCGCGCCACCGGCGTCCTTTATATTGACCGCAACACAAAACAGCCTCGCGAGATTCATGCACGCGTTGTCATTCTTTGTGCCCAAACCCAGGAATCCACGCGCATCCTTCTTAACTCCGCTACGCGCGAATCTCCCAACGGACTCGCCAACTCCAGCGGAATTCTCGGCCACCATTTCACCGCACACATCCGCAGCGCCGGCGGTAGTGGAGAATTTCCTGCTTTCGGGCGTAAACCCACTATGGGTGGCCCAGTCAAACCTGCTGGATTTTATGTCCCCCGTTTTCGAAACCTTCCGGGCCAGCCCGCGGCCAAAAATTTTCTCCGTGCCTACGGCTACGAAGGTGAATCAGGTGTTGATTTCAGTTGGGGCGCTCCCGGTTTCGGAGAAGCCTACAAAAAAGCCCTTCGCGAGCCGCGCGCTTGGATTGACATCACCGGTTTTGGTGAAGTCCTTCCTCGTTGGGAAAATTTCGTCGAACTTGATCCTGCCGTAAAAGATATCTATGGAATTCCTGTCCTGAAAATTCATATGGCAGACAGTGAAAACGAAACTGCCATGCTCAAAGACATCGGCGCGTCAGCAGGGGAAATGTTGGAAGCGGCCGGCGCCAAAAGTATTCGCACCTACGCTAATCCTTCAGCTCCGCGCTGGGCGCTTCATGAAGCGGGCACCGCGCGTATGGGAGCCGATCCGAAGAAATCCGTTATCAGTCAATTCCAGCAATCGCACGATGTGAAAAACCTATTCGTCATGGACGCCAGCGGTTTCACATCCAACCCGTGCCAGAATCCCACGCTTACCATCATGGCGCTCTGCGTGCGTTCCTGCGACTACGTCATGGATTCGCTCAAGAAAAATGAAATCTAGGCGGGAAGGGAACTAAAAAGGAATTGGTTCCGGGACGTGGACTCGAACCACGATACTGAGCTTCAAAGGCTCATGTCCTACCGATTAGACGATCCCGGAACCGCATACAAATTTTAACAGACACACCGCACACTTCCCAACAGCCTCCGTGCGCCTCGCGTTCGTTTCTGCTAAATTAGTAAGGTTGTTTTTGTGTGTGGAGAGGTGGCCGAGCGGTTGAAGGCGCACGCTTGGAAAGCGTGTGTAGGTTAACCCCTACCGTGGGTTCGAATCCCACCCTCTCCGCCATTCTTTTCCCGCATTTATCTTACGCGCGAACTTTTTCTTCCAAATATTCTTCAATGTGCCGGCAGGCTAGCGCGAGCGGCTCATCTTTATGCTGCAAGCGCCTCAGCATCAAACTGCCCTCCAATGTGCTGACAATTAAAGTAGACAACTCCATAGCATCAACGTCGCGTTTTATTTCGCCTCGCTTTTGGCCCCTCACGATAGTCTTCCCAATCCTATCCAACCACTCTTTCATTGCCCGCTTAGCTTTGCTTCGTAGCACCGGATTCCCGTCATCCGAATCAATAGCCGTATTCAAGAGAGGGCATCCACCGGGCACTAGTCCTTCCCGCCTTTCTAGAAAATTTCGCACGACCTGCTTCAATCGATCGACGGAATTCTCAATCTCCTCCGTATCTGCCAATCGAAGCTCCACTGCCGTTTTCCAGGCAAAATCAAATGCCTCTCCAGCCAGCTGTTCCTTACTCTTGAAGTGCCGGTAAATCCCGCCCTTTTCCAGACCAGTCGCTCGCATCAGCTCAGAAAGCGACGCCCCTTCAAAGCCCCTTTGGTTAAAGATAGGTGCCGCCTTTTGAATGATTTCCCGTCGCGTCGCTTCGCCCTTCCTCATCTGATTCGCCTCTAAGCAAGAAACTTTGTTACTTCGCTCTCCACCTCTGCATCTACACACTATCAGATGAGACCGAACGGTCTCAAGTTGTATAGAATTCAGCAAGAGCGGCTATATGAGCGCGACAACATCGACTCTGCCTATCCCGAGCGTACCAGCGACGCAGGCCGCCATTAGCGAACGCCCAGCCATCAATCCCTGGATCATCGCCATCACCGTTACACTCGCTACTTTCATGGAACTGCTGGACACCGCCATCGCCAACGTCGCGCTCCCACATATCGCCGGCGGCCTCGCTGTCAGCTACGACGAAAGCACGTGGGTTCTTACGAGCTATCTCGTCTCGAACGCCGTCGTCCTTCCACTTTCCGCTTGGTTTAGCCGCGTCTTCGGCCGCAAACGCTATTACATGGCCTGCGTTCTCCTTTTCACCATCAGTTCTTTTCTCTGTGGTATCGCCCCGTCGCTCTCGCTCCTAATTCTGTTTCGAGTCATGCAGGGCGTCGGTGGAGGCGGCCTCGCTCCCGTCGAGCAAGCCATTCTCGTGGACACGTTCCCGGCGCAAAAGCGCGCCGCCGCATTTGCGCTCTACAGCATGGCCATCGTCACCGCGCCCGTCATCGGCCCGCCGCTCGGCGGCTGGATCACAGACAACTGGAGTTGGCGCTGGATTTTCTTCATCAACATTCCCATCGGCATCGTTTCCATGCTGCTGACGAATCGCCTCGTCTCCGATCCGCCGGAATTTACCCGCGAAGTCGAAGCCGCCCGCCGCGACGGCAAACTCAAAATCGACGGTCTCGGTATTTTTCTCGTTGCACTTGGGTTTGCATGTCTCGAAGTTGTTCTGGATCGAGGCCAAACCGAAGACTGGTTCGAAAGCAATTTCATCGTCATTTTCTTTTCGATCGCCATCGTGGCTCTTATCACTGCAGCGTTTTGGGAATGGCACCACAAAGATCCGGTCGTGGAAATCCGTCTTCTGGGCGAACGCAATTTTGCCATCGCCAATTTCTTCTATTTTCTTTTCGGATTCGCGCTCTTCGGTTCGACAGTTTTAATTCCGCAAATGCTGCAAAGCCTTTACGGCTACTCGGCCACTGACGCCGGTCTTGTACTTGGTCCGGGTGCAATGGTTATCGTCGTTCTCGCGCCGGTCATTGTCAGAATTCTTCCCAAAGTCGGCATCAAACCGCTCATCTTCATCGGCTACACAATTTTCGCCATCGCCATGTGGCGCTACGCCAGCATCGACCTCGGCACCGATTACAAACACATTGCGCTCTTGCGGGCTTTGCAGGGCCTCGGCATCGCACCTCTGTTTATTCCTGTTAGCCAGCTTGCGTATTCGTATCTGCCCAAACATAAGAACAATAAGGCCTCTAGTCTTACCAACCTTTTTCGCAATCAAGGCGGCAGCTTCGGCATCGCGTTCGTCACTACATATCTAGCCCGGCGCACGCAATACCATCAATCCATCCTTGTCGCGCATGCCACGCCGCTCGATCCGCAATACCAACGCACACTAAACTCGTTGTCCCACTATTTTCTCTCGCGCGGATACACTATCCCTGACGCCGCGCTTCACGCCAAAGCGCAGCTCGCCCGCCTTGTCCTTCAACAGGCGTCTTTCTTAGGTTTTCTGGATTGCTTCTGGCTTCTCGGCTGCGCTTGCATCATCGGAGCCCCGATTGTATTGCTGACGCGCAAAATCCGCACAGCCTCGGGACCAGCAGGTGCACACTAATTTTGGGATTCTGGCCGCGACTTCCTACTTCACGCCGGCTTCCTGTGCGTCACGGGAGCCTTCGCAGGCAACCCCTTCAGTTTATCCAGAGCCGGCTGCTTGTAAGGCGTATTCACGGAAGCCGCATCCGTGAACGCCTGCTTCGCCTCTGGCAATTTCTTCAAATTCAAATACGCGAATCCCAACCGATACTGATTCCTCGCGTAGCTCGCGTCATTCGATTTCAGAAGCGGCGCCGCGGCCTGAAAATTCGTCACAGCCGAAGCGTTGTCTTTCTTCTGCAAATTCACCTGCCCCAACGCACTAAACGCAAGCCCCTTCTGCAGTGTCGTGTGTTGCTTCCATTGATCGTCCGCCACACCTTCCGGTTTCGGCACAGAGTCCGCCAAACCCGCAGCTTTCTTTGCGTACGCCTCCGCTTTATCGAGCTGTTCGCCTTTTTCGCTGTAGTAGTCCGAAAGGAGCAGCAGCATTCCCAGATTGTTCGGGTCTTTTGCGATTAGGCCATTCGCAACTTCCAGCATCTTGGGCGTATTTTGTGCTTCCTGGTAAGAAGTCGCTGCAACGCCCAGCGCCTCGTTTGCATAAGGCGAATCAGAAAAGCCTCCCGCATATTGAGTCAATTGTCCGGCCCGTTTGACCGGATCCTTCGTCTGCTCCACCGCGAAAAGAACCGCCTGTTGGACGTACCGAAGGTTGTCGGCGTTGGCATTCAGCGCATTGGACTGATTGTCTTTCCATTGTTCTGCGGACATTCCACTCGGCGCCGGCGCAGCCTTGAATCGTTGCACTATCCCGGAAGCCTTCACGCCATACGCAAGCAATTTGTCCGTGTCGTTTGATTCAGCCGCCGCGCGCACCATATTCACGGCATTTTGCAAATTGTCCGGATCGATGGCAAAAAGTTTGTCGCCGAATTCGTACGCCTTGGGATAATTTTTCTGCGCCAGGTAATAGTTCACGTACAGATCATCTGCCACCAGCGCCATATCGCCCTGGCCAGGTCCGCTCGCAAATTTGTCAATCAAAGCCAGCTTTTGCGCCGGGTCCGTGGCCGCATTGATTTCCTGCATCGCGTGGTCCGCCTCCGAACCCGCAGGAATGGGCACGTATTTCCCAATGTGCTGCCCATTCGCCGCGCAGCAAAGCGTCAGCACAAAAATTAGTCCAAACTGAATTCGCAAAATCATCACTCGCATAATTGCCTCCCGCGGACCTCGCGCGAAGTTTTGGCAGGAATTGCCACGCATCTTAGTTCCGTGTCTCTTGCAAATCAATTGGAATTGCACCCGCTTGCCTCCTGCCTCCGCTTCTGCCATCTTCAAAGTGGCGGTTCGTGCTCCCATTATGTTTCAGCCCACGCTCGACCAGGTTCGCCGCGCTTTCCGCATCGTTTCCGGTTTTACGCTTCTCGTTGTCGGTGCCATCATGATCATCACTCCGGGGCCCGGCTGGCTCACCATCTTTCTTGGCCTGAGCTTGCTCGCCGCGGAGTTCGTTTGGGCGCGCCGTCTGATGAACCGCATCAAGCGCGAAGGCGGCCGTATCAAGGAAGCAGTCCTTGGCGTGGAATCAAACGAGGAAATAGACCATCCGCCGCACCCACAGGAAAAATCCAAGGAACCCTCATGAAATCCGAATGGAGCGGAAAGTGGGCGTTGGTAACCGGCGCAAGCGCTGGCATCGGAAAGGCTCTCGCCACGGAGCTCGCTGCTGGTGGAACCAATCTCGTCCTGACCGCTCGCCGCCGCGATCGTTTGCAAGAGCTTGCTGCGCAGCTCCGCTCCAAACACAAGATCAACGCTGAAACTTTCGAAGCCGATTTAGCCAGGCTACCCGCTCCTGAAGAAATCTTCCAATTTACGAAAGAAAAGGGAATCGTCGTCGACTTGCTCATCAACAATGCGGGCTTCGGCCAGTACGGCGAGTTTTCTTCCATCGATCTGCAACGCCTCCTGGACATGGTTCAAGTAAACTGCACCGCCGTCCTTCATCTCACGCGTCTCTTCCTTCCGGAAATGGTCGCGCGCCGCCGCGGAGATGTCCTCATCGTCGCTTCCACTGTCGCTTTCCAAGCTGTTCCTTATGTCTCTACTTACGCGGCTACAAAAGTCTTCGATCTTTTCCTTGCGGAGGGCCTTGCCGAAGAAATGAAACCTCATGGCATTCGTGTTTGCGCCCTCTGCCCTGGAGCCACAGACTCCGAATTTCACGAGATTGCCGCCCACCCCTCGCACACGCGTCGCCGCAGCGAAACCGCCGAAAAAGTCGCCAGAACCGGCCTCCGCGCTCTCGCCGCCGGAAAGAGCTATGTCATCTCCGGTCTCGGCAACTACCTTGGTGCCCACGGAGAGCGCCTCGTGCCTCGTCGCTTCGTCACCAAAATCGCCGCAAACATGTTTCGACCGCATACCTAATTTGTCCTCTCACGCTGGGAACTTTTTACCCACCATTCGGGAAGTACCCATGTAGGCAGTCAGAGCGTCTAACTGGAAGGTTCCGTATCTTATTGACCAGCTTCGCTTTCCGCGGACCTTCTGGCAGGAGAGATGAAAGTTTCCGACGAACGCGATGACGTTCTGCTGCGGCGTGCTGCCAAGGGCGATGAGAACGCCTTTACGGTTCTCTATCACCGGCACCAGGCTTCGCTTTTTCGCTACGCGCTGCGCATGACCGGCAGCGCTTGGGCCGCCGAAGAAATTGTTCAGGACGTATTCATGACCTTGATTCGCCAGCCGAAGAAGTACGACGCCGACAAAGGGGAAGTCGGCGCTTTCCTTTTTGGCGTCACGCGCAATCGAGTCATGAAACATCTCGAGCGTTTGCCGCGCGAACTTCCTCTCGATCCGCAGTTGGATTCTGGCGTCACGAACGAACCAGTGGATATGCTGACGCCTGCCTTCTGGGCCGAGCGCCGCGAACGCGTCGAACAAGTGCGCGATGCCGTCTTAAGTTTGCCCGCAGAATTTCGTGAAGCTGTAGTTTTGTGTGAATTGGAAGAACTTAGCTACGAGGAAGCGGCGCAAAAAAGCGGCTGTCCCATCGGAACAATTCGCTCCCGTTTACACCGCGGGAGGGCGTTACTGATGGCGCGCCTGGAATTGCTGCGCGACGTCCCGCGCCGCGCCTCGGCAGGATAGAAATTTTTGCTATTTGTTTTGCAAGGAAGTTTAAATATGAATTGCGAAGAATTTGAACTGATTGGCCTCGACTCTGGCACCGGCCGCATCACCGCTGCGGAAGAAGCGGCCGCCGCAGAGCACGCTGGCGCCTGCGCAAAATGCGCCGCCCTCGCCGAATCCTGGGATCTGGCTCGTGCAGAACTGTCTTTTTTTGGCGATGCCACGCGAACTGCCGAAGCACCCGCTCGTGTGCAAATGCGTCTCTTGCAGGAACTGCGCGCGCAAAAGCGTCCTCATGAACTCATTCGCCGTACCGGCATGATTGCCGCTTGGGGCTTGGCGGCCGCAGCTGCAATCGTTGCTGTCATCAGTTGGCAAAAGTGGAATTCTGGTCGGCACCCGATTCAAGCGAACAAGAACATTTCGGCGGTTAGCAGCGCGGCGCAGGAAAATCAAAATGGCGGCGCGGTAATCGTCGCTGATGAAGACACCGGCGCATTCACTCCTTTGCCCGGTGCGTTTCCTGTCGCCGCTGACGATGGCTCCATCTATCAGGTTCGTATGCAGCGCGCGTCCTTGAGCGCTCTGGGTCTTCCCGTGAATGAAGAAGGTGCGTCCGATTGGATCAATGTGGATCTGCTCGTAGCCGATGATGGCACTCCACAGGGAGTCCGCCTTCACGAAGATGTAACCCCGTCGGGAACTATTCAGTAGCTTCGAGGGAATACTTTGCAAAGGAGAGAAGAGGAGACGACATGATGAAACGTGTGTTTCGAACGATGGCCCCTCTTGCACTGACGGCGATTTTTGCGGCGGCAGCATTCGGCCAGGAAGCGCCGCCACCTCCGCCCGACATGATGGTCCAGCAAATTCCCGATGGTCCTGGCGGACCAGGCCCGGGTGGCCCTGGTTTTCACAAGATGGAATTGCTCGGCTTCGGCGGGTTTCATGGCAGAAAAGTTGTAACGGGCGCGCCATTAAGTGCTGTCGCAGTGACTACTGTGAGTCATTCGCTTGCGGACGGCACAAAAATCAACAACACGATTAAAGTGACCCTATATCGCGACTCGCAAGGCCGTTTCCGCAAGGAAGGTGACGTTCCTCGTTTCGGTGATGCCTCCGCTGACCAGACGCGTTCGTTCGTTGTTATCAGCGATCCAGTTGCCTCCAAGGGTTACTTGCTCAATCCTGATAAGAAAATTGCGCACGTATCCAACATGCCCAATCGCGGCCGCAAAGGTGATAAAGGCCACGGACCCGTTGACGCCGAAGCCGGCACCAATGCGGACGGCGGCAAGGAATGGAACGATACAAACGTCACTAAAACCTCGCTCGGCACGCAAACCATCAATGGCGTTAGCGCGCAGGGAACTCGCTACACGCGTGTAATTCCTGCAGGCAATATTGGCAACGACAAGCCAATCACAATCACCCGCGAAGTCTGGTATTCGTCAGATCTTCAGATGGTCGTGCAAAGCAAGCATAGCGATCCCCGTTTTGGTGACACTAGCTACTCACTCACCAATATTCAGCGCACCGAGCCAGCCGCGAATCTCTTTACAGTTCCGTCGGACTACACCATTAAGCAGGACGGTGGTCCGCGCGGACACATGAAGCGTGGGCAGACGCCACCGCCGCCTGCTGACGCCCCTGCTGCGCCCACAATGTAAACGATCTTCTCTCCTGAAGACGGCGCGCCCTCTTTCCCCCTCACCGCCAGTGGAGGGCGAAAAGAGGGCGCAGTCGTCTCCGGGAGTACTGCTTCCCGCAAAGGAGTAAAATCAAATGATGGACGAGAAAAAACTTGCGGCCCAGCTTCAAGCTGAAGGCTTTTCGCATACGTGCGTTTGGGCAGACGGCCCAAACATGTACTATCCCGATCACACCCATCACGAAGAGACCGCCCACATTATCTTGAGCGGTGAAATGACTCTTACACTAAACGGCGAATCCCATCTCTACCATGCTGGCGAACGCTGCGATGTCCCCGCAGGCACTGTCCATTCGGCTGTCATGGGCCGCCTCGGTTGCCGCTATCTCATCGGCGAACGGCTGCCGCACTTAATTTCCGGCAAGTAAGAAACTCCGTAGCTCTGCTCATCTTCTCCGGCCTTCCATGCTCCTCGCTGTGCTAACGTACTCCTTCGCATCCTGGAGCCAGTCTCGCAATGGCAAAAGCCAAAGTCTTTGTAACACACCCGCTGTTTGACGAAGCACGGGCCATTCTTGACGCGGGCTGTGAAGCCGAATACTGGACGCAACCGGAACGTCCGTCCAACGAAGAGATTCTTAGACGCGTACGGGATAAAGAGGGCCTCATCTGCCTTCTCACGGATAGAGTCGGCGACGATCTTCTTCGCGTCGCGCCCAAGCTTCGTATCGTTGCAAATGTCGCTGTTGGCTACGACAACGTGGACGTCGCTTCATGTACTAAACGTGGTGTCGTTGCCACCAATACGCCCGGAGTGTTGGATGAAACCACCGCCGATTTTGCATGGGCTTTACTGATGGCCGTCGCGCGCCGCCTCATCGAAGGCGACACATACGCCCGTTCAGGCAACTGGAAGGGATGGAACCTTGACCAGTTTTGCGGCACTGACGTTTGGGGCAAGACACTCGGCATCGTGGGATTCGGTCGTATAGGTCGCGCGTTAGCGCGCCGCGCCGCTGGATTTAAAATGCACGTTCTTTACAACGCAACAAAACGGGCTCCAGTCGAAATCGAAAAGGAATTAAACACCGAATATCGCGATCTGAACGCGCTCCTCGCCGAATCCGACTTCGTCAGCCTGCACGTTCCGCTCACTTCAGAAACACGTGGCCTTCTCGACGCGCCAAAATTCTTCCGCATGAAGCCGACAGCCTTCGTTATAAATACTGCGCGCGGACCAGTGATTGACGAGGCTGCTCTCGTCCACGCGCTCGAAGCAGGAAAAATTGCTGGCGCCGCCCTCGACGTTTTCGAACAGGAACCCTTCATCCATCCTGGCCTTAAGCGTTCGAACGTCGTTATGGCACCACACATGGGCTCTGCAAGCGTTGAAACGCGCTCAAAAATGGCGGCCATGGCTGCACACAATGTCGCGGCACTCTTCCGCGGACAGCGTCCGCCCAACATGCTCAATGCGGAAGTGCTGCAAACGACCTGAACCGTCATGGCCGATCCCAAACAGATCGCCCGTCGCATTTTTCACGAAACGCTCGCTTCGATTGACATTCCGTTGGCGATGGAACGCCGCATTCTTCGCTCCGGCCGCTTTCTCCAAGTAGACGATTGGTCCTGCGACCTTACGAAAATTTCTGACGTCTGCGTCCTGGCGCTTGGTAAAGCGACTCACGCTATGTTGCGTGGCTTTGCCGGGCTGTTTCCGGACATTCCATTCAAAGGCGTGGCATCCGCGCCTACGCCCCCTGAAAATCCTCTGCCTTATATCTCTTATTTCGTTGGTGGCCATCCTCTCCCTAACGACCAGTCTTTGCTCTCTGCTCAAACCGCTCTTTCTCTGCTTCAAGGCTGTTCTGAAAAGACTCTTGTGGTTTTTCTGCTCTCTGGTGGCGGATCTGCCCTCATGGAACTGCCTCTCAATTTTCGCCAATCCCTCGATGATATCCGCACACTGAATCAGCTCCTCGTCACCTGCGGCGCTTCCATTGACGAAATCAACGCCGTCCGAAAACACGACTCCGCCGTCAAAGGCGGTCGCCTCGCCGTCGCCGCCGCAAACGCTACGAAACTCACCCTCGCGATCGCGGACGTTCCTCTTGGCAGAGAGTCCGCCCTCGCTTCCGGCCCCACTATTCCGGATCCCACTACCTGCAACGACGTCTCTCGCATTCTTGACCACTACAATCTTCGAGAAAAACTTCCTCCAACTCTTCGTACTTGGTTCGCTTCACCTGACCTTCCTGAAACGCCAAAGAAAAATAATTCCGCCTTCGACCACTCCCATTTTTCTCTGCTTCTCACATCCCACGATCTTTTCCACGCCGCCCATCACGCTGCTGAAGCCGAAGGCTTTCTTACTTGTTGCGACAACTCTACAGACGATTGGCCGCTCGACCGTGCCGCCGAATACCTTCTGGCCCAACTCAGCGATCTCCGCCGCGCCAATCCCGGCCAGCGGGTTGCACTTATTTCCGATGGCGAAATCAACATCGCCGTCACCGGGCAGGGAATTGGCGGCCGCAATTCCGCTTTCGTACTCGCCTGCGTCGAAAAAATCGCCGGCCAACCCATCACCGTCCTCAGCGCTGGCACCGATGGCATTGACGGCAACTCCCCCGCTGCAGGAGCCGTCGCCGACGGCTCAACTCTTGCCCGCGCAAACTCTCTCCGCCTCTCTCCCCAGGATTTTTTCTCCCGCAGCGATTCTTTCTCTTTCTTCCAACAACTAAATGACGCGATCGTCACCGGCCCCACCGGCAACAATCTCCGCGACCTCCGCATCCTCCTCGCCTTTCCTAATTCCTAGTCCGCAAGATGTTTTTTGTCATTCCGAACGGAGTGGCCCGGTATTTTCTTGCATGCGGTTTGTCCACGCCGGGCCGCGGAGCGGAGGAATCTCTCTTCGATTTAAGATGGACGCAACACGCGATCAATAACTCACTTCCGATTTTCTCCATCTCTAATAAAAGCAAAAAGGACGAGCCATAGCCCGTCCTTTTCCGTTCTCCGGCTTGAAACCTACTTAAAACTTACAACTCATTTCTTCGGCGGCAACTTTTCTTCTATCGCCTTCAGCCGGTCGCTCATCTCCTGCATCAAGTGCTCCAGTCGGTCCAGCCGCTTCGCAACCGCTGCCGAATCGCCTTCTGCCTTGTCGCCACCTTGAGCGCCAGCGGGCCCATTCCCCGGTTCTTTCTTCAACCGGGCAATCTGCCCCTTGATCATCGGCGCCATCTCAATGCTTAGGTCATTGCTCTTCAGCAACGCTTCAAGCGCCGGGATCGCCGACGCATCACCACGCGTCCCAAGCGCAAAAATAGAAGAAATCCGGACGGGGAAGTGCGGCTCCATCAAATATCCCGCAATTTGCTGCGTGATCTCCTTATTGTTCTTGTCGAGCCGCGCTAGGCTGCTGATCGCCGCCTGTCTCGTATCAATCCGCTTTCCGACTGCCGCCCATTCGCGTAAAGCCGGCACGGCTTTGTCGTCTCCAAGTTCACCCATCGCACGCAGTGCCGCATTTCGCAAAAACGAGTCCGGCGAATCCATCTTCACCGCTTCGTTCAACGTCTCCAGTGCATTTGGGGCCTTCAATTTCCCCAAAGCTTGCAGTGCGGATGCCTGTGCCCGGAAGCTCTTGTCCTCTTTCGCTATCGCATTTACCTTCGCAATCACGTCGTTGTTGTCTTTGAAGTTTCCAAGCGCGGCCACAATCCTGTTCCGCACCCAGGGCTCATTGGCACTGTCCAGAGCTTCTAGCAGCAATTTCGCTGCAGCCGCATTCTTCGTCGAGCCCAGGTTGTCACCTGCCACCGCACGAACGCCCCAAGCCTTATCGCCCTTCAGTGCTTCGCCGAGCGCCGCAATCGCATCGCTATCATCCTTCGACTTGCCCAATGCATCTACCGCATCCAACCGGTCCGCAACCTCTGCTGCGTTCTTCGCCTGATACAGCCACTCCTTCTTCTCTTTGTGAAAGTCCACCGACTTTAGATAATGCCCGCCCTTGTCGAATAGCACCATTAGCGGCGCGCTGTCCGCTGGAAACCAGAACGCTTCTTCGGCCTTCGAAACCGTAATTGGATACTCCTTCGCACCGGACGCTGTCGTAATCTCTATCTTTGTTGGGATCGTAAAAATCCCAACGCGCCCTTCTACCTTCTGTGTTTGCTTCACCTTCAGCGTGATTTGATGTTTCGTGTCGTCGTACGCATAGCTCAAATCAAACTTCGGCGCGCCCGCTCCATACACCCATTGCGAAAAGAACTGGTCCACATTGATGTGCGTCGCTTCTTCAATCGCCCGCGTCAAATCCGCTGTTACCACATTCTTCCCGCGATTCACTTCTAGATAGTGCTTCAGCCCCGCATAGAACGCCTCTTCACCGATCTGGTGCCGCAGCATGAACAGCACCCATCCGCCCTTGTTGTATGCGTTTCCGTCAAACTCGCTCGAATCGTCAAAGTCATGCCGCACGATCGGCTTCACATAGAGCCCGGCATTCTCCATCCAATCTTTTGCGTCGTTCCACATCTCATACTGAATCTGATCCTTCGGAAAGTAATGCTCCACCCACAACCGTTCCATGAACGTCGCAAATCCTTCATTCAGCCAGATATTCCCCCAATCCTTGCAAGTCACCAGGTCACCGAACCACTGATGCCCCAACTCATGCGAAATCAGCGGGTCTTCTCCCGTCGTATATTCGTGCGCCAATTTTTCATGCGTCAGCGATGTACTCGTGTTCGTCGTTGCGCTCGAGTTTTCCATTCCGCCCGCGACAAAGTCATCCACCATCGACTGCGCGTATTTTTCCCACGGATAATCCACACCCAATTGCTTGCTAAAAAATTCCAACATCTGTGGTGTACGTCCGTAGTTCGTTTTCAACCTGTCGCCGCGTCCCTTTGGCGCGTAATACGTCACCGGTATCCCGCGCCAAGTCTCTTTCACTTCATCGAACTCGCCCGCCACCACCGTAATCAAATAAGTCGAGCTCGGAAGGTTCTCCCGCCACGTCCATGTCTTGTTTCCATCGCTCGCGTTAGTCACGCTTACCAATTTTCCGTTCGCCACCGTGGTCCATGACGCTGGCACAGTAACAATCGTTTCCGTCGTCAGCCGGTCATTCGGATAGTCGTACGTCGGCAGGTAGTAGCGCGTATCTTCCGATTCGCCTTGCGTCCAAACCTGCTTTGGCCGGTCCGGATAATCCTTGTCCGGCAAAATAAAATACAAACCTTTCGTTGGTTTGCCTTCGTATTTGATCTCTACATCAAATTTCTGTCCCGCTTTCGCCGCACTCGGAAGTGGCACAATCAGCCGTGCCTCTTTCGATTCAAACTTCGCCGCAGCCTTGTTCACCGTCACGCTCTGAATCGTCAGTCCAACGGAATCAAACCAGACCTTTTCCGTTCCTTCTTTCAAAATCGTGAGTGTGTGCGTTACATCGCCAATCACCTTTTTCTGGCCCAAATCGAACTTCAGCGCGATCTTCGAATGTTGCAGATCGTAGTCCCTGCTCCGCGCATACGGTTCGTCGGCACGCGCCACAGATGCAAGGCTTATCGCTACAAGCGCCGCCGCAACCGTGAGGCCCGCTCCACACTTCCCCTCTAGAAATTTCAGCATTCCGTAACTCTCCTCAATTGTGAAAAGAAAATCTAAGTTCCGCTAATCCTTTGAACCACGTGTCCTGCAGATTCCAGCACGGCGATCGCATGCTCCAGATCCGCGTCCGTCACAAGCACATAATCCGTATCGTAAGTGGACACCCCAAAAATACTGATGTGGGCCTCGGCCAGAGGTACCGTAATCGCCGCCAGAATCCCCGTAAGACTGAACGCCAGTGTCCCCGCAACTTGCATCAATCGCCGTTTGCGTTCCGCGTGAATCTCAGCCGGCACCCGCGCCTCTTCACAGACAATCGAGAGCTCGCTTTTCGTCCTGCTGATCGTAATAAAGTTCGAGCCGCCAACCCAATCCGGCACTTCCGCATCCGGCTCCAGCCTGCATATGGCGTAAAGCTCAGGGTGCACCGTGATGGTCAACTGATGATTCATCTGCTCACGACATGGCTGCCCAGAGTGTCCTCACTTGTATCTACAGAAGCCCTCTTACAATCCCGCCGTCAATCGCAATCGAAGTCCCATTCACATAGCTCGCGCGTTCCGACGCAAGAAACGCCACTACGGCCGCAAACTCTTCCGGCGTTCCGAGTCTTCCCGCCGGAATCTGCTTTTTCCATCCCTCAACCACCTCATCCACGCTCACTTTATTTCTGGCCGCAACGGCTTCAGAAAGTTCACTCAACCGATCCGTCGCCGTATAACCGGGACAAACATTGTTCACTGTAATTCCGTGTTTGGCGTACTCGCTTGCCAGCGTTTTCGCGAGCCCCGTCACGCCCGCGCGCACGGTGTTCGAAAGCAGCAGTCCATCCACTGGCTGCTTCGCGGCGTACGACGTAATCGTAATGAACCGCCCCCATCCGTGTTTCTGCATTCGCGGCAGGGTCTCTCGCGCAAAATGTATGGTGCTCATCAGAAGCAGGTCAACCGCAGACCGCCACTCTTCGGTTCGCGTATCGGCAAATAACTTAGACGGAGGTCCACCCGAATTGGTAACACAAATATCGACTCTTCCAAATCGTGCCTCGGCCTCTCCCACGAAATGCCCAACTTCTTCTTCTATCTTTACGTCAAGGGCCTTCGCGAAAACTTCACCGCCCGTCAACTTTCGAATATCGTCCGCCGTCCGCTCAAGCGTTCCCACAGTGCGCGCGCAAATGGCAACCTTTGCTCCTTCTTTCGAAAGCTCCGTTGCTACAGCGCGCCCCAGCCCAGAGCTGGCCGCCGCCACAATTGCTACCCGCCCTTTAAGCCCTAGATCCATCCCCAATCCCTCGCCAAACCGACGATATTCTCCTGAAATCCTGTGTCGCGTCAAACTTCTGCACAGGAATTCGGTCTCGAATTCCAAACGTTCAAGTTGGGGCGTTGGCTAGCTAATTAGGCGTGATGATCGCTTCGGGGGTACGCTCAACCGGACCAATCTGCGAAGAGCGCTTTTCTCCCATCAAACCCTCAATCGCAGTGAACAGCTCATTCGTTCGAATAGGCTTTGAAACATATCCATCCATGCCCGCAGCCAGGCATCGCTCCTGGTCGCCCTTTAACGCATGCGCGGTCATCGCAACAATAGGGATGTGGCCTCCGGTTGATTTTTCTTTGGCGCGGATGGCTGCAGTTGCTTCGAACCCATCCATCTCAGGCATTTGCACGTCCATCAGAATCACATCAAAAGTGCCTTTTTCCAGTTCTGCCAAAACGGCTCTTCCATCTCCGGCAACGGTTACTGCGAATCCTCGTTTTTCCAGCAAACGCAATGCAAGCTTCTGATTTACGACATTGTCTTCCGCCAACAAAATTCGCGCATGGTTCCGGTCTTCTCGCAAAGTGTGTTTCGTCACCAATCGCTCCTGTTTTTCCTGTGGCGCTTTTTGCAGCAAGGCGCAAATCGCCTCTAACAACTCTCCCTGCCGAACCGGTTTGACGAGATACGCAGAGATGCCGAGCTCCCGGCATCTTGCAGCGTCTCCCACGTGGCCTGCCGATGTCAGCATCATGATCGTTGCGCCGACCAGCGAAGGATCCTTGTAAATAATCTCCGCTAACGTGAATCCATCCATCTCCGGCATTTGTCCATCGAGCAAAATAAGCGGAAATGGGTGTCCTGTACTCTTCGCTACATGCAGAGCCTGCAGCGCCGCGCGTCCTCCTTCCACTGCGGTCGGTCGCATTCCCCAGCGGCTGAGCATCCCTTCCAATACCCGGCGATTTGTAAAGTTGTCGTCAACAATCAATACGTGCAAGTCGCGCAGCTCCTGCGGCTGGGCCGGTGCGCGGCGCGCGCTGGTATTTTCTTGTACGCCAACTTGGATTACAAAATGAAATGTACTTCCTTGCCCGGGCTGGCTCTCCAGCCACACGCGGCCTCCCATCAGCTCCGTCAGCCGCTTGCAAATCGTAAGTCCCAGGCCGGTCCCGCCATATTTCCGCGCCATCGAACCATCCGCCTGTGAGAATGCCTCAAAAATCAAACCCTGTTTTTCGAGCGGAATACCAACTCCACTGTCCTTCACTGAAAAATGCAAGGAAGTCCGGTTAGGCTGCGACGATTCCTCTTGAACGCTGACGAGGATCTCTCCGCGTTCCGTAAATTTGATTCCGTTGCCGACGAGGTTGATCAGAATTTGCCGGATTCGTCCTGGATCGCCAAGTAGCGCTTCGGGAACTTCGGGCTCCACCTCGTAAATCAGCTCAATCCCTTTCTGGTGCGCGCGGAAACTCAGCGCTTTCATCGTCTCGCCGAGACTCTCTCGCAAATCGAAAGGAATAGTTTCGAGTTCAAATTTTCCCGCTTCGATTTTTGAGAAATCCAGAATGTCGTTGATGATCGAGAGAAGTGACTCGGCCGAAAGCCGGACTAAACCAAGATGCTCGCGCTGTTCGGATGTGAGCTCGGTATCTAGAACCAGCTCGGTCATACCCAGAATTCCATTCATCGGCGTGCGAATCTCATGACTCATCGTCGCCAGAAACGTACTCTTTGCATGATTCGCCGTGTCGGCTGCTTCTTTTGCGTCCCGCAACGCTTTTTCTTCCTGCCTCCGCTGCGTGACGTCTATGAATGTCACAACGGAACCGATTAGTTTTCCCCCATTGTTGATTGGCCGCGACCAATATTCCGCCGGAAAACTAGTTCCATCGCTGCGCCACAGAACTTCGTTTTCGATGTGCGTGCCCGTACCGTTCCGGAAAGCTTCGAATATGTGGCATTCTTCAACTGGATACGATGTTCCATCCGGTCGCGTGTGATGAATCATCGTGTGCATGTTCTTGCCGAGTAGATCCTCAGTCTTCTGATACCCCAGCAATCGCAGGCAAGACGGGTTGCAGAAAGTGCAATTCCCGGAAGTGTCTATGCCATAGATAGCTTCCGGAGTCGCATCAAGCAAAAGCATCACCAGCTCGCTGCTTTCCCGCAGAGCCGATTCGGTCTTCCGTCGCTCCGAAATCTCTCCAGCTAGTTTGTCGTTTGCCTCGCTGAGTGCCTGGGTTCGGTCACGAACTCGTGCCTCAAGAGTTTCGTGCTGTTCGCGAATCTCACCCGCCATGCGATTGAACGCGTTAGTCAGCACCCCGATTTCATCATTGGAAACTACAGGCAAGTCTTGGAATCCGGCGTGTCCATCGTGGCCCAGGGCTTCCGTCGCTTTTGTAAGCGTGCGCACGGGCGCAACGATGTGTTTAATCACTCCCATAAACGCGAGCGTGATAACCAGCATTACTCCCACAGTGCTCAATAGAATGACTAGCTCCATTGTATGAATGGAAGAGATGAGTTTCGCTCGGCTGAACCCAACGTAGACATTCCCCACAATCCCCGTCAGCGCGGGTTTCTTGAACACCATCACTGGCTCTGCCTCTGCCGGCGTCGTTACCAGGGATTCATTTTCGATTGTTTGGCTCTGCTGCTTTAGCGCCTCAGGAAATTGCGGGACAAAAGTGTGCGCAAGCACTTTCCCATCGGGAGCGGTCACATATGCCCAGGCTACGTCCGGAATATTCAGCGTCGCATCCAGCACCGACTGCGCGGAAGTCATGTCCCGGTTCACAAGAACCGGCTCAACGGATTTGGCCAGCGCGGATGCCACCACGTTACCGTGCGCCACAAAATTCGCAGTCATGCGCTCGGATAGCTGCCGTTCCATCAGCGTGTACAGCACCGCCACAACCAAAACAGCACAAACTATTTGGAGCGTAGTCAATTTTTTTGCGATGCTCTTCATTTCGCCTCTTGCGGAGCCTCTTCCGGCACCCAATGACCATCTTTTGTCCGTGTAAGCCACACGCGATGTAGCCCCTGGTGATTACTCGCAGAGAACTCCAGCGGCACACCCAAACCTGGGTCCCACCCCTTCAGTGATTCCATCGCATGAATGAAGTCTTCTCGTGATGCAGTTGATCCCGCACGATGGAGCGCTTCGGTCACGACGACCGCATTCAGCCATCCTTCGAGTGTTATGAATCCAACGTTTTCCGGTGGAACATGCGCGCGAAAATCGGCTACTAGTGGATAGCGAGTATCCTCCGGCGAAGGCACGACCTGGCTGTTGATTAAATTTTCGGTAAAATTCCTCCCGCTCTTCCTCGAAACGTCACGCAGCTTTTCCAGCATTACCTCCGCGCCAACAAAACTTACGTTGGCCACAGGCACATTCCAACCCTGCATGCGAGCGTCGCGAATGAATGCTCCGCATGCTCCATACACTCCGACCGCAACGACCGCGTCCACCCCAGCCTGGCGTAGAATGCTTACTTGCGCCGTCATATCGGATTCAAACGGTTGATTTCTTCGATAGGACACAGTTTCAACCGGCGTAAGGCCAAGTTCAGCTAGCGCATCCCTGACACCTATCTCGCCGCTCTTCCCGTATGCATCAGCCTGGCCGAAATATCCAATTCGCCGGTAGCCTTTCGCATACAAATAGCGGACGAGGGCGCGAGTCTCTTCACGGTAGGACGCTCGGATGTTGAACACGTATTTGTCGTACGGAGGCTTGCGTTGAGGATCCGCCCCTGTGAACGGCGCGACATTCACGATCTTTTTCCCCTCGTAATATTTCAGTAGTGGCAGGACGCGAGTCAGTGTTGGCGTACCCACATAGTCAAAAAGAAAAAAAACTTCATCTTTTTCGATCAGATCATTTGTGTTTTGAACGGCAGGATCTGGCTCGTATTTGTCGTCTTTCACTAGAAGAACAATTTTCCGCCCGAAGATTCCGCCCTTTTGATTGACCGTTTCCCAATACGCCTTTGATCCGCGGAGCAGGTTTTGACCTAGCGAAGCGGACGGCCCTGATTGAGCATTGGAAACGCCCACCAGGATGGTCCCGTTGGTTCCTGCCTGCTCTTCCGGAATAGAAGAACGGACGTAGCCGCCGAAAAGCACGCACGCTAAGAAGGCAGTGGTAGCCATCCACGCTGAAGGCACCTTTTTCATTTGCTTTCCCTGTAGCTACAAGAAATATGAGGCAAAGTTCTTGCTGAGTTTGGACTGCACTCCTATCTCCTAAGTGACGGGAAATTGCTCTTCCAACTTCTTTATTTGCAGTAATCTGGCAAGAGGATTTCTCGGCTTACTCAGCAGATATTCCGTTTGGGTTCAAAAACGGTTTTTATGCCCGTTCTGAAACTGAGCACATGTGCCTTAGACGGCTTCCTTGCCCAGACCATTTCTTCTCCAGTTCGTCTATACCTCAGAACCACGGAACATTTCGTAGATGCCAGTCGTACTGTCTAATGACCAGCAACACTAAGCGAGCGGGGGTCCTTGTATGTCGAGCAATGGCAATGGTTTAACAAATGGTTCAAATGGAAAAAATGGCAAAAAAAAGCGTCGCCGGATCATCTGGGGCAGCATCGCTCTGCTCGTCCTTTTGGGTGGTGGATACGGTGTCAAGGCGGCCCTCAGCCCCAATCACGAAATTGACCCTTCCAAGCTCGCCGATGTGGAACGCGGTGACCTCGCCCGCGTAGTCGTTGCCACCGGCAAGATTCAGCCTCTCTCCAAAGCCGAAATCAAATCCAAAGCCAGCGGCATTGTTAAGAAGATTTATGTGGACTACGGCGATCGTGTAAAGGCTGGCCAGGTTCTCGCCGAGCTCGACAAAGTTCAACTCGAAGCCGCTCTTCGCGCCTCGAAAGCAAATCTGGAGGCCGCAAACGCCGCACTCGAATCCTCAAAGGCTGCTCTTGAACGCAACAAAGTTGACGCCGAAGGCCCGGACGTTCCGTTTCTTAAGCTGAACATGGAACGCGCCCGCCAGATGTTCAAGGACGGCGTGATGTCCAAGAGCCTCGTTGAAGATGCCGAAAAGAACTACCAGCTGGCTTTGAATAAACAAACGAGCGCGCAGCGTAACCTGGTTGTATCGCAGGCTGAAATCGCAAAGTCCCAAGCCGAGGTCGCGCAAGCGCAAGCTGCAACAGATAATGCCGAGGAAGATCTTCGCAACTCCACGATCGTTAGCCCGATTGATGGTCTTGTCCTCTCCCGCGACGTCAACGTCGGTGACGCCGTCAGCTCCATCCTGATCCTCGGCTCGCAAGCTACACCCATCATGACCCTCGGTGACGTCAGCGAAGTCTACGTCCAGGGCAAAGTGGATGAATCCGACATCGGCAAGGTTTACCTCGATCAAGCTGCGCGCATCGTCGTCGAGTCCTTCAAGGACAAAAAGTTCACGGGCAAGGTCACAAAAATTTCTCCTCTCGGAAAAGAAAAAGACAACGTAACTACCTTCGAAGTGCGCGTCTCGATTTCCAATCCCGGCGGCGAGCTCAAAGCCAACATGAGCGCCAATGCCGAAATCCTTCTCGAAGAAAAGAAGAACGTCCTCATGGCTCCTGAAGCCGCAATGATTTATGACAAAGACCGCAATGCACAGGTCGAAATTCCCGACGCCAAAGGCCCTAACGGCAAAAAGAAAATCAACGTCAAGCTCGGCATCTCCAATGGCGTCAAAACCGAAATTCTTTCCGGACTGAACGAGAAGCAGAAAATCGTCCTGCAGTAACCGGGGAGCCGACTGTGTCTTTTCGAGATCTCCTTCGCGACACGCTAGTGACCCTCTGGGCGCAAAAGCGCCGCACGCTACTCACCATGTTCGGGATCGCTTGGGGCATCATCTCCATCACCATCATGATTGCCGCTGGCGAAGGTCTCGGCGATGGCATCCAGAAAAATCAGGAAACCTTCGGCAAAGACGTCATGATCGTTTTCGCCGGCCGCACCAGCATGCAAGCCGGTGGCACACGCTCCGGTCGCTTGATCCGCTGGCTCGAAGACGACTACATCCAGGTTGCAAAAGAGTCTCCCGCCTGCAAGTACGTCATGCCCGAACTCGGCAACGATGCGCAGGTTCGCAGCCTTTTCAATAGCGGCACAATCGATGTCGTCGGCGCTCTTCCGCCCTTTCAGGAAATTCGCAGCGTCGCCACGGCCGAAGGCCGCTTCTACAACGATCAAGACAACGAGGAGGCCCGCAACGTCGCCTTCCTCGGCAGCGACACCAAGAAACAACTCTTCGCCGAAAGGGAAGCGCTAGGTCAGACCATCTGGATGAATGCCATTCCGTATACGGTCATCGGCGTCATGAAGTCTAAGGATCAAAATTCCAGCTACGACGGCTTCGACACCCGCAAAGTTTTCATTCCCTTTAACTCTATGCGCCGCGACTTTCCCAATAAGCCTCCCGCCATTGAGCACTCCGTAGACCGCCTTCTCATCGCGCCCTGGTCGCTCGAAACGCACAAGGATTGCGTCCGCCAGCTTCGCCGCACCCTCGCCCGCCTTCACAGCTTCGATCCCCGTGATGAAGAAGCCGCCAGCATTTGGGACACCGTGAAAAACGCCCAAGCCAATCGCATGATTATCGTCGGCATGGAAATCTTCCTGGGCTGCGTCGGCGTCGCCACGCTTTTCCTCGGCGGTCTCAGCGTGATGAACGTCATGCTCGTCAGCGTCCGCGAACGCACCCGCGAAATCGGTGTCCGCATGGCTCTCGGCGCCACTCGCAAATCCATCCTTCGCCAGTTTTTCATCGAAACGATTTTCGTCGTCGTCATCAGTGGCGGCGTCGGCCTCATCATCTCTTACGGGTTCTGCGCGCTCGTCAATCTCGCCCCTATGCCGCCGTTTTTCACCGGCATGCTCACCAGTTGGAAAATCGCCGTCGGCTCCATCCTCCTCCTCGGCCTGATCTCCATCTTGTCCGCCCTCTATCCCGCCAACCGCGCCGCTTCCGTCGATCCCATCGAAGCTCTCCGTTTCGAGGCAGGTGGATAAATGTTCAAAGAGATTTTCAAACAGGCATGGACTGCACTCGGCCGCAACCCAGTGCGTAGCTTCCTCACTATGTCCGGAATCTCCTGGGGAATCGTCGCAGTCACTCTTCTGCTCAGCTACGGCGCCGGCTTCCGCACCGTCCTCATGTACACCTTCGAAGTCTTCGGCAAAGGCGCCGTTATCGCCTGGCCCGGCACTACAAGCGAACAAGCTGGCGGCGAACGCGCCGGTAAACCAGTCCGCTTTGAAGCCGAAGACGCTGAATGGGTCAAGGCGCAATCGCCTCTAGTAAAACGCGTCACCCGCGAAACCGTCCGCTTCCAAGGTGTTTCTTACGGCGAACGCCTCTCCGACTCCGCCGTCCGCGGCGTCTATCCTGAATACGGCGAAATGCGCAATGAAGTCCCCACCGACGGCCGTTGGATTTCTCCCGAAGACATCGCCGAACGCCGCCGCGTCATTTTCCTCGGTGCCCGTCTCCGCAAAAAACTATTCAGCGGCGAACCCGCCCTCGGCGAAATCGTGCGCATTAAGGGAATTCCGTTCACCGTCATCGGCTCCATGGACATGAAATTCTCAGATAGTTGCTACTTCAACTGTGACGACGAATCGGCCTTCATCCCGTACACTTCCGCTAACGATCTCTGGGACACAAAATATTCAAGCGTCATGGTCTGGGAACCCATCGCGCCCGTTTTCGAAGCGCCCGCCATGGTGCAGTTCCGCACCGCCATCGCCAACCGCCAGCACTTTTCTCCCAGCGACAAGCGCGCCATCACCATGTTTGGCCGCGAAGAGTTCAAGCCCGTCATGGAAGGAATCACCATCGGCGTCGAAGCGCTTCTCTTCATGATCGGTGCCATGACGCTCGGCATCGGCGGCGTCGGCGTCATGAACATCATGCTCGTCTCCGTCGAGGAGCGCGTCCGCGAAATCGGACTCCGCCGCGCACTCGGCGCCCGCAAAAAACACATTCGCTGGCAATTTTTATTGGAAGCGCTCGTCATGACCATCGCCGCCGGCGCGATCGGCATGTTGCTTTCCTGGGGGCTCACCACGGCCATCGGCACGCTGCCGTTCCTCGGCCCCGCCTACGAAGACGAATCAGGCAAGGTTGACATTCATCTGAATCTTTCACTGATGACTATGGTTCTCTCTTCGCTAATCCTAATCGTCGTCGGCGTCGTCAGCGGCTGGCTCCCCGCCATGCAAGCCGCCAAACTCGACCCCGTCGAAGCCCTCCGCTACGAGTAAAGTTTCTCGGTAGGGGCACGATATATCGCGCCCTCTTCGCTAGACGGACAATTGAACCGGTCTCGACCGAGCCACTCGGCTCACTTTCTCGGCGCATAAAAATAATAATCCGCCGAATACGCACTCTCACTTTCCGTCCCGCTCTTCGACGCATCACAACTCTTCGCCGGGTCAACCACTCCGCCTTCCGTATTCACTCGATGGATCGTTGTAACCGTCTCCAGGCCCCCGCTCCCCTTGTGCCCGGTCACCGTCACAAGCAACCACGGAATCGCCCCAGCCTTTGGCGCATCATGTTTCGCAACCATCTTTCCAGTCACTTCACTCCCATCTTTCAATCTCCAAGTCGGTCCCGCAAAATGCTCCCCAATCAATTTCCCCTGCTCATCAAACAACTCCGCCTTCGGTGCCTTCAGCGTCCACGCATACTTCCCGTCCGTCCCCGCCGCGCAAGAATAAATCTGTACACCCTTCGCATGCGCATGAATAAAAACCATCTCTCCCGCAGGAACCTTCAAATTGTCAGGAACATCCGGAGGCACGACGCTCTGCCTCGCCGCACCAATCAATACCAAAGCAAATACTCCAACCATCGCCGCAGTTTTCATCCTCATCCCTCTCTCAACACTCAATCACATTCAAAGCCAACCCGCCCAGCGAAGTCTCCTTATACCTCGACTGCATGTCCATCCCCGTCTCATACATCGTCTTGATCACTTGATCCAGCGAAACTTTATGCTCCCCGCCTTCGCGCATCGCAATCCGGCAAGCATTGATCGCCTTCACTGCCCCAATCGCATTTCGTTCAATGCAAGGAATTTGCACCAACCCGCCAATCGGATCGCACGTCATCCCCAAATTGTGTTCCATTCCAATCTCCGCGGCGTACTCAATTTGATGATTTCCTCCGCCCATCGCCGCCACCAATCCGCCCGCCGCCATCGAGCACGCCACGCCCACTTCTCCTTGGCATCCAACTTCCGCTCCCGAAATCGAAGCATTCTCTTTATACAAAACTCCAATCACGCTCGCCGTCAAAAAATATCGGAACAATCCCTCGTCCGTCGCCTCCGGAACAAATCGCGTGTAGTAATGCGCAACCGCCGGAATAATTCCCGCAGCACCATTCGTCGGAGCCGTCACCACGCGCCCGCCCGCCGCATTTTCTTCATTTACCGCCATCGCAAACGTATTCACCCAATCCATCGGCGCCAGCGCATCGTCTTTTTTCTCTGTCGCCAATTTTTTCGCCGACCGCGGCGCCCTCCGTTTCACATTCAGTCCGCCCGGCAAAATTCCCTCAGTCGAGAGCCCCCGCTTCACGCATTCCTGCATTACGTTCCAAATCCGCGCCACATGCTCACGAATCTCCGCCTCCGTATGCCATGCCTTCTCGTTCTCCAGCGCAATCTCCCAAATCGCCAGCCCACGCTCATCCCCAATTCGTAGCAATTCATCCGCGCTCGAAAACAAAAAAGGAACCGGCTTTACCACCTTCGCCCCTGCACTCTCCCCCTCGCGCAAAATAAATCCGCCGCCAATCGAAAAATAAACCTGCATCGCAATCACCGCGCCGTTAGCGTCAAACGCCGTAAAGCGCATCCCATTCGAATGCGCCGCCAGAGTCTTATCCTTGTGCCACAACAAATCCACCGTCTCGTCGAACGCAGTCTCCTTCGCGCCTGCCAGCATCAATTTCTTCGCCCCACGAATAACTGCCAACTTCGGCTCAATCGTCTCCGGCTCGATCAAGTCCGGCAATTCGCCACTCAATCCCAGCAAAATCGCCCGATCCGTCCCATGCCCATGCCCCGTCAGCGCCAGCGATCCATACAACTCCGCCAACACGCGCACCACCCGCGCGATCTCGTCACGCGTCGCCAAGCCACGCGTAAAATCCGCCGCCGCTCGCATCGGCCCCATCGTGTGCGAACTCGAAGGCCCAATCCCCACTTTAAAAATTTCAAATATGCTGGTTTTCACGGAAGGTCTACCCAATTCTCATGCTACGCCCATTCTTCCGCCTCGAACATCTGCCCGTGCGCTCTGTAACCGCCCCATTAACCCATCCGTCCAATAATTGAAAGTGAATGCCGAGGGTAAATGCCATGAGAAAACAGCTCTTCCTGGTTCTTACTTTCTTTGCCTTCCCCGCATTTGCGGCCGCGCAAGACGCCGCTCAACAAGCAGCCCAGGCCGCGCAACAGGCCAATCAACAAGCCATGCAGCAAGCGCAGGCCGCCAGCGACGAAGCTATGCGCCAGGCACAGCTTGCATCGCAGCAGGCTTCCCAGCAGGCTCAACAAAACGCGCTAAACGCAGCCTCATTCCCTTACGTTGTCCCTCTTGCGGCAAAGCCGACCATCTCGTTGAAATCCGGAAATTATTCCAATCCCGTCACTGTCCGCCTCAAATCCGCGACCCGCGGCGCAGTCATCTACTACACAACTGACGGTTGGACTCCAACCGCCGATTCGCCTCGCTACACCGGTCCCATCACCATCTCTTCCACCACAAACCTTCAGGCCATATCCATCGCTCCAAATCTTTCGCGTAGCCTCATCGCCTCCGCCCAATTCAATTTTCCTGGCCAACAATTCGCCGCCGTTACCTCTCCGGCTCCACTTCCCACGCCCGCGCAGGATCCCACAGGCAAATACATTCTTCCTTGCGACACTCCTGTCCATCTCGTTTTCTCCGAAGACGTCAACGAAAAGAAAGCCGAGGTTGGCGACAAGCTCCCACTCGTTCTTGCGGATGACCTCGCGGCTGGAGACATGATCTTCGCCAAAAAGGGAACTCCTGTGGACGCGATAGTGGCTGAGTCCGACGGCGCTCACATCGGCGGCATTCCCGGTACCCTCACCTTTGAGGCGCAATCCTTTCAGGCCGGCAACACCACTGTCTATCTCCACGGCTACGCCACAAAAGAGGGCCAAGCCAAGCCTCCCAATGCTTCCGTCCTCATTCCTGTCGTCGGCGTTTTCGGCATTCTCCGCCACGGCACGGATGCCAACATCAAAAAGGGAACTCCGTTCACCGCTTACTTCGCGCAGGACACGCTTTTGTCTCCCATCAACTAGCGCGTCTTGAACCACCCAACTCTTGCGTTCTGAGTGGCTCAGTTTGAATTTCTGAATCCTGAAACAAAGGTTGAAATTCAAACTGGACCACTACCCCGTGTTCTCTGTATTTGCGCCCTATTCCTGTCTTTGAGACAATCTCTGAATGAAAAAATCACAAACTTTTTCGCTGATTCTCCTCGCTTCCAGCGCGCTTCTCGCTTCTAATGCATTCGCGCAAACTTCTCCCACTTCCGGCTCGGCGCAGACGCCCGCTGCAAAGCCGCAGTCTTCCACCGGTACAACTGCTGCGAAACCTCAATCTTCTACCGCTGCGAAGAAACCGGGCACCGCCACGACCGCGAAGCCCGGTGCCACCGCACCGCTCGTGCTCAAGACCAACCGCGAAAAGGCCAGCTATGCCTTCGGTGTCAACCTCGCAAAGAACATGAAGCAGCAAGGTGTCGACCTCGACCCCACTGTACTCGCTCGTGGTTTCAAGGATGGCTTCAGCGGCGCCAAGCCGCTTCTGAGCGATCAGGAAGCGCAATCTGCGCTCCTGGCGTACTCGGAAGAAGTAAAAAAGAAAATGGAAGCACAGCAGGCCGCTGTCGGCGCCGTCAATCAAAAGGAAGGCGAAGCCTTTCTTGCCGCCAACAAGACCAAGCCTGGCGTCGTCGTGCTTCCCAGCGGTTTACAGTACAAAATCTTGACGCCTGGGAATGGCCCTAAGCCCACCGCTGCGGACACGATCGTTTGCAACTACAAAGGCACATTGATCAACGGCACGGAATTCGATGCTTCAGCAAAACACGGCGGGCCGGCCACAATTCCCGTCGGCGGCGTCATCAAGGGTTGGACGGAAGCGCTTCAGCTTATGCCGGTCGGCTCGAAGTGGGAGCTGTATGTCCCCGCGGATCTTGCTTATGGTAGTCGTGCTGCTGGCCCGGACATCGGCCCCAACGCAACACTCATCTTTGAGGTCGAGCTGGTCTCCATCCAGGAAAAGCCCAAAGAAGCGCCAGCCGATCCTGCAAAGCCAGCCGCTCCCACGGCACCGCCTCAAACTCCGCAACCGCAAGCAGCGCCGCAGGCCACTCCGCCCCCGGCGCCTCAACCAACACCCAAACCCCCATCACTCTAATTCATTCACCGTACTCGCAACTTTTCGCCGTTCACCAAACTCGTAGGGGGGCACGATACATCGTGCCCCTCTTTGCTTTCCCATTTTCCAATTCGCCGCCAACAATTCGTCAGCTATCGAACTAACGTGTTGTCATCCTGAGTTCCGGCGTTCTTTGCCGGAACGAAGGACCTCAACTTGGGCCTCAAGCAACCAACTTAATATGACGCAACGTTTTCAGCTCTACGGCAAAAAACCCACGCTCTCCCACAACTCCGCCGTCTTAAACATCCTCCCGCCCGTCATCACAAATTCCACATTCCGAATCTTGTGAATATCCTCCAGCGGATTCCCATTCACCAAAATCAAATCCGCCCTTTTCCCTGCCTCAATCGTCCCCAGTTCTTTTTCCATTCCCATCGCTCGTGCCGGCACAATCGTCGCTGCTTGAATCGCCTCCATCGGCGTAAACCCCGACATCGTATAAAGCTCTATCTCGCGGTGCACGCTGTGCCCAGGCACCGTCTGGTCCGTGCCTACGACAATTGGCACTCCTGCCGCATGCAGTTTTCCAACCAGCGCCACAAATTTCTCAAACACCTTTTCCACTAACTCCGCATTCTCGCCCGGCGGTCCTACATCAAACAGCGCCTGCGCCAATTCCGGCGCCACCTTCGCAACTCCCGGTTCAAAAGTGCTGAATGGCTTTTCCGTGCTCGCCGTATCCATTTCATAAATCGCCAGCGTCGGATCGAGTACAGTGTGGTGCTCCTTCAAGAAGGCAATCTCCTTTTTCGCCATATCGGAATCCAAATCCACGTCACTGAACGCCTTCAACCTGCCCATACGCTTCGTCCCCGCCGGAAACGGAGGCACCATCATCTGCATGATGTAGGGAATGTGGCTCACCTGATCTTGCCCTGCCTCAATTGCGTCGCGCGTCGTCACGCCTTCCGGGATATGTCCCGTGGCCGTCATTCCCAGTTTGTGCGCTTCAGCCGAGGCTGCTGCGATCTGTGGCAGTTTCACCGAACTGTAAATCTTCACCTGCTGAAATCCAGCATCGTGATAGCGCTTCACCCACTCGCGCGCTTGCTCCGGCGTATCCGTTCGCACTACTCCGATCGCTTGTGGCCCCGAGCCGTCAATGAATCCTGCCGCCAAAATACGTGGCCCAAGTCCATGTCCCTCCGCAATCATGTCGCGAACCGCAGTAATGAACTCAAGTTCATTACCGCAATCGCGCACCGTCGTCACGCCCGCTGCCAGATAAATCGGCCCCCATTCCACCTGTTCAAAATGCGCGTGCATATCCCAAAGCCCCGGCAAAATCGTTTTCCCGCGTGCATCAATCAGTTGTGCGTTCTTCGGGATCTCCACATCGTTCCGCGCCCCTGCTTTCACGATCCGCCCGTCTTTCACTAGAACAACCGAGTCTGGAATCGCCGCCTTTCCTGTCCCATCCACCAGCGTCCCGCCCACCAGCGCGATATTTGCCGCGCGGCTCCCGGGAATTGTCGCCGAAATCTGCGCCAGAGAATTCATTCCATCTTTTCCCGCTAGCGCCACAAACGCTTTCAATCCGTCTTCATATCCATCGCGAATCGCTTCAAAATGATCAAACTCCGCATCCGTCGTCACCGCCGCAACAAGGTTCTGCTTCGCATCGAACCAAAGCCACTCGCGCCCCCAAATCAATCCCTCCACCAAATACCGCTGCAGCGTCTCCGTCTTCCCGCCAAACGAAATCTTGTCCTGCCCGCGCGGCTCAATCCACAAATTGCGTCCTTCCGGGAAGACCGTCAGTTCCTTCGGAGATCCATGTGTCGCCCAATACCGCACCATTAGCATCTGCATCGTCACCGGTGCATATCCTGCTGCCGTAAAAAACTGTTGAGGCGTTTCGCCCTCTTTCCACTCCTCGCGATCCCGCACACGAATCCGCTCCCCATTCATATCCACCGCCCGGTCAATCGTGCTCAGCCGCGAGTTCTTCCCCTTAATCTCGAAATGAATCGGCGTCAAATCGTTCTTTCCGCGAAAGCTCGCCGCCAGCGGAACATCCGTCCCGCGATCGTTAAACTTGAAATCCACCGTAACCGCCAGCTTTTCGCCATCCTTCGCGACCTGGTAACTCTCCCATCCGATCGCCTGCTCGAATTTATGCAAACGAAATTTCCCCTGTTCAACCGTCTGCCCGCTAGTCACCCCAGAACTCTGCGTGTTTTGCGCACTCTGGCCCTGCGCAATCGGCACCAGCGTTGTTGCAAATCCCAACAGAGCAAACCACGCCGCTTGCTTCGTCCACATCTTGTGTTGTGTCATGATTTCTCGCAGAACCGCGTTCTAATTAGTTTTGTCATCCTGAGTTCCGGTCGATTTTCACCGGAACGAAGTACCGTCGTTCATTATCCCCGTACACTTCCATTTAGCTCGATGAACTGCCAGTTTTGAAACCGTGCGCCGACCGTGTGTTCTTCGTCCCATGCAACCCTAAATGCAATTTCAACTGTCGGAACGCCTCCAAGCGGCTCGACAAGAACATGAGCGGGCGCGACGTGCGGCCATAAGGCCTCTGGACTCACAACGTTCGGACAGGGACTGCCTGTCTCTTCGCCAGCATCAACCGCTTCTTTATACGGCGTGTAGTGCCCAAATAAGCTGGTCTGGATTTCCGGCATGATCGACTTGAACCGGCCCGGCAATTCTTTGGCCAGCTTTAAGGGGACCGTGCCCGGCCCTTTGCGGCTTCCGGCTAAAGCCAAGCGGAATGTTCCACAAGGCGCTACTACCATACTGCCCTTCCAATACCCGCCGGACCGACGTAATTCCCCGAGTAGCCCGTCCCGAAAAAATTCCGGCTTAAACAGTTCAAACATATACTTACTTTTCCGCCAGCAGCGAATCAAAATACGCCGTCATCTCCGGTGAATCCCACTGCTGCTCCCCAATAATCTTCCTCGTAATCTTTCCGCGCCGATCAATTACATACGTTTCCGGATAAACCGAAGTCCCATAATCGAGCGCAACCTGCGACGTAGTCCCTTTCACCGATGGATCTCTCCATGTCGGAAAAACTACTCCGTGGACAGTCAAAAATTTTTGATAGGCCTGTGGATCTTCATCCACATCCACTCCCAAAACCATTCCGCCGCGTTGCTCAATCCGCGTCTGCAGATTATTCAGTGACGGCGTCTCCGCAACACACGGCGGGCACCAGCTCGCCCAAAAATTCAGCACCACCACTTTTCCGCGATAGCCGGAAAGCTTCATCGGCTTTCCATTCATCTCCATGGAAAAATCTTCGGCCGTTCTCCCGGCGATGGACGCCTCTCCCTGCCGGTAACTCGGCAGCGCAAACGCCACCAGCACCGCAATTCCCGCGCAAAATGAGCCCCAAATCTTCAGTTTCCCTGGAAATTTCATGCGAGTGCTATACTAACTTAGACGCCCCAAATCAGAAACCATCCTGAAAATGGCCCGTTTTTAGCGGAAAAACACGCTCTCAAACGTTTTGATGCCAACCGAACCCACCATCAGTGCCATCGTCCCCGCCCGCAACGAGGAAGCGAACATCGCGGATTGTATCCGTTCCATCGCACTCCAACCGGAAGTCCTCGAAATTCTCGTCGTCAACGACCAATCCGCCGATCGCACCGCAGAAATCGTCCGCAATTTGATTCCGGAAATTCCTCATCTCCGCCTTCTCGAAACTTCCGGTCTTCCCTCCGGCTGGGTCGGAAAAAATAATGCCGTCTGGCTCGGCGCACAAAATGCAAAAGGGAAGTGGCTCCTCTTCACTGACGCCGACGCAACTCTCGCCGAAGGCGCAACCGCAAAAGCTTTCAAACTCGCGGAAGAAAACTCCGCCGCACTGGTTTCATTTTCTCCTGAGCAAACTTTGAAAACCTGGTACGAAAAAGCGCTCATTCCATTCGTCTATTGCCGTTTAGCGCGAAAATTTTCGTACAAAGACGTAAACGATCCAAAATCTCCCGCCGCGGCTGCAAACGGCCAATTTCTTTTGATTCAGAAGACAACCTACGACGCCATCGGAGGTCACGCTGCCGTTGCAGGAGAAGTCTTGGAAGACGTTGCCCTCGCCCGCCGAGTCAAACAAGATAGTTGGGGCATCTGGTTTGGCCCCGGTGACCGTTACGTTTCCGTCCGTATGTACCGTTCCTTCTCCCAAATGTGGGCGGGTTGGCGCAAAAATCTTTATCAATTGATGGCCAATCCCTCCAACGGCGTATTCAACGAATTTGAATCCGCCTTTCCCTGGATGACTTTCGTCATCCTCCTCTTTGGCCTCAAATTCCCCCTCGCCATGTTCGTCGGCGTCGTTCTTCTCTTGTTCCGCCAAATCAGCTACGGTCTGGAATTAGCGCGTAACCAATTCCCCTTCAAATTCATCATCTATTACATACCCGCCGTGTTTCTCTACGCTGGTGTTTTGCTTGCCTCTCACCGAAGTTATGCCAGAGGCAAAGTCGCGTGGAAGGGCAGGGAATATCCGGTTGGAATTCCAAATACTTCTTCCAAAGGATGATGTGCATCGAATTAACATGATCTATCTGACGCGCAAAATCGAATTCTCCGCCTCGCACGTATACAACAATCCGGCGCTTTCGCCGGAAGAAAATCGGCGCGTCTTCGGCAAGTGCAACAATCCGCATGGCCACGGCCACAACTACACGCTTGAAGTTACCGTCGCCGGCGAACCTGATCCCGTCACCGGAATGGTCCTCGATTTGAAAGACCTGAAAGAAATTCTCGAGCGCGAAATCATGCAACGCATGGATCATCGCCACCTGAATCACGAAGTCCCGGAACTCGCGGGACAAATTCCCACGTGCGAAAATGTCGCCCGCGTGATTTGGAATCTGCTCGATCCGAAAATCACGCAGGGGAAATTACACCGCGTGCGGCTCTACGAAAATTCCGATCTCTTCGCCGATTGCTACCGCAACGGAGCGCGGGCATGAGTTCCGAAACTCTTCACCTCGAACTCGGCCGCCGCTATCGATTCTCTGCGTCGCATCGCCTGCACAATCCGCAGATGAGCGATGAAGAGAATTGCCGCGTCTACGGCAAGTGCAACAATCCGTTCGGTCACGGCCACAACTACACTGTCGAAGTTCGCCTCTCCGGAAAAATCGATCCGGCAACAGGCATGATTTCCAATCTCGCGGACCTCGATTCCTTCGTGAACGAAAAAGTCATTGAACCGTTCGACCATCGCTCGTTGAACGAAGAAGTGCCTGCGTTCCAAAACGCCGTGCCGACGACCGAAATTTTATGTATTGAAATTTTTCAGCGTCTGAAGTCTTTTCCTCATGCAAAACTGGAAGCAGTCCGCGTTGTGGAAACATCGAACAACAGCTTCGAGTATGCTGGTGAATGAATAGGGAGTATCAACGTGACGAAACCGACGGAAGAAATACTGCTGAACGAAGAAAAGCCGCTCGAAGCAAAAACTATTGCGTGCCACATGCGCGAAATCATCAAGCTGGTCGGCGAAGATCCGAACCGCGAAGGCTTGCGCAAGACCCCTGAGCGTTTTGAAAAAGCGCTAAAGTTTCTCACCAGCGGCTATCATCAGAATCTCGACACGATTTTGAACGGAGCGACATTCAGCGTCTGCTACGACGAAATGGTCATCGTCAAAGACATCGAATTTTTCAGTCTGTGCGAACATCACCTGCTTCCGTTTTTCGGCAAAGCTCATGTTGCTTATCTGCCGAGCAAAAAAGTTCTTGGCCTCAGCAAAGTCGCGCGGCTCGTGAATATGTTCTCGCGGCGCCTGCAAATTCAGGAGCGCATGACGAGCCAAATCGCGCAAGCGATCGAAGAAAAAATCGCACCGCAGGGCGTAGGCATCATTATCGAAGCGCGTCATCTCTGCATGCAGATGCGCGGCGTGGAAAAGCAGCACGGCCAGGCCGTCACCAGCGCCATGCTCGGCGCATTCCGCCACAACAAACAAACGCGCGACGAATTCCTCGCGCTCGTCCGTTCAAGAAAATAAATTGGCATCCGGCTCTAGTTTTCTCGCCATTTTGGCTCTCGCAAAATTTTGCGGCTTTGCTAGAGTTAACTATGGCAACCGGGTCTGCAGCAGCTCCTCCACTTGAAAAAACGCCAACTGTAAAAAATGTTGCGGCGAAATCCCGTGCGCTTACGTTTTTCGCATTCTTCAGCATTTATTTCATCTGGGGTTCCACGTATCTTGCGATTCGTTACGCCGTGGAAACCATTCCCCCTCTTTACACTGCCGGATTCCGCCATCTCGTTGCCGGTTCGATTCTGCTGATTTGGGCCCTGGCGAAAGGTTTGCGTCCTACCGCAAAACAGATTCGCGCGAGCGTCGTCATTGGAATCTTTTTCTTTCTGATCGGTCACGGCACATTGCACTGGGCCGAAACGCGCATTCCTTCCGGTCTTGCGTCACTGATCATCGCAGCCGAACCGATTTGGGTCTTTCTGATGGCTTCGGCCGTTGAGAAAAAGTGGCGCATGAATGCGCCGTTGCTCGCTGGCGTTGTGCTTGGCCTTGGCGGCGTCGCGTTGCTGCTCGGCCATGGCGCGGTGACATCGAGTCCTGGAATGTTTCTTGGCGCCGTGGCCGTTTTAGTCGGCGCAATCTCCTGGTCCGCCGGAATTATTTATTCGCGGCGTTCGCATCTTTCCGGAAATCCGCTGCTGCTTTCGGCGCTTTCGCTGCTTTCGGGTTCAGTGCTTCTGCTCACGGCCGGAACTCTGGTCGGCGAAGCGCGCGGATTTTCATTTTCGCAAGTGACGCTGCGTTCGTGGCTTTCGCTTGCGTACTTAATCGTGTTCGGTTCGGTGATCGCGTTCACAGCCTACAACTGGCTGCTGGAACATTACTCACCGACGTTTGTCGCCACGCATACCTACATAAATCCGGTGGTCGCGGTTTTTCTCGGCTGGTGGCTCGCCGGAGAAAAAGTAACGATCAACGTTGCCATCGCCGCGGCCCTGGTGATTCTTGCGGTGTTTCTTGTGGACCGCGGGATGGCGAAATTGCACATCGATTCCAATTCTGTGGTGTAACGACTGCCGCTTACCTCAGGGGCTAAAGCCTCTTTCAGATGCGCTTCGTGCGGCGCGGCTAAAGCCGTGCCCTCCCCACCAAGCGATGTACTATTTTCGATCCTCCAAAAGCGAGGCTGAAGCTCTCGCCTACGCAAGACTTCAAAGACGCAAAAGCACGCAGCCTGAAGGCTGCGCTACATTGTCCCTACGCTTACCCAAGCCGTGGTGGAGTCCCACGCGAGCTTGAGGTTGCAGCCGTTGCCGGCCTTTTCAAACGAAATCGTAAAATTCTCCACGGGCGTGCTGGAGGTTCCGGCCTTCATGTCCACGCGCGCGAGATCTTCTTTTTCGCCGGGATAGTCGGTGCCCCATTCGCCGGTTTTCTTGCTGATGACGAGCGTCCATTTTTCTTTGCCGGGAACGGTGAAGAGCGTGTAACTACCTGCCGGAACGTGTGTACCGCCGACCATGACGTCTGCCGTGGTGACGAAGGTGGTGGCCTCATTTGCGCCAGTGCGCCAGACTTCGCCGTACTTCACGACGTCCGGAAAAACGGTGCGGCCTTTTTTGCGGGGGCTCGAATAGTCAATGGTGACGGTTTTGCCGCCGGCGAGTTCGCACTTTGCAGTAGCAGGCGGACTCGGGCGCTTGGATTTGTCCTGCTGAGCGCGAATTGCGATCGCGGCGACGGCAAGAACGAGAACTACGGAACTGCAGACAATCAGAACTTTACGCATTGGGAATTCCCTCCAGGAGGAAAACTGTAGCACGGAAGATACGCAGGTATTGACGCAGGGGAGTAAGGAGGGAAAGCAGGGCGGGAGGCGAATGGGTTCCAATTCGGGAATAGTTTGGGTACACCCCCGGTGTTTTCGCAAGAGTGGCAAATGCAGGACTTACGGGCGCAATTCCTGAATCCTGAGAGGAGAAAGAGCCTTTGGTCAGAGATACCAATACTACCCCCGGGGCGTTTTGTATCGTTATCAAAGGAAAGGAGATGCGGGAGGAGGGTTTTGCATGATTATCAAAACAAAGGGGATAGGAAAGTGCGGTCAGGGAGGGGAAATCGGGATGGCGCTCGTAAAACACAGGGAAGGGTAGCACGGAAAAGTTATTTAGTCAATATATTATGTATTCAGTTAATTCCAATGAATTGTGGGAAAAGTTCGAACTGAGAGAAAAGTCAAAACCCGCACCCTTGACCCCGAAGGGTGCGGCACCCGGCCAGCCAAGAGATTTTGCGGAGATCGAGTGCGGTACCCAAAATCGCGGCACGGATCAGCTATCGGCCACCCACCGAAACCCAGGTTCAAACTACGAACCTGGGGCACCCGGCTAGTCACGCTGCAATCAAATGGGAATGTTCGATTTGGAACACTGCGGAGGTTGAATTTGACTTACCATCCGGGTCATGAAAAAGATAATTCTGCTCGTCGTTGTGACTCTCTTAGCGGTCATTGGCTACGGTTACGCACAATCCCAGGGTGCCAAGACCCTTGTGCTTGAAAAGAATGAAGGAGAAAAGCGGGTGAGGCGTCCGCGCGGATCGCTTACCATCCCCACAGTCGAGTTCATCCTGAAAGTGACTCCCGAAAACAGCGGCTCGAAACACCTTGTGCTTGGCACCGAGGAGATTCCACCCGGAGGCATGATTCCGAAACATAAGCATCTGGAGCAAGACGAGATCCTGCTGATCCAGACGGGCACCGCACACGTGACTTTGGATGACAAGGAATACGACGTGCATGCCGGAGGGACGGTCTTCTTCCCGGCTCAGACTTGGGTGGGCCTCAAGAACATCGGTACAGACAACATCAGCCTGGTCTTTATTTTCTCAGCGCCGGGTTTCGAAAAGAACATGCGGTGCGGGTCCGTGCCACCGGGACAGACTGCAACGCCTATCAACACCGAGGAACTCAAGGCTTGCGCTCATGAAGGTCACGTCGAGTTTGAAGCGTTCGCACCGGCAGCAAAGAAATAAGCCCCGCTGTTCATCCCGCAAGAGCAGCGGGACAGAGCGGAGGTACAAACCCGCAAAGACGGTCCATCCAAAGACGTTTTTTCGGAATTAAGGCGCGGCGACCTGCCTCGGAAAATATTTTCAAACCTCAATTACCACGGCCAAGTAGCGCCATCGTAGCCCAGGAATTTTCCCGTCAGCTCCATCGGATTCCCTTCGAGCACCTTGCGCATGCCTCCAATGCTCTGCTCCGGCGTCAGCACCGCGTTCGCGCCTCCCATGTCCGTCTGCACCCATCCCGGACTGAATATAACCACACTGATTCCCCGCGGCTCCACTTCTTTCGCCAGGATCGACATCGTCATATTTAGCGCTGCTTTGCTTGTCCTGTATTGATAGGCGATTCCAAACCCGATCGTGGATCCCAACGCTTCCACTGAGCCCATCCCGGTGCTGATCGCGACGATCTGTTTCCTCTTGCTCGCCGCAACGTTTTCGAGCAACGCCTCTGCCACCCGGATGGCTCCCAGCACGTTTGTTTCGAAGGACTCGCGCCATCCGGCAAAATTGAGTTTGCCGAGTTCGGTTCCGTTTCGCGTATAAATGGCCGAGTTCAGGACGAGCAAATCTACCGGCTTGCCGCCCAGAGATTCCGCCAACTGTCTAACTGATTCATCGCTCGTCACATCCAGGCCAGGTAAAGACACATTTTTGTTTTTTGCCAACTGCTGTAATTCCTTGCTACTTTTTGGATTGCGCGCTGTCGCAATCACGTCCCATCCGTCGGCTGCATATTGGCGCGCAAATTCCAATCCTAGTCCGCGGTTTGCTCCGGTAATCAAAATACTCGACATGATCGGTCTCTCCTCAGTGCGCCGAATTTCTGGTCAGAACGAGAGCAGGCGGAAGTTCCAGTGGAGTTCTGTTCTAACGCACAATTCATTTGATGCCCTATGCGTCTTTTCGTCACTCACGCAGGTCAGTGTCACAGACACTCCGTATACCAGACAAAGTCCGGTCGCATATCGTCTAAACTATTTCCACTTCCACCGCGAAAGGGATTGAGATGAAGGCTCTCAGACTTCCCCTCCTCTGGCTGTTAGCTTGCTGGCCGCTGTTCGCGCAAAGTCAACCAAAGCCAAGAAGTCCCCATTCTGTGCTCCTGGAGCATGTGAACGTCATTGGCCCGACGGGTTCCAGTGCCCGCCCGGACATGTCCGTGTTAATCGAAGGCGACAAGATCAGGTCAATCTCTCCAAGCGGTCAGAACAAACACCGAGCTGGCATGGTGATTGTTGACGCGAGAGGAAAATTCCTAATTGCAGGCTTGTGGGATATGCACGTGCATTCTCTGAGTAAGAGTCAACCAGATCGCTTTTTTCCGCTGTTCATTGCGAATGGCGTCACCGGTATACGGGACATGGGAGGGGACATTCCACTTGTGGAAGTTGCTCAACTCAAAAAAGAAGTCTCAGCCGGCTCTCGTCTTGGACCGGAAACATTCGCTGCAGGCCCGATCCTGGAAGGGGAGCATCCCTTTTGGACTTTCTCTATCTCAATCAAGGATCCTGCCGAAGCCCGCCAAGCCGTCGCAAAGCTAGTGAAAGAGGGAGCAGATTTTCTGAAGGTGTACAACACATTGTCTCGCAATTCGTATCTTGCGATTGCTTCGCAAGCGAAGGAAAGCGGGATCCCCTTTGAGGGACACATCCCAGACGGTGTCACGCCATCAGAAGCCTCCGCCGTTGGACAACGAAGTATCGAACATTTGTGGGGCATTCCAAATTATTTGAGTTCGGAAAGCGAGGAACTGCAGCGCTTGGCAGCCAGGGCCAATGATGAGGATGATCCCAGCGTTGCGCGCGACCTATATTACAAGATTAACGAAACGATCCTGACCACCGGCGACCCAAATAAGGCAGGCAGTCTCTACCGAGAATTCACCGCGAATCGCACCTGGCAGACTCCAACGCTAGTTGTCCTAAGGTCCTACGCCAGGATTCATGATCCTGCACTCCGTGAAGATTCACGCATCGCATACATGCCGCAGACTCTTTTGAGCTTTTGGACTTCAATGGGTGGGCAGCCGGATCCGCGGAACGACGAAATTCAGTTTCGCCTCTTTCAATATGACATTGCTATCGTGAAAGCAATGCACGCGGCAAATGTGCCCTTTCTTGCGGGTACAGACACGCCGAATCCATACACGTACCCCGGATTTAGTCTGCATGATGAACTTGAACTTCTGGTGTCGGCTGGCTTTTCTCCCATGGAAGCACTGCAAACGGCGACACTGCGCGCCGCGCAGTTTCTTGGAGTGGATCAGTTTCTTGGCTCCGTGGAGGAAGGTAAAATTGCGAATCTGGTTCTGCTCGATGCAAACCCGCTGGAAGACATTCGTAACACGAAAAAGATTCGAGGTGTTGTTCTTCGTGGTAATTTCTTGGACAGGGCCAAATTGGATGAGTTGCTAGCTCGTCAGAAATTCCCCATTCCTAAGAAGTGATCAATAGTGCGGAGCACCCATCCACCAAGTCAACCATCGACTAAGTCTCGGTTAACGCGCTGACTGGAGAAGTGAATTACCGGGACCGGACTTGACTCGGACCCTACTTTCTTGGGGACGCTTGGTCAGCCAAAATGCAGCGTTACCGACTCCAGCAATGCTTTGATCCCGTTCCAAGCAATCTGCACACCGATACAGACCAGGAAAAATGACGACAGTTGCGTGATCACCGTCATCCCCGTTGCTCCCAGGATTCGCGCCAGCCGATCGGCAAATCCATAGCAAAGCAAAATGCTGATCGCGATCAAGACTAATCCAATAAGTGCAGCCAAGATATTCAAAGGATGGTAAGAGTGATGGAGACCCGAGTTTGCGCCCAATGTGATCGCCACGGAGATTGATCCGGGGCCTACTGTCAGTGGCATCGTCAGGGGATAGAATGCCTGGCGGAATGTGTCCTGCGGTTGGACGGTTCTGTGTATATCGTGTTTTTCGTCGTCTCGCTGCTTCAGGAGCGTCCATCCTGTCGCCATGACGATCAGGCCTCCACCGATCTGCACCACTGGCAGCGAAATCCCAAAAAAGGCAAGCACGTAGGTCCCAACAAAATACGACCCAACCAGCAAGAAAAAACTGTTCATGGCAATGCGCCATGACAACGCTTTGCGCGCTTCCGGTGCGTATTCCCTGGTCAACGCCAGAAAGAATGGGCTGCCTCCGAGCGGGTCCACGATGGGAAAGAGCGCAACTAGAACCAGCAATAGATTTTTCGCCGCTTCTTGCATGGTTTCGGTAGCTTCTCTCCCTGAGTGTAGTCTATCCCGATGGGTGTGCACCTGGGGCCAGAGCTGCCGAATCGTCTTGCTTGCTGCGAATGGCAGCATCGTGCGCTTCACGCTTGGGTTCCGAGCGGATTGTCGGCAAGCAGGAAGTAATTGTCTAAGTTTTGATCAACGCGCCAATCGGCGTTATGCGTTCGCACAGCGGAGATTCTGAGCAAGCAAAAAGCTGATGCAGGAGTCTAGTTGCTATTTCTGCCACATGGAAAAGCCACCCAGGAAAGCGTTTTGGTTGTTGCCTAGTCGCGTGCCGGGAGGCAGTTTTTTCAATTTCTTAGAGTTTCCGCCACCCAGCACCACATAGTCGGCTTCCAGCGCGGTCTTAAGTTTCTTCGCAATTGTGGCCACATGCTTGCGCCACTTTTTCTTGCCGCATCGTTCGAGGCCACGCAAGCCAAGGTAGTCTTCGTAGGTTTTGCCGTTTTTATAGATAAGGTGTGCCAGCTCCATGGGCTGAAGCTCCCCGTCCACAATCATTGCCGACCCAAGACCAGTGCCTAATCCGAGAAACAACATGCGGCCGCCCTTATAACTGCCAAGCGCCTGCATTGCAGCATCATTGATGATTCTGACTGGACAGCCAAAAGCCTTGCGGAAGTTAAATCCCACCCAGCCGCCGCCCAGGTTGTGGGGCTCTCGAAGGGGGTGCTGATTAATGATGGGTCCGGGAAAGCCCAGCGATACACAATCGAACTTCCAGTCCCGAACCGACTTCTTGACCAGGCGGACCATTTTGCGCGGGGTCATGGTGGGGCCAGAGGGATATTTTCGAGGTTCTTTTTGTCCGGTAGCGAGCATCTTTACGTTTGTGCCGCCGACGTCGATGACAAGGACTCTAGGAGACTTTTCCGCTTGTGCAGCTTTCATTGCTGCTCCTTCGATGGTTGGCTGAATCGACTTCGGGTGCCGCTCTTAAGAACAAAGTAATTCTAGGATGAACTGGCCGTGTAGCGGTACAAATTCGAGCGTTTGCTGGAGACTTGGTATTTCGAATTCCCACGCAACGGAAAGACATGCTGGTACTCACTCCGGTACAATCGCTATCCAATATGGACAAACGTGGAGTCGTCAATTCGCTTTTTGGAGTGCCACGGGCGCTTGTCGGCGTGATACACGTCGGCGCTCTTCCAGGCACTCCGGCTAACCAGAAAAGCGTTGCGGCAATTGCCGAGGACGCAGTTCGTGAAGCGCGCGTTTATGAAGCGGCGGGCTTTCACGGTCTGGCGATTGAGAATACGCATGATCGCCCTTATCTGAAGAGTTCTGTTGGACCGGAGATTGGTGCTGCGATGGCTGTAATTGGCTCCGAGGTGCGGCGCGCGGTTTCACTTCCCTTGGGAATTCAGGTTCTCGCAGGGGCCAATTTGTGGGCTGTGGCGATAGCACACGCGTGCGGCGCGAGCTTTGTTCGAGTAGAAGGATTTGTTTTCGCGCATGTGGCAGATGAAGGCCTGATCGAGTCAAGTGCCGGATCGCTATTGCGATACCGCCGGGCGATTGGCGCCGAGAATGTCCGCATCTTTGCGGATATCAAGAAGAAGCACTCGGCACATGCCATCACTGCAGACGTTGATATCGTCGAGACCGCAAAGGCCGCTGAATTTTTCAAAGCCGATGGCGTAATTGTCTCGGGTGTATCCACCGGCCAGCCAGCGGACGCCAGCGAAGTAGAAGCCGTCAGCAGCGCGGTGTCAATTCCTACGTTGATTGGTTCGGGTATCACGCCGGAAAATATCGGGAACTATGCGTCCGCAGAAGTTTTTATCGTTGGTTCATCGGTTAAACGGGATGGTTTGTGGGAAAACGACCTTGATGAAAGGCAAGTTCAGGCGGTTGTGAGAGCCTTTCAAAGATTGCCAGGTTTTTGCTAGCACGAGAACGTGTCACCCGCCTGAGAAAAGCCCACTCGCCCAACCATGTTTTGGGTCTTGCTTGCAGCTGACTCTAAACCCGCACCCTTAAAACCGAAGGGTGCGGCACCCGGCTGCGGGACCCCGCAATAACAGTTGAGATTTATATAATAAGTTATATAGTGGTGGCATGAGTCTGGAGCATATTTTGCTGGGTCTGCTGCGCGAGCCCGCCAGCGGATACGACCTGAAAGCCATCCTGGATCACGGGATCGGACATTTCTGGGCCGCCGAACTGAGCCAGGTCTACCCAACCCTGAAACGGCTGGAGAAGCAGAAGCTGTTGCGGTCGCGCCGCGCAGCCTCCAAGCGCGGCCCTGGACGCATCGTTTACGAACTTACGGCAGCCGGGCGCAAGCAGCTTGCCAACTGGTTGCGGCAAGAGCCGCAATTTGGAGACATGCGGCATACCTTTCTGGCGCAAATTTACCTGATGGATGAGCTCTCCGATTTGCAGCACACCTTGCGATTTCTGGAGCAACTTCACACGCGCTGGGCGGCGCGCCTTGAGGCGCTAAAAAATGCGGAAAAGGAATGGTCCCGGTGCGACCCAGAATTTCCGGACGATCTTTCCTCCGCTGCTTTCCATCAACATCTAACGCTGCGTATGGGAATGCACGCCTATCAGGGCTGGCTTACCTGGTGCGAGGAATCCATGCGCCGAGTGCGGACACGAATGCGGAAGGAGAATCACAATGGCAAACCTGTTTCAGTGGCTGAGGTGGGTGCACATCGCCGCGGGCGGGCTCGCGTTGATCCTATTTTGGATACCGGCAATCGCTCGCAAGGGCGGTAGGACGCACGTTCTCGCCGGATGGTTCTACGTCGTGTGCATGTCCGTGGTTGTCGTTACGGCATTCGCCATGAGCGGCCTCGCGTTCACTATTCCACTTTCTATTCGGCAAATCTCACGAGCACTTTCTCCGGCGGAACTCTCGAGTTTCGTGCTGTCGCAACGCATCTTTGCAACGTTCTTGGCGTATCTAGCCGGCCTCACCCTGACGGCGGGCTGGCAGGGCATTTGGGCGGTGGAGACGAAGCGCGAGCCGAAAGAGATGCGCACGCCGTTTACGCTGGTGCTCAACGTATTGCTGTTCCTCGCTGGCTTTACCGTGCTCTTCCTCGGAATAAAGTACCGGAGCGGGCCGCTGATTGGTTTGAGCCCCATCGGTCCCTTTATAGCGTTTGGTAATTTGCGCTACTTGCTGCGTGGTCCACAGTCGCGGATGGGCTGGTGGTATGAGCATCTTGCTGCAATGTGCGGAACGGGCATTGCCGGGTACACGGCGTTCCTGGTGTTCGGCGCGGTGCGGTTGCTTCCATCTGTCGCCCGCAGCCAGTGGTACACAATTTTCTGGGTACTGCCGAGCATTATCGGCGTGCCGGTGATTTTTTTGACGGTTGCTTACTATCAACGAAAATTCCACGAAACCCGCGCTGCAGCGGGAGCCGCCGCGCCACACATCCAGTTGGATTCCTAGAGCTTTGCTTGAACTACAGCCGGGCGAGAAAGGCAAATCGGAAAGGATAATCGCCTTATGGAAAGCTCAGCCAGTGGGGCGAGACTGATTATTGATCCGCTGCTGCTAGATTCGGAATTCGTGCCGGACTCTTCAAGGTGCTGTCGAATTATCTGCGCCATCTGCCCGTGCTATTCTTCGTTTCTCGAAATCAAAGGAGATTCGGGCTCATGTTGGACTTTTGGAGATCTACGATCCGGCAGCAGTTCCATGCGTCGATCGACATGCTCGCCAATGCGATCGACGCCTGCCCGGATTCTGTTTGGTCAGGTGAGGGGCGGGGCGCGTTTTGGTACCTCGCCTTTCACACGCTCTTCTTCCTCGATCTTTATCTTTCGGAAAAAGACGAGCCCCAATTCCGTCCGCCGCCGCCGTTTGGCCTCAGCGAACTTGAGGACGAAGTTGTCGTGCCGGAGCCGGCTTACGGAAAAGACGGATTGCTTGGCTACCTTGAGCACTGCCGCAAGAGGTTGGACACCGTGATGGCGGGAATGACAGAAGCCTGGGCTGCGAGTCCATGCCCTATTCCGTATCGCGACATGAGCAATGGAGAACTGCTCCTCTACAATATGCGGCACGTGCAACATCACGCGGCTCAATTGAACCTGCTGCTGCGCCAGAGGACAAATTCGGCGCCAGACTGGGTGTCAAAGGGCGGACAGAGAAAATAAGGATTGACCCGGGAGACGAGCGAATGAACAAGTGCGAGGGAATTGCCGAGGCTTATCGGGCGGTGACGATTAAGGGTGCGTGGTATGGGCCTACGGTGGCGGAACTGCTTGAGCGGATTACGCCGGATTTGGCGGTAACGGCGCCCGCTGCGGGTGCTCATACGATTGCGGAGCTGCTGCAACATTTGCTGCTGTGGAATGAACGAATTCGAAAAACGGATGCGAGCCATCCGATGCCGAAGTGGGAAGCTGAAAAAGAGTGGGCGGAGGCGGTGATTCCATGGAACGAACTGGTAGCGCGGTGGAAGCAGAGCCGGGATTTGCTGGAAGAGAGAATGCGGAATTTTCCGGCGGAGGATTTGGGGAAAGAAACGCCCGGGCGAAATTATCCGTACGAAGTTTTGCTGAACGGAATTGTGCAGCACACGATTTGGCATAGCGGACAGATCGCGATGGTGTTGAGCATCGTGCGGGGGAAGTAGGGAATCGGAAAGCGGAAAAAGAAAAACCTCCCCTCACAATTCGAGGGTGGGGCACCTGGGCAGTTTGCACACGGACGCGCTGCATCGAACTTAGGATTGCCGTCAACCAGAAGAAATCGCCCTATTCGGTTACATTCCAGACGTACAAGAAATTGGCATCGCTTGCGGTCGCGACGGGGCGCTTGGCCTTTCGCGTGGCGCGATTGAGAGCGGAGCGCACCTTTTCCTTCGTCGATTGCCCCAAGCCAGTGAGCGGGACCTTCAAGGCAGAACCCTTTTCCAGCTGATCGAGGTCGCGAAGTATAGCTGTGACAACGAGTTTATGTTTCCCATTGCGACCCTGGGGAACATCTCCCTGCACCATGGTTTTGAAATGCATTGGCGTGGATTTGTTTGCAGACTTAGCCATGACCTCACCGTACAGTAAAAGGACAGACTAACGTATCGTTATCCTATTTCACCGCAATCGTAAATGCAAGCAAAAGTTACGATTGCGAAACATAGGCTATTTTGAGACGACGCTGTCCTTTTCTACCGCAATCCCGCGCAGTTTGACCGCACTTTGACCCATAGCAATCTTTTAAAGATCTGACCCGTATGATTTTTTGCCTGTTAGTGTTTGACAGTTGAAGGAGCTGAGAATGCGCAGCACAAAAATTCATTTCGAGAAAGTCCCGCTCGCGGCGGTTGAAAAAGCCATTGCGATGGAAGCCGCGTCCGAAGCGCCAGTGAAGCCGGTTTCCACAAAGGGACGCAGCCGGCGCGAGAAGGACTCTCTCAGGCGAAAGAAAGTTCGCGCCAAAGGGGCAACCCGATGAGTTCACAGCTTGATATTTTCAGGAAAGATAGCGCAGGCCACCTCATTTGGGTGGAAGCCGCACGAACTCACGAGGGAGCGAAGGCGCGCATCCTGGAACTTGCGGCTAGTGAGCCCGCCGAATATGTCGTGTTCGATCAGGGCACTGGAAGGAAGCTCGCGGTCCGGGCTGATGGAAGCGTGCGGTCGAGTCAAAGCGCGTCGTGAGCCAGCTCCTAAAAAGGCATAAGAGCGGAGAAGGTGCCTGCCCTGTAGTTGGTGTTCCGGGAGCTGGTTGAGTTAAACAGGACTGTTCATACTGCGCTCAGATGAGAGAAGATAGAGAAGGTCTCCCAGCCACCGGGAGAATGAGCGTGAGAGGTTTTCTTAGGGCGAATAGTTTTCGCGTTGGAATACTTAGCATTGCGTCGATTTTTTTTGTAACAGCAAGTTACGGACAAGAAGTGCCGGCGACGTTGCCAGACGCGCCGGTTGCGACAGATGTGCCTACACCAGGTTCCTCGCAAGACATCGAAGTGACGTGGAAGCAGCTTCCGAAACGATTCCTGCAAGATCAGAAAGAGATTTGGCTGTTTCCCGCGCAACTTGCGAAAGGGCATCACTGGATTCCGACACTTGCTGTCGTTGGAGGAACGGCGGGGCTGATTGCGGCGGACCCGCACGCGATGCCCTACTTTCGAGATCATCGTGGCAACCTGGATGACCTGAACGATGTGTTTGATGGGCCTATTACGTCGGCGGCGATTGGCATCGTTCCCGTATCGTTTTTGCTGGTGGGCTATTGGCGACACGACGATTATGCGAAGGGCACCGCGCTTCTAGCGGGAGAAGCCTACGCGAACAGTGCGGTCATCGACCTTGTAATCAAGGCAATCACGCGACGGAAACGGCCGGCAGATGTTGCGGCGACGAATTCATTCAACGACACATTTTTTAGCGGCGGAAAATCACCGTTTAAAGGCAGTGCGTTTCCTTCGGGCCATGCCGCGGGAGCGTTTGCGGTGGCGGCTGTCATTTCGCACCGATATCGGCAGCATCGCTGGGTGCCGTGGGTGGCGTACGGATTTGCCACAGCGATCAGCCTTTCGCGCGTGACGACACTCGCGCATTTTCCTTCGGACGTTTTTCTTGGAGCCGTGCTGGGGTATACGGCGACGCACTTTGTAGTGCTGCGGCACTAAATCAACAATTGTCAGTTTCCAGCTTTTGAGCGAGGCGTAAGCAGAATTGCTCGTGCGTTGTTGCCTTCAATCATGTCAATGGCGTGGGCGACATCGTAAAACTGGACTTCCGGGTCGGCGTCCACGTAGGCGACGCGAACGGGAAGAACCATGAGACCGAGATCGAGTTCTGCGGGAAGGTCCTTCCATGTGGTTTGCTTGTAGTTCAAGAAGACATGGTGCCTGCCTAAAAGCGGGGCGCTACGACTTTGCGCGGTAACACCGAAAAATGGGATGTGTGTTCGTAAAAGCGGAGAAACGGTACAGGAAAACGTAGAAGGAATTTTGAAGACGCAGCGGAATCGGTGGAGAGGCACCGCGCGATGCGTCGCGCAAAAATTTTCAAAAAGGACGGAATAAAAGTAAGGCGAGTGCGGTTATGCACCTGCACTTTTTTGATGTGATCGTGATTGCGCGAAGAGATTGTTTTTTGTAAATAATCTTGAAAAACGGATAAACGAAAATTTATTCGAAGATTTTTTTAAAACATGCATCCACAAATCAGACTCGCCCATCGAAGTGAGAACCATGTGCACACGGCTGTCGGCGTTGCCGAGGGCAAACATAGCCAATCTCCGGATTTTTTAGTCCGGATCCCAGGTCAAAAAATGAAAGGGAGACCGGAAATGAAAGAACTAGGCAATGAGGCTGTGAAGAGCAGTCGCCGTACATTTTTGAGGAAGGGAGCGACAGCAGCCGGAGCAGCAACTGCGGCGGGAATGGTAATTCCCGGGCGGTTGTTTGCAGCAAATGACGATCGCGACGACCGCGATGACGCCGGAATTACGAAAGGCGACATTGCGATTCTGCGATTTTTGTCGGCAGCGGAACAAGTAGAAACGGATCTTTGGCAACAGTATTCGGAACTCGGCGGCACGCAGGACGCGGAAGAATCGGGATTGAACGGCGGAAATCCACTCTACACGGCGGCGCTCGAGCTTCTCGATGGGGACATGGCGCAGTACGTCCATGACAATACGGATGATGAGTTTACGCATCACCGTTTTTTGAACAATTATTTGGAGTCGAAGGGAGCGAAGCCGGTTGATCTTTCTCCTTTTGCGACCTTGCCAAGCAGCAAAGCGACCGGTGCACGACAGATCGGACGTCTGACGAATCTGACGCAGCTCACTGTGGACACAAGCTGGTGGACGCGGTATCGGAGTACGACGAATCCTGATTTGGGTGCGACATTTGTGAATGCCGTGCCAAGCCTGGGCAAAGGAAAATTCACCGCAATTCCTCGCACAGATGCGGACCTCGGAAACAGCTCGCTAAGCAGCGACAATTCGCAATCCATTGCCGATCGCTTGAAAGCGATTGCGTTTACTGCCGGATTCCATTTTGCGTTCATCGAACAGGGTGGAACGAGCTTGTATGCGACGCTCGCGCAGCAGGCAACGAATGTTGAAGTGCTGCGCATTCTGGTGAGCATCGGCGGTTCGGAGATCATGCACTTCCAGACATGGCAGGACAAAGCGGGAAATGCGACGCCGCTAACGTTCACCGATCCAGTGAACAAGTCGACGGTGACCTTTGCGGATTTAACGCAGAATCAGCCGGAAGACTTGCAGGCAAATCTGATCATGCCGGAGCCATGCGATTTTCTGGACAAGAATCTGGGACAGGTCTCGATCATTCGTCCGACTTCAAGAAAGCTTGGCGGAGCAATCGCTGCGGCGCAGAGCTTTTTGGATGATGGATTGTTCATCGGACAAAGCCAGGCGTTCATCAATACATTCTTCCAACTTGCCGACGAGGCGGATGAAGCACGGCGGCGGCTTTAGTTCAGCGATGTAGTTTTGTCATTTCGATAACTGAGCAATTCTTGTTAGAGAGTTGTGCAGATGCCCCACACGCGTCGCCGCGTGTGGGGCATCCCAGTAAAACTGGCTTCTTATTGGCCTGATGAGGCGCGCTTTGCCTGGGTAAGGCGGCGAATTTCGTAGATCAAATAAAAAACAACGCCGATGTTGACGACGAGCAAGAGAATTCGCGTGAAAGTGAGGCGGCGATACAGCTCGTAAATCTCGAGGGGAATAAGGCCTGCAGTTGAGATAATTGTCAGGAATTCGGCCCAGCGCTTGCGTAAAAAGAGCCCCACGCCTTCCGTCAGGAAAAGAGCGGAATAAACAAATGTGCCGAGGCTGAGCGCGCGCAGTTTGTGCGCGTCCACCGTAGTCAGCTTTTCGATCAGCAAGTTCAGATAGTGATTGTGCGGGTCAACGCGAAAAAGGTCTCCCCAGTGCTGGGCCTCAGAAACGAGGTCCTTGTTCGCAAGCATGTGAACGGCGATGCCGACGGCAAGAAGCGATAGTCCCTTAAGAAGTTTGAACGCGGCGATCAGCATCAGGCCGCGTGGATGTTTGCGAGTGTCCGGCATCTTGGCCGAAACATTGTAACGTGAAGGAACGCGATGCGAGGAAGCCGCCAGGCCACCGGGAACTAGTACATTCCTATTATTGATCGCGGTTCATTCCCTAACTACAGTTGCGGCAAAGCTTTACCAGCACATTTTCGAGTAATCCGGGTCGAATGACCTGGAACAGGCCGAAACCCAACCCCGGGATTCGCGGCGTGCAGTGCTGATGCGCACATTTCTAAAGAGGGAAGACCATGCGAAAACTTCCGGGCTCTGTTGCCTTGGTTCTTGGGGCGATGTTGCTTGTATTTACGATGTCTGCCTTTGGGCAGAGCAATTACGCTGTGGTTACGGGCGCGGTCACGGATGAGCAGCGCCTGCCGGTGGCGGGAGCCGCCATTCAATTGACTGCCGCCAGCACGGGTGCAATGCGGCGCGTCGTCACGAACCAGCAAGGACTCTTTGAAGTGCCCGCTCTTTTGCCGGATGACTACGAGATGAAAACGGAAGCATCCGGTTTTGCGGTTGCAACGCAATCGGTGCGCCTCGAAGTTGGGCAGAAATTGGCACTGGCCATTACGCTTCGTGTGGGTTCGATCAAGCAGGGAGTGGAAGTGCTCGCCGGAACGGAAGTATTGCAAACGACCGATGCGAGCGTTGGAGAAGTTGTTGAGCCGAAGTCCATCCGCGAACTGCCGCTGAACGGAAGAATGCTCATTGATCTTGTGCTGACGGTGCCGGGAGCGCATGTGGGTTTCGGCGCGCAAACTGGATCGACGAATCCGCTTTACTGGCGTCCGGGCCAGCGGTCTGCCGTCGTGATCGGCGGGGCTCGTCCCAATGCGAATTTCTTTTTGCTCGACGGCGCAACGAACACTGACCCCACGTTCAACACACAAAATCTAAGTCTCTCACCCGATTCGGTAAAAGAATTTCAAGTGGAAACGAGCAGCTACACGGCGGACATGGGTGGAGCGGGCGGCGGACAGATCAATATCGTGACGAACTCCGGTTCGAGCCAGTTTCACGGAACGGTTTACGAATTTCTTCGCAATGGAGCGATGGATGCGGCCACGTTTGCTTCCATGGGGAACAATCACCTTGTGCAGAATAATTTCGGAGGATCGTTTGGGGGGCCGCTCGTTGGAAAGAACACTTTCTTTTTTGTGAACTACGAAGGATTGCGGCTTTCACAAGCCGACGCGCAGATTTTGACGGTTCCCACGCGTGACGAAATCATGGGCGACTTCAGCATGAGCAATGTCAAAATTTACGACCCGAAGACAGCTGTTGCGAATCCTGCTTACAATCCCAGTCTGCCGACTGGGCCGTCGAATTTTCCGTACACGAGGACGCAGTTTACGAACAACATGATTCCGACGAGCAGAATCAATCCGCTGCTCGAAGCGTTCCTGCTGCAACACGTTCCCGCGCCGAACATGGACATGGGGATGTCGGGAGGCGCGGACTCCAATAATTATCTTGACGTACGGAACGAAACACATTTTCAGGATCAGGGGACGATCCGTATAGATCACAACTTTTCCAATTCGGACACGCTCTTCGGGCGGTACACGCTGAGTTCGGAAAATGGGTTTACGCCAACGGGCGGAATGACTTCGACGACGGAAACGCTTCCGGGATTCGGGGCGAACTTCGACAACCGGTCGCAGCAAGGTGTGATTTCGTGGAATCATATTTTCAGCGCAAATAAGGTCAATACCGTCTCCGTTGCGGTGTCACGGCTTTCCATGAATCACACTTCGCAGAACGATGGAGTGAATGACATCGTTGGCGCGCTCGGAATTCAAGGCGTCGGCTTTGGCGGGAAAAACGCGTGGGGTTCACCGTGGTTTGCCGCCCAGGGGTACACCGGAATCGGCGATACGTTTGCGGCGACGCCGATGCATGCGTGGGACACGATGTATGAAATTCGCGACACGTATGCATGGCAACTGGGGCGCCACGCCGTAAAATTCGGCGGTGATTTCCACTGGTACACGTGGCCGATGTGGGGATTCTTTCAGAACCGAGGCTACTACCAATATACGAATGGCTACACCACGGAATTTGGTTTCAATGATGGCAGCGGCTCCGGATTTGCAAGCCTCTTGCTAAGTTTGCCCGCAGTCAAGCAGCGCCAGGCCGGCGTTCCGCAAATGAATTTGCGCAACTGGGGAACATCGGCTTTCGTTGAAGACAGCTGGCAGGTGACGCCGACGACCACGCTGAACCTCGGGCTTCGCTACGAATATACGAATCCGCTCTATGACAAACGGAACACGAATACGAATTTGATTTTTAACAACGGCGTTCCTTCCGTTTTCGTCGGTGGGCAGAATGGCTATCCGCAAGGGCTGATGTATGCGAATCAGCGGAACTTTGCGCCGCGGCTCGGAATTGCCAAACACATTCCGCGCTGGGGAATCGTGTTGCATGGGGCGTACGGAATTTTCTTTACGCCCGTGGACCAGAATACGTGGTGTAATCAGCGGCACAATGTGCCGTACGTGTTTCCGGAAACGCAGCAGGCCGATAATTTCACGCCTCCCGCCGCGCTTTTCAATACGGGTTTGAATTTCGGCACGCCCGTTCTTGGAACCGGCGCTCTGCCTGCGACGACAGTCAGCTTTACTGCGTTCGACCCGCATTCTCCCGCGCAATACGTACAGCAATGGAATGGATCCGTTCAAAAGAGTCTTGGAAAAGATACGTCGCTGGAATTTGGATACCTGGGCGCTCGCGGATTCCATCTTCAGCGCGCGCACTTGATCAACAATACTCTGCCCGGACCGGGACCACTCGGGCCGCGGCGTCCTTTCAAGACGCTGACGTTTGTGCCAGATACGACGTTGCCGCCGAGCAGTACAAACGCGGTGATCCAAAGCCTGACGTTTCCGGTCAGCACCATCAATCTGCTCGAGAACAGTGCGCAGAGCTGGTATGACGCGGGTTATGTGAACGTGCGACGACGGTATTCACACAATTTGAGTTTCCTCGCGAACTACACGTTTGCGAAGACGCTGACCAATGCGCCGGATTTTCGCTCGCCGATGGATGAATCTTCGATCCCGCAGAACAACAGAGACCTTGCCCTGGAAAAAGGACCCGGCTGCGACGTGCGGCACCGCTTCTCGTTGAGCAGCGTTTACGATATTCCCGCTTACAAGCGTTCGGAATGGATGCGTCTCATTACGCAGAATTGGCATTTCTCGACAATCTATCAAATTCAAAGCGGCATGCCGTTTACGATTTCCGTTTTTGGAGATACGGCAAATTCGGGCACGGTGCTGGGTGAAAATCCGATTCGTGCAAACGTTACTGGCCAGCCAGTCTTCGGGCCAGGTACGCACACTGCGGATGAATGGTTCAATCCCGCGGCATTCGCCACGCCGCCCGCTTTTACTTACGGCAACGCCGGACGCAACTCGGTCTACGGTCCCGGGATGCAGACAATGGACGTCGCGCTGGCCCGGAGCTTCGCTTTCACGGAGAGGATGAAATTTCAGTTCCGCGCCGAGGCGTTCAATGCGTTGAACAAAGTGAACCTCGGTACTCCTAACCGGTTCGTGAACGAACCCCAGTTCGGAACGATTACCATGGCCATGACGCCGGGCCGAGAAATCCAACTAAGCGCGCGGCTTTCTTTCTGATTGCATCGCGCAACTCACCTGCCAGAACAGAAGAAGGATTATCGGGTGGACTGGAGCGCGCTGGCCCAGCGGGCGACGGTTTCCATGTGGGCGCGATTATCGTCAAGCGAGGCGCGGCGCACGACAAGCATGACGCGAAGCTGTTCGAGTAGAGTTTTCAATTCAGTGGCTTGCTCGACATACTCATCGAGGTCTTTTGCGATCCCGGGTTGCTCGGCGCGCAATTGTTTCGCGTTGGACATGACGGGATCCATTTCGCCGACGGTTGCCGCGAGGGCGCGAACCATGTCCACACCGAAATCACGCTCTCCGCGCAGAGCCAGACGAGAATCGACAATCAACGGGCGAAGCGTTTGATTTACCTGTTCGATTTTTGTCTTGAGCGATTCCATCATTTTGCAATCAGCGTTTCCGCCTGGTGCCAAGCTTGGCGCATGGAGCTGAACATATCGATTAATTTTGTAAGTGTTTCGCGACTGGAATTGACGTTGACGGAGAGGATCATGCCGCGGCTGACTTCATAAAAATTTTCAAAGCGCGAAGCTGCTTCTCCGCCGCGCTGATGATCCAGGACAGATTTGAGATGAGCGATGACGGTGAGCGCGTGATTGAGTTCGTGCACGCGCATCTCGACGTCCCCGCGGTCCATGGCTTCCATGGCGCGGCGAAAATCGCGGATGACCGTGTCGTATAGCACAAGAAGGAGGCCTACCGGACTGGCCCCCTGGACAGAATTCTGGCGATAGGCGGAGAGAATTCCCGTATTCGACATTACAAGCCCCCGAGCTGCTGGCTAAGCTGCGCCTGAAGCAATGGCAATTCTTCCAGCGTTGCATTGACCTGCGAATAGACGAGGATGAGGCTTTGTTGCTTTGTCGTCAGCGAAGCCTGCAAATCCGAAATGCTCGAACCCAAATCCTGAGAAGACTGCGCGAGACCTTTCGCATCGAGGCCGAGCGTTCCGCTGGAAGGATCAGTAAGGTTCGTTAGAACGCTGTCGAGATTATTGGCGAAGCCGTTGGTGGCAGACTGCAAAAAAGTTTGAACGCTGGAAAAGCTTCCTGCGAGATTCGTGCTGAGCGTTCCCTGATCCACGCTGAGCGTGCCGTCATTGTTGAGGCTAATGCCGAGGCTTTGCAGGTTGACGAATCCGTTGTTGCCGGAAACGGAATAAGCAATTGCGCTGAGAAGAGCCCCTTGCGCTTCACGAAGCGAGCCATCTGCTTCGAGCGGGCCACCACCGCTGCCGTCAGAGGCTACGGTGAATTGCGCGTTGATGTCTTTTGCCACGGTGTCGTATCGTATGCGGACTTCATCACTTTGCTCTTCGCATTTTTCGTGGTGCTCTACGCGTCGTCGCAAGTCGACAAAAGAAAAGTGGGCAAGCTGGCTATGGCAATCCAGGTCGCGTTTCAGCAGATGGGCGTCTTTGAGACTTCCAACACGCAAATTCCATTGAGCGATTCGGAAGCTGTTCCATTCTCGCAAGTTCAAGTCGTGGAAAATTCCGAGCGCACCACGGACTTCGAACATTTTGTGCAGCCGATGAAGGGTGCTCTCAGCCCTATGAGAAACGTCCAGCAGGAACTGGAAAAAGCGCTAGCACAAGAAATTAAGACCAAGATCGTAAATGTGAAGTTGACCCGTGAAGGCGTCGTCGTCAGTCTCCGCGAAGTAGGGTTTTTTGACAGCGGGGCCGCCACAATGCGCGCCTCTTCTCAAGGTGCGATTGACCGCCTAGCGGCAATTCTCGCTGCAAGGCCTGAATTCTTGCGCATTGAGGGCCACACGGACAACGTGCCGATTCACAACCAGCGTTTCGCCTCGAATTGGGAGCTCTCCAGCGCTCGCGCCACGGAAATGATCAAGCTCTTTGTCGAGCGCTATCACATTGATCCCGCACGCCTTTCCGCTGCAGGCTACGCAGAGTTCCATCCAGTGACCCAAAATGAAACATCAGAAGGCCGCGCTCAAAATCGTAGGGTAGACGTTGTCATCCTGCATCCTACTCGCCCGGACCTCTCTCAATAGTCGCGAATAATTCTCTTAATCGCTCGATTGACCGATAAGCAACATCCCAGCAACAAGCGTGCGCCTCTCGTTGACAGCCGCGACCTTCCCTCGGAAAATATGCTCACCCCTTCCAAAAATCCACGTTCTATGTGTGCACACATGAAAATTCTTGTGGCAGAAGATGACGCACCCCTGGCGGAATTTCTCAACCAGCGGTTACAGCAAGAGCAGTTCATCGTACAAATCGCAGCGACAGGCAGCGAAGCGCAGCAGTTGGCGGTGGAGCAGCCGTTCGATCTCGTCCTGCTGGATTTGAATCTCGAGGGCGCGATCGGTTTGGACGTGCTGCGAAATATTCGCACGCGAAAGCCGGATCTGCCCGTGATGCTCATGACGGGAACGGGAGTCTTGGAAGAAAGAATTCGCGGACTCGACGCAGGCGCCGACGACTACGTTGCAAAACCGTTCGCGTTCGCGGAACTCGCCGCACGCATTCGTGCCGTTTTGCGCCGAGGCGGTCGCCCCGGCCAAGCCGTCCTTCAAGTCGACGATCTAAAACTTGACCGTCTCTCGCACACAGTCCAACGCGGCGGACGAGCTATAGATCTCAGCCCCAAAGAATTCGCACTGCTCGAATTTCTGATGATGCATCGCGGGCAGCCCGTTTCGCGGCCCGCAATCGTCGAGCAAGTGTGGAAGCTGAATTTCGATACAATGACGAACGTCGTCGATGTCTATATTAATTATCTTCGCCGTAAGGTGGACTCGGGATACGACCGCGCGCTTATTCGAACGGTACGAGGTGTCGGCTATCAAATTACCGGCGAACCAATTCCAGTCCGCGTTCACGCAACCGTTGCTCACTAGATCTCACGCGGCAAAAAGTAAAACGGCGTTCCGGTTTTCACCGGAACGCCGTTTGTGTCTCTGGAGGAAAAAATCCGTTAGCGCGGCTTTTGCATATTGCCGCTTGGCGTCAGCGCGGAACTTCCCACGCCTTCGCTGGCGGAACGCGCGCCGGGTTCCATCGTCAGGATGCCTTCCGTTGCAGATGCCGCTACGACAGCGCCGTTGCGGCGAGCCTGCAAAACAGGGAAGTATCCTTCCGCAACGGGATCGTTTACGCGCTGCCACGATTTGCCTGAGTCAAACGAAGCAAGCAAACCATGTTTTTGCAGCGACGCGACGAGGGAAGCACCGGAGCCGGCGACATCCTGGAATTGCAAATCGCGAACCTCTGCGCGGGCCCAGTTGCGGCCTGCGTCATGCGACTGGTAGAGGCCCATATTGCTGGTGACGTAAAGGTTTGTATCGTCCACGCGGTGCAAATGCAGATTGCCCGCCGCCGCGAAATTCAGTTCCTTCGCGTCCCAGTGCTTGCCGGAGTCGGAAGAATAAAGAAGGTTGCGCTGTGAAATCGCCCAAATCTGCGACCCATCGAGCGAAGCTTCAAGCGATTGCGCCGGCTGCTTTGCGAAAGGATCGCTGCCAGCCGAACGCCACGTTGCGCCCTTATCGAGGGAAATTAATACTCCGCCGGTCGTCGCCGCAAACCAGGCATTGCTGGTGAAGAGAAGATCATTCACCTGGAATGCCAGAGGCTGCGAGGCGCCGCTCTTTGCCTTCGGTGCCGGACGCTTTGCTGCTGCCGCGCCCGCTTTGCCCTTGGTTACCGGTTGTGAAGCAGGTTGTGCCGTCGCTGCTGCAACGTACACGCCGGACTTAACCCACTTGTTCGTCGCTTCGTCGTAACGCATCAAACCGCCGTTCGCCAGTGAAGCAATCCATCCCGTCGGTGCCGCATAGACATGGCGCAAATCCGTCCGCTTCAAGCCCGGGCCAAGGGTTGTCCACGTCGTGCCGCCATCTTTGGTCGCAAGAAACGCATTCGTATCAAAGGTCAGCACCACCAGGGCGCGCTCCGGGCGATCCTGATCCATTGCGACGTCCAGAACATGCTGATGATGAAAGCCGTTGTTTGCTGAAGTAAAAGTTGAGCCCCCATCTTCGGAAATCTGCACGCCCTGGCGTTCTGTGCCGATAATCAGGCGCTGCGGATGCTGAGGATCAATCAAAATTGCGTTCACGACCCACTCGATCGGGGTCATGCGCTTCCACTGGTCAACCCCTTCATTCGTCGTCTTCCAGAGGCCGCTGGTCGTTCCGGCATAAAGCGTATCCGGATGTTGCGGATCCTGGCGAATCAGCTGCGTGCGGCGATAAGTGAACGGAATGCCTGCATAGCGCTTCCACGTTTCACCGGAATTCACGCTGTGATAAATGCCCGAGCATGCAGTCGCGTGAACGTTCGAAGGATTTGCAGGATCAACGATCACGGTCATCACGTCGGAATCGTCAATCATGCCCGCTTTGATCGAAGTCCAGTTCTTGCCGCCATCCGAGGTCTTCCAGGGCAAGTGATACGTTCCCGCATAAATAATGTTTTCGTCTTTCGGGTCGAATGCGACAGAGTCAAAGTTGCGAAGGTCATCGTGATTCGCGGGGGAGATACGCTCCCAGGAATTGCCGTCGTCCTTTGAGCGATATACACCGGTTAGGGAACCGGCTACGAAAACTTTGGGATCCGTCGGGGACTGCGCGAGCGCGCGAACAGTTTCTTTCTGCAAGCCGATTATGTGCCAGTTGCGTCCCGCATCGTCGCTGCGATAAACGCCGCCACCACCGGAATAAAGGGTCCATGTGCTTGCGTAAAGACGATTCGAATTGCGCGGGTCAACCAGGATGTGCGTAATAACGTCATCCTGTCCTGTGCCGATGCGGCTCAGCAATTGCCAGTGCTGGCCCTCATCGTTCGAGGAGAAAACGTGCCCATCGGACGTGCCGAGGTAAAGCTTCTTGGAATCCTTCGGATCCGCTTCCAGCGAAATAACGGTTCCGCCTGGAGGGCCAACCTGCCGCCAGGTCTGTGCGGGCACAGCAACAGCCGCCACCAGCCCCAAAGCCAACGCCCCAATCCATTTGCCCTTCATAAGCATGCAATTCTCCCAGAGCGCAGAAGCGCCCACAAGGCAAAGTCTACGGGAGGCGAAAGCTGGGGTCGCCTGTCCTAAAGTACAGAATTGGGGCCAGATATTGATAGTCCTAGTACTATGTTGCAGCTGTGTTACAGCAGAAGGGCAACTTCTTTCCCATTCCGGGGTTCCATCTACTGGGAGCCAAGAGTATGCTCCCAGCGACCGGGTCAGTCATCTAAGTAGTTGTAAGGTGCCGGTTAAAGAACAGGGGACAAGTTATGAAGACCAAATTCAGCTGGAAGAGTGGCGTTGGGTTGCTGCTTTCTGTGCTCGGTCTTCTGTGTTTCAGCGCACAGGCAGTAAAGGCTGATGAAGGTGACCCGCCATCGCGGGTCGCGCGCATCAGCTATACGGACGGAGCGGTTTCTTTTCAGCCCGGTGGCCAGGGCGATTGGGGAACTGCGCAACGCAACGGTACGGTAACCATCGGCGACAAGCTGTGGACCGACAAAGACGCGCGGGCCGAGTTGCAGGCCGGCCAGGCTGCAATTCACTTGGCGAGCATGACTGCTCTTTCTTTTCTCAATCTTGATGACAACACGATTCAAATGCGCATCGCGGAAGGCTCCGTAAATTTCCGGGTTCGCGAATTGCGCGAAGGCGAAGTTTACGAAGTTGACGCGCCGAATCTTGCATTTACGGTGAAGGAAGCCGGTGCATTTCGCATTGACGTTTCTGAAGACGGCGAGTCCACTCGCGTAACTGTGATCCGCGGTTCGGGCGAAGTTTCCGCCGGCGGCCAGACTTACCCGGTCAAAGCGGGTGAGCGCGGCGAATTCAATGGTTCGCAGGATGTCCGCTATAGCGTTTCGCCTGCGCCCGGACCGGATACTTTTGATCGCTGGTCGGAAAGCCGCGATCTTAAAGAAGACAATTCGGTTTCCGCAAAATACGTTTCGCGCGACACCGTTGGTTACAGCGACCTTGATGACAATGGCACCTGGAGTGAAGAGCCGGAATATGGCCACGTCTGGTATCCGAATGCCGTGGATCCAGGTTGGGCTCCGTATAGCTACGGTTATTGGAGCTATGTTGGACCTTGGGGCTGGACTTGGGTTGACTATTCGCCTTGGGGCTATGCCCCGTTTCACTATGGCCGTTGGAACTACTTCGGCAATCGTTGGGGCTGGTGCCCTGGTCCTTACTATGCGCGGCCGTATTGGGGCCCTGCATTTGTTGGATTCTATGGCGGCAGAGGCTGGGGCGCTGGCTTCGGCTTTGGATTCGGTGGTGGAGTTGGTTGGTTCCCGCTCGGATTCGGCGAGCCGTTCCGCCCGTGGTATCACCACAGCTTTGGTTACGAGCGCAACATCAACATCTACAATACGCACATCAACAACTTCAACGGGCGCGGCAACTTTAACTATGCCTACGCGCACAACGCTCGCGCAGTAAGCGTGATGTCACACGAAAACTTTGTCCGCGGCGCTGCAGTGAATCGTGGCGCATTCCACGTCACGGAAGCTTCTCTGCGCGGTGCGCAGGTAACGAATCGCGTGGAAGGCTCACCGACACGGCAGAGCTTCTTTGGTGCAGCACATGCTAACGCACATGTTGCCGCGCCATCGGCGGCAGTACAGAACCGCTCGGTTGTAGCACGCAATACACCGGCAGCAGGCGCTTCGCACATGCCGACTCGCTCATTCAACTCCGGAACATTCGGCGCGGCGAACAACAACTCTGTGCGCTCCGACGGCGGCCGTCCAACGAACGGCGGACGCGGCTTTGAAAACTCCGGCAACATGAGTCACGGCAATGAAGTTCGTGGCAACGAACAAATCAATCGCGGCCCCGCGAACAACGGTGTCTCTAACAACGGCGGCGTGTCCGCTCGTCAGCGGGAGCTTTCGCTCGACAAGCCGAACTCCACCATGCGCACCAACGCAGAAGGCAACGCCAGCCGCGGAGGACTGAATAATTCGCAGCGACCGAACTCCGGTTCGAACTCACGGAATTGGGAAGCGCAAGGCAATTCCACGGATCGTGGCCGCGCACCGGCTGGATCCGGTAACAACGGCAATCGTCCACAGCAGAATGGCACAGCGGATCGTCCCGCTCGCGGAACGAGCATGACGCACAGTGATCGTCCACCCTGGGCGGGAACCGGGAATTCTCCGCGCGGTGGGTCGAACAACGGCAGCTCTGACCGCGGTAATAGCCCGCGCTCTTACGAGCCGCCTCAGCGCAGTAACAGCAATCGTCCACCAGCTTCCTACAATCAAGGCAATCAGGGACGTAGCTACTCTCAGCCGCGGTCATACAATCCTCAGGCGCCGCGGTCTTACTCGCAGCCGCGTTCTTACTCCGCACCGCAAGGCCGCAGCTACTCGGCTCCGAGCCGTGGGAGTTCAGCACCAAGCCGCAGCTCCGGGGGCGGAGGCTCGTCCCATGGTGGAGGCGGTGGTTCACCTCACGGCGGTGGCGGTGGTTCGCATGGCCGTCATTAATTTGTGTTCCCGCTGAGCTTAAATAGGCGCGGAAAGAATTCAGGCCCATGTTCGAAGTTCTCGAACGTGGGCCTTTTCTTTGCCTGCTGCGAAAACGCTGGTTGCAACTCTTTGAGCCCGCAAGTGTTTTATTTGGTGACACACTTTGTACCGGGTCATTCCATTTTGGAAACTGGCGGAAGGCCCGGCGGCCCTGTGGTGAATTGTGGTGATAGTTTGAAGTGATGTGGTGATAGTTTGAAGTGAGTGGAAAAGCTTGGCGAGCTCGTGGAATCCAGCTCACGCGCTTGCAAGCTTCAGGAGAGAGATGCAAATGACAAATTCCATAAAGAAATGGCTGGGCCTTTTCAGCGTATTGCTGGCCACGACATTCGTATTGCCGCAATTCGCCCTCGCACAAGGGGACCGCGACGATAACGGAGACGACCCCCCATCCCGCGCAGCGCGATTGAGTTACACGAGCGGCGCTGTTTCCTTTGAACCTGCCGGTACGGATGACTGGGTGACGATTGTCGCCAATCGCCCTATCACCACTGGCGACAAGCTTTGGACAGACAAAGGCGGACGCGCAGAGTTGCGTTTTGGTTCGAGCGCGGTTCGCATCGGAGCAGAAACTGGCTTCTCTTTTTTGAACTTGGATGATCGCACCGCGCAAATTCGGCTGACCGAAGGCTCGATCAACGTGCGCGTGAAGCGCCTCGATGAAGACGAAAGCATCGAAGTGGATACACCAAATCTTGCTTTTACCGTTTTGCGCCCAGGCAGTTACCGCATCACGGTGAATGAAGCCGGCGACTCCACTTTTGTGAAAGTTCGCGGCGGCGATGGCGAAGTTACGGGCGGCGGATCTTCCTACGCATTGCACGCGGATCAGTCCGGAACTTTTACGGGCACGGATCAGCTAAGCGCTGACGTTGAAAATTACGGCGACGATGATGACTTCGATCATTGGTGTTCCGATCGCGATCACAAATGGGATCATTCAAATTCCGCGCGCTACGTCTCTGACGATGTCGTTGGCTACGAAGACCTCGATGATAACGGCGGGTGGCGTCCCGTGCCGGAATACGGAACGGTATGGTTTCCGCATACGACCGTGGTGGGATGGGCTCCCTATCGCTACGGCCACTGGGCTTATGTTGCGCCGTGGGGATGGACTTGGGTTGACGATGCCCCTTGGGGATTTGCTCCGTTCCACTATGGACGCTGGGTTGTTGTTGGAGGAGTTTGGGGCTGGGTTCCGTGCCCGCCGCGTCCTGCCATTGTGACCGTCGGATATGTGCGTCCCGTGTACGCGCCAGCGCTTGTTGCGTGGGTTGGCGGCGCGCATTGGGGAGTTGGCGTTTCGGTCGGTGGGCCGCCGGCAGTTGGAGTGGCGTGGTTCCCGCTGGGACCGCGCGACGTGTACTGCCCGTCTTATCACGTTAGCCCGCGTTATGTTGAGCGCGTGAACGTCTCGAACACGACCATTATCAATCGCACGCAAGTGACGAACGTTTACAACAACGTTTACGTGAACAAGACCGTGAACGTGACCAACATTACTTATCAGAACCAGCACATCAACAACGCCGTGACCGCGACTTCGCAGGCGTCGTTTACGTCCGCGCAGCCCGTGGGACGCAACATGATGCGCGTTGACGAGCGTGAACTGACCGCCGCACCAGTTGCTCCGACAGGACCAGCCGTTGTTCCGCAGCAGCGCAGCGTACTTGGTGCTGGCGCTACAACCAATGCGCGTCCAACAGGTGCTGCTTCCTTCAGCAGCCGAGCTGTAGTAGCGAAGACAACTCCGCCGCCGGCTCCTGTGCCATTTGTGAAACAGCAACAAGCGATTCAGGCGAATGGCGGACGTCCGATCGCCATCTCACAGCAACGCGAACTGCAGACGGAGACAGCGCGCCCGAATATTCGCATCGCGCCGGCCGCACGCCAGGTTACGCCGCAAGTCCAGAACGGCGTGCAGAATCGCCCCAACAACCAACCAAATCAGCCGGCTCAAGTGAATGCGCAGGCTCAAGGAAAGGTTGCAACACAGCCGAATCAGCCGCCGGCGAATCCGAACCGGCCGACATATACGAATGACAACGTTCCAAACGGCGGGCGCAACAACGGAAACAACTCCAACAATGGAAATCCCCGCAATAACAACGACCGGCCGCCGACTGCTCGTACTACGAACATCAATCCGCAGGTGGAGCAGCAGCATCAGCAGCAGCTCGATAATCTGCGCCAGACGCAAGATCGCGAACGCCAAAAGGTGGAGCAGCAGCAGGTGCAGCAACAGCAAAAGATAGAACAAAAACAAAAAGACGATCGCGCGCGCCAGCAATTGCAAGAACAGCAGCAGAAACAACTGCAGCAGCTCGAACAGAAACACGACCAACAGCAACAAAAGCTAGAACAAAAACAGCAAAAGGACGTCGAGAAATCACGTTCGGACAACAAACCGCCGAAAGAAAAAGAACAACCGAAAAACGATCGGCCACCTCACGGGCGCAGCTGACAAGAAGTTGACGCAAACGAGAGCGCTCCGATTTTTTCGGGGCGCTCTTTTTTTGTACTCACACCATTCGTGCCGGCGGTCGCTGCGCCGCGAGCATGTGGTGTGTTATCTTGAAAAGAAATTATGGCTGCCGGCCCTGTTTCTTCCTCGGAGTTTCGCCGCGCCCTGGGGCACTTTGCCACGGGCGTTACCGTGCTTACTGTTGAGCGCGAAGCAGGCCACGTTCATGGGATGACGGCGAATTCGTTTGCATCGGTTTCGCTTGAGCCTCCGCTCGTTTCCGTTTGCGTGGATCATCGCGCGCGGCTTTTGCCAATGCTGAAAGAGAAGCAGCGGTTCGGCGTCAATGTTTTGAGACGCGAGCAGCAGGCGTTTTCGGAATTTTTCGCAAGGATTGAGCAGGATCCCGAAGCGCTAGAACGGCTTGGCGTGAAGTTTTTCTGGACGGAGCAGAAAATTCCGCTGCTTGAAAATGTCTTATGCCAGCTGTCCTGCAAACTTTCCGGTCTTCACGTCGCTGGCGATCACACGATTGTGATTGCCGAAGTCGAAAGCGCGAAATTGTTTGCCGGTGAGCCGCTTCTCTTTTACCGTGGGCAGTATCATTGCATTTCCGAAAAGCCGTAGCTGGTTTGGAAACTACCCTCAGGGGCTAAAGCTGAAGCCCTGACCTCCAAGAATTTATTTAGCGACTTAATGCAGTCCTCCGAGCGGATCGCGCTTGACGCCGTATTGGGCGCCCCAGCGATCGGTCATTTCATTGCGGATTTCCCAGAGTTCCGGAAAAAATTTGTGGCGCATGCCGTCTTCGAGAATTTCGACGGGACGGCCTTTGAGCGATTTTGAGCCGAAACCGATGGTGCGGTGAATCAGCTGCATGTGCTCGAAGCGAAATTTCTGGAAGAGTTCGTCGAATTCGGCGAGGGCTTCGGCGACGACGTAGGCGGGGCCGTGATCGTATTTGGAATCGTAGATTTGTTCGACGGTGAGGCCGTGCTTCTTCAGGTAGTGCTCTTCAAACGAATTCCAGATGGGTTGATACATTTTGAGGAGGACGCGGAATCCGGGCGATTCCTGGCCGCTGCCGTTGCCGAGGCGCTGGCGGATGTCCTGATACTCTTTGGGGGACATAGTTTCGAGCAGCGCGATTTGCTGAATCATCATGCGCTGCGTAGCGTGAATGCGGCGAAAGAGCGTGAGCACGCGATTGGTATTTTGTTGCTGCAAGTAGTCGTCAATGTCGAGCAGCGTGTAGGCGATGAGTTTCATCCAGAGCTCTTCGATCTGATGGACGATCTGGAATTGCATTTCGTCGGGATTGCAGAGGTCGGCAAAATCGGATTGGCACGAGAGAAGCGCTTTGGTGCTGAGATACTTTTCGTAATCGAGTGTGCCTTCGCCATTCATGATTGCGTAGAACTGCTCACGGTTCACGGACTTCCTCCCAGATTTTGCGGGTACACGTCCTGCAGTGTGGACATTTAAGGGTAGCGCAGGTGGGGAGAAGTGGCGAGTGATGTGGCGAGTCCCAGAATGGGAATAGTTTGGGTACACCCCGGTTGTCTTTGTAAGAGTGGCAAATGCAGGACTTACGAGCTCGAATCCAGCACAGAAATGAAAGCTCTGGTTAGAGATACCCAGACTACCCCCCCACCCCCAGGGGTTTTGTATGGATATCAAAAGAAAGGAGATGCAGGAGAAGGGTTTTGCAAGAGTTTCAAAAGAAAAGAGATAAGAAAAAGGAAAGGACGAGAGCGAAGGAGTTGACAGGAATTGGGCAAAGGGAAGAGGCTGGCGCGGAGAAACTCTTTGCAGTGCGAAGGTCATGAAAAACGGTAGAACGAAATTCGATTCGAAACAATTGAGCGAAGTGACGGATTTGGTTCAGCTGGCCGAATTTTCTTTTTCTGCGAGAAATTGTGCTTCAGAGCGCAGGGAAGAAGAGCCCACCCTTTGCATGAAACAAAATCGCAAAGGGTAGGCCACCCTAACTCGGTTGATCATTTGTTGGTCGGCGATTGGAACACATGCGTCACCGGACCGCTGTCAGATGCAGCGCAACAATGGGCAGGAACAAGGCATGCACACCGATCATCTAAGGGTTAAAGAGTCCGGGAACGACGTGATATCCGGCATCCTTTTTCGGGTCGTATTTGAGGGCAGCACGGTTCAAAAGTTTTCCGTCCTGGATCACTGTCTCGATCTTTCGCGTGTCGCTAATGTGTTCAGCAGGGTTCCCCGCAATGATCAAAAGCGTCGCGCGACGGCCGGCCTGTACGCTGCCCCACTCGTTTTCCGCTTTCATAAGCCTGGCAGCGTCGTAGGTTGATGCGCGAATTGCTTCGAGCGGTTTCCAACCGGCCTCGACGAGCAATTCCAATTCGTGATGCAGGCTTTCTCCCTGGAACACACCGGGATATGGCGCATCGGTGCCGGTGGCAATCAAAAATCCCGCGTCATGCAATTTCTTGACGTTGCGCATCTCTTCCTGAAACTCCAAAACAGTTTGCTGAGTATCTTTCTTTTCGGCATCGGTCTGCGGCTTGTTCGCGTAGTCGATAAGTTCCGTCAAGAACCAAGGCGGAGTGGTATCTGCGATGTACGGTTCCTTCAAGAAACTGATGGCATTGAGGCGAGTTCGCGTGAACGATTCTGTGACTACGAGAGTAGTGATGAAAAAAATGTTGTGTTCCTTGGCGAACTGAATGTCGGCGTCAGGCATTTTTCGCGTGGGGAGATGGGCGAACCCGGAGATTCCTGTAGCCACCACGTCGGGCGACCCATTACGCTCCCATTGATCGACGACGACGCGAAGTCCCTGCTTCCCAGCCTCCTCCGAAAGCCAATGCAGCATGTGCTCGGAGAGATTCGAATAGCCCTTGATCATGTCGACGTTTGCAGCTTTATCACGCCGCACGAATTCGGGGATTTGGTAACGGCTGGTCAATGCATAGGCCAAGTCCGGCCAGGCTGGGTCCGCGGAATCGACCATCGCGCCGACGCAATAAATGCGAGGGGCTTGGAGACGCCCGGCGGCTTGCTCCTGCCGCAACTGCAGAATCCATGGCTGGTAGTTTCCGGTGTCCATCAATGTGGTGACACCTGCGTAGAGCATGGCATTCAAATAGCGCTGGTAACCCAACAGGTCTACGGAAGTGCCGTCCCATGCACCTTGCAGGTGTACATGCAGGTCCGCCAAACCCGGCATTACTGTTTTTCCGGATGCGTCGATGATTTGCGCGTCGTTTGGAAGAGTTGCGCCGACAGCGGGTCCAGCGTATTCGATGGATTTACCGCGAAGAATGATGGTGGCGTTTTCGAGCGGAGTTCCGCCGAGGCCATCAATCAACCGGGCATGGACAATTGCGATGGGTTTGTCTGCAGCGTTGGCCGCAGGAAGTGTGAGGAAAGCAGCGATCAAAAGAAGGATGGTAAAGCGCAGCGCAATTGTCATGTATGTTGTTCCATTCGTGAGTTTTGGATACTTTCACCTCTAACGCGGAATGAATTTTTGGACACGCATTCCGTGGTAGACGTCTCCTACGTACACGGCGCCATCTTTGCCGACGGCGAGATCGTGGCCCCAGTAGATTTGTCCGTCATAGTTGCCGAAGCGGCTCCACTTGGCGAGGATTTTTCCGGTGAGGTCGAGCTTCAAGATCTGACCACGATCGGGTGGAGTGGGCTTTAAATCGCCGCCGTCGACGACGTAGAGGAGATTGTCGGAACCGATGGTCAAGGACCAGGGCCTGCCGAGTTCTTCTGACTTCCATAGTTTTAAGAATTTGCCGTTGGCATCGAATATCTGGATGCGGGAGTTGGAGCGGTCCGCGACATAAACGAGTCCTTGAGCATCCACGGCGACACTGTGCGGGAGATCGAATTCGCCCGGCTCTTTGCCTTTGCGGCCCCAATCGAGCAGGAATTTTCCATTGGAAGAAAACTTGGCGACGCGATTGTTGCCGTAGCCGTCGGCGACGTAGATTGCGCCATCCGGCGCGAAAGCGATATCAGCCGGCAGGTTGAAATGAGTGCCATCGAGGCCGGCGACACGCTCCGTGCCGATAGTGAGGAGAAGTTTGCCGTCGTGAGAAAACTTGAACACTTGCTGAAGGGCGCGATCGGTGACCCACACGTTATCGTCGCGGTCCACGCGAAGACCATGAGGCTCAAGGAAACGATTCTGTCCCCAAGAGGAAAGGAGTTTGCCGGAAGCTCCGTCGAAGCAGAGGATCGTGGCTGAGGCAATAGGGTGCGATTTGTCGGCAGCCCAAGAGTTTTCCGCTCGATGAAAGACGAAGACGTGATTGTGAGAGTCGACAGCTACGCCGGAGACCTGGCCCAAGACGAAGCCAGGCGGAAGTTGTGGCCAACCGTGAACGACGGAGTATGGCTCTGCGGTGCCGGATTGTTGGGCTGGGTTAGGCTGCCGCGCTGGCGAGAACGCGGGAATCGAGGCAAGTAAGACTGCGAGAACGGCGATACGACCAAGCGGCTTGTGAGACATACACGGACCTCCAAAGGAGGATTAAATAGTGGCGCAGAAGCACCCAGCCTGGCTCTTGCGCAATCGTTTGTAGCCGATTTCGACCGAGTGCGCCACCAAACTGCGAACCTGGGACACCCTCCGCATAACTATACTTCTGCAGCCTCTCGAATGGCTCGGGCATAAACAAAGATGGGCCAGCAAAGGCGCCATTATTTGGTGAGGCGAGCGGCTGGTGCCCGTGAGGTGACTGGCTTATTTCTTTTTGGGTGGGTTGGGTTTGTGTTTTGCCCAGCGGTGGATGGCGTTTTTTCTGGAATCGAGTTGTAACTGCTTGTCGGCTTTGCTGGAGTTTCGCAAGCGGTTGGTTGGGGCAGGAATTGCTTCGGTAAAATGCAACGGATCCCGGAGACTCTGCAAGGCGCGGTAGTAGAAGAGAGAGTTTGGGCGGGAGTTGCCGAATTTCAAGCTTTTCAGAATGTGGGTTTCGGGTTCGGTGATATCGCTGCTCATCGCAGGATTATGAAGAAACGCGCGAAAGCCGGGTTCTTCCTCTGGTGACTGGTCCGATCTGACTTCAGAAAATTGGAATTTTATGAACTCAATCGGGGCGAGACGCCGGTTCAACACGATCTCCATTGCGAGCGTTTTAAGATTGATGTCCCAGGATTCAATCATGGGATCGAGAAACGTCTGGCAATGGTCCGGTGAAATGTTGAAGACATCCGTATCGAGGAATTCCAGAATCGCAGCGCGCATTTTTTCAGGAGAGCGGCCTTGCCATTTTGCGACGGCGCTTAGCCAAGCCTGATTGTTCAATTCAGCCTTAGCGATTTTTTTCGTCACGTCGAGAAGTTTCTGCGTGACCAAACGCTCCAACTCGCCGAAGGACTGCTTTTCGAAAATATCGCGGACAGCGGTTTGTTTCTCCGTCTTGCATTTTCTGATGACGAGCTGGCGAAGTTCCTTGAACAGAGCCGAGGGCTGATCGGCCAGCTTCTGTTTCAGCTCTTCCCGGCGCTGCGCTGCGGCGATTGCCGACAGCCGGCCTTCCGGGAGCTTCAAGAACACGTTCATGCGTTCATAGAGGCCGGTGCGGCCGACGGCGGGAGGCGCCTTTTTGCGGGCGAGCAGCTGGGAGATGTAAGACTCAGTAACGCGAGCGGCGGCGGCGAGATCGCGCTGTTCCAGGCCCAATTCCTCGAGTCTTTGTTTGATGACCAAGCGAACGTCCACGAGCCCTCCGACGACTTAACTATAATAGTAAAGCATATATGACACGGCACTAATATGCTTGACAAAAATAGTAAAGTGGCGCAAGATTGAAATCGGATCAAGGCTGCCTTCAGGTCTTCCAGACCGGTAGCGACCCCCTGAAATACTCCCTTGGCCTGTGACCAAGGAGAGCGCCATGTTCGCACGCAAAGTGTCGATACTTTTGAAACCCGGCAGCGTTGCCAAATTCAGTCTATTGATGGAAGAACAAGTCATCCCCAAGCTGCGCAAGCAGAATGGGTTTCAAGATGAAGTCACTTTTTTTACTCCCGGCAGAGATGCAGTGTTCGGAATCAGCTTTTGGGAAAAGGCCGAGCACGCCGAAGCCTACAATCGCGGAACCTACCCAGCGATACTGAAGATTCTATCCAGCCTGATCGAGGGAATTCCTCGAGTAGAAACGTTTGAGGTGGTCAATTCGACGTTTCACAAAAGCGCCGTCGCCGCGGCTGTCTAGGGTTTGGTTGGCTTGGCCGTCTTATGGATGAACAAGATCCTGCTTCCGTAGTTGCCGTTGGGCAAAGGAGAAACTTATGTATCTTTTACTTTTAGCACTATGGATTTTCGTTGGATTAGGCGCCGGATGGCTTGCCGGTAAGAGCCTGGAAGGCGAAGGCTTTGGCCGCTCCCTGGATATTTTTATGGGAATTGGGGGAGGGATTCTGGGCGGAGTTTTCATGCGATCGATCGGTTTTTCCGGCTATGGTGGGACTGCACTTGCGACGCTGGTCGCGATTACGTGTGCGGCGTTGTTAACGAGTTTGACCGCCCTGAGCAACGGAAGAAAACTTCACACGCGAGCACTTTAGGTAGCACCGGGTAGTAACCGGATGCCAGTCACGGATTTCACGTTGAATGCAGGAAACGCCGAAATGTCAGAAACGGACGGAACGAAGATGATTCTCTTTAGAGAAAACGCGTTGCTTCCGCCGGATCTAGCGACGGAAAGCGAGTTTTTTGTGCCAGGGTGGAGGATCGTTAAGAACCTGGATGGTTACGCACTCCAGCGCAAACTGAAGGAATCCAATTGGAATTTTGCGCACATGGCTGGCGAAGGAAAGGCCAGGGTGGTGGGACGCGCACAGCATGAAACCTTGCTGAAAGGCGTCAAGATGATTTTGGCGGAGTTGCGTGGGCGAAGATTCAATTCTCTGGAAATAACGGTTGTGACGATGAAGCGGTTTTTTGGCCTGACTTATCTGAACATTGTGGCAAGCCCCAGACACTTTGAAGGGGCCTGGGCCGGTCACGCGTAGTTCTCTGGTTGATCGAAGGAGAAGTTGAAAATGAAGACGATCCGAATTGTGATTTTTTTGGTCTTTGCGGGGATTTTTGGGAATTCTGTGCTGGGCGCACAAGATCTTTCCGGGTATCGGAACTTTTCGCTTGGAATGAGCCTGACCGATGTTTTGAAACTTACTGACCGGAATTTGACGGAGGTAAAGACAAACATCGAGCATCCAGGGTTGATTCAAGATCTGAATTGGTGGCCACCGATGAAGGATTACCAGGCCGATGTGGTGCAGCAGATTCTGTTTTCGTTCTACAACGGCGAATTATACAAGATTCGTGTGACCTACGATCCAAGTGCCGTAAAGGGACTGACAGCGGAAGACATGGTGCAGTCGATTTCTGTTCGATACGGCGCCTCAACGACTGCCCTTAAAGGCACTGGAAATCCTGCAAACGAGCAATATTCCCAGCAAGCGATCGCGATTTGGGAAGATCCGCAGTATTCCCTGAAGCTGATTCACACGCCTTATTCCGGCGGCTATGGACTCATTCTGTTTTCTAAGCACGCGAACACAGAAGCGGAAAGCGCCAGTGTAGAGGCGGGAAAATTAGAAGCAAGGGAACGTCCACAGAAGGAAGCCGATCGCCGAAAGAAAGAAGCCGACAGTCTCGAAATCGAACGGCAAAAGAATAAAAAAGCGTTTCAGCCGTAAGGAATAAGGAGCGGTGTCGGGTGAGCATCGTCGCAGGGGAAAAGGTTCAGGCACAAAGGAAAAGCGAATGACAAAACTGTATGTCGGGCAACTCGCAGCGGAGATAACGAACGACGAACTGGGGGAACTGTTCAGCACCAGAGGATTTCCTGTGACGTCAGCACGGGTAATCTGCGATCGCGAGGGAGGCCGCTCGCGCGGATTTGGTTTTGTGGAATTTGGTTCGCTAGATGAAGCGCAACGGGCTATGGAAGAATTGAACGGGACGGAAATCCAGGGGCGCAAGATTCTGGTGAAGGAAGCAGTCGCGCAGGGCCCGCGCGACGGTGCCGGTGGACGTTCGGCGCGCGGCGGCCGGGCAACATCCGTGACAGGTGCAAAGTGAACGGCAAAATTGTCGTGAAATATCTCGGCTTTAAGCCAATGTCGCTTGTGCGGGAATACACATTTCAGGTGAGCGAAGACGGCGCAGACCGCGAATTCAAACTGAACATAGCCAACGATGCGTTCGTCTCCCGCCGTGCCCGTTATCAGGATGCGCCGGCGATCTGCTCCGAGCGGCTGCAAGCGGAACTGGCCGCGCATGAGAATCATCCTGTCACTACCGAATACGAGATTACGGCCGCAGAACTGGACAAGTACCGGGAGCGGCGGTCGCCGAAGATTGGGCGAGGTTCGTATGGATGGAAGAAAGCGCAAGAAGATTTTTAGAGGGACACACTAGAGCAGGTTCCCTTCGAAGTCCGAGTAAAACAGATTCGTGCACACCAATAACCAACCTAGCCAGACAGGAACGCAATGCCGCTCGACAAGATCATCTCCTTTGTGCAGGCGCCGACTAACAGCGACACCCTTATCGAACAATCGACTACCGGCTCCCTGGATGGCCATGAAGTAATCGATCTTGTCCCGATATTCATTGAAGAAAAGCCAACACTTCTGCCACCAAGGCATCCACGGCCTGCGCTGCCAGGCAGAGTCGCTGTCATTGGAAACTATCTGCCCCGAAAATGTGGGATCGCAACGTTCACAACAGATCTTTGTGAAGCGATTCATGCGGAATATGGCGCGACCGAGCTCCTGGCCTTGCCGGTGAATGACATCGAAGAAGGCTACAGCTACCCTGCCCGTATTCGCTTTGAGCTGTCGCAGGATGATTTGAGCTCCTACAGGCGGGCGGCCGATTTTCTAAATTTCAGCAACATCGATTTGGTTTGCCTGCAGCATGAATATGGAATTTTCGGAGGGCCGGCAGGTGCGCACATTCTGGAGCTCTTGCGCCGGCTGGAAATGCCGATTGTCACTACGCTGCACACCGTGCTCCGCGAACCGAATACCGAGCAGCGCGCTGTTATGGAAGAGATCATAGCGTTGTCGGACCGCCTGATCGTCATGAGCCAGCAATCCGTTGCGATTCTTGAGGAAGTGTTTCACGTTGCCGACTCGAAAGTCGATTTGATTCCGCACGGTATTCCCGACCGCCCCTTCACCGACCCAAACTTCTACAAGGATGGTTTTGGAATTGAAGGAAAGGATGTCCTGCTGACGTTCGGTCTGCTCTCGCCGAACAAAGGCATTGAGAACGTGATCAAAGCGCTTCCCGAGATTTTGTCGCGGCACAGCAACGTGGTTTATATGCTGTCCGGAGTGACGCATCCCCATGTGCTGCGGCGCGAGGGCGAAAAGTACAGAGAGTACCTGCAAAACCTGGCCAAAGATCTAGGAGTTGAAGATAGCGTGATCGTTCGTAATCGATTCGAGAGCCCTGAAGGGTTGGCGGAACTAATCGGCGCGGCAGACATTTACATTACTCCCTACAAGAACAAGGGGCAGGTTGTGTCCGGGACGCTTGTGTATGCACTGAGCGCCGGAAAAGCAATCATCTCAACACCATATCTACATGCAATCGAATTGTTGGACGGAGAGCGAGGATTACTCGTTCCGTTTGATAATCCGAAAGCGATCGCAGCAAGAACGATCGAGTTGTTGGACAATGGAATCGCACGCCACGCCATGCGGAAACGCGCCTATCTGTACACGAGAGGCATGGTCTGGGACCGCGTGGCGCAACAATACATGGGGAGCTTTGAACGCGTGTACAACGAGCGGTTGAGGAATCCTCGCGCAACATTTTCCGCCCGAAATACGGAAAAAACACTCGACCGGCTTCCGGCCGTCAAGCTGGATCACTTGTGCCGGATGACAGATCAAACGGGAATCATCGAACACGCAATATTTGTGGTCCCAAACTATTCGGAAGGTTATTCGACGGATGACAACGCGCGGGCGCTGATCGTTGCGATTCAGCTGGAAGAGCTAGGAACCAGCATACCGGTCGCGTCGAATGAACTTGCTGCGCGCTATCTCGCGTTCTTGTGGCTGGCATTCGATCCAGCGAGCAAGAGATTTCGAAACTGCTTGAGCTATGAACACCAATGGCAAGAGCTTGCCGGTTCGGAAGATAGCCATGGTCGAGCACTGTGGGGGCTTGGAACGGTGCTTGGCAGAACAAAGAACGCCAGTTTGCGGGGAGCTGCCGGGCGCCTATTCGAACACGCTGTTCCCACTGTCACAGAATTTCGAAGTCCTCGCGCGTGCGCGTTCGCTTTGCTAGGACTTGAGGAATATCTCGAGACTTTGCCGGGGGACCGCGCTGCGCTGCGAGTTGCGGATGCGCTGGCAAAGCAGTTGCTTGAGTCGTATCTGCGCAATCGTTCCAAGGAATGGAATTGGTTTGAGAACGTGCTGTCGTATTCGAATGCTCGTTTGCCGGAAGCGCTAATACGGACCGGAAGACGCCGTTCAGATGAGGCAATGATTTCTGCAGGACTTGAGGCACTGGACTGGCTGTCGGGAGTACAGCGCTGCGAAGTACGGGCCCACTTCGTGCCGATTGGGTCGCACGGCTTTTATTCCAAAGGATCGGAGAAGGCCAGATTCGATCAACAACCAGTTGAAGCTTGCGCTTCGGTGTCGGCGTATCTGCAAGCATATCGCACAACGGGGAAAGGCCGATGGCGCAAAGAGGCATGGACTGCGTTCAATTGGTTCCTGGGAGACAATGACTTACAGATAGCGCTTTACGATCCCAGTACAGGTGGGTGCAGGGATGGATTGCATCCCGACCGAGCCAATGAAAACCAGGGAGCGGAATCTACATTATCTTTTCTAATGGCTCTTCTGGAAATGCGCAAATTGGAAAGCGCAGACATCACTGATCAGAAGTACTGAACATTGCATGATGTCCAGTGAAAATTGGAATCACCGAGAAAGCATCGACTCCCGCGAAATTTAAGAGAGAGACAATGATCGAACACAATACGCTATTCGTACGGCATCCTTCGAACCCGATCCTTACGGCGAAGGATTGGCGTTATCCAATGAACAGCGTTTTTAATGCGGGAGCCATTTTGTTGCCGGACGATTCGACTCTACTTCTTTGCCGGGTCGAAGATCGGCGCGGACTCTCACATCTATGCGTTGCGCGCTCGGTGAACGGCGTTGATCAGTGGCAGATCGATAGCGAACCGACACTTACGCCGGAGGCGGACAAATACCCGGAAGAGATATGGGGGATCGAAGATCCGCGCATAACTTACGTGCCCGAGCTCCAGCAGTATGCGGTCGTTTATACGTCCTATTCGCGGGGCGGCCCTGGGGTGTCTCTGGCTCTCACGAAGGACTTTCGGACGTTTGAAAGATTAGGCGTAATCATGTCGCCGGATGACAAGGATGCCGCCCTGCTCCCGAGAAGGATAAATGGATTCTGGGCGCTAATTCATCGGCCAATGACTCCGCTGGGAGCGCACATTTGGATTTCATACTCTGAAGATTTGCGACATTGGGGAAATCACAAGCTCATGCTGGAGGCGCGGCGCGGCGCATGGTGGGATGCAAACAAGATTGGCATGTCACCGCCGCCGATTGAAACGCCACGAGGCTGGTTGATGGTCTATCACGGTGTGCGCAGGACGCCGTCAAGTTCCATATACCGGCTTGGATTGGCTCTCTTTGACCTCAAGGAGCCAGAGAAGTGTTTGGTGCGCGGCGATTCCTGGATGTTTGCGCCTGAGGCAGACTACGAGCGCAACGGAGATGTGCAAGACGTTGTATTTCCGTGCGGCTATACAATTGCGAAGGACCAAGACACCATCAATCTCTATTACGGCGCTGCGGATTCCAGTATCGCTTTGGCGCACGGCAGCATTCGAAATCTTCTGGCGTGGCTGGACGAAAATGGCCACTCAGAACAAGCCAACGACCGACGGATGCGACACAGTTAGTTCGCGAATGGGTAGTTGCCTAAGCTTTCCGAGTAGTCCCACCTTGCCGTGGCTTGGAGGATGGTTTACGTGCACATTGAATGTCCGTATTGCAAAAGCACGCTGACGCATCGGTCATGGAAGAACGGATTATTTGAGCGAGTGATTTTGGCGGCAATTTTTATCCGACCATTTCGGTGTGAAGAATGCGACTCCCGGTTCCTGCGCTGGTCCTTCAGCGAGAAGCCAGGCCGGATACGCCCGATCAGGACGAGCTAGTCACTACGAGCCAGCGGTTGAGTTCTTCTTTGAGTAGTTTGAAATTGATGGGTTTGGAGACACAGGCGTTGCAGCCGGCTTGGAGGAAACGCTCGTGTTCGGTGACGAGGGCGTGGGCGGTTACAGCGATGACGGGGATTTGGGAGAGCCGGGGCTGTTTGCGCATCCATGCGGCGAGGGTGAGGCCGTCTGCGGCGCCGACTTGGACGTCCAAGAGCACGATTGCGGGCAGTGGCGCATCGGGTTGTTGGTTTTCGAGCAGGCGGAATGCGGTGGGCAATTCTTCTGCGTAAGGAGCTTCAAAGCCTTCCGCTTCGAGCCAATCGCAGAGAAGCTCTCGATTGACGGCGTTATCTTCGACGACCAGGACGCGATGCTTCACGACGTCTCCATTTAAAGTGCTCCAGTCCATGTTTCACAACGATAGTGAGTTAATTTTAATTTTGACCTAATGTGTCGCGATTCATAAGTTTCCAACCTACGCTTTCTGTAGACTTCAAATCTTTTGTGGCGCACCGAGAGACACGACTCGATTGAGTTCGCGAGCGAGCGCTTCGTGCCAGGAATGGCGCTTATGGAAAAGCGACTCCGCGTGTCCGCGAAGGTAGATCTGGTCTTCTTTGCTCAAGTCCATGCTGGTAAGAACGAATACGGGAAGATCCACGGTGCGAGGATGAGAGCGCCACTCAGCAATCAGTTCGAGGCCGCTGATATCGGGCAAACCCAAATCCAAGATGACCAACTCCGGCAAATGGAGATTGACCTGGGCGCGTGCTTGAGCGCCGTCGGAAGCAGTGACGACGGCGTGGCCCTGGGCTGTAAGCATTTCCGTAATGAACTCGCGAGTGGGCGCATCGTCTTCAATGACGAGAACGGGTTTTACGCGTCCGGAAGCAGGTTTCGCGTTGATGCGGCGAGCAAGAGCGGCGAGGAGCGAAGATTTCTCTACCGGCTTGACGAGATATTCGTCGGCGCCGAGCAGAGTTCCCATGCCGGGCTGGTCCAGAATAGAAACAACGATGATCGGAATTTGCGCGGTGCGCGCGTCGCGCTTGAGCTGCGTGAGGACTTCCCAGCCATTTTTCGGTTTCATCACGATGTCGAGAGTGATGGCTCCGGGTTGAAATTGAATGGCGTATTCCAAAGCTTTTTGCGGCTCGTGGCAGAGAAGAACTTCGTAACCGGTGGAAGTGAGCTGCGCTTGAATGAGTTGCGCGGCGGCTCGGTCGTCTTCGATAACGAGAACTCGGGGAAGCCGCGCGGCACTTGGGAGAACCAAAGTTTTAGAAGATATCACCTGATGAAAACCAAGAGCTGCGGGAAGCATGAAATGGAAACAACTACCATGGCCTACTTCGCTTTCGAGAGTGAGTTCGCCGCCATGCAGTTCCACCAAGCGATGCGTGATGGCCAAACCGAGACCCGTACCCTCGGTACGTGCTCCCGATTCGCGCAGGCGATAGAAGGCTTCGAAGATGCGTTTTTGTTCTTCCGGAGGAATGCCGGGGCCGTTGTCACGGACTTCGATGCGGACATTTTCGCCGACGCGCAAGGCGTTGATTTCGATTCGGCCGCCTTCGGGAGTGAACTTGATGGCGTTGCCGAGAAGATTCATGAGGACTTGACGGAACCGGGTGGCATCGGCGCGAACCACGAGGCCGGGTTGAACTTGCTGAGACAACGTGTGCGATTTCTTGTCGCCGAGCGGGCGCATGACGCTCAAGACTTCGCTAAAGGCAAGTTCGAGGGAAAGATTTTCGGGAGCCAATTCCATGCGGCCGGCTTCAATTTTGGAGAGGTCAAGAATATCGCTGATGAGCGTGAGGAGATGTTTGCCGCCGGTGTGAATGTGGCTGATGTAACGCTTTTGGCGTTCGTTGAGCGGGCCGTAGCGTTCGTCGGAAAGAAGATCGGAGAAGCCGAGAACGGCGTTGAGCGGAGTACGCAGCTCATGGCTCATGGTAGAGAGAAATTGGTCTTTAAATTTGCTGCCACGCTCGGCTTCTTCTTTGGCTTTGATGAGTTCCTGATTGGCGGCTTCAAGGCGGCGGTTTGCTTCCTGCACTTCGGCGGCGCGCTGATAGATTTCGGCTTCCATCAGGCCGGTCTGGGTGCGCAGATCTTCGGCCAATCTTTCCTGGGCGATTCCTTGCTGTTTGAGGCGAACAAATTCGGTTACGTCTTCGACTCGATGAATGATGTAGAGGACTTCGTTGTTCGGGCCGAGGACCGGAGAATTCGCGGGGCTCCAGTGCCGTTGCTCGAACGCGCCGCCTTCGGATTCGGGGCGGCGGATGTCATATTTTTGGACGGCCATGGCGTCGGCGACTTTTTCGCGCAAGACTCTTTCGAGCGATGTGCGCAAATTGCGGACGCCAGTGGCGGAGGGATCCTGAGGATTGTCCGGAAAGACGTCGAAAATGCCGCGACCGAGTATTTCTTCCCTTTTGGTCATCGTGGCGCGGAGGTAGGCGTCGCTGACTGCGACTATTTCAAGGCTGGGATCGAGGACCAGATAGAGCCCGGGCATTGACTGGAAAAGGAGACGGAAATCCGGCAGTGAGCGAATTGGAAGTGAGCCGTTCGTAAGCCTCCTCAGGCGTTACTCAAACCAAATATTAGGTATTCAGACGTAACGCTGCAATGAAAATAGGGGTACGGGAGTACCCATTTGATACCATGCAAAATGAAATCAAAATGATGTCCCGACGGGCGGATCTACAACCAGCGAGGTTTAGCGTTCGGGGTTATTGGAGGGGCGGGTTTGTTCGGTGGAGTCGCCGAGTTCTTTGCGATGGGATTTTACTTCGCGGAGGGCGTAGATGGGCTTGTTCTGGGATTCGTAGTAGGTGCGGGCCATGATTTCGCCGAGGAGGCCCATGGAGATGAATTGAATGCCGCTGACGAGAAGCGCAATGGAGAGCAAGAGGAGCGGACCGTGCTGCTGCATGACGGACATGTGGTAATAAAACTTCTTGAAGAGAACGTAAGCGCCGATGAGAAAACCGGTGCCAGCGCCTGCGATACCGAGCAAGCCGAAGAACTGCAACGGGCGGGTTGAGTAGTCAAGCAGGAATTTGACGATGACCAAATCAAGAAAAACGCGGATGGTGCGGCCGATTCCGTAGTTTGATTTGCCGGATTTGCGCTGGAGATTTTCGATCGGAACTTCAACGATGCGGGCGCCTGCTGTGCTAGCGAGGGCAGGAATGAAGCGGTGGAGTTCGCCGTAAAGCTGGATTTCCTGAATGATTTCGCGACGGTAGGCTTTGAACGTGGTGCCGAAATCGTGGAGATCCACACCGCTCAGTTTGGCCATGAGCCAATTCGCTGCGCGGCTTGGAATCTGGCGCATAAGCCAATGGTCTTTACGAGCGTAACGCCAGCCGCTGGCGAGGTCGTAACCTTCTTCGATTTTTTCCAGGAACTTGGGAATTTCTTCCGGATCGTGCTGGAGATCGCCGTCCATGGAGATGATGACTTCGCCGCGAGCGAAATCGAAACCGGCTTTGAGGGCGGGCGTCTGGCCGAAATTGCGGCGGAGACGGATAAGATTGACGCGGCGGTCGTGTTCGTAGATGTCGGATAGAACTTTGAAGGAATTGTCTTTGCTGCCGTCGTCGACGAAAACAAGTTCGTAGGGCTCGCCGATGGCGTCCATAACTTCCGTCAATTTCATATACAACGGCGGGATGTTTTCCTGTTCGTTGTAGAACGGAATGACAATCGAGTACCGGACTATGGACTCAGTTTCCATGCTTAGTTGGCGATCTGACTATAGTTTATCAGGCGAATACCGTGCGATGCGACAGATTTTCGCACGGCGGTGTCCGTGAGGATTTCGAGTTCGGTGGCACGCGAATCTTGCAGGCGCGTGGGGGATTGGGCGAGATCTTCGTCTACATGGCCGGGATGACACATGAGTTCGGTGGTGCCTTCGGGAAGGCTTTCGAGGAGATTCAGAACGCCTTCGCGGGTCATGACGCCGGTTTGGGAAATGCCACAGAAATAGTCGGCGGCTTCGATGCCAGCTTTGTCAGCGAGTTTGTGGGCGTCGCGTGCGAGAAGTTTCAGGCCGCGAGCCTGGACGCCTTGCTTGAGAATAACGCCGGAATTGCGACCAGCCTTTGCCGAAAGCGCGCTGCGCAGCGGGGAAGCCTCGTTCGAAATGCGAATCGCGGCGATGGAATGTTTTTTTGCCAGCTTCAGCGCGATGGGGAAGAGGCCGGGCAGCATGTGAACGTGTTTGTGGCCGTCGAGGTGAGTAGGGGAAACACCGGCGGCGTGGATTTTTGCGATTTGCGCTTCCCATTCCCGCTCGACATCGGTGAGCTTCAACTTTCGGCGCGCGAGTTTCAGGAGCAAGTGCTCTGGTCCGCTGGAAAGCTTTCCGCGTTCGTCAACAAGGCTTGGCACATTTTTTGCGCCGGAGAGTGGCGCGCCATCGCTGAGATTCAAGTGAACGCCAACGCCAAGGGCCGGCAGAGCGCGAGCGACGTTGACGCCATCGTCAAATGCGGGGCCATTCGCGAGCAGAGAAGAACTGGTGACGATACCGTTGCGATGCGCCTCGGCAATGCCGCGATTCACGCCGGTTGTCCAGCCCAAATCATCCGCGTTGACGATGAGATTCTTCATTTCGCCTGTACTTTTGAGTTGTGAAGGCCTGTCCCTTTGGCCAGCTATTCAGTTGCGAGCGAGGGCCGCTTTGTACCATTGACCGACACTCACACCAACTTTAGCATGGCGGTGTTGAGGGAAAGATGCAGTCGAAGACAAAAGAAGCGAAAGTTTTGGAAACCGGCAGCATGAATGACAAGCGCCGTGGACGCAGGATGAACTCTCGCGTTCCGGTTCGCCTGGAATGGGATGACACCGCTGGTTCGCGCAAGGGACTTGAAGCGCATACGCGCGTCGTGAATCCCTATGGATGCATGGTTGTGCTTTCGGAATCGTTTTCATTGGAACATCGGGTTGCCTTGACGAATCTAGCCACCGGTTCGAGCAATGCAGCAATCGTCGTATGGAAAGGGAATCCCCGGCCTGAGGGTTGGGAGTACGGGATTGAGCTGGTTGCGCCGGATATGGACTTTTGGGGATTGGAACTATGAAGCCCGCACAGCCGCAAAGAAATGCACAGGGCCATGTACAAGGAAATGCAGTCAAACCGGGACTGACGCGTCCGCTGACCGCTGAAGAACGCCGCCGCGCGCAACGCGTGCTGGTGAGGATTGCCGTGAAGGTTCACGTTGTCGGTAAGACGCAAATCATGGAAGGATTTACGCACACGGTCAGCGCAAACGGCGCGCTGATCATCGTACCTGAGGCGCTAGCGCAAGGAACCAAGATTACGATTGAAAATGTGAAGTCGCAGAAGACTGTGGAGGCGACTGTGGCACGCCCGCCGCAATTCAGCCCGGATGGTTCGATGCTCCCCGTGGAGTTCGGCGCGGTTTCACCGAACTTCTGGAATATTTTCTTCCCGCCGGTTGTGAATTAGCCGCGATTCATCTTGCTGGCGCACCTCAGAGGCTAAAGCCCATAAAAGCTGTCCGAGTTTGTGGCACGGCTGAAGCTGTGCCCTCCAAAGACAAGATCATCGAAGAGCTTCTAGTGAACCGTGACGCTGGTGGTTCCTGTTGAGGTGGCGTAATTTGTGTCGCCGCTGTATTTTGCGGTGATCGTGCGCGGAGAGCCGTTACCGCCCCCTCCTCCGCTTGTTCCACTGCAGCCGGCCAGAGTAGCAGAGGCGATGAGGAAGAAACCGATTGCCGCGTAGGCGTAAGCGCGTCGAGGCTTCTTCATGCGCAGAGTCGCGATAAAGAGAAGGACTGCGGCGAGCGCGAGAAGTGTTGCCAGCCATTCGAATGGCGTCCAGCGCATGCGATTGTCCGGATTCGCTGGCGGAAATAGTTCAGAAATTGCCGTTGTGAGTTGCGCAGTGCAAGCAGCGCCAGTGGTTTGCGTAGCGCCGATTTGCGTGCAGGTGACGGCTGCGCCGAGAGTTGTCGAGCCATTTGAAAATTGAACGGTGCCGGATGGCGCGTGGGCTTTGTCGGCGTTGCTGTTGGAGCTGATTGTGGCGGTAAGGGTGACCATTCCGCCGGAAGTGATTGAGGTTGGGGTGCCAACGACATTTGTCTGCGTGGTTGCTTGTGTGATGGTTACGGCGAGCGTGTTACTGGCCGTCTGCGACAAATAGCTACTATTTGCATCGGCGGTATAGGTGGCTGTTATGTTGTGCGTTCCCGCGGGCAGCTGGATCGGCTGATCTTCTATGAAGCCGCGGTTATTCAATTGCGCGGTGCTGGTTGCGTTAGGCGTCTGCGCATTTGGGAAATCGTTGAGAGGATTGGTGCCGTCTTTTAGAGTAACGGACCCCGTCGGGCAAATAAAACTTACCGTTCCGGCAGCGATGTTTTCGCAAGGGGTACCAGCGCTATTCGCCACGTCCACGCGCAAGATATAAGGGGAGCCAAACGCCACGCTCTGCGCAGCGGTCACGATCTGGCCCGAGGAATTCACGAAACTTACGATGACTTTGCTGTTTTGTTTGCCGATACTCACGGTTGTGACTGTGGAATCGCTTGGGCCAAAATTTCCGTCTCCGCCGTAATGTGCCTTGATGTTAGCTCCGGCTGGAAGAAATGTCGTGGTCAGGGTGTAGTTGTTTCCGGAAAGCGTGGTGCTATCAATAGGCGCACCCGTCGCGGCATTTTCAATCACCACAACGCCGGTCGGCGTGCCGGGCGATCCGGAAGTTACGGTGCCGGAGATCGTTTGCGACGTGCCCAAACTCGAATTGATCGTTGCAGGACTGATCGTTGTGCTGGTTGCTTTTAAGGAAGGAGTGGCCCAATTGTTTAGCAACGCGGTTACATTGATTGAGCCCAAGCCAGTTGCCTTGTCGTATCCGGTTGTAGCCGGGAAGGCGACGGCGCTGCTTGCTTCCAGAACGCCCACTCCGCCTGCGGTGGTCTTGCTACAACCCGGACTTCCACCAGTACACGCACCGGCGTTATTCCCCTTAGTGATGTCCATGAATACGCAAAAGCTCGGCTGCGTGCCGGGAACTGTAAATCCACTGGAATTGCAACTTGGGAAAGTTGCCAGAGCCTGCTCCGTCTTTGCCAAAGCGTACAACTCAAAGTTCGCGTTCCCTTGCCGACCACTCCGCCCGTGACTTACTTCGCTCTGGTTCACGAGGGCCATGATTCCTGCAAAGGCTGGTGCAGAGGCCGAAGTTCCGCCGACGGTTTGGAAATCGTGGAACGGGGCGGTCGTTACGAATTTGGTCAAATTGCAGCCGGTATCTCCGGGGATGTCTTCGTCGGATGTGCAGACGATGTAGAAGCTCTTATTCAGTCCGTCCGCGGCAAATAAAGAGACGTCGGGCAGGTCACGTACTCCATCCGCCGGCGTCACTCCCGTTTGATACGAAGGTTTCGGATAACCGGCGCATGAACCGCTCACAACTCCAGGCGTGGAGGGCGTGCCCGTGGCGCATCCGCTCGGTCCACCACTGCCAGCGACGAAGTTTAGCGTGGCGGAGGTAGTTGTGTTGCAGCCGGTCGATCCGGCGGCGGCGCATGAATCATTCCACGGAATTTCCGGAATATAGCCTAGTGCGGCAGCCGGGACTGGAGTCGTTGTGGCTGTATTTGCTGGATTCCAGAATGTCGACTGTATGCCGGAGTCATCGAAATCCGTTCCGCCGACTGCAACGTTGAAAGGCGTGGACGCGGTTCCGCTGACGCCGACTCCATGTGTGGAACTTGTTTCGTTGTTGGGGTTGTCACAAGCGGCAGAGCCGTTGTCTCCGGAAGAAACGGATACGGTGATTCCTTCCGCTGCGGCTTGCTGCCATAGCGAATTCTGAAAGGCGTTTCCGCCCGCGCCATTTGCAGCCTCGCAAGAGCCGAAACTTTCGCTCATGACGGGCGCAACGTTGTTGTCCACGATGAAGATAGCTGAAGCGTCTACGCCGTCGACGGCATCGGTTTGCTCGGATTCCGAAACGACGAATTTAATCGTGGCTTTAGGCGCAACGGCTCCGGACCATTCCACGTCCAAATCCGCTTCGCCTTCGTCTCCGGAAACTAAGCCCGGATCCGCACCGTTCAGAATTACAGTTACGTTGTTCGCGGGAGTGAGTCCAAACATGTTCCGAAAATCAATTACATCCTGAATGTTGATGTTGGAACGCGCGACGATAGCGATGCTCTGGCCCGTGCCGTCTGCGCCAGCCGGAATATTGTAGATTTTTGCGAAGTCGGCTGGGCCCATTCCGAAGAAGGTGCCGTTGACGTCTGTAAAGGTGAACAGCGGACGAATCTCGCCCGTAGTCAAATCACGGCGAAACTTTCCGAACCGCTTGATATGCGATTGCTTGCGAAAATTGTGGAGAGAAACAACACCCATAACTGCGGGGGCAAGAGCTGCGGGAATTTGGGGTTCGCTGACGTTAGCGAAGTGCTGCTCCCCGCGCACCATATACCTGTGCATGTCGGTTGCGAAAGCCCTGCGAACCGATCCTACGGTTCCGTTAAACTCGATGATCGTTTTTCCCGTGCTGGTTTTAATGCCGGTAAAACCTTGCGAGGCAAGCCAGCTCTTTACTGCCTGAACGTCTTCGTCCGATGGGCCAAACTGTGTGCCGAATTGTTCCGGGGTCAGCCATTTGTGAAAATTCGGTGAGGTCGCGTCCATCTGTTCAAGCATGAGTTTATCGAGCGCGGCTTGTTGTTCGGCGCTGCGGTTGAGCAGCAAGTAGATCCGGTTGACCGGTTGAGCGTCGTCGATAGCGCCCTGATCGAATGCCGGTCGCGCCATCGGATGAACGTTGCCGCGCAATACGACTCGCTGCGATTCATCTACGGACTGAGTCACCAGGCGCTTCGGCGCTTGGGCCGCGGCGTAAGGCGAGACTGCGAGTGTGCACAGCATTGTGGCCAGAGCGGCCACACAAAATACCTTTAGTATCTTTGTCACTGAGTTCTTCATGGAAGTTCCACGCCCCGGAAATTGGTCAAGATTTCGGCTAACTAAGGCTAACTGAATCGACCGGCTGGGCAACGCATACCTATCTCGGACGGTAATCCGCCCTTGAGGGTTGCTTTGCGCTTCCGTCAAGCGCGCGCGCCGATTCAAAATCCCCGGTAAGTGACAACGAGGTTAGCACAGGAAGGGGGTAGTAGGCGGGTTAAGCGTTGCAAAAAGGCAGGGCGCTTAAGTCCACATTGCCGCCGGACAGGATGATGCCGATGCGAGGAGGGGCGCCATCTTTGCGAACGGGCAGGTTAAGGCTTGCCAACCCGCCAGTTTTCAGAAGTGGTGCAAGAGCTATGGAGGATGACGGTTCGACGACGACTTTCATGCGCTCCCAGAGGAGGCGCATTGCGGAGATGATTTCTTCTTCTGTGACAAGAAGAACGCCCGCTAGTTCGCGGCGAAGGATGGCGAACGTGCGGGGAGCGAGATTGGCGCGGAGACCGTCGGCGATGGTGTCGCTCGAATCGGCGGTTTGGAGCGTGCCGGTCTGGAGGGAGCGGTACGCGTCATCGGCTTTGGCTGGTTCGCAACCGAAGATACGGACTTCCGGCTTGAGATGGCGTGCGCTGAGACAGGTTCCGCTTAGAAGTCCGCCGCCGCTTACTGGGCTAAGTATGGCATCCAAGTCGGGGAAGTCCTCAAATAGCTCCTTGGCTGCGGTAGCTTGACCGGCGATGATGCGGTCGTCGTCATAGGGATGGATGAGAACGGCACGGGTTTCGGCCTGTAGTTTGGTTGCCATCTCTTTGCGGGCAGAGACTGATGGTTCGCAAAACGCGATTTTGCCGCCGTAGCCTTCTACGGCTTCGCATTTCACGCGGGGAGCGTTTTTTGGCATGACGATCCATGCCTTCGTGCCGCGCCAAGCCGCCGCGCAGGCCACGGCTGCGCCGTGATTGCCACTGGATTGGGTGATGATGCCGCGGCAGACGTCTTCTTCCGAGAGCGAGAGAATGGCGTTAGCGGCACCGCGAATTTTGAAGGAGCCGGTCTTTTGCAGGTTTTCACATTTGAAGAAGAGTTGCGCTCCGGACATGCGATTGAGCGTTTGGGAGGTCAGGACAGGCGTACGGTGAATGTGCGGAGCGATACGGGCGTGGGCTTCGGCGATCTCCTGCCAAGAAGGATGGCCGGATGCCTCTGTCGTGAATTCAGGGCTGGTTTGTGGGTATCCCATGAGCGGATGCAGTTTGGCAACGAATCCCGATTATTGCATAGCGAAAGTATCTTCGCCCGCGAAGAGCAGGAGAAAACTACAGGGGCCTTCCCGCGCGAAATCGAATGAAAAGTGTGTTAATTCGGGACTTTCCGCTTGACCCGTTCCGCAGCTTTGCTAACCTATTAGGGCCCTTCCGCTGGGTTGAGAGACCCGCAGTGTCCTTCCTTAGCGCGGAGGAGGTCCCCTTGGATATTTCAGAACGCAGACATTTACGACGCTACAACCTTCGAACGCCACTGCGTTTTCGAGCTATAGGGTTAGCCTCGGACAAAACCGAACATTTCACTGAAGTTCTGAATATCTCGCGGGGCGGATTTTATTTCGCGACGTCGGCGCCATTGCAGGTTGGGATGCCGATTGAGGCGACACTCCGCATTCCGGCGGATGTTACTGGCAGCAAGGCAGAAGAGACTTATTGCCGCGCTCGCGTCGTGCATGTTCGCAATGAACCTTATGGCGATGGGCGCATTGGGTTTGGCGCGGAGATCGAAGCGTTTCTTTCCAACGGAAATTCCCGATAAGAATTTAAGATCAAACTGTTCAAAGTTTAAAAGGCGCTTGCGGACGGGTGTGGCCCGTTTATTTGGGTGGGGGCACCTGGAACGTGATTTTTGCGGCGCCGATGTTTTGAAAGCGGTCGTGTACTCGTACTGCGAGGGTGTGTTCGCCGGGCGTGAGTGCACCCACTCCGCCGTGATACTGCTCCACGGGCGCGTCGCTGATTTCGGACTCTGGCAAGATTAACCTCCACTCGCCGCCGTCCACGCTATATTCCGCTTTCTCAATCGCTGTCGCCGCATCGCGCGCAGAGAATCCAAATGGATGGCCGCCACTCATTTTTCCGGAAGGCGGGCCGATGTGGAGTCCTTCGATGACTGGTGGAGTGTTATCCACTTCGAACCGTTCGCTTTCTTTCTCCGTAGTGAGCGCGCGAAGGGAATCGTTAGAAGCCGAATCGCTCGCGACGATTTTCAGATAGTAGGCGCCGTCAGCGAGGGCAGTTGTGTCAAAGGAGTAGAAACGCTGGTCGAGATTATCTTTGAGCAGCTTCCACTCTTTTTCGCCTTCGCCGCGGTAGTAGACGGCGTAACGTAATTCGTCGTCGTTGTCGTCGTGTGCGCTCCATAGAACCGACTGGAAGCCTTTCTGCATTGTGCCTTGTGGCGGCGGGTCAAATTTTACGTTTGTGGTTGTGACGTTCTGGCTCTGGATGATGCCGCCGACTCCAGGTGTTGGCGGCATTTTCAGATTTACCGGTTGCGACTGCCCGGGAGCATTAATTTGCACACCCTGCGCCCTGATTCCGGGTTCCTGAATTGCGATTCCATCAATGATGGGCGCAACATTCTTTGGCAAATACGCGACACTTACCCAATCGATTCCGTCGCCCGGGCGGCCGTCGTGGATCACAGCTTTCCATTGGATGAAACGCGCGGAAGGAGCTTCGACGGATGTTCCTGGTTTGCTGTACGGGCCGTACCAGCGCGACCACTCCTTGCCTGGATCTTCCGTGTTGCCTGAGCGTATGTAGAATTCGAGTCGAGGCTGGTCGGAGCTTGCGGCTTTTGCGCTGGCTACGACCGGTGGACTCCACCAATCGATGCGACCCCACTGCGAAAAGAGCTGCGCGTCAAAAGAACGCGATTCGTACGTGCCTTCGGGTTCGTACTCCGGGCCGAGTGCAACGACTTTGCCGGGATTAGCGGTGCACAAGAAAATTTTTCCGGATGAATTGCGCGCGATGCCGGTAACTTGGGACGAACCGGCTTTTGCGAGTTGCGCGAAAACGCCGCGGCCATCAATTGCGAGCAGCGCGCCATTGTTGCCCGTGCCTGCGAGCAGGCGATCGTCTTGACCGATGCCGAGCGAGTAAACCACGTCTTCGCGCGAAGCCCACAGTTCTTCCGGCGCGCCACTCGTGGAGATTTTGTAAATTCCTCCAGAGATTTGGGGTACGAAGCCGAATGCTTGCGCGGTAGCCTGTGCCATTGCCGGTGTGGTGCCGACGACGGTGACGTTACCGCTGTTTGTAATGGAGATACCTTGTGCAGCGGCAGCGGAAACTGTGCTGCCAGCAGCGTTGTGCTGACGTTCGCCGATTGCGGCCGCATAAATCGTGCCGTCAGCGCCGACAGTGAGCGCGGTGACTTCGCGTTTTGGTGTTTCGTAGAGGACAAAGCCGTCAGCAGCAGCTTCGTTCGCGGCTGGCTTCGCAGATTTCTTGGTGAGGCGCAAAATGCGGCCGCTTGGTTCCGTCCCTGCAATCAGATTTCCTTGCGCATCAAAGGCAAGGACGCGAATGTGCGCTTCGTCGCTCGAATAAAAAAGTTCGTTCTTGCCGTCCGGCGCGACAGAGAAGATTTGCCCTTTGTCTCCCGTCGCAACGTATAAAGTTCCGTCCGGCGCGAATGCGAGGTCCCAGATGTATTTTGTTTTGGGTTCGAAGAATACGGATTTTTCTCCGCTGGCGGAGACTTTGTAGACTTTGCCATCGGGCGATGTGCCGACGTAGAGCGTTCCCTTGGAATCGAAGGCGATTGCTTGTGCAGAGAGATCCGTGGATTGGAAGATGGCGGCGGCTTTCCCGTTTGCATCAAGGCGGATCACTTTTGCCGGCGAGCCGCCCGCCGCATAGGGCACTCCCTTTGCATCCAGTTTTAGCGCCCATAAATACGAGGCGTCTGCGTCCGCGAGTTGAGTAAATTTTGGTGCGAGTTCGAGTCGTCCATCACTGCGCACTGCAACGCCGTGTGTTGTACCCTTGAGAAAATCCTCGTAAGTGGATTGCTTCCAGCGGCGCGTGTGCTCCGCGCGCGCGGCCAATGCGGCGACTGCGAAGATTGCCGCAAGATAGACTAACTTTCGAGCCCGTTTCATCCGAAACCTCTATTCCTCATATACTGCTGGGGAGATTCCTCAGCGAAATTTCTTAACGCACCGGTAAATTCAAGGAAATCACGCCGCTCACGGGCCCGCCGAGCGGAACGGACGATTCACTAGCGAGCGACTCTCGAAGCACTTGAACGCTGCCCGGCCCTGGCTTGCCGTCCACGATGGAAATTTGCGAAAGCGGAACGTTCGGCAATTCCTTATCATCCCATAGCATCGTGGGTGATGGCGCAAAGAGGCCGACGTACAAGCGATCGTTGTGGCGCTCACGATTGAGCAAGCCGATGAGCTGATCGAGTCCTTCGGGGCCGCCGGGGGCGCCGACGAATGCGTAGCCGCGTGAAGCGCGATTGAGCCAATCCGCATCGCTGACGAGGACGCGCAACACCGTGCCGTGGCCGATTTGATCCGGCACGCGCACGGTTGTTTCTTCGATGCGTGCTGCACCCCGATACGGCCGCAGTAACACACGCACGCGCAGCGTCTCGCCTGGAGTGGCTTCGCCCTTTTCGAGCCATGCGCTATCAATCACATACGATTGCCGGCCGGCAAAACTCTCCACGCGCAGAGAAATTTTCTCAAATTCGGGATTTTCAAATGTATTGGTGAAGAGCCGTGCGAAGTCGGCCATCAGCATGAGCGCGATGGGCATCGCGTCCGGATTCAGTGAATCCCCCGGCGCAAAAGTATTCTCGAGTTGAACTGGTGGGTGACCCTTCAGGCGGATTTCGCCAGTCATTCGGAGTGTGGTTCCTTCGCCGTAGACGACGTTTTGTGTGAGGCCATTGAAGGCGGTGATCGCGACGAGCAGTGGTGTCAGTTTCGGGTGGTTCACCATTTCGAAGTGAAGGTTTTTTTCGCCCAGTGGTGTTTTCAAGCTTAAGTCCATGGGAATCATCGCGGGCGCTGCGCCGAGTTTGCCGGTTACGGCGGTAAGGTGATCTCCAGTGATGGTTCCAATGGAGCCGCCGACGTTGACAATTTTTGTGGAGGCTAGATCGGAGGAGAGCGTTGTGACCACGCGGCTGCGCGCCATTGGCATTTGCACGTCGCCGAGACTCAGGAACGGATGGCCGCAAAGAAAAACCTTGTCGGCTTGCACGGCCGTTACAGTACATGCGGAATTGATGGAGGCGTCGCCCTGGACGAGCACCATTCCGGCCATGTCTCCAGGCGCAAGTTTTCCGTCATCTGGACGCGCGGGAGTTGTGCCGCCTTGCGCAGCGACGAAGCCAAATGTGCCAAGCTGCGGCGCGAATTTTTCGACGGCCGCTGGTTGAAAGCCGGAAAAGACGAGCGGTGTTTCAATGGACTGCAACGCTGCGCCGTTTTGTATGCCGGCGTGCAACGCAGTTCCCGTTGGAAGCGGAGCGACCGGGGAGGCGTTTGCAGCTGCGCCAGTTGCTCCACCCGCGATTACATCTGCAATTGGAGTGACACCTGCGATCGGTTCTTTTGTGAATACGCCGAGCTTGAGCGAGAGCGCGCCAGCGAGTTTGCCGTTGATGTAGACCGGGCTGCCGCTCATTCCGGCAACAACGCCGGTGTGCTCGACCTTTGGTCCCTTGAGCTGGACGAGAATGATGGATTGCTTTGGCCCGAGAAAATTCGGCATCACGCCAAGCACTTCAAGGTCGAATTTCTCCACCTGGTCGCCAGCAAAAATCGTGTATGCGTAACCTTGCATGCCAGGTTGAACCTGATCGAGAGGCAAAAAATCGTTGGATTGGGCTTTTGCCAATGGCGTGAGGAGCAGCAGAAGGCCGCCGACCAAAAGCAGAGTGATGAGCGTCAAGGCCGCGCAAAAACGTACAAGCTGTTGAGAAACGACGAGTCCCGAGAGCATGGGTTGGCAATGATACCTGCCGGGGTACGGGGGCGCAATCGAACCACTGCGCCCGAAAAGATGGGACCCGCGGCTTAGTAGTTCTAAAACTCGATTAGACGCGGCTAAGACAAAAACAGTTCAGCGGCGGCTTTTCAAGCCAAACCATTTGAGGCGTTTAGACGGAAAAAGGATGCTGGGGCGGAGAATCCGCCCGGGGAATCCTAGTCGTGGTGATGCATCGCGAAGATTTTGTCTTGTGATGTTTCGTAGGGATAGATGTGGACCATCCAGCCGAAAACGGATGGGCGGAAGTGGCCGCCGGCGGTTTCGCAGGCTTCTTGCGTCACGATGGAGCCTTTGAGGCCGAATTTTGTCCAGTCAGCGGATTTCAGTTCCGCTTGCGGAGGCATGCACAGATTCGTGTGCAGGTGCCACGCGGCGACGCTCAGCGGCACGCGCTTGTTCAGTTCCTCTTCGGTCGCGCGTTTGGGCATGGTGTACATGGCGCCGACGAGTTCATAGCCATCGGTAGTTTTTTTGTAGAGCAGGGAAGTTGGCCGTGACGGATCGAAGTGCATCGCTGCAAGGAATCCGTTGCTGTAACTCGTGAAGTGATATTCGGGCTGCGGAACGTTCGGCAGAAAAATTCGGAAGCCGTCATTCAGCGCAACGTGATAATCGCGGTATTTTTCAATGCCAGATTTCAACTGCGCGACGATTTCGTTTGCCTTCTGCACGTCCTCTGGAGTTTGCTGGCGCATCGCGGTCATCGTCATGTGCGGATTCGAACCGTGCATGTGCGCCATGTCGGCCATGGCGTCTTTTTCGCTGGCCTGTTCATCGGGGTCGGGCGGCAGCATTTTGCTGTGATCCATACCCTGCATTTGGCCCTGAGTGGCGCTTGATTCCTGCGGTGCCTGCGCGTCAACAATGGGCACGCGATGCCCCGGCATCGCGGAAAGCAGAACCGTCAACACGAATACCGCCGCAATCAGCATTCCAGCGCGCGCGGCTATTTTGCGAACTTCACTACTGGCAGACATTTCCCAATCTCCTCAAGAATAGTTCCTACATCTATGATACGTAACGCTCGAATCGGTTGTTTCAGCGCATTTGTAAGAAGTGTGATGCTGCAAACTGTCCCGGCGTACAGGTCGGCAGGGCGTGCGTGCTAGAATTTCCGCGTGAGCAAACAGGTCATTTATCCCGCTAAATCCCTCTCCGGCGGCGTGCAGATGCCGGGAGACAAATCCATCTCGCATCGCTATGCCATGCTGGCTGGGCTGGCTGAAGGAACGAGCGAGCTGCGCAACTTTGCGGCTGCGGCGGATTGCCATAGCACGCTTGGTTGCATGAAGGCGCTAGGCGCGGAAGTGAAAGTGGACGGGACAACGGTTCGAGTGACGGGCCATGGTTTGCGTGGGTTGAAAAGCAGCTGGCGCGCGCTTGATGCGGGGAACTCAGGAACTACGATCCGGCTGCTCTCCGGGATTTTGGCTGGGCAGGATTTCAAAACGACGATCAGCGGTGACGAGAGTTTGCAAAAGCGACCGATGAAACGCGTTGTCGGACCATTGCGCGAAATGGGTGCGCAGATTAAGGCACGAGAAGATAATTTCGCGCCGCTCGAAATTCGCGGCGGAAAATTGCGTGCGCTCGACTACAAAATGCCGATGGCAAGCGCGCAGGTGAAGTCGGCGGTATTGCTGGCGGGGCTTTTTGCGGAAGGCGAAACGGTCGTCACCGAACCAGCGCGGACACGGGATCACACGGAGCTTGCGCTGGAGGAGTTCGGCGCGCCAGTTGAAAGAAATGCACGCGTGACACGAATTCATGGAGTCGGATCGAATGGCTCAATTAAATTGCAGGCGCGCAATCTGGATGTGCCGGGGGATATTTCTTCGGCTGTTTTTTTCATTGCCGCAGCGTCGCTCTTTCCCGAGTCGAGCATTTTGATTCAGAACGTTGGATTAAATCCCACGCGTACGGCGATTCTGGATGTTTTTGTGCAGATGGGCGCGAGCATTCACATCCATTCTGTCCAAAGTTCCCATGGAGAAGTAATTGGTGACCTTGCAGTGAAGGGTGCTTCGCTAAAGGGCGGCGTGGTTTCCGGCAATACAATTCCCTTGGTGATTGACGAATTGCCGATGCTTGCTGCACTAGGACCGTACACCGAAGAGGGAATTGAGATTCGCGACGCGGGTGAACTGCGCGTGAAAGAGAGTGACCGCATTGCCGCACTGGCGGAAAATTTACGTAAGATGGGCGCGACGGTCGAGGAACGCTCCGACGGGCTAAAGGTTGGTGGACGTTCTGCCGGAAAATTGCACGGTGCGGAAATCGAACCACATGGCGACCACCGGATTGCCATGGCGTTTTCAATTGCGGGCCTGGCGGCTGAATCGCGAACCACAATTCGCGACGCTGAGTGCGCCGGCGTTTCTTTTCCATCCTTCTATGAAGACCTGAATCGCGTCGCGGAGCGTTAGATTTCCAAGCAGGAAAAAGAAGGTCTAAAGACCCGCCACTACAAAATCAAACCAATTGCAAGGTGGCGATGTAAACTCGCCTCTATAAATCCTCAATCTGTAAAATCATTTGATTGGACCAAAGTAGCGATAGTGGCCGGTGATCTTCCAGTTGAACAGCACATCTTCCATTTTGGGGCCGGCGCCGATGTTGTGCACGATCATGAAACGACCAGATTCTGATGACTTTTTGTCTACGACGATGCCGATGTGCGGCACGTTGCCACCGAGATCCCACGTAACCAATTCGCCCGGGAGATAGTCTTCCGCGCGCGAGGTGACAGGCAGCGTTTCACCTTTTCGAGAGAAAAAAACGCGCAGATTCGGAACGCGGCGATGATCGATATTGGTGTCTGTGTGACCGAGCATCCAGCGGCGTTGATTTGGGTAGGCGGAAAAATTCTGCTGCATATCTTCGTGGACTTCTTTTTGTAGATCAATGCCAAGTGCGCGATAGGTGCGGATAACTTCGTCCGTGCAGACGCCTGTATCCGGGGAGACATCGCCATTGGGATAGGGGATTCGAACGTAGGCGGGATCGTAGCGAACGACATGGCGGGTCCTTTCGATGGCGACCGCGGAGAGCTTTTCAAGAAATGCTGAGTGCACATCCGGGCGAATTTGAAGGCGAGGAAGGGAACCCGGCGAGCAAGAAAGTAATAGTGCGGAAAGGCTAAGGCAGGCGTTGAGGCGTCGCATGACTAGGGTATTAGACGCCGCTGCCGAAGTTTTGGCCATGGAACCGATGCACTGCTCACTTTGCCACTGGTGCCAGGATGGCGGCGCGGACGCTGGGGGACAGGGAACGGATGCGCTTGATGAAGGCGGAGACTTGCCAGAGTCTCTCGTCGGAGTCCCACTGGCCGTTTACAAACATACCGGAACGGCGGATACCGTGCTTGGCGACCCAGAAAATCTGGGCTTCCGTGAAGTCAGATCCGACCGATGAGAACTGAGGCGGGGCGGGAATCAGAGCGGTGGCCGAGCCGCCCTTACCGGGTTCAAGATCGCCGTGACAGCCAGAACATTCTGAGAAATAGATTTTGCCGCCGGCGATGAGGGTTTCGTCGGTGGGAGGAATGGGATTGCGTATTTCCGGGGCTTGCCGGCGGACTGAGGCGCGGACGGAGGGAACCATCAACCAGGACTCAATGCGAGGGACGGGGGCGTCAGCGCGGACTTCGGTGAAGCCGAGGCGGAGATAGGCAAAAGTGGCTATAGAGAAGAAAAGAATTGTAGCGAGGACACCGAGGAAGAAATTCTTCATGAGGATTCCTTGGATTGAGGTTACAAGCAACGGGCTGTGGGTTTAGACGTGCGAAATTGTGATCCGCGTTTTGCGGAGACGGCAGGGACTGGTCATAGGACGCGCATGCTGAAGCACCTTACGAGGCGTCAGGAGGTTTTGCGGATGGCGATGGAGCCGTAGCTGGTGCGAAGCGTGATTTTGATGGGGCGCCCGGAACCGTATTTGCCTTCGAGATGTGCATCGCCGGATTTGGTTGTGGTCTTGTTTAGCGACGCGCTGGAGAAGTCGTTGTCGATATCACAAGAGTGGCAATCTCCGACGATTTCGAAGCTGGTATTGGCAGGAAGGCTCAATGTAATTCCCGAGGACGAGTTGGTCAGCTGAATATCGTCCTTGGGCGCGGAGGAATAACGCACTTCCAGGTTTCCATTGCGATTGTCCACGTTCACTTTGCCGCCAGGATTTTCGATAGTGATGTCCGCCTGGGATGTCCGGAGGGTGAGATTGCCGGGCGCGTCCACAACTTCAAAATTTCCCGAGCCAATTTCCATGTGGCCCGTAAGCTGCGTGAGTGTGAAGTCCGTGCGGCGGGAAATGAACCGAACACCTTTCAGAATTTTTTCCGCGCGAATCGGGCCATAAAATTCACCATTTAGAGTCAGGCCGCCGGCTGCGTTAACGACGTTGACTTCGCCGCCCTTGCCCGCGATTTTTACGTCTCCCTTGGTGTCGGAGACGGACGTGTCGCCGCCCTGCGTATCAATGTTGACGCTGCCGCTTGTGTCAGAAATTTCGATGTCGCCCTTACGGGTCGTGACGCTCACGTTGTTCACGATGTCTGAAACGTGGATATCGCCTTTTTCGTTTTTCACATCCAGGTCGGTTTTCTTCGGGACGCTGACTTCAAGATCGAAGCCAAAGCGCGCATCGCTCTGCCCCGAACCTGCCGGCCGAACGACGTAAGAGTCTCCGTCCTTCGACACTTCCAACTTTGCGGAATCGGCAAGTTTTTGCGCGGCCTCTTCGTTCCACGACTTTACTTTCTTTTTTCCGGTGACGTTGATTTGCGCTTCGTCTGCAGCGTGCACGCTGATGTCGGCTCGGGGAATGTTGATCTGCACGTGAGCGTTGGCGGGAGCGGGTTGCGGCGGCAGGTCCACGTCAAACGAATATGGGTTGCCAATCTCAGTTGTTAGTCCCCAGTCATCTCCTGCGCCAGCAACTTTTTCGCGCACGAGATCAACAATTACAACGACTCCTACGAGACAGAATATGCCCACGACAAGAAAGATTTCGCCCGCGGTAATCCATCCGGTGGTGCGGCCTTGGCGCTGTGCCACAGTGCGTTCGTAAAATTTTACGAGTCCCCACACGACGAGAATCAGCGGCCACCAATGACGGAACACGCTGCCGAGGCCGATATGCGCGTAACTCCAAAAGAGCAAAAGAATGCCAACCGAGATCAGGAGCAGACCACTAAAGAGCCCACTCGAACGAGGACGTTCTGGAAAGCCGTTAGCCATTTCGATTTATTGTCCTTGCCCTGGCGTTGGACCCTGATAAGGATTGTTCGGCGGAGCGGGAGGCGTTGGCGGCACATTTGTGGAAACGTGACCGTCCATTGGCGCTATGGAAGATGCAAGCAAGATCGCGCCAATCACGATGAGGATCACTGGAAACGTGTGGTGGAAGGAGAGATAGCCGCCGCGAAATTCGCCCAAGAGAAACAAAACGCCGACAGTCGTGATGATCGCGGGCGCCATAAGCCCACGAATCGTACAGCGGCGGCAGGAACAGCGAACTTTATCGCTCATCAAATACACTCCTTGCGAATCACGAACGGCCCGTCCGATTGCGGAACATCACAGCTCCGGCGGCAATCAGAATGAGCGGCCAGAGCCTGCCCAGGCTCAGATGAAAAAATTCAAAGACGCGAAAATTGCTGAGAAGCAGCAAGGCGCCGATGCCGATCAAAATAATCGGACCAAGTGGCAAGTTCTTGCTGAAGTCATTCAGCGGATCATTGACGGGTTCGCCGAGGCTTTTAGCTTGTGAGACGCGCATCGCGTCGAAGGCCATGTAGAAGACAAAACCAGCCAACAAGAAAGCGAGAATGAGGACTGCTCCCACGCTGAAATCATCAGCATTGGCAGCTTCCACGAGGCCTAGTATGAGAGCGGTGAAGATCACGAGATGAATCAAAGCTTTGTTGTATTCGCCGTTGTAAACAGCACCCAAGCCAGGGAAGAGGCCGAGCATGAAGGCGACCGCGCCGCTGGGCCTGCCAGGTGGTAGTGGCGTCGGCAGAGGAGAGGCAGGCGGAACGAAACCTGGCTGATAAGCCGGTTGAGAATAGGGATCGTTTGCAGCTGGCGGCGGTGCAGGCGTGCCCATTCCCATGCCTGTGGCGAGGCAATTTTCGCAGTAGAGAACTTCCCGGACGGGCCGTGCGCAAGTGGCGCAGAGTGCCTTGCCGCAATTACGACAAAACCCGGTTGCATCCACCTCAGGATGGACGGCACACTTCATCGAATTCTCCCTTCCCAACACGCGGGAAATCCAGCAGCAAGCACAACGGCATGCGAACCCAAATCATTGGCCCGATTTTGTTGCTTGGGCGAAGCCGGCGCGGAGCCGTCCGTGCGCCCAGGATCTTTTTCAGGAGAACTCTTTGGCGTGGTGGAATCCTGATTGTTTTGCAAATCTTCCGTGCGCTGCAGTCTGGATTGGATTTCGTACACGACGCGAAGGTCGCTGACAAATTTTGTACCGCGCGCATAAACCAGATGAGCCTGGCGATCGGCACCCTGATAGACCTTTGCCGGCGCGAGATCGGCGATGCGAGGCTTCTTCCACGAAAATGAAGTGAAAGACGCAAACATGAGGAACATCGCGCAGAACGAAACGCCGCCGTAGGCAAGGCGCTGCGGATTGAAGCCGCGGAACCATGCAAGAACTGCGGCCCAGCCGGTAACGGTTTCACGCGGACCGAGCGTTTTGTCCAGAATGTTGTAAACGAGGTGCGAAGTCGGTTCGATTTGCGGCAGCGAACGCAGACTGGAAAGCGCATGTGTGACGCTAGAGACAAGGGGAGTGCAGCGCGCGCAAGTGTTCACATGAGCGTCAAACTCGTGTTTTTCGGCGACGGTGAGAAGTCCGTCGAGGTAGTCGCTCAAACGCAATTCGGTTTGTTCACAGGTCCAGTTCATAAAGCACCCAGCGATACATCCAAAATCAGGATGGACGCACCCCCATTTGTTGAAGAATGCGCGCCAATTCGATGCGGCCCCGGTTGATTCTTGATTTTACCGTTCCTTCGGGCACCGCGAGAACCCTTTGAATCTCGCCATATTCCAATTGTTGCAAGTCGCGCAGAATAACGGCTTCGCGCAACTCCGGCGAAAGCTTAGTGAGCGCCGTTTGCACCTGACCACTCAATTCGCCGAGTAATGCTTGTTCGTCTGGACGCTTGGCGGACGATTCCTTGTTTTCCACGACCGGCATGGCGTCGTCGAGTGAATCAGTCGCCCGGTCGCGCTTGGTGCGCCGGTAGTGGTCAATCAACAGGTTCCGCGTCACGCTGGTCATCCAGGTTGCGAAGCCGCCGTGCGCTGAACGGTAGCTCGCCAGAGTCTTATAGATCCGGAGGAATACATCTTGCGTCAGGTCTTCTGCTTCGGTGCGGTTGCCGGTGAACCGGTAACAGATGTTGAAAACGCGCCGGTTGTGCTGACGCACGAGTTCCTCCCAGGCTGAGCCATCTCCCTGGAGGCATTGCTGGACCAGTTGTACGTCCTGCCCCAACGCTTCATTAGCCTCGAATCCTGAAGGTCTCTCGGCCTGTCAGAGTATGGAACGAAAACTGCAGCCGAAAAGTTCCCCTGAACAGCTAGTACTTGAACGACCGAATGGAGGGCATCTTACCGGTGGAGGGGTTGGGATACAAGCCCTGTACTAACAATAGTTTGGGCAATAGTTTGGGGGCGAGCTTGACGGGGTGAGCCGGTGCCAGTAGGCTCAATGGCTCATGCAGAGAAACAAGAAGAAGTTGTTGGTGGGCGCGGCGGCGCTTGTTCTTCTGGGCTTTGTCCTCTACCGTTCCCGAAACCTCCTTCATTTGAGCGACTTTAGTGGCGGCAAACTTTGGGCGGCCATCCGCAGCGCCAATCCCCTATACATCCTTCTCGGCATTGCCATGATTTATCTCTGCTACGCGCTCCGCGCTATGCGGTGGCAAGTGTTTCAGAAAAACCTGGGAAGAGCGGAATTTTGGCCGATTTACAAAATGACATTGGCCGGGTTTGCGGCAATTTTTGTGTTGGGGCGCCCGGGCGAGCCAGTGCGGCCACTGCTGCTTTCGCGTAATGCAAAACTTCCTGTCGCAGATGTATTCGGGATTTACGTTCTTGAGAGGTTGTTCGATGTTGTGAGCAGCGCTGTGATTGCTGCGCTTGGTTTGCTGCTCTATTCGTCGCATGAACATATCGGCACTACTTCATCAGCGATTGAAAAGGGCGCCAGGACCGGAGGCGCACTGCTCGCCATGGGAGTGGTTGCCATTGTCGGTTTTCTGGCATACCTGCGGCTGCATGGATCGGGAATGCTGGAGCGGGTACTACAGAATTGGAGTGCAGCGCACGGATGGCGGGCCAGCGTTGCGAATATCATCCTTGGCTTTGTTCGCGGGATTCAGACGATTCGCACCTGGCGCGATTTGGGAGAATCCGTTTTTCTTTCGTTGATCCATTGGTATTTTGTGGCGCTGGTCTATTTGTTTGTTTCGCACGGGTTTGGCGGGAAGCTGGGCTTGCTTGGCGTTGGCGACTGTTTGCTTTTGCTGGCGATTACGCTGATGGGATCCGTTTTGCAATTGCCGGCAGTGGGCGGGGGAGCACAGGCGCTGGCAATCTTTGCTTATACGCAGGTATTTGGAGTAGAAAAAGAGGCTGCTGTGGCGGCTGCGCTGGTGTTATGGCTGGTGACATTTGCGTCTTGCAGCTTTGCGGGCGTTCCGCTGCTGATTCACGAAGGATTTTCGTTTGGGCAGTTGCGGCAGATGGCGGAACACGAAAAAGAAGAATTGGCGGAAGAGGCGGCACGCGGCGCTTCGCATCCCAGCCGCGAAGGAGAATCGGACCATTGAAGTGTCCATTTTGCGGGCATACCGATGACAAAGTAATCGATTCGCGCGAAGGGCGCACGGGCGATACGATTCGCCGCCGGCGCGAATGTCTGAAATGCGAGCGGCGCTTCACGACTTACGAGCGGATTGATGAGATTCCGTACATGGTCATCAAGAAAGATGGCCGGCGCGAGCGGTTCGAACGACAAAAAATTTTGCAGGGATTGTTAAAAGCTTGCGAAAAGCGTCCTGTGGCCACGCCTAAGCTCGAAGCGATTGTAGACGAAATTGAAAGCGTCGTGCACGAAGCGACGGAGCGCGAACTCACCACGACCGAGATCGGCGAGATGATTATGCACAAGCTGAAGAAATTGGACAAAGTGGCATACGTGCGATTTGCCAGCGTTTACATGGATTTCAAGGATGTGCAGGAATTCATGTCCGAGCTCAAGGGATTGTTGAAAGACAAAGCAAAGAAATAATTCGAGGGCCAGCAATGAAAATGAAGTTTGCGATCCAGTCCGCAGCACTGGCTGCGGCAGCTTGCTTCGCTGCTGCCGCGCTAGGGCAGCAGAAGCCACAGGTTGAAGCTGCGAAGATTCGTGAATTTGTGAAGTATCTTTCCAGCGATGCTCTCGAAGGGCGCGGCACAGGACAAAAAGGCGGCGATGCGGCAGCGGATTGGATTGCGAAGCAATTTGAGTCGTTTGGGTTGAAGCCCGGCGGAGAGAAGGGAACTTTCTTTCAAGAAGTCCCGATGGTGGGCGTGAAGACTCGCGCGGAGAGCACGTTTGCGTTGGCTCCGGCCCAGGGCGATGCGATTCCTCTGAAACATTTGGATGATTTGGTGACGAGTAACGAGAGCCAGACAGAAACCGCCGATATTGATGCGCCGATTGTCTTTGTGGGATTTGGAATTACTGCGCCCGAGTACCAGTGGGACGACTACAAAGGAGCAGACCTGAAGGGCAAAGTTGCCTTGCTTTTTGTGAATGAGCCTGAGTCGAACGATGAGAAATTTTTCAAAGGCAAAGCGCTGACGTACTACGGGCGTTGGACATACAAGTTTGAAGAAACGGCACGGCATGGGGCTGTAGCGACGCTGATTATTCATCGCACAGATTTGGCAAGCTATGGCTGGGACGTAGTGCGCAACTCGTGGGGAACGGAACGCTCGTATTTGCGTCGGGATGGAACTCCGAAATTGCAAGCGGCTTCGTGGATTCAATTGGAGGTAGCGAAGAAGCTGGTTGGGATGGCTGGTCTCGATCTGGACAAACTCTATAAGGATTCGCAATCACGCGATTTCAAGCCGATTGAGTTGCCAGTTCATTTCAAGGCCCACATTGCGAGCGAGTTGCGCCCGTTTGTATCACGCAACGTGATCGCAAAACTCGAAGGTTCCGACGCCAAGTTGAAGGACGAAGCGATTCTCTACACGGCGCACTACGACCATTTCGGGATCGACCCTTCGCTCAAGGGCGACCAGATTTATAACGGCGCAGTGGACAATGCGACGGGCAGCGGAATTTTGCTTGAGCTCGCACGCGTTTGGGCCAAATCACCCGCACCGAAGCGTTCGATTTTGTTTGCGACGGTAACAGCGGAAGAGCAGGGCTTGCTCGGTTCGGAATATTTCGGAAAGCATCCCGCGATTCCTGCCGGCAAAATTTCGCTCGACTTGAACTACGACGCGCTGGAGCCACTCGGTGAACCCGAAGAAGTAGAAGTCAGCGGGGCGGAACGGACGACGTTCTATCCAGCGGTGGAAGCAGTAGCGAAGGAATTCAAATTAGCCATTAAGCCCGATGCGAAGCCCGGAGCGGGCCACTATTACCGCTCAGACCATTTCAGTTTGGCGCGCGTGGGTATCCCTTCGTTTTCGATTAGCGAGGGTATGAAATTCAAGGGCCACGATACGGCGTGGGGAGAAGCGCAGGCCAAGAAGTACAACGAGCACAACTATCATCAAGTGACAGACGAGTTTCGTGAAGACTGGGACTTCAGCGGTCTAGCGAAGATGACGAAATTTGGTTTCGAACTGGGGACGTGGGCTGCAGACAAGTCCGCGTTGATCGAATGGCAAAAGGGCGATGAATTTGAAGCGGCGCGCCTCGCTAGCCGGGAATAGGATTTCGCTACAGGCACCATGGTCGCGATTTAGGAGATTCTTAATCCGTTCGGGACCATCGGCAGAGAGCGCAAACGAACGCCAGTGGCGTTGAAAATGGCGTTTCCGATTGCAGGTGCAACGCCGACGATTGGTGTTTCGCCCGCACCTGCTGAAGGTAGATCCTTGCGGTCGATGAGCACAGTCTCGATCGCAGGCACGTCTTTGAAACGCGGAACGCGATATTTGGAAAATGCAGCGTTCAGGATACGGCCGTCTTCGAACTCGATTGCTTCGAAGAGCGCACCTCCAAGGCCCATAATATTTGCGCCTTCCACCTGATTGCGAAGGCCATCCGGATTGACGATAGCTCCGCATTCGAACGCGGTGACAAGACGCGCCACGCGGACGGAACCGCTGCTGCGGTCTACCGTGACTTCTGCGCATGTAGCGACGTAGCCGCCTTTTTCGAAGCCGCCCGCAATTCCAAATCCTTGTTCGGAAGATTTCTTAACGCCTGGCCAGCCGAATTTCTTTGCCGCCGCCTCAAGAACTGCGCGCAGCCTTTCATCTTTCAAATTCTTCCTGCGAAATTCGAGTGGATCCATTTTTGCTTGATGCGCCAACTCGTCCATGAACGATTCACGGGCAAAGTGATTGGCAGTGGCTGCGAGGCCCCGATAGGAGCCCTGACGCAAGGGATATTTCGTCGGCTGGAATTTTTCGTTGCGGACTTCTGCGGCGTAAGGCGTGTTCAACCCCGAGCCGCCCGAATTGAAATTGGTGAATTCCCAATGTTCAAGACGACCGCTGGAGTCTACAGAGGCGCGGATGTCTATCACTCCCGCCGGGCGGAAATAGGCCCAAGTAAATTCTTCCTTGCGGGTCCAGACAACTTTCACGGGCTTTTTTGCTGCGCGAGCGAGGCGCGCGGCTTCGATTGCCGTTTCACCGGTATGCTTGCCTCCATAGGCGGAGCCCGTGTCCGGCATAAGCACGTGAACACTTTCTTGCGGAATGTGAAAAGCGGCCGCCAATTCTTCCCGCACGCCGAATGGTCGTTGCGTGCCGGTCCAAACCGTGAGCTTGTCCCCTTCCCATTCCGCTAACGCCGCGCGCGGTTCAAGGGGAGCATGAGCAATGTATTCAACAGTGTAAGTTGCCAAGAGTTGCTGGCCGCTCCCCCTGACAGTCGCTTGAGCGCCTTGATCCGCTGGCGAGTTCGTACTTTCTCGCCTTTCTGGATTTTTCCGCAGGTAATCAAAAATATTCTTGCTGGAAGGCTGTGGCTCCGCTTTCCATTCCGTTTTGATGGCGGCTGCGGCTTGCGAGGCTATTTCTTCGCTCGGCGCCGCAACGCCAATAAAATCGCCATCGCGAACCACGATGACACCAGGCATTTTCTCTGCTGCCGTCGTGTCTGCCGAAATAAGCGTCGCTTGAAATTTGGAAGGCCGCACTACTTTTCCGTAGAGCATCCCGGGAAGCTTTTGATCTGAAGGATACTTGTGAACGCCCGTGACAAAATCGCGGCCATCGGCTTTCGCGAGCGACTTACCCGCTACTCTCCATTCCGTCGCAGGCAGTAATGGATCCTGGTCGGGAATGATCTGCGCGATCTCGCGGCCTTTCAACAATTCTCCGTAGGTTGCGGAGTTTTTCGAAATCGGATCGACGATTTTCCCGTTGGCCGCGGCCAGCCGATCTCGCTCTATGCTCCAATTTTTTGCCGCAATGTCTTTCAGCAAATCGCAAGCCGCGGCGGAAACCTTTCGAAGCTGCAAATTCATCGTGGGAGTCGTGCGGCTGCCAAACGTGCCCATATCGTATGGAGTCAACAACGTATCGCCCATCACCAGTTCAATTTGACTTACCGGAGCATGCAACTCTTCGGCGACTGCTTGTGCTAGGGATGTCCGAATGTTCTGGCCAACTTCGACCTTGCCAGTGAATACGGTGATTTTTCCATCCTCTCCGATATGCAGCCACGCGCCGATGTCCTTCGGCATATCGTCGCCGCGGCGCTGACCTCGGCCGGATTCCTGCAGCGCAATGGTTTTTGTGTTTGCACAAAAAAACAGTGCGCCGGCGCCCAGAAACTTGAAAAGGTCTCTACGGGTGAGTTCGAAAACATACGCGCGAGCTTCGCGCAATTCGTACCGCTCAGGTTCGATGGAAAGAGAAACAGTCGCGTGTTCGTTCATGACGTTCCTCCTTTCATTATGCGAGCCGCGCGCTGGACAGCGGCAACGATGCGCGGATGCGTACCGCAGCGGCAGACATTGCCTTCGAGAGAATCCTTGATCTTGCTTTCCGTAGGATTTGCGTCCGTTTGCAGTAATCCCACCGCCGACATAATCATTCCGGAAGCACAATAGGCGCACTGCATAGCTTCTTCGGCGAGAAACGCCTCTTGTAACGGGTGCAAGCGGCCGTTTTTGGCCAGCCCCTCAATCGTAGTGATGGCCTTTCCTTCAGCATCAGCAGCCGGTGTCAGGCACGAACGGTGAGCCACACCGTCGATGAGCACAGTGCAAGCGCCACACTGGCCTTCGCCGCAGCCATATTTGGTCCCGGTTAGTTCAAGTTGTTCACGCAGGATAGAGAGCAGGCTAGAACGAGCGTCGGCGTCTACCTTCGATGGTGTGTCGTTCACAAGCAAGCTTATAACTCTTGCCATAAAGCCTCATTGCGCGTACCCGGAGCCTTTGAAATTGGCCAACCGGCTCCACGCGCTCTTGTAGCTTGTGTTTTGAGCATACACCTTTGCGTCGCGCTCGTAGAGCACGAGATTCACTCAATTTGAAAAGTGCGGAGGCAACGATGATTTATCTTGGCCAGACGCCGGCGGTGAAGGTTTTTAATGTTTTGAAACCGAGTTCCTCGTATAGATGAACAGCGGTATGGTTTTCGGTCGTTACGGTCAGAGTCAGCTCCTGAAATTTTAGTCCGCGCAGCGCGTCGGCCGCGGTAAGCATCAGAGCGCGTCCGAGGCCATGACCTTGATGTCCCGGCAAAACGCAGACTTGCGTCGTGTGACCGACGCCGGGAGAAACTTCGCTCGTGAGAACTGCACCAACCAAATCGTCGCTGCCCGGATAGTGCATGACAAAGGAAGCGCTCGGCACAAACTGTCCGCATCCTGGCAGCAAGATAATATTCTTCAAAAATCGCAACGCGCCAGCTTTGCTGCGGTATTGGTCGTTGATGTCGCCATCCACATGATCCGCATAAGCTAGATAAATCAGCTTCGCGCACGGATCAAAATAGCGGTCGTGCCAGCGCGAAAAGCGCAGGCCCGTCGTGGCGGAAATACGAAACTCGGTCGGCTTGTGCAGATCGAGCATCATAAACTGTCGCGTGTAAAGCCGGAATCCTTGATCCGTCAGCGGCCTGTCCACGGGGCCGCCAAAGGGCATGAGTTGCGCTTCGATGCGCGTTACATGCGGAATCGCGCGCATCGAGAAAAGCATCTCTTCGAGCATGCGCCGCGCAATCGCCGCTTGCTCAAAACGCGGCGAAGCGTAGAGACCCCCAATCAATCCTTTGTGCTCCTCAAGAACGTAAAACGCGTATCCCACCGCGGTGCCGTTTTCGTAGGCGACGCAGCCCGAAAGCGCATGTGCTTCCAGAAAACGTTTGATCAGTTCCAGGGCTCCGCGATAGTCCCAATGCAATTCGTCGCGCCAATGAACGGCCTCTTCGTCAAGAAGGGGTTCAATCTGCCGCACTGTGGTTTGGCGGAGGTCGACGATGTTCATGAAGAATGAGAAGTTACGGTCCCTGGTTGCGCTTGCATGGTTACGACCCAATCATAGCCGATTAGCCCAGGAAAAATAGGCAAACAGAGTAAATCGTTGCGTAAAGTAGCCGGCACGATATAAATGCGACACACTATCGCAAACCGGCCCGAAAGCTCGAGTTGCCTCATGTTAGGCTTCAAATGAAGTCAGAAATTCAAGTGGATTTTAATCCTGCGGCGTAAAGCCGCGCCCAGAGCGTCCAGAACGCGCATGTCCATCCTCTTTGAGCTGAGATATCCCACCAAGTGGTATACGAAGGTGTTTACGGCCATTGTCGCGCTGGCTTTTTTCGTCGGCCTGGCCACGCTCGCCATCGCAGGATTTCTCGTCTATCGAATCGTAAAGCCGCAGCGCACCAGCTCTGAAATCAATATGAATACATTTCCGGGTCGCCCGGATCAGGTGCAATTCACTGTGGCTGGACTGGGCAGCCGCGAAGGGTGGTTTTTCCCCGGATTGCGCGGTGCGCCGACGATTATTTTGTGTCATGGCTATGAATCGAGCCGCAGCGAATTGCTGACGCTTGTTTCGGCACTTCAGGATCATCAATACAACGTTTTTGTCTTTGATTTTGCTGCGCACGGTGCGAATGCCGGCATGACCACGTTTGGTTACAAGGAAGCAGAAGAACTACGCGCCGCAATTGATACGTTGGCTGCCCGCACGGATGTGGATCCGGCGAGCTTTGGGCTTTGGGGGTACAACCTCGGCGCATATGCTTCGCTACGCGAAGCGGAGACTGACAAACGCGTGCGAGCGTTGGTGCTCGATTCCGTTTACGACGAGCCAAAGCAGATGGTGAAAGTCGAAGTTGGAAATACTGGGCTTGGAGTGTTTCCGTTTATGGTGCGCTCCGCGGAATTGAGCTTTGACTGGCTGAACTACCAACACAAACAGGATCCACCGCTTTCGAAGCGTCTCAGCGCCGTGTCCGGAGTTCCGAAGCTCTACATTGAAGCCAGCGATCAACCAGAGCTCGCCGAGCTGACGCGAGAGCTTTTTGTGAAGTCACCCGAGCCTCGCGAGCAAGCAGTCATTCCGCACGGCAATTTCGCGGGTCTGGCTGATGAAGACAAGAGGACCTACGAGAATCGTGTAGTGACGTTTTTCTTAGCGCACTTGCCCGCTACTGGCGGACCCGTCCGCTGAACCACGCGGCGTGATTCGCAACAAGGCCCAAGCACCACTCACGAAGTCGCGTCTACTCCATAAATCGTGGCAAGCGAGCCGAGGATTAATTTGATCGCAGTACAGTCCGTTTGAAAGAACGAAACCGTCGTCGACCGGATCTTCTCTCCAATCTTTAATTTCGCGATGCAGATAAAAGTTCAGGGCGTACTGCGCATCGCGCTTGAGTCCGAGTGTCCTCAGGTGTGCTATGGGAATTCCATCGTGGGCAACGACAGACGCTATACCGCCTGGCGCCATGCCCCAGAATTCGGTTCGTTTCGCTAGGAGATTCATTCCACCCATCAAAAAAAGAATTTGCGCTATAGAGAGAGAAGTCAACACTACGTGAGCCGTTGTCTTCGAACGCGCTTTTAAAGCAACTGCGAGCAAAAGATTTGCCACGCCCATTGCTAGAACGAGAATCACTGCGGATGGCTCTAAGTCGATGAATTTTTCGGGGAAACGATGAGACACGACGACTACCAGACCAGTCGCGATGAACAACACACCGGCAATCACACAGGCGATCAGGATCGCCTTTCGGAGGATTGAACGTGCGGATGAAACGGCAACTGAGCTTAAGAGAATGACTACTGGGAATCCGGGCAGGATGTAGCCTGGCAGTTTCGATTTTGATGTCGAGAAGAACGCAACACAAAACAACGCCCAGCAAAGAAAATAGATTGTACTTTGGTTCGGGCGAAAGCTGAACTTTGCCGCTGACCAGCCAACAAGAGCACCAAGCGCTAGGGCCAGCCAAGGCAAAAAGGCAACTGACAAAACCGGAATGTAATACCAGAACGGTTGGATATGCTGGAATTCGGGCGTCAAGTAGCGCCTGAAGTTGTGTTCGATGATGAAGACGCGGAAGAAGTCGGGATTGCGGCGAGCGCAAAGGACGTACCACGGTAGTGCAGTCGCGCAGAACGAAGCGATTGCCGCCGGATGCAGCAGACGAAAGGCATTGCGCCATTTTTTTGTGAAAAGCGCCCAAAAGAAGACTGCACCGCCGCAGAGAATAATTGCCGCCGGTCCTTTGGCCAGAACTGCTAGTCCCAGAAAGAATCCGAACAATATCAACGCGAACCATGGCGTTCGCGGAAGGATGGGAGTGTTCTCATTCTGCACAAGTCCAAGGATGACAGCGGCGCAGACCATCGCAATCGTTAGCATCCCGCTGAACGGCATGTCCGTGGCAGCTGCATGCGAAAATCCGATCATGCCGACGCTGGTGGGCAACAGGAGCAAGAGCCATTGCGCTGTTTCTGCGCCGTAGATACGCCAGGCGAGCCACGCGAGCGCCAGCGTCGCAAAGAGCGCACAAATTGCGCTTGGTAATCGAGCAGCGGCTTCGCTGACACCAAATAATTTGAAACTCGCGCCCGCCATCCAGTAATACAGCACCGGCTTTTCAAACCATGGTTTGCCGTAGAGCCGCGGCGTCACCCAATCGCCGGTCTCCGCCATGTCGCGCGCGATCCACGCGTAGCGCGGTTCGTCGGGCCCAACAAAACCAATTGCGCCAAGATTGCAGAAGTAACAGACCGCCAGCGTCACAACAATCAGTGCGCCCCAGCCGATGCGCGCGGCGGGGCTTATGCTCGTGGTTGGAATTGCGGTGGAATCGTCGTTGGTCATTACGTTCGACAGTAATCTTCTAGCATAATGGCACACGATGAAGGAATGGCTCGAATTTGCGCCCGCGTGGCTGCTCTTAAAATTTATTGGAATTCTTCCAAGATCCATTGCGCGCACGCTTGCTGCGGCCACGATTCAAACCCTAATGGCGCTACTTCCGAAATTGCGTCGCGTCGCAGAATTCAATCTGCGGCTCGCGTTTCCGGATTGGAGCGACGCAAAACGCCGCGAAACAATCGGGAATATGGCGCGCCTTCTCGCTTGGCAAGCCGTAGAATTTGCCCGTTTCCCGAGCTATGACCGCGGAAACATTGAAGAAATAATCGAAATCGAGGGCCATGAAAATTTTCTGAAAGCACAGCGCCGCGGAAAAGGCGTGCTTATTCTTACAGGCCACATCGGAGCATGGGAGCTTTCCTCTTTCGCGCATGCCGTCTACGGTTACTCGATGCACTATCTCGCGCGTCCGCTGGACAATACGCGGCTCGATGCATTCGTCAATCGCTATCGCTGCCTCAGCGGCAATCAACCGATTTACAAAAATGAATCTGCGCGGGCTGTGCTAAAGGCTCTCAACAACGGCGGCATCGTGGGAATCCTTGCCGATCAAAACACATTGCCCGAAGAAGGCGTGTTCGTTGATTTCTTCAGCAAATCTGCCTGTACAACAACGGGCATTGCTCGCCTCGCGCTGCACACGGGCGCGCCGGTTGTTCCCGGATATGCATATTGGGACGCTGTCTCCGAAAAATATAAACTTCGCTTTGACCACGCCGTCGAACTCATCGAAACCGGAAACGCTGAGCAAGACATTTTTGAAAATACACAACGGTTTGCCAGAATTATCGAAGCTATCATTCGCAAATTTCCCGACCAATGGGTCTGGGCGCACGCACGATGGAAAACACGGCCCAAAGGCGACCCGCCACTGTACGATTTCTTGTGAGGACCACGATGATTCGAACTGCAAAAGAATTGGCGGAACTGATCGGCGCCACCCTCGAAGGCGAGGGTGGCGCTGAATTACAAGGAGTAGCTGCGCCGGAACGTGCCGGCGCGCGCGACCTAATCTATGTTGATGCTGCGAAGCATGCTGAGCGAGTTTTTGCCAGCGCCGCGCGAGTTGTCATCGCGCAACCGGGAATTGCGCTTCAGGGAAAAACCGTTCTACGCGCTAACAACGCCAAATATGCTTTCGCAAAAGCGGCAACGATACTTCGCGAACGCGTTCCCCTTGCACGTGGCGTTCACCCAACGGCGATCATCGCTCCGCTTGCGCGCGTTCACGCGACCGCTTCGGTCGGCCCCTATGCTGTGATTGGCGAAGACACACACATCGGCGAAGGAACAGAAATCGGCGCGCATACCGTCATTGGCTCTGGTTGCTGGATCGGCGACCACTGCCGCATCCACCCACGCGTCACGCTTTACGCGAGTATTCGTGTCGGTCATCGTGTCGAGATTCATTCCGGCGCGGTTATAGGCGCTGATGGCTTCGGCTATGCTCACGGTGAAGGCCGCTACTTGAAATTTCCGCAGGCAGGTATTGTGGAAATCGGTGATGATGTGGAAATTGGAGCAAATACTACGATAGACCGCGGCTCCCTCGACGACACGCGCATCGCGGAAGGCGTCAAGCTGGACAATCTCGTTCACGTAGGCCATAACGTGAAAATCGGGATGCACACTGTGATTGCAGCGCAGACCGGCGTTTCGGGATCAAGCACAATAGGCGACTATGTAATCTGTGGCGGACAAGTTGGCATCGCGGACCATTGCACGCTCGAGAGCCAGTCCGTAGCAGGTGCACAGGCCGGCATCCCGACCGGAAAGACAATTCGTGGCGGCCAAACGGTTTGGGGAACTCCCGCGCGCGAAATCGGTAAGTTCAAAGAAATCTATGTTTGGTATGCGCGTCTTCCGGAACTTGCCGAACGCATCAAAGAGTTAGAGGCGAAAGTTGGCAAAAGCTGAAAAAGAAGAATCGCGGGAGTGCCGCTTAATCGTTGTTGGCGGACACACGCGAAGCATTGGCAAGACGCAACTTGTCTGTGACTTGATTGTCGCGTTGCCCGAAGCACATTTCGTAGCAGGAAAGATCACGCAATTCGGTCACGGTGTCTGCGCGCAGAACGGAGAATTCTGCGGTTGTGCGCCAGACGACCACACAAGCGCATTCAATTGGGAAACTGATTCGTCGAGTGGAACCGACAGCGCACGCTTCCTCGCTGCAGGTGCGCGCCGCTCTTTTTGGCTCCGTACCAAGCAAGGCTATCTCGCCGAAGGCATGCCACTCTTGCGCGAGTCCTTGAGCAAACTGGCAAGCGAAAACGGCGTGGGCACACTCAACCTAATCATCGAAAGTAATTCGCTTCTGCAATTTCTAAAGCCGTCCGTTTGTCTCGTAGTACTCGATCCGTTGAAGCAGGATTTCAAGCCCACGGCGCAATCTTTACTCGATCGTGCGGACGCGTTCGTCCTTCGCCACAACTTCGACGCACAAACGCAAGCCTGGCCGCAAATCTCGGGCAAATTAATCCAAGCCAAGCCAGCGTTTGTTCAAATGGAATCTCAGCCGCTGCCACCTGGCCTGTTAAATCTAATGAACGGCGTTCTATCGAAATCCCCGTCCTCACGCATCTAAACTTTTGCGCCTCATCAGCAAATCTTGAGGATTGACCGCATGTGGAAAGACGGCGATAATTAGGGAGTACTGTTTCAGACTGTTTTTGGAATTCCGTTCGCAATGTATGTGTCTGTAAACAGAAGGGTTATGGGGACGTAATGCCGGCGGGGGCCGGCTACTTAACAGGATTAAGCTCTGGGGGAGCAGAATGGCTTCTGTCGTTCGCATCGGTGAGCAGGTTCCCGCCGCCCCGGCGTCTTTGCCGTGGCACCAGCAGGACTGGGCTGAAAAACTCCCTGATTCCATTGAGCGCGGCGCTGAGCACTTGATTTCGCTGCAGGCCGACGAAGGTTACTGGGTCGGCGAACTCGAAGCAGATTCCACGCTCGAATCCGATTACATTTATTACCTCCATGTCCTCGGCAAAGCCGATCCTGTTCGCATTGCCAAGCTTGCCAACTATGTTCGCCGCAAGCAACTTCCTGACGGCGGCTGGAATATTTATCCTGGTGGTCCTTCGGAACTGAACGCCACTTGCAAAGCATATTTCGCGCTGAAGCTGGCCGGTGATAACGCCGACGCGCCTCATCTTGCAAAAGCGCGAGCCGTGATTCATCGTCTCGGCGGCTTGGAACACACAAATTCCTACGTCCGATTCTATCTTGCGCTCGTTGGCGTTGTGGGATGGGATCTTGTTCCCGCTATTCCACCAGAAATGATGCTCCTGCCGGACTGGTTCGCGTTGAACATTTATGAAATGTCCTCGTGGACCCGCGGCATAGTAATTCCGCTGGCGATTCTTTCCGCGCTTCGCCCCGATTGGAGAGTTCCAGAAAGCGCACACGTCGACGAGCTGTTCAAAGATTCGTCGCACAAGGCGGCAGCATTTGATTGGAGTGACAAGCTCATCTCCTGGAAAAATTTTTTCCTTGCGCTCGATCGCGGATTCAAGCTCTACGAAAAATCCCCCTGGAAGCCGTTGCGCCAGCGGGCACTGCGCGAAGCGAAACAGTGGATGCTCGAGCATATGGAGCGCTCGGAAGGTGTCGCGGCAATTTATCCTGCGATGATGAATTCCATTTTCGCGCTCATCGCGCTCGGACATGGGCCGGAAGATCCGCTCCCATGGCGTGAAATCAAGGAATTTTCGAAATTTGAAATCGAAGAGAACGACACGATCCGCATGCAGCCGTGCGTATCTCCGATTTGGGATACCTGCATCGCTATGGTTGCTCTGGAAGAAGCTGGAGTCGAACCGGATCATCCCACGCTCGTTAAAGCGGCGGACTGGATTCTCTCCAAACAAATCCTTGGAGGCGGCGATTGGCAGGTTAAAAATAAAGACGCCGAACCAGGTGGCTGGGCTTTCGAATTTCGCAACGACCACTATCCTGACGTTGACGATACTGCATTCATTTTGATGGCGCTCCAGCGCGTGAAGTTTCCCGATGAAGCTCGCATGGAAGCGGCGACGCGTCGCGGCGTGCAGTGGCTGCTCAGCATGCAAAACCGCGATGGCGGCTGGGCTGCGTTCGATCGCGACAACGACAGCAATTTTCTCTGCAACATTCCGTTCGCCGACCATAACGCAATGATTGATCCTTCGACTGCGGATGTTACGGCGCGCGTAATGGAATGTCTTGGTCGATTCGGCTGGCCCGCAGAACACCCGGCGATTCAGCGCGGCTTGAAATTCCTCTTGAAGGACCAATGTGAAGACGGTTCCTGGTTTGGCCGTTGGGGTGTGAATTACGTTTACGGCACGAGCGGCGTTCTGCGCGCGCTCGAAACCGTTTCGCTCAACGCGAAAGACTATTGCAAACGGGCTGTGAACTGGCTCAAGAGCGTGCAGAAATCCGACGGCAGTTTCGGCGAGTCGCTGCGCAGCTATGACGAACCGGCGACGAAGGGGCAGGGCGTCAGCACTCCTTCGCAAACAGCCTGGGGCCTCATCGGTCTACTCGCAGCCGCCGATCCGGGCGATCCCGCCATCGCAAAAGCAGCCGCCTATCTTGTCCAGCAGCAGAACAATGACGGCTCCTGGAGCGAATCCGAATTCACTGGTACGGGCTTTCCCTGCGTTTTCTATTTGAAATATCACCTCTATCGCAATTCGTTCCCTGTTTATGCGCTCGCGCGGTTTCATAATCAGTCGCGGCGCTCCCAGGAATTTCGCGCGTTCCTTTTCCAGCCGGAAGAGTTCCGGCTGCGCAGCGGGTTTTAAGAGCCACGAATGCGGTTTCCATTTCGGCTTAGCGCCGCACTGTTCCGGTCAAAGGTGTCGAAAGTCTTCGCGGGCACACCAGCGCCTCCTCCGATTTTTCATTTTTCGCCTTGCGTAACGCATCTGTCGCCGCGCAGCCGTTTTGACAAACAATCGACCGAATTGGAATGGCACTCACCTGAGGAGTGCGCCGCGCGCGTTCGCAGTATTGCTTCTCCGGTTGTTTGGCTTGGCAGCACGGAACCTTTGTTCCATCCTGAAATCGGAAGCGCTGCAAACGCGATTGTGGAATCGGAGCGCTACACATTTGTGCACACTAGCGGTTACAACCTTCGCCAGCGCATTCATGAGTTCCGTCCGGATTCACGGCTCTTTCTCGCGCTCGAATTTGCCGGCCGCGAAGAAGCTCACAATCGCGCTGTTGGACGCCCGGATGCGTTTAGCCGCTCCATGGAAGCTATCCGCGCTGCAAAGCTTTCCGGATTTTTGATCGCCGCCCATGTCACGGTCGCACCGGAAACGGACGCCTGCGACGTTGGCGAACTCATTGAGTTTCTGGATAAGAAAGACGTCGATGGTTTTGTCGTTACTTCAGCCGGACATGCAGCAGACGATTCGTCGCTTGCGGAGACGCTTGCTGACGTTCGTGCCATGATTCGCTGTGTCCGCTGGGAAAATTTTTCGAAAGTACTGGAAGCATCCTACGCCGAAACGGCTCCGGCCCTGGCGCGCGGCAAATATTCCGCTGGTTCGGAAAACGCCTTCGAGGAAGGCGACTAAGCCATGATCACGCTCGTTACCGGCGCATCCGGCTTTCTCGGCAGCCACGTTACGCGACAGCTTGTTGCACGAGGAGAAAGCGTCCGCGTTTTGTTACGCGCCTCGAGCAACAATCGCGCCATCGCCGATCTTCCACTCGAATATGTCACCGGTGATCTTCGCGATTCCGCTTCACTGTCTAAAGCGCTTGCCGACGTCACGCGCGTTTTTCACGTCGCGGCAGACTATCGGCTTTGGGCTAAGCGCAAGCAGGACATTTACGATTCGAACGTAGGCGGCACAAAAAATCTTGTCGAAGCCTCCAAACGCGCCAACGTCTCACAGTTTATTTACACCAGTACTGTCGCCACGATCGCTGTCGACCGTCCCGAGCATCCCAACGAATTCACCGACGCAAAACTTGACGAAATGGTTGGCCACTACAAGCGCTCGAAGTGGCAAGCCGAAAGGGAAGTTCTTGACGCCGCGAAGCAAGGCTTTCCAGCGATTGTTGCGATGCCGACTACTCCCGTCGGTCCGTGGGACTGGAAGCCGACGCCGACTGGCAAAATCATTCTCGATTTTCTGAATGGCAAAATGCCCGGCTACGTCGAAACCGGGCTGAACTTTGTCGGCGTAGAAGAATGTGCTGCAGGTCATTTGTTGATTTCCGATAAGGGGAAAATTGGCGAACGCTATCTTCTTGGGGCGGAAAATCTCACGCTCAAGCAAGTTCTAGATTCCCTAGCCAACATCACCGGCCTCCCTGCGCCAAAACTCAAAATTCCGCACGGTGTCGCATTGGGTGTAGCCTATGCCAATACGGCATTTTCGCGATTTCTCGGCCGCGAGCCGGGGATTCCCGTGGAAGGCGTAAAAATCGCACAGCACATGATGTTTGTAGACGCCAAGCGCGCACAAAAAGAACTCGGCTTCAAGCCTGGCTCCGTTGCGGCGGCGCTCGAGCGTGCCATCCGCTGGTACGCCGACAATGGCTACGTCTCCCCGCGCAGAGCCAAAAAAATCGCTGCCGCGAAGGCCGCCTGAGATGCGAGTCCTTGTTACCTTCGCCGTTGACTCCGAATTCGCTGCTTGGCGAAAACTGCGACGTTTTCAAAAAATCGCGACAACCAATGTCGAATATTTTTCAACGCAGATGGCCGACGCGGAGATAGACGTGTTTTTTACTGGCATCGGCGGGAAAAGCGCATGGCTGGAAACCGCGACCGCGCTTTACGATTCTGAAATCGACATTTGCATATCGACGGGGTTAGCTGGCGGCTTGCGACCGGAATATAAGATAGGGGAAGTCCTCGTTGCAGAAAAAGTTTTGGCTGCCCCAGGAGATCTTTCTACATTTTCCGAATCGTCGCTTGTTGAGTCAGCCGTTGCAATGGGCGCTAAGAAAGTGCCTCTTTTCTATACTGTCGATCGTGTGGTTCTCACCGCTGTTGAAAAACATAAACTTGGCGCGTTTGCGGATGCGGTCGAGATGGAGAGCTGCGGCGTCCTCGTGGAGGCCGGCCTCTTCGCAGCGAGAACCGTTGCGATTAGAGCGATCAGCGATACCTCCGAAGACGATTTGCCGTTGGATTTTAACAAAGTCACAAACGATTCCGGCGATGTCAGCATGAAGCGCATCCTTGGCGAAGTAGTCAGCGCACCTGGTTCTATTCCCGCCCTGATACGTTTTGGCCAGAGAAGCAGGCTTGCGGCGGAGTCTCTCGCAAATTTCCTTGAGCGTTATTTGCAAGCCTTGGTCGTTGAACCACGTTCCGCTTCGCTGGGACCAATCCAATGAGCAACACCACTGCAGCTGTCGAATCTCCCAGATCTCTCGGTCCAATCCCCAAAACCATGCGCGCCGGAGTCTATCGCGAAAAGGGACTTGTCCGAGTCGAGGAAGTTCCCGTTCCCGAAGTCGGCGAACGTGAAGTGCTGATCAAAGTCGCAGCTTGCGGAGTCTGCGGCACCGACATTAAAAAAATCTTCCAGCGTTATGTTGAGCCGCCGCAAATCCTCGGCCACGAACTTGCAGGCACCGTGGTTGCTGTTGGTCCCGGCGTGAAAAAATTCAAGCTCGGCGATCGTGTCATGAGTTTTCATCACATCCCTTGCGGCACCTGCTTCTTCTGCGAACTTCGCTCCTTCTCTCAGTGCAAGCAATACAAAACGACTGGTCTTACCGCGGGCTTCACGCCAAACGGCGGCGGCTTCGCCGAATACGTGAAAGCCATGCCCTGGGTCGCCGAACGCGGCATCGTTCCGCTTCCCGATGACGTCTCCTTCGAAGAAGGCACCTTCATTGAGCCCATCAACACGATTTACAAGGCCATACAAAAAGCGCGTATCGTTCCGGGCGAAAATGTTCTTGTCGTCGGCTGTGGCCCCATAGGCCTGCAATTCCTCATGGTAGCCAAACTCTTCGGCGCGCATCTATTTACCAGCGACCCCATGGCCGAAAGGCGCGCCAAAAGCCTCACCCTCGGCGCGGTCGAGTCTTTTGACCCCAGCGGTGGTAAGCTTGTGGAACAGGTCAAGGCCCGAACAGAGGGCCGCGGGGTGGATGCCGTGTTGGTCGCAGTCGCGCATCCAGCCGTTGTTGAGGAATCTCTCGCGGCGGCAAGGCCCGGCGGTAGGGTTCTTTTGTTCGCGGCGAACGATCCGGTAACCCGGATTGAGTTTCCCGCGGCGGCGGTTGGTATCGATGAAAAGGAAATTCTAGGTAGCTACAGCGCGGCCGTTGACATCCAAGAGGATGCGGCGGCGCTGGTGCTGCAAAAGAAACTCCCGGTCATGGATATCGTCACGCACCGCTTTCCGCTGGATAATATTCAGGAAGCGCTCGAGCTGGCGGCTCGTCCTACGGCGCAGTCGCTGAAAATTTTGATCACGCACACATGAAGAGTTCAACCACAAAAAAGATAGAAGCTGCAATAGATGAAGTTGTCGCGATAGCGCGGCGCGTCCTGCCTCAAAAAATGACTGCGGCAGTCTTGTATGGCAGTGAAGATCTTCGTATCGAGCAGGTGGATGTGCCGAGCGTCGGTGCGGAAGAGGTTTTGCTGCGCGTGCGTCTCGCGCTGACCGATGGTACCGATTTGAAAGTCTGGAAACGCGGCTATCACGCAAAGATGATTCAACCACCCGCTGTCTTCGGACATGAAGTCGTCGGCGACATCGTCTCCGTCGGCAAGCGTGTGGATCAGAAGTGGCGCCTTGGGACACGCGTGATCGCCGCAAACTCCGCGCCTTGCCTGCGTTGCTATCACTGCCGCCGCGGCCAGGAAAATCTTTGCGAGGACTTGCTCTTCAACAACGGCGCCTACGCCGAGTACATGCGCATTCCAGGGCGTATCGTCATGGAGAACATGCTCGAAGTGCCGCACAGTGTAGACGATCAGAGCGCCGCGCTCGTTGAGCCGCTCGCCTGCGTCTTGCGAGGCATCCATGAAATGGAATTGCGTACGGGAGATACCGCCGTCGTCATCGGTTGCGGCCCCATTGGTCTGAAATTCGTGCGCATGCTCACGCGCCGCGGAATTCGGGTTATCGCGCTGGCCCGCCGTGCTGCGCCGCTCGATGTTGCGCGCCGCCTCGGCGCCATAGCCACAATCAATGTAACGGAAACCACCGACCTAACTGCTGCTGTCAAAACGCTCACCGACGAAGGTCGTGGGGCGGATGGAGTCGTGGAAGCCGCTGGCAATCCTGCGGCTTGGGAAATGGCTCTTTCCATGGTTCGCCGCGGAGGAGTCGTGAATTTCTTCAGCGGGTTGCCCTCCGGCACAAAAGTCGCAATCGATCCAGCGCAAATTCACTATTCCGAGATTCGTCTGATTTCTCCGTTTCATCACACGCCGCGTTTCATCCGCGAAGCACTCGAAGCCGTCAAGCGTGGCGACATTTCCGCGCAGGATTTCGTCACCGAAGAGATCAGCCTGTCCGATCTTCCCCAGGCGTTCGAACGCATGAAAGCCCGTAGCGGCGAGATCAAAGTCGCCGTTCGCCCGTAGTTTTTTTTGCGATTCTTATTTGCCAAACTGATTTTTTCTCGAAACAACGATATCCTTTTCTAATGCTGCGTCCCGGTGAACTCGAAATAGCCGACCACGCCCCGCCCTCAGGGTGCTCGCCGGAAACCGCGCAGCAGTTCACTAAATGGCTCGCCACGCATCACTACGAAAATTTCAACGTCGTCTCCTGGCTCCTCCCGAAAGAACTTCACCAACATTTCTATAATGTCTACGCTTACTGCCGCTGGGCCGACGATCTTGGCGACGAAATTCCAGACGCTACCCGCGCCTTGGAATTGCTCGATTGGTGGGACCACGAACTCGACCTCTGCTACGAAGGCAAGCCGTCGCATCCGATTTTCGTCGCACTAAATCAAACGATCCGCGAGAAAGATATTCCGAAGCAGCCCTTCGCCGATTTACTGAAAGCTTTCCGCCAGGATCAAACTACCAAGCGTTACCAAACCTGGGACGCAATGATCGGCTACTGCCTCTACTCCGCGAATCCCGTTGGCCGTCTCGTTTTGTATCTTTGCGGCTACCGCGACGAGAAACGCCAAGAGCTCTCCGACGCCACCTGCACTGCACTGCAACTTGCCAACTTTTGGCAGGACGTTTCGCGTGACCTTGAAAAGGGCCGCATCTACATTCCGCTCGACGTCGCTGCACTCCACGGCGTCTCCGAAAGCGAAATCGTTAATCGACACTTCAGCGACCGTTACGTTTCGCTGATGAAAGATCTAGTCGTTCGAACGCGACAACTCTTCGACGCAGGCTATCCGCTCGCAAAAATGGTGGACGGCCGCCTCAGCATTGATCTCGAAATGTTCAGCCGCGGCGGCATCGCCGTCCTCGACGCGATCGAAGCCATGGGTTACGACACGCTTAACCACCGCCCCTCCATCGGCAAAGGCAAACAAGCGCGCCTTCTCGGGCGGGTTCTCCTATCGCAATTGTTCAAGAGATCTTCGCGCCGGCAGCCGGATGCGAAGTCGGCCCATAGGGCAGTCGCGCAGCTCGAACTGGTTCCATCGAACTGGGTTTCCGATTCCTATGATAATTGCCACGCCATCGCGCGCTCCGCGCACAGCAGCTTTTATCCGGCATTTTTCCTTCTGCCCAAACCAAAACGCGACGGTATCGTTGCTCTCTACGCCTTCATGCGCCTCGTGGACGATGTCGCAGACGAAGGCCACGATCTCGCCGCCAAGCAGCGTGGCTTGGCTAAGTGGCGCGCCGCGCTCGATGAATTTGTCACCGGATTCTCTCAACTGATAGTCGGCAATACAGCGCTCAAGCGCACCGATTCTTATCCCAAGTACGCCGCCGAAACGCTCCCCGCACTTGTGGACACTATTGAGCGCTACAACATGCCCACCCGCTATCTCCACGACCTCATCTCCGGCGCCGAGATGGATCTCACGATCCAGACCTATCCCACGTTCGACCGCCTCCGCGAATACTGCTACCGCGTTGCCGGAACTGTTGGCCTCACTTGCACGCACATTTTCGGCTTCAAAGATCCCCGCGCGCTCGACCTTGCTGAAAAACTCGGTCTTGCCTTTCAGCTCACCAACATCATTCGCGACGTTCACGAAGATTACGCGCTCGGCCGCGTCTATATCCCCGACGAAGACCTTTCTCGCTATAACGTTTCGCCCGAAGATTTCGGCCGCAGCGAAGCCACACTTGGCGTTCGTGAACTCCTCCGCTTCGAAGCCGAACGCGCCTGGCAAAATTACGAAGAAGGCGCGGAACTCCTCGACCTGATTGACGCCGACAGCCGCGGCACGCTCTGGCTTCTCGTCCACACATACTCCGCGCTGCTCTCGCGCATCGAATCGCTCGACTTTGCCGTCTTCGGAGAGCGCGTTCGTCTCTCCAAACCGGAAAAAATTCTTTCCATCGCCCGCGCTCGATTCGGGCGCCACACAAGGGAAAATGTCCTCGAAAAACGTGATCGTGATCGGCGGCGGGCTGGCGGGTCTGGCGGCCGGCGTCGCGCTGGCTGAATCCGGCTGGCGCGTAAGACTTTTTGAGCTGCGGCCCTATCTCGGCGGCCGCGCCACGTCGTATGTTCTCCCGAGCGGCGAGCACGTGGACAATTGCCAGCACGTCACGCTCGGCTGCTGCACCAATCTCGACGATTTTTATCGCCGCGTCGGCTCCGCCAGCAAAGTAAAATTTTTCGATCGTCTTTTTTTCCTCGACCCACAAGGCCGCAGCGGCGCTATGCAAGCCGGAATCCTTCCCGCGCCGTTTCACATGACGGGTTCATTCGCTACATTTGCTCCCCTCTCGCTCGGCGACAAGCTTTCCATCGCGCGGGCGATGATGAGGGTTCTGTTCACCGCCGGAAAACCAAAAGAAGTCGCCACGCCTGCTGGGATCTCCATGCTCGACTGGCTCAGAAGCCAGAAGCAAACCCCGCGTGCCATCGAGCGCTTCTGGCGCGTCGTCCTCGTCAGCGCCCTCGATGAAGAGCTCCACCGCACGGACGCTCGCTTCGGCATTGACGTTTTCTGGAAAGCATTTCTTTCGAATCGCACTGGCTACCGTATGGGAGTACCGGCCGTTCCGCTCGCCGAGCTCTACGACGGCTGCCGCATCGCCATCGAAAAAAGGGGAGGGGAAGTCACGCTTCGCGCACCGGTCCGCGGCGTTCGAGTGGAAAACGGCGCCATCGTCGCCGTGCAATTCGACAATGGCCGCGAAGAATCTGCCGACGCCTACGTTTTCGCCCTGCCGCACACTGCGCTCGACAATCTTCTTCCACCCGAAATCAAATCCACAAATCCGTCACTTGCCTCTCTCGAAAAAATCAAAGTCTCGCCCATTACAGGCGTTCACTTCTGGTTCGATCGCCCTGTCACCACCGAACCCTTCATCACGCTCCTCGACACCAACGTCCAATGGGTCTTCAACAAAACTGCACTCTACACCAATCAGTCAGACGCGCCAGTCCCCGGCGCGCAACAATATCTTCAACTCGTCATCAGCGCGTCTTATGATTTGCTCAAGAAATCCCGAGAAGAAATTATCGAAATTTGCCTGAAGGAAATCCGTCAGGCTCTTCCTGCCGCACGCGAAGCTAAGCTCGTCAAAGCCACCGTCATCAAGGAAGCCTCCGCCACGTTCTCTCCCGAACCCGGTGTGGACCGTTTACGCCCCGCGCAGACCACCAACACGCCGCGCCTTTTCCTCGCCGGCGATTGGACCGCGACTGGCTGGCCCGCCACCATGGAAGGCGCCGTCCGCAGCGGCTACCTCGCCGCCGAAGCTGTCCTCCGCTCCGTCGGCTCCCCCGCCAAATTCCTCCAGCCCGATCTCGCCCCAACGGGTTTGTCTAAACTCTTCGCCAGATAGGGGCGAATTAGGATCTACCGTCAGAAACTTTGAATTTGCGCTCGGTGTCAAAGTCGGAAGATGAAGAAGCGTCTCAAAATTGCGGCGATAGTTACTCTGTTGGTGGTCGCCGGCCTAACCGCTTGCGTGGTGTTCGATCCTTACATCGCTTGGTTTCGCAGGGTTCCTCGCGCCCGTCTCACAATTGACGGCATACAGGAGAGAGGGTGGATGCACCGTGCGACCAAGGGAAGAGGTCTGTTTGTCACTCATGGTTATGGGCAAAAGGTCGAGTCTTACTCAGTGATGTTCACCGCTAGCGGTAGCACGATCGTCTGGAGATGCGCAAAGTGGACGGCTCCTAACCTTCCAGTTTTTCCCATTGGCGATGTAAGCCCGCCTTGTTGGGATATCGTGATCGATGATGGAACAACGCCAAAGTCTGATTCGCCTATACCCAAACGAAACTTGGTTTCAGGAGACAATTTCCTGGAATTCGCTCTTAACGACGGCAGACGACTAAAGGCCATCTGGTAGAACCCAGATCATTCGTCCTTCAAACTCGCTCAGGCGACTCTGCCGCACCGTCATCTCCCCACGCACACGGTCAATCCACTCATACTCCGCCCCATTACGTCCTTGAATTCTGCCTTATCGGTGTTTTCCGACGCATCGAATGCGAGTTGTCTTCTGCTCGTCCGGGAGTGCACGGATTTCCGTCCAGTATTCTTCGCGGACATCTTCGTCAATCTCAATCGTACCGGCATACAATCTGTCCCCGCCTCATTTCTTGCAACCTGAAATCCAATAATGTTCTCCGGTTTCCCACTCAAAGTAGTTCGCTTTGAAGCCGCGTCCAGAGAGTGTTTGGAATCTTCGTCCCTGGTAATACAACGATTGACCGGACTTCGAGAACGTCACGCGGCCAATTCGTGCCGGTCCGCTAATGCCTTCGCCCTTGCACTCGATATACATGATCCGGCTCTTCAAGTAGTTCGACCGCCTTTCGCTTGTGGATTCAATCGTAGTACCCGCCTAGGTGTTTCTCCGTTTCGGTCATCCCCTCACACTCCTGATCTATCCGGTCGTACTCCGCCGCATTCTTCTTCTTGAATTTCTCGTACGCTTCCCGCGTCTCCCAAAAATCCAGCGTCAAATAAACTCGCTCCCGCTCTACGTCGTGTACCAGGCGCGTCCCGCGATATGCCGCGTCCCACGCAAACAGCTTCGCCCAAGCCCCATTCGCCCCATATACCTTCTCAAACTTTTCTTCATATCCCGGCTTGACTTCGAACTCCCATAGCGCTACAAACAATGTTGTCTCATCTCCTGCTCTTGGCTGTTGGCAATTCCTTTCCGAAACCCCTTGGAAGTCGCTTGCCGCGCCGAGTGTAGCAATCCGATTGGATACAAACCAGGGTGCGTTTTTCAGTTTAGCTAACAGTGTGAGTATTGGTTGTTGCCGCCCGCCCGGACGGTATTACGGAGGCGTACGTGGACCGCAAGTACGGCCATCGCGGCTATCGCGATAACGAAAAGCAAGATAAGAAAGAACATCGTCAGGATAGAAAGCCCCCGCAAGGCGGCCCGCGCGGCCAGAACGATCACTTAGGCCCGCGTACTCCCCGCATGGTCGGCACAGTTACCCGTGCGCGCTGCTCCAACTGCGGCGCCGTCCTCACTCCCGGCTTCGATCCCAATGGCCAGTGTCCCAAGTGCAATTTCGAGCTTCACTGCTGCAAGCAGTGCCGCTTCTTCGACACTGGCGCGCAGTTTGAGTGCACGCAGCCCGTCCCCGAACGCATCTCGCCCAAGGACGCAAAAAACACCTGCACCTTCTACGAATTTCGCATGACCATCGAGAAAGACACCGCGCCGACAACGTATTCTCAGCCCGCGCAAACTCCCATCGCGGAAGCAGCTCCTTCGCGCCCGCTTGACGCCCGCCAGGCCTTCGACAATCTCTTCAAAAAATAGAAAAACTCGCGCCTCCCCCGGTCCTTTTGTAACGTCGGCTCGTCCTGGGAAGGCCTCCAGCCGGCGAGTTTCTCCTCTGACCTGGGCCATTTTCCAGTCTGCAACGCGTGTTTTTCCTTCCCACGTCTGCTATCTTGTCCGCGCATCCGAACAGTCATCTAAGAAAGGGAATTCGTGACGAACGGAATCGATGCGCCCCAAACTTTCCGCAATCGTCTCTCCAGCGTCCTCACTGACGTCCAGTTCTGGGTTCCCGTTGCTGTCCTCGTCGCGGGCTTGCTCCTCCTCGAATGGATTCGCTGAAAAAATGCCCTCTCCTGCCGCCAACGGTCAATCCGAAAACTCCCGTTCCCGGACTCTCCAGCTTCTCGGCATCTTTTCTGGATTGACCGCAGGCGCATGGCTCGGTGCTGCTGAAGCACCAACCAAACTCGTCACGCTCGGCCTTTCGCCCATGGTCATCTCTCTGGTCATGGTCGTCGGAGTTTTCCTGGCACGCTGGAGCCTGCCTGCACTTATCCTCGGTGCAAGCTCAATCCGTGCAGACGCTCGCCGCGTTCCGCACCTCATTCTCTGGGCCATTCTCGCTGGATGCCTCTGGGCTGTCGCGAACACGCTCACCGTTTACGCCATCCGAGACATCGGTCTCAGCATCGCCTTTCCTCTCTGGAATTCAAACAGCCTCCTCGGCATTCTTTGGGGCTTTCTTTTCTTCAATGAGCTGCGCGGCGCAGGCGCACGCCGCTGGCTCGGAGTACTCGGCGGCACACTCGTCATGTGCACCGGCGCAGCAATTCTCGCCATTGCTTCCTCCGGCGCACACGCTCCCGGCATCAACCCCACACACGGAGTTCTCGCCGCGCTCGGCGCAGGAGTTCTTTGGGGCACGATGTACATCCCCTACCGCAAAGCCTACCTCTCGGGCATGAATCCGCTCAGCTTCGTCACCTTCTTCACCATCGGTGAACTTGGCACGATGTCTGCGCTGTCCTTCGGCACGCTCGGCTCGCAAAATCTTTTCGCGCAACTCTCCTCCGCGCGCAGCGTCATCTTCTGGCTAATGCTCGGCGGTTTCATCTGGGTCATCGGTGACCTCTTCCAGCAATACGCCGCCAAGTACGTCGGCATCAGCCGCGGCATTCCTCTATCCAACACGAATCAACTTTGGGGATTACTCTGGGGAGTGCTCGTCTTCGGTGAACTTCACGGCCGCAGCACCACAACTTACACGCAAGTCATCGGCGGTTCGCTCCTCATGATTCTCGGCGTCGCCGCCATCGCACTTTCCAGCGCCTCGCCAAAAGAAAGCGCTCAATGGAAAGCCGCAGCTCTGCGCGAATCGAATCGCTACGCACTCTCGGCTGATTTCGTGGAAGCTCGAATGGATGGCCGCCAATCCGCCGAAGAATCCGCCCCGTCGCGCGGTCTGCTCGATTGGCTCTTCGTCGCACTCGCAACGGCAGTCTTCATCTATTTCGCATCCATCGCGCGCGTGCCGGACATTCCGGCGCACTGGACGCCGGCAATTTTTCTTTCCATCGTCTCTCTAATCCTTCTCGCCGTCTGCGGTCTCCGCCTCTGGCGCACGACTCGTTTCCAATGACACAAGGCTCCCAAGTCGAGGTCGCCCAGGTGGATGTAGTTGGTGTCGGCCTCAACGCCACCGACACACTCATCCCGCTCCACGAATATCCCGAACGCGGCTCTAAAGTCGAATTCGAATCCGCCAGTATTCTTCCCGGCGGACAAGTCGCCAGTGCCATGGTCGCGTGCCAATCCTGGGGACTCCACACGCGCTACATCGGCAAATTCGGCGACGACTACGCCGCACAGCTGCATCGCGCCGCATTCGAACGCGCCGGAGTCGAAGCACAACTCTTCACCGCACCCAATTGCCCCAGCCACCAATCCTTTATCCTGATTGACGCCGACGGCGAGCGCACCGTCCTCCGCCGTCACGACGAACGCCTCGCCCTGCAACCCACCGAACTCCACCGCGAATGGATCACCTCCGCCCGTGCACTTCTCGTCGACGGCCACGATACCGCCGCTGCATCCCTCGCCGCCGAATGGGCCCGCGCCACAAAAATTCCAGTCGTCGCCGATCTCGACGATCTCTACCCCGGCATAGAATCCCTCCTCCCCAACATCGATTTCCTAATCACAAGCAAGGACATCCCCGGCCGCATCTCCGGCGAATCCGACCTCTGCAAATCTCTCAAGCTCGTCCAAACAAAATTCGCCAATAAACTCACTGCCGCCACTCTTGGCCACGACGGCGTTCTCGCCTTCGATGGTACGAATTTCTTTTATGCGCCTGCTTTCAACGTTCACGTCGCAGACACCACTGGCGCCGGTGACATCTTCCACGCCGCTTTCATCTACGCCTTGCACCAGAATTGGCCCACACCACGCCAGCTCGAATTCGCTTGCGCCGCGGCCGCGCTCAATTGCACTGCTGTAGGTGCCCGCGGCGGCATTCGACCCATCGCAGAAATCGAACGACTCATCGCCGAATGCCCGCGCCACGCATCCGTCTATAATTTGTCGTCGCTCCAGGGAGGACCAAGCGCATGAACCGATTCTCAAAACTCTTTCTTTTCGCTCTACTCGCAACTCCTGCGACCTTCGCGCAAACCCCTCAGCGCGAAATCGCCATCACTTTCGACGATCTCCCTGGCAGCCACACTCCCACCATGACCGCGCAGGAGGTCACCGATATGACCACGCGCCTCGTCGGCACGCTCAAGCAGCAGCAAATTCCCGTCGTCGGTTTCGTCAATGAGGCCTGGCTCTACTCGCATACCGGCGAAGTGGACGCCCGCATTGCCGCGCTCAATCAATGGCTCGACGCTGGCTTCGAACTCGGCAATCACACATTCTCGCATCCCTCGCTCAACAAAGTCGGCGCCAAGGAATTCGAAGAGTCCATCATCCGCGGCGAGACCGTCACAAAAATTCTTCTCGCCAAGCACGACATGAAGATGCGCTACTTCCGCAATCCTTTTCTCGACGTCGGCCGCGATCTCCAGACGCGCCGCGAAGTTGAAGCCTTCCTTATCAACCGCGGTTACAAACTCGCCCCTGTCACGATGGACCCGCGCGACTGGGCCTTCGCAGGTATCTACGATGAAGCTAAACGGCGCGGCGACACAGCCCTCCAACAAAAAATCGCCGCTGCCTATCTCGCGTTCGCCGACGCCGTTTTCGCTCACGACGAAAAATTCTCGCGCGACATCCTCGGCTGCGAGCCGCGCCAAATCATCTTGCTCCACGGAAACAATCTCGAAGCCGACCACGTTGCCGAACTTCTCGACCTTCTCCGCAAACGCGGCTACAAATTCATCACACTCCAATCCGCCCTAAATGACAACGCCTACAGCCTCCCCAATACGTATGTCGGCGAACATGGCGCCGGCTGGCTAGAACAATGGGCCATCTCTCAGGGAAAATTCCCCCCGCCCGACCCCGAGTTCCCGCCCGAAATGGAAAAGCTTCGCAAAGCTATGCCGTCACCTGCAGCCCCACCGCCACCGGTCTTGTAAGGAGCATCTGCTTTCTTATGCAGGGGAGGGGCTTCAGTCCCGTTGAGCTTGGCAAGACTGCCGAACTACCTTCGATTTCAAATTACAGTGGGAACGTGAGAGGGACGGACCCCAAAACGAAAAAAGGGCGCGACATCTTGCGATGTCACGCCCTGGAAACTGTGTCGTACAGCCGTCCTGCTTCGCCGCCTAATCTACTCGTTCGTGTTCCGGCCGAAGCCCTCGCACTCTCTTTCAATCCTGCTGCTGGAGCTGTCCTGCTCTGCGACTCAAGTTTTTCACAGAACTCGCTTCCCGCTCCGGCTTCTTCACCCTCTTCCAATTGCGCCACAAAATTTTTAGGCTCTGTTGCGCATCTCGGAAGAAGGCGCTTCCACCAAATTGTTCCGCGCTTTCCGTCGATCGTCCCAGGAAATTTTCATTCCCCGTTTCAATCTGGCGACACAATAAATTTTCTCTCATTTCACGTCAATGCAAATTTCACTGTGCGCCTGTGCAAATCTGTGCATGCCTGTGAAAATTCCCCCCGGATTATTCAGCGGCAACGGTGCATAGCGTCCGTTCGAGAGGGCGGTACTAGCCGGGTACCATTGAGGACCGCCTCGCGAAATTGATATTCTGAACTTCCACCCACCCACAAAGGTAGCGAGTCATGGAAGCTGAAAAACTCCGCATTGCGCGGGACAAACTCACACGCGTGTTCCGGTATCTGGAAGCACTAAACCAGCACCGCAACCCCGCAAAACGGCAGATTCGCGAGCAGCTGTGGAGTCTCCCCCTGCGCGAACTTCCCGTCCATTCGTCCATTCAACGTGGCGCCGGCAAGCCCGGTTCCGCGAAGACAAAGAACGGGAACAGTCAGAACTCGGAAGATGGCGGCGTGAGCTACGTTTTGAAAGTGCAGCGCCCGCGTCTGACTCGTGCGCCAGAACCACCTTTGGAAATTGCCGATTGGCTCGAAGACGGATGGGACGACCCATCGAACACCGTCGTTGTCGAGGAAAATCTGGAGGAATCCGAAAATCGCACAGAGCCGAGAATTGTGAAGTTTACTGACGATCCGGCCAGGATTGCGAGCCTGGAGCATTGGAAACTCCTACGCGAGGAGTGGGCAAGCACCGAGAAGCCCGCTCGCGCAGCGATGAAAATCTTCGAGACTTTTTACGCGCTCTACGGCCGCATCGATCGCGAGGCGGAACGCGTGGAGCTCATCCTCGGAGACGGTATCTTGAGTTGGCACCGGACGGAAGGAAGCATCCATCATCCGATTCTTCTCCAACGTCTCCAATTGCAGTTCGACGCATCCGTACCTGAGTTCACGCTTTCCGAGGCCGACTATCCGGTCGAACTCTATTCCGCCTTGTTTCAATCGATGAACGATGTGGATGGGCGGGCGATCGGGCGCTGCCGTGAAGAATTGGACGAAGGAGGATTTCATCCGCTGGTCAATGGTTCCACGTCCGGCTTTCTGAAACGATTGGTTGTGCTCCTTTCTCCGCACGGAGAATTTCTCGAAGACCACGCGCCGAAAACGGAAGCAAGTGACCCCTGTATTGGGCGTGATCCGGTGCTTTTCCTGCGTGCGCGCACACTGGGATTCGCTGCCGCCATCGAGGGCATCCTTACAGACCTCCGCACGCGCGAGGATTTGCCCTGGTCGCTCCTGAATATCGTCGGAGAAGAATCGCCGATTCCCGACGCGGCAGATTCGAATTCATCCGCGAACGGTTCCGCACACTCAGATGCCGAAGTGCTGTTGAGTAAACCCGCGAACCCCGAACAGATCCGAATTGCTCAGCAGCTTGAAGAGCACGGAGGCGTCTTGGTGCAAGGCCCTCCAGGCACGGGAAAAACGCACACCATCGGGAACCTTGTCGGCCATTTGCTGGCCCACGGCAAGAGCGTTCTGGTCACCAGTCACACGACAAAAGCATTGCGCATGGTGCGCCACCACATCGTTTCCGAATTGCGTCCCCTGTGCGTCAGCGTGCTGGAAAGTGATTTGGACAGCAGGAAACAGCTCGAAAGTGCCGTAGGATCGATCGCGGAAAGATTATCGCGTGCAGACGCGGGTTCGCTCGAACTGGAAGCAAAGAAATTAGAGTCCGAGCGGCTGGACCTTTTGAAGAAACTCGATGAAATCCGAAACCAACTGACGGAAGCCCGTGCCGACGAATATCGGGAAATTGCAATCACCGGAAAATCCTGGGTGCCTGCCGACGCTGCTCGCCAGGTCGTGCAGGAAAAGGAAACACACGGCTGGATTCCTGGCCCGGTAGCTGCCGTAGCACCGCTGCCTCTTTCTCCGGGCGAACTCGCTGACCTCTATCGCACAAGCGTTTCACTTTCGCGCGAAGATGAGCAGGAACTGTCCGGTCATCTTCCGGACTTGCATGATCTTCCGAGAGCGGAAGATTTTGAAGCCAGCGTGAGCGAGCGCAACCGTCTCGGCATGGAAGACCTCGATTTGCGCTCCGATCTTTGGGATTCGAACGCCGCACAAGACTCACCCGAAGAAATAGAAGAACTCGCGGCGGCTCTCGCCCGGGCGGTCGAACCGCTCTCCGGCAAAGACAAATGGAAGCTTGCTGCCGTCTACGCTGGCAAATACGGCGACGTGCATCGGCAGCCCTGGGACCAGCTCGTGAGCTTCGTACGACTGGTTCACCGGGAAGCCGCGAACGCCCAGGAATCATTCGTGAAGTACGGTCCTGAGGCCTCGGATAATTCCGCTATCAAAGAGCGGGAACGCATAGCCGGCGAAATCCTCGCGCATCTGGAGGACGGCGGCAAACTTGGCTCCTTGACCCTGTTTACGCACAAGTCTTGGAGCCAGTTTCTGGAACAAACGAAGGTGAACCACGCGCGTCCCCGCCTCCCTGAACATTTTCAGGCGCTGCGCCAATTCTTCCGTCTCAAAAGCCTGCGCGAAGATCTTGGCGCGCGGTGGGACCGCCAGGTTGCAACACTCGGCACCCCCTATTCGAGCGAAATGGGCGACGAAGTCGAGAAGACCATGATGCAGTATTGCGATTCCCTTGAGGATTGCTTGAGCTGGCAGGAGCGCACCTGGGTTCCTCTACAGCTTCGGCTCGAGGACAACGGATTTCGCTGGGACAAGTTTCTCGCGGAACAACCTGCAGTTGTTGGTTCAGACGGCGAGTTGGCGCGCATCCATCTTGCTGTGAAAGATGAGCTGTTGCCCATACTCGATTCTCGCTTCAAGAAATTGAGGTTGCTCCAGCTCCAGGAGGAGTTCCGCGACCTTAAAAGCAGGCTCAAACTTGCCGCACGCGTCGCAAAAGCATCCAAAGTCATCAGCCAACTTTTGGCAGCAGTGGGCGACGAGCATTCCAGTCGCTATCGCGAAGCGTATGAACGGCTTTTGGAACTGAAAAGCAAACAAGCAGACCTCGATCTGCGCAAGGCTCTGCTCGCAAAACTGGAAACCGCTGCCCCTGCTTGGGCGGGAGCAATTCGCAACCGCACCGGCGTGCATGGCCGCGGCGAACCGCCGCGCGACGCCGCTTCCGCGTGGACTTGGCGCCAACTCAATGACGAACTCGATCGCCGCTCTAGTGTTTCGCTCGAAGCTCTTCAAGTGAAAAGCGAAAAAATGCGCGAGCAGTTGCGCCGCTCGACCGTCGAACTCATCGACAAACGTTCCTGGTCTTCGCAAGCGCGCCGCACGTCTTCTCGCCAGCGCCAGGCGCTCGTCGGCTGGCTCGATACCATCCGCCGCATCGGCAAAGGCCACGGAATCCGCGTTTCTCTTTTGCGAGCGGAAGCGGCCAGGAAAATGACCGAATGCCGCGGAGCCGTTCCCGTCTGGGTCATGCCGCTTTCGCGCGTAGTCGAGAATTTCGATCCGCGCACGACGCGTTTCGATGTCGTCATTATCGATGAGGCGAGCCAGAGTGACGTGATGGCGCTGGTCGCGCTGTACCTGGGTAAGACCGTGCTCGTTGTCGGCGATCACGAACAAGTCAGCCCGTCCGCCGTCGGCCAAGACTTGGGCGTGATTCAGAACCTCATCTTCCAGTATCTCCGGGGAATTCCGAACTCCGATCTCTACGACGGGCAGATTTCCATTTACGATCTCGCTCGCCAGTCGTTCGGCGGAACGACATGTCTTGTCGAACATTTCCGTTGCGTACCTGAAATCATTCAGTTCAGCAATATGGTTTCCTACGATGGGCGCATCAAGCCATTGCGCGACGCCAGCCGTGTCCATCTGCGGCCGCACACCATCGCGCATCGCGTCTCCGGCTCGAGTCGCGACGGTAAAGTCAATCGGCAGGAGGCTCTGACTGTCGCCTCGCTCGTCGCTGCTGCGATCGAACAGCCGGAATACAAAAAGAATGACGCGGGCCAACCCCTGAGCTTCGGAGTGGTTTCGCTTGTTGGCGACGAGCAAGCCATCGAAATCGACAATCTCGTACGCGCACACGTTTCACCAGATCGCTACGAACATCATCGTGTGCTTTGCGGAAACGCAGCGCAATTCCAGGGAGACGAGCGCGATGTGGTGTTCATCTCTCTCGTCGATACCGCCGAGCGCGGCTCTCTTTCCTTGCGCGACCAAGAACTCTTCAAACAGCGTTTTAACGTTGCCGCCAGCCGTGCCCGCGACCAGATGTGGATCGTTCACTCGCTAAGTCCACACAACGATTTGAAAACGGACGACCTGCGCCGGCAATTGATCGAGCATGCGGAAGATCCCGCTCGTCTAATGCGCGCACTGGAAGAAAAAGAAAAACGGACCCAGTCCAAGTTCGAGCGTGAAGTGATGAAACGCCTTGCGGCGGCCGGCTATCGAGTGACACCTCATTGGAGGATTGGAACGTTCCGAATCGATCTCGTCGTGGAAGGTGGCGGCAAACGTCTCGCGATTGAATGCGACGGCGATCGCTACCAATCTTTGGAAAAGCTCCCCGAAGACATGGACAGACAATCTGTGCTGGAACGTATGGGTTGGGTTTTCACACGCATCCGCAGTTCGGAATTTCTGCGGAATCCTGTCCGTGCCATGAAGCCGGTTTTTGAAAAACTGGAGATGCTGGAGATTCCTCCCGCCGGTGAATCCTCGGGCGTGGACATTTCGGGTCTCGCGTCGCATGAAGTGATTGACCGCGTTATCCGTCGTGCCGAAGAGCTTCGCAGGAGTTGGTCTAAGACCAATGGAGCGAGCACTCGTTCATCAGCGCGTGCGGCGGCCGCCACCACGGTCTAGCTCGGCTGCGTCTCGGCTGCAATTTCATAAAGCGTTTGTTCGTCGCCGCCAGAGCATAAGTCTTGCTCGTAAATGGCCCGTTCTTGCGTCTTTTACATGAATGTCAATTCTCGAATCACATCTCTCTTATTCCTAACAACACACCTTCGGCCTGAGCTGCGTGAATTCTGGCGGCCATGCTATGGTCGTCTTAAACGTGGAGGAAAGTTACTTTGACAAAGCTTCTCAGGCCGCTGACGATTTTTTCTTTTCTGTTCATCGTTGCATTCAACGCACACCCTGCGTGTGCCCAAGCGCAGGCCAAACTTAAAATCGGTTTCTCCATCGAAGCTATGAACGGCGAACGCTGGCAGACTGATCTGAGTTCCTTCGAAACGCGCGCCAAAGAGTTGGGCGCCGAAATGATCTCAGCCGACGCGGGCGGTGACGATGATCGCCAGCTCCAGCAAGTGCAAGGCATGATCGAGGCGGGCATCAAAGCCCTCGTTTTGCTGCCACATGACACCTCGAAAGCTGCCCGCATCGTGGAAGCCGCGAAAGCAGCCAACGTCAAGGTCATTAGTTACGATCGCTTGGTTTTGAACAGCGACGTGGATCTCTATATTACTTTTGACCGCGTCCAAATCGCCGAAATGCAGGCGGAATCCCTGCTGAAACGCGCACCAAAAGGGAACTATGTCCTGATCGCTGGCTCTCCCAAAGACGAAGGCGCCAAAATTTTGCATGACACTCAAATGAAAGTTCTTCAGCCATACATCGATCGTGGCGAAATCAAAGTGATCGCTGACGGATACACGAATGAGTGGCTGCCGTCCGAAGCCTACATTTCTACATTAAAGGCAATCGACTCCAGCAAAGGCAACATCGCTGCTGTTCTTGCCTCCAACGATGGTTTGGCCGGCGGCGCGATTCAGGCTTTGCGCGAACATGGACTCGCCGGAAAAGTAGCCGTTTCCGGACAAGATGCGGATTTGGCGGCCGTCATCTGCATCGCGCAGGGCGCGCAAACGATGACTGTCTATAAGCCCGTCACAAATCAGGCGCTCAGAGCCGCCGAAGAAGCGGTCCATCTCGCGAAAGGCGAGAAGTCAAACGCCGACACGACAATCAACAACGGCAAAACCAATGTGCCGACTATCCTGCTGAAACCAGTCGTCGTGACAAAAGACAATATCAAGACCACAGTCGTAAAAGACGGATTCCAGAAACTCCAAAGCATCAACCAGGCTTTGTCGCCAGATCAGCAGATCAAGTAAATCGCGCGTTCACTAAGCCGCCGGATGTTTCAGAATCTCTGCCAAAGCGCGCAGCCGTGTCGAGTCCGCCGGAGTTTTTGCAGCAGCGGCATCTTTTTCCAAAGTGGGTGCCATGCCCTTCAATTTTGCCACTTTGCCCTTGTTCATGTGCGAACTCTCCGCGCTCTGAATCGCCTTTTGCAGAGCTGTAATACGGTCCGCCGGCAGAGCCTGCGACCGCGACAACTGGTCCACGTAAGCCTTCGCCACCACCAACTTTGCGGGCCATTCGATCTTCTGCTGGTTTTGAACATTTAGCTCACCCACGTGAACCGTCTTCGCCGCATCAATTTCATTCTGTGTCAAAAATTTGCTTGGCGTCAGTTCAAACACATCCAGCCCACGCGCGATCTCCGAAGCGTAAATACTTCCGTTGTACCAATACGCCGACCAGTCGCCGCCCAGCACCAGCATCTTCGGATCAATCGCCCCGCGATCGAAGTAAGCAATCTCAAATGGCTGCCCAGGGTCAGTGAAGTCCACAACCGAAATCCCGCCCTGATACCAGGCCTGCACTTCGATATCGCGCCCAGGCACTGGAACCAGCGAACCGTTGTGCGCCACACAGTTCTTCGAGTCACCCTGAGCCGCTGGCATTTTGTAGTAATTCGCAAATGTCAGCTTGTCATCCTTCAATCGGAAAATCGCGTCCGCGCCCCACTTGTTTGGATCGTTCGCGCGGCACCGCGCTCCCAACCCGCCGCCCCACTCGTCCGTGAACACGACCTTGCTTCCATCGTTCGAAAACGAAGCCGAATGCCAATACGAATAGTTCGGGTCGTTCACCGCATCCACGCGCTTTGGATGCACCGGATCTTTGATGTCCAGCACAATTCCATTTCCAGAGCACGCGCCCGCAGCCAAACCGATCGCTGAATAAACCGTGATGTCGTGGCACTGGTCCGTGTCCGACGGCTTTTCCGGGCCCTTCTTTCCATGAGTCCCGCCGTTGCTCAGTCCATTCATCGCCCCCGTTCGTGCGTCAATGAACACTCGCGGACTGGAAACAATCTTCGCATTCTGCGGCGCAGCCACCGGAACCTGAATGACTTCGATTCGAAACAGCGCCGTATTCGGATCCTTGTCCGGCTTTTCCCCGGAGCATCCGGCCAGCTCTTCCGGCTGACGCACAAACGATGTCCCCGAAACATAGATGTAGACATTTTCCTTGTCGTTAGGATCCGTCACCAGCGTATGCGTATGCGAGCCGCGGCACGTTTGCACCGCCGCCACCTGCTTCGGATTCTTGATATCGGAGATGTCGAAAATTCTCACACCGCGGAAGCGGTCTTTTTGCGCCGACGGAATGCGCCGCTTTTTTTCTTTATCTTTGTCTTTATCATCGTCCGCGGGAGGCGGCGGGTCTGCCGGAAATCCCTGCACGCCGCAATCCAGCCGCCCATTCGGCATCTCTACGGACATGAACAGTAAATTCTTGTACACCGATACATCGCCCTGTCCGCCTGGGCACACCATAGAAGTCAGCAGCGTGGCGTTCGCGGGATTCGAAATGTCATAAATGTTCACGCCATAAAAATTTCCCAGGAACAGATGATTCCCTTGGAACGCCAAATCGGAATTAGCAAACGCTAGCTGCGCGATCACAAGTTGAATCGGCTTCGGCATCTTCGAAGCTCTGCCGATGCCAAGCTGGCTGATCGTCTTTTGCACCTTTGGACTGTCCGGATCATCCGACCCGAGTTGAAACGCATCCGGCTTTTTCACCAACGCAAGGTGCTTCATGCCCATCGCAGTTTCGCCTGCGTCGTACATTCCCGGTTTCAGATCGGCGCGCGGATCGCTCGCATCCGACCCTTTCATCCCTGGCGGCAGCGCCGGCGCCGGTTCCGGAGCAAACGGATTCTCGTCCTCTTCCTCTTTGTCCGCTTTCGCTTTGTCGCCGGACTCCTGCGCTGGTCCTTGAGCAGGAGCCTGCGCGGAAGGAGTCGTTGCGGGCGCCTGTCCCTGTGCGCGCAAACCACTCACGCTAAAACAAAGAAACACCACTGCCAACATCCAACGAAAAATTACGCTCGCTGCTCGATTCATCGTTTCCCCTCTTCCGCTATTTTTTCTAGCATCCCCTGCATAATCTTGATCTCGGCGCGTTGTCCGTTGTCTACATCTGTCGCAAAGTTGAATAACTCCGCATCCTGTCCCGCGCCCGCCGTATCGAATAAATCCTTCACCATCGTCAACGCGCCGTCATGATGCCGAATCATCCCCGTCAAAAATAGTTTGTCGAACTCCGCGCCATTCGCCTTTCGCAGCGCATCCATCTGCTCCGGAGTTAGCATCCCGGGCATCAGCACCATCTTCTCGTGATCGTGCGACATATCCATGCCCGCCATCTCCGGCATATTCATCGAGACGCGTTCTCCCCGCGCCACTAGCCACCGCTTCATAAACTTGATTTCGTCCGTCTGCGAACTGCTGATCCGCGCTCCAAGCGCCTGCAACTCTTTGTTCGCCGTATGCGACGCAATCAGCGCCGTCATCTCCACCGCTTGTGCGTGATGCATGATCATCCCTTGCATGAACTCCACGTCCGCCTGCGATTTCGGAGGCAACGTGCCCTTCGTCGTCGCAGGCAGCGTCCTGCTCGGCGTTCCCGGCGCACCCGGCTGCACCACCACAGGCTTCGCCGAATCCGTACCCTGGCCCCGTGCAGCAAGGCAGAGAAATTCTGAGGCAACGTTTGCGCCGGCCAAACCCACGCATAACGTCGCCAAAACTCGCGCACTAACGAACTTTTTCATTTGGATTAAGCCAAAATTCTGCCACCGAATCCCCAAATATTCAAAAACTCTTTCTAAAGACGCCGGTTGCTTCCGTTGAATGCCCTGTTTACCGGCAGGGTTTCAGTCCGCCCCTCTTTAGGCACCCAGGTGCGCATGAACTCCTAAATTACGAAGATAAGGGTTTTTACCGACTTGTTTAGCCGCCTTGACTGGTATACTAGCGTCTTGGTGAGTCCGCTATCGCCTCAGCTGAAGCCTCTCACTCCAGCCCGCCCTATGCTTCCTCATGCGAACAGTGTGGAAAATGGCTTTCGCGTTTCTGATCTGGCCTATCTCGGTCATAGCACAAGACCCTTCCGCGCCCGATCAATCCATTCCGCCTGTACAGACCTCCCCAAGCGAAAATAATTCCATGCCGAATTCAGACACGTCGACGGCTCAGAGTCCTGCGCCCTCTCCGATACTACCGGTGCAGACTCCTGGCTCTCTCTACTCTCCTCCGGCAAGGCGGCCGCCGATCGGTCCCGCATATTTTTCCATATTCAACATCAGCGCCGGGTATTCCGTTACCAATCTCGCGATGCCATCGCTAGGCCGCGTCACTTTGAACGGAATGGACGTCAGCCTTGCTGTTGATGGTGGCAGGCGCATTGGAGCTAAATTGGATCTTAGTTACACGCTTGCTCCAAACGTCTCGGGCACTGGACATCGCGCCGACGCATTCAGCTACTTGGTCGGTCCCACGTTTTCTCTCTGGAAAGGCAACAGGTTGAGCGCCCACGCCGAAGCGTTGGTCGGCGGGGCGAGGATTGTCGGACCCGTTCCAAACGCGAGTGGCGGGTTTAGCAGAGGCTATGTTCGCTATCCCGCTTGGGGCTTTGGCGGGAGCGCTGAGTACAGCCTTTCTTCTGCGTTCGGATTTCGCGTCACCGTCGATTATCTGCGCACTTATTTCTTCGACCCTTCAATAGTCATACGCGGGCAAAACGATATTCGCGTCGTCAACAGCATCGTTTATTATTTCGGCCAGCCCATCCGTTCCAGGCACCGCCGCTGACAAGCCCTTCTCCAAAACGAGCGTCTCTTCAAAATATAACGCGTTACACAGAACTGTGCATCTTTTGCCGGGTGCCGCACCCTTCGGGTTTAAGGGTGCGGGTTTTGACTTTGAAGTAAAACGAAAATGGCGGGTGGCCCACTTAAAATTCAAGAAAGCTCCTGGGTGGCCTACCCTTTGCGCCTTTGTATTTTGCAAAGGTGCGCCCCCCTTCTCTTGCTTTTTCTTCCTGCGCACAACGTCGGCGAAGCCATTCTCGAATGGAGCTTCGAGCGGCTCAGGCCGCGGGCTCCATTGACCGCCTCTTGAAATACAAGATTCGTCCCCAGAGTGGACATTTGAGCGGACATCGCCCAGATCCCTAAATCTTTTCGAAATGATTTGACGGGTAGCCGCGAAGACGACCTCGGCCCCGAATCGTTGCGTGAGAGCTACTCGTCTCATCTTCGAGAGGATTGCCCCAGCGGATCTCGAAGCAAAATTACGACATGTATTCCGCTGTGGCCGAGGAAGGAAAGTTCCAAATCGCCCGAGTTTTCGACCTCGCCGCGAAACTCACCAAACTGGTTCGTCGCTGTGTTAACAACATTTCCTCGGAGAGTCGAGAGCATAATCTGAACGCTTGGGCACGTCATCTCCGGACGGCTAACGTCCAGCAACTGTCCAGTGACGATCAGGCGGTTGTGCTCCCGATCCGCTTCCAGATGGAGGTCGATTTGATAAGGCTCGGCCCGATAGAGCATCTGCCTTGATCCCAACGTGCCCGAGCGTATGCCTGCGGAGGCCGACTGCAAAAAGCTGTCGAATAGCAGCTCCGCCGGCGTGTCTGTTTGCTCGCACATGCTGCCCACACCAATGATTGCGAGCCCCTGTTCGATTCCAGCAAAAGATCGGTTCATGTTCGTTCCTCCTAATCCTTTTCAGCGTCAATCGCATCGTCATGGGCTGGCGCGCCGGGTTTCAGGGTTTGTACTTACAAACCCTGAGGAGAGAAGGGTGCGCTTCGCATTTACCCGGTTTGTATTCCCCCGGTTTGTATTCCCCGATGTCATTTCTATGCCCCACCGAATCGTTGCAGGATGGACCAGCTGATCGCGCGGTCTTGGAAATTCACTCCGACAGCGTGGCGTCCGTCGGCCAGTTGCTCACAATAAATTACCTTGCCGCACACGCAGTCGTAGTTTAGCGGAGTAACCCGCACCATCTCCCCGGGTTCCCGGCGGAATCGAGAGAAAACGCGGGCGCCATGGAGGCTGATGTTATCTGTGTATGTTTTCTCGCTTTTGTCCTCGTCAGGATCCTGACGTTCCGCGCGTGTCAGAGACACTACGACGATGATGGGGAGCCGCCGTTCCGTTCTGCCCACAAGAGTAGGGTCCGCAGACATAGGTCTGTCGCTGGAAAACGTGCGGTTGGCCGGGTCGGTGGTCCAGTACTGATCAGGGGAGCTTGAACTGCTGAATGTATTCTCAAGGACCTTCAAAACGCCCCACGTATTCACCTGTGAAGTCTAAATTTTTTACCGGGAGCCCCAATCGAGTAAATACCTGATGATTCTGTCAGTGAAATGCCTTAGTACCAAAAATGTGTGGAATCGCACTTTGGGATACTGTTCCCACGCCTCGTTCCTTCGAGCTTCATGCACAATTCGAAAATGAAAAAAGGGCCGTCTCTTGCGACGGCCGCCGCACCGTTTGAAGTTCAAGGGCGCTATTGAAACAGAACCTGACAATGCGAATGCGGATGCGGATGCGGATGAAACGGTTTTACTGGACTGACCACTACTCTTTAGGAGATTTGGAGACCTGCCAGCAATAATTGTCCATGTAGTCTGCTTCGTATCCTCCACTCCCAAATGAGTTCCTAAGGAGTCCCCATGGTCCCATATTCGTTCAATGCGCGGATTGATTTCGATACCACTCCATCGGCATCCGATTCCCCGCAAATACGCGCTGGCCGTCTGAAGCGCATCCTCGCGCTGTGCTCCGTCGGATTTCTAATGATGCTGCTGACAGGATGCGGTGCTACGACCGTGTTCCAGTCTTCCTTTGATTCAAACACCGTTGGAGCGCCCCCATCTCACAATCAGTCAACGGGAACGATCGATGTCAGCAGCGGTCCGGGCGCTACAGTCACGATTGTTTCTCCGCCGCCAAACGCAACGGGGAACTGGGCGCAGATTCAGCGCATCGGTGGGCCGGAAACTCCCCTCCCGGCAATGCAGTGCAACCTCGCGCAGTCTCCGCAAGACGGTACATACGGGCTCCTCGCGGTGCTTTACATCCCCAGCGGCAGCGGCTTGGCCACGGTAGAATTCGATACTTCCGCCCAATCTGGCCCGCCTTCCCAAGGCTTTCTGCATCTCGACTTCGGGGACTTCACGCTGAACAATGCGGTGCACAAGAACACGGTGCGCATCAATGACGATTCCGGAACGCTCTTCGGCTCTTTCCCTCGCGACCAGTTTTTTACTCTCGCCGTTACCTTGGTAATCTCATCTTCTACAGCGACTGCGCACATGAGCTTGTACGGCAACGGTGCCTCGGGCAACCTCGACTTCAACAACATCACACCACTTCCCCTTGCCCGGCAGTTCGGCGAAGTGAAATTCTATATTGGCTTTCCCTGGAACGGTCACTTCGACGCGACGAACATCATCGTCACGCGCAAGAATTGAGCCTTAGCTCGGCCACCTGTATTTAGCGAGCCGGGCCAGCGGCCCACTTAAAATTCAAGAAAGCTCGTGGGTCGCCTACCCTTTGCATTTTCAAAGGGTAGGCCCCTCTTCGTTTTTCTTTCCGCGCTCTCACTCCGACTGTGGCGCACCCTTCGTATTTAACCGTGCAGACTTGATCGCCGGGTGCCGCACCCTTTGGTTTCCAAAGGTGCGGGTTTTGACTTTTCTTTCCGTTCGAACCATTTTCCACAGTTCATTCGAATTACCTAAGTAGTATTTTATTGACTTAATAACTTATTCCTGCTATCATGCTTCGTGTTTTACGAGCACCACCGCGAACTTCCCTCCCCAAACACTCATTCCTATCTCCCTTGTTTTGACAACGATCCGAATTGCCTCTCCCGCATCCCCTTTCTTTTGATATTCATGCAAAACACCCAGGGGGTAGTATTGGTATCTCTAACCAGAGAGCCTTTGCTTTTCCGATTCCTTTTCGTCTTTTGCTCTAAGTCCATTACTTGCCACTCTTACAAAAATGAGCATCCGACGAAGGATGCTCATCCTGAGCGACCGTCGGGAGCCGAAGGACCTCAGCGCCAGATGTCACTGTCGACTCTAACTGCCAATCATGCCCGTAAGCCTTGTATTTGCCACTCTTACGAAAACAACGGGGGTGTACCCAAACTATTCCCAGAACGGGAATCGCGCCTCGCTCCTCCTTCTTCTTCCAAATCCCGCTCACCGATAAAGCGAAAAAGGGAATTGCAGCAGCCCTCCGCCAAGTTTCCCGGCATCACGCATCGGCTCGAATCCCACTCGCACAAGCGCTTCCTCTTCTTTCGATCCCGAGCGTTCGTGCGTGAACCGCTGCCACAATTTCGCGGTGAAAATAAATTTCGGACTCTCTGCTACGCGCTCTACCCATTGTTTCGCGTGTTCTGCCTTCACCGGACTGTAGAAAGACCTATTGATCCCAATCGCGTCGAAAAATTCGGCGAGAAAAGTGCTCTCGTGGAAACCCTTCTTCTTTCGACGTGGGTAAACGTAAACGTTCCAGTCCGGATAGGACCACGCCGCCGGACCAATACGCACACTCGCGAGCAATTTCGTTGCCGATTTCTCTTTTTCTTTTTGTGTCATCACTCTTCACAATATTTTGTGTTTTCGGAGAGTAGGTTGCAGCCGTCAAAGATGTCAACGCATCCAACTGTTTGCCGTCGAAGTTTCAGTCCAAGTGAGGTGAACTCTAAGTCGAGACCTCATCGAAATTTGTGTTTACCTGAACGCACAAATCGAATTGCCGCGCGCGTTCCAGCTTGCTATGCTCGGCTGCAAATGCGGTGCAGCTCCATAGTTCGTCCCTTCTCCTCCGCAACGTTCTACAGGTGCTCACATGAAACTTTCCATCGTTTTCAAAGAAGTAGAAAGACACGCACCAGCCGAAGCAGCAGTGCAGCGCTGCGCGGATAAGTTGTCTAAGCTGTTAAAAACATATGATCCCGATCTCGTCCAACTCCACTGTGTTTTTTCCGTCAGCAAACGCACAGGAGAGTTCGGCCTCGCATTAAATCTCACGCTCCCCACTGGAACAATGCATGCCACTGCGGAAAGCAAGCATCTGCCTGCCGCTTGCAAATCCTCATTCGCCGAACTCGAAACCCAGGTGAAAAAACATCTCGCCCGGCTGCGCAAAGAATACGAATGGAAACGCAAACGCCCCCGCGAAGAAGCCCTGGCGTAAGAAACCAAAATGTGTTGACGCGCCGCGCAAACTTTCGTCGAGCATTTTGTGAACAACGCCTGAAGCGCAGCGAACTCCGGCGCAGTGGAGCTTGATTAAGATTGTTGATCGTTCGACTGGAGGAGTTTCAAAAAGTTCTGAACCAAAAAATCTTTCCGGTAATTCTCGCCGGGCACTTTGCACAAACCTATGGCGTGTTACAATTATGAATTCACGCCATAGGGGCGTAGCTCAGTGGTAGAGCAGCGGCCTTTTAAGCCGAAGGTCGTGGGTTCGATCCCCACCGCCCCTACCAAAACTCTCTCACTACAAAACACTTAGGTTAAAAATCTTGTAGTAATCACTACATTTGTAGTGATTGCAGGGCACTGCGCTGTGCTTCGGCGTCGGTGTGCACGTAGAACCGCAGCGTAGTCTTGATGTCGGTATGACGCAAAGTCTTTTGCACCACCGCAGGAGATACACCTGCGTCGGCGAGTGCCGTACCCAAACCGTGTCGGAAGGCGTGCAGCCCAGCGCGGTAAGTTGGCAGTCCCAATTTCTTTAGAATCGGGTGCAGACCAAACTTCACCACGTTGGCTCGCTTACACGGCCGATTGCGGCGATTCGGGAATAGCAGACCTTGCGGGTTAGGCTTCCACCCATCTTTCAGGTAGGAGCGCAGAATTGTCGCTGTCTGTTGGGTGATTGGTACGTGATCACGCGACCGTTTCGTCTTTAGCTCGCGGAGGACGCGGGTGCGGTCGTCGGCTTGTTTGCGCGGACAAATCATCAGTCTGTCGAAATCAATGTCTGCGATGTTCAAACCGAGTAGTTCACCTGCGCGAAGTCCGGTCACTGAGGCGAGAACAAACATTGTGCGGTAAGGCTCGCGGGCTGCTGCGATGATGCGTTGAACGTCGGTACGCTTGAAGTACACGGCCTCTACACCGTCGCGGTCCCCGGCTATGGTCAAAGACGCCTCTGGGATTTCTAAGGTGCGGATACCGCACTTCTTTGCATACGAGAGGATTGCGGTCATCGTACCGAGTAGGTTCAAGGTGCTCTTTCGGGCACCATTGCTGGACAGCTCGTTCACAAACCGTTGCAACGTTTGGACGTCGATATTCATGAGTGACATTGACCCGAACCGTGGCAACAGGTGCGCGTTAAGATGACTCTTGCGCTGTCGCACGGTCGAAATCGCTAACTGTGGACCGATGTCCTTCATGTATGTCTTCGCGACCTCTTCAAATGTTTCACCCTTTGGCGCTGTGGGAACCGAACCGCGTTCCCGGTTGATTTGCTGGCGCAAGCGGTCGTGCTCACGACGTGCGGAGTGCTCGGACATTTCGGTGGTGCGTCCAAGGTCAATACGCGTGAATACGGATTTGCTCGAACCATCTGGCAGGAGACGATCACGGTAGAAAAATGAATAGAAGTGACCATTCTCTTTCTTAAAGACCCCTTCTTGGTATCTGCGCTTTGGCACCGGACCTCTTTGGCCTGTATGCCGTAGCGTTGCAGGGGTACTTTCAAACGGGGCAGGTGCCGAAATCAAGCCGGGCATGGGCACACGAATCCTGTTAGTGGATTCGGGTGCTGACCGACGTTGATCGGTTTGGCAGTGGCCGTAGGTGGGTCTCGGCTACTGGAATTTTGAACTCAAAGTCGTGCCCGCTAGCCGAGTGGGACACTGTTCTTCCAATACCTTATTTTACTCGGCGTGCCTGGTGCTCCTCAACGAGGATGTGAGTGGTTTACCAGCTAGTGCCACCTGACCTTGACCGCGCTGGATGAATCGCGGTGCGGTTAGGTAACTTGGGAGCATGGCCAATACACAGGCAAAGTTCTTCAACATGCCGAATCCGTTTGAATTGGAGCAGTGGCTAGAACACGCTGACCGTTTGGCGGAGCACGCCAAGGACATGGCCAAGACAGCCGATTGGCTGAACACATGGGGTGAGCGGTTTCAGTGGGATATCGGTGACTGGCTCCTGGACGGTGAGGCAGGTAGGCTCCCGGTGAAGAAGTTGAAGGAATACGCCGCGCAAAAATTCCCACGACGATCTTGGCACACGCTGGAAAACTGGAAGGTTACGGCACGGGCCATAGAATCATCCCGACGTCGGGATGGCCGCAGCGAGGGAGTGGCATGGCTACCCTTCTCCACACATCAGATAGTTGCGAAGTATGACCCGGAGTTGCAGGACCAGTTCTTGCAAGAGGCGTTTGACCGCAAGCTCTCAGGGCAGGCTCTAAAGCGTGTAATTCGGGAGTCTTTGGGACGCTCTCCAAAAGAAAAGAAGTGGGTGCCGGTCACTATTAAGGTCCCTGCGGATTCCCACGAACTCCTCAACCGATTGGCGCAAGCGAAGGGTTTCCGCAAACGTGCCAGAGGAAGCGACGACCCGTTTAGGCCACCTGCCGACGTTGCTACAACAATTTGGTGGATGGCTGGCCAGTATTACAAGGAGCACAAAGCAGAGTTGGACGCACTACTCAAACCCGCCAAATCCTGAGCAGCAATTTCCTACCACCACACCGTATCCTCCGCAAATCTCACGAGCAATTTGTTGCTGGCCGTGTGAAAGTTTGTTTGTACAGGGACCGTGTTGCTAGGTCCATCTAAACATAAAGCAACCCACGCCGCCCCGGACTGCGCACAAGGGGTAGTGGTGCGAAGCTGTACAGCCTAAGAGCGGGGACGGGATTGGCCACCGTCCCCGTATCTTCCCTATGAAACGCAAACCTAATAGTTACAGCGACTTCATTAAGACGGTGATTTGTGTCGAGCATCCCAAGCTAAAGCCACAGCACCGGCTATTCCTGATTTCTATCGCAACCCACGCCAACGCCAAGACAGGGCGCGGCTCCTACCCTGGTAGGGAATTCCTTGAAAAAGCATCCGCAAGGAAGTGGAAGCGAGTTGACGCCTATGCAGACCACTGCGAGGCTCTTGGCCTTATAAAACGGGTGGTGGCGGATGCGCACAGGGGTAAAAGAATCGAATGGGATTTTTGTCTCGATAATCCCGCTTACCCTGACTTGTACCCTGGTTTTTCCACGGACTTTGGTGGTCAAGAGGGCGACCACCTAAAGCCAGGCTCAGGTGGTCACTTTCAAGAGGAAAGGTGGTCACTTTTGCCCCCAAAGGTGGTCACTTCTGTAAAGAAAGGTGGTCAAGAGGGCGACCACCCATCAACTACTACAACAACACCACCATCAACACCACCACCCACGGGTGGTGAAGGGGGTGTTGTTGTAAAACCTTCCGGCCATGGACGTGACGTTACAATCTCGGTGAAAGAAACATTTGCGGAGATGAACAAAATCTACCTGGCGAGTGAAGACAAGATTTTGGCCGTGCGAAAGCAAGACATGGCAGACCTGCACAAACTGGTTGCGGATAGGCCGTGCGAAGAAATTCTTGCCGCATTTACCTATGCTCATGACAACGGCATTCTGCATGGTTGGAAATTTCCCCTGATACCGTTTTTTCGTGGATACGATGCACTAGTAGAAGCTGCCAAGCGAAAGTCAAAGCGCAAACTGATATCAACCGAAGACGTGCAACGCAGCGCCGAAGTTTCACTCCAACAGCACAATGCACTGTGGAGCGGTAAGTCGAAGGACGAACCTGGGCCAGAGGAGTTTTGAGATGACAGGCAGGGGTAACACGGGCCGGGGTGGTTTGGAGGCTACTATGAAGCGTCTTGAAAAACTTCGTGAGTACCGGAGCCGCTTGGCAAACGACGTGGATGCCAGAATTGCTAAATTCATCTGCGATGGTAAGCCAGCTGAGCAGGTCATCCCGCTTAGTGACTTCGTCCGCAATGCGAACTTTCGCATGCGTCGCACCAATGCGGAAATTGACCGGCTCATCGCGGCAGACCCACGGGTACTGCGGCCAGCCACAGCGTAAACCCCTGATTTTCATTTGTCCTTGGCTACACGGGCCATATCCCCGCGTAACACGGGACACCTGTGCTGTCATGTCTCCCGCAACCCAAATCGCACCTGAAGCACGGCAAAACACGCTCGCTGCTCGCTGTCCGCGAGCACTCCAGAAAAACCGCGTGACCGGCTACCTGTGCGGTGAATTCGCTCTCGTAAGTTGTGAATACCCGGACGGCGTAAGAGCAGTTCGTGTATATGCGACTGCGGTGGAGCGTGACAAGGTCGCCCTACTCTGGCGCCGCTCAGGTTGCATTGTGCCTGGTTGTTTTGGACAAAAGGGACATCCCTGCCTGGACTTCGACAAGACTTTATGACCAGACACTACAGCACCGCTCAAAAAGCCAAACGCGATAAGAAATTTCGTGAGCAGCTTGCGAAGAAACAGAGCCCTGTGCGATTTGCCTTGGCGTTGCCAGCCGACGTGAAACTGGAAGAACTTGACTGGAATGCGGATGCTTTTGAACGCATCGCGGGATGGCTGGCCGATACAAAAAAGCGCTGGGCAAAGGAAGATGACGATAGACGGCGCAAGCGGCTGGCCGAGGTTCTTGAGGCGGTGAAAAAGGATGGATTACTGTGACTCTAACAGGCAGGCGTTTTGGCCGGCTCACGGTGGTTGCTGCTGCTGGACACCCGCGAATACGCGGAGAAATTAGCCGCGCATGGTTGTGTCATTGCGACTGTGGTGCAGAAGGTATTTGGACATCCAGACAGCTACTCAGTTGTGGTACGCGCAGTTGTGGCTGTCTCATCAGTGATGCCGCGCGCCAACATAGCACAAAGCATGGCCACATTGTTGCGCAACGGAAAACTCCGTCTTACCAGTCTTGGACGTCAATGAACACTCGCTGCTTCAACTCGAACCACACAAACTATAAGGACTATGGAGGTCGCGGTATAACCGTGTGTGAGAGATGGTGTAGGTCAAACCCGCAGGGATTTTCAAACTTCCTGTTCGACATGGGCGCTCGACCAAAAGGCACAACTCTAGACCGATTCCCCAACAACGATGGGAACTATGAGCAGGGAAATTGCCGGTGGGCCACAAGGAAGGAACAGGCAAGCAATCAACGACCACTGGCAAGTCAGCGACCTCGCTCTGGACGTCCGAAGAAGAAGGCAGCATGAGATTGCCGCCAGGCGCTTGGTGTTTCCTCGGAAACGTTTCTGCGGAATGCGCTGCCGAAGAACTGCAAGCATTTCTGTTGGCCGCTGAAATTGACATCGGGTTAGAGCGTATCTCGATGCACAACCGCGATGGCCACCGAGCGTCTGCCCTTATCAGTTTGCCGCCGGACCAGGTTGCAAAACTCGTTGAGCGCGCGATTAACCAAAGACCACTGCAAGGCCGTGTGCTGCGCATTTCTTCACCAGGATTGAAGCAATGAAATTCGTCTGCAGGGTGGACTGAGGACAGCACCTGACTGGGTATGAGGCTCGTTGCCGGCCAATCCTGGCACGCAGACAAACGCTAGAGAGCCAGCGAAGCCCTGCTGGTCGCCGCTCCACCTAAGCGGCAGCGTAGGGCGAATAATTTTCAAGTGTGTAACACCGCGACCAAAATTGTCTCCTCCTGAGGGAGACGGGTTACCGTGAGTCGCGGTAAGGCCATAGGTGAAGCCAGGGAAACCTGCGCAAGCATCGCCTCGCGACTCACGCTCTTTTTGAAAGGCCAATATGCCTGCACAACGAAAATCAGAATTACTCCACGAACTGCACGGCAGCAAACCGCACGACCGCACCGCAGATCTCTCTCACGTGCCCGCTGGCCGCCCGAAGTTTCCCAAAGACTTGGACCCTGCGCTAAGGCCAGTCTTCAAGCGGCTCTGTCGTTTGCTACAGGAACGTCAAGTACTCACCGCTGGCGACGTGGAACTAATTCGTCTCTACTGCTTTGCTTACGACCGCCATGAGCGGCAAGCCGTCCTACTTCGCAAAGAGGGAGAAGTCTGTACCTACACGCGATTGGACAGCAACGGGCAGCCGCACGACGTGGTCAAGGAAAACGTTCGCATGAAACTCGTAGCGCAAGCCGAGCGGCAAATGGCCAGCATCCTGTCGCAACTCGGGCTAACACAAGTCGCAAAGGATCGAGCCAAACCAGTTAAGCAGAACAAAGCAACCCTAGAGGTAATTCCTGGCTCCATCGCAGACACAATGCCCTGGCTCCTGGAAGGCCGACCAGCACCACATCAACCGTCGCCGTTGCAAGTGGCACCGGAAGACATGGTCATTGAAGAGGACGCACCTCGCGTCGTGGAGGACGAAAGTGAAAAGTGAAATCGGGTTGTGCAAGGAACTCGGGATTCCGGTCCGCGACTTGGACATTATGGATATCCACCTCGCAGGCGGTGCCATCCAAAAGCGTCTGCGGGAACTCAGGACGGCAGGCATCGTAAACCTAAACGCCGCTCAGCAAGCAGAACTCAGGCAAGCGGCATACGCCGCAATCGTCCCCAAGCTCAAAGGGAAGTAAGGGTAAGACAGCCCACCAACAACGTAAAACCATTCCCTCCTGCACGGAAACACGCCGTCTCCCCACACAACCTAGCAGGTAACTAACACAGAGGAAAGCCAAGCACCCATCGCTCCCAGGAGATGTAAGCATGGGAGCACGGCTTGAGAGGAATGTCCTGTGTTATCAACGACATTCCTCAGCATAGATGGGACCCCCATGGCCCCTCATGCTTTGCCAGGCAAGACCGCTTACGACCGCTCGCGTAATTTTTCACACACGCGAACGGATAAAATCCCGCTCCATTTCTTATCCCGCACGGTTTCCTGGCCGTGGCCGCTCTGTGTTTGCGGCACCTTGTAACACCGGAACTGAAAAGCGCAGGAGCCAATCTATGCCACGCGGCAACATCACCTGGATTCGGGAAACCCGATATCGGTTTGCCGCGACGTGGCCCGCACAAGTTGACGACGCGTTTGATTTCGACACTTCCGACAGCACCTTGCAAATCGGAACGCCAGTTTTCTATGACAAGGAAAACAACAAGGCTCTGAACGTGACCCGTGCGATTGGTATGCCAGGTTTTAGGGACGGGAAATTCCTGGGGTTGGAGTATCGCGTGTGGACGCCGGAACTGGAAGCTCTGATTGCAGCTGCCAAAGTACGGTACGAAGCAGACCGTTGCTTTGGCTCTCCGCCCTGGCCTCTGTAACACCGTTCGCCTGACTTGGCGGTAACTCACCGCCAGAACAAAGGAGACCCACCATGTTTCTACGCAACAAAGACACCAAAGAAGAATTCCACGCCCCGAGCGGAATTGGCAAAGCACTCATTGCAACCGGAACGGTTGAAGAAGTTTTGCCCGAGCCGAAGCCAGCCGTCGAAGTGAAGTGGCACGTTCAACGTGGACGATATATTTCCGACTACGAAGCACCGCCGCTGATTTGTTGGTCCGCCGACGGCAACAAGGGTTACTGCGAATCCACCAAAGGCACCGCGCACCTCAATGCCAAGGTGTTTATCCCCGGCCAAAAGCCTGTCACATGCCCCAGTCACATTGCGGAGGAATATCTCCGTCTCTTCGCTGAGTGGTCCGCAAAGTCCAAGAGGCGGAAGCCAGCAACGGAGACGGTATCCGCACACACACCGAAGGTTAACGGTGTAAGCCCCTACCAAGGCGCGACCACAAGCCCTTGGCGGCAAGACTTGGAATTGAGGAACAAATGAACAAGCCAGAGAAGCCACCGATAGTGCGTCCACAGACCGGCAACACACCAGTCGGCAACAACGAGCAAATCAAGAAGTCGATTCTCGCTGACGTTGACCGTATGCGAATTGATCAGGGCAAGAAGTCGGGCGGTGTGTGATGATCAACGAGCGCAGAATTCTCAAATGTCCGGTACGCGCGACACGGTCGCAGCGGAGTGACAGCGTTGGCCTGCTCACTGGATACGCCGCCAAGTACAACATCATGTCAAAAGACCTTGGCGGGTTCCGCGAGCGTATCGCAAGCGGTGCGTTCGAAAGAATTCTTTCCACGAACCCGGACACGGTTTGCCTTGTCCAGCACAACCCGAACCTCATTCTTGGCCGGACGACTTCCGGCACCTTACGGCTCCGCAGCGATTTCACCGGACTTTACTTTGAGTGCGACGTACCGAACACGCAAGCCGGACGCGACACCTATGAATCGGTTCAGCGCGGTGACATTGACGAATGTTCTTTTAGTTTCCTGCTCGGCCATGACATGGATTCTTGGGAACAGGACAACATTGGTCCTGTGCGCACCCTGCGAGATTTCAAGCAACTCGCCGACGTGAGCGTTGTTATCAACCCCGCGTACCCAGGCACGGAAGTAGACGCCAGGGAGGAAGAACTGGTCGCAGCCGAAGTGCGGAGTCATGTTGCGGCTCTCAAAGACCCGACGCGTTGGCGCAAACATCCCATCTGGCGATCAGCGTGTAAGAACAGTGGCGTAGACCCCGACACAGCCTCATTGCGTGGCCTGGTTACTGCAATTGAACAAGGCCAGCGCAGGGACGAGCAAACGGTAGTCGCCCGCCGCAGGGCCATCATCAACGACTTGATTTTGTAACCGGAGCCGGCCAGCAGTACCGGCAAAACAAGGAGAAGTATCATGCAGATAAATCTAGAGGCGTTGACCGGCTATTTGGCCGAACTCAATGACCTGAGCAACAAACCAAATCACAACCCGCAGGAAAAACGGCGATTTGCTTTCTGTCAAACCGCGATTGCCGCGATTCGCTCGGGTGTGGATGTGGATGAAGTGGATGAGCTGTACCGCACTGATATGGCGAAGCGTGGTGGTGTAACTCTGCCTGCCAAGCCGGTTTCCCTGCTAACGCGTGAAGAGCGGATCGAAGCGAAGGCTTGGAAGAACTTTGTCGAACAGCGCGACATGGTTGAGGGCAGCACGGTTGCGCAGCTTGGCACCTACAATGCGCTCGGTTTCTTTGTGCCGACCGATTTTTATCCGCAACTGTTTCGTGCGCTCAAAGCCAGCGACGCAGTTTATGATGATGATGCCGTTACCGTCATCAAGAGCACGAATGGCCGACCGTTGCCCATACCCACGGCCAATGACACAGCCACGGTTGCCAGCGTCATTTCGGAAGGTTCTTCTGAATCCGTGGTGGACATTGACAGCACTGGGCACCAAGTCCTTGGCGCGTACACCTACCGCTCACCGCGCTTCGTTGCATCTTATGAAGCGTTCGAAGACTTGGAGGGAACACTGAGCACAGTGAACCTGCTCCGGGAATTCAGCGCCGACCGCCTGCAACGCGGTATTTCCAAGGACCTAATTTCGGGCGATGGCTCGGGGAAACCTCTCGGTCTCGCAAACGCAATCATTGCGCAGGGCTGTCCCATCGTGACCGCATCGGGGTCCGCCGTGAACGACGGCAGTGCGGCAACTGGTGCAAACAGCTTGGGAAGTCCGGACTTTGCGGCGGCCATCCGTGCTCTTGATGACAGCTACGCGCAGAGTCCCAAGGCCGCATTTTTTTGTAACAAGAAAACGCTCGCGACCCTGGAGGCACTCACCGACAAGGTCGGCCAGAAACTTAATCTGGTCAACTATGACCAGGGCTGGCCCTGCATCATGGGTTTCAGAATCCGTATCGCGCCAAGCATGGATGATATCGGCCCGTCCAAGATGCCTGTGATTTTGGGAGACGGCCGGTATTGGGTGACTCGCTTGGTAGTGGACGAGAACTCGGGAATTCGAGTTTACAGGGAAGCTCCTGGCCTGATCGAGGCTGGTAAGCTCGCGTTTCGTACGTTCGTTCGTGCAGATGGAGCAATGCTGTGGACGGACTCCAGCTCGCCGAGTCCTTTCATTGGGATTCAGAACCACTCGTGATTTGAAAAGCAACTAGGTGAGAAGCTCAGGCAACTGACCGCAAGGTGCGGAAGGTTTCCTGAGCTTTTTGCTTTAGATACCAGCGACGATGACAGGCTCGGCCTTTAGTTGAATGATTATATTGTGTATGTCTTATTCGACTGCTAATAGAGTGGTTTGATTTGAAATGTGCAGCGCGACCTTTCGGGGAGCGTTCATAGATTGTTTGTCTTACTCGCATACACTTCGGACAGCCAAATTTCCCTTGTGAGTATTCCTTCCGTCTCGTTCCACACTTGTCGCAGAAAACCTTTACCCTCTTCTTGGCTTTTCTGGCTATCTCGGCTCGGTGCCGCAGGATGTGGAGCCGTAGCTGATCCGGGCTTTGCTGTCTATACTTAGCGATAGTGAGGCCAAGCTTGAGCGCCTGCTGATAGTCTTTGTTGTATTTCTCCGTATAGCTTTTGACCTTTGCGGAATTACGATAGGCACGACCAGCCGGAGATTTGACCCAAGCTAGTTTGTTGGCGCGCCCACGAGCTGAGTTGTCATACTTTGACTGGCAAGTACGACAATATCGGTGCCCCGACACGGTGACTCTTTTAATCGAACCGCACTTCCCACACCGTACTTGAATGATGCCCTCTGCCCGTCCATTTCCTCCCTTGAGCTTGTTTAGCAGTTCGGGGTTGCGTTGCCTCCAAATGGTAATGAATCGACGCTCTACTACCCGCCAGGTTTCGTCGGTCGCAACAGCCAGTTGCCGGATTTCTGGTCTAACTCCATCATGCAGTATGCGGTTAATCCAAACTTCGGAAGGTATCAAACGTTTGCCGACCTTCTTCCTGTGTACGGCGTTGCCTATATAAGCCCAGAGCCGTCGGTGCAGGCTCATCTTCGTCTCACCCACGACCATCACCACGTCCGGCTTGCGCGGGTCGTACAGCCCGTAGATGTACCTCTTCCCCATACCCAAAAATTTTCACATCAACTCACCCTGGCCTCCTCTAGTCCGGAAGTACCAGATAAGGGTGGTAACAGCCTCCGGTTGACTTGGAGGCACCCCGTGTGGCGAGAAGAGGAACAGCTACGATTCGATGACCATCAGTTTGCGCGCAAAGCAAAAGCAGTTAGCGCGACCAAGACCGCAGATGATTGGGAGTCCCCAGGGCTATCTTTCCAAGATTTCGGCGGGATGCACGTTGTTCACAAGAAGCAGTCCCAGGTCCGCAAACTGCCGACACCAGACTGGGCGCTCAATGACAACCTACTTCGCCAAGTCGTCCTCCGGTTTGCGGAAGACAGATTTTTCATCAAGGACCACACTGGCACCGACCAAGAGCGAATGGCCCGCATTGACGCGGAAGCCAAGCGGCGTCTTCCGGAGAAACAAAAACAACTAGAGAGCATGCTTCAGCTTTACCACCAGTACGAGCGAGAGAAAAATCCGGCAACAAAAACTCTCGCGGTCCAACTCCAAAACGTGGACACGGAAATTGTTTTGACACGTCGCGGCATTGTCGCCCTCGCAACGGCAGTTATCTACCGCTATTACCGACAGAATTATAAAAGCGTCCGGCTCGCGGAAGAGTTTGGGTTGAAGTCCCCGATGGTGCGAATTTGGCTGAGAAGGCTTCACACGACGGCAAACAGAATCTTCGGCGGGCCACGGCTGACTGACACCGATTACAAAAAAACGCCGTACATCCCAGGGCCGTGCACGGCGGTTGCAGCGTGGGACAAAACGAAACTCCAGACGCTGCGGACACTCCGCGTGGGTGGTGCGACGTTCGCACAGTGTGGCGAAATGTTGGATGAACGGGAGGCAATTGTCAGACGCGCCTGGCAATACCACTTTCCACAGGTTCCATGTGGAAGACCGAAGCGGTGGCGCGATAAGACAACACGGAAGTTCCGATGGTGGACGCCAGAACGAATCGCCCAACTTAGGCAGCTACGAGAAGTTGAGCGAAAGACATTTCAGGAGTGCGCGGATGCGATGGGTCTCAAACGCTGTCAAGCGGCGCAGCAGGCGTGGAAACAGTACATAAAGTGAGAGCCAGACACGCACGCCGCGCATCTGGCCCTTTGGAACCGTGGCCCGCGCCTAGCCGGGATTGGCCAAGCACGGTGGGGATACGGTTATGGTCCCCAGGCGTACCCCTTGTAGGTGTTACCGCACAATCCAGTGGAAGACCTCCCACAACACAACGCACGTTCCAATCAGCACCAACCACGAGAACGCGGGATTGGGGTGTGGGATTTCAGCGTGAAGCCGTGGGCGAAACGACGCGCCGACGAAGAATCCGCCGATGAGTTTGTGCCCGATGAACAGTCTCATTGCACATCTCCTTTCCAGGGTTCTACGTCAAAAGCTACCTCGTCGGTCGTAGTAGGGTCTTCGAGTGCGTTGTTCAAGAGTTCGACGAACCGCTCCACTGCTTTGTTAATTGCGATTGCTCGTGGGTCCAGTTTCCGGCCCGTTGCCTCACTGAGCTTTTTCACGTCGGCGTCGGTTACTTCCACTACCCACTTTTTGGTCACCAGGTATTTCATTGGGGCACCTTCCCGCCCGTAGGGTCACAGCAACCCACGCCGGAAGGCTCCGAAATTGTTGGCGGCACGCAAACAAACACGTCTTCGTACCCGTGCCGCTCTTCAAGGGTGAACATCCAAGCCTTGGTCGCAAGAAGGTCACCGATGATTCGCGCGTCCGTTTTGTCTCTGGACCAGATTGGTTTGCGGCCGGACAGCCCAACGAGGTACTCAGGGCTGCGCAGCGGACTAACACAGATGGCCACCGCGAACTGCGGCGGAGTTTCAAGCGAGCCCGCCGTCCGTTGTTGGAGTTCCCTGGCCGCGACCATGACAGCGTGTTTGGCTAGAACCCAAAGGGAAATCGAGACCCACGTTTCTTGCAACCGTGGGACCAGGAGGAAAATCCCAGCCGCTAAAATGCTCGCGATGATGGTCATAAAAACCAGAGCAACCACGACCGCAAACGCAACGATTAAGATGGTGAGGAGGCTCACAACGCCCCCTTCCACATCCGGTTACTCTCCGCAACAAGCGTGCGGATGGCCTCAACGGTCGCGCCGGGAACTGGAATGCAAAGTGTGCTCCTGTGGTCGTTGTCAAAAAGGATTTGGTCCGGCAATATGCCAAATCCTTTTTGTAGCCCTCGGTACTTCACGGCGGCACGGCGGCACAGTTCAGCGGCAAACTGTTCAACAGGCGTTTTAATTCCACGGCGGTCAAAACTACGCGGTGTAAAATCTTTGTTAGCTTGCATTCGAGATATCTCCTCGTTTTGTGAGTTAGGGGCGTCTGGCTGCTCTAACAGCCGGACGCTCCGCTTAGTTCAAGTCAGTTGTTGGTCTCGTCCCTCCGTATCTCCCACCAACCGCGTGGCAGCTTGGCCCCTCGCTCTTTGGCGAACGCTTCGATGAGTTTCCGTATTGGTAGGTGGACCAGGTGTGCGAGTTTTGGCTCGCTGGCGATGTCATCACTCTTGGAGCCGTTGCAGGTGGCGCAAAGACACTGGTGATTCCAGTAGGTGTGAGGTCCGCCGAGCGACAGAGGAACGATGTGGTCGGCGCAGGCGTCTCCGTTGACGTGCTTGCGGCAGTGTTGACAGGTCCACTCATCGCGCTCGAACACCACACGGCGGTCAACGTCCTCAAACGGTACAAGCATCTCTTTAGCGCGGCGGCGTGCTTTGGCGATGTTGATGTGGTAATCCGAACATTTCTGACACCACTTCTTTCCTGGCAACACGTTCCGCCCACAGTGGCACTTGCCTTTGGCAAGCATGTCGAGACGGCGCTGCTTCTGATAATCCAAGCATTCCTGGCACTTAGTCTTTCCTGGCACCACGTCGCGGCCTGGATGGATAAAGCATTTGCCCTTTGTCAGCATGTCCAGACGGTGCCGCTTCGTCCGGTCCAAACATTCTTGGCATTGCCTCTTACCAATCGCCACGTCGCGGTCGGTGTGGTTCGGGCAACTACCTTTAGCCAGCAGGTCGTGGTAGCGCTGTTTTCTCCATAAAGCGGCACCGCCGCCAGCTTTGTTAGAGTTGGCGGCGTGTGTGCGTTGCAGGTTTGGCCGGGTGTTCACTTGGCTTCGGCCTCTTTCTTGGCCTTGGCGTCGCGCTCGTCCCGGAGTTTGCGGCGTTCCTTTTGCTCGGGCGACACACCGCCGCTGTTTTGCTGACCCCATAAAATTCTTCCGATATATACCGCAGAAATTTTCTTGTTGCCCTTGCGGAGACCGGCGTACTTGTCCGCGGCTGCCGCAATTTCGGTCGGGGTCATGTTGTCCCGCTCAAACAGGCGAATGACCAATTCCTTGTCGTAGGTCTCGACTGTCGCCTTTGGAGTGGCCGGCTTCACCTTCGCTTTTGCCTTTGGCTTTTCCTGTACCTGCTTGAGCTTCGTTTCGGAAGGTGCAGCTAGGATTTGCGCTGGCGTGATACCGCGCAGTTCTTGGCCGCGCAATTTGCGGATTGCGTTGGACCTCGACATACCGAGCTTTTCCTGGTACATCGCGATGACCTGTTCCTGTTGGTCGTTCCAACCTGTGGTGGTCTTCGCGGGTTCCTGTGGTGTGGTCATTTGTGTTGCCTCCTTTTGCGGGTCAAACGCCCGACACGTCCAGGGTCTGCTTGGACCTACGCCGTCTCTCTAGTACTTTGGTGCGATTTTGTCTGAGTACGCGGGGACCGAAACTCGCATGACCCGATGGGACAGCAACGTTATTTGTATGCGACGGGCGGCGACCCGTTTATTCGGAGGAATCATCTGGTGGGTAGCCGCGGAAATGGGTATAAGGTCACCAGCGCAAGGTCCAACGGGAGAACAGTTATGCCTTGGGATACTGATGACAAGATGAAATACCAGAACGACCTTATCAATCAACGTCTCACGTGGCTCGGAACGTTCGAGGGACTCCTATTTGTGGCGAACCACTACACGGACCATCCCTATTTGCTGCCGTTTGTGGGGTTTGTAATTGCGGTATCGGGTATCGTCGGGATTCGCTCGGCCAATCAAGAGCTGGATAAGTTGGATAGGCAGGCATTCCCAGGACAACTAATAAATCATCTGATGCCAGGTACGATCATTCCTTTAGCGATTGCGTTCGCTTGGTCGGTCATTTTCTTTGAGAATTTCAAATCGTTTATGTGTTTGTGGTTTGTGTGTCTATTGAAGTTGCTTGCTCACGTGCTAAGGTGCTCTTGGACGTAGGAGGTGAGGGCGTGATACCGAACTGGCCAGAGGGAAAACTAAAGTCAAGCAAGAGATGGTTACTGGGCGAAATCAAAAAGGTAGACGCTCGCCTGCGCCTGAATATACCTAAGCACCGCCCGCTGCTGTCCCAATACAGGAAAGCTCTGGAGACCTCGCTGAAAAATGTGGAGATGCTTCTGAAAAAGCACTAGAGGGCCGTTCAGAGGCCGTGAATTTCCATTGCTAGATATGTATGTCTTTGAGACGCAGGAGCACTTGAATACCTTTAGCCACAATTAAAGCTGCGAGAACCGCCCAAAAGACACCCCAGTTGAAATCTAACATGGCAGTTAACCTCTCAAGCGTTTCTCTTTTACCCAACAAGAGTTTTTAGCTTGTAGAATTCGTTGTCCGTGTGGTCCCAGCCGGCGCGTTCAAGGAGCTTACGCTCCCAGAGAGTACGCAGAATTTTGTCAGCTTGTCCCTTGCTCGGAAGGAAAACCCTTCGCAGGAAATGCCGCGTGCGGTAAAACATCACGCGAAATCGGTGCTTGAGACTGGGACGCCTTGGTGGGAAAAATCCTGGCGCATCACTGAGCGCAGCTTTCAAGTACAATTCGCCTACCACGCCGTGCGCCGATTGCCACGGTCCTTCCGTGTTGTGAAAGGTCGAAAGCACTAGGTCTTCGCGGAATTTCTGCCAACGCTTGTATCCCCATCTTAAGATGGTCCAACCAGCTCCGGCAGGTACCAAGACTCTCAGCGAGTGATAGGCTTCGACCAAGTAGGGGCTCATGACTGAAAACCTCCTTCACTCTAATTCGCATACTTTCTGATGGGGGTCAAGGGCAGGCAGCGAGTGATAGACTGGACCCACGGAAGGTGCGCCGTGCCTGAACTAGAAATTTGCCCCTTGTGCAAACTACCAATCTACCCTGAGGAAAATTGGGTGGAAGTACCGCCCGCACCTGCAGAAGAACCCAGAGACTGGTACGGACGGCGAACGAGATAGACTCAGCGGCGCATTGAGAGCGGCTTGTAGTGATTCGTAGTAGTTGTCCTGGTAGGGCGGCTGCAACGCTAACGTTTACAGGGCTTTAGGTGTGTAGGACAATTTTCGATCCCCACCGCCCCTACCAACCATCCCATTTGCTCAGAATGACTTAGCGAGTTCGCGAGGCGGCAAAAGGCGGCAATAAGAAAGTAAGAAATAGAGTGAGCCTCTTGGGTGGTACCAACGACTCAATATTTGGATTTTGGCGATTCATCTGAGCATCGGATACCTGCTCGTTGAGAGTAACGGTGGAACAACGCGCCCGCTTTTCAAGCTCGCGAGACGACTCCAAAACTCCATTGCCTCTTTCCATTTTGTTTCCTTACAGTGGGCATTGCAGCGATTCTTCGCTCGCACGGATTTTGCGCCATCGAAGACATCAATTTCCAGGAGATCGCGTCCAGGTTCGGCTGCGCCGTTCAAGGACTCGCGCCGGGATACGCTGGCGTTCATGTTGTCCACGCTAAACACTAATTGAACGCGTGGCCATCTTCTCAAACGAAAGTGAGCGCACAGTGAAGACGATCGGTACAGCGAAGCTTATTGGCGTCGCAGTGCTTGTCAGTGTCATGGCCAACATGATCAGCGAAGCACAGTCCATTCCAGACGCAAAAACATTAGGTCCATCATCGGGCCCGAGCATTTCTATCGACGATGTCGATCGGTTTTATCACGTCTATGACGCCGCCAATGGACATCCGAACGCCGATGAGCTTCAGCATGACTACCTTGACAAAGGTTCAGAGGGATTGCTTCAATTCGCCAAACTGCGTCACATATCGGGGACTACAATTGCCGGGAGCTTGGCTAAGCATCCGGAAATGTATTCGAACGCTAGGCGTTGCGCAAATGTGTTACCTCACGCACGTCAGCGTATCGCTGTGGCTCTCCGCAAATTAGGCGACCTGTATCCGGAAGCGAAATTTCCGTCGGTGACAATTGCTGTAGGTCATGGCAAACCGGTGGGCGTCGGAAGCCCAGTGTCAGGCGTTCAGATTGGTCTTGAGGCCCTTTGCGCAGTGACTTGGATGAATCCCAATCTGGAGAACCGTTTTGTGCACCTGATCGCTCATGAGTATGCCCATGTTCAGCAGGTGCGGGCCCTCGTTGATGATGAGCATCCCACGGTGCTGGAGGCGTCTTTGATCGAGGGCGCTGCGGAGTTTACAGCCGAGCTGATTTCTGGCGAGGTCTCGTCTTACCAGTTCATCGCGAGGCCCAAGGGAGATGAAAAAGAAATCGAGACCGCGTTCGTCTCCGATGAAGACAAGACCGATCTCTCCAAATGGCTTTACAATGGCACGCTAGAAAAACCCGGCGACCTCGGCTACTGGGTCGGATACCGCATCGTCAAATCCTACTACCAGCGTGCCTCCGACAAGCGCGCGGCGTTCCGGGAGATTCTACAAATGTGCGATCCACAAGGGTTCGTTGCTGAGAGCGGATGGTATCCAGGTGTTGAACTTCAATAATAAGGTTGCGCGCTGAGGTAATCAGCCGAGTCCAAGGATCATCGCAACGGAAACAACGTTCTGGCAGGACAGTGGTTTATTTCTCCGACGGTAAGTGATTGAGGGAACCCGTGAATGAGTATTTTGCCCTGTTAACCACATCTGAGTGTCATCTCTACCCGTAGGTCTGGAAATACTTCCAAAACTCCGGCCAAGGGGAGCGGATATTGCGACAAACGTAGACCTGTTCGCGGTCGCGGAAACTGTCGTTGACGACGCCATACGAATTCGAGAGTCGAGCAGCAACCTGGCAGGTGGCGAAAATCCTGCTGAGTTCGTCGGGCTTGAAGCCGACGGCGATGACGGTTTGCGGAGGTGGGTCGCCGTAGCCACGTAGCCAGTTAGAATTCATGCCGCTGATGGCGCGGGGCAGCCCGTAAGAACGGCCGTAAAGGTTGACGGCCCCGGCTTCCCCTTCGTCGGAAGCTAATACGCCGACGGTGGCGCGATCGGCGGCGGGCAGGGAATCGCGAACCTGAGCAACGGTGGCAGCCAGTTCCGGCCAGCCTATTTCCATGTTGAATTGTTCGTTAACCGCGTCCGCCACGCGCCACCACGTCGAGTTGACGGGCGCGACCGGCACCATGAGAGCGGCCAGGCACAGGCCGCCGATCACGAGCGCCCTCCACATTCCACCCAGGATGCGGTTCTGCTTCTTCTCCGGAAGCGACGCGAGCCACTTTTCGCCCCAGACCGCACCGGCCGCAAGCACCATGGGGTACGCCGGGGCAAGATAGTATGCGCGCCCACGAACGGCCATCAGGCCAGCCAGCGTCAGGACGTACATCCAGCCGATCATGCGCCAGCGCCTGCCCTCTGGCCTGGCAAAAAGAAACCAGAAACCCGCAAACAAGAGCGGCAGCGCCACAACGGCGCAAACCCTCCATAGCTGGTTCAGCAGAAAGTGGTCTGTGCGGCCCATGCCCATGTCGCGTGCGTGGATGCTGCGCATCCAGGCAAGGCTGATGAAATGATGCTGGTACTGCCACCAGAGATTGGGTGCGCAAAGGAGCAGCGCCACCGCCACCCCGAACCAGAACCAGGCACTGCGAAGATAGCGGCGGTTGGGGGTTAAGAGCATTGCGCCGAGCAGGGCGACAGCGAAGAACGCCATGGTGTACTTGGTCATTAGCCCAAGGCCGATGGCGGCACCGACGCCAAGCCACCAGGGCGCATCGCCATTCTCAATCAGCCGCGCCACGCACCAGGCCGCCGTAACCCACCACAACAGGTCGAACGACATGTAGGACATGAACGAACCGCTGAAGAAGATGGGTCCTCCGATGCTCGCCGCAAAGGCTGACATTAGTATGGCCTGGCGCCCCCCGCCCATGGCGCGCGCCGTCAGCCCCGTAAGCACGGTCACCAGCCCGGATGCGATGGCGGGAAAAAAGCGGAATCCGATGAGCGACGTTCCGAACAGCGCGAGCTCGATGCGGGCAAGAAATGGGGTGACGGGCGGGTAGAGGACATATCCCCACTGGAGGTCGACCGCATTGGAGTAGGTGAGCAGCTCGTCGCGGTGAAATCCGTAGCGCGCGCCTACAACGAGATGCAGTCCGGTGAAGGCCAGGCCGAGAAGCCAGAGGGCAGCGGTATGGCTCGAGAGAATGCGACGCGAGTGGGACGAATCGTGCACAAGGTATCTTCAGTGCGCTGGTTGGATCGGCGTATCAAGGAATCGCGTTACTACAGAACTGAGTTGTGGGGACGAAAAGATTGTATAGTGCGTTGTGCCCGGGAGAATGGCCAGCCGAGCACTGGACATACCGGATGCATCCCATCCCCCATCCCGCTGGCCGCCGCCCAAGAGTTCGAAAAACTGCACAGTGCTAGCGGTCCGAATGGCATCTGCATCCCCATAGGCAAGCAGAACCGGCAACTTGATTTTCACCACATCGGCCGACCAGTCGTAGTCCTGCCGAAACATGTTTCCCAATTTGCTGCAGAGGACAGGCCAATCTTGAGGGCGCGGTGCGATCTGTGCATAAGACTGGTAAATAGGCGTCTGCTTCATCTGCTCGGCGGTCTGAGGATTAAGCTGAGACTCCCCGGCAATGATCTCGGGATACCAACCATCGCGGCGATAGGTGGCTGAAACAATCACCAGTTTCCTCACCACATCTGGATGCTGGATCGCAGTGCGCAGGGCCACTTCGCCGCCGACCGAGTAACCCATCACGTCAGCCGCAGGCATCCCGAGATGGTGAATGAGCTCCGCTATGTCGTCGGCCATGGCCTGATAGCTAAGAGGACGATCAATATCCGCGGTGCGCCCGTGGGCCTGTAGATCCACCGCAATTACTTTGTGGCCTTTGGAGAGTTCGGGCAGAATGGCATCGAACATACTGCTGGAACCAAGGCCGCCGTGAATGAGAATTAACGGTTGGCCCTGCCCGTGTATCTCGTAGTACATCTTTAGCCCGTGAACGGGGGCGTATCCGCCACCTTGTGGGAGCTGGGGATACGCGAAGATCGAGGCTGTTACCATGATTGGGATTGCAACGTACCGGATCAGATTGAGTTTCATCGGTGGTCTCCTCTCTTTGTTGCGGTGTGTAACATTTTAGATTTGGCGTTTCTATCTCAACAGAGGGAACACCAATCCAAGCCTCGGGTCTCTTACCCACAGCCCAATCCAGATCAACACGCCGAAGTACATCGGGAACAGGATGTGGGTTAGGAGGGGGTTTTCTAATCGCAGATTGGTCGCCACTGCCCCGCCAAGATATGCGGTGAGCAAGATTGCACCCAGTACTGAAGTCTGCGGAACGAGGTAGAACGCGGTGCAGGTCAGGAGAATTGCGCCGAGCGTGGATGACAATCGCATGGGCCAGCCCGTTCGTGCGAACGCCTCTACCACCTGCGCGGGTTTGGCGAATTTAGCTGCAGCATCAAACAGCATGAACGCAGCCATCAACCCACTAATGGTCCAACCAATCCAAATTCGCGCCGCCGAAATTTCCCCAGCTCTAGTTGCGAGCAATTGCGCTCCGATTGCCGATAACATCGCTTTCTCCTTCCCCGAACTCGATTGTTTTATGGCTTGATCGGAGGTCGGCGCGTGCTCGACTACTTTCGGCGTCCCTACTGGGACCTCGCTTGCCAACATTTGCTCCGAGATGCTTCCCGTAGTACCGGAAAGCCTCCGCGCAATTGCCAGAGAAATTCACATAGGTATTCATTTTCATTGGTCGATCTCCTGCATCAGCGACAGCTCAAATGCCAGAGCTTTGACGACATCAGCTCAGCTACTTCGTCCGCCCCTTGAACGTGGCGTAGATCGCCATGGCGTGGCCGTGTCCCAAACCGAAATCCCGTTTCAACCAGGCCACAATGGCGCCGGCCTTTACACCAGGCTGCAGCAGGCCCTCTTTCTCGGCGAGCTTCTTGAACTCTTCCGGTGTCTTGCCTGTCTTCGCCTTGATGTTGTCTATGTACGCTTGGAATGACATCAGACGTTCTCCTTATTCATTCGGCCTTTAAGAGAATGGATTCCAAACGTTTGTCCCGGAGCACCAATGAAGCCCACGCCATAACGCCGAACAGCATGGGAAAGATCATGTTGAAGAGTGGAGTACCGGCGCGCAGATTACTCGCAACCGCCCCGCCGAGGTAGGCAGTGAGCAAAATCGCGCCCAGAAATGCGGTGCGCGGTATCAGATACAAGACAGTGCAGACCAGCAGCGTTACGCCTATACCGACGATGGTAGATTCCGGATAGCCGAGCCGGGCGGTGGCCTCGATTACAAAGGGCGGCTTGAATAGCTTCGTGCTTCCGTCCATAAGCAAAAACAGGGCGGACAGCGCGGTCAGAATGCGGCTTGCCCAAATTCGCCGGAGTGAAACGCCTGTGCTTTCGATTCTCATAACGTTTGCCTCTATCTGTGATGAAATGCTAGCTGCGTTCATGGAATTTCTCCTTCAAACGTTAGACTTCAACGCCGATGAAAACTCATCGCTGGTCACCACAAAAATTTGCGACTATCGAAATGTCTAGGAAATCAGGGGCCAAGAATCAACGGCAGACCGAACCGGGGAAACAGGGCCTCGGTGTCCAGGAACGAGTTGACGCCGACGATTCGGTCACCGCATAGTTCGACAACGATCAGAGCCCAAGCCTTGTGCCCGCCTTCGGGGTTCGGACGATATTGAGCGAAGGCCGGCCAACCGCAAGCCGCCGTGGGAACCAGGCGGGAGCCCCGGCATCCGCTCCCCAGACCCAGCATCCAGGTTCGAATTTCTGCGGGACCCTGCAACCATAGCGAATAAGGGGGCATGCAAAACGTAACATCGTCGCGCATTAAGGCTGTGAGTCTGCCCACGTCATATTGCTCGAATGCGGCAACGTAGCGGTTGAGCGTCTCCTGTTGCGCGTCAGAGAGTTCTCCCGGTTCCACCTCATTGTCTCGTGCGAGTGTCGCGCGCGCGCGTTGGAGGGCGCTGTTCACCGAGGCAACGGAGGTTTCCAGCATTTCCGCAACTTCCGCTGCAGAGTATTCCAGTACTTCCATGAGCAAGAGCACGGCGCGCTGTTTTGGCGCGAGATTCTGCAGCGCCGCGACGAACGCCAGCCGAACGCTTTGCCGCAAGATGGCCCGTTCAGCAGGATTAGCCTCCGGTGGGAGCACTTGTGCGTCGAGGATTGGTTCGATCCAGTCGGTGCTGGGACGTTGGATAAGCGCATCCATCGATGGCGATCCCGAAGAAGGTGAACCTTCCTCAATTGGACGTCCGCGCCGCCCTCGGTCTTTCAGCTCGTCCAGACAGACATTGGTGGCGATCCGATATAGCCAGGTCTTAATTGACGCTCGGCCCGCGAATTGGCCCCGGCTGCGCCACGCGCGAATCAACGTTTCCTGTACGGCGTCGTCTGCATCAAAAACCGAACCCAACATCCGGTAGCAGTGCCCTGTTAGAGCGGGGCGGTGAGCCTCGATGTCGGTGAGTTCCGTCATTTTCTTTCTCTTCCGCGCGCTGGTGAGATCGAAACCGAGTTATGCAGCATGGCCTGAGCGGCTCGCCTGAATTGTGCGGAAAAACAGCTCGCGGTCCGGGCGTGCAGCCGCAATCGGCCAGCCTGCACTAATACCTCCGTCCACCACGAGGTTGTGTCCTGTCACGAAACGCGATGCATCGCTGGCCAGAAACAGCGCTGTTTGTGCGATATCGTCGACCCGCCCGACATACTGCAGCGGCTGCCACCGGGCAACGACCGAAGAAATTGCGGCCTCGGCATATTCCGGGTGGTCATCCGCCTCGTCGGGTTGCATGCCCATGTATTTGCCAAAAGCTCCGGTAGCAATCATCCCTGGCGAGAGGCTGTTCACGCGAATTCCTTTTTCACCCAGCTCCATAGCTGCGCAACGAGTTAGGTGAATCGAAGCTGCCTTGGCGGCCGAATAGTAGTGTCCGCCGAGCCCGGCACGGATTCCGTTGACGCTCGCGACGTTTATGATGCTGCCCGTTCCTTGTACGGCCATCACGCGTGCCGCATATTTCATCCCCGCAAGGACAGCACGCAGGTGTACGGCTACCACTGCATCGAACTGCTCCAAATCAGCATCGGCAATGACAGCGTATTGCGAACTTCTCCCGGCGTTGTTCATCAGGCAATCGAGTCGGCCGAAGCGGTCCACGGCGTGGTCAATCATCGCCTTGACGTCGGCTTCGACGGAAACGTCCGTCCGTGTGAAGCTCGCGGCATCGCCGAGCTTCCGCGCGAACGCTTCTCCTCTGTCTTCGCGCCGGCCGACAATCACGACCTTCGCCCCTTCCGCGACGAAAACTTCGGCGGTGCGGGCGCCGATGCCGCTTGTGCTTCCCGTAATGACTGCAACCTTGCCTTCCAAAGTTCTCATTTGCTTCCGATCTGCATCAGTCTCGTGCGACACACAATTGAATTCGGGCACCACACTGCCATTAGAACTGACAGCCCCGGCTTCGGTCTTATTGCCCGTGACAATCAATATCTAATGTTGGAAGAATTCCGTCCATGACCTCTGAGGTCATGAAACGACGGTTGGTAGAGTACCTATAAATGGCTCAGTCAGAGTTCAGGAGGTCAGCACAGCACGTGTGGTTTCGTCTGCTGGGAAAAAGCTTTCAATACGCAATTCCTGCAGGGCTACATCCTGCGCCGTTCCGAAGGTCGTAACAGTAGAAAACAAACGCAGTGTGGAATTGTTCCACCTGTAGTTGATGGTCAAGAACGGTGGAGGGGCGCCATCCACGTCCAGCATTCGCCAGCGACTCGGCACGTCCGGATAGCCGAGCAACTCCTCGAGGAAAGCCTTCATTGTGTCATCCAGCGGGTTGGCTAGAACTTCGCGATGCACTCGTTGAATGATTCGTGCTGCGACGCTCTCCCAGTTTTCGATAAATGGCCGCAGCCCGTTCGGGTGAAATACGAGACGGACTCCATTGCGAGGGGTTACAGAATCGCACCCAGGAAAGAGAGCAAAAAAGCGCTTTGCACCCGAATTAATCTTCAGCATGTTCCAATATCGGTCCACGATAAGCACGGGATAGGGCTCAAGTTGCGCCATGAAAAGCTCCACCGCGTGGCTCGCAGCGCTTGCGTCCTGTCTGTCGACGCCGCTGTGAGGATAAAGCGGTGCGTAGCCCGCAGTAACCAGCAGAGCATTGCGTTCGCGCAGTGGAATCTGCAGAGCCTCGGCAAGACGCAGGACCATCTCCCGGCTCGGCTGGGCGCGACCCGTCTCGACGCAGCTCAGATGACGAGTCGAGATATCTGCATCAAGCGCCAGGTCCAATTGGCTAACGTGCCGAACCTCGCGCCAACGACGCAGCAGAACGCCAAAATTTGTATTAGTCATTGTAGTCGCGGTTAGGAAAAGCGCCGATCACCCTGATTATAAGGGGAATTTTCTTCTAAAAACTAGCATCCAACAATCGAGTTCACCCCATGTTTCAGCGGCCGCCGCAAAACCAGCATTCACAGCTAAATTCACAAAATCGGATGGTTGCAGGTTTTGCGGATCTGATTGAGACAGAAGAGGGTTTGGTTGCAGAGGCCTGCAACCATCCGAATTGTTTAGTCCTACCGTTCAGAATCGAACTGATTCGGCTCGTAGCGTAGCCAGCGTGGAAGGTCAGGGTTCCGGATAGCTTCCGGTTTGCCGACTCAGGAGTGGCAAGTGGCGTTAGGAAAAGCGTGGCCGGCACTGCATTATCGCTACTTGGTCGATTTCAATCCACGGTTCCGGAAGGTCGTGCTTCTTGAACTCGTTCCCAAACGAGCTTCCTTTCGTGATCCTCTCCCATCTCATGCGCTTTCGCGACCAACGTCAGGAGTTTCCCGTGAATAGACATTCGTCGAACTCCTGTCTCACCTCTCTCCCCGGGGTAAAAAGATTGGTCAATATGATGGGTAACCGTCGAGTTCGCCGCGTCAACAGTCCACGTTCCGAAATAAGCATAGTAGCCATCGGCCGCCGCGGCTTTCTCCGCTGGCGTCGAGGCTAAGAAGAGCTCGCGGGAATCCGCCTTAGGCACGAGCGGCTTCGGATCTGAAACGATTTGCACGCTCATCCATCCGCTGGGATCGTAGATCAGCAATCCTTCCGGGTGCTTGCCATAGAAGGGATAGATTACCTCTCCGTTGGACCTTAGCGTTTCAATACTCACCAGCCGCCAGGTTCCCACCAACCCGTCCTCTGGCGACGTTCTGGGCTGATTCCCCCGCTTCTCGTACCCTCGCCGAGCAGATCCTGGTTGGCCTAAAAGAACAGCAGCAGAAACCAGAATCAAGAAAAGATGACGCATCGCGGTCTTCTCCAGTCGGGCGAAGCCAAGGAATCCAAACCGCAGGACTCACTTGGGAAAAATGAATCGTAACGCCAAGTCAGACGTGAAAATGCAACGCTGGCTGCGACTGCAGAACGGTCGCGAAAGCGCTGGTGCAGGTAAGACAGTGATGGCGGCAAGCCAAACTCCGTAGAACATTGAAGACTAGGCTATCACGCGCATTGATCTTGGGTGCGACAACCTTCATGCACTCCCAGTTGACGGGCAAACCGGAAATTGTCTGCCGGTGCATCGGCGTTGAGCTGGGAGTTGGAGACGAATTATCGGTACGCTCGAAAACGAAAATCACAAATTCGGATGGTTGCAGGCCACTCAGAAATGATTGAAACAAAAGAAATTTTGGTTGCGGGGGCCTGATTTGAACCAACGATTAATCGGGGGGCGGCCAACACGCCTGCTTGGCAGGCAGGTACGCATCCTACTGCCATGTGATTCCATAACCGAAGACCTGCACTCCAGTCGCAAGTGCATTCCGACTGGTCTGCTGAGGTGGTCCGTGGGTTTGTATCCCACGTCCCAGTCAAGCCATTCCATTGATACGCAAGAAGTTGTGCGGCTGGTGAGGCGGCAGAAGGCGGCAACTGGTCTTTCAACTGCGCTAAGTCATTTGTGATGAGAAGAAGGACACTTTGAAGCTTCCATGTAACTCAGTGAGAATTCGATGGGTGTTCTGTTCGATCCCCACCGCCCCTACCAACCATCCCATTTGCTCAGAATGACTTAGCGATTTTGCGAGGCGGCAGAAGGCGGCAATAAGAAATACGGAGCCTCAAGGGTGGCGCCGCGGCTCCTCGCGAACCACGTACGCGGTTTTTGATTTTCTGGCATTGGATTCGATCGGTTGCGGGCGAGAATCACTTCAACGAAAGCCGACTTTTTGCCCAAGTGAAACTTTGTCGGTAAACACATGCGCGTTTATCAGTACTAACCCGACGAACGCTAACTTCCGGATTGCCGGTCATCCGGGAGCAATTGGAATTTGGCCGCTCGTCAAACCGGTCCCATTTTCAGATCGCCCCGGCACATCGACCCGTAGGCGCCACCAGCAAAATCGCAAGTGTTTTACAAGGCGGGCGGCAGCGCACCAATCTGCCGAAACAGGCTCATCCAGTCCTCCATATGACGCGTCACGGAGATTCGTCCTTCTTGAAAGATGTGGAATTCAAGTGCTCGCACCTGTTTGCCTTGCTTCAGCAGATGCCGCGCGGTGGCGCCCCCAACTTTTCCAGTAATGCCCAGGACTAAATGCATGCTCGTTTTCTCCTTGTTCTTCTTGCAGCGTTACGGACCGTATTTTTGCAGCCCCGTTTTTGCGTCGCGGCGCATCTCTTGAGTTCAAAGGTGAACTCAAGAGACGCTCCATCCTAAGCATGGTTAGCGACGAGAAATGTCTGGTTCTTTTCCATGGACTTGGTCAACTTCTCAAAGTCGGCCTCAGTGAGTTGAGCAGGCAAGAAGTCTGTCCTGCCATCCGGATGCACCGCATCCTTCAACATTCGCTCGTGGTGATACGTTGAC
>DATMMW010000010.1:0-2048 GCA_035569555.1 Candidatus Dormiibacterota bacterium | reverse complement strand
CACAGAAAGACGCCCGCTAGCCATCAGTCACTACTGCGCGCCGCGGTGACGAAGCAGTTCAGCCGACTAGGTGACCCGTACACCGCTTGCCAAACAGCACAACAAGCATATGAGCAGGACGCACTGGGCCCCGTTGACCTGCCCCCGGATTCCGCACACGTCATAATACGACATCCGAACCGTTGAACCGCTCCCATTTTCTGTCACAACCGGAACTAGAGATTTTGGGCGGCTGAAGTCCATTTTGCCTCATTTCATGCGGGTTTCGCGTGCTCTAGAGCCTCTAGCAAGAGACTCTGAAGCGGCAGCGCACCAGCTTCGAGTCTTGGTGCAACTAGCGGCTTGACGAGAGGGAATTTCCTCTCTGTGCCGCTATGAATGAGGTGACTTCCGGTAAGGATTGTCGATTAATTTTTGTCAACTGCGCAGGGGCGGCTAGATTCTCCAAATGGTTTCAAGATGCTGTGATAGTCTGAGCGTGTTGTAAAGGAACCTTCGTGGCCACGACTCTCAGATTTCTGCAAATTTTCTCGCTCGGCATGTGGGTGGGCAGCATTCTCTATTTTAGTTTCGTGGTTACGCGCGGAGCATTTTCCGTGCTGCCCAACAGCGATCTGGCCGGAGCGCTCGTCGGGTACACTCTGGCCAAACTGCATATGATCGGGATCATCGCGGGTGTCGTCTATTTGCTCGCAACAGCCGCGGCTGAACGATCGATAGGCGCCCTCGCGCAACCCGCGCCTCTGCTGGTCTTTGCCATGATCGTATTTACGATGGCATCGCAATACGGCGTGATCGCTCGAATGGATGTGCTGCGAGCGCAGATGGGTTCCGTGGAGGCGACGGCTGCCGGGAATCCGCTGCGCGTCGCATTCGATCGCCTGCATCAATACTCGGTCTGGCTCGAAAGCGCCGTGCTTCTTTCTGGCCTCGTCGCTTTGTTCCTCACCGCCCGGCCGAAACCTTCTTAGCCTTCGTCTTGCGTTTCGGCTTCGTTTGCTTTTCTTCCAGAGCACGCCACAGATACCAGGATGCGATCGAGCGGTACGGACGCCACCGCTCCCCATATTCCAGAATTGCTTGAGGTTTCGGGACGTCCTTGTGTCCATACACGCGCTGGAAACCCTTTCGAATTCCGTAGTCGTGAATAGGAAGGACGTCAGGCCTGCCGAGCCGCGACATCAGAAACATCTGCACGGACCATTCGCCGATTCCGCGCACCTGGGTCAGGCGTTCGAGGATTTCTTCTTCACTCATGCGACGAATCTTGGCAAGCGTTGGGACAGTCCCATCGAGTGTCTTTGCCGCCAGGTCTTTCACCGCGGCAATTTTTTGCCGCGAAAGGCCGGCGCGCCGCAATTTCGCCTTTGATGCTCGCAGAATCTCTTCCGGAGTAGGAAAGCCGTTCGCGCCAAGCGCTTTTACGCGCCCGAAAATTGCTTCCGCCGCCTTGCCAGCAATCTGTTGGTACACGATGGCCTGGAGCAAGCTCGCAAACGGGTGCTGCGGCTTCCGCTTCTTCGTAGGGAAACTTCCGATTCGGCGAATCACCCGCGCGAGCTGACGGTCCGCGCGCGAAAGCTCCAGCATGACGAGCGCGGCATCGACGGGATAGTGAGTCTTTGACATGGTGGACTCCGAAGCTTAAGAGAGCGGTGTGATGACGTCAAGATACGCTGTGGTGGATCATGGTCCGACCAGTATCCGCGCCGCGAAGCGTAGCGAGCATGGGTATGCTACGATTTGCACCCTATGCAAACGGGAATCATTGGGCTTCCGCAAGTTGGCAAAACTACGCTCTTCAAAATTTTGACACGAGCACAACTGGACGAGAAAGCGTCACGCGCGGCCACGCACGTTGGTGTTGCGCGAGTGCCTGAGCCGCGGCTCGAACAATTGGCTGCGCTCTATCATCCGAAGAAGATTACTTACGCCACCGTCGAGTACGTGGACGTCGGTGGCATGGTGAAGGACCGCACGAAAGATTCCGCCGTGCTGGCGCCGCTGCGCGAAGTGGATGCGCTGGCGCACGTGCTGCGCGTGTTTGA
>DATMMW010000009.1:0-3691 GCA_035569555.1 Candidatus Dormiibacterota bacterium | reverse complement strand
ACCTTCATCGGGTAAATCCGCGCGTGGTCCCCTTCTTCACTGGTCACGTAGAAGCGATCGCCGTGCTCTTTGAGCTTCTCCAAGAAGGCCGCGGGAATCTTGAGACGGCCCTTCTCGTCCACTTTTGCCGGTATGTTTCCCCGTAGCATGTAGTCGTCTGCGCAAAGAGCATGAAAAGTGCTCGCCCCTTACCACTGGACTGCTCCACTGGTTGTCTAGCACCACTGAGACTACTTACTGCACCACTGGACTTCACTTACAACCACTTTGTTCCACTTTGTGCCACGATTCTAGACAGGTTCGAAAACTTGTCAAGCGAAAACTCGAATGTTAGAAAAATTTATTGTGGAATTGGTTGCACGTTGTGGAGCACTTCGGGAAAACCACTACAGGTAGTATGTGCCGGATGAATTGTGACTAGGCTTAGAGAGAGGTTTACCCACAACGACCCACGCAATTGTTTCGAATCAGTTACCGGGTCGCCTCTGGATTCAGTTTGAGGCTTCAAACGCATGTTTTGGACTGCGGATGTGGATTGGTCGGCAGGTTATATTCCTGGAGTTTGCCAAAAATCTGACGAGTCATGGAGCAAGGAAGGAGCGCTCAGGGAAGCAACAAACATTCGCACTCCAAGCAGTGCCGCATCCCTTGGCAAGCTACTCGGGAGCCATGCCGACGTGCAGATGGGCAAGCTGGCCGAGCATCTCGCGGTCTTCAAAGTTCAGGCCTTCCACGAAACTGGGGTCATTCAGTCTGGCTTGACGCTCCGGTTCGCTCAAATCGCGAAGCTGGTGCAGGCGCTGCATGATCGCCTGACGGCGCGGCGGCGGCAACTGCTGCCAGCGAGGAAGCAATGTCTGCTTGATTTCGCGCCGCTGGTCGGGAGTCATCTGCTCCCAAATTCGCTGGCGTTCGCGGAATTCCTGCTGTTGTGCAGGAGTCAATTTATTCCATGCCTCGAGACGCTGGCGAATTCGCGCCTGCTGGTCAGTGGGCAAATTTCTGAAGCGTTCGTTATTCTGAAGAAATTGTTCCTGCTTCTCCGGGGGCATCTCGCGGAGGCGCTCGAAAGCCCTGGGCGGCAAGTTGTTCATGTTCCCAGGGTTCCCTCCAGGACGCATGATCGGGCCGTTCGGCGGGTGGCGCGGCCCGCGGGGCGCCTCTGCCTGGCCGACCTTGCGGACCTTTTGACCGAAGGTGGGCGAACAGAGCAGACTCGCTGTTAAGAGAGCGGCCCAAGCAGTCCCGAATTGGAAACGTCGTTTCATTCCCTGGTTTCGTTCGTCACTTCTCCGGCAGCAGTAGCGTTCGGCGAAGCCGGCAGTTCCGAAAGCGCGTCGAACTTAGAAAGCACGTCGTAGTTTTCGAGCACCGGCAAATCGCGGATCATACCGAAGTCAGCTTCAGCAGGAACACGAGCCATCGACGTCTCATCGTCCATGACCCGCGGCATGGAAGCCATCCAGACGGACATGGCCACCAATGCTGTAACGGCAAATGCGAGCCTCGGCGAAGGCACCCAGCCCCAGAAGCCGCGCCGCGCGGGTTCGGCTGCAATACGCGCGCGCAGCGAGGCGTCAAACGCAAGTGAGGGGGAAATCACGGGGAGATCTTCAAGCGCGTCCCAGAGGACACGGAAATCCTCAGCGCGGTTGCGGCAGCCGGAACAAACGGCGAGATGCTCCTCAACGGCACGCCGCTCGGCAGGCTTGGCGCGCCCGTCCAGGTACTCGACTAATTTGTCTTCCATTCCCGCACAATATTTCGCAAGTCGTTTCGTATTTCGATCCGTATTGCTCATATGGCCCTCACTTCCCTAGGCACGCCGGGCGCACCGTCAAATTCCCACCGAATTCATGAGCGAGGCAAGCTCTACTCGAAGCGTTTCATACGCGCGAAACAGCAGTGACTTCAAAGCGCTCTCCGAACACTCCAGAATGCGCGCGATTTCATCGTAATCAAGCTCTTGATACTTGTGCAACAGCACGGCCGCCCGCTGCTTTTCAGGCAATGCATGGATGGCTCGCAGGATCAACTCGGCGCGGCTTCGCGCAACTAACTGTTGTTCCACGGTCGGCGAGCGGTCAGGCACTTCCATGGCTGGCTGCTCGTCATCACCGACGTCCACCGAATGATCCATTGAGATTTCCATCTGGCGATAACGGTTGTCTCGAACGGAGTTTAATGCCAGATTCGTAGCGATGCGGAACATCCAGGTGGTGAACTTCGCGCTGGGAGCGTACTCCTTGCGAGCGCGATAAACGCGGAGAAACACTTCCTGAGCCAAGTCCTCTGCAACGGCCGAATCACGGACCATGCGGTAGAGGAAATTGACAAGGGGACTCCTGTACTTGCGGAGCAAAAGCTCGAAGGACTGTTCGTCCCCGGCTTTTACGTCCAGCATGAGTTGGACGTCGGACCTTGCCATAGCCTCCACACCTATACAACCCGTGTCGGGTCTAAAAGTTGCAGAAGAATCGCGTGCATCGAGCCCTCGGAAGTGGCCTTGCAAATTCTACCTCATCCGACACAGAATCGAGCAGTGAATGCGTTTCAGGAGGTTCCTCCTGTACAACTCAATTTAAAGGACATACGAGCGCACCACACTTTTTCTTCAAGCGTGAAACACCCTCCCGAGTATCAGCATCAGCGCTACGCCCAGAAAAACGAGCAGCGCCATGCGTGTGTCGGGCTCGCGGTTCACTTCAGGGACTAAATCTGTCGCAGCAACATAAAGTGTGACACCAGCTGAAATCGGCAGGGCATAGCCCACCTGCGAGTGCAGCAAGCCCATCAGAAGCACGCCTGCTACCGTGGCCACACCTAGCCAGATGGCGGCCAGCAGAGCCGTGCGGCGGCTCTGTCCACTAGCCAGCATCAACGACGCGACCGTGAAACCTTCGGGGATCTTATGCAGCACAATGGCTAAAAAAATCACGCCACCCAACCAACCGGAAACGAGAAATCCGGAAGCAATCGCTACGCCATCAAAAAAAGTGTGGATGGAGAGTCCGAGCAACGCGGAAATCCCTGCGTGACCCGGCACAAATTCCTCGATATGCGTTTCTTCGCCGAAATGGAAGTGCGGCGCCAGATTGTGCTCGAAGAAATGAACGATGAAGTAGCCGACCAAGACGAAAAAATAAGCGCGCTCCCCCGTCAAAGCCACCGATTCAGGCAGAATCTCAAGAATGGCGGCAGCGAGCATGAACCCGGCGCCGAGTGCCAGGAAATATTTTAGATACTGCCGCGACCATTCGCGGTGAAGGATAAACATGCCGCCGAGAATGTTGGCGGCAGCCGCGGTCAAGCCGAGCAGCAGCGCGAGCAAAGTGTGAGAAACCGGAATGGTTTGGGCAATCGGCATTGTCAGTCCCATATCGTTTTACGCAGGGTTCCACGCTTCAGTTGAAGCCCTTCGCTTGAAGGACTCAGGATAAACATTCAGCGTAAAAGTAAAGCCCACGCCCTCTTTGGGCGGGCTCCAAGTAGAACCCACACTCTAGCCACTATGCCGGAACAGAATGACGTCGCCTTCCTGGACGACGTATTCCTTGCCTTCGAGGCGCACCTGCGCCTTCTCGCGCGCGGCGGGGAGGCTCCCCGCCGCCAGAAGATCGTCCCAGCGAACCACTTCGGCGCGAATGAAGCCGCGCTCGATGTCAGAGTGAATTGCGCCGGCCGCTTTCTG